>JAQYWC010000046.1 GCA_030145245.1 Desulfobacterium sp.
AGATTAAGCCTGTTTCAAAGAGAAAGCACGGACCAGCGGTCATTTGGAGATCTGTTCAGAGCCTGTAATGAAGAATTGGCAAATATAACGTTCCTTGATGCACTGAGGAGGATAATGCAGCTGGCCAAGTTTACGCAACGCAAAGCCCAGAAGTTATCTGATCAGGCCATAACCTCCATGCTTGATGCGATCATGGGTGAAGCCGTTGCATTTTTTGACTTAGACAACAAGCGCAAGTCACAATTGATAGGGGTTTTGAGATAGTTTTACTTCTCCGAAAGTTGAGTTAATAATAATCTCCGCTTTTTTATCAAAAACCGAAAACCAACTTCAATTCTTTGCGTTAACATTATTCTCAGTAGCTTTATTAGTTGCGGCGATGCTTTTCAGTTCTGTAAACTGGCTCTATCATAGTGCAGTCAAAATTAGGGCTTGCACCGAAAAAATCCAGGAGAAGTGAAAAAGAGTATTGTCAGGTTTAATTGTCCTAAAGCCTTAAATAGAAGCAACAAATGAAGTTAATATTTAGAGGAGGAACGACTATGAAAATCGAGATGAAAGATCCAAAGAACTGGATACCCCGGGATGTTTTTAAGTCTTATTGTGGGACTAAGTCTGATAAACTCCTCCGTTTTTATGATAAAGCCGCTAAAAAGAGAAATATGATATCCATGAGCCTGAACTGGTTGGCTATTTTACTGTTACCAGCCTGGTTTGGATATCGAAAACAGTGGGGCATGCTGACGACTATGCTTGTAATATTTGCAGTAATTCCGTTCATTGAAGCCATATTTGACATCACCATAGCAAATTCAGGTTTTACTGGATTTACTATTGCCATAGGGTTGATGTGTAATGGCTTTCTATTGGCAAATGCGCACAGAGTTTTCATAAAGCACAAACAGAGTGGAATGGACGAAGATCAAATCAAACAAGCACTTAAAGACAAAGTTTCCCCATCCGTTCCAATGGCGTTTGCGAGTCTTATTTTATTCGCTGTTATAGCAATCGGCTCATCTTTTGTGGCTGATACTTTTTGGGGTTTACCATATTAAGGAAGAGACATGAAAAAGGTATTATTTATTGTATCCGTGGTACTGCTTCTTTGTACAGGAGTTGTCAATGCCGGTACATGGCGTAGTGAATCAGTTGGTGGTTTCAGCGAAGTTTATATTTATAAACCCGAGTCGTTATCTCCCATCGGCTCAGGTCGTTCTTTGCTGATTGCCTTACATGGCTGTGCACAATCCAATGAGGACATGAAGGGGGCGAAATGGACAGAGGCATCTGAACAATACGGAATGGTTATCGCTCTGCCTGAGGCCATGCATAAGGAAGGTTTTGGATGCTGGGGATATTGGTCCCCTCCGAAAACCAGGAATTCCCGGGATTACAAGACCATGCGCAATCTGGTTGAGGAACTGACATCACGGTCTGAACTGAATATCGATAAGGATCAGGTGTATATCGCAGGTTTGAGTTCCGGAGGTGCTTTTACAATGAATGTCGGGTGCATGATGCCCGACATATTTGCCGGCATGGGGATTGATGCCGGGCCGAGCACAGGCACGGACTCCTCTTGTGCCGTATACCAGTTTTGCGGAACCGTGGACTCTACGGTACGGGCTTGTGAGGAATTGGCCGGATCAAACAAGTCTTATTTTGACACCCAGATCACATCGACGGCATATGGGACAAGCGATTTTACTGTTGATCAACGATATTCCCTTCAAAACGCCGGGGCAATGGCAAAAATATATGGGGCTCAAAAGGATGACAGCGTCGAAACGATTCCTGAGGGAACCATTGCAATGTGGCGAGAGGATGGATCTATTCCGGTTTCCATGGTAAAAGTGAATCATGTGGACCACGCATGGCCGGGGGGCGAAGGCGCATCCGGTGGATATATTGACGATTCAGGGTTCAATTATGGGGCATATCTTGCCAGGTTCTTCACGGAAAACAACCGACGCGTGAAAAGGAATCAGGCACCGGATGTACAAATCATCAGTATCCGGCAAAATGGCTCTGATATTGAGGTGAAAGGAAAAGCTACCGATCCGGACCCTGGGGATTCGATTTTAAGTTTGAAAATCAGGTTCCTCGATAATTGCAATAAAGAAAACGTTGTCATTCCTGAAAAGGAGATCGTGCACACCTTGAATAATGATGGTTCTTTTTCCCATAAAGCCGCATGGCCGGCCAATGACAGAGCCTATGTTGCTGTAGTTATGGCCACTGATTCACAAACGCCGCCCGGGTCAACCACCGTGGAGAGTGATGCTGTCAGGGTCGGGACAGCTTCAGCGCCTTTATCGATCGCCATCTTACAACAGACAGCTGTTATAGAGAATGAATGCACCGGCATCTTTCTTTCCGGGGAGGCGAATAACGGTTCACAACAATTAGACGGTGTTTACGTACAAGTTGATTCGGGAAATTTTGAAAAAGCAGATGGTACGATTAGTTGGAAATACAAAAAATGTAATTTAAATTATGGCAAACACACGGCCATTGCCAAAGTTATCGACAATGAAGGATGTATTTCATACAGCAGAAAAGTTGAGATCAATATTATTGCTCCCTATCAGCAAAAATCGGGAAACAGCATAAGCTTACTCTCCCATTACGAAATATATCCCAACGATAGTTATCCAGCAGCCCCCTCAAGGGGGTGGGGGCTGTGCGACAGGACCTATGTGGAATTAAACAGCGAGTTTGGCGTTTCTGAACCATTTACAATCTATGGCACCGAGGATGGCAGGGTATGGTGTTTTAATGCCGACAATATCCCAACCACAACGCCCATGGTTCCCCCCGGAGAATGTCAGGATTGGACATCAACCAACGCTGTTCATGAAACCGAAGGAAGGGCATGGAGAACCTTGTCATATGCCTTCCCCTTCGGGTTTACCTACGATTATTATGCAACAGGTTCCAATGAACCCTTGGGCAGACGTTCAGATACCACAACCCTTGTACTGGAAAGAACCGGCACCGGTCACTACCAAAGGGGCAAGTGCTCCGTCACAAACAACTAAAGGATTTCTTATGGCAGAAAAAAGAAAAATTGCTATTGCTTGTCAGGGAGGCGGAAGCCAGACAGCATTCAGTGCGGGCGTACTGAAATCGTTTTTTAAGAACCAGGTCCACAAGACAAATGAGATCGTCTCTCTCAGCGGCACCTCGGGCGGCGCGGTGTGTGCCGCCCTGGCATGGTTTTCCTTGCTCAAAGCTGCCAGGGGAGACAAGACACCCATTGAACAGCGACTGACCGATTTCTGGAGAGCCAATTCCACCCAGAATGCGATGGAAGAGCTGCTCAACGATTCTATGGTAAGGTTTGTTCAGCTTGTGGATAGCGGCATGATGCCGGAATGGAACACCAGCCCGAATTCGCCGATCCAGCAGGGAATGGTTTCCGCCTCCCAAGCCATGTTTCCCCGGTTCTATGATTTTAAAAGCTTATTGGAAACCCATATGAATTTCGAGGAGATAACTGAGCTTGTCACCCCTTCAAGCCCGGTTCTGCTGCTCGGTGCGGCCAATGTACTTACCGGCGAATTCAAAAAATTCAGTTCGCTGAAAAACGAAATCCAGGTTGAGGCGGTCCTGGCTTCAGCAGCGCTGCCTTCCATCTTTCCTGCCGTTCAAATCGGAAAGGATGCCTATTGGGACGGCCTGCTTTCTGATAATCCGCCGACAGATGAACTGGTTGATGCAAGCTTTGTTGAAAAAGATCGTATCCCGGATGAACTCTGGGTGATCCAGATCAATCCCAAAACGCGCAAAGAAATCCCTGTCACCCCTGAGCAGATTATTGACCGCCGCAACGAAATGATCGGAAACGAATCCCTGTTTCAGGATCTCAAACATATCATGATGGTCAATAAGTTCCTGAAACAAGGCGCCTTCACAAAAAAATATATCAAAGAGCACCGGTTAAAACCCGTGGATATATTTATCATACAAATGTCCGGGGATCTTCTGGCAACCCTTGACGCTTCATCAAAAGTAAACCGCAATGCAGCCTATATTGATCGTCTGATAGAAAATGGAGAGAGCCAGGGGGATCTTTTTCTTCAAGCGCCGAAAGCGATGATGTACAAGGGGTAAAAAAGCCCAGGAAGAGCTGGATGTCCAGGATGTGTATATTACTAAGCTTAAAGTAAACTGGAGAGGCACAATATTGACCGTTGTCAACGAGAGTAACCAAAAGTACGAAATCAATCTAAAGGGAAATTGAATGGCAAACCATGCAGAGACAGCACCTGGGCACAGGCCGTCCGGACAGGTAAAACTTGCAGTCCACGAGGCCCTGGAAATCGGCCTGAAGCTTCACCAGAACGGCCACTTCACCCAGGCCGAGATGCTCTATATGCGTATCCTTGAGGCGGCACCGGGAAATATCGATACCCTGCACTATCTGGGACTTCTGTGCCACCAGCATAACCGGGGCAAAGAAGCCGCCGAACTGATAAAGCGGATCATCACCCTTGCACCGGAGAATGCCGATGCCCACAACAATCTTGGCAACGTGCTCGAAGGAATGGGAATGACCGGTGAGGCAGAAGAGTGCTACAGACAGGCCATCGCCCTTTTTCCCGACCATGGGCCAGCCATGAACAACCTTGGGGTGATGCTCATGGCCCGTAACAAGGTGGCAGAAGCGGTGACAACCTATCAAAATGCCATCCGGGTGGCCCCGGATTCAGCCGATTTTCACTATAATCTGGGCAATGCCCTGGTAAAATCAAAGGATGGTGATGGGGCGATCGCCGCCTACCAGCGCGCCATCGCCCTGAAGCCCGACTATGCCCTTGCCTGGCAGAGACTGGCCATGTATTTCCTATCTGCCGACCGGAAAAAAGAGGCTGAAGCGTTGTTTAAAAAATGGCTTACGGTTGAACCCGGGAATCCCACGGTTCTTTATCTTCAGGCAGCCTGCCTGGGCAGTGACGCCCCGGACAGGGCACCCAACCAATATGTTCAGCAGGTGTTTGATGATATGGCAGACAACTTTGACACCCATTTGGTGGAAAAACTGGACTACCGTGCACCTGATTTACTCATAGAAGCGCTTGCCCAAGCCCTGCCCAAGCCAACCAACAACCTTGAGATATTGGATGCAGGCTGCGGCACGGGACTCTGCGGGCCGCTCCTTCGTCCCTATGCCGGACAGCTCACCGGCATCGACCTCTCCCCGCGCATGCTGGCCAAGGCAAAGGGCAGGACGGTGTATGACACGCTTACAACAGCAGAACTGACGGCGTTCCTTGATCAGCAATCCCAAGCTTTTGATATCATTTTCTCGGCAGATACCCTGTGCTACTTTGGCGCCCTTGCCCCTGTGTTCACGGCAGCCTCAAAAGCCCTGAAACCGGACGGATTTTTCGCATTTACCCTGGAGACTGCCGACGGACATGCCGTGAACCTGAGACTCAACTCCCACGGCAGGTATTCCCACACCCGGGCCTATGCAAAGGAGACCCTCGCCGCTGCGGGACTTAAAACGGTTTCCATCGCATCAAAGGAGCTGCGCAAGGAAGAGGGGCGGCCGGTGTCGGGATTTGTTGTGGTGGCAAAGAAACAAAAGCGCTGTTGACACCAGGGGAACAAGTTTGGTATTCAAAAAGAGTTCTATGCTTATCCCATCGTAAACGGTTTATCACCATTGTTTTGCTGCTCCTCACCTTAAACGGGGGCTGTCATGTATACCCAGGAGAACCGGTTTCTTGCCGTTAACACGCCGCTTGGTCAGGATGAACTGCTCCTCACAGGGTTCGCCGGGGGAGAAGGGATTTCAGATCTTTTTGCCTTTGAACTGAAGATGATTTCCGAAAGGCACGATATCTCTTTTAAGGATATCATAGGAAAAAACGTCTCGGTTTCCATCATGCTTGCAGACGGCCGCAAGCGTTACTTTAACGGGCTTATATCCAGTTTCAGCCAGGCCGGTGGAGATAAAGCCGACAGTGATACCCTGTTTTCGTACTACACCGCCACCATGATGCCCTGGTTCTGGCTCCTTACCCGGACAGCGGATTCAAGAATCTTTCAGAAACTATCAGTGCCCGATATTGTTGAAAAAATCTTTTCCGAATACGGGTTCACCGATCACAGCCTGAGGCTGCAGGGAAGTTATGAACCACGGGAGTATGCCGTGCAGTACCGGGAAACCGACTTTAACTTTATTTCACGCCTGCTTGAAGAAGAGGGGATTTACTACTTTTTTGAGCATGGGGAAAAGAAACATACCATGGTGCTGGCGGATTCACCGACGGAACACAAACCGTGCCCGAACCAGGATGTTGCACGATACCTGATAACCGCCGGCAATGGAGAGGCTGAGGATATCATCACCAGAATCGAGGTGATGAAAGAGATACGGGCAGGCAGATACACCCAGAAAGACTTCAACTTCAAAGTCCCCAATACAGACCTGAAGGTGACAACCGATTCAAAATATCAACTGGGACCGGGAGAACGGGAGATCTACGATTATCCGGGGATATACGGCAACCGCAGCCTGGGTGACCGGCTGACCACCATCCGCATAGAAGAGGAGGAGGCCCGGATCACCACCATCACCGGCAGCGGCACCTGCCGGTCCTTTACCGGAGGCTGCCGTTTCACGCTGGAAGAGTATTTTCGCGACGACATGAACGACAAGGATTTTGTACTCACCCATGTTGAACACCATGCAGACCAGAAAGAAGCCTACAGAAGTGAACCTTCAGCAGCCGGTTCAACAGATGACAGCTATACAAATGAATTTAAATGCATTCCGTTTGAAATACCCTTCAGACCGCCCAGGATCACACCTAAACCGTTAGTAAAAGGCGTGCAGACGGCTATCGTGGTAGGACCGGCCGGGGAAGAGATCCATACGGATGAGTTTGGCCGGGTCAAGGTTCAGTTCCACTGGGACCGTGAGGGAAAACATGATGAAAACAGCTCCTGCTGGATCAGGGTGTCCCAGGTATGGGCCGGGGCGGGCTGGGGAGCCATGTATATTCCCCGGATCGGCCATGAAGTGATTGTTGAATTCATTGAGGGCGACCCTGACAGACCCATCATCACCGGCAGGGTTTACCACGGGAACAACACGCCGCCCTACCCCCTTCCGGCCAATAAAACCAGAAGCACCATAAAGTCAAACTCCTCCATTGGCGGCGGCGGATCAAATGAATTCCGCTTTGAAGACAAAAAAAGCGAGGAAGAGATTTACCTCCACGGACAAAAAGACTGGAACATAGTCATTGAGAACAACAAGAGCCAGTCCGTGGGCGTGGATGAATCCCTGTCCGTGGGCCATGACCGTACAAAAACAGTGGGCAATGATCAAAAGGAGTCCATCGGGGTAAATAAAACCATACAGGTGGGGTCAAACCATAGTGAGAATGTTGGAAGCAACATGACCCAGACCGTTGGCATCAACAAAGCGGAAACCATCGGGGTTGCAAAGGAACTGACCATTGGCGGTGCCTACCAGGTCACGGTGGGAGCTGCCATGAACGAAACCATCGGAGCGGTCAAGGCTGAGGAGATCGGGGCGACAAAATCAGTAAATGTCGGGGCAAATTCAAGTGAAAACATCGGCCGGGACAAATCGGTAAATGCAGGCAAGAATATCAGCATGTCCTCAGGCAAAGAAACAAGCTTAACCGCAGGCAAAACAATGACCTTAACCTCAGGGGATGACTTTACTGTCAAGGGGGATAAAAAAGGGGTTATTGAAATCAAGGATCAGTTGACCATCAAGGTCGGCAAAGCCTCTATTACCATGAAGAAGAACGGCGATATTACTATTAAGGGTAAAACCATAACCACCAAGGGTTCCGGAAATGTAGTCATAAAGGGCAAAAAGATACTGGAGAACTGATGCAATGAAAGGCGCTTTGGCGGACAATGTCCGCAAACTTGAGTTTTCAAGACAGATCAAAGGACCGGTAGCGGGCAGGATCGTGAAAACAGACAAAAACGGCAGGGTCTTTGTTGACTTTCCGGGTAATCCCCGGGAGCCGATCCCTGCAAGACTCACCCGCTCAATTAAAATGCAGCTTCAAAATGAAAAGAACATTTTCCCCCTTGAAGTACTGCTTTTGTTTGAAAACAACAATCCTGAACAGCCTGTGATAGTGGATATCCTGTGCTCAGATCTTGGGGAAGACAATGGGCCGGAAGCTATATCACTTGACAGGGAAAAACCGGAAGAGGTGCTGGTTGACGGCAGGAAAATCGCTTTCACGGCCAAAGAGGAGATCGTGCTTCGCTGCGGCAGGTCAAGCATCACCCTGACAAAAGCCGGCAAGGTGATTATCCGGGGCGCATATCTTTTGAATCGTTCCTCAGGCGTAAACAGGATCAAGGGCGGATCGGTACAGATAAATTAACTATGAGACTCGAGCACATAACAGCCATGGAAACCGGCTATACAATGGGCATGCAGCCCGATCGCCGTGAAAGTGATTATGCGCCCCATAAGCCGTTTTGTGATGTTCTGCTGAGGGGCAGCGCCATTGGATAAGGGGATATATATACCCGGAGAAAAGGGCGAAGCAAAATCAACTCAATGAGGTTGAAATACCGGTTAAAGGACCCTTAATTTCTATCGCATGGAAGCGACAACAGTGAACTCCTGAACGTGTGGCGGAGAGTGTTGTTTAAAATTTGACGAAAAAAAGTGGACCCAATATATTTTTCCGGATAATAAGTAAAAACCAAGAAAGATCATCATGACAATAATACCTGAAATAATATTCCAGCATGCCGAGGAAGCAGCCTTTCTCTGGCTCCTGCGGAACCATGGGGTGCACGAACCGCACTATTCACTGTCCGATCTGGCCCACCTTGACAGCCGCGTTGAGTCACATATCGACGGATTGCGCATTGCTGGAGACGAAGGCTGGGAGATCGTAAAGAATGAGCTTGCATGGGAAGAGGCAGGTGAACTGTTTACGGCATCCCTGCTTGCGTTTGGAGGAGATAATGAACAACGGATTCACACGGTTATTGAAGCAGCAATCAGTGAATATGAACTCTCCCTTGGTTTAATTTCAGCCCTTGGATGGCTCCCTTTTGATCAGGTAAACAGGCAGGTTCAACATTTACTGTCTGCTAACGCCCCGGCTCTTCGACGCATGGGTCTTGCGGCATCAGCTGTACATGGGCGTAATCCGGGGCAGCCATTGATAAATGCTTTACCGGATGAGGATATTCTGCTGAGATCCCGTGCCCTCAAGGCTGTGGGAGAACTTGGCCTGAACCAGCTCCTGCCAGCACTTCTTGAGCACCTGAACGACCGGAGCAAAAAATGTCGTTTTTTTGCCGCCTGGTCTGCGGCACTGTTTAAAGCTCCCGCTTCCGTTCCGGTGTTACGCAGTATTGCCGGGCAAGGAGACGTATATTCGGAAAAGTCCTGCAAAATGGCCCTTCGCAACATGGCGTTCCATGATGCCTGTTCCTGGTTAGAGGATCTCTCCAGGCATAAAGAGCTGCAACGGCTTGCATTGAAAGGTTACGGAGTCCTGGGTGATCCCATGGCAGTTCCCCTGCTTATCCAGGCAATGGAAAATCCGGAACTTGCCAGGGTTGCCGGGGAATCCCTATCAATGATAACCGGAGTGGATATCGCGGATGAAGATCTTGAGGGTGAATGGCCCCAGGGATTTGAGGCAGGTCCCACGGAAACTGCCAAGGATGAGAATGTGGAGATGGATCCGGATGAAGATCTTCCATGGCCTGAAGCTGAATTGATTGAACAGTGGTGGAGCCAAAACAAAAAATCCTTTCAAAGCGGCAAACGGTATCTACTGGGAAAACCGATATCCATTGAACAGCTTCACCACGTACTTGGAAGCGGATTCCAGATACAGCGGGCTGAAGCCGCAATAGAGCTTGCCATGATGAATCCGGGGCACCCGGTTTTTGAAGTGCGCGCGCCGGGGTTCAGGCAGCAGATATTACTTGGTAGTCAAGGGGAATGAGGCGATTTCACGTAATCACCCCCCATCTCTGTTCGGTTGCGACCGGCTCGTTTGGCCCGGTACAAGGCCTGATCCCCGGCCTTGTACATGGACGCCATGTCAGAAGGATTGTTTGAAACCACAAGACCAAAGGATGCGGTAACCGTATCTGCCACCCGGTTGTTGAGGTGCTCCATGGCCAACCCCTGGATGGCGGCCCGCAATCCGTCGACAAAGACCATTGCCTGGTCAGGATCAAGGGTAGAGAACAGGATGCCGAACTCTTCGCCCCCGAGGCGGAAGGAATAATCCGTGGCCCTCCTGCACCGCTCAAGGAGGAGCTTTCCCACCCGGATAAGGACATCATCCCCCATCTGGTGACCATAGCAATCGTTGTACTGTTTGAAATAATCGATATCCATGACTGCAAAGGCAAGATATTCTCCAGTGCGACAGACCCTGCGAATTTCAAGGGGAAAAATCTCCTTTAACTTTCGCCGGTTAAAAAGGCCGGTCAGGGGATCCATGGCAGCAAGCAGTTTAACCTTGTCCTTTTCCTTGCGCAATTCGCCTTCAACCCGGTTTCTCACCTGAATCTCATTTCTGAGTCTCCGGTTCAGGCTGGACAGGCGCCTGATCCAGTAGAGGGATGCCAACAGGAGAACAACGGCCGCAAGCAGCACCTTCCAGAGCAGGGTATAGTCAAACCCATGCTCATATCGCAGGGTGATCCACCTCTGGTAGATGGTGTCCCGTTCCTTGTCTGAGATGGAGTCGATGGCCTTTTGAACCACTGAGGCAAAAACCGGCCAGTCATTGCGGACCGCCATGCTGACCTCAACTCCATGGGGCGTTGTACCGGAGACCTTGAGGGTGGTGATCCCCTCCTTTTTTATGGCATAATTGGCCGTGGCAAGGTTTCCCACATAGGCGCAGGCCTTTCCTTCAACCACAAGCCCAAGGGCCTTTGCCGTGGTATCTTCAGGATGAATATCAATGGCCGGATAATTCTCCCTGATAATTTCGTGTTCCGCATAATCCCTGACTACGGCAACCGGCCACCCACCCAACGCCTTCAGATCCTCGATAAAATCCACATTTTCATTGGTTATCACCACCAGGGGAAACGTCAGGTAAGGCTGGGTAAAGCTCATGCTCTTTTGTCGCTGGGCCGTTGCAGCAATGGCGGCAATCATGTCCAGCCGGCGATTTTCCATGGCGTTCAATGTGTCTGACCAGGACATCTCCCTTGAGTAGACAAAATTAATTCCAAGCCGGTCTTCAAGGATTCTAACATAGTCGGCCGTAATTCCTTCATACCTGCCTTCCGGATCAAGGGATTCAAACGGCAGCCAGTTACGATCTATCCCGAGCCGGATCACGGGATGTCCGGCCACCCACTGCCGCTCCCGGTCGGTAAGCTTTAACATGCCTGCACTGGGATAAAAGGTGTCGATAAGATGGAGCAGATCAAACCCATAGAGCAGGAAGTCATTTTGATATTTGGATAAACTCCTGAAATCGATGCGCTCCCAGCTGTCGGCCAGGAAGCCGGCCACCTGATCCACGTTACTGCTGTCTATGGCATGCATCCCGGTGGTAAACACGGTATTTTCCTGTGAGAAATCCATGTCGTTCAGATAATCGTACATCAGGACCAGAGCCCAGGCACCTTCGAACATATGGCCGCCCACACTCACCCTGTTTTCACCGGATCGAATGCTCCCTACGGCATCGTCGCTCCAATCGATTCCGCCGGTCACGACCCTGTCCCGGCCAATGCCCATCTCATTTACGGCATCCATCACCCCAAGTGCAATATCATCCCCGGCCGCCCACACCGTATTGATATCGGGGTAGCGGCGAAAGGTTGACTCAAACACCTCCCTGGCATTTTTCCGGTTCCAGCTTTTTCCGGTTTCCACGATCCCATACAGGGTCACATCGTCCCGGTTTGAAACAACCGTCTTCAACCCCTGTACACGGTCAATGGATGATTTTTCCAGCGGATTTCCCTGGATGGCAACCATGCGGATTTTATCCGCCCCGGTCGCTTTCCCAATATCGATCAACCGCTCGGCAAGCAAGCCCCCTGCCCTGACATCATCCGGCGTAATGCTTCCGATCCAGAACGGGAACTGTTTCCGTGGAACCATCATGGGGTCTGCAAACCCTGTGTTATAGAGCAGGGCAGGCACCTTAAACCGGCCCGAGACCCTGAGAATCTCTTTGCCGAGATTTTCGTAATTCATGAAGATGATGCCGTCCGTGCCCTGGCTGCAGGCTGTTCTCACCTGTTCCAGCATGGTATCTCCCCGGTTGCCGGCATCATGGACCGTAAGCTTCACCCCAAGATCACCGGCGGCCGACCGGGTCAGCCGGACAAGGGAAGCCCAGAAAGCAGTGTCATCCCGGGGAACGAACAGGGAAACCTGGAAAGCCGAAACAGGAGCTGCCAGCAGCAGGAAAAAAATAAGTATAACAATCAGCCTGTTTTTCAGCACCCATCCCCCTTTAAAAATGAAAAAGGGGTATGATACAGCCTTTCAAGCGGATTATTCAAGAAAAAAAGCGGCCCCTGGCCCTTGGGGTCCTCATCTATTTGAAGAGTTTCTTGAACAGGGAGCGGGGTTTTTCCGGTTGCGGCTCTTTTTCCGGCGTGTCGGGAGGCTCGGGCTCCGCCCTGGGCTCGGCAATTTCGGCAAACCGACCACCGGCAAGGAATCGGAAGGTCGGCCCCTGGGAAGTCAGGGAAAGCCGGTCTTCCGGATTCAAGGGAGCCTGATTTTCAATGGGCTGGTTGTTGACCCTCACCTGATTTTTACCGGTAAGGTCCTTGATCCAGTAGCTGTCCCGGCTGAAAAAAAACTGGGCGTGACGGGCAACAACCATGGGATGGTCCAGTACGACATCGCAGTCGGCGCCACTGCCCACGATGATGGGAACCTCCTTGAACGACTGGAGCATGGGACCGTACTGGATCACCAGGGGGGCCATGACAACCTCCACGGAAATGCCGTTAACCTGGCTTGGCGGCGGGACCACCGGGGGAGGAAAAACCGGGGCCGGGGCCGGAGGTGAAGCTTGGGCTGAAGGTGGGACCGGAGCGGGGGCTTGGGCCGGGGCCGGAACGGTAGCCGGTTGGGACGGCACACTGACCTCAACCGGTGCGCTCCCCTCTTCCACCCGGGTCAGGAAGCTGACCTTGGGGCCGCCTTCGGTGAACATCAGCACATCGCCGTCCTTTAAAAAGCCACGGGAGACCCGCTGCCCGTTCAAAAAGGTTCCGTTGGTGCTGGTATCTATAATTTCAAAACGGTTTCCCTCCCGGTTGATGCTGGCGTGCCGCCTTGAAATGACGGCAAGCTCCCTTGGAAAGCTGAGCTGGCAGGAGGGGTGCCGCCCGATCTCGATGGCAGTTTCACTGAACTCCTGGATGGTTCCCATGAGGGGACCGTGGATATGGACAAGCTGAACAATAATCCTGGGTACGGTTTTCATCAATTGTCACTTTGCTTGATCGTTTCCAGCCGTTGAAAAAGCATTTCAGCCTTTTTAAGGTTCGGACTCACCTCTTTGTATCCGGGGTCGATATCCTTTACCAGTTGCCACTCGGCAATGGCCTCCTTGAGCTGCTCCTTGCCAAAGTGGTGAATCCCCATGGTGTAATGCTTCTCTTTATAGGTATCCAGGGATTTTGTCATGTACTCTGAACACTTTTCGCAGTTGGGATTGTTTTCCAGGGCCGCCTCGAAACTTTTTGTCGCCTCCAGGAACTCATCCCTGGAATGGTGGATCAGCCCCTGCTGAAAATGGGCCTGATAAAGATAATCCAGGACCTTTGGATTGTCGGGATCTGCTTTTTTTGCCAGGTCAAACTCCAGGATGGCATCTTTATACTCCTTTTGCTCAAAGAGCTCTATGCCCTGGGCAAGGTAGATCCCGGCATCGTCAAACTTCTCCCGGGGAAGCACCGGCGGTTGGATATCTTCCGGGACGACTATGGCCAGGGGCTCCTGGGGGACTTCACCGGCCACGCCTGCATCTTCCATTGTGCCGGATTCCGGCGTTGGGAGCTCCTGAATGGCTTCGCTTGCCTGCGTCTCGTCCACCAGAACCCCGCCGGCCTGGGTTTCATCGGCCTGAACCTCGTCGCCCTGGATGTCATCAGACAGGATCTCGTCCCGGACAGTTGCCACCGGTTCAACAGGCTCCTCTTCATCAACAGGTTTGAGGCTATCCACAGGTTCTGGCGTTCCCCCGGGAGGCTCTGGTTTTTCTTCCTGGGCCAGGGTCCCGCTCTCAGGTATTACTGGTTTGGCTTTTTTAAGGGAGGCAAGGTAAGCAGCGTGTCGCTTTTCAAGCTCAGCAACCGAAATGCCATCGATCTCGGGAACATTGACCTTCTGTCCCGCACGTACCCGGGTGGCATTCTTCATGGCGTTAAATTTGGCGATCAAGGGATATTTCTTAAAATCGCCATAGTAGCGAATGGCAAGTCGGGAGATGCTCTCACCCGGCCTGATGGTGTGAACGATATATTCCCTCTCCTCTTCCACGATGCCGGCGGTCAGCCGCTTCTTTGCCCCGGCATGACCCGGCCAGTTCTGGAGGGCGGCCAGGTACTCTTTCCTGGCCATTTCATACCTTCCCCTTTTGTCCAGACCAACGCCTTTTTCGTAATGGATCTGAGCCCGTTTTTGCAACAGCTTTTCCGCAGCTTTGATCTTCCGGCTTGCGATATCACTTCCCGGATCGATGGCTGAGGCAAGCTTGTACTCTCTAAGGGCGCTGGTAATGTTGTTCTCCTTTTCAAGGCGTTCGCCCGTGGCCATGTGCTGCTGAAAAAGACTTGCATCATCACCGGTCAGCTTTTTTTGCATTTCGGTGAGGGAGGCGCATCCTGAGAGGATAAAGAGAACGAAAAGCAAGAAAACAGCACAACGCGATTTTTTCATAACGTTTCACCTTAACGAAACAGAATTAAATGTTATCAACCGGGATACAAAAGATTGCATATCTCTTTTTAATATCATATCCCTCCTTAAATCAAGGGGATTTGAAAAAAAGGGGTTGGTTCCCCGCTCAACGGTAACAGCCATCCTGTATCCCGCAGCCTTTGCCATGGCAATGGTCCCGGCATTGGAGCGCCCAAAGGGATAGGAGAAAAAAATCGTATCCTGGTCAAGTTCCCTGTCGATGATCTTTTTGGAGGTCGCAAGCTCGTGTTTCACCCGGCCAAGGAACTGCTCTCCGGTCTCGTTTATCCCGGGCCGGGTCAGGTCTGAATGGGCGACGGAATGGGAACCTATGGTGAATCCGGCGGCTTTCATCTCCCTCAGATCGTCCCAGGACAGCGCCTTTGACGAAATGCCGATGTAATCGGTATATACGAAAAGGGTGGCGACAAAACCATATCGTTTCAAAATGGGCCAGGCAACATCCCGGACAGACCGGTAGCCGTCGTCAATGGAGATAATCACGGAACGCCTCGGTATCTGCTGCCTGAAATCGAGAAATCCCAGGAGATCGTCCGGGGAGATCACATGGTAATTGTTGTCCTTGAGGTAACGCATCTGCTCGTCAAAAACATGGGCCGGCATGTTCATGCCGGATGCTTTTCCTTTACCGAACTTGTGGTAACAAAGGATGGGCACGCCCTGGAAACCGTCTTCGTACAATCCGCCGGGTCTTGTCTGTTTAAGGGGAACGATCACCAGATTCCCGGGCCTGAAATCGGTATTGCCGTTGACCTCCCGGATAAGCCAGGCTTTACCGGGTTCCCCCCAGAAGCGCTCTGAAAGGGAGGCAAGGGTATCGTTGTTTCCCATTCTGTAAAAGAGATACTCATCCGAACGGAACCTGACCCCATCCGGTGGCGAACCTGTTTGGCACCCCGACAGAACAAGACACAGGGCCCCAAAGACCACCAGGCAGGATCGCCTGAAAGACACCATTATATCGCTCCTGGAAAATCGTGATCATCAAACCGAACAGAAACACCGTTAATCACAATAGCCATAGATAAGGTCCATGTCCAGAAAAAAGAACCCTTCGGCGAAACAACCTCCGGAAGCCATGCTCAACGGTTTTACGGACAATTCGCGCGGCCGGGATACCACAAACAATAACAAACTTGACATGAATACGGTTTTACGGGTAGTCTGAACCCAACGTTCACACTGTTTCACCAGGGATATCCATGGAATAACCGACCGGGAAGGAATTTTTCACCACGGTCCAGCGCGGCAACCCTCGAAAAGGAACGTTTCAATGACACTCACAAAGAAAATCGCTCCGGACAAGGACATCACCATCAGGTTACTCTCAGCCCTGATCATCTGGTTTATCTTTTTCACGCTCTGTTATGTTTTTCTCTTTTTGAAAGACGATCATCGCCGGGAAGAGCTGACCAGGATCGGGGTATTTATTTCAAAGGACATTGCTAGCCAGGCAGGCCTGCCCCTGCTCGAGAAGAACACAGATCGCCTGGGAGATCTGTTGAAAGAGGTTTCAACGCGTCCCGGTGTCGTGTACGCCTCGATCATCGACCACAAGAACAAGCTCATCGCCTACACGGATCAGAAGCAGTTTTTAACCCTCAACCAGCTGGGATGGAATGTCCTGGACGATGTCCAATACTCCAGAGCGACGGAAACAAACAACCGGACCGTGATCAACTTCTCTTCGGAAGTCACCTTTTCCGGAACCCGTATAGGAGAGATCTTCATCTCCCTGGCCACCCGGAAGGTCACCTTGAAAAGACAGCTCTTCCTGGGAGCCGCCTTTTTGTCCCTGGTGTTGATACTCGCGATCTTTGTCACCATCCAAAAGAAGATGGACCTGCCCCTGTGGCTAAAGCTCAAGGCCCTGTTTCTTGAAAAAGGCGCTGCAAAGGAGCCGGATTCAACCCATCTTGCAATCAACTGCCCCCTGTGCGGACAAAAAAGCAACGTTTCCTCAAAAGAGTTTGCACTGTTCAGCCTGAACCAATTTCCAGTCCTCAGGACAACGGTCGACAGAAAAGCACCCATTCTGTTGAACGATCTGAGCAAGGTCGAGGAGATGACCTGGTTAAAGCAAAGAATCGTCATGCAGTGTACTGAAATCATCAACAAACTCATCGCCAACTAACCGGGAGAAAGTCAATGTCCGTGACCGACAAAGTGTCAACAACCATGACATGGGCGAAACAGGTGACAACCGGAACATTTAAGAGTGTAACCGGCACCCTTCTGCAGAACACCTTCCTACACAGGAACAGGAAACCGTTAACGGTCTATGGTGTTATCTGGCTGATAGTGGTTGTTCTGTCCGCCCTCATGGTCCGCAACGCGGCCAAAGACTTTCGCCAGGAGTTCCTGAACAAAGCCGTTATCGCGGCAACCGCCATGGCGGAAAAGATCAGCGCCCCGCTGCTGGAGAACGACATCCTGACCCTGAACGTCTCCATCGGGGAATTAGAAAAGAAAATCGCTCCGGTATTTGCAGGAATTCTTGACCACGAAGGGGTGGTCATTGCCCACAGCGACCCTGATGCCATGAATCTTAAGATGGAAGCGCCCGAAAAGAAAAGAAAAATCACCATCCAGAACGGAGTGACCGTGGAACAGGGGGTGCTTCCCAAATATGGAAAAACCATCCTCTTCTCCAAGGAGCTCTTCTACTCAAAAATTAAGATCGGCGCCCTTGTTTTCGGGCTTGACGCCCAAATTCTGGGCAAGTCTGCGACACGTCATAACCTGGTTTTCCTGGGCATTCTGGCCCTGAGCGTCATCTTCTTTCTGGCCCTGGTTTTCATCACCGACCGCCATCTCAGGAATAAGGCTGCCAAAGAGCTTGAAGCCTTTGAAAGTATGGAGACCGTCGGCCCCTACCGGTTAAAGGAAAAAATCGCCCAGGGCGGTATGGCCGAACTCTATCTTGCCGATTACGTCCGGGAAGACGGATTCAAGCGCACGGTCGCCATCAAAAAGATCCTGCCCCACCTGGCCCAGAACCAGGACTTCGTGGCCATGTTCATCCGGGAAGCAAGACTTGCCGCCATGCTCCAGCACCCCAACATCGTCCAGATCTTTGACCTGATTAAATTAATGAACCTCCACTTCATTGCCATGGAGTATGTCAACGGAAAAAACCTTGCAGAGATCATGGCCCATGAGAAATCCGGACTGTCCGTGGAGCTCGCCCTGTTCCTGGTCCAGAAGATCAGTTCAGGCCTCCACTATTCCCACTCGAAAAAGGATGCCCACACAAGAGAGCCCCTGAACATCGTCCACAGGGACATCAGCCCCCAGAACATGCTGATCTCCTTCAAAGGTGAGGTTAAAATCAGTGATTTTGGCATCTCAAAAGCCAGAAGTGAACCAAGCTTCACCCAGGCCGGGGTCATCAAGGGTAAAATTTCCTACCTCTCCCCTGAGCAGGCCTTAGGCAAGGAGGTGGATCACCAGGCTGATATTTACTCCCTGGGCATTATCTTCCATGAGATTCTCACAGGAAAGCGGGTCTACAATTTCTCCAACGAACTGGAGGCCATTCGAACCATTCCCACCATGAAGATCCCGGATGTAACGGAATTGAGGGCCGACCTTCCCAAACCCTTGGCGGCTATCATTGCCAAGTGCCTGGAAAAGAATAAGGCCCGCAGATACCAAACAGCAAAAGAGCTCCATGACGATCTGGTCAGCCTGAAATCCGAGCTTCAAATCTCGTTTGACGCATCCAATCTTGCCGAATTCATGGCCGACCGGTTCAAAAACAAATAACTCTCCCGACCCAAAGGTTGAGACCGATGACACAGATACACTTGTTTGGACAGACAGACCCGGGCCTGATGCGCAATAACAACGAAGACACCTTTTTCATCGAAGAAAAGCGGGGTTACTGCCTGGTGGCAGACGGCATCGGAGGAGCAAAAAACGGAGAGATTGCAAGCAGGCTATTTGTCGAAGAGACCGTGACCTCGTTTACCGGTCCGGATCTTTTGACCGATTCCAACGCCCCGGACCTGATTCGCCAGAGCTTCCAGCGGGCCAATGCCGCCATCCTGGAATATGCAACGGCCAATCCCGGCTGCAGGGGCATGGGATGCACGGCCGAGCTGATCGCCTTTTACCCGAACGGCTTTGTCCTGGGGCACATGGGGGACAGCCGCAGCTTCCGCCTGAGAAACCACTCTTTCAAGCAGCTGACCACGGACCACTCCCTGGTTCAGGAGCAGCTGGACCAGGGATTGATCACTCCTGAAGAGGCCAGGGACCACTCCTACAAAAACGTGATTCTCCGGGCAGTGGGCATTGAGGAGCATCCCCGCCTGGACATTATCAAGGGCAAGGTGTTTCCAGGGGATCTTTTCCTCCTCTGCTCTGACGGGCTCACAGACATGGTGAACCCCGGGCAGATCCAGACCCTGATGAGCAGTTCAGCAACACTTGAAGAAAAAACCGGGGCCCTGGTGCACCAGGCAAACGCCAATGGCGGCAGGGACAACATCACCGTTGTTCTGGCCGAAATCCTTTGACCTTGTCGAACGAATCAGCCAGAGAAGGGTTTTGAACTCATTTCCGAATATTACTAAGACACCTCGCCAAGGGTATCAGGAAATGTTGTGGACAAGTAATCCTGCATCCGCTCCCGGAGATCCGCCAAAATCTGGAATTTTGGACGTTCCTGCTGGTCTTTACCTTCAACCGGCTTGAGGAGGTGGGCAAACAATTGGTCAATGGGTTGTTGAGACTTCTGCTGGAGCTCTTTTTCGCTCTCTTCCATCATTTTCACCATTCTGTCCATGAGGTTTTCCGCCTGGCCGGCAACAATTGATGAGGGGGGTGTTGAGCCGGATTGGGGCATCCTGGAATAGCTCTCCTGGGAGACCTCGCTCATCATGGTGTAGGAGCGCTGCATACTGATATCTGCGGAAAATTCTGAAACAGTATCATACCCGGTCATGCCAAGGGCGGTTTCAACGGCACCCTCCATGTCGCCATCCCCCATCTCTTCGAGGATCTCATCCAGGCTGCCCACCATCTTTTCAATATCATCGAGCTCCTCCTCGCTGAGGTCGCCTTTTACCGAAAAGGTAAAGGAGGATCCCGATTCAAGGGTCATGGTTCTGGAACTATAATGGGACTGGATCTCTGATGAACCATTGACAATCTTTCCGCTCTGGTCATAGGAGGACGCGTTCAGCTCAGAAAACGATGCCGCATTGATAGTAACGATATCCCCCTCTTTGGTTTTCAGGGAAAGATCGACATTGCTGCTTTCGGATGCGGCCAGGGAGTGCCGCTGGGAGGAGCGGAAACCTGTCTCAGCCATGGAACGGTTGGGATTGCCATGTCCGGCCAATGCCTGGGAGTACGGTGAGATACTGTTCATATGTAAACACTCCTTTATTCTCTGGGTTGCGTTGCCTTATATCCGTATCGGCCGCCCCCCCAACAAACGTTAGTGTTTATCGATTTTTTTTGTAGCACTCCACCCGGTTGCGCCCGTTTTTCTTTGCCCGGTACAGGGCCTGATCCGCATGTTTCATCAGCTCTTCGATCTCTTTGATGCTGCTGTTCCAGGTTGCGACCCCAAGGCTCACGGTAAACGAGATCCCGCCCTTGTCCAACGTCACTGAACTTCGTTCACAGGCCTGTCTGAACCGTTCGGCAATGGCAAAAGCCCCCATGAGATCGGTCTCCGGAAGAAGAATAACAAACTCTTCTCCGCCGACCCGGGCAAACACATCCGCATCCCTGAGGGCCTTCCGACCCATATAGGCAAAGGTCTTCAAAACCAGATCCCCGATTTCGTGGCCATGGGTATCGTTTATAATCTTAAAATGATCCAGGTCCAGCATGATCAGGGAGAGACCGGCAGGGGAGTATCGCTTCTGGCGCTCTATTTCGATTTTTCCAAGTGCCATGAAATGTCTGCGGTTACACAATCCTGTCAAATAGTCGGTGGTGGCCACCTGTTTGAGTTTCTCCTGGTACAGGCGCTTTTCCGTGATGTCATCCACCATCCAGACCACCCCCTTTGACAGATCCGGCGGGGTGGCCGAATCAATGGCCTTGCCGGAAAGGGTGCACCAGACCGGGAAGCCGTCCCTGCGCCTGAGCTGATACTCCACCTGGATCTGTTCCCCATGGACCAGCCGGTTGAAATATTTTTCACCATACTCGTTGAACCGCTCCTCGGAGAGATGAAGCGCCGTCATGCTCAACCCCACCATCTCTTCGGGTGTGTCATAACCAAGGATATCTGCAAGCCGCTGGTTTCCCTTGTACAAGATCCGCCCGCCCTTAAGAAACATGATGCCCACCGAACTGTTCTCAACAATGGTTGAAAGCTCCTCCAGGGCACTCTTCAGCTTCTGTTCCATCTCTTGCCGGAAGGTGATATCCCTGAACTCCACCACTCGTAACATGCGCCCCTTGTGGGGGATGGCCTTGCCCTGAAGCTCAAGGGGATAGGTGGAACCATCTTTTCTGATGCCCTCGACACAATAGGGGTTTTCATAGTCTGAGGCAAATTTGGACCGCACCGAATCATGCCAGGCCGGGGCGATGAGCTCATATCCGGACATGCCGATCAATTCCCGGGGCTCGTATCCGGTCATATCGGAAAAGGCCTGGTTTGAATCGATGATGCATTTTTTGTCATGGATGGCAATGCCGCCTGAGGAGGCCTCGTGGAGGATACGAAACCGCTCCTCGCTTTCCCTGAGTTCCCGCTCCGCACGCTTTCTCTTTTCAATGTCGGTTTTCAGGGTTACGTTCACCCCGGCAAGCTCGGCCGCCTGACCCTCCATCTGCTCGAGCATCCGGTCCACCTCCCTGCCGAGGGTGCCGATCTCATCGTTCTGGGAAAATCGAATTCTGGTGGAGAGATCACCTGTCTTTGCAACCCCCAGGACATGATCGGTCAAAACCATGATGGGGGATACCACGACCTTTCTCACGATAAAAACAACCAGAAAAGCCATAAACAGTCCAACAATGGATATCAGTGTCAACGAGTAGAAAAAGGTGCTTCTTCCCTTTGCAAGGATCTGCCTTGGAATCTCTGCCCGTATCAGGAACCCCTGGCCGCCGCCGATATCCGGCAGCCGGGAATAGATCAGGAGAGGCTCGCCCTCGCCCCTCCCTACTGTACGAAACGCATCAGGTTCAAGGGTTCTTGAGATCTCCTTCTCTTCCCGGGTCAACCCGTCCCCCTCCATGGCACGGATACTGAAATCCATCTCAACCTGTTCAGCCAGGAGCCCTATGGAAACCGGATCAAGAAGCCGGCCCATAATCAGCACCCCCCGGACGGGTCCCAGGTTTCTGGATGTGGTGATCGGCCGAAGACTTATCAGCATCGGCCCCCTGTCACTATTGTATAGCCCTGTAATCTTCACCCCGGAGAGATCCTCTTTTTTCCAGGAAGAGGAAGCAAAAGCGTTGGTCAGGGACAGCAGGCCTTCGGGAAGAGCGGTCAACACCGTTTTATCCAGTTGGGAGAGATCCCATGCCTCGCAGAAATTGAACTTGCCTGAAATGTCAATGATGCAGGCAAGACTCAACCGGTTATTCACCATGGTATCGGGATTGAGATTTCTCTCAACAAAGCCGGGGGATGGTGAGGCCGTGAAGTCGTAGAGATCGTCCCAGGCAGCCCAATCATGACAGAGGATGTCCACATGGTGGATCTCCTCCCTGATCGCCTTGATGCAGCGCTCCATATCCTTTGTTGCCTCGCTTACCTCCAGCGCTTTAAAACCCGGCAGGATGATAAGGTGATGGATGCCATAGTTCAACGAGGCAAAAAGGGAAAAGACCAGTAACAGAATCAGGACTACCTTTGTTTTTAAGGGCATTTTCTCGCTTACCTTTGATCCACAAATATGTTTCTTCTAATGGCTAACTTATATTCAGATCCCCCGGAAAAGTCTATGTTTTTTTACATTGCGCGATTTCATGATATCGATTATAAGGCTCTCAATACAGCCATATTTCACAAAAGGATTCCCAAGGATGCTCAGCTTTTCATTTACCCGAAAAAAATTTCTATCCCTTACCCCCCAGGGCCGGCACCGCTGGATCATCAAATGGCTCTCAGCAGTATATCACAAGATTTCAACAAACCGGGTCGGCCCGGAAAGCCTTGAGCTCTTTGCAAAGGAGTACACCCAGGTAATGGAGTGGTGCCAGGCCGTTCCCCCGACCCTGCCCCCTCCCAAAGACCAACGGGGCTGGCTTGAGTTTGTATCCGACGCCATCCATTGTGAGCGGACCGCTTCCGGAATTGTTCCCAAAGACCAGGACCTTCTGACGGCAATAGAGACAGATGACAGGCCGGAAGAAAACAGCGGGTTTCCGAGACTCGACTTCCACATGGCCCTGGACGGCCTCAGGAGCCTTTTCAATGTGGGATCGATCTTCAGGAGCTGTGATGCCGCAGGATTCTCCTCCCTGATCCTTGGCAACACCCCCGGGGGGGAACATCCCCTGGTGCAAAAAACCTCCATGGGTGCAGCAAGCTGGATGCCCCACACAAAAACCCGGGATCTTGCAGGGACCCTTCTGGATATGAAGACCCAAGGGTACAGGATCACGGCCGTTGAAACGGCAAAGCACTCCAAGCCCTACAATGACAATCCCTGGGATGGCCGGGGGGTGGTTGTGATGGGCAATGAAGAGTATGGGATCTCCTCCCATGTGATGCGGGTGTGCGATGATGTTGTTCACATTCCCATGTTCGGCAGGAAGAACTCCCTCAACGTTGCCAATGCAGCCTCCGTGGTTCTTTTTCACATCGCATCCACCCTGTATGCCCAAGGGCCGCAACCGGTTTAAAATCCTGAAAATACAAAATTTTTCTTGCTTTTTAGACGTCTGAGTATATAATAAAAGACTTTTGATTGACCCCGGGGTTGGTAAGCCTGGAGCAAGAGTAAATACAACAAGGAGTAGTCAATGAAAACCATAGTTACAACGATGGTGGCCGCTGTTCTGATCGCCTGTTCCGCTTTTTCGACAGCCGCGGCCCAGGACTCTGTCCTGGTCGGAATCTCGAAGATCGTTGCCCACCCGGCCCTTGACGCCCTGGAAACCGGTGTCCAGGACGGCATAAAAGAGAATTTCCCCAACGCACGGTTTGACCTTCAAAACGCCAACGGAGAACTTGCAACGGCCGCCTCCATTGCCCAGAAGTTCAAGTCCCAGCGAGTCGACCTTGCCGTGGGCATTGCAACCCCAACGGCCCAGGCCCTGGTGGGAACCATCAAAAAAAGCCCCGTGCTCTTCTGCGCCGTGACAGATCCCGTGGGCGCAGGCCTTGTGGGATCCACGGACAAAGGGGAGAAGAACGTGACCGGCACCTCGGACATGACCCCTGTGCGGGAACAGATCGAACTTTTAAACCGGATCAAGCCCCTCAAAGCCCTGGGCCATGTTTACTGCAGCAGCGAAGCCAATGCCGTTGCCCTGGCTGTGATCGCCAAACAGGTGTGCAGGGAGATGGGCATCAAATTTGTTGAGACCACGGTGACCAACTCAGCCGAGGTGATGCAGGCGGTTCAGACCATCGCATCCCGGGTGGACGGCATCTATCTGAGCAATGACAACACCGTATTTTCAGCCCTTTCCGCCGTCACCACGGTGGCCATGAAGCACAAGATACCGGTGATGTCGGCCGACCCGAGCTCGGCTGCGGACAACGATGTCCTGGCTGCCTGGGGATTTGACTACTACAAGATGGGCAAAGCCACCGGCCATCTTGCGGCAAGGATCCTCAAGGGTGAAAAACCCGAAAATATCCCCACTCTCTTCATGACAGACCCAAGTGATGTGGATCTGTTGATCAACAAAGATATAGCCAAAAAGCTGGGCCTGGTATTTCCCGAAGACGTTATCGCCTCGGCCAACACCATCATCGAAAACGGAAAACCCACGAGAAAGTAGAGCGACCATGATAGAAGGAATATTTGTTGAAGGGCTGATCTACTCGATCATGGCCCTGGGGGTCTTTTTTACCTTTCGAATCCTCGACTTTCCCGATCTGACCGTTGACGGTTCCTTTCCCATGGGAGCGGTGGTGATGGCCGCCTGTCTCCACCAGGGTGTCAACCCGGTCACAGGATTGTTGCTGGCCTTTGCAGGCGGAGTCTTGGCCGGGGTAACCACGGCCGAGATCCACAACCGGCTCAAGGTCCCCCACCTTCTGGCCGGCATCCTCACCATGACCATGCTCTACTCGGTCAACATCCGGATATTGTCAAACAGGGCCAACCTTCCCCTCCTGAGGGTGGAGACGGTCCTGACAAAGATCCATGCATGGAGTGAGGGATTTATCTCTGCGGAATGGGCGTCCCTTATCTTCTTCCTCCTTGTGGTGATCTTGATTAAAAAAGGGCTGGACCTCTTTTTCATCACCGACATGGGACTCATGTTCGGGGCGCTTGGCAACAACGAACAGATGGTAAGGACCCAGGGGGTGAACCCCGCCATCCTCAAATCCATTGGTGTGGGCCTCTCCAACGGGCTTGTGGCGCTTTCCGGCGCCTTTGCCGCCCAGTACCAGGGGTTTGCCGACGTCAACCTGGGCCAGGGCATTGTGGTGTCAGGCTTAGCCTCTGTGATGCTCGGGGAGTTTCTGCTCAGGTCCAACCGCATCTCCATCCTCACCCTGAGGGTGGTGCTGGGAACCATCCTGTTCAAGGCGATCATGTATCTCGGACGCTATTACGGCTACTACATCAACATGACCCCCAACGATCTCAAGCTCATTGCCGGCATCCTCATCATCATCTCCCTTGCCGCTGCAAACATAAGGAACAAAAAGGAGAAGAACCGGTCATGATAAGACTCGAAAAGGTCCAAAAGACCTTCGGCCTTGGCACGGCCGGTGAAAAGACCGTGATCCGCAACCTCGACTTTGAGGTTGAAAAAGGCGACTTCATCACCGTTGTGGGCAGCAACGGGGCGGGCAAGACCACCCTGTTCAACCTCATCTCCGGAAGCATCTTTCCCACCCAGGGAAAGATCCTGATCAAGGGAAAAGAGGTCACCCGGGATCCCGAGTACAAGCGGGCCAAAGCCATTGGCCGGATATTCCAGGATCCCCTGGCCGGCACCGCCTCCAACATGACCCTGGAGGACAACATGATGATCACCAGCAACAAGGGGTTCAAGTGGCCCAAGATCAGTCTGACCCGCACCATGAGACAATCGTTCCAGGAGCAGGTTAAACAGCTTGAGATGGGCCTTGAATCGCGACTCAAGGAGAATGTCAACACCCTTTCCGGCGGCCAGCGCCAGGCCCTGACCCTGCTCATGACCGTCACATCCAATCCCGATATTCTGCTCCTTGACGAGCACACGGCCGCCCTTGACCCCAGGAACGCCGAACTTGTCATGGCGCTTACAAAACGCTTTATCAATGAAAAGGGCCTTACCACACTGATGGTGACCCACAACATGAACCACGCCATCGAATTTGGTAACCGGCTCATCATGATGGACCAGGGAGAAATAATAATCGATGTAAAACAAGAGGCCAAGAAGCAACTGACCAAAAAACGCTTAATAGAAATGTTTAGTGAAATCAAAAAACGAGACTTTGAAAACGATGAAGTTCTCCTCACGTCTTAGAAGGAATAGATTTAAATGAAGAACACAGCTCAAAACAGCAACATTCGAAATATTGCCATTATTGCCCATGTTGACCATGGAAAGACCACCCTTGTGGATGCCATGTTCAAGCAGAGCGGCATGTTCCGCCAGGGCAAAGAAGTAGATGACAGGATCATGGACTCCATGGACCTTGAAAGGGAGCGGGGCATCACCATCTCTGCCAAGAACTGCTCCGTTATATGGGAAGACATCAAGATCAACATCCTCGACACCCCTGGCCATGCCGATTTCAGCGCCGAGGTGGAGCGGGCCCTGTCCATGGTGGACGGCGCCATCCTTTTGGTAGATGCCTCTGAAGGTCCCCTTCCCCAGACCCGGTTTGTCCTGAAAAAGGCCCTGACCGCAGGCCTTCGGATCATCGTTGCCATCAACAAGATCGACCGCCCCGATGCCCGGGTAGACGAAGTCCTGGACGAGATCTACGACCTGTTCATCGATCTTGACGCCACAGACGAGCAGATCGACTTCCCCGTGCTCTACGCCATTGGAAAGGACGGCGTGGCAAAGCCGAGCATGGAAGACGATTCAGAAGACCTGAAGCCCTTGTTCTCAAAGATCCTCAGCGAGATTCCCGCACCCAGCTATGACCCGGATGAGCCCTTCCAGATGCTGGTATCGGATCTTGGCCACTCAGACTACACAGGAAGGCTTGCCATTGGTAAGATCTCCAACGGCCAGGTAAGCTCCAAGGATGAGCTGGTCCTCATGGGCGCGGACGACAAGATCGAGAAGATCAAGGTCTCCAGCCTCCAGGCCTATGACGGCGCCTCCCTTGCCGTTGCCGACCATGTTGAACCCGGCGACATTGCCGTGGTTTCCGGCACCGACAACTTCAAGATCGGGGACACCGTCTGCACCAAGGACTACCCCAAGGCCCTTCCCCGTATCGCCGTGGACGAGCCCACCATCACCATGATGTTCACCATCACCAACTCCCCGTTTTCAGGCATGGAAGGCAAACTTGTCCAGTCCAGCCGGATCCGGGAGCGACTTGAGAAAGAAGCCCTGGCCAACGTTGCCATCAGCGTTGAAGACACCGTGGAAAGGGACAGATTCAAGGTCAAGGGCCGTGGCGAGTTCCAGATGGCCATCCTGGTCGAGACCATGCGACGGGAAGGCTTTGAGCTCTGCGTGGGCCGTCCCGAGGTTATCTTCAAGGAAGGTGAAAACGGTGAGAAGATGGAGCCTGTCGAGCGCCTCTATGTGGACTGTGAAGAGGCCTTCACCGGTGTTGTTACGGAAAAACTCTCCATCAGAAAGGCACGGATGGTCAACCTTGTGAACAAGCGTGGCCGGGTAAACATGGAGTTTTCAGCTCCCTCCCGCTCCCTCATCGGATACAGGGACGAGTTTCTGACCGACACCAAGGGTACGGGCATCATGAACTCCATCTTTTCAGGCTATGAGCCGTTCCGGGGCGAGTTCCCCACACGACGAACCGGATCCCTTGTGAGCGACCGCCAGGGCAAGTCCGTCCCCTACGCACTCTACAACCTGGAGCCCAGGGGCCGGCTGATGATCACCCCCGGCACCCCGGTTTATGAAGGAATGATCATCGGCGAGCACAGCAAGGACCGTGATCTTGACGTCAACCCCTGTAAGGAGAAGAAACTCTCCAACATGCGGGCTTCGGGCAAGGATGAGGCCACCACCTGTGCGCCGATTAAACCCCTGACCCTGGAGCAGGCTTTGAACTTCATCAACGCGGACGAGCTTGTTGAGGTCACCCCCCTGACCGTCAGGGTAAGGAAAAAGATCCTTTCCAAACAGAAGCGATAATATTATATTGGTGGGGTTTAAGACCCGGTCTCAAACCCCACCGATCTTATGAGGAGTTGACACTATGACAGACTTTAAAGCAGACGCACTTCCCCTTCTCATCGGAAGCCTGCCCATGAAAGATCATGACGCAGCAACCCGGCTGATCCTTGAGTTCACCCCTGAAGTTCCCCTCTGGGCCCAACTCCCCATGTTTCTGGAAGAGGGCATGGCCGCCCAGTTCCTTCCAGGGATGCCGGGATTTACCGAATCGCCCGAAGGCAAGCTCTACATCAACGAAGAAAGCGACACCTTTGACGCCGAATACCTCGCCTTTTACGAGGAGTACCTGGCCGTAACCGAGGCAGGTGCAAGCCTGGACGATTCACGTTTTAGCCTGACCCCTGCCACCGGCCGGGGATTCAAAGAGTTCATGCGCCAGGTGGACCAGGACACATCCGGTTTCAAGGCCCTCAAGGGCCAGGTCACCGGTCCCTTCACCTTTGCCACCAGCGTCACGGACAAGGAAGGCAGGGCCATCTTCTACAACGACCAGCTCAGGGACGCAGCCATCAAGCACCTTGCCATGAACGCCAAATGGCAGGCCCGCACCTTTGCATCAAGGAACCTCACCCCCGTCATCTTTTTTGATGAGCCGGCCCTTGCGGGATTCGGCACCTCGGCCTTTATCACGGTGTCACGTACGGAGGTGACCGAGGCCATCAACGAAGTAATGGCAGCGGTCCATGAAGAGGGCGGCCTCACCGGCATCCACGTGTGCGCCAACACCGAGTGGGACCTGCTCCTGGATTCAACGATCGACATCATCAACTTTGATGCCTACTCCTACTTTGACAAGTTCATCCTCTACCCCGAGAAGATCAAGAACTTCATCGCCCGGGGCGGCATCATTGCCTGGGGCATCGTTCCCACGGACAATGCAGATGACATTGCCAAGGAGACCTGCGATACCCTCGGCGAAAAGCTTGAGGCCCAGATCGCCCAGATGGAAGCCATCGGCATCGACCGGGCAACCCTATTGTCCCAGTCCTTCATCACCCCCAGCTGCGGCACCGGTTCCATCGATCTCGACTCAGCCAAACGGGTGCTGATGCTCACCCGGGACCTGTCCAAAAGAATTCGCGCATAAAAAACATCGCCTGGCTCCCCCGGGATCCAGGCGTCCGTACAAAGGGGACGCTTCCATAGAACCGTCCCCTATGCTTACAGCCGGGATTATACGATGCAGACCGTGCGGCTGTGGGCGGCATGGATCACCTTTTTGCTCACCCGTCCCAGGAAGAAATCCCTGACCCTGGAGACCCCATGGCGGCCCATGACAATGGTGGAATAGTCTTCCTCGTCGGCAATCCTTGCGATGGTGCCGGCCCTGGAACCGGCCCCTGTGATCACCTTGTGATGAATATTGTCATGGTTATACCCTCTCTGGGTCAGCCGGGACCTGGCATCCTCAAACACCTTGAGCATGGTGTTGCGCCCCACGCCGTCGGCCCCGTAATAGTCGTCGGAAAAGATCTCGTCCTCCCGGACAACATGGACAAGGGTCACGGAGTAATCGCTCTTTCCGGTGGTCCTTGCAACAAACGCCACAGCATCCATGGCCGATTCAGAGTTGTCCATGGCGATGAGGATCTTATCGGATACGGGTTCGGCCCCCACAAAAAACAGGGGCACGAAATCAAGGGAGGTCATGAGCTTGTCCGCCACAGAGCCCATCAGGATACCGGGCACCTTGGTGAATCCCCGCCGCCTTGCTACAACCGCGACATAACCGTTCTTTGCCTCGGCAATGATATCCCGGGTCACCCCTTTTTCAAGGTTCCGGATACTGACTTCCACGTCCTCCGCCTGAAAGCCTGCGGTCCTGAGTATGGCAACGCTCTTCTCCATGAACCGGTCGATGGTCTGCCGGTTCTGCTGCTCCCAGGAGGCCATATGCACGGCCCGGCCGTTCATCATGGGGGAGTTGGTAAGATCCCAGTAGTATTCCGGGATCTTGTGAAACACGTTGAACAGGACCACCTTCATGTTGCTGAAAGGCGCAAACCCTGCGATGTAGCGAATGGTTTTCATCGACCGTTCAGATCCGTCCACGGGAACCAATATTTTCTCTTGTTCGTCAGCTTTATACTCCATCATAATGCCTCGCTTAGTTAAAGGTTGAAAGGTCAATTTTTAACTCATACTCCGAGGAGCCGGAAACCCTTGCCACCTCAAATCCGAGTCTTTTACCTAGTTTCAGCATCTGGCTGTTCTCCGCGATCACAAGCCCCCAAACGGTCTCAAGCCCCTTTTGCTTTGAAATTCTGAGACACCGCTTCAAGAGTGATGCGCCAATGCCCTTGCCCTGCCACTGGTCGGCCACGGCAACGGCAAACTCACCGTTTTTTCCGTTCGCTTCCCTGATAACCCTGGCAACCCCGGCCATCTTCTGCCCGTCCGGGGTATCGATCAGGGCGATCAGGGCCACCTCCCGGTCGTAGTCCACCTGGGTCAGCCGGATGAGCATCCACTTGGAGAGCTGCTTCATGGGAAAGAAGAAGCGCTGGTAAACGCTCTTTGGGGACAGGGCGTTGAAATGCTCGATCATGAGACCTGCATCCTCCGGCCGGATGGGCCGGATATAAATCCGATCATTGTCCACGGTAAGATCCTCAGCCTCCTGCTCCCAGGGGTAGGAGGAGATCACAAGATGGCCGGGCGCAACCTTGGCTGAAGGCTTGACCACCACCCGGGCATCCACGGCAACAAGGCCGCCCTGGCTCACAAGCACCGGGTTGATGTCAAGTTCGTCGATCCCGGGGAAATCCGTGACCAGCCGGCCGAGCCGGATCAGGATCTCCTCCACCAGACCACGGTCCACGGCAGGGATATTCCGGAACCCGTCAAGCACCCTTGAGATCCGGGTGCCGTTGATGAGGGTGCTTGCCAGTGGCCGGTTCAAGGGCGGCAGCCCCATGGCCGTGTCCCTGAACACCTCGGTCATCACCCCGCCCATGCCAAACAGCACCACCGGCCCGAAGGAATCGTCCTGCTTGGCCCCCATGATGAGCTCATAGTCGGCACCGGGGTTCATGGGCTGGACCGTCACACCGAGGAGATGGGCAGTGGCATCATAGTTCCGGGCCGCCGCCAGGATCCGCTCAAAGGCCTGACCCACCATGGTTTCGTCCCCAAGATTCAGCTGAACCCCACCGGCATCGGACTTGTGGAGGATATCCCTGGAGCAGATCTTCAATGCCACGGGAAACCCCATCTCCCGGGCAAGGGCCACGGCCTCTTCCCCGGTTTCGGCAAGGTCGCACCGGTTCACGGGGATGCCGTAGGCCCGGAGCAGATCCTTTGCCTCCACCTCGGTCAGGCCCTTGTCCGGTTCGGCCAAACCAATGTTGATGATCTCCCCGGCCCTGGCCCGGTCGATCAAAAGCCGTTTGTCCCTGCGAATGGGAATCTCATGGAGCATCTCGATATTCTTCCCGTACTGGTAGAGGTTCATGAAGGCCCGAACCCCTCGTTCCGGGGTGTCGTAGGTGATCACCCCGGCCTCGTTGAAGATCATCCGGGCCTTGTCGATATGGGTACCGCCGATCCACGCCGTAAACACGGGGCAGGTGCTGGTCTTTAAAAATTCTGCCAGGGGCTTTGCAAGGGCCGACGGATCATACATCCCCACCGGCGAACAGATCAACAGCAGGCCGTCGGTCTCCGGGGCCTCCATGCAGATCCTGGCGGCATTGACATAGGTTTCAGGGGAGGCGTCCCCAAGGATATCCACGGGATTCTGGCCGCTCCAGCTGGGGGGCAGCATGGCATCGAGCTTTGAAATGGTCTCGTCGCTCAAGGCGGCCGGCTCCGCGCCCTGGGCCCCAAGGGCGTCCGCCGCCATCACCCCGGGGCCGCCGGAATTGGTCACGATGGCAAGCCTTGCCCCCTTGGGACGCTGCTGCTTTGCCAGGAACTCGGTACAGTCGAACAGCTCCTGGAAATCATCGAGCCTGAGGATACCGGCCCGCTTAAAGGCGGCATCGTAAATTGCGTCATCCCCTGCCATGGCACCGGTGTGGGAGGCGGCCGCCCGGGCACCGACCTCGGACCTGCCCGCCTTCAGCGCCAGGATGGGCTTGATCCTGGACACGGCCCTGGCCGCGCTCATGAAGTTTCTGATGTTGGTGATGCTCTCCACGTACATGACAATGCTCTCAACCTCCTTGACCGTGCCAAGGTAATCGATCATGTCGCCAAAATCCACATCCGCCATGGAGCCCAGGCTCACAAAATGGCTGAACCCCACCTTCTCCCGCATGGCAAGATCAAGCACCGAGGTGCATACCGCCCCGCTCTGGGAGAGGAAAGCGATCTTCCCCGGCAGGGGATGCTGGGAAGCAAAGGTTGCGTTAAGACCGATGGCGGTGTTGACCATGCCGAGGCAATTTGGACCAATGATCCTGATCCCGGTTTGGCTGGCGGCCTCAACAATGGCGGCCTCGGTCTTTGCCCCCCTGGCTCCGGTCTCCTTGCCCCCGGCCGAGATGACCACACACCCTGCAACACCCGCTTTTCCGCAGCTTGCAACCATGTCGGGCACCGTTGCCATGGGGGTTGCGATAACGGCAAGATCCACCTCCCTTTTAATCGCCTGCACATGGGGATATGCTTTAATTCCCATGATTGTACCATGCCTGAGATTAACCGGATAGACCTTACCCTGGTACCCCTTGCCCACCAGGTTTCCCATGACGGATTCGCCGACACTGCCCACCCGCTCGCTGGCCCCGATCACTGCCACGGATGCCGGATTGAACATCCGGTTTAAATTGAGTGTGCCCATCTATGTTACCCCTCTTGTTCCTTCTGGTTAATGGTAAACTTTTGCTCAGCTCTCAATTCTCAACTTTTACTCAATGCTACAGGTTTCCTGCTTTCTAACGTAACAAGATATGTGCCAACCGGTCAGGTCGTCCCGGTTCCGGGTTTAACGGCAGATTCCCCCACGGGGCATGGGCAATGCCCCCTGTTTTCCCAAAGATTTTCAGTGATTTGTTTACAATGTGTAAAAGAAGCTGACACTTTTCAAAGCAGGATGTTTTTTCTCGATTAAACATTTGATTTTGGCACTTGAAAAGGGTATTTACCTTTCCATGGATCCCTATACGATATTTATCATCGATGATGAAGAGACCATCCGGGACAGCCTGACCCTTATCCTTGAGCCGGACTACTTGGTTCACACCTTTGCCACGGGCAGCGAGGGCCTTGGGGCACTATCCACCGCGCCTCCGGATCTCATCCTGCTTGACATCGGCCTTCCCGACATCTCAGGCATCGATCTTCTTAAAAAGATCAAGGCATCCCACCCTGGGATCCCCGTGATCATGATCACGGCATTTGAAGATATCGACACCGTGATCTCGGCCATGAAATCCGGGTCCTATGACTATCTGGTGAAACCCCTCCACGGCGACACACTGGAGCTTGTGATCGCCAATGCCCTGGAGACGGTTAAACTGAGAAAGGAGGTCAAGCACCTCCAGGAGCAGTTCATCCAGGAGAACCTGCCCTGCTTTATCGGGGAGAGCGACGTGATCCAGGACATGCTGGAGTTTGTGGAGATGGTGGCCAAGAGCCCGGACACACCCATTCTCATCCTGGGCGAGACCGGTACGGGCAAGGAGCTTGTGGCAAGCGCCATCCACTACCGAAGCCCCAACTTCAGGAGCAAATTTGTAACGGTGAACTGTGCGGCCATCCCCAAGGACCTCATTGAAAGCGAGATATTCGGCTACGAACGGGGGGCGTTTTCAGGGGCCAACCCGGCGGGCAAAAAGGGACTGATCGAGGAGGCTGCCAACGGCACCCTGTTCCTGGACGAGCTGGGAGATCTCAGCCTTCCGGCCCAGGCCGCCCTGCTGCGATTCCTTGAGACAGGGGAGTTCTACCGGATCGGGAGCACCAAAAAACACCATGTCCAGACCCGGGTCGTGTCGGCCACCAACAAGGATCTTGACGAGATGATCGAAACCGACCGTTTCAGGCGGGACCTCTATTTCAGAATCGGGGTGGTCAAGCTTGAGATCCCCTCCCTGAACGACCGGCGCTCGGACATCCTTTCCTTGGCCGCCTTTTTCCTGGACCGGTTCAACACCAAGTTTTCCAAAAACATCACCTGGTTCTCTCCTGAAGCTGAAGAACGCCTGACCACCCACCATTGGACCGGAAATGTCAGGGAGCTTAAGAACCTCATGGAGCGGGGCGTACTGGTAGCAAAGGGATCAAAGCTCACCCCCGGGGACATGGGATTTTCCGAACCGGACAGGGACCCGGCCAAGGCAAGCGCAAGCACCCTGTTCCCCCCCCTCTCCCCTGACGGAGTGGATCTCTCCCTTCTCCAGGAGCAGATGGAGCAATTCTATATCAGCGAGGCGTTAAGACTCTCCAAAGGCAACGAAAGCCAGGCGGCAAAGCTCCTCAACATCAACCACCACACCTTTCGCTACCGCAGGAAAAAGTTCATGGATTAGAAGGAGGCCGCCCTTGACCACCCGTCGTGCCCGCACACCGGACTCGGTGTCTAAAACCTTTAAAGTGGTGAGCCTGCTTCTGATAAAGGAGAGCCGCCTTGACCCGCTTCTTACCAGTGTCTGCAAGGCCCTCAAGAACTCCCGGCTCTACAAGGATGTGAGCCTGGGCATCCTTAATAATAACCTCAGGCTGGAAACAGCTTCCGGCACAGGACAAGCGCCCCTGCCGGCAAACGAGTTCTTCGCAATGAAACCAACCCCCGGGTGCATCCGGGCTGTGATCAACCATATGGAACCCCTGGTACTCACCGAGGATTCCGGTCTTTGCGCGGCCTGTCCCCTGTCCAAGGGCTGCCACAGGTGGGCCTCCATCCTCATGCCCCTGGGCTTCAAGGGCACGCTCCACGCCATCCTCTTTGTCACCATGCCAACCGAGGTGGTGTCCGTGAACACCGAGGTGGAATTCCTCGCCGAGATCGGTGAGAACATCGCAGCCGGCCTCCACAGGATCAACCAGGAGAAGCTCCACAGAAAGACCGCCACGGCCCTTATAAAAAGGAGCCTTGAGCTCAACTACTTCCACAGCTTTTCCCGGATCATCGAGCAGCAGGAGCTGGGCCTTGAAACCATCCTCCAAAAGGCCATCGACCTGATCCCGGCCTCCATGCAGTACTCAAGCCTTGCCGCGGCAGAGCTGTTCCTTGCCCCCACGGGCCAGCGGTTCTGCACCCCCAACTTCAGGGAGAGTTCCCCAAGGCTCAAGAACCGGATCCTGGTGGACAAGGACGATGTGGGGGTGCTCACCGTGTGCTATCTTCCCCAACCCGACAAGGTTGCCCCCCCGGCGTTCCTGGACGAGGAGAGAGACCTTATCCGCTCCATCTCCGTGAGAATCGGCAAGGTCATTGAGCGCAAACAGGGCAGGATCGCCCTGGAGGAGAGCGAACAGCGGTTCCGGGATCTCACCAACAATGCGGTCACCGGCATCGCCATCCTCCAGGCAAAACGAATCGTATTCCAGAATCCCGAATACAGGAATATCTTCGGGTCCCTGTCCGACTCCTCCACCCTGTTCTGCGACCCCATGATCCACACCGATGACGTGGAAAAAACCCGGCAGTTCTACAGGGAGATTTCCCGCAGGGGGTTCACCACCCTTTCCGTGGATTTCCGAATCTGCGCCCGCTCCCCCCTGGAAAAAAACGAGACCATCAAGTCGGTCTTCTGCAGGGCGGCCATGACCGAATTCCAGGGAAAACCCGCCGTACTTCTCAACGTCATGGACATGACCAAGCCAAGGGAGCTTGAGCACCTCCTGAGAATCCAGGACAAGATGACCTCCCTTGGCCGCATTGCCGCAGGCATTGCCCATGAGATCCGGAATCCATTGTCCGGCATCAACATCTACTTGAAATCCCTTGAGAAATATAACGCCACACGGGAGAACGACACCGAGAAAAAGATCATCACCAAGATGCAGAGCGCCTCGGACCGCATCGAATCGGTGATCAAACGGGTGATCGACTTTTCAAAACCCGGCGACCTCAAGCCCACCCTGCTGGATATCAATATCCCGGTGCAGAACGCCATCGACCTTGCCGCCGTCACCCTTCGGAAAAGCGGCGTATGCCTGGAAACAAGCCTCAGTGACCTCCTGCCCCGGTGCAACGCCGACAGCCACATGATCGAACAGGTGATGCTCAACCTCATGACCAACGCCTCCGAGGCCATGAAAGCCCTGCCCCCTGACGCCAAAACCATTACCGTCATAACCGAACCCGCGGACGGGACCGAACCCGCGGACGGCAAGGCAGTCACCATCCGGGTGGAGGATTCCGGCCCCGGGATCTCCGAGTTCCACAGGGAGCGGATTTTCGACCCCTTCTACACCACCAAGAACAGCTCCGGCATCGGCCTCAGCATCTGCCAGCGCATCATCAACGACCACAAGGGAAAACTGGAGGTCTACCAGAGCCGACTCGGGGGAGCGGGATTCGTGATCCACATCCCTGTTTGATTATTTCGCAATTGCCCTAACCACCGTTAAAAAACCATCTCCTGTTCAACGGATACGATTGTTAAGCTCGGCTTCCAAGTAGGTGATAAAAACATCTCTGACGTCGTTTTTTTTCTGTTCATCAATGAAAAGAGCCATGGCGTACATGGGCAATTCAGGCAATTCCAGTTGGGCGGGTGCTTTTTTCATACCGTCCTTTAATGCGCCCCTGGGCAAAACAGAGATCCCCATTCCTGCCTGCACGGCAGCTTGAATGCCCGCAGTGGAGTTCCCGGTGTAGACGATCTCCCATTTACGGTGGGCTTTTTCCAGGCTTTCAATGGCAAGTTTTCTGAAAAGACAGGGTGACGGGAACAATGCAAGCGGCATGGTTTCGGGAAGGAAGAGGTTTGTATCTTTACCCACAACCCAGATTAAAGGCTCTTGAATAAAGACCCGGGAGCTTTCCTGGTAGTCATCTTTTCCCGCCACCACCAAATCCAGCTCACCCCTTTCAAACAAAGGGATGAGGCCGGTACCCAGCTCGTTATGAACTTCAAGGTGGACATTGGGATATTGTTTTCTGAATTGAATGAGAAGGCCGGGAAGCAGTTCCGGTAAAAAATAGTCAATGAGCCCAATGCGCAGGCGGCCGGTCGCCTCGGGCTGTGTTAACCGGCTGACGGCTTCATCGTGAACGGATAAGATCCGCCTTGAATAGTCCAGTAAGATTTCACCCTCGGGGGTAAGTGAAATATTTTTACTCGTTCGGTTAAACACCTTTGCGCTTAACCGCTCTTCGAGCCGGCGGATTTTTATGCTCACACCGGCTTGTGTTAAGCCGATATTATTTCCGGCCCGGGTGAAACTTCCTGTTTCAGCCACTTCCTTGAAGCAGCGCAGCATGTTTATGTCAAGATCTATGGGTACCATGGCAATAATAATATCCAGTTATGATTAACATGACAACTATTAATTTGCCTTATCCTCCCTGTGGTGTAAAATTTAACGAACTTAAAAAATACAGAGCAGGAAATGACAAGGATCAATCAACTCGTAAAATTCAACATCAAACCGGAACATTACGAGGGGGTTAAAGCGGCATTGATTGAAGATAAAAAAGAAGAGGACAATATGAATCCGACAATTGAAACCATGATGCAGCGTAGAACCATCAGAAGATATACAGACCAGCCTGTTACGAATGAAACGATGGAGAAATTGTACAACGTTATTGAAGGGACGCAGTCCTGGGGAAATACCCAGTGCTGGGAAATTGTTGACGTGCAGGATAAAAAACTGCGTAAACAACTGCAGGCCACCCTTCCGCCAAAGAACCCTTCGTATAAGGCCATTGCCGATGCGCCTAGATTACTTGCCGTCTGTGCCCGCAAGGGACGTTCCGGCTATATTGAAGACAAAATTGTCAACAAGCATGGCGACTGGTACATGTATGATTTGGGGTTGATGACCCAAAACCTCTGCCTGGCCGCACATTCCCTCGGACTGGGCACTGTGGTTGTCGGGTGGTATGATCTTGAAGAAGCAGAACGTATTCTTAACTGCCCGGACGGTGTTGAAGTCGTCACCCTGATCCCCATGGGCTACAGGGCACAAAAAGGACATGTCCCAACCCATAGGCCTGTTGCCGATTTTGTGCATACCAATACGTTTTAAATGCCAGGAACAGCATAGAAAATCCGGCAGGGTGATGTGTATTTACAGCAACATCTCCCTGCCGGTTTGGATGATTTCGCAATTTCTCTATCCCCCCTTCTAAATTCTTCTAATCCCGCATGCCCCCCCATGGGCACCCCCACGCACCTGAAAATATTTCCCTTATCATTTCAAACATTTATGCTTTTAACTTAAACTTTTCGCCCATGGCACGCAAATTGCGAAACAAGTTCCCGGTAACAACATTGAACCAAAGGAAACTTGATGACCATGGGAACAACCATATTTGGGAAAAAAAATAACAGCCCAACCAATGCAGCGGTGAACCCGAGAATTTCAGATAATCTCCTCAAAACGAGAAACTACTTCAACCAGCTCAAGTTCCGCCTTGGAATCGGGGTTCTGGCCTGCTTTATCATTCCCCACGCACTGCTCTCCTTCTACTTCCATTTCCAGTTCACTGCTGCATTGAAAAAAACAGGCAAGCTCAACATGCAGGCATTGGCAAAGAGCCAGAGAAACACGGTGGATCTCTTCCTGCGGGAACGTGAAATGAACCTTCGGAACCTCTTCTACACCCGGGATTTCACCCCGGCACCCAAGGAAGACAAGATGCTCTTCTACCTCCAGAACCTGAACCACCACAGCGACGCCTTTGTGGATGTGGGATTCCTCAACGGCCAGGGGATCCAGACCGGCTATGCAGGGCCGTTTCCCAACCTCCTTGGCAAGGACTACAAGCACGAAGCCTGGTTCACCACCCTGGTTGCCCAGAAAAAGGATTACGTGATCACCGACATCCATCTTGGCTTCAGGAACAAGCCCCACTTCACCATTGCCGTGAAGCAGACCGTCAGCGAGAGCCTCTGTATCATGCGCGCCACCATCGATCCGGACAAGTTCTACATGTTCCTGCGCTCCATCGGCAAGGGCAAGGAGATGGAGACCACCCTGGTGAACGCCAGGGGCACCTACCAGCTGGTGGATCCCTTAAAGGCAAATCTCCTGGAGACTTCCAGGTACCTCCCTCCAAAAGATATGAGTGCCGGCATCTACGAGATCCATGATGAAAACGGCACCATGCTCACGGCCCATGCCTGGCTCATGGAGACCCACTGGGCCCTGGTGATCAGCCAGCCCCTCAAGATCATCCATGCCCAGATGTACAAGACCCGGAACATGATGATGGTCAACCTGGCCCTCATCACCCTGTTCCTGGCCCTTGTGATCTGGATCACGGTGAGCCGCCTCATGAACCGGGCCCAGAAGATAGCCGAACAGAGCCACCAGCTCCAGACCCAGCTGATCCACGCCTCAAAGCTCGCCTCCGTGGGCGAGCTTGCCACCGGGGTGGCCCACGAGATCAACAACCCCCTTGCCATCATCACCTCCACCACCGGGGTTGTAAGGGATATGCTCAACCCGGAATTCAATCTTGACTCAAGACCCGAAGCGATCCTGGGGGAGCTTGACACCATCGAGTCCGCCGCCTTCAGGGCCAGCGGCATCACCCGCCAGCTCCTGGACTTTGGCAGGAAGAACGAGCCCCGTAAGGGCCTCCACGACATCAACGAGATTCTTGAGAACGTGGTCATCGGGGTGAAAAAACACCGGTTCAACCTTGCCGACATCGAGCTTGTGAAAAACTACGCCCCCCAGCTGCCCAAAATCCGCATCGATGCCGACCAGATCTCCCAGGTGTTCCTCAACCTTCTCAACAATGCCGAGGATGCCATCTCGGAAAGCGGCACCATCACCATCTCCACAAGCCGTGAAAAAGATCAGGTGATCACCATGATCCAGGACACGGGGGACGGAATGCCCCCGGACCAGGTCAAGGAGATCTTCACCCCCTTTTACACCACCAAGGAGGCGGGCAAGGGAACGGGCCTGGGGCTCAGCATCTCCCTTGGCATCATCAACTCCATGGGCGGCACCATCGAAGTCCAGAGCCTGCCCGGCAGGGGCAGCCTCTTCACCATATCCCTTCCGGCCGGCACCCCGGACTTCAACGACAGCAACGACAACAATAACAAGGGAGGCGAGGGATGAAGATCCTGCTGGTGGACGACGAAGAACTATTCCGCATTGCCGTTGCAAAGCAGCTTGCGGTCAGGGGCCACACGGTCCATGAGGCCGGCACCGGGGAGGAGGGCCTTGCCATGGCCTGCGATCTTTCCCTGGATGTGGTCCTCCTTGACATGCGGTTGCCCGGTATGAACGGCACCGCCACATTAAAAGAGATGAAAAGGGTATCTCCCCTGACAGAGATAATCATGCTTACCGGACACGCCACGGTTAAGGCTGCCATGGAAGCGATCAACATGGGGGCCTTTGACTATATGACAAAGCCCATGGGAATCAATGAACTGATCTACAAGATGGAGGATGCCTATACAAAAAAGCGACTCACCAAACAACAGCTAAAGGTAACCACAACACCCGTCAACAACCGATAAAAGGAGCAACAACAATGAACTTTTTTAAACAGTGGGGCAGGTTCATGATCCAGGGATCACGACACTATGCCCAATGGGAAATCAACAATGCAAACACCATCCTCAACAGCAAAAAAAGGGTCGCGATCCTGGGACTGCTCCTGATACCGGCCATCATCGGAGGCGTCGTGTTTGCCGATGACATCGGCAGCGCCATGCCCGACCTCATCGGCGGCCACCACGCCTACAGCCCCTCCTACTACAGCCTGGGGATATTTGTGGTCTCCATCTTTGTGGGACTGCTTGCAGGGCTCATCACCGGCTGCATCGGCGCCGGCGGCGGCTTCATCATCGCCCCGGCCCTGATGAGCGCCGGCATCAAGGGGATCCTTGCCGTGGGCACCGACCTCTTCCACATCTTTGCCAAGGCGATCATGGGCAGCGTCATCCATCGTAAGTTAGGTAACGTGAGCGTTCCCCTGGCCTTTGTCTTTGTGATCGGGGCCCTTTTGGGGGCCACGGGCGGCGGGCTCCTCAACCGCTATCTCTACGAGCTCAACCCGGTATTGAGCGACGCCTTTATCAGCAGCGTCTATGTGTTCATGCTGGGTTTCCTAGGCATCTACGCCCTCACCGATTTCCTGCGCTCCAAGAATCCGGGCAAGGAATCAAGCGACAGCGGCAGCGACGCCCTGGGAAGCCTTCCCAGGAAGCTCCAGTCCGTAGCCCTTCCCCCCATGGTCAAGTTCGACTTTGACATCACCCCGGGCGGCAGAAGCATCTCCTGGCTCTTCCTGGTGCTCTCAGGCGGGCTCGTAGGGCTTGCCGCAGGCATCATGGGCGTGGGCGGCGGCTTCCTCACCTTCCCCATCTTTGTCTATGTCATGGGCGTCTCCTCCATGACCACTGTGGGCACCGACATCTTCCAGATCATCTTCACTGCCGGCTACGCCTCCATCACCCAGTACGCCATCTACGGGTTCATCTTCTACACCCTTGCCATCGGTATGCTGCTGGGCTCCCTTGTGGGCATCCAGATCGGCGCCATGGTGACCAAGGTGGTCAACGACACCACCATCAGGGGATTCTACGCCATCGCCATCCTCTCCGGCTTCGTAAACCGGCTCTTTGCCCTGCCGGTGAAGCTTGCCGACATGGAGATCATCTCCCTTTCCCATAAAACCGGGATGATGCTCAACACCATCGGCACCTGGGCCTTCTTCCTGGTGATCGGAATCTTCGGGATCTGGGTCTTTTCAGTCTTTTTCATGAACATCAAAACCCTCAGGGGCGAGGAGGTGCGCTCATGATAGCAAAAAAGAAAGAATTCTATATCGGAGCGTTCATGCTGCTGGCATTTGCAGCCGTTCTTGCATTTATATTCTCCCCCATCTACCATGGCAAAAACGGACTCTGCTTCCTGGACAACATGTTCAACTCCATGTCCAAGGGATCGGCCTACTACATTCCCGTGGTAAAAACCGAGGCAGCCAAGCTTAACGGCAAAACCGTGGGCCTCACCCTTGAGATGGACAAGACAGCCCGGATCACCCCCACAAAGCTGGTGCTGGCAAAGGCCAACGCCCTGGTCACCACCTCGGGAAAAGTCCTCACCGTTACGGCGGACCTGGGCCAGGTCCTGGACGCCTGTTTAAAGGATGCGGATGCCATGTACCACAACAACGGCAGCGCGATCCAGCAGAAGTACCTGACCGATGAACGGGTGATCCTGTTCAACTGGTACCAATTGCTGAAAAACATGGAAAAGGGGCTGACAAAGCAGAAACTGTTCAAGGAGGCCAAGATCGTTGCCCAGGTGAACCACAAGGCCGTGGAGACCGCCTACAACTACTACAAGGTCGAGGCAAAATCAGTCAAGGCCAGCGCCGCCATGCTCGGGTTTGCCCTGGCTTTCTATGTGATCTACACCCTTTGGTACGGATTTGGCATCATGTTCGTATTCGAAGGCCTTGGCATGCAGATAGAACATTAAAGAAAAAGGCAGCTTGAGATGATGAACCTGATAAAGAAAACACTGGGACGGCTCTTCAAAACATACCCTATACCCAACCCATCCAATGCCGAAGAGCTGCGCCTTAATTTCAAATCCAGGTACCATCATTTCAAGCTGCTACTTAACGCCAACAACCGCTGCCTCGAGGAGATGGCCGAGATGGAGCAGGCCCTCAAGGGAGACAAGACATTCGGCATGAGCTTTGTCAGAACCTGCTGCACGGCCATATCCGTGAACGTACTCACCATGATCAACAACATGGAGCACCTGGCCCCTGACAAATACCCGGATCTTGGCCCCCGGTTCGACGCCATCCGCACCCAGTTAGACCACCTTCTCCACCCCAAAGCCAGGATCCAGGAGGAAAGACTGGTCATCCCCTTTGACAAGATCAACCAGGAGATGGCCAATGTGGTGGGGGGCAAGATGGCAAAGCTTGGAGAGATCAAAAACCAGCTCGACATCAACGTACCCCAGGGCTTTGTGATCACGGCCACGGCCTACGAGCGCTTCATCCACCTCAACGACCTCCAGGATGAGATCGACACCATCACCCAGGCCTCCGGGGCCGACGATCTCAAGCAGCTCGACATCATCAGCGCCCAGATCCAGCAGAAGATCATCACCGCCGCCATGCTGGACGGGCTTGAAACCGCAGTACACAAGAACTGGGACCTGCTTGAACAGAACGTCAACCGGCCTCTCCAGCTTGCCATCCGCAGCAGCGCCCTTTGCGAGGACAGCCTGGAGAGCTCGTTTGCCGGCCAGTATCGAAGCGAACTCAACGTGGATCAGGAGAACTTTGCCCAGGTATACAAGGAGGTGGTGGCCAGCAAGTACAGTGTCCAGGCCATGACCTACCGGCTCAACAAGGGCTTCCGGGACGAAGACATCGCCATGTGCATCGGCTGCATGGAGATGATCGATGCCGTGGCAGGCGGGGTGATCTACACCCGCAATCCTGTGAATGCCGACGACGACTCGGTTTTCATCAACTCGGCCTGGGGCCTCCCGAAACTTGTGGTGGACGGCAGCGACTCCTTTGACCTCCTGGCGGTCTCCCGGAAGCAACCCTTTACGATCACCCGGCGGGACATCGGCGAAAAAACCATCCGCTACCGCTGCTCCCACGGGGACGGCATCGAGAAAGTTCCCGTCCCGGAAAACGACCGGACACAACCCTCCATCGACGACAACACCGCCCTGGAGCTTGCCCGGATCTCCCTTGCCATTGAAGATTACTACACCATTCCCCAGGACATCGAATGGGCCCTATCCCAGGAGGGCAGGCTCTACATCCTCCAGTGCCGCCCCCTGCAACAAAAGAAGAGAACCGCGCCTGCCCCGGATCTGCCCGGCCTTGACAAGCCCCTGCTTTCAGGAGGCATCACGGCAAGTCCGGGAACCGCAACAGGTCCTGTATACCGGGCCACCAGGGATGCGGACATCCTCTGGTTCCCGGAGAACGCCATCCTTCTGGTGGACCAGGCAAGACCCAGGTGGGCCCCGCTACTCAACAGGGCCGCCGGCATCATCTCGGAACACGGCGGTTTTGCCGGCCACCTTGCCAATGTGGCAAGGGAGTTCTCGGTGCCCGCCATCATGAACATCCAGGGCGCCATAGAGACCCTTGAACCCGGCGACGTCATCACCATGGATGCGGACACCTGCTCGGTTTATAAAGGGGAACAGCCCGCCATCCTTGCCAAGAAGCAACCGGCACGGCCCAGCCCCATGAAACAGAGCACCGTGTTCAGGCTGCTCGAACAGGCCTGCGACCTGATCGTGCCCCTGAACCTCATCGATCCCGACGCCACCGGGTTCCGGCCGGGCTCCTGCAAGACCTTCCACGACATCACCCGGTTCATCCACGAGCGGTCGGTCCACGAGATGTTCAACTTCGGCGCCACCAACAACTTCCCGGAACACTCCAGCAAGCAGCTCCACTACCATGTGCCCCTGAACTGGTGGATCCTCAACCTGGACGACGGCTTCACCAAAACTATGACAGGCCCCTATGTCCGCCTCAACAATATCGCATCCCATCCCATGCTCGCCTTTTGGGAGGGGTTCATCCTCGTTCCCTGGGACGGCCCCCCGCCAGTGGACGGCCGGGGACTGATGTCGGTGATGTTCCGATCCACCATGAACCCCTCCCTGGTACCCGGTGTCCGGTCTAAGTACGCGGACAAGAACTACTTCATGATCTCGAAGCACTACTGCAGCCTCAACTCCCGGCTTGGCTACCACTTTTCCACCATGGAAGCCCTGGTGAGCGGCCGGGCCGAGGAAGACTACATCAGCTTCCAGTTCAAGGGAGGCGCCGCAGACTACGACCGCAGGCTCAAACGGGTCCATTTCATCAAGGAGATCCTCGAAACCTACGATTTCACGGTCACGGTCAGGGAAGACACCCTCACGGCCCGCATGGAGGGCCAGGGCACCGAAGTCCTGAAAACCCGCCTCATGATACTCGGCTACTTAAGCCTACACACCCGGCAGATCGACATGATCATGTCCAACAGCCGCCGTGTAGGCTTTTACAGGGAAAAGATCGGCAACGATATTGACGAAAAAATAATAAAACCACACTTCAACAAAGAGGAGGAGCACCATGGATAACGTGAATATCAATCTGTTAGTCGTTGATGACGAAGAGGAATTTCTGGTCTCGATCACCAAGAGCCTGTCTGTCAGAAACTTCAAGGTCACTGCGGTGAACCGGGGGGAAAAGGCCATCGAGGCCGTCAAAGCCCATGCCGTTGACATCGCCCTGGTGGACCTCAAGATGCCCGGCATCAACGGAGAGGAAACCCTTGCCGCCCTCAAAGCGGAACAGGAGGGCCTGGAGGTCGTGATCCTCACCGGCCACGGCACCATCGACTCGGCCATCGAATGCACCAGAATAGGCGCCTTTGCCTTTCTCCAGAAACCCTGCGAGCTGAACGAACTCCTGGACACCCTGCACAAGGCCTATGCAAAGAAGCAGAAAAACGTAGAGGAGATCAACGAACGCCGGATCAAGGGCATCCTCAAAGCAAGGGCATAGTTTTTTGTCATCCCCACACACACAACCGCTTCCCCGGCTCCTTGCCCAGGAGCCGGGGAGATCCGGAAAGGAACACGGCCACCAGGGACAGGCACGATGAATGTATTCAAACGACTCAGGCAGTTAAAAACCCTCCTCATTGACGACGACGAATGGATCCGGGACTCCATGTCCATCTTTTTCCAGAGCGAAGGGTGCGCCATTCAAACCCTGGAAACAGCAGAAGAGGCTTTGCAGCTTTTTGCAAAGGACCGCTACGACATCGTGCTCATCGACTATATGCTGCCGGGAATGAACGGCATCAGCTTTGCCAGGGCCCTGGACCGCCTCCAGGCGCACAACCCCAAATCCCCAAGCCCCATCATCAAGATCCTCATCACGGCCCACGGCGAAGCGGAGATCGTCACCCAGGCGAAGGAAGCAGGGTTCCACGACATTATCCACAAGCCCTTTACCCCGGAAGCCATCGAAACCGCCCTTGGTGAATGCCTGTAAGCTCTGGTCCATATTCCCCATATTTGCAGAGACTTGCAACTTCAGTTTCACCAGCAATGGGAGAGCCCGCCGGTCTATAAAAAATACCACCACTGCCCAACGTGTTGATTTATTAGCGCCATTTTGATATAAAGTTGGAGTTTTTTTTTGACGGAAACATTTTTTACTTGAATGAAATGGCTCAGCCGGAATTGAACCTTTGATATTATTGGTTTCGAATTGTGTCCATGGGAGAGGTTAGACCTATTGAATTTGATTAATAAGTATGTTCAACTGATATGCATTGTGCTTTTCATAGCTGTTTCAGCAGTTTTTTTATCCTCAAGTATTGGAATCAGCAGTATTTTCCCTTCCTTCGAAAAGGACACAACAAAAACCAAGATAGTTGACGGTAATTTAACGGAGTCCCCAGCGTCGGTACCTGCCACTGAACCATTCCCCTCTGATTCCACTGCTGTTGATAAAGCATCAACTGAAAAAATTACAATGGATGTGGCTCCTGATATCCAGGGGACGATTGGCAAGAATAATACCGTCTATGGGAAACTGATATCCTGCGGATTATCCCCCACTCAAATTTTAAATCTGACACAAGCCTTTAACAAGACGTTTGATTTCAGAGCTGCCGCACCTGATGACAGGTTCCAGATTTTTCTTGCCGGGAATAATCAACTTAAAAAATTCATTTACAGTCCTGATCCCTTGCGTGAATATGTTGCCGAGAGGAATGAAACCGGCGGTTTTACGGTCTCCAGACATGATCTGATTCCGGAAAAAAAGATTGAGGCAATGGAGATATCCCTTGAGTCGTCGCTTTCCCAGGCCATTTTAAATGGCGGGGAAAAACAGAGGCTGGTTGATCAATTTGTGAATATCTTTTCCTGGGACATCGATTTTTTTCTTTTCCCAAGAAAGGGGGACAGGATAACGGTTCTCTATGAGAAATATTTTAAGGATGACACCTTTATCAAGTATGGCGATATCCTGGCTGCGAAGTATGCCGGAGAAAACGGGACATTCTCCTCTTTTTTCTTTGATGGCGGATATTATGATGAACAGGGTCATCCATTGAGAAAAATGTTCCTGCGGCTACCTCTGAAATTTGGTGTCAAAACCTCGGACTATTCCATCAGGCGGTTCCACCCTGTAAAAAAGAAGTACAAACGGCATAACGGCATCGATTATGGTGCCAAAATGGGGACAACGATCTTTGCCACAGCCAACGGAAAGGTGATCTTTTCCGGCTGGAAAGGCGGTTATGGAAAGACAATTGTTTTACAACATCCCAATGGGTACCAGACCTATTACGCCCATTGCAGCAAGCTCATTGCAAAAAAAGGGCAGTTTGTTGATCAGGGTGAGACCATTGCAAAGGTTGGGATGACCGGTATTGTCACAGGCCCCCATGTTCATTATGAGGTACGTATCAAGGGCAAACCCGTTAATCCGAGTACAATTAAGAACTTCAAGGGTACGCCCCTGAGCCCCCAGAAATTAGAAAAGTTCAGGGCCACCGTGCAATCAAGACTTTTATTGGTGGAGGAGAAAACCAGGCTGAACAGCAAAGAGGAGAAGCTTGTTCTTGCTGATACACCTGAGTAATTCCTGACCTTCATGACACGGGGGTGCATTTACTCGCTGGCCGATTTCCAACTGGATTCGCAATCATAAAGCAAGTTAGATGCACCCTCAATACAAACCTTAGCTATCCCCTTGAACCCCTTCACCTGTTTATAACTGATTAGTCCCACCTGGGCTCTGTAAGGATCAGAATCAATAGGTCCATCGCAGTATCCGATTCTCCGCAACAGCTGTTGAACAAGGAGAAAGACATCTTTTTTTTCATCGACATTAACCCTTGTGTTTATGGAACCTTCCAACGAGTTATTTCATCCTTGAGACGCATTATCTCATCCAGATACTTTTCTTCTTTTTCTTCCATTGTTCTCAGTAAATGATTTTTCTCTTCATGCTCTCGGGCCAGTTGCCTATCAGTATCCGCCAACCGATTTTCAATGTCCCTGATCCGCGCCTCCAACTCATCTATGATTGTAGATTTATCCTTAGACTCATTAAGTGTTGTTGCTATTTTATTCCGTGACTCATCAACCGTTCCCCGCAACTCAACAGGAAGGGTCGCTACAAACTCCCGGGCTGTCATGCCACCTACCACTTTTGGTGGCCCATGGGAGTCATTTTTTTCTTTCATCTTAATTTCAAATCCCCATAAATTAATGTCCGCGCCTTTGTTGACAGCAATTGAGATTACAACCACGAACGCAAGAATAACGACTATTAGCACCATGGCAATTATTCGCGGAGTAAGCTTGCTCAACACCTTATCCAACATACCTTCCGTTCCGTTCGGCATATCTTATATGTCCCCTTCCGACAAACTGAGAATCGTGCGATCTATAGTTCTTCGAGCCCATTGTGAAAGGGCTACAGGCTCCACCTTTGAACCTTGTCCAATTCACGTTTTTGCGCTGACGTCGTCTGCTCAACAATTTGTATGTGTGTTCGATGATAACCTGATAATAGGAGCAACCCGCCCCTTTTTAGGTCTTTAATTCCGGCTTATTATAGGATTTAATTTTGATTTAAACAAGGATTCGGCGAATTTTAATTTATCATCTTGCGTCAGAGTCTTAAGAAAAGAAGCGCTATGGCCGTTGTGAAACGGCCACGACGCTAAAACACTTTGCCCTGGGGGCCATGGAGACTGCATTTGCTGATTTTACAAACGGTTCAGGCCTCTTAATTCCAGAAACCTTCATGTACCTTTTTTGCTTCTTCTTCAAGTACAGGACCTATCACTTCAATGGGCTTTTTGCCCCTTACAAGGATTTCCCGGCAGGGCAGAAGAAGAACTTCTTCATCCCCCTCCCCCATCATCCCATACAGGCCCTCCTCGCTGAGACCGTATACCACCCGCCTCACATTCCCCCAGAATATGGCGCCGGCACACATGGGGCAAGGTTCGGTGCTCGTGTAAAGGGTGCATTTGGCGAGGAATTCACGGTCATATTTACGGGAAGCCTGTCGCATCAGATTGGCTTCCGCATGGCCGGTGCAATCTTTTTCAGTAATAATGGTGTTTTCAGATTCCAGGAGTATATTGCCATGTTCGTCAGCGAGTAAAGCGCCAAAAGGCTCATTTCCATTATTTCTGGCATTTCCTGCAATCTCAATTACAGCTCGGATCAATCTCAAATCATTTTCGTTCATCTTTGATACCTTTCTGATTCAGGAATTCAACCTGAAAACTGTTCTTGTAAAAAACAAATCAAACACGTCCGGCAAAGGGTTCAATATACGCCAGCACGGCATAAAAAACACGACAAATTTATGGGTAACGTCAGGCGGTGGATCTCAATCACAAACCAGATAGTTGACAATCACACATAAACACTTGACAAAATCAACAATCTTGAGAATTATTAAACCAGGTACCCCCAGAATCACAAACGAAAACTTCTCAGGAGAAGGGACGTTATGGCAAACGAAATGAACGATATTGAAAAGATACGTCATTTTAACCGGTTCTACACACAAATCCTTGGTTTACTAGATAATAAACTTCTGAAAAGCGACTATTCATTGACTGAAGCCCGGATTTTATTCGAGCTGGGTCAGATGCCCAACCTTGTCGCAAAGGACCTGGCAAAACAGCTCTATCTTGATCCGGCACAACTGAGCCGCCTTTTACGGCGTTTTGAGCAACAGGGACTGATTCGCAAAGAAAAATCCTCAGAAGATACCCGCAAACAGGTCATTTCGCTAACATCCCTTGGTGAATCGGCACTCAGCAAACTCCAGGAGATGTCAAATGAGCAGATCGGGAGATCCCTTGCCGGTACCACTAAAGAGGAACAGGGACAACTTGTAAAGGCGATGAACTCGATTGAACAAATCTTCACAGGGCAAACACAGCCATCCAAGATGTTTACGCTTCGATCCCATCGTCCGGGTGATATTGGGTATATTACCTATCGCCATGCCATGTTTTATTCGCAAGCCTACGGGTTTGATGTCACGTTTGATGCCTATGTGGCGGCAGGCATGGCACAGTTTGTCATGCAGTATGACCCTCAAAAAGAACATCTCTGGGTCGCTGAGACAGACACAACCCCTGTTGGGTCCATTGCCATTGTGAAAGCAGATGAGGATACGGCTCAACTGCGATGGTTCCTGGTGGAATCACAGGCCAGGGGAAAAGGGCTTGGAAAGAAACTGCTCCATGAAGCGGTTGAGTTCTGTAAACGCCGGAATTATAAAAAAATCATTCTGTGGACAGTGAGCAACCTGGAAGCTGCCCGTCAGCTCTATGACCGGTTTGGTTTTCAGGCCACAACCACCAAGAGCCACCAAATCTGGGGCCAGGAACTCACCGAAGAACTGTGGGAATTGGAACTGAGTTAGGAAGCAACCAACAATCCGGATGAACTTTCTCTTTCCATGGGGTGCAATCTGTGATTTAAAGGCCGCCATGGAAATAAAAAGGGTTCTTTACGAAAATAATCTGGCGGCAGAATAATCAATACAGCAATGCTTCAAATTACCAGCGAACAAAAAAAGATCATTCACTGTGATCTTAAGCCCGGGGAAATTCTTAAGATCAAGGCCTTTGCCGGCACCGGCAAAACCACCACCCTGGTGGAGTATGCACGGGCAAGACCCTGGATGCGGTTTTTATACATCGCCTTTAACAAAAGCGTTCAACTGGAAGCGGCCCAGAAGTTCCCACCCAATGTGACGGCCCGCACCTCCCATGCCCTGGCGTTCAGGGAGAAAGGATTTCAACACAAGGAGAGGCTGGTGCCGGGATTCCGGGCCAACCAGGTCATGGACGCCCTGGACCTTAAAACCTATGAAGATGCCAGGTTCACCATGGATACCCTCTATAATTACCTGGTATCGGCAGACCCCAAGGTGGCTGGCCGCCATATTCCGGCCAAGGCAAGGGCGTTTTACGAAAACCGGATGCCGGACCTTGTGGCCCATGCCAACCGCCTCGGCCGGCTCATGTGTGACGGATCCGATGGGACCATCGGCATGCTCCATGACGGGTATTTGAAATTGTACCAATTATCCAACCCGGTCCTGAACTATGACTGCATCCTGCTGGATGAAGCCCAGGACATTAATCCTGTCACAAGCGCCATTGTGTTCTCACAAACAGGAACGGTCCCCAACCAACCCGGCCGTAACAGGGTGCCGGCCGCCATTATTCTGGTGGGTGACGGCAACCAGCAGATCTACAGCTTCCGGGGGGCACGGGACACCTTAAACCACCTCCAGGCCTCCCAGACCCAATACCTGACCCAGAGCTTTAGGTTTGACAACAACATTGCCCGGGTGGCCAACATGGTGCTCACACACTTTAAAGGGGAAAAACGAAAGATCGTCGGCACCCCTGTCCGCCGGGGGCAAAAGCCCAAATGGGATCCCGGCCGTTACACCATCATTGCGCGAACCAATGCCGGTGTTTTTGACAAAGCGGTGCAGTTATACCCAAAGCATAAGATCGGGTTTGTCGGGGGAGTGGGCGGGTACAGGCTCACCCTGCTCAAGGATGTGTTCCACCTTTACGACGGCGCATCTGCCAGGGTAACGGATCCCTATATCCGAAGTTTTGGTGATTTCCCGACGTTACGATCCTATGCCAGGGCTGTGGAGGATCTTGAACTCATGAGCCTGTGCGTGATGGTTGAGAAATACACCTCCCGTATTCCACGCCTTGTGGACCAGATAACGGACCGGGCAGTGGAGGTTAAAGAGGCCGGCATAACCCTGACCACGGCCCATAAATCAAAGGGGCTTGAGTGGGCCAATGTCCTTTTGATGGATGATTTTCACCCCCTGGTGGAAAAGGGAGAGATCATTAACCCGTCCGGGGTGGAACCGGACGAATTCAACCTGATCTATGTGGCCATGACCCGGGCCATGGTGAACCTGAGGTTCGCCAAGGAGAGCTGTATCCCGGAATTTATAAAACGATGGCAGGAGCAGCAGAAACGATGAACGATTTAACGGATATTGAATATTTAAACCGGGTGGCCCGGGGGTACGGTCTTGAACTGTCCCGGCTCCATGGGGATGCGGGAATCACCGGAAGCCCGGAGCGCAGCCTGAACCGCACGGTGGCGGGAAATACGGCAGGCGAAAAATACATTATCGAAGAGTTACCCCCGGACAGATCGGAAAAAAAGCAACGGCTTGGGAAGCACCAGCACGCCTTGAAAGATCTGGCTGTCCCCCATGTGCATCCCCCCCTGAGGAACCGTGAAGGAAGTGTGTTGACACAACTTGACGGACGGTTTTTCCAGATCACCCCCTTTGTTCCCGGCGTCACACTGCCGAGGCCTGAATATGTGACGGATGCCTGGCGGGGTGAGGCCATGGCTGATTTTCTTATTTCCCTTTACGGAAAAACCCGTGGAACGGACGTGGTCAGCCAGGAAGAAAGAGACGGCCAGGGGTTTTCAATAGCGGATTATGTGCAAAGGATCTTAAGGGACATCGATCAGAAAAACCCTGAAATTTCCAGCCGGGTCCGGCAGATAGCGGCCAGCCTGGAAGACCGGTTTATGGAAGTTCACGACAAGGTGCCCCAAATATTTTGCCATGGGGATTTCCATGTGATGAATGTGATCTGGGGAACTTCAGGCATTTCCGGCGTCATCGACTGGGAGTTCTGCGGTCTTCGCCCGGATGTGTACGATGTGGCCAACATGATCGGCTGCATCGGGATTGAGGATCCCAACGCCCTGGGCGGTCCCCTGGTTACCCGTTTTCTTGAAAAGCTCACCCAAAGCGGTTTGATCTCCAGGATGGGTTGGGAGAACCTGGCGGAATTCATCATCGCCTTGCGGTTTGCCTGGCTTGCCGAATGGCTTCGGAACAATGACCCTGAGATGATCGAACTGGAACTGGTTTACATGAAGCTCCTTGCGGACAACCGGGCGACCCTGTTCAGATAACCTTGATGATCATTCACGTTACAGGCCTATTGTTCCCCCAGCTTGCCTGCGCCCAGTTTGGGAGGGACAGGATTCACCGGCTGAAGGCTTGCGATCAACAAGTCAACATTAAAGAACCCGGGAACAAGGGCCTTGTGTTGAATCAGGGGGGGTAGCGCCTTAGCGGCGATTTTCTTTGCTTTTTCCGGGCTGCCCGCTTCAAGATGCACGTAGGTGCCTGCGGCCCGGATCAATGCCTGTAACACTAACTTCTCAGCACCACTGCTTTGAAGCCATTTTGCTTCAACCCATTCATGGACCTCAAAAAACAACCCCTGATCCCATAAGAGGAGAGCGATGGCATAGGTGTCATCAACGGGGATGTTTGCGGACCGGATCTGCGCAATAACCGCCTGGTACCGTGTAATACGGTCATCTATATAAGTTTCCAGGATGGGATCGGCATAATCCTGTCGCAACTGTTCAGCAACGGCTTGTGAGGAATCGGTATTACCCTTCTGAATGGAGGTCATCAGGCTTTCTGACAATCCATTCCTGACTTGCTGGCATAAACGGCTTTCAAACGGGTCAAACCGCGTTATCTCGTGTGAATCTGATCGGGCAACCATGGGCTCTTCCATAAAAATAAATATCATTAAAAACGCCGAACATTACCCAGGCAACAACTGATACGCCCGGATTTTCCAGCAAAGTCCACCTTATACCAGCATGGCCTAAAAAACACGACAAAATTATGGATCGCAGTCGGCTACCTGTCACTCAAAAAGCACATTTGATGTTTCTCTTTCCATGGGATCAGGCTTTTATCTGAGCACTGTCTCTATTTGTAACCCTGTCACGAACAAAGACAATTTCGTATTTTAGCATAAAGCGGGGCATTCTTCACGCCGCGACGCCATCGCGTTGTCACGTCCCCATACACTCCCTGCAACGCCCCATTAAGAAGAAAAAAAACAAAAAAGCCATTTCCCTTTACATCACAAACAGTTACCCCCCCATCTCCTCCCATGGCACAGATTATGAAATTAGTACTTAGTCAAGAAGATTAACCGAAAAGGCTTCTGCGAAACCGGAGTAAATATCAACCCCGAGCCTTATTAAAACTGATGGAGGTATCTCAAATGGCTAAAACATTGAAAGCTGTTCTTGCTGATGCGGGAATTCCAATGAATTTCCAGGCTGGCGGACAAGCGCCGGATCAATTAATCGATAGGGAAATTCAAAGAGAACCGCATCCCCGCGTACAAAAACTGAAACATATCTTCATGGGAACTCTTTCATCGGCAAGCAATGAATTCCCTTACTGGTACACCCGTGAATACATGCTGCACGACAATGACGTTCCCGTGCTAAGACGTGCAAAATCCTTGAAAACCGCATTTGCCCATTCCACGCCGGTCATTATCCCAGGCGAACTTCTGACCATGCGCAAAGCACCTTATTTTCGAGGTTCCTTTCCCATGCCCTGGCTGTCAGAAGGCTTCTACATGGCAAAGGAAGACGAATTCTACCAGGAAGCTTTAAAACGCGGCTCAGCATCTGTTGACGAACATTCTAAGTTCGGGCAGGGCGGAGGAAACGTGCCCAATAGCTTTGGTAAAGTCGTTTCCATTGCCGGCAAATTCGGTATGCGCCAGGAAGAAATTCCGGCTCTTCTCAAGCTTGCCAGGCTTTGGTATGGAAAATCGGTTGACGATCTCGGGAACAGATATGAAAAAATGGTTCCCGGCTATGGAACCAAGGAAAAGATCATGCGTAACATCGTATGCATGTTCGATTCCGGGTTTACGCTTCCCCAGGGACGGGAAGTCATCAATTACTACTATCCCCTTGAATACGGTTTTGACGGCATTATCAAAATCGCAAGGGAAATGAAGGACAAAGTGGCTGGCAGGGCGGACGGTGACGGAATGGTAGGGATGAACCGCCTTTATAACTATGAAGCCGTCATTTACGTAGTTGAAGGCATTCAGAGCTGGATTCATAACTATGCAAAGGAAGCTAGAAGATTAGAGTCGCTTGAAGCTGACGCTCACCAGAAAACAGAGTTTAAGGAAATGGCTGAACGGCTTGAATGGATTGCCCATAACCCTCCAAGAACATTCATCGAAGCCTTTCAGATGATCGAAACCGTTCATATCGCAGTTCTCAATGAAGATGCCATCTCCGGTATGTCTCCCGGCAGAATCGGCCAGGTGCTCTACCCCTACTTTGAGCAGGATATGGAAGCAGGCCGCATCACGGAAGACGAAGTTATCGAACTGCTCGAGCTTGACCGGGTATTCAAGACATCCATCGACTGCTTTGCTTCCGTTGGTGTTGTGGGTGGCGTTCTCTCAGGAAACACCTTTAACACGGTTTCCATCGGCGGTTTGGACAAGGAGGGAAAATCCGCCGTCAACAGGCTCGAATACCTGATTCTTGAGGCGGGCGCAAACAATGCCATGCCCCAGTCCACCCTCTCCTTACTCTATGATGAGAAACTACCCGAAGACTTTCTTTTACTTGCCATGGAAGTGATCAAGACAGGTGCCGGCTATCCTGCTTTTATGAGCAACCAGATTGCCCAGGAGTTCCTGAAAAACCACTACGGCCATGAAGGAATGAATGTTGAAGACGCTCGGGCCTGGGCCATCGGAGGCTGTCTTGAAACATCCGCATGTACATGGAAACCGCTTCACCTGAACGGCAAGGAATACTGGATCCCAGGCGGTGCGGGACAGCCCACGAGCGTCGGGGTACACTTTGTATCCATGCCCAAGATCCTCGAACTGACCCTGTTTAACGGTATTGACCAGAAAACCGGGGAAACGGTTTTTGCGCCCCATGACAAGTCCCTTGACACCTATGAGGAACTGTTTGAACAGTTCAAAACATACTGGAAAGAAGCGGTCGATATTCTAGCTCTTACCAACAATATCCAACACGATATCTGGCGAAAGAATAACATGGCGGTTTTCAATTCACTCCTTAAACCGGACTGTCTTGACAAAGGCCATTTGATCAACGAGCTGGGCTACCGCTACAACGCCACATTTAACGTGGAAAGTGCCGGAACAATAACCCTGGTAAACGCCATGGCAGCCCTCAAGAAGTTGGTTTATGACGAGAAGGAAGTAAACCTTAAAGAGATGAAAAATGCTTTGAAGGATAATTTCGGTTTCAAGACCGCCCAGGAGATAAATTCCTTCTCACTGGCCGACCAGGAAAAAAGAGAGGATGGCGATAAAAAGTGGGACAAACTTCATTTTAAGACCCTCCAGGCACCCAAATACGGTAACGATGATCCGTATGCGGACAACATTCTTCTTGACTGGGAAAATTTCTTCTGCCCGGATTGCAAAAATTATGAATCGTTATACGGCCACCCCATGTACCCATGCCAGATTTCCGTATCGACCCACGGTGCCATGGGATCGGCAACAATCGCCTCACCGGACGGCAGACTGGCGGGAACCACCTTTGCTGATGCGTCAATGTCCGCTTATCCGGGAACAGACAAAAACGGCCCCTTTGCCCTGCTCAATTCAGCGGCGATCTGGGATCACGCCATGTCCCAGAATTCCCAGCTGAACATCAAGATTCATCCCACGGCCATCAAGGGCGTCGAAGGGGCTAAAAAGTTGCTTGACCTCACCCGGGCTTACATGAGGAAAGGCGGATTTCATATTCAGTACAACGTCGTTGACTCCAAGGTATTGAAAGACGCCCAGAAACATCCTGAGAACTACCGGGATCTCATGGTCCGGGTTGCAGGCTTTACCCAGTACTGGGTCGAAATCGGCAAGAGCGTACAAGATGAACTAATCGCCAGAACAGAATATGAAGGAGTATAAATATAATGGAAATGCTTACCTATAAGGACACCCGTAATTACGCCCCCATAGATGTCACAAAGGGAATGGACCTTCTCACCAGGGAAATCGTCATGGCAGATACCCAGGCCCCTGAAGGGTACGAAATCATGCCCAAGTGCAAGTTTTGCAAAAACTTCAAGGAGACCGACACCTTCATTGGGACCTGCGAAGCATCCATGAATGAACCCCGCTTTATTGCTTATCCTGACATGACAGCGGTTACCTGCGAAATGTACGAAACCATGTAAAAACAATTATAGAACAGGCGTGGGGCAGGAAGAACGCCCCACGCTTATACGGGAGGAGAGACTCTCATGAATGAAAACAAAGCAAAACAATTGGGCTGGTCGGTTGTTGCCGCTTCATGGTTGGCCGTATTCTGCCTGTTCGGCTACCGGGCCACCTTCGCGATTCTAAAAGGTCCAATGAGCGCGGATCTGGGCTGGTCCCAGGCACAGGTCACACTGGGGTACTCCCTGATGATGGTCTTTTACGCGATCACTGCTTTTTTCAGCGGAATGATCCTTGATAAATGGGGCACAAAACCGGTTTATGCCATTGCGTCCGTTTTCGGTGCATTGGGCTTTTACACCACCAGTTTAATAAACAGCCACCTTGCCTACCTCTTTACATTCGGACTCATTGCCGGTATTGCCACAGGCATGTTATGGGTGACCTCAACAGTGTCCATACGAAAATGGTATGTGGGCAAATCCTACGCAACCATGTGGGGAATTGCCTTTGCCGGCGCTCCCATGGCCCAGTTTATTCTTTCCTATATCACAAAGGCGGCACTTCAGGGGGGTGCCCCCGATGCCTGGCGCGGAGCCATGCAGATTCTGGCAGTCATTATGCTGGTGGCCCTTATCGCCGCGGTTCTCCTGGCCAAAAAAAGCCCCGAAGCCTACAACCTGACACCCTTCGGTGAAATGCCCGGAACGGGCGGCGGACCGGCGAATACCGAATATGACTGGACCATGAAAGACGCTTTTTCCAACTATGCCATCTGGGCGGCGATTCTCACCTTTTTAACCAGTATGATGGGTGAATTCCTAATCTGGACACAGGTTGTAAGCTATTGGGTTGCCGACCTGGGATGGACCCGTAACAAGGCTGTTGGCGTCTATGCGATCATCGGCCTGATTGGTATTTTCAGCATGCCGATCATGGGCGTTGTTGCCGACAAGGTGGTTCAAATTGTCGGAAAGGAAGCCAAGGGCCGTAAGATCATGCTGATTATCGGTCCTCTGACCGGCGTAATCGCCTGCATACTTCTCCTTATGGCCGGCCAGTCCATCTCCTGGGCGTATGGAGCCTGTTTTGTCTTTGCCGTTTACTGGGCCATTGTTCCCGGCGGCGTGGTCGGCTACACCGGCGCTGTCTATGGCCGCAAAACCCTGGGCAAGATCTGGGGCCTGGCGACCTTGATCGTCATGGGCATCGGTCCTTTCACCGGATCATACATCGGCGGTTTGCTGAAAGACATCTCAGGCAGCTATACATATTCCATCTATTTTGCACTGGGATCCTTTGTCCTATCTATTCTGCTGGCAATATCCCTGCCCTTGGCCGCAACGCCCCATGATGTCAAACTGGACGGGCACCATCATCATGGCAGGCGGGCTTTCAGCAGCTGATACGGCCATTTGGCACCCATCATCGCTTCCGGCCGGACACCTGTTGTCGGCCCGACGGCCGGAAGCTAAAAACAGCCCGATAACAGCCGGTTTTACACGAAAATAAGGAAATAAAATGCATAAATCACAAACGTCAAAGACCACAACAAAGCCCCCTGTAAAGGAGTTTATTGTGGAAACGCCCGGTGCCATGAAACAGGAGGCTCTCAGGGGATTTATTTTCGACATACAGGGACATTCCGTGCATGACGGGCCCGGCACACGGACTACGGTTTTCATGAACGGCTGTCCCCTGAACTGTATCTGGTGCTGCAATCCGGAAGGCCTGTTTCGTCATCCGGTAATTATGCACAAAAAGAGCAAATGCGTCTGTTGCGGCAACTGCATTGAAAGCTGCCCCTATGACGCGGTTTCCATTACCAAGGAAGGAAATTTATATTTCAACAGGGGCCTTTGTGACGTCTGTAAAACCCATGAATGCCTGGACACCTGTTACCATGACGGATTAGAACTGAACGGCAAATTCTACACACCGGATGAACTGATGCAGAAGTTGCAGAGAGACCGTCAGTTCTGGGGGGCCAAGGGCGGCGTTACATTCAGCGGCGGCGAACCTTTGATGCAAAGCCGGTTCATACTTGAAATGCTTAAAAGATGTAAGAAAGCCTATCTGCATACCTGTGTGGAAACCACCTCCTGCCTGCCCACGGACTATTACATGGACGCTATGCAATATGTGGACTGGGTGTTCACGGACCTGAAACATATGAACAATGGGGAGCACAAGGCGCTTACAGGCGCTGGCAACAGTCTCATATTGAAAAACATTGAAACCCTGGCCAAAAAACCAGATTGGGACGGATTTATTGTCCCCCGCATACCGGTTATTCCGAACCTGAATGATTCAGATGAAAATATCTGCGCCACCGCCGATTTTGTAAAGGCAATCGGGTTGGAAGTGATCAATATTCTTCCTTTCCACCGGCTTGGTGAATCTAAATACCGTCAACTCGGAAAGGTCTACCGTTTTGCGGAACAAAAACCGCCGTCAGCAGAAAAAATGTGCCATATCAAAAAATTAATCGAAGGGTACGGGCTTGTCTGTTTCATTGGGTATGAAACCCCCTTCTAACGCTTTTTCGTAAGCGCTCAACGAACCGCACCTTGGCAGGGGGCGCGATAAAAAACGTCCCCTGCCCCTGCCTCTATTACTCTATTTTAAAGCTTTCCGATATTCCACCGAACTGTTTTCTTAATTTGGGTTTTTCAATTTTGCCTGTTGGATTGCGAGGCACATGGTTAAAGATAATTTTACGCGGCCTTTTGTACCTTGGAAGCTCCTCGCAAAATGCATTGATCTCATCCTTTGTCACTGCCTGGCCTTTCTTCACCTGAATTACGGCGGCCGTGATCTCCCCCAGCCGGGTACTGGGTACGCCAATGACTGCAACGTCCTGTATTTTCGGATGGGCCTGCAAAAAGTTTTCGATTTCCACCGGGTAGATATTCTCCCCTCCCGTAATGATAACGTCTTTCTTCCTATCCACCAGCCAGATAAACCCGTCTTCATCCTGGCGGGCCACATCCCCCGTGCGCAGCCAACCGTTAACGACCGCTTCGGCAGTTGCCTCAGCATTTCCATAGTATTCTTTCATGATACCCGGCCCCTTAACGATCAACTCCCCTGGAGAGCCTTGTTCAACGGACCTTAAGTCATCATCAACGACCTTGCATTCCCAGTCAAACCCAGGCCGCCCAATGGCGCCGACCTTGTGTTCATTCTCAATCCCCAGATGAACGCATCCCGGACCGGTACACTCTGTAAGCCCATAATTTGTGTCATACTTGTGATGGGGAAATACTTTTTTCCATTCTTTAATAAGACTCAAGGGAACCGGTTGGGCGCCGATATGCATCAACCGCCACTGATCAAGCTCATAGTCCCGCAACTTTATGTCGCCACATTCAATGGCAAAGAGTATATCCAGCGCCCATGGCACCAGAAGCCAGACCAGGGTCACTTTCTCCTCAGACACGGCCTCAACAATCCATTTGGGTTCGATCCCTTTCAGAATGACGGATCTGGCCCCCACAATAAAATTTCCAAACCAGTGCATTTTGGCGCCGGTATGGTATAACGGCGGAATACAAAGAAAATTATCTTCATGGGTCTGGTGATGGTGACTGTTTTCCAGGAAACAGGCAAACTCCAGATTCCTGTGGGTCAGCAATGTCGCCTTGGGTCTGCCGGTGGTTCCGGATGTAAAGTAAAGACCGGCATCGTCCAATATATTCATATTCACCTGTGGTTCATCCGCACTTTGAGAGTCAATAAACGCTTTATACGGGATTGCGTAACCAGGCGTCTGTTCTTCCGGCCCCACAAAGATGTAATCTTTTACGGTTTCATCAATATCGCTTTTTATTTTATCAACACGGTCAACAAATTCCTCACCAAAGATAAACGCTTTTGCCCCGGCAACGGATGTGCAGTATTTGAGACTCTCTGCCCGAAACCGGAAATTAAGCGGCACCGCCAGCGCGCCGGTACGAAGGATACCAAAATAGATGGGCAGCCATTCAATGCAGTTGACCATCAAATGAACCACTTTATCCCCTTTTTGAATTCCGGCGGCGAGAAGGGCCTGGGCGACCTGATTCGACTGTGCATTAAATTCCTCCCAGGTAATTTCCCGTCTCAGGTTTTGAGTTGGCACACGCTCTATCAGGGCTGTTTCATTTCCATACATCCGGGCATTTCGAACAAGTATATCTGTAATCAGCATAATATTTCCTCTCCAAATCCTTTATTCTCGCGCTTTCAGGTTTCCTTATCTCAAGATGAATAAAAAACAATCAGATGGTTGATCCAGGGTCCAGGTAAATAACGATTAATTCATTCAAGCACCTGGGAGGCCTTATCCGGGTCATCGACCATAAACACCATCCCCATGCTGTTTTTTTCCACATTGGCAAAGGCATACATGTATTCCACGTTTATCCCGGCACGGTTAAAGGACGCCAGAACATCATGGATCTGCCGGGTATCATTTTCCAGTTCAACCGCAAAGACCGATGTGGAATTTACGACGAACCCTTGATGTTTAAGGTGGTCTTTCGCCTTTTTCGTATCATCCACAATCATCCGGAGCACTCCGAAATCCGAAAGATCGGCCAGAATCATGGCCTTTACAACAATGCCCGCCTCCGAAAGTGCGGAAGTAACTTCAGCAAGTCGTCCCGATTTGTTTTCCATGAAGATCGAAATTTGTTCAATTTGCATAGCGCTTCTCCTTTTTCTATTTAATGACACAAAGCCGGGGCATAAACCGTCCCCATTACGGATCCATCATCCCGTACAAATGCATTTTTTTATAAAGCAGGGCCCTTGATATTCCAAGTATTTTGGCTGTTTCCGATCTGTTGTTGTTTGCAGATACAAGGGCCTGGCTAACCGCTTTTTTCTCGGTCAAGGCAACCAGAGAACGCAAATCATGTTTAATACCGAAATGGGATTGAATGACAGCGCTTTGCCCGGAGATTATGGTCCGGACATGCTCCTCCGTTATGGATTCCTGGGGAACAAGGATGATGAGCCGTTCCAGGACATTTCGCAATTCACGGATATTGCCCGGCCAATCATAATTTTTCAGGACATTTAACGCTTCGAAATCCAGCTTTTTGTGATAAATACCGTATTCCTTCTTTAACTGCTTCCAGATAAAAAGAGTTAATTCCGGAATATCCGAGCGACGGTCACGAAGGGAAGGAATACAAATGGGAATCACATTCAGTCGATAGTACAGATCTTTTCTGAACTTTCCTTGCTTTACAAGCTGCTCCAGGTTTTTATTGGTGGCGGCGATGATGCGCACATCAACGTTAAATATTTTTTCTCCCCCGACCTTGTCAACCGTTCGTTCCTGGATGACCCGCAGCATTTTAGCCTGGAGGGCCAAGGGCATATCACCAATCTCATCAAGAAAAATGGTTCCAGTATCAGCCAGTTCGAACTTACCTTTCTTCCCTCCTTTTTTAGCACCGGTAAATGCACCGCCCACATACCCGAACAACTCTGACTCAAAAAGGCTTTCCTGAATGGCCGAACAATTAAGCATCACAAAAGGACCGTTACACCGTGAACTCATATTATGTATGCTTTGGGCAAATACCTCCTTGCCCACGCCACTTTCTCCTAACAACAGCACAGTTGCCTGGGAGGCAGACGCCCTGATGGCCCTTTTTTTTATTTGATGGCTTAACTCAGAAAAGGCAACCATTTTTTTAAATGTATACCGGGCATCGTGATGGTTCCCATCTGTTTTTTTTATTTTTGCTTCAAGTTTCAGGATCTTTTGTGTCAGGTGTTTCACTGTATCCGTATGCTGAAATCTAATTTTTCCGACAACACCGACACATTGGCCCCGAATCACCAACGGCAGCCTGGAAACAATATATTCATGCTTACCGATGGTCTGGATTTCGTCTGTTTCAGCTACACCGGTCTGGGCAACAATATGCATCCTGGTGTTTTCCATGATATCGGTTACCTGTCTGCCCACAGCTTTCTCTTTCGGAATCCCATGAATCTCCTCAAAACTTTTATTTACATAGACAATTTCCCCCTTCAGGTTGATGACCATCAAGCCTTCCGCAGAAATCGCCAGGATTTCCTCAATTATTTCCGTAGCACTAAAAACATCTGTTAACTCAAAAAGTTTTAAATCATTCATAGCGTCTCCATGCACCCGATTTTTATGATCTGGAGCATCGTTCCGGACATCCATTCAACTCTTTCTTTTGTGCATAAGTCATGCCATACGTATGCGACCTAAAAGAGACAACGGGCATAGGAGAAGTATAACTGATTTTACGTTAAGAGGATTGGGACTGCTGCTGTTACGACCCTCTCCCCATGAACAGGAGAGTTAAAGTAAAGTAGGCCATTACGCCGGGTGGGTTTATAGCGCTGTCAATTTTCAGAAGTAAATCCCAGGTTTTGAACGAACCTGTTTTTTTGTATTCTATGAGAAAAGCGTTGTGGCCGTTATAAAACGGCCACAACCTGGGAAGGGGTGCTGCTAATCCTGGTCAAACACCCGGCCGGGGAAGCGCAACAGCTGCTGGATGTTTGCCTTGCGGATCTTGTTGTCCTGGTCCGCCTTTTTCATGTAGGCCTGGGCAATCTTCTCGCACAGCTCTTCGAACTTGGCAGGCTTGAGCACATAGTCAAAGGCGCCCAGGCGCATGCCCTCGACGCTTGACTCCACGGTGCCGTGGCCGGTCAGGAGGATCACCTCGGCCAGGGGCTGCTTACTCTTGATCTCCTTCAGGGCGTCGAGGCCGTCCATGCCGCCGGGCATCTTGATATCCAGGAGAATCACGTCATAGTACTTCTCCTGGATCTTGATCAATGCATCTTCGCCGCTGGTGACCCCCACCGTGTGGAGCCCCTTTTTCTCAAGCCGCTTTACGATGGTTTCGAGAAAATCGATCTCATCATCAACAACCAATACCTTAATTTCCATTACAACCTCCTGTTAAGCAATTGTTTTTTTCGACAGTGTCAGGGGCAGAACAACAGTGAAGCAGGTGCCCTGGCCTTTCCGGCTCTTCACCTTTATGGTTCCGCCCAGTTTTTCTATAATCCTGTAAGTAATTGAGAGGCCCAGTCCCGTGCCCTTTTCTGCGGCCTTGGTGGTAAAGAAGGGATCGAATATCCGCTTTTTCACCGTGTCGGGAATGCCCTTGCCCGTATCTTTGATGTCAATGACCAGGTTCTCTGCGTTTTTTCCTGTTTGCACCGTGATGGTTCCCTGTTTTTCAATGGCGTCCACGGCATTGTTGATAATGTTCAAAAACACCTGCTGGAGCTGGGAGCGGTCGCTCATGATCTCGGGGATGGCGTCGTCAAACCCGGTGTTGATCCGGATGTTGTTGATCTGGGCATGGTGATCCAGGAACTCCAGGGTCTTTTTCAGCACCCCGTTGATGTTCACCCGCTCCATCACCGGCTCCATACTCCTTGCAAACCCCAGCATATTGTGGGTCACCTTGCCGGCCCGCTCAACATGCTCCTCGATCTTCTGAAGGGCCTCATCATACTCCTTGAAGTTGTCGCTCTTGCGAAACTCCTCCTCTTCCAGCAGGTCCCGCATCCAGCCCGCCTTGGTGGCGATGATCCCCAAAGGATTGTTGATCTCGTGTGCCACCCCTGCCGCCATCTTGCCCAGGGCCGCCATCTTGTCCGTCTGGATGAGGTGGGCATTGAGTTCCTCCAACTCCCTGTCCCGCTCCTGGAGCTTGTTCACGCTCATGCCGGTGGTCACCACCGTGGTCACCACAATGGCAAGGAGGGCGATGAGAAAAATGGTGATCTCCTCGGTCTTCATGTCTGAAAACGAGGGCAGGTTCTCATCCATATCCTGGGTGACCACCAAAAGCCAGTTATCGTTGTTGATCCATTTGCCGGCATGGACCAGGCGAAGGCCGGACTGGGTGGTCTTTTTCACCACTGTGGTGCTGGAGCCGAACCGTGAGGGATCCATGCCGGACGGAGCAAGAATCTCCTTTTTATTGAACCGTGACGGGCTCTGGCAGATGCCCGCGCTGTTGATGATAAAGGCGTCCCCGGTCTTGCCGGTCTGGGCCGTGGTGACGATCCGGGCAAAGATCTCAGGATCGATGGTGGCCCTCAATATCCAGTCCCCGGCAGCATCCCCGGCCTTGACCGCAATGACAAAATGGGGCATCTGCCGGAATCCCATGTAGACATCGCTCACGTAGATCCCCTTGGCCATCACCAGGTTGAACCACGCCTGCTCCCGGTAGTTAAAGCCTTCAAGGCTGTAGGGGCCCACATAGGCCAGATGATCACCACGGCTGTCGATGACTCCCAGATCCACCAGGCCGCCTCCGGTCTGGTTGTTGATGGTCTCAAACAGCTCCCGCAGATGGGAGGGATCGTTGTAGTAGGCGAGCGACCCTGACTTGGCAGTGGCCGACAGGATCACCTTCCGCTCTTCAAGAAACAGGTCCAGGCTCTGGGAACAGGCCGTCACCCGGGCGGTCATCTGCTGTTCAACCCGCTGGCAGTAGGCTTTGGCAAAACCATAATAGATGGTGTACCCAAGCAGTGTCAACGGAACAAAGGAGATCAAAAGAGTAATGACGATCATCCTCTGCCGAAACACCCTGTACATGGGTTTGCTCATTGCTTGATACCTCTTTTTAAGGTTACCCCGTTGTCCACGGTTTATAACAACTTTATCGTTTTTTTGCATCTCAATTAGTACAAATTTCCCACGATAATCATGGTGCCGAAGGGCCCGGGCAGGGTAGTCTGCCCAGGCCCTTCAACACCGAACCACGCCCCGGGGATTAACCGATCCCGGGCCATGAAATAAACGACCAGTAGCCCACCAGGGTCCACAGATAGAGGATGACCATGCAGAGCACCCAGAAGGGAACCCCGTATTTCACAAAATCAAACACGTCGAGCATGCGCTCCCCGGTCTCGGGATCCTTGCCCATGCCGAAACAGATGGCGTTGTTGGGGGTTCCCACCACAAGGCAGTGGGCAAACGAGGAGGAGAAGGCGCAGGCAAGACCGACCTTCCACGCATGGACCCCGGTGAGGGTGGCCATGGGCAGCACCACGGGCCCCAGGGCGGAGACGGTGGCACCATCGCTCATGAAGTTGGTCAGGGTGCCGGTCATGAGGGCGACTCCCAGGGGAAGTCCTGCGCCCTGGGTCATGAACTCCGGCATGATGGCCACAAACCCCTTGGCCAGCCACAGGGCGCCGCCGGTGAACTTCAAGCCCGCACCCATGGCGCAGGCCGCGGCATAGAGGCCCACCACATCAAAGGCCACCTCCTGCTGGAGATCCTCCCACACCACGATCCGGGCAAGCATCATACCGAACACGGCCACCAGGGTGGGACCGCCAAGGCCATAGTGTTCGCCAAGGATGATCCAGGCGAGGATCATGCAAACGAGGATAAAGGCCATGATCGCTTCCTGGCCGCCGAACTTTGGCAGCAAAGAAACTTCTCGTTTGACGATCTCGCTGGGGTTCATGTCCGGAACAACAAACTTGGGTTTCAGGACAAGATACATGTATATACCCAGTGTCAGGGACATCACCGGCACAAAGGGAAGCCCCCGAACCATCCACTGGGCAAAGGATATGGGCGCGCCCATATCAGCAAAATAGCCCATCATCACGGCGTTCCTGCCGCCTGCAGCAGGCGAGCCCGGGCCCCCGATGTTGCCGGCAAAGGTGAGGCCAAGGAGCAGCAGGATGGCCAGAGCCCTGTCCCGCTCAACACCGTGGGCCTTACAGGTCGCCTTGTAGATCCCCATGAGTACGGGGATGAGAAGGGCCACCAGGGCATGCTCGGACAAGAATCCCGCACACACGCTCAGGGTGGGAAAGAAGATAAAGCAGAACGCCTTGGTGCTTTTGATCCGACTGAGAAGAATCAGGCCGATACGCTTGTCAAGCCCGGTCTTTGACACCCCCACGGCCACGGCCAGGATGCCGAAGATGAAAAAGACCGCATCCTTTAAATAAGCCTTGGCAATGTCGTCGGGTGGCAGGATGCAGAACAGATACATGAGAACCGCCACCATGAGGTCCGTTGCTCCGATGGAGATCGCCTCCGTGCCCCAGAACAGGGCCGCCACAATGAGGATGCCCACCATCACCTTGGCAAGCTTGGCCGCCTTTTCCGGGCTGACCAGGGTTTCTTCCACATCCAAAGGAACAGGTTTGTTGTTCGCCACGGCCTTCTGATACCGGGCATAGGCCTTGGGATGGAGCCGTTTGTTCACGGTGTCCATTATGGTCTGACAGCCCGTGGAAAGTTTGTACCCGGGCGGCGCCTTTTCCTGGACAAGCTTCATCAGGGTGTTGGGTGCCGGGGAAAATGCCATAAAGAGCATGATAGCAAGGCCCAGAAGCAAAATACAGGGTTTGTAGCCGGGTCTGTTCTTCCACCAGGCCAGGTTGTCATCGGTGTCGACTAGTGTTTCTGCTCTCATTTTTTCTCCTTTTACGATTACCTATTAAAAGCTGTTTTTTTTGTCTCAAGATCGGTTTTATCCCAATTTTGCAAGGGGTATGCCACCGGGATTCGCAAGCGAAACACCGTGGAGATACCATTGAATTTACAGCACAATCCCCTGACAACTTTATCTTCCTCGTCCCCAACCGCAACTCAAAGCGATTTTCTGTGTCAGCCTGTTTTACAATCTGTAAAATAATCCGGCATCGGAACCGAACCCCGTGGCCATAAAACCGAATAAAGCGCCTTGACCAGACCCCCCTGGCCGTCGTGGCACCAAATTTGCTGATAGAAAAATGAGGAATTAAAGATGTGAATTAACAATGAACCTTCATTGAAGATAAAATAGAAAACAGATAAGGAGGCATGATGCTTGATACACGGCTATTGATCGTAGATGACGAAGAGCGTTTCCTGAAGACCACCACCACCCTTCTGGAAAAAAAGGCCTGCGACGTTTTTACCGCCACCAACGGGGAGGACGCCCTGGCAACCCTGGAAAAACAGCTGATAGACGTGGTGATCCTGGATGTCAAGATGCCGGGCATGGCCGGGGGCGAGGTGTTGCGCAGGATCAAGCAGCAACACCCCCTGGTGGAGGTGATCATGCTCACCGGCCACGCCACCACCGAATCCGCAGTGGAGGGATTGAAGCTCGGGGCCTTTGACTACCTCATGAAACCCTGTGAAATAGAGATCCTCATCATTAAGGTGCGCGAGGCCCGGGATAAAAAGAGAGCCATGGAAGAGAAGATCAACCAGGCCAAAATCGGCAAGATCATCCGCCACCCCTCCAGGGTTTTTGATAAAGACTGATCCCCGGCAGCAAATCAGCAGATAGTAGTACTCCATTGACTCCTGTAAAAATGGGTACCACCGGGACGGGCTCCATGCCCGTCCTTTTTTTTATGGGGTCAGGCTTAGCTTATTAGCTTATTGTCCTTATTATAACTCGCATCACCAAACATTGATCAAACCCGGCTGACCAGGATCATTGTAAAATTCCTTTTTACGCTTTGTAAAAACAGCTGACAATCCTCCCTTAAAAATCGTCAACTCCATTACCCAGATCCAGGGCAAAAAGGATAAGACACGCATCAATAAACCTTTTCAGCTTTTCCTCAAACACTCCGCACTGTTTGGCACCGCCCTTGCAATTCACAGTTTCAGAAGTTGAGCAAACAACCTTTACACCCCTTAATAAATGGAGTCATTGCCGTGAACACAGACTATCCAAACACCATAAAAAGAATGCTTGTTTTCCGTGTTCTCATGCTTCCCATGGTTCTCCTGCTCCTGGTCTGTGCCACCATTGTTTTCTACTTCACCACCTACTCCAGCCGCCAGGTGAAAAACGAACTCATGAGAATCGCCGTTGACCACAGAAACCTCATTGACGTTTTTTTAAAGGAAAAGAGCGCTACCCTGAAGTTCATCATCGCATCCAACGATTTTGATATCATATCGGACAACCCATCCCTGAACGAGCTGTTCAAGAACCTCCAGACCCAGTCAAAGGCGTTTGTGGACCTGGGGGCGTTTGATGCCAAAGGCAACCACCTGGCCTATGCCGGGCCCTACGATCTTGCCGGCAAGAATTACGCAGACACCCCCTGGTTCCGGCAGGTACAGGAGAAGGGGTTCTACATCTCCGACGAGTTCCTGGGGTTCAGGAACATCCCCCACTTCATCATCGCGGTCAAGCGGGTCTCCAAAGAGAAAACCTGGTATATAAGGGCCACCATCGACACCTATTTTTTCAATGATCTCGTGGAGAACATCCGGATCGGCCGGACCGGTGAGGCCTATATCGTCAACAACAGCGGGATCTTCCAGACCCGGCGCAGGTCGGGCGGACGGCTCATGGAACAGGATCCCCAGTTCAGCCTCTACGCCATCGACGAACACCGGGGCACCTCCTTCTGCGCAGGGGGCAGGTTCAACGTTCAATACCTCTACAGCGCTGTCCCCCTGCAGGAGACCGGGTGGATCCTGGTGGTTCGCCAGGCCGCAACAGATGCCTTTGCTCCCCTTGCGGTATACGCCCTTGTGTCGGTTCTCATCATCCTGGGAGGCGGGGCGGCCGTGGCCGTCACCGGCTATATCATGGCGTCCAACATGGCCAACCGCCTGAGGATCGCCGATGCTGAAAAACGGGAGATGAAGACCCAGCTGATCATCGCAGGCAAGCTTGCCGAGGTGGGCGAGATGAGCACCGGCATCGCCCATGAGATCAACAACCCCCTCCAGGTGATGAAGGCGGAGCTGGCCCTCATCGACGAGCTGATCTCCGAGGTTGAGGAAACCCTGGACGATAACGCCCTGGAAACCCTGGACCAGCTCAAGGATTCAACCGACCAGATCGCGATTCAGATAAAAAGATGCGCCACCATCACCCAGGGCCTGCTCAACTTTGCCAGAAAATCAGACAACAAAATCACCCTGCTGAAACTCCAGGAACTCCTTCCCCAGATCGTCCATATGGTGGACCAGCGGGCACGGCTGGAAAACATCCGCATCCTCCATGAGATCGACCCGGATCTTCCCCCGATCATGAGCGACGCCAACCAGCTCCAGCAGGTGTTCCTCAACCTTCTCAACAACGCCATCCACGCCCTCCAGGGAAGATCCACAGGCGAGATCCGCATCAAAAGCATACGGGAGGGATCGGACCTTACCACCACCGTGGCCGACAACGGATGCGGCTTCACCAGGGAGGAGATGGAGAAAGCGTTCCTGCCGTTTTTCACCACCAAACCCGTAGGCCAGGGAACGGGCCTGGGGTTGAGCACGGTCTACGGCATCGTCAAAGGACTCGGCGGGGATGTAACCCTCACAAGCGAGCTCAACCAGGGCTCGGTGTTTACCATCCGTCTGCCCATGCCCCAAGAGAACCCAAGCCAGGTAACGGCTTAAAGATAAAAAGCAAATTAACAAAAACCGAAAATGAAAGGAGACCCCTGACAATGTCCAGACAGATAAAGGTGTTGATGGTGGATGATGAGGAGCGATTCCGTAAGACAACATCAACCCTGCTTAAAAAAAGAGGCTTTGCCACCACCATCGCCGCAAGCGGTGAAGAGGCCATCGTCATCATTAAAGAGAAGCCCCAGGACGTGGTGATCCTGGACATCATGATGGACGGCATGGACGGCCATGAAGCCCTGGCCGAAATCAAGCGCATCGCCCCGGACACCGAGGTGATCATGCTCACGGGCCACGGCACCCCGGATTCAGCCATCAAGGCCCTGGTACGGGAGGCGTTTGACTACCTGAACAAACCCTGCGACATCGACCTTCTGGCCATGAAGATCAAGGATGCCTTCACCTCAAAGACCATCGGTGAAAAGCAGCAGGACAAAAAGGCCCGGGACATCATGCTCAGCATCGGGGACTACACCACGGTGACCACGGACGCAACGCTGAAGGAAGCCATGGAGAAACTCATGGATTCCTTCCGGGGCTCCATTGCAAGCTCCAAGCTCATGGAGACGGGCCACCGGTCGCTGCTGATCTTTAGCAAGACCAACAAACCCGTGGGCATCCTCTCCATCATGGACCTGCTTCAAGCGGTCAGGCCCGCCTATCTCTCCGCGCCCAAGCCCTCCATGGCGGACAGCGTCCAGTACTCGTCCATGTTCTGGGACGGCATGTTCTTCACCCAGACAAAGGCCCTGGCCGACAAAAAAGTAGCGGATCTCATGAGCGACACCCCGCCTGTGATCAGTGAGAATACCAACCTCATGGAGGTGGCCGACCTCATGGTCACCACGGGCCTGAGACGCCTCATCGTCACAAAGGACGAACGGGTGACCGGCATGATCAGGGAACAGGATCTCTTTTTCGAAATGGCCAAAATCATCCTGTAGATCCAGGGAGCCATTGCCATCAGACAGAACATTTACAATTGACAGAGGATAAAAATGACACAGCAAACCAAAAAGAAAGTCACCGGATACGATAAGTATGTGGATTGGAAACTCTTCATATTTCCCGTTATCATCTGCACCCTGATCCTGTTGATGCCCACCCCCAAGAGCATCAAGGATGTCGGCACGGAATACGGGGTCGGCCCCAAGGCCGTTGTCAGCCATCTCACCCAGGAACTGTTCAGCCAGGAACCATCGGATGTCAGCCAGTGGCAGCTCCTGACGGCCAAGATGATGGAGCGGAACATGCAGATGGGCGCCATGGCCAAGTCACGATTCTTAAAGAGAAACGAAAAGTGGTGCAAGAAGTACAAAATCACCGTGGATGCCACAAACCTTGCCAAGGCAAGAAACTATATTGAGGAAAACTTCACGGACGACGCCTTCCAGACCACCATGATGGAGTGTTTGAAGCTCAGGCGGGACACCCTCGCCTACGACGATCTCACAGGCAAGGATAAAAAAACCGCAGACAAACGAAGCTGGCACATTAAGGTGGCCCTGGCCACCATGTTCTTTGTGGTGTTCTGCTTTGTCACCGAGTGCATCCCCCTTCCCGGCGTCGCCTTCTGCATCGGACTGATCCTGGTGTTCACAAGCGTGGTGTCAAGGAAACAGGTGGCCATGCTCTACTGGAGCGATGCCTGCTGGTTCATCATGGGAAGTTTGATGTTTGCCGTGGCCTTTGTCAAGACAGGGGTAGATAAACGGGTCTGCCTCATGATCTTCAAGCGCCTGGCTGTGCCCAACGTGCGCTGGATCACCCTGATCTTCGTTGTCCTGATCGCGCCCCTGGCCGCCTTTATCTCCGACCACGCCCTGGCCGCCATGTTCCTGCCCATCGGTATCCTGCTCTACCAGAACAGCCTGACCAAGGAGGTGCCTGAAGATCCCGAGCTTGCCAAGATGCTCATGATCGCCATTGCCATGGCCTGCAACATCGGCGGGTTCGGTGCCCCGTCTGGCGGTGCCAGGAACGTTATCATGATGACCTATCTTGAGGATATGTTCGGGTTCGACATCGGCTATTTCCAATGGGTCAGCTATGCCATGCCCTTTGTTGTCTGCATGATGCCCCTCACCTGGATCGCCCTCAACTGGCGGTTCAAGCCCATCATCACCGACCTCACCCCTGCCATGGACCATCTCAAGCGGGAGATCGACAAGATGGGTTCCTGGAACCGCCACCAGATCATCGCTCTCATCATCTTCCTCGTCATGCTCTACGGCTGGTTCACCGAAAAGATCTTCTATAACATGGGGATCTACCCCATGCGCCTCGGCATCGGCGTCATCGCCGTTGCAGGTGCCGTGGCCTACCTCCTCTTTGGTATCGTCAACTGGCGGGATTACCAGGAAAAAGTCGACTGGGGCGTTGTATGGCTCTATGCCGGTGCCATCATCTTCGGCCGCACCCTTGACAGTACCGGTGCCGCCTACTGGATGGCCAGAAGTGTCATCGACACCCTGGCCCCCCTTGGAATGGATTCCGGAGTTCCCCTGATGCTTGTCAACAACGGTCTTACGGCCGTTCTCACCAACCTCATGGCAGACGGTCCCGCCGCCGCGGCCGTCGGCCCCATCTCCCTCAACATGGCTGGGCTTGTCCATCCAGGGACAACGTTTTTGCCCTTTATCGCCATGAGTACAGCGGCCGCATCCTCATTTGCCTACTGCCTCATCATTGGAACACCTCCGAACGCCATTGTCTACGCCAGCGGCTACCTTGAGCCCAAAGATTACTTCAAGGTCGGTGTCGTCATGTGGGTGGCAGCCAATGTCGTTCTGATTCTTTTAACCACCGTATACTGGGGATTCAGGGGATTTGGCGGCCTGCCCGGCTTCTAAACGACCCCACCCAGCGGTAAAACCACCGGGCAGGTCCATGGGGCCTGCCCGGCCCACTCCAAACAGGGAGGATCACATGACACAGAAACAACCCGGAAAAGACCAGGAAAAAGCAAAAGCAATCACCTATGAGAACGGCCGCTTCTACTTCACAAAAGAGTTGGAGCGAAGGGCCTATTTCTTCATGACAATCTTCATGATGGTGCTGGGCATCATCACCCATTTTGCCGGACTATAATCGTTGAAAGAGAAGGTGCAACCGTGAAATTCTATCTATCCACATTGATCGCCCTGCTCAAGGAACCGGGCAGCTATTTCCAGGCCTTGCCCCAAACAATGGGCGTAAAAAAGCCCCTGGGCTTTCTGGTCATCTCGGGCCTGATCTCAACCCTGGCGGCCCTTGCCGCCAACGGCTCAACCCGGCCCGTGATGGAGGGGGGCATCTATTTTCTCAATGCAACGGGCATGGCAATGGTGGCCGCAGGCTTCGGCTTCATGATCATGACCATGTTTATGAAGCAACGGGTGGGCTTTTCCCGGTTTTTCTCCATCTACGCCCTGGCAGCCGGCACCACCGTGCTGGTCGCCTGGCTGCCCTGGTGCGTATGGATGGCCGAACCCTGGAAATGGTGGCTCATCGGCACGGGCATGACCCGGAACTTCGGATTCAGGCCCTGGCACGCCGCCGGGCTGATTCTCTCATCAATTCTGGTGATGGTGATCTTTTTCTACTCATTTCTGCCCGTGATCAACGCACTCAGGACAGCCACAGGATAGGGATCCCGTGAAAACCAGCTTGATAATCAAAATAACCGATGGTATAGCTGGGCAGACTAAAAAACCATAAAGGAAACGATATAAGAAATTGAGATCCATTGGCCCCGTTGACACCTTTTTATAACAGCAGACTGAAACCATGGTCCGCGCTCTTTGCAGGCCTGGTTCTGGCCATGATCTTTCTGTTTCCGGTCCGGGCCCGGGCCCAGACAGTTCCCCGCCCCCTTGTCATTGCCTGCGACAGCAACTTCATGCCCTATACCATGCTCAACTCCGAAGGAAAGCCCGCAGGCATGTTCATCGACCTGTGGCGTCTCTGGGCAAAAAAGAACAAGGTCTTGATCCGCTTCAGCTTTTCAGACTGGAACACCAGCATCCAGGAGGTCAGAAACGGCAAGGCCGATATCCACTCAGGCCTGTTTGAGAACAAGATCCGGAACGAGTTCATGATCTTTTCAAAACCCTTTTATGAATCCTCGTCATCCATCTTTTACGCCAAAACCGATATCCCCATCCCATCCATGAACGAGCTCACGGGAAAGACCGTGGGGGCCATTGCAGGAAGCGACGCGGCAAACCGCCTTCGCTCCGACCACCCCGGTATCCGGGTGAGGGAGTACGGAGAGTATCCACCCCTGATCACCGACGTCCTCAAGGGGAACCTTGCTGCCGCGGCCGACGAATCCCTGGGGTTTCTCACCATGCTGGGCCGCCTCGGCCATTCGGGTGAATTCAATCTCCTGGTTCCGCCACTCTACAGGAAACCCATGGTGGCCGGGGTGGCAAAGGGACGGCAGGATCTTGCGGAGCTGATCGAAAAGGGGTTCAGTGCGATCTCCTACCAGGAGTTAGCGGAGATCGAATCCCAATGGATCCACACCACCGGTGACCACCATTTCACGCCGGCCCTGGCAAAAATGAAACTGACCGATGCAGAAAAACGCTGGCTCAAAAAAAAGCATGTCATCCGGGTGGGGGTCAACGCCAAGGCCCCGCCATTGGAGTTTATCGACGGGAACGGCGTCTATTCGGGCATCGCCTCGAACTACCTGGATCTGCTGGGCAAACATCTGGGCCTTGAGCTAAGCATTGTTACCGGAAAATCCTGGTCCCAGATGGTCGCCATGGGGGAACAGGGAAAAATCGACCTCTACCCCTGCGTGGCCATCACCCCGAAGGTTCAGTCCACCATGGCCTTTACCAGGCCCTACCTCCAGTTTCCCATCGTGATCATCACCCGGTCCAAAAACGCCTACGTCGGCGGCCTGTTCGACCTGCACGGACACCGGGTGGCCGTTACCCGGGAGTATTCGGCAAACCAGTTCTTAAAAAACGACCACAGGGAGATCGACCTTACACTTGTGGACCACCCCCTGGAGGGTCTCAAGGCGGTCAGTTCCGGCGACACCTACGCCTTTATCGGCAATCTTGCCACCATCACCTACCTGATCAGCAAGCATGGCCTGCTGAACCTCAAGGTGGCCGCATCCACGTCCTACGACTGCAAAGTCGCCTTTGCTGTCACCAATCGCTGGCCCGAGCTTAAAAGCCTGCTCAACAAAGGGCTTACCACCATCACCCCTTTGGAGAAAAACGCCATTTCCCAACGCTGGCTTTCCCTGAAGTTCGAACACGGCATCAACAAGGCCCTGTTTCTCAGATCACTGGTACAGATCGGCGGCATTGCCCTCCTCCTGGTGCTGGCGGTCCTTTTCTGGAACCTCCAGATAAAACGGCGGGAGGAGCGGTTCAGGGGATTGATCGAACACGGCATGGACATCACCCAGGCATTCACCCCAGACGGCACCATTGTCTACCAGAGCCCTTCCCACATGGCGCTGCTTGGCTACAAGGAGAGCGAACTGATGGGGCAAAAGATCCACGGGCTGTTCCATCCCGACGACCTTGAGCTGTGGCACCAGACCCTGGAGAGGCTTCTGGGAAGCCCCTCGGTCCTCTCCATGGTACTCCGCCTGCGTCACAAAAAGGGCCACCACCTCTTTTTTGAATTCAACTGCATCAACATGACCGGCAAAAAGGCATTAAAGGCCATCGTAATCAATGCCAGGGACGTCACAGACCGTATCAGGGCGGAGAAGGAGCTGAAACAGGCCCACCTGGACCTGGAGCACCGGGTCCAGCAGAGAACCCTTGAACTGACCTCCATGAATGTCCAGCTCCACCAGGAGGTCGAAGACCATATGCAGGCAAAACAGCAGATACTCACCTACCAGAATTCCCTCAGATCCCTTGCCTCGGAGCTTGTCCTCACAGAGGAGCGGGCAAGGCGGAAAATTGCAGTGGATCTCCACGACCGGGTATCCCAGGCCCTGGCCCTTTGTAAGATCAAGCTTGGCCTGGCAAAGAAGCATGTCACAGATTCCCTTGCCAGGGGACTGCTTGACCAGGCCCTGGACCTGTGCAGGCAATCCCTTGAAGATACCCGGACCCTGACCTTTGAGCTCAGTCCCCCGACCCTGTACGAACTTGGCCTTGAAGCGGCCCTGGACGAACTTGTGGAGACAACCCAGACCGAATACGCCATCCAGGGGATTTTTGTGGATGACGAAACCGAAAAAGCACTGGCCAAAGACCAGAAGGTCACCCTCTACCGGGCCTGTTCCGAACTGATCATGAACGTGGTCAAGCACGCCCGGGCCACCAGAATCACCGTGGCCATCCGGCTGAAAGGAGACCTTGTCCAGCTGGAAGTTGCGGACAACGGGGTGGGTTTCGATGCCGGCATGCTCCAGGAAAACAGCCCGGCAACAAAAAGCTTTGGTCTGTTAAGCATCCGGGAGCGGATCGGCTGCCTTAACGGCAATGTCACGATCCAATCCAACAGGGAATGCGGCACCCGGGTCACCCTTACCATTCCCCGGGTCAGTGCCCCTGGGACGGATTAACAACGATTCAAAGCTTTTCATAACCCTCTGCCTGTGGTAGGACGATACCTTTGGCCGCAATAAGACAACAGGATTAGGACAGGCAATGAAATCAAGACTCATACTGGTTGACGATCACAATCTTTTTCGGGAGGGGCTGAAATCCCTGCTAAAAGATGACCTCCGCATCACCATCGTGGGCGAAGCAAGAAACGGCAGGGAGGCGGTGAAGCTCTGCCAGGAAGAAAAGCCGGACCTTGTGATCATCGATATTGCCATGCCCGAACTGAACGGCATCGAAGCCACCCGGCAGATTCTTGCCCACACGCCGGCAACCAAGGTGATCGCCCTCTCCATGCACTCCAGCAAACGCTTCATCCTGGACATGCTCAAGGCCGGCGCCTCAGGATACCTGCTGAAGGACTGCGCCATGGAAGAGCTGGACATGGCCATCACGGCAGTCCGTGACAACAAGATGTTCCTGAGCCCATCCATTGCCGGGACCGTTGTCAGAGGCATGGTCAACGGTGGAGAGATCCATGCTGCCGAAACCAAAAAACTCACCTCCAGGGAGACCGAGGTGCTACAGCTGCTGACCGAGGGCAAAAGCTCAAGGGAAACGGCCGACCGCTTGAACGTCAGCGTCAAGACCGTCCAGACCCACCGCCGGAACATCATGGAGAAGCTGGGGCTCCACCACATCACAGACCTTACCAAGTACGCCATCCAACAGGGCCTCATCAGCCCGGACATTTAGCTTCTCAGCTCTGATTTTCGTATTATTCTGACAAGAGAATCAGAGAACCTCTTTGGTTACGGCTTGTCCAGGTCAGATAGGTATTAGACAAATCTAAGACTTTGAACCCGCCCCAATACCCTGTTGTGCTGATTTACATTTTCCCACCCCCAGTCTATCTATATAAAAACACTACAGTTTTTTAAGTTCGACACAGAGACGTACCGTACCCTGACCGGCTTTTTGAACCGGGAATTGTCCTGCGCCCATGGTCCAAAAAGACGGAATTTTTTTAATCTTTAATTGAAGTAAGGAGAAAGAATGATTCCATCGATTGTTAAACGATCCAAAAGTCTGGCAAAAAGCCTCCTGGCCCTGACCCTCCTGGTGCCGGTGCTTGGATCCCCTGCAACTGCCAAGACATCGGTGAAAATGTGTTACAACGGCCCGCCAAATGTCGAAACCAACGCCGTCCACACCTATGCGGTTAACTTCAAAAAACTCGTGGAGAGCGAAACCCAGGGCGAAATGGAGATCATCCTTTATCCCAACAGCCAGCTTGGCAACGAAGAGCAGCGCATGGAGCAGACCATGTCCATGCCCTACTTCAACGTGGCCTCCTACGGTGGCGTCGCCCCGGTCTTCCCGGAGATGTTTGCAGCCAACATCCCCTTCATGTTTAACAACTACAAGGCAGCCCACCACTTTTTTGACAAGAGCGAATTCTGGGCAAAGGCAAAAAAAGAGTTTCGCAACCGCACCGGAACCGTGCTCCTCGAGGCTGTTGAAGAGGGAGGCTTTCTCGCCTTTACCAACTCCAAGAGAGAGATCCATTCCCCGGCAGACTTCAAGGGCCTGAAATTCCGGGCCATGGACGAAAGCCAGGTCGCCCTGTACAAGGCATTCAACGCAAGCTCAACCCCCATTCCCTGGACCGAGGTCTACATGGCCCTCAAGACCGGCGTTGCCGACGGCCAGATGAATCCGCCCATGTACATCATGATCGGAAGCCTCCAGGAGGTCCAGAAGCACATGACCATGGCCAACATCCAGTACTCTGATCAGTTCCTCCTGACCAACGGCGACTTCATGGACAGCCTCTCCCCGAAACTGCAGGCAGCCGTCAAAAACGCAGCCCACGAAGCAAATGTTCTCAACCGAAGTGAGGTGGAAAAACAGGTTTCAACAAGGGTGGATTTCATCCGGAACAGCGGTGTCAAGGTGATCTATCCCACGCCTGAAAACATGCATCAGTTCCAGACCATCGGCCAGCCCTCATATATTGAGTGGATGGAGAAAAAGATCGACCGGTCCTGGATCGACCTTGCACTCAAGGATGCCGAAAAAGCAAACAACATGGCTTCTGCAAAATGAAACACTCAAAGGATTTGACCGGTTTCGCAGCCTTTTGCGATGGCTTATCCTTGACAATAGCGCGCGTCAGCACCTGGTGTGCCGGCGCGTTGCTGGTTGTCAATGTCACGGATATGCTCTTTGGCGTAGCTTCAAGATACCTGTTTCAGAATTCCCCGGTGTGGACGGAAGAACTGGCCAGGTACACCCTTGTCTGGATGGTCCTGATAGCGGCAAACCCGGCCCTGAGGTACGGCGAGCATATGAAGATAGACATGCTGCTCCGCTTTTTTCCGGACCCGGTGAACATTGCCTTAAAATGGATACGCAGATTTGTCTTTGTTTTTATTACGGGATTCATGACTTACTGGGGAGTGATCTACTCACTTAAAATAGCCAACTTTACCACCATGGGACTGGGCATTTCCAAGTCCATCCCCATGGCAGCCATCCCCGTGGGAATGGGGCTTCTGCTGATTCAGTATGTTCTGATGCAGTGTGTCCCCGAGACCAGCGAACAGGGGAAAAGAAACCCTTCACACCCATAGACCGGAGAAGCCATGACTCTCATAATGATAATCGTTTTTTTCACCCTCATGCTCATTGGTGTCCCTTTGTTTGCGACACTCCTGTGCGCGGCGTTTGCCGGATTTGTCTACCTGGGTGAGTACTCCATGTTCCGCATAATGGTCCAGCAGTTCTTTGGCGGCCTGGACGTGTTCTCCCTCATGGCGATCCCGTTTTTCATCCTGGCCGGAAGCCTCATGAACCAGGCCGGCCTCACCGACCGGCTGCTGCTTCTGGCCCGGGCCCTGGTGGGCCACCTCAAGGGCGGACTCGGGTATGTCAACATCGTTGCCAGTATCATCTTTGCAGGAGTTAACGGATCTGCGGCAGCCGACACCTCAGCCCTGGGATCGATCCTGATTCCCGCCATGGAAAAGGAGGGATATTCAAAGTCCTATGCAGCAGGACTGACCGCCGGCAGCTCCCTGATCGGCCCGATCATTCCGCCGAGTATCTTCATGATCCTCTACGGCACCATGACCAACACCTCCATCGGCGGCCTGTTCGTCGCAGGCATCATCCCGGGCCTGATCCTCGGCACCGCCTTCATGGTGATGAACTTTTTCTATTCCATCAAGCACGATTTCCCGGTTGCGGAAACACATTTTTCCATGGCAAACCTCTGGCAGGCGATCCGCACTTCCGCTGTCGCCATCATCGCCCCTGTGATCATCATCGGCGGCATTGTCCTGGGAGTGATGACCCCGACGGAATCAGGCGCCGTGGCAGTGGCCTACGTGATTATCACGGGATTCCTCTGGACCCGGGAGCTCACCTTCAAATCCCTGACAGCGGCCGTATTAGAGACCACCCGCCTCACCAGCGTCATCTTCATCATCATGGGGGCCGCCACCATCATCGGCTGGCTTCTCACCTATGAGCGGGTCCCCCAGCAGTTTGCCGAATTAGTCATGCAATTTGCCCACAACAAGCTCATCGTACTGCTGATCCTCAGCTCCATAACCTTTATCATCGGCATGTTCATGGAGGAGGTTGCCACCCTGGTCCTGCTGACCCCGGTGTTCGCCCCCATTGCCCTGGCCACCGGCATCGATCCCCTGCACTTCGGCATCATCATCACCCTGAACATCACCATCGCCCTGATCACCCCTCCCATGGGCGCCTGCGTCTACATCGCCTGCGCCGTTGGAAACGTGAAGCTAGGCGACATGTTCAAGCACATCTGGCCCTTTGTCATGGTGGCCATGGCAGTGCTCTTTCTCCTCATTGTTTGTGCCCCATTGACTACCTTTCTTCCCAAGATGTGCGGATTTTAAGAAGGAAACACATGATAACCGACCCCAAAGACCATTACACCAAGATGCCCATCCCAAGCTTGAAATCCCTTGACTGGGACCAGGTAAGCCTGAAAAACGTAAACGAATCCGGCGAAGAGCTGGTGTCTGCCAGCCTGATCCCGGAACGAATCCTGGTACGGCCCGAGTACTTTTTCCAGGGCATCCCCCAGGCCCTTCCCGAATGCTATGCCAGGAAAAGCGTTGTCAGCAGGCTGGTCAACGCATCCCTCAAGCTTCCCAGGGGATATAAGCTGGTCATCCTGGACTCCTGGAGACCCTTTGCCCTGCAACAGTCCCTGTTTGACACCTTCATCAAAGAGCTGAAGGAACAGCACCCAAAGAAAACCGACCCTGAAATAGAAACCATGGCAACGGCCTTCGTGGCAAGGCCCAGCACCTCCGGCAACAGTCCCTCCCCCCACCTGACCGGAGGGGCCGTTGACCTGACCCTGGCCGACGACAAAGGCATTCTCCTGGACATGGGAACCGAGTTTGACGCCACCAGTCCCCAATCCCACACCCGCCATTTTGAAGAAAAACTGGAACAGGGAGAACCCCTTTCACCAGACGAACAGCTCCAGGCCCAAAACCGCCGGCTTCTTTTCCATGTTATGGCGGAAACAGGATTCACCAACTACCCCAACGAATGGTGGCATTTTGATTACGGCAACCAGAACTGGGCCTTCATGAACCAGGAAGAGAACGGTTCTGCCATCTACGGCCCCATCCATCGTAAATGCCGGTGGAGCTGATCCAAGAGCAAGGTGGTCTGCCAGGCCGTTGACAACGTCTTCGGCATGGTAGACCACCCCCTTGGAATGGATTCGTACTACCTCAACACCCAAGGGTCATCATCAACTTCTTCAATGCTTTTGCTAACCAATGAAAGGCTGGGAGAGAGTTAATAATAGGATAATAATACTTAACTCCAAGTGATTACCTGAAGCGCATTTAATGACAATCCGTCTCTTTGATATAGGATAGAAAAACCGCCCATCCACTACGGCACATTACTACACCGGTAAGGGCACCGGCCAGTGCTCCAAAGACATCTGTAATATCCGCGTATCGTCCAGCAATCCATTGTTGAGAATATTCCAAAGGAAAACAGATGACAAAAGCAATAAAAAGTGATTTTAAATAAGCTGGTCTCTCTTTACTGAAATACTGAAGTATGAATCCCATTGGGAAATAAATCAGCATAGATTCTATAAAATTAGAAAGGGCAACAAACGTGGTTATTTCGTAATATGGCAAAAAGGGAACCCAGTTCATCGTTCTCTCCTGCATAACGAATTGAAATGGACTCAATGAAAAAATAATCGCCGATATACTTGTGGCAAAAACGATGATGACTGACCATAACCTGTCATTAAACAAAAATGGCCAATAGCCGATAAACAACCCTCCACACAAGCTGCCACCCATAATGACTAAGATATCCTGCGCAGTGGGCATACGCGAGCTGACGATTATCTGGCAACTTTCCAGGAAAATACCAGCAGCACAGCTGATAAGGATTCCCTTTAGAATCGTATTTTTCCAACCCCATTCCCATAAACAGAGCGACCACAACAGGCCGAACAGGAAAAACCGCATAAAATAAATCCCCTCATCGCGAAGAATACTATCGAATCTAAGTGGATTTATAATAATTGATCTTATTTTTGCCCATACGGATCCAACATCCAAAGTAAAATCAAAGGGATGCAAAGCACCCAAAACAACAAGAACACAGCAAATGACAAGTGGATAAATAAAGCGGATATGGTGATACTGCTTTACACTTGGTCGTCGAAAAAAAGACTCAAACAAACCAATCAAGTTTGAACCTGCAAACGCCCCGGCAAAAGAGCCAACTGAATTGGTAACAATATCCGACATGGATGTTGTCCGATCGGAAAAGAACAATTGAAGAGTTTCAACTACAGCACTTAACAGGAAACCCAGTAATGTGACAACAAAAATGGCAGTCCTGCCTTTTCGTCCTGTAGAAAAGAACCCTAAAAATCCAAAAGGCAGGAACAAAAGAATATTCTGAACAATGTCCGGTATTGAAGCCCGGCTGCCATCCGGATCGACAAAAGGAGTCCAGGAAATTTGAGAGAAATTTTGAGATAAAACCTGGATATCAATACAAAAATTAAAAGGAATAGTGGTTCCGTAAATGATAAAAAGCGTATAAATTAACCAAAGGGCTGTGGAAATATTAATTTGTCTCGGGTTGTAATAAGACAATTTTGTCCTCCTGTAAAATTCTCACATGGTTTTAACGCTGTGCTGACTTCGTCCATCACCGCTTTCTCGGCTGAGTTCAGCCGCAGGGAACAAGTAATTCTACTGATCAGGATATCATTAAATCTATCATGATATCCGATTCCTGTGTCTATTTAACTTTCTCAATATTTTGTATCAAAGGAAGCTGTATGTGTAAATAACAGAGAATTCAAAGATACTTGCATTATGTTGCGAGTTGCTCCGAAGCCTTGATAGACAGGCGTTAGCCGGCTTTCGTTCTGTATGGCAAAATTGACATTAAATACAATGACTTGCTAAAGATATGGCGAATTTGCAAAAAAAGACTCAACATAAT
>JAQYWC010000012.1 GCA_030145245.1 Desulfobacterium sp.
GACATGTTATGTGAAGTCCCCAATTATGTGAAGTTGATATAGCATTCTCTCTTACATTCCCGCCATTTAAAACTTGTTACCAGCATTCTCATATTTAGGACTATACATAATTATTATTTTTTGGCAAGGTTGTTTAACCATTGCAATATATCCGGTTTGTGCCAATGTTCTTTTCCCTTGATAACGGGGGCATCAGCCTTTTCCAACATCTGCCGTTTAGTATCCATATCAATCTCAAGGTAAATATGCGTAGTATTGATGTTTGCATGACCGAGCCAGTAACTTACCATATTTATATCATTTCCTGACCGTAGCAAGTGCATGGCTGTCGTGTGTCGGATGGTGTGCGGGTTAACAGTTTTTGTTTCAATGGAAGAACACTGTTCCTTGGCGATAGCCCCGTATTTGTTGATGACATAGCGGATTCCGAAACGAGAGATGGGAGCATCATTGGCGTTAAGAAACAGGTTTTTGATTTCAGGATTTTTGGGGGAGCGCTGCTCCAGATAATCTTGAAGAACAGTAACCGTTTCTGGCCATAAAGGACAATTCCGATGTTTTTTACCCTTACCCTCGAGGTGGACCTGACCGACTTCACCAAAACGCAGATCATTGAGCTTAAGCTCGACAATTTCACTAACACGTGCGCCGGTATTGTAGAGCAACAAAAGCAGTGCCTTATCTCGAATTCCAGTTCGTGATTTATTATCAACAGCATTGAGGATGGCCTGCATTTCTTTCTCTTCAAGGTAGTCAACCGTTTGGTGATGGATTCGTTTCAAAGGGATTGCGCGTATTTTTTGGCATTGCTGAAGCAAGGCCGGTTCTTCCCGGGCTACAAAGTCAAATAGGCTGCGAATTGCCGCTAATCTTGCGTTTCTTGTGTTGGAAGAACACTTCCGCTCCTGTTCCACGTAATCCAGATATGCAACAACCATTTTTTCCGTTATATCTTCGACCTCAAGTTTATCCACTGGCCGTCCAAGAATATCGGCTGCATAGCACAACAGTAGCTTGATGGCGTCACGGTAACTGTAGATGGTATTGACCAAAATGCCTTTTTGCACAGGCAGATAATGGCTGAAGAACCGTTTCATGTAGTTTGCTAATGGATACTTCATTATATTTCTCCCCTGGTTTTGATGTTGTTCAAGTAATGATCATGGAAACGATTGTTGACCTCTTCAAGTAACTCGGCTGTGGGGCGTAGATAAATATGAGTGGAAGAGACGCTTACATGGCCCATATAGGTAGCCAAGGCCGGGAGCTTGGAGTTGACATCCTGTTTGTCCTGGTACCATGCCAATAGTCTATGCACGGCAAAGGTATGCCTCAGATCATGGATACGTGGGCCAATGTATTTATTGTGCGTAATGCCGCATTTTTCAAGCACTTGCCTGAAGGTTTTATAAACAGTGCTATGACGCAAGTTGTGACCCTGTAGGTTAATGAACAGCGGTGAATCTGACGTCTTTGAGCCATTTTTAAGCCGTAGCTCGATATACTGGTTAAGCATCAGGGAGGTGGATGGATGCAGGGGAATCCAGCGTGCCTTTCTAAATTTTCCTTCAGCAATGTAAAGCAAATTAAATTTCCGTTGAAAATCTTTGATTGTCAGAGCAAACGCTTCGCCTATGCGTATTCCCGTGGTATATAAAAGGCCGAAAAGGATCCGGTAGGTGTGCGGCCGTAATGACTTGAGCGGAGGCAATGCCGAAGCCACCGATAGCAGGGTTTCGATTTCTGGTTTGCTGAATATATAAGGGTGGAAAATATTTGGAGCGGAAACGCATTTTATGGCTTCGGGCACATGGCAACGCGGATCTGTTTGATTGATATATCGGCATAACTGGCGGATCACGCAAAAACGGTTGAACTGTACCCGCGGATGCAAGTGCGAAAGGCTTTGCAGATAGTGATCTGTAATCTGACGAGTAACAAATTTTTCGTTGGGATATTCTTCAACCAGAAAACGGTCAAAGTATCCTAACAGGCGGGCTTGAGAACTGTAATCCGTGCCCGAAAGACGGCGCAATTCTATAAAATGACAAATTTGTTTAGATAGCCAACTGTGAAAAATGATAGTCTGCATTATAAAACCTCTCAAGGCCATGCCAGCCCTACCTGTTTGAGAGCATTGAAGTCAACCTTGGTATAGATAAAAGTCGATTCCAGGTGTCGGTGTCCGAGTACGTCGGCTAACGCCTTAAAAGAATGCCCTTTTTGCAGCATGCGAGTAGCGAAGTTATGTCGAAATACGTACGCCCCCTTCCTGTGGCTCTTAACCTCGGCGGTGTTAATATGTCTTGAGACGATTTGGGAAAGAGTGTTGGAAGCTGAAAGGGGATGATAAGGAGCACGAACTGTAAGAAAGACTTCCTGGTAGACACTGGGTGGGCGAGCGTTTTGTAAATAATCCAGCAGACTGTGTCCAACTTCTCTTGTCAGAGGCAGCAGGCTGTCCTTCCCATGTTTTAAAGCCCTGAAGAATATTCGATTTGTAGTCCAATCAATATCTTGCAAGCGAAGCGCTCGAACCTGTCCGCCACGTACCCCGTAGGTATAGAGTATCTGGCAAATTGCATAATCACGTCGCCCAACATCGTTGCTGCGGTTGATACCGTTGAACACTTTTCGCGCCTGCTCATCAGTCAAGCCGTTGGGTACCGTCGCCAACTTGTAAGTACGCAATGTCGGAACGGCGCAGTCCAGTGGCCGCGGCACAAAGCCTTGATGTAAACAGAATCGAAAAAAAGTCCGCAGAGCCGATTGCATTGAGCGACGGGCTGACAGTCCCATTTTGTGGGCATATGACAGGAAAAAACGTTCCACCGTTTCAGGAGTTAGTTCCGACATGGCATCAGCTTTTGCTTGTGGACCAAGCCATTTGAAAAATTGGCTAAGGGAATGGGCTCGAACATCAAGTGTACCGGGCGCTACGTGCTGGTAGTCGCTCATCCACTCGAGATAGGAATCCAAAAGAGGTTGAAAAATTGCCGACTCGACGGAAGAATCAAACAGTTTTAATTCCTGAAGATACTGGACAAAACGATTTATCGACCACTGAACACGACAGAGATGGTTATCTGATAATTTCCGGAATTGAATCCGCAGTGAATATTCTTTGAAAAATTCATCAACATCTTCAACCGACAAAGTCTGCCAGTCTGTTCCCTTTTGCGCATCAAGGTAACTGTTAAAATGAGAAGCATTGGACAGATGCTTACGGATGGAGTATCGACTGAATCCGCGTTTTAGCAACCACTCAGAGTACCCATCCAAAAGCTTGCCCAATGGACCACTTCGCAATTTGTCGAGTGTCCGTGGACATACAAAAAACAATTCTAATGCCATGACAACCTCCTTCAACCGCCTCTTTCATAAAGGCTGTTAAATTAAAGATTGTCATTGAACCGAATTATGTATAGTCCTAAATATGAGAATGCTGGTAACAAGTTTTAAATGGCGGGAATGTAAGAGAGAATGCTATATCAACTTCACATAATTGGGGACTTCACATAACACGTCCATTTGGTGATGGTTCCTGAAACAAAGGACGGCTTAAACAGAGCCGTCGGTGAGGCCCATCGACGGTACACTCGGCGGATCAATTTTCGCAAGAAATGGCGTGGTCACCTATGGCAGGGACGGTTTTCTTCTTTTATCATGGAAGGGAGGTATTTATTGGCATGTACGAGATATGTGGAGTTGAATCCGGTGCGGGCTGGTTTGGTAAAAAAGCCTGAAGAGTGGAGATGGAGCAGCGCCGGCCCTCATATGAAAGGACAAGATGACATTCTTGTAAAAGTAAAGCCGTTGCTGGGAATAGTGAATAAACCCTGGGGAGCGTTTTTAGCCTCTGATGTTAAGAAGCCGCAAATAGAGTTATTTCGAAAGCATGAACGAACCGGGCGACCTTTGGGGGATGACTCGTTTGTTGAAAAAATGGAACTTCTTCTGGAACGAAAACTCAGACCTCAAAAACCGGGTCCCAAGAAGACAGTTAAGTAAGGTGTCCCCGGAAAAAGGAAAAAGGTCTCCCGGGGGAGACCCCTTTTATTCTTTACTCCTGCTTATATCATGGCGCCTTGGGTGAAAGGACACCGAGGCGTGCTGAAGAATAGTTGTCTTTTGGTGTGGTGACCTCCACCAGGAGGCTGCCCGATGTGATGTCGGCATCTTTCTCGGGAACCAGGACAACGCTGAAAACGCTGGGCTCCAGGGTGTTTGGTACGGTAAAGCTGTCTTTTCCGTCGATTTTAGCGTTATCGGGTGCTGTGACTTTGACTGTGGTTCCGTAGGGCATGGGGTTGCCGTAATTTATTCCGGAAACGGTAATGTTTATAAGCCTTGCGTCATTGATATCTGTGAACTGGATGGTGCTGGACGGGGAAAATTCGATATCTGCATGACTTTCGGCCATGACGATCTGCAGGTCGTCCCAGACATGGACGAGTTCCTTTGAGCAGTTGGTCGATCCCGGTGCGCATAGGGTGCCGTTGTATATGCCGTTGCCAGGGGTGTAGAGGCCGTCTTTGTTGAAATCGGTAAATAGTTCACCTAAGTCCCAGGTACCGTTATCATTTGCGTCCAGAAAGGCTTCCCCGCGGTTGCTCAAAAGTACGTCTGAAGTATAATCATAGAGTCCGTTTCCGTTTACGTCCTGGAAGCTTTCCTCACCCAGGGCATGGGCGAGGATTGTCACCCTGCCGATATGGGTTTTGGGGTAACTTGGGGTGACGGGTCTGGGATCCTGGCTTTTCCACTCCACGGAGCAGGCCCCGTCAGTGGTATAACCGGCGCTCTGGATCACGCCGCCTTCGGTGGTGAAATAGATGGCTGTGCCGTCGGGTACCGGGTTGTTGTTGCTATCTCCGGCCCGGATGGTGATATTGACGGTTTCTCCGTCATAGCCCATGGCTTCCGGGTTCAATGTTTCCGCGCTGATGGAAAAGCTGTTCTGGTCCGGGAAACCTGTGGATAGGATCAGTTCGTTTGACAGGGTGGACATGGAGGTGTACTCCACTTCGGCCTTGACCCGGACCGAGGTGGGCAGTATCCCGGATTTTACGACTACTTTTACCTTGCCTTCAGAATCGGTTTCCGCACTGGTGGGTTCCAGGGTCAGGCCTCCCATGGAGGTGGTCAGGGAAAAGTTAACGGTTTGGTTGTAGACCGGGTTTGTCTGGTTATCTTTGACGATGAATTCAACCGTGGACTGGGAGGGAAGGGAGGCGGCATTGGTGGTTCCCGAAAGGCCGATGAGGGTGGGGGTGGAGGAAATGAATTCAATGGTGCCGGCCAAGTTGGTTTTGTCTATCTTAAAGCTCTTTTCTGCCACAGGGGGAGTTTGCGTGTTGTCTGTGGGAAGGTCCGAGGTGACGGTGATTTTGTTCGATCCTACGGTGGCCCCTGACGCAAGCTTGAAAGACAATTCTACTTGACCATTGGCATCGGTCACATCGGTTCCGTCGGTTGAATCGATAAACTCGCACTGGTCGTTATCAAATTTTGCTTCGATTCTCCGGCCGGCTGCCGATTGACCCTCGGGGGCAGTCAGTTTTACCTTGAGTTTGATGGTGTCGTCAAAGCCGATCTCCTCAACGGCCGCTCCGGTGGCGGCATCAACCATCTCTAAGGAGAGAGTGTAGTTGCCATTTGATGATCCTCCACTTGATCCGGGGGAGCCGCAGCCTGAACAACAAATGAGAATGAGAAGTAATCCAAGGTGAAATAATAAACGGAAACTGCCTTTCATAGTCTTTACATCCCTTACTTTGTATAAAAATTATAATGGTCGTGGTTTGAAAGAATACTCATACGCCGATCAAGCCGCCTTTCTCACCTATTTAGTATCGGATATAGATAGCATAAGTACGATAGTAAATTACTTTTTGTCAAGGAAAGTATTATAAAATTTAAAGGGCTGGAATATGTATATAATTTGATGAAGTTGCTATATGTGAGTTCGGTATTGAGTACACTGTTCGGCGGCGGTTTTTCTTAAGAGGAGGCGGCCCTGGTCCGGACCGTTTGGTTTTAACTTACAAGGTTATCTGCTAAAATATCCTCAATGTCTTCATTTTTTTCGATGACAAGGGGTTGCTGATAGCCAACGCTTGCGGGAGCTGCAACGGTTTTTCTTGCAATGGAAAAAGAGCCCAGGCTTGCGGATATGCTCCAGTCCTCCAGCTCGAAATTTAAAAATCTTATTGCGGGCAGGGCAGAAATGGCATTGCAGAGATTTTCTATCTCTTCAACACTGAATTCACTCCCCTGGATTTTTGTGAGTCTGCCGTGGAACCAGGCGGTCCTGCCTGAAAAGGAGAAAACAAGTTCTGCAAGATTTGCCTTGTGGCTCACCAAACAGGATTTGATCTTTCTGTTTATCTCGTATCGGGATATCATTCTACTCATGGTAAACTGAAGTATACGTTTGCAAGTGAAAAGTCAATAGTCTAAAAGTGCATTGTTATCATTCTTGAAATCTGATACCAGAAGCTGGTTATGGAAAATAAACATCAATTTTTGGTATAAAATATGAAAAAACCCCGTCGATCCCTTGGCATCTGCATTGGTGCCTCCACTGTCTCCTCGGTTCTGCTTGAGGAAAATAAAAAAGAAATCTCCAGGCCTGTCATCATAGATTCCCAGGTTTGCCCCCACCAGGGGAATCCCCGTGGGGTACTGGTGTCGCAATTTCAACGATTCATGGCGCTGGAACCCGATTTCCTGGCCGTTACCGGCCGGAATCCAGAACAGCTGGTTGATCTGCCGATGATTGCGGAATCCGTTGCCGTGGAGAGGGCCTACCGCCATGTGAAGGGTGAAACCATTGCTTGTCATGGGCTTGTCTCTGCAGGAGGCGAGACCTTCATGGCCTATGGCCTGGACTGCCTGGGTCGGATCTCAGGGGTTTTTGCCGGAAATAAATGTGCTTCAGGCACAGGGGAGTTCTTTCTCCAGCAGTTAGGGCGGATGGGGCTTTCCCTTGACCAGGCCATGGATCTTGCCGACTGTGACGTGCCCCACAACGTTTCTGCCAGGTGTTCGGTGTTTTGCAAGTCCGACTGTACCCATGCAACCAACAAGGGGATTGCGAAATCCCGGGTGGCTGCCGGATTGTGCAAGATGATGGCCGACAAGATCGTTACCCTCCTGGGAAAGATCGGGCTAAGGAACATCATGCTCACCGGCGGTGTGGCCCGGAACAGGCTGGTTGTCCATTACCTGAGCCAGCGTATCCAGGGATTGATCGTCCCTGAAGAGGCGCCGTTCTTTGAAGCGCTGGGGGCGGGGGTGTGGGCATTTGACCATGAAAGTGTTTTTCAAAAATCAGCTTCTATTCTTTGCAGGGAGCAGCGATCTTCCTTTGAGACCCTGTCCCGACTTTCAACATACCGGGGGACCGTAAGGTTTGAAACCATGCCCCTGGGCAGGCTTGAATCCGGAGGAGAGTGTATCCTCGGCCTTGATGTGGGATCGACCACCACCAAGGCCGTGCTGATGGAAAAACGTTCCCGATCCATCCTTTGTTCGACCTATCTCAGGACGGATGGAGATCCGGTGGGCGCTTCCCAGTGTTGTTACAGGGTTATCCTGGACAAGATCATACAGGGGGATCTCGAGGATAAGGTCTCCATCGTCGGCGTGGGGGTGTGCGGGTCCGGGCGGTACATTGCAGGGCTCCACGCAGGTACGGATGGAATTATCAACGAAATTACGGCCCATGCGGCCGCAGCTGCCTTTTTTGATCCTGATGTGGATACCATCTTCGAGATCGGGGGGCAGGATGCAAAATACACAAGCCTAACCAACGGGGTGGCCGTGGATTACGCCATGAACGAGGCCTGTTCGGCCGGAACAGGCTCATTTCTCGAGGAGGCCGCCCTGGAAACCCTGGGGATCGCCATGGAAGATATTGAGCATCTTGCCATGGACGCCCAGGCGCCGCCCAATTTCAGTGACCAGTGTGCAGCGTTCATTGGCGCGGATGTGAAGACCGCCATCCAGGAGGGGCTTGGGGTGAACGATATTGCGGCCGGCTTGGTTTATTCCGTGTGCATGAATTACCTGAACCGGGTCAAGGAAAACCGGCCTGTGGGAGGGACCCTCTTCATGCAGGGTGGGGTGTGCTATAACCGGGCCGTTCCCGTGGCAATGGCTGGGCTCCTGGGCTGTTCCATTGTTGTGCCGCCGGAGCCCGGGCTGATGGGAGCCTTTGGTGCGGCCCTGGTGACGGAACAGCGGCTGGCCAAGGGATTGATGCAAGGGCTGGAGATCGACCTTGACCGGCTCATCGCACGACCCGTAAAGCACCTTAAACCCTTTGTTTGCAAGGGAGGCAAGGAAGGGTGCGACCGTGGGTGCGAGGTTGCCGTGCTCGAGATCGAGGGCCGAAGGTTTCCCTTTGGCGGGGCCTGCAACCGGTACGACAATCTCAGGAACCGGCGGCATTATGATGTGGGGGCCCTTGATCTGATACGGTACCGGCAACACCTTGTATTTGAAAAATATGCCCCCTGTCCGGACCCAAAGCCCCTGGGACTCAGGAAAAAGATCGGCATGAACCGTAGTTTCTTCACCAACACCTACTATCCCCTGTTCGCCAATTTCTTTGCCCGGTTAGGCGTTGAGACGGTGCTGCCGGCTACCTGTTCCCAGGAGGGGATCGATGGGCAGGGGGCGTCTTTCTGCCGTCCCGGAGAACTGAGCCACGGGTTTTTCAAGGCCCTGGTCGATGCCAATGGTGATCTGGATTATCTGTTTTTGCCCCATGTGAGATCCCTTCAGCCGCAAGACGGCAGTGACAGCGCCCTGGTGTGTCCCCTGGTCCAGGGGGAGCCTTATTATCTCCGTGCGGCCTTCTCAAGGGAAATTCAAAAATTGGAGAGAGGCGGTGTAAAAATTTTAACGCCTTTGATAGATTTCTCCAAGGGGCTTGGGGGGGCGGAAAAGGGCTTTATCCGGATCGGAGAGGCCCTGGGACATGGAAAGGAGGCCGCCCGCAGTGCCTTCCGGTATGCCCTTTCCAGACAGAGTCAGTGTTTTGAGGATATGAAGCAGGCCGGGCGGGAGGCCATGGCAGAACTTGAAAAGGATCCCGATTGTATTGCCGTGGTTGTCCTGGCGCGCCCCTACAACGGGTTTGTCCCGGAGGCGCATATGGGCATTCCAGCCAAGTTCGCCTCCCGGGGCGTCATGGTCATTCCCCATGATTTCCTGTCCATTAAAAACGTTGGGCCCAAAAAACAGATGTACTGGGGCATGGGAGACGCCATCCTCCGGGCCGGGGCGGTGATCAAGCAACATCCCCAGCTGTTCGGTACCTATGTCACCAGCTTTTCGTGCGGCCCGGACTCGTTTGTACTGGGGTATTACAAGGAGTTCATGGGAACTAAGCCCTCCCTGATACTTGAACTGGACAGTCATCGGGCAGATGCCGGGATAGAGACCCGGATCGAGGCGTTTCTGGATATCGTCAAATCGTATCGCAAGATGGCGAATGTGCGAAAGGAAGGTAGTAAAGATGGCTTTTCTTCGGCCAGGGTAGCCATGATACACGGAGCTCCCGCTGTTATTACTTCCTCCGGCGAGGTGCTGGGGCTTGATCATCCCCGGGTAAAGGTGGTGGTGCCCTCATTGGGAGAGCTGGGATCCCAGGCCCTGGCAGGGATCTTGAGGAGCATGGGATTCAACTCCCTGGCCCTTCCCCCAGCCGATGAGGCTGTTCTGAGCAGGGGGCGAGCCAGCACCTCGGGCAGGGAGTGTCTCCCGCTGATCCTTACCACGGGTATATTATTGAACTATGTTGATACGGCGAAGAAACACGGGGAGGTGGTGGTTTACTTTTTTGCCACAGGCTCCGGTCCCTGCAGGTTCGGCCAGTATCAGGTGTTCATGGAGGACCTGATCAAGCGCCGGGGAATCCGGGATGTTGCTTTGATGGCCCTGAGTTCTGAAGATTCCTATGTGGGGCTTGGGACGGTGTTTGAACGACTTGCCTGGTGGGCCATCGTGGTCTCCGATGTCATGGAGGATATCCGTTCCATGGTCCTTGTCAATGCCATTGACCGGAAGGGGGGGGTGGAGATATTCAATGGTCTCTGGAAAGACCTTTTGGGGCTTTTTGAAACCGGCAGCTTTAAGAAGTTAAAACAAGGTCTCAGCCATGCTGCAGAACGTCTGGCCGGGATTCCCATGAAAACAACTCCCGCCAGGGTGCCGGGGATTACCCTTACCGGGGAGATATTTGTCCGGCGGGATCACCTTTCACGCCGGGGCCTGACCGAGGTGCTGGCAGACAAGGGCATCGCAACCGTCTGCTCGCCAGTGTCCGAGTGGGTCAACTATTGCAACTACATGGTGGAACAGGGGTACAAACCCGGGGCTGTGCCCTGGAGCAGGAAAATTCAATTCAAGATAAGGAATAAGATCCAGCACAGGGACGAGACGCTCATAAAAACACTGCTTGCCCGGTCCGGTCTTGTACGTCCATGGGTGTTGGATATTGGCGAGTATGTTGATCAGGGGAAAAAATATCTTAGCCCCCATCTCCATGGTGAAGCCATATTGACCATCGGAGCCAGTCTGGCGGACATCAGGGAGCGCTCCTGCGGAGTTATTGCCATCGGTCCTTTCGGATGTATGCCAAACCGTTTGTCAGAAGCTGTCTTGAGCGTGGTTATGAATAAGCAAAATCTGCCTTTCCTTGCAATAGAAACCGACGGCGCCCCTTTCCCCCAGTTGGTGGAGGCACAGCTGGAGACGTTTTGCCTGGGAGTAAAACGCCTGCACAGGGAACGGTGCAGGACTGAGGAAAAACTTTTGAATTCTCCTTGACATGCTTTCTTATATTCAATACTTACTATTTTGATTCATAATTGAAAATACTATTTAGTAGAGAAGAGAGCCATGTCTTTAACACTGAAAAGCAACAGCGGTTTTACTCTGATTGAAATTGTGGCGGTACTGATCATTCTAGGAATTGTATCTGCCGTTGTAGTTAGCCGGGCAGGAAACAATGATGTGGACCTTGCGGCCCAGGCCGAGGTGATCAAAGGGCACATCCGGTTTGCGCAGATGCGGGCCATGGCAGCGGATGACAGTCCTGCCAACCTGCCCACCTGGGGAATCTGCAGCAATGCTGCCGGCACACAGTACTGGCTTTACAACCGTAATAATGCAACCCCTGTCCTGTTGCCCGGGGAGGAGAATGCAAGGATCTCCCTGACAGATGCCGGGCTCACCTCCATGACCGTATTTGACATCTCATTTAACGACTGGGGCGTCCCTTTTGTTAGAAACGGGCCATTGCCATTGTCTGCGAATCTTTCCATCACCGTCAATGATGACGGTAATTCAGACACGGTCACCATTTTTCCGCAAACCGGATTTGTCCAATGAAAAACAGACGCCCTTTTAAAAACAGCAACGGATTTACCCTGATTGAGATCATCATCACCCTGATCGTGGCATCGATCCTGGGTACCATGCTGGTCTCCTATTCCGGGACGGCTTTGCAGCAAAGCGGCAAGCCTGCCATCGATACCATGGACAGCCAGGCCATGGGCGTTTGCCTTGACTGCATCGTCCAATCCTACAGAACCTCTTTTGATATGGATGAGCTTGCTTCAGATATCAGCAACGGGGAGTTCAGTTCCGTTTGTCCCAACAATATGATCGGTTCGCCCCAGCGGTTCAGCTACGACAGTACCACCAATTCATTTGTGTCGGATTCCAGCGGTTCGTTTCTCGGGGTGAACATCACCGGTAAATCCGGATTGACCTATAGCATGATTTTTTAATCAAAACAGTGAGCGTGTGATCCATGGGAAAAACCAATAGTTCGGGCTTTACACTCATCGAAGTTATCGTATCCCTTGTGCTGGTGGGAATAATGGCCACCGTGGCCGGCCTCGGCCTGGTCCAGGCCACCCGTTCTTTTTTGTTTGCCCGGGAGGTGGGGGTTCTCACCCAGAAGAGCCACTATGCCATGGCAAGGATGCGAAAGAGTCTCCTGAACATGCAGTCCGGAAGTTATGAAAAGATTAATGCAACCGCCTTTAAGGTGGTTCGCAACGGCCGGGAGGAGTGCTTTTCCCTTGATGGGACTTCGGGCAACCTCTACTTGAGTGATGATGAATCCAACCTGAAAAAATACCTTCTGGCTGACCGGATAAGCAGTTTCTCACCAGGAAAAATTACTGATTCCCGGGTAACCCTTACCCTTGGGGTCAAGGGGGACAACTCCCCGGCCATCTCTTTTACCGATACCATTTATCCCAGGAACCAGGCACCATCGGACAAAGATCTTGACCTTTCATTCCTTGACCTGGATAAAGGCTCCATGGGGGCGTTCTGTTTTATCCGAACCGCACTTGACAGGGAAGGGGATTCGCCTGTCGTGAAATTGTTCAGGGAGTTCCGGGACCAATATCTCCTTGGCTGGTCCGGCGGAAGAAAATTTGTGGATTTTTATTACCTGAACAGCCCCGGATGGGCCGGGCATATAGAGGGCAAACCTTTTGCTCTCTCCGTGATCCGGCTGCTGCTGCTGCCCTGTGTGGGCATGGTGTTCCTGTTTCTCTACTATCCCGTGGGACTGATTGCTTTTCCCTGCCTTGCCTGGCTGATCACACGGCTCGTTACGGGATTTGTCAGATCCCGTAAACCGGTTCTACCATTGGCAAAGGGGGCCTCGGGCAGCATCCTCATCGGGTTGATCGTCACCATGCTTATCATGTCCGTACTGGGTGCCGCCATGGTGAGCATGTTCAGTTCAACACTCATGAATACCACCATGTCCGGGTTGACCCAGAGGGCCTATTACCTTGCGGAATCAGGCTACCATTATGCCATTGAGCAGAAAAAACAGTTTTCGACGGACAGGGATTTTATCAACACCCTGAACCTGGGGGGGAGCATCAAACTCCAGGAGGGACAGTTCTCCTTCCAGGTTGAAACCTACTGGTATGATATTTCAAATCAGGGGTCCCCCATGACCGTAACTGTGCCCGGAGGCACCGGAAGCCTTGTTACCATTCCGGATACCATCGAGAGCGGAGAGGTGCTGCCCTTTGTTTTCACCAACAGCAGCGATGGGACCCAAACCCTTGCCAACTGCACGGTGTCGAACAAGGGGGTTGACAGCATGAGCCTTACGCCAATCCCGGACCTTGGCTTTGTTCCTGATACGAACCTGCCGGTTTTACCCGGTGCGTTTCCTGCTTCCGCCCAGACCCTGAACGCAACCGAGTGGGGCACTGCGTCCTCACACTTCCTCAGGCTGGCAGGCCGTGTGGACGCCCTTCCCCCCAAGAACGGTGTGATTTGGATCGTTGTTGGGAATAGCCAAACCTGGATTCTTCAGTATGACGCCTTGGTCGACAATACGCTGACCGGGCTTCACTATTATAAGAATTCCAAGGGGACGGATTTTCCTTCCGGGGGAATCCAGGTGGCTGGTAATACGGTTATTGCCTTTGTTCAGTTTGCCAAGATCGACATCACCGGCCTGGTCAATCCGGGGGGGCTCAACATCTCCCAGACCATCTCCTATTTCCAGCCCTTGTTGAGGCTTCCTTCCAGGGTCACGGGCGGGGGGCCGGCGCCTCCTGTCAGAAGCATCATCGGTTCCCACAGCAAGGTTACCCAAGGCGGGCATGAGATGATCAAGGTGGACCAGACCCAGTCTACCTATGCCTACATGGCGTCGGAGAATGTTTTTCAGCAGGAGTCCATTGCCGTTGTTGACTGGAAAGATCTGGGGGAATCCAATTTTCTGCGGGATCTCTGGAAAAATTCCGACAACAGGCTGAGCTATGACCTCCAGGCAAAAATCAAGTTTACCGAAAAAGAGGATGATACCCTGGCCGACAACACGTCGGAAGATTTTTATATCAACCACCCCGGCTGCTACATGCCCGGGATCTCCTTTCGGACCAAGGGACCAAACAGCGGATCCGAGCATGACTGGGTCTATTACGGTCTTTCCATCATGCGGGGAATCCAGGGGCGGTCGGCTCCCATTGAGACCGGTTCCGGGTGTAATATCTCATCCTACCGCACCGAGGAAGACGATATCTCAGACAACCTCTTTGCGAATCATGGTTCCAACAAAGATGCTGCAGAGGTCAAGACCTGTAAGGATTCAAATTTTAAGCCATCCAAGTGGAACGATGATCCACCCCTGGACGGCATTCCCTATCTTGTCCTGTGGCAGAAAAACGTAAGCCAGCGTCCAGCGGGCTGCTCCTGGAAGGAATATTCCCCCTGGGAATGGCTTTCCTACGTTCCCCTGCTTGAGTATAAGGAGGTGACCCTCTACTACTATTATCCCCTTGAAATAGGCAACAAGTATTATCGTAACCGTGACAGATATGATTCGTTTGTAGCTGATGCCAATAGCCCCGAAGTCTATGAAACCCTTCAGGAAGGCGAAATTCCAGGTGATGAGCGCAATCGTGAATTGTCCGTGAAACAGGGTTGCGAAGGGGTGTCCAACTGGTACCGCCAGGCTTACAAAGCCTATAAGCTGAGGGACCCCTACAATCTGTTTGGTACTACTACCACCAAGGAGGGGGTGAAAATTTTGGGCCATTTCCCACCCCATTTTCTGCCCCAGGCCCCAGGAGATCCGGTTCGGGATCCCAAGAGCGTAATGAACGGCGGAGGATATAAGGGGAAACCGGTTTCAAAATGGAACGATGGTCTCCCCTCCTGCCCGGTGGCTTACATTATTAAGCCCCTCCATGATTTGAAGAAGGACGGAAACTCTTTTCCAGCGTTTGCCAATTCCGATGAAAAATACAGGAATTTTGCCGCCAGGGCCAACTACCGGATCTATCCCAAGCCCTGGGTCACCCTTCTTGCAAAGGTGTATGAGATGGAGGGGGATCTGGATTGTAATCCTGGAACCGGGACGAACGGTCAGGAGCGAGTCAATGCCATTTCCGCCTTTATTACCTCCTCGGATGATCTGAAGGAGAATGAAAATACAAAGGACAGCATTCGAAAGGGACAGCGCCTTGGCACCTTTCACTGGCCAGAGGAAGGAGATTATTTTACCAAGGCGGTCTGGGGCAAAGGCCTTGATGACAATAGAAAGGGATATACCAGTAAAGTCATTCCCAAGCCCAGCTGGATGGGGTGTGCGGGCAAAGATATAAAGTCCGTTGAGATTGGAAGGGATGATGACGATGATCCCGTGACAACCTTTACCGGAACCTTTACCACCGAGGATTACAACTTCACCACCGAGGATATTCCCGAATTCGGCCTCCACACCCTTGGCATCAGCAGTCCCGATCCCAACGATGTTAATGGGAATCCCAATATCCCCTCCAGTGCAATTCTGGACGCCCACAGGGAAACCGTCTATTTTGCAGATTTTTACTGGTCGGTGGTGGGTGAGAAAAGTGCTCTTTTGCCAGGGATGCAGTCCCAGTAGGGCGTGACCAGATGTTACACTATTTTCTTGGTTTATGGATAGATGATCAGGGTGTGCTCTTTGACATTGTAAACAGCGCCTATTACGGTATTATTCTAACAGCCATCGTCATTGGCTGTGTAATGCTTTCCCGGAAGATGATTGCCCTTGGGTATGACCGGAAAAGGGTGATCGGGTTTCTGGTGGTTTTCTTCTGCCTGGCCCTTCCCCTGGGGTATTACAGTTCCAGGGCGGCCAATATGTTTTATTATCCTGTCCAGTACTGGAATATCCATCTTTTTATGGAACAGTTGCTCCGGGGGACGAAGCATACCTTCCATGCCTGTTTGATTGTTCCGGTTATTATGACCGGGGTGCTGATACGACTGTTCAGGTTTCGGTTCTGGCAGGTGTTTGACGCTATTTTTTTGCATATACCCCTTGTCCATGCCATTGCCAGGGTGGCCTGCCTCATGGCCGGCTGCTGCTGGGGACATGAAATCAACCTGGAGATATTGGGAACCAGGCTAAGTTTTCACAATCCCATTCCCCTGTACGAGAGCCTGTTCAATTTATTGCTTTTTTTCTTTTTAAAGCGGGTGTTTGCCCTGGAGCACGAGCATGAAGAAAAGTGCGGCTTTTTGCTTTCAATGCTAGCCCGGGTCAGGGTCGACGGCAAAATAGTTGCACTATATCTTGCCTGCTATTCAGTATACCGGTTCAGTATTGAATACATTCGAACAAACCCTGTTATTGCCTTTGGGTTTACCCAGGCCCAGCTTGTGATGATCGGTTTCTTTGGCATGGCCTGCTTCATTGTGCTCAAAAGTAAGATCAAAAGAACAAGGCAAACAGAGCGAATAACCACGGTAACCCGGATGGACTATTTTTCTTTGGCTGGATTTCTTGTTTCCTATGTTGTGCTTGCTACCACGGTGGTTTCTCTGTTTTATTCTGATATCATTGACTGGCCGTTCAGGGGGTATCACTCCTACATAAAACTATACTACAATGTTTTTCTCTATACTTTGTTTGCCGCCCTCTGCACTCTGTTTTGCTTCTGGCTGAAGCTGGTCGATCCTAACTGGCTCAGGTTTTTCAGGTGGAAGAAATTTTCCAATGTCTTCTGGGTGGGGTTGCTCATCAGTTGCCTCTATTCCGTTTATCTTTTTCAGATGAACCGCTGGAATTTCCATGGGGGAGCATACTTGATTCCCATCCTGCTTTTCAGTCTGCTAAATGCATACAGTGAAGAGGTGATTTACCGCCTGGCCTTTTTAAATATTCTTGACAAGGTACTTGGGGTTCATGTGGCGGCAAATGTTTTCCAGGCCCTCCTCTATGGGGTAACCCATTATTTTATCGGCGGGATGAAATTTGCCTTTTTTGCTTTTCTTTACGGCATGCTGCTTGGAACCATAACCAAAGAAAACAGGAGCATCATTCCTGCCATGGTGTGCCATTTCTGTATTGATATCGGAAATGTGGGGCTGCCGTTGTTAATTGTACGGAACTATTTCTTTTAAATCCCAAAACCCGGAAATCCGAAATCCGCGAAATCCGGGGACACCTTACTTAATTGCTGATGATGATGGCGCCTTTCTTATCCTTGTGAAATCTCAGTTTGTCCTCTTTGTCTGTGGGTTTGTTGAAAATTTCCGAGACCGGTACCGCAAAGTTGAGGTTTTGTCCGTTAACCATCTGGAATGTGGCAATACCAACGACCTCTCCGGTCATGTTCATCACGGGGCCGCCGCTGGAGCCGGGGGAAACCGGGGCTGATATCTGGAGTACCTTTCCTTTTGGGGGAAGCTTTCTCCAGGCTGAGACGATGCCTTCGGAGATGGTCTGTTCCAGTCCCATTGGACTTCCGGCCACCATGACCTCCTCACCGACCCGGGGGGGCTTTTTTGCAATGGGAAGCCAGGTGTTTTTTTGAGGAATGTGGATATGGGCCTTTACAAAATCGGTTTTTTCGTTTCGTTCGATGATGGCTCCCACGGGATAGGTCTTACCTGAGGAGGTCTTTATCTCTGCACGGCAATTGGGGGTCAGCACATGGTTGTTGGTTACAATGTCTCCTTTCCTGTTGTAGAAAAATCCGCTGCCGATATTTTTGAGTTTGCCTCCGTAGTCATAAACAAGAACCGTGACAACTGCGGGACGTATTTTTGCCGCAAGCCGGGAGTAGGAATTTGTATCAGATGAAGAAGTGGAAAAAACAGGCGACACAACGAGTAGCGTCGCAACCAGGGCCAACGGGATCATTGTTTTGTATGGTTTCATAATGGAAATAATTACTATCATTGTTTATAAAGGATTGACAATGAAAAAAAAATATGAAAGCAAATAGTGGACCCTTTTCTCATAACTACAATTCGGGAGACTTCAGATGAAGCGATTCAACAAGCTAATACTGGCTGGTGTTAAGGAGGGGTATTCAGATATTCATATTTCAGGGGATCATCCCGTGGTATGCAGGAAAAACGGGATGATACTTTTTCGTCAGCAGGAGAGGTATTCGCCCGAACAGATTGACGCACTTTGTGAACAGCTTTTAGGGGAAAATGAGCTGGAGATGCTCAGATCCCGGCTATCGGTTGACCTTGCAAGGAGCGTGGCCCATATCCGGGTCAGGATTAATGTCTTTTGCACCACCAGGGGGCTGAGTATGGCGATCCGCCTGCTTCCAGGGAGAATCCCCAATATCAGCGACCTGAATCTCTATCCTGACTTAAAGGACTATTGTTCCCTAGAAAGCGGCCTGATTCTGGTGTGCGGTGCAACGGGCAGCGGAAAATCATCCACCATTGCAGCGCTTCTCTCTGAAATCAACCGCCATCAGAAACGGCATATCATCACCCTGGAGGATCCGGTTGAATATCGGTTCAACTCAGTGAAATCCTACATCGAGCAGCGGGAGCTGGGGACGCATATGCACTCCTTTGACCAGGGGTTGCGGGATGTCCTGAGGGAGGATCCAGACGTTATCATGGTGGGGGAGCTCAGGGAGCCCGAAACCATACGGCTGACCCTCAATGCCGTTGAATCAGGTCACCTGGTGATCGCATCCCTCCATGCGACAAATTCAGAGGATGCCCTGTACCGAATGTGTAACTCCTTTGCACCGGATGCCCAGGATATGGTGAGAACCCAGGTCTCTTCGGTGCTTTCCCTGCTGGTGGTTCAGCGGCTCAAATACATTGAGGAGGCGGGCTTCCGGGTACCGATCCTCTCCATACTCAGGGGGACAAATTCCTTAAAAGCCACTATCCGGGATAACCGGTTTGCCCAGATCGAAAGCATTCTCCAGACGGGCAGGGCTGAGGGGATGTTTACCATGGAAAAATATGAGCAGGATTATATCATGCGGCGTGGGCGGTTGACGCCACCGAGCATCAGCTTCAAGCCTTCGCCGGAATCTGCGGATTCCCGTCTCTATCGATCTTCCCTTGTTGAAGGTAGACAACGGTCAGCCAATGATGTGCCGGTGATATCCCATTCCCCACAAGAGAGTCCTGCTCCGAAGGCGAGGGTTCAACCTGACATGGGATGCTATGTCATCAATGATGACAGTACCATGGAAGATGTGATCTCTGAATTGGATAAATAGCGGCGTTTATTCGATCTCCTGGGGAGCAGCCCAGATAATGTGCTCCCGGTTGATAAGCAGGGTCTTGTGGTTGACCTTTCCTGTGTTCTTGGTGTCCACGGAAACGGCAAACAAAACAAGAAACTGCTCCGTGTTCTGGGTCACAATGTCGCTGACCCGTTCGTACATGGGGTGTCTGTTTAAGTTTATCTGGCCGGTGACGTTGCTTCCGTCCACAAGTTTCAGCCGGACAGTCTGGCTGTTGACTTCCTTGGTTAAACCGTCGTTGTTGATTGCCATGGTGGGTCCTCCCCTGTATCGTGTTGGAATCCCTGTCCTGAAGGTAAGAATTGTCAAGCCTTTGTAAATCAAATAACCATCGATCTCCTCCTGTGCCTGGAGAATGGCGCTGAGCAAGAACATGACAAAGGGCGTAGCATCTGATTAGCATCCATGGGCAGCTAAGGATTGACATGGATGGCAAAGTATGGTTGTTTACATGCTTTTTTACATGGGGACAGCCTGATTGGTCTATTGGGGTCAGGCTTAGCTTATTGCTTGATGTTTTGTACTCCCAAAGCAACGACAATAAGCTAAGCCTGACCCCGTTGTGTCGATGACACAGTTTGTTTTGCCCCCGGTGTTTATTTAATTATGAGGATGTGTTGATGCTTACCTATGTACCATCGGGTGTTTGTTCCAAGAGGATAGAGTTTGATATCAAAGATGGCAATCTGAGCCATGTTGCTTTTGAGGGCGGTTGCCCTGGAAATCTGAAAGGGATCTCCCAGCTTGTAGAGGGGATGCCGGTGGATGATGTGATCACCCGGCTCCAGGGGATCACCTGTGGCAAAAAAACGACGTCATGCCCGGATCAGCTGACCCTTGCCCTGGGGGAGTGGAAACAGGCAAATTTATAACGATTGGGGTCAGGCCTATCTTATTGTCATTATTGCGTTTTGATTGGGTCGTCGTGAATTTAATTTAATTTGCTTCGCTCGCTTCGATGGGGTCAGGCTTAGCTTATTGCTTGATCTTTTGTACTCCCCAAAAAAACGGCAATAAGCTAAGCCTGACCCCGTTGTTCCTGACCCCGTTTGAGGAGCCATCGGTAGCGTCGTTTGAACCGTTCACCTTTTATATAGGCGGGCTCCGGGGCAGAGATCTCGATCTCGTCCATGAACTGGCATCCCAGCCTCTGGATGATCCTGATGGATGCAGGGTTTTCGGGAGATACTGTGATCACAACAGCGTCGTAAATGGTGCGGATAAAAGGTGCCAGGGCGTTGCAGGCATGGAAAGAGTAGGCATTCCCCCTGTGTTCTTCTGATATTTCATACCCGATGTGGCCGGCACAGCCATGGATGTGGTCTGTATCCCCGACTTTGAAATTGATGTGTCCTACATCTGTTGCGCCGTTGATAACAATCCTGAAATGGTAAAACGGAACAAATCCCCGGTCATTGGGAGCACAGGGGACAAGCCTGTCAAAATGCAGGTCCAGGCCTTCCCCCTTGAGAACCTGTGGGGGAAGGTGATTGTCCTGCCCTTGTATCATCGTCGTTTGGAGTGCTTTTTCTTTTTCTGTTTGACCCATTGTTCATGGTCATTGATGAGATCCTTGACGTCCTCGAACTCCTTTTGAGGCTCGATCACATGGGCATAGTCGTTCTTGGAGACTTTTATCACCTCGATCTCCCGGTTGATAAAGGTCTGGATCTCTTCCAGGCGTTCTTTCTCGTCCTTGCTGCAATAGGCGATGGCCGTGCCCTTCTGAACACCCCGGCCTGTTCGTCCCACCCGGTGGACGTAGTTTTCAGCCTGCTCCGGCAGATCGTAGTTGATTACATAGTGGACATTGGGAATATCGATTCCCCTGGCGCTGACGTCAGTGGCGATGAGGATGTTGATCTCGTTCTCCTTGAACCGCTTCATCACCTGGGACCGAAGCTCCTGATCCTTTTCTCCGTGGATGGTGAAGGCCTCGATGCCTACTCTTCCCATGGCCTTTGCCACCCGTTCCGCCCTGACCCTGGTTCTGACAAATACAATGACCTTGCTGTTCGGGTTCTCATTGATGAAGTTTTCAAGGAAGAAGCGCTTGTCATCCATCTCCACAAACATGACAAAGTGGGAGACATTCTTTGAGACCGGGTCGTCCGGGGAGATCTGGATCCGGATGGCCGAGCTCTTGACCTGGGAAAAGGCGAGTTTCTTGATGGTTTTGTTGATGGTCGCCGAAAAGAAGAGTGTCTGGTGGCGTTTGACAAGCTTGTGCTTTACATGGTTGATGTCGGTGATAAATCCGAGATCAAGCATGTGGTCGGCCTCATCCAGCACCAGGGTTTTTACATTATCAAGGGAGACGTAACCCTGGCTGATAAGGTCGAACATCCGTCCGGGGGTCGCGATGAGGATGTCGATGCCCTTTTGGAGCTTCTTTATCTGGGGATCCTGGTTGACCCCGCCGTAAAGTGCAAAGGACGTGACTTTAGTATGCTTTGCAAGGGTGTCAAACACCTCGCCGATCTGCTGGGCAAGCTCCCGTGTCGGCACAAGGACAATGCAGCGGATGCCATTGCTTCTGCTGCTTCTTTTGGCCGAGTGGATCCTGTCGATGAGTGGAATGGCAAAGGCGGCTGTTTTTCCGGTGCCCGTCTGGGCAATGGCCAGCACATCCTCCCCCTTCATGATGGAGGGGATGGCCTTGTATTGAATGTCCGTGGGCCTTTTAAAGCCCAGGGCAGAGAGATTCTTTTTCAGCTGTTCTGAAATGTGGTAGTTTTCAAACTTCATTTTATATAAATATCCTTTAAATTTAAGCCCCTTAAATACAGTTGAATCGGGGAAAAAGCAACCACAATCTTCTGTTCCCGGCCGTCTGCCCAGGAATTCTGGTGATCGGTTACTCCCTTTTTGAGTACCTTGCATACACCATGGCAAGGGTTCTGTAGGATAGATGGGCAAGTTTGGAAACCGGCAGAAAGGCCATGAAATTAAAGACAAACACCAGGTGGACCAGATAGATTGCATAGGAAATTGTTTCAAGGCCTGCAAGCCGGGTTATTTCGGAGAGCATTCCTGTGAGCCCCAGCCCCAGGACGAGTCCCAGAAGGTACCAGTCCCTGTAGTTTGAGACGGACTCCCCATCCTTGAGACGGTGGAAGATCATGATCGCGCTTCCCACAATAAGGGAGACCCCGGCACTGGCGGTCAGGCCATGGCTGTTGTGGGACATTCCTTCGGCCATCTGGTTGACCATGGCAATATCGCTTGAGATTTCACCGATAACAGCGGAACTCTGGCCGATATTATCGTTTATTTTTGTTTGTGTCTTGAAGTGCCGCCCTGTACCAGGGACGTTTTCGCGGATCAAATCCAGGGGGATAGAAATCATCAGAAGCCAGTAGCATCCCACCAAGCTTCGTCCCCATATAGATATCCATATAATTGTCACGGGAGGCGGTTATCGTCCTAAAATGCGGGAGATCCTTTTATTCAGTTCTCTTTGCTCAAATGAGGAGGAGCGTCTTTTTTCGGTGCAGCCCAGGAAACTTACCAGGGAATCGTCCACCTCCTCGGGTAAAGGGTGGGTTGAGAGTATTTCTATGTTGAGCCGGGTCTCTTCCTGAACTGTCTCAAGGGAGGAAATTTTCGTTAAATATGAAATGGCTCTTACGCTAGCTGACATGAGGAGTGTTAGAACGTAGGTCTGGTGTTCTGGGAAAATAACGGATGGTTCATTTTTTTCTTGACAGGGCCTCTTTTTAATGGGTAAGTGTTACTTACCATGCAATAAGTAAGTTTCACTTACCGTTTATGGGCTCGGCCCGGGCGGAGACCCAACAGGTAAGTTTTCATCACCTGAACTGAGATTCATCCAGAGCAACAGCGAAAGCTTTTTCAAAAGCGCAAGCCCAAGCAAAAAAACAAAAAAGCCAGTTCGTATAAACAGGGCACCATGGCCCCGGGTAAGGGAATCAAGTGTTTTAACAAAAATAGCGAATCAAACCATTTACAAGGAGGAGACAATGGCACTTAACCTGGATTCGATCGGAAAACCAATTGGTCCGGTTACCAAGGAGTACACCTGGAAAGACGTGGTACTTTACGCCCTGGGTGTGGGAGCGGGGTTTCAGGAGCTTGAGTATTGTTATGAAAAGGATCTCAAGGTGTTGCCCAGTTTTTCCATTGCATCTATACTCAATATTGATTTCCTTGCCATCCTTGCCGAAACCACCAACATCAACCTTGCAGGCATTCTCCATGGCGAACAGGAGCTGATTTTCCACAATCCCATTCCCACGGAAGGCACCCTGACCACCACGGGCAGGGTTACCAATATATATGATAAAGGCGACAAGGGTGCCCTGGTGGTGGCGGAATTCGATACGGTTCATTCCAACGGTAAAAAACTCTACACCAGCATCGTGACTATCTTTTCCCGGCTTGACGGCGGATTTGGCGGCCCGGATGCCCCGGCAAAAGAGGTAATATTTCCGGACCGGGAGCCCGATCATGTGATCGAAGGCGCTCCCACCCAGGATCAGCCCCTGATCTACAGGCTCACGGGAGATGTGTTCCAGCTCCATGTGGATCCTGAATTTGCCAAGATGGCAGGCTTTGAAAAACCGATCATGCACGGGCTTTGCACCCACGGCTATGCCTGCCGCGCCCTGATCCAGAGCCTGATTCCGGGAAAGCCTGGGCAGATGAGACGGATGACCTGCCGCTTTTCAAAGACCCTCTATCCGGGTGAGGCTGTGAAGACCCTGGTCTGGGAGACCGGTGAAGGCCAGGCCGTATGGAAAACCGTTCACAGCGAAACCGGGGTTGAGATCATCACCAACGGCCAGTGCGAGTACGGCGATGTGATCGAGGAGACGGTCCGGTTCGACGACCGGGTGGCCGTGGTCACCGGTGCCGGTGCAGGCCTTGGACGGGTCTACGCCCTTGAGCTTGCCAGAAGGGGAGCCAGGGTGGTGGTCAACGATCTTGGCGGGGCCAGAGACGGTTCCGGCAAGGGCACCGCCTCCCCGGCCGAAACCGTGGTCAAAGAGATCCAAGATCTTGGGGGAGAGGCCGTGGCCAACTTTGACAACGTGGCCACCCCGGAGGGCGGGGAGAATATCATCAAGACCGCCTTGGACGCCTTTGGTTCCGTGGATATCGTCATCAACAACGCCGGCATTCTCCGGGACAAAAGTTTTACCAAGATGGAGCCGGAAAACTGGGCCAGCGTGCTTGCCGTGCATCTGAACGGTGCCTACAACGTTACAAAACCCGCCTTCAGGGTGATGAAGGAGAAGGGCTACGGCCGTATCATCATGACCACCTCGGCGGCCGGCCTCTACGGAAATTTCGGCCAGACCAATTACTCGGCGGCAAAGATGGCCCTGGTGGGTCTCATGAACTCGCTGAAGATCGAAGGCGCGAAATACGATATCAAGGTGAACACCGTGGCGCCCCTTGCCGCATCCCGGCTGACCGAAGACATCATGCCCGAGGATCTGTTCAAGAAGATGAAACCTGAATTCGTAAGTCCCATGACCCTTTTCCTCTGCTCCGAGGAGTGCCCGGTATCCGGCAACATCTACAACGTGGGCATGGGCTTTTTCAACCGGGCTGCCATGGTGACTGGCGGTGGAACCGTTGTGGGGGACGGCAAGACCGCTCCCTTGCCGGAAGAACTCATGGCGAAACTTGCGGATATCACCACCATGGACCAGGGCAAGGAGTTTCAGCACCTGAACGACCAGGTCGGGGAGATCATGGCGGCCTTTTCACCCAAGGTTTAACCAGGATAAGCCAGAGCTAAGAACCTAGGTTGGGTCATCCATTAACACCAATGAACAGGAGAGACTAATGATAGGTATCACATCATATGGAGCATATATTCCAAGGTTGAGGCTGAGCCGTTCCGCCATCGTTCAGGGCATGGGATGGTTTGCACCGGCAATCATGGCCGTTTCCCAGGGGGAGCGGTCCATGTGCAACTGGGACGAGGATTCCATCACCATGGCCGTTGCCGCGGCAAGGGATTGCCTCAAGGGAATGGACAAAACGAAAATAGACGCCCTCTACCTTGCCTCCACCACCTTGCCCTTTACCGACCGCCAGAACGCAGGTGTTGTAGCCAGCGCCATGAACCTTGGAAAAGAGATCATCACAGCCGACTTCACCGCTTCCCAGAAGGTTTCCACAACGGCCCTCATCACAGCCCTCGATGCCGTAAAAGGGGGGGATAAAAAAGAGATCATGGTGGCGGCCGCAGACAAGCGGGAGACAAAGGCCGCCTACTTTTACGAAATGTGGTTCGGGGACGGGGCTGCGGCCCTGGGCGTCGGCAGCGACAATGTCATTGCCGAGTACAAGGGTTCCTACACCGTGTCCGACGATTTTGTGGACCACTACCGGGGAAGCGGCAACCAGTTTGACTACATGTGGGAGGAGCGCTGGGTCCGGGACGAAGGCTATGGAAAGATCATTCCCCTTGCCATCAATGGGCTGTTTGAGAAGCTTTCCATCACCATGGACGATGTGGATACCCTGATCTACCCCTGTTTTTTCAAGGGGGATCATAAAAAGATCGCCAAAAAACTGGGGGCAAACCCGGAAAAGCTGGTGGACAACCTCCACGAGGTGTGCGGCGAGACCGGCACGGCCCATCCCTTTGTGATGCTGGCAAAAGCCCTTGAAACAGCGAAACCGGGGGATAAAATCCTTGTGGCCGGCTATGGCCAGGGATGCAACGCCCTCTATTTCCAGGTGACGGACAAAATAAACGAACTGACTGCCCGGAACGGGTTCTCAGGTTCCATCGGGAACAGGAAGGTGGTGGACAACTATCCCAAGTGGCTCAAGTTCAGGGAGATCGTTGAAACCGAGATGGGCATCCGGGCAGAGTCGCCGTCCCAGACCGCCATGACCGTTCTCTATCGAAAGAACAAGATGATCCTGGGCCTTGTGGGCGGGAAATGCACCACGTGCGGTACGGCCCAGTTCCCCAAGATGGATATCTGCGTCAATCCCGAATGCGGTGAGGTCTACACCCAGGAGGAGTTCGAGTTTGCCGACATCCCGGCCAGGATCAAGACCTTTACAGCTGACATGCTCTCGGTGTCTGTGGATCCCCCGGCCATGTACGGCATGATTCAGTTCGAGGGCGGGGGACGGTTCATGGCCGACTTCACCGACTGCACCCAGGATGAGCTCAAGGTCGGACTTCCCCTTACCATGGAGTTCAAGCGCAAGGGCGTGGACAAGGACCGGGGCATGGTCAACTATTTCTGGAAGGCCGTGCCGGTACCGGGGGCTGCAGGTAAAAAGAAGGATATTGACTATGACGGCAGGGTCGCCGTTGTCACGGGCGCCGGCGCAGGTCTTGGCCGGGTATATGCCCTGGAGCTTGCAAAGAGGGGCGCAAGTGTGGTGGTCAACGACCTTGGCGGGGCACGGGACGGCAGCGGCAAAGGCTCCTCCTCTCCTGCGGAAGCCGTGGTCAAGGAGATCGAGGCCTTGGGGGGCAAGGCGGTTGCCAATTTTGATTCCGTTGCCACCCCTGAGGGCGGAGAAGCCATCATCCAGACCGCCCTTGACGCCTTTGGCCGGGTGGACATCGTCATCAACAACGCAGGTATCCTGAGGGACAAGAGCTTTCTCAAGATGGAGCCCGACGCCTGGCAGACCGTGCTGGACGTCCATCTCACCGGTGCCTACAACGTGACCCGGCCCGCCTTTAAGGTGATGAAGGAGAACGGATACGGCAGGATCATCATGACCACCTCGGCCGCAGGCCTCTACGGCAATTTCGGCCAGACCAACTATGCGGCTGCCAAGATGGGCCTTGTGGGAATGATGAACACCCTGAAGCTGGAAGGGGCGAAATACGATATCAAGGTAAACACCATCGCCCCCATTGCAGCCTCAAGGCTCACCGAGGATATCCTGCCCCCGGATATGCTGGCAAAACTCAAACCCGAATTCGTGGCACCCCTGGTCTGCTATCTTGCCAGCGACCAGTGCAAGGATACTGGCGCCATCTTTAATGCCGGCATGGGCTACTACAACAAGGCCGCCGTATTGACAGGCCCTGCGGTCCAGCTTGGGGAGCTTGAGAACCCGCCCACCATCGAGTCGGTCATGGATAACTGGGACGCCATCAACTCCATGGAAGGGGCCACCGAGAGCTATGACCTCAATGCCGCCCTGGGTGCGTTGATGACCCCGCCTGCGCCCAAGGATACCCCGGCGGCACCGGCCGCCGGAACCACCGGTGCGGCCGGTGTGGCCGAAATCTTCGGGAAGATGGGTGCGGCATTCAATCCGGACGCGGCAGACGGTGTGGACGTGGTGTTCCAGTACAACGTTTCCGGGGACCAGGGCGGTGACTGGATCTGTGCCATCAAGGACAATGCCTGCGTAATCGAGCCCGGCATCCACGACAATCCTGCCTGCACCCTCAAGATCGATGACGAAAATTTCATTGCCATGATGACAGGAAGCCTTTCTCCCATGCAGGCCTACACATCCGGCAAGCTTGCCATTGAAGGCGATATCATGAAATCCCAGCTTATTGAAAAGCTGTTTACATTAAGTTAACAGGAGGAACAGCAATGGCCACAGGAATCAAGGATAAAGTTGCAATCATAGGTATGGGGTGCACCAAATTCGGAGAACGCTGGGATGTGGGTGCCGAAGAGCTGATGGTGGAAGCCTTTCTGGAGTGTATCAAGGATGCGGGCATTGAGAAAAAGGATATCGGGGCTGCCTGGTTCGGCACCTGCTTTGACGAGGGCAGTGTTGGCAAGAGCGGCGTGCCCCTGGCCACCACCCTCCGCCTGCCTTTCATCCCGGTGACCCGGGTGGAGAACTACTGTGCCACGGGCAGCGAAGCCTTCAGGGGAGCATGCTATGCCGTGGCCTCGGGTGCCTACGATATCTGCCTCGCCCTTGGTGTTGAAAAGCTCAAGGACACGGGGTTCGGCGGGCTGCCAAGCTTCACCGGCTCCAATGCGGGCAGCCTCAACTGGCAGTGGCTCCCCAACATGACGGCCCCGGGATCCTTTGCCCAGCTGGCCAGCGCCTACGGGGCAAAGTACAAGATCTCGGACAAGGATATCAAGCGGGCCATGGCCCATATATCCACCAAGAGCCATGCCAATGGCGTGAAAAATCCCAAGGCCCACCTGAGAAAAGAGGTGACCATGGAGCAGGTGATGGGGTCGCCCATCATTGCAAGTCCCCTGGGGCTGTTTGACTGCTGCGGCGTGAGTGACGGATCGGCCTGCGCCATCGTGACCACCCCTGAGATCGCTAAAAAACTCGGGAAAACCGACTTCGTCACGGTCAAGGCCCTCCAGCTGGCTTTAAGTTCCGGCGAGGAGATGGGCTACAACGACTGGGACGGCGACCACTTCATGACCACCAGCCATTGCAGCACCAAGGCCTATGAAGAGGCCGGCATCACCGATCCCCGAAAGGAGATCAGCATGATGGAGGTCCATGACTGCTTCTCCATCACCGAGCTTGTCACCATGGAGGATCTCCACATCTCCGAGCGGGGCCAGGCGGTCAAGGACGTTCTTAACGGTGTCTACGACGCAGACGGTGAGGTGCCCTGCCAGATCGACGGCGGTCTTAAATGCTTTGGCCATCCCATCGGCGCTTCGGGCCTGAGGATGCTCTATGAGATGTACCTCCAGCTCAACGGGCGGGCCGAAGAGCGCCAGCTGGAAAGTCCCAAGTACGGGTTGACCCATAACCTGGGCGGGTTTCCCTGCATGAACGTGTGCAGCATTTCCATTGTCGGAAAGTACGGCGGATAACGGAATCATACATTGACAAGGACCGGACTCCCGTCCGGTCCTTCTTATTGATTTTTGCACCAGGCAAGGAGGAGATATGGCAGAACAATTGATCAAAGGTTTCCCGTCAACATCCGGGGACGATTTCCAGTTGAACACCATTACCCTGCTCAAGCATGCTGATGCTACCTATCCCGAAGTTGAGATCGTCGACAGGAACCTGGACGGTTCCATGTTTCGCTACACATACAAAGATGCCTACACCAGGGTAAAGAAACTTGCCAATGCCCTGAAGCGCCTGGGGATTAACCCCGGGGACCGGGTGGGGGTGATGGAGATCAACACCCATCGGTTTTTCGAACTCTATTTTGCCATCTCAGGCCTTGGGGCCGTGCTGGTCCAGATCAATCCCAGGATCTCCGACCACGACAGGGCCTATGTGATGAACCACGCCGGGGTGAGCTTTCTCTTTATCAATGAACTCCTGCTCTCCATGGTGGAGCCCTATGCCCAAAAGCTTGAACAGATGAAAGGGTATGCCATCATCACGGACAGGCCCCTGGATCAGATCAGTACAACCCTTTCTCCCAGGGTGAGCTTTGAGGAGATCCTGGCGGCTGAATCCGATGACTGTCAATGGGAGATGATCGACGAGAATTCTGCGTTCAGCGCCTGCTACACCTCGGGCACCACCGGACTGCCCAAGGGGGTGTTCTACTCCCACAGGGCCATCTATCTTCACACCCTGACCGCTGCCGCCAATCTGAAGATCGATTCCCGGGACGTGGTGATGCAGACCGTTCCCATGTTCCACTGCCATGGGTGGGGATTTTTCTTTGCCGCTGCCATGGTGGGGGCAAAGCTCGTGTTCCCGGGGCTCTACACAGCCGAGACCACCCATGTGCTGGTGGATCTCATGGTGTCGGAAAAGGTCACGGTCAACAACGGAGCGCCTGCCATCTTCCTTCCCATGCTCGAGTATATCAAGACCCTTGATGTTCGTCCGGATTTCACCGGGCTTCGCATGGCCTCCGGGGCGACCGAGCCCTCACTCGCTTTGATGAAAGGGTTCTGGGACCTGGGCGGTGCCGAGATCATCCACGCCTACGGTGCCACGGAAACAGCCCCCTTTGTCACGGCAAACTTAAGAAAGCCCTCCCTTGACGACCTTTCCCAGGAGGAAAAGTGGGAGCTGAAAAAGAAGCAGGGGCTGCCCGTGGCAGGCCTTGATTTCAGGATCGTTGATTTTGAGGGAAACGAGGTGCCCCACGACGGCACCACCGTGGGAGAGGTCCTGGTGCGGGGGCCGTGGATCACCAGTACCTACTACAATGACGAGAGGACAAAAGACTCCTTTGTGGACGGGTTCTGGAAGAGCGGGGACGGGGGAACCATTGATGAAAACGGGTTCTTCAAGATCGCGGACAGGTTTAAGGATATGGTCAAGAGCGGGGGGGAGTGGATCTCCTCCATTGACCTTGAAAACGCCATCATGGGCCATGCCGGGGTACGGGAGGCCTCGGTGGTGGGTATCCCCCATCCAAAGTGGGAGGAGCGGCCCCTTGCCCTGGTGGTCCGGGGGGATGAAAATGGGAAAAAGGAGCTGTTGAAAGAGGAGATCTACGCGTTGCTGACCGAAAAGTTCGCCCGCTGGCAGTTCCCGGATGAGATCGTTTTTGTGCAGGAGATTCCCAAGACCAGTGTGGGGAAATTCTCAAAAAAGGATATCCGGGCAGCCTACCAGGACTTTTACATGTAAATGACCCTCAACTAAAGGACAGCAACCATGATTTTAGCATCAATGGATACCATAAAGCAGTATACCGATATCGGGGTTTACTCCCACGACAACCTCCATGACCATTTTTTAAAGAGCGCTGAAAAAGAGCCGGACAGGATCTGTGTGGTGGATCCCCCCAACCGGATGGAGCTCAACGGTGTTGAGCCGGAACGCCTCACCTACAGGGAGTTTGCAAGGGCCGTGGATGCCGTGGCAGAGGGGCTTGTCAACCTTGGCGTGAAAAAGGACGATATCATCATGGTCCAGCTGCCCAACACCTGGGAGCTTGCCATGCTCTATCTTGCCGTGGCAAGGAGCGGCGCCATCATCTCGCCGGCCCCGGTGCTGTGGCGGGAGGCGGAGATGGGATATATCGCCCGGACAACAGAAGCAAAGCTCTATATCACGGTGGAGGAGTTCAACAACTTCAACCACCGGGCCATGGGCGAATCGATCCGGTCCAACAACCCGGGAATGGACCGGGTGCTCACCCTGGATGAGATCCGGGAGATGAGCCAGGGGCCTGTCACAGGGCTCCTGGACGAAATCCGGGTGGATGCCAACGATATCTTCACCATCTGCTGGACCTCGGGAACCGAAGCCCGGTCAAAGGGGTGTCCCCTGAGCCACAACAACTGGGCCGGCATGGCAAGTGTCCAGGATGCCGCAGGTTTTCAGCCCGGGGATGTGATGATGACGGCAGGGCCCCTTGTGAACATGGGGGCCGTGGGCACGGTGCTGATCCCCTGGATGGTGCTGGGCGGCACCCTGGTGCTCCACCATCCCTTTGATCCCGTTGGCTTCATGACCCAGATCATGACGGAGAAGCCCAACTACACCCTCATGGTGCCGGCCCTGGCCAACATGATTGCAAAGCACCCAAGCGTTGACTCCTTTGATCTCACCTCTTTCCGGTCCATCACCATGGGGTCGGCCCCGCCCTCACTCTGGACCATGGAGGAGTTCAAGAACCGCTGGGACATCGATATCGGAAACATCTGGGGCCAGAACGAGGGCACGGGGTTCATCGCAGGCACGGAGGATGTCCCGGACATGGCCACCCGGGCCACCTCGTTTCCCCATTACGGCAAGCCGGGGGTGGTGTGGAAATCCGAGGCCAGCCGCCACGTCCAGGTGAAGATCCTCGGCCCCGACGACCGGGAACTGACTGACGTGGGGGCGGTGGGGGAGCTTGTGTACAAGGGACCCGGGCTGCTGGCGGAATATTACAAGAATCCCGAAGCCACGGAACGAAGCTTCACCGATGACGGGTTCTTCAGGACAGGCGACCTGTTCCGCATCGAAGAGAACAACATGATCTCCTTTTTCGAGCGGGCCAAGGATATCATCATCCGGGGCGGTTTCAACATCAGCTCCCAGGAGATTGAAAATTATATCCTGGGCCATGAAAATGTCCAGGATGCGGCTGTGGTGGGCATGGCGGACGAGACCCTTGGGGAGCGCATGTGCGTCTATGTGGTGCCGGTTCCGGGACAGACCCTGGAGCTTGACGGGCTTGTGGACTTTTTAAACAAAAAAGGGGTGGCCCGTTACAAGCACCCGGAACGGCTGGAGATCATTGATGCGATCCCGAGAAATCCCGTGGGCAAGGTGCTCAAAAAAGAATTGAGGCAGGATATCAAAGAAAAATTAACGACGGAGTAGGCAAATATGGATTTTGAACTGACCAAATCCCAGAAACAGATTCAAAAAGCTGCAAAGGATTTTGCAAAGGGCGAGTTTGACAAGGAGGTGCTTCTCACCCTGGAAAAAGAGAACAGCTTTCCCCGGGCCATCTGGGAAAAAGCCAGCGAACTTGGCTTTGTCGGGATTCACTTTGACGATGAGTTCTCCGGTGCAGGCCTTGGGCTTTTTGAGAACGTGCTGCTGGCCGAAGCGTTCTGCGCAAACGATTCCAGTGCAGGGGCGGCCCTGATGCTCGCCTCCCAGGGATCTGAGATCCTTCTCAGGGTTGGGTCCAAAGCGCAGAAGGAGAAGTTCCTGCCCAGGGTGGTGGAAGGCGAGATGATCTCCTCAGCAGCCCTGCGGGAGCCCCAGACCGGATACGGGGTCGGCACCATCGCAACCACGGCGGTGCAGCAGGATGATCAGTGGATCATCAACGGCGAAAAGGCCTGGGTGACCAACGGCGGTGATGCCGGATTCTATCTGGTGCTCTGTGTCACAGATCCCAATGCCGCACCTGAAAAGGCCATGGGCCTCTTTCTTGTGGAACAGGATTGCCCCGGCATCACCATAACAGATATGGGCAGAAAGCTTGGCTGCTGCATGGTCAGGACCGCAAGCCTCAGGTTGGACAATGTCGCGGTGCCCCTGGTAAATCTTGTGGGGAAAAAGGGCGATGGCCTTGCCCTGGTAAAGGATTTTTGGAACGAGCAGCGGATCGTGGCGGCGGGCATCGCCCTTGGCACGGCCCAGGGCGCCCTTGACAGGGCCGTTGCCTATGTCAGGGAGCGGGAGCAGTTCGGAAGGAAGATCGCGCGGTTTGAAGCGTTGCAGCACAAGATCGCAACCATGGCGACACAGGTTGAGCTGGCCCGGCTTGCCACCTACAGGGCAGCCGCCAATTTCGATAAGGGCCGGACCCACCCGGCAGAGACCAGCATGGCCCTGGAGGCTGCAGCAGCGGCTGCCGAGGCCGTTGCCAACGAGGCGATCCAGCTCCATGGCGGCGCCGGTTACATCACGGAGACCGGGGTGGAGCATTTCTACAGGGATGCGAAATTCATCGGCATCCACGACAGCAACCAGGGGCTGAGGCTTGGTTCCATTGCAAACCACGTGATAGGAAAACTAAAGGGGTAATTATGGAGATATTGAAATTTACCGCGGAACATGCGACATTCAGGGAGCGACTTCGGCTTTTTTTGGAAAAGGAGGTGGTTCCCCTGATCCCCCAGTGCGAAAAAGAGCATATCACCCCCAGGAGCATGTGGAAGAAGATGGGGAGTAATGGTTTCCTTTGCCCCACCGTACCGGTCGAATACGGGGGGGCGGGCCTGGATTTCCTACACTCCGTGATTGTCAACGAGGAGATGGCGAAGATCAGTTTCACAGGTCTTGCCGCAGGGCTTCACAGCGATATCGTGGTTCCCTACATCTCCGCCTATGGCGATGAGCGTCAGAAGAAATATTATCTTCCCGAATGCGTATCCGGCAACATCATCGCGGCCGTGGCCATGACCGAACCGGACGCGGGAAGCGATGTCGCCTCCATGGTCACCACGGCGGTTGAGGATGGGGACGAAATCGTCATCAACGGGTCCAAGACCTTTATATCCAACGGCGTGAACTGCGATATCGTGATCCTTGCGGCCAAGGACCCTGCCGTCGGGAACAAGCATCAGGCGGTCTCCCTCTACATTGTTGAGGCCGGCACCCCCGGGTTCACCAAGGGGGCGCCCTTTGAGAAGATGGGTTGGAACAGCCAGGATACGTGCGAGCTCTTCTTTTCCGACTGCCGGATCCCAAAGAAAAACCGTCTTGGCAATGCAGGGGACGGGTTCCTCATGCTCATGGGGAAACTCCAGCAGGAGCGCCTGGTCTGCTCCCTGGGCGCCCTTTTTGCGGCTGAGAACATGTTTAACTATACCAAAGAAAAATGCAGGAACACCCTGGTGGACGGCCGGGCCCTGTCCCGGTCCCAGGCGGTCCAGTTCGCCCTGGCTGAGATGGCGACGGAGATCAGGATCGTCAGGACCTTTATGGAGAGCCTTGTCATTGATCACATGGATTGTAGACAGATCATTTCCGAGACCTCCATGGCCAAGTACTGGACCACGGACATGGTCAACCGGATCGGATGCCGGTGCATGGACCTTGAGGGAAGTGCAGGCTCCCTTGAGACATCCCCCCTGGTCCGGCAGTTCCGGGACAACAGGGTGACGTCGATCTTTGCCGGCACCAACGAGATCATGAAGGGGATTATCGCCAAGATGATGCAACTTTGATTTTACGATTTCCGTTTCAGGTACAGTTTTAACAACAAAATGATTTCTCTCCTGAAACATGTGCGTGGAATATGTACCTGGAACGGAATTTTTTATAAGGGGACGGACAAATGAAAACCCTTGACAGCGATCCAAAGAGCCTTGTGGAGAACAGCATCGCCTTTTTAAAGCGCATGGGCATGAAGGTGCTTGTGATGGAGCCCAACCATGTGGAGGTGATGGCGCCCATTGCCGGCAATGAGAATCACCTGGGAACCGTCTATGCCGGCGCTCTTTTTTCCATTGCCGAAGTACCCGGGGGGGTGCTCTTCTATACCACCTTTGACGCCAGCCGTTTCTATCCCATTGTCAAGGATGTGCAGATCCGGTTTCTAAAGCCAGCCACCACGGATGTAACGGTTGCCATGTCCATGCTGCCGGCGGAAGCCCGGCGCATCACCCTTGAGGCGGAAGAAAAGGGAAAGGCCGATTTTCAGATGGAGACCGAGGTCAGAGACACCCGGGGCGAGGTGGTTGCCGCAACCACCAGCCTCTACCAGATCCGGCGGATTAATCATGGAAAAAAAGCATGATCGTCAGGGGTCATTCACAGATGCGGGCAACGAGGCCCGCCAAACGGGGGATACAACCATGTTGAACACAGGCGCGCTTTCGGGCATAAAAGTTCTTGATCTGTCACGGCTACTTCCGGGTCCCTTTTGTTCCATGATCCTGGCTGATCACGGAGCCGAGGTCATTTCCGTGGAGGACGAGAAATTCAAGGCAGACGGATTCTTTTTCAACGGCATCAACCGGAACAAGCGGCACATGGCCCTGGACCTGAAATCAGACCAGGGACTTGGGGTCTTTTTAAAACTTGCAAAAGACGCGGATGTGATCCTGGAGGGGTTTCGCCCGGGCGTGGTGAAACGGCTCGGGGTTGACTATGAAACCATTCAAAAGCAGAACCCCGGCATCATCTACTGCTCCATCACAGGCTATGGCCAGACAGGTCCCCTCAGGGACCGGGTGGGGCACGACGCCAACTATCTCGCCACCGCAGGCATCCTGGATCTCATCGGCCAGGTGGATGCGCCCCCTTCCATTCCCGGGGTCCAGTTCGCCGACATCGCAGGCGGTGCCATGAACGCTGCCATGGGTATTCTCATGGCCCTTTATGAGCGGTCAAAATCAGGCGCGGGCCAGTACATCGACATCTCCATGACCGACGGCATGCTCGGCTTTCTGCACCTGCCCCTTTTCTTTTCAGGGCTGACCGGCAAGATGCCCAAGCGTTCCAACAGCATTCTGTCCCACCGCTACGCCTGCTACAACACCTATGAAACCGCAGACCACCGTTACATCACCATTGGCGCCGTGGAGCACAGGTTTTGGAAGCGGCTGTGTGAGTGCCTGGACCTTCCCGGTTATGTGTCCCTCCAGTACGATGAGGAGCGGCGAAACGAGATCATCAACACCCTGACCGCGATTTTCAAGCGGCGGACCGTTGATGAGTGGGACCGGGAATTTCGCGACGTGGATGTCTGCTACGCCAGGATCCAGGACCTGTCCGAGGTGATGGACGATCCGCTGTTCAAGGAGCGGGAGATGGTGGTGGATCTTTGCCAGAAGGACGGCACCATGGCCAAAGCCATCGGCATCCCGGTGAAGCTCAGCCGCACCCCCGGCGCCATCCGCACCCCCCCCGAGGAGTTCGGGGAAACCACCGACTACACCTGGGGTCAGTAGTTTACATAATCGGGGTCATACATAATCGGGGTCAGGCTTAGCTTATTGTCGTTGTTGCTTCGTAATTGGGGTCATGAGCTTCAAGGGGGGCAGGCTTAGCTTATTAGCTAATTCGGGCAAGCTTCGTTTACATGGAATAATTGGGGGCAGGCTTAGTCTATCGCCCTTGTTGCGTCGAGTTTCTAATTTTAATCGATCTAATCGACGTCAGGTTTTTGTTTTTGCTCTTACCGCCTGATGTTCTTATATATCTAACTTTATTATTAAGGAGTCTTTTCCATGGCACAGGTGATTGCTGAACAGCGGGATATAGATTTTGTTTTATTTGAGCAGTTTGAGGCTGAAAAATTGTGTGATATCGAGAAGTACGCAGATTTTAATAAAAAGACATTTAAGATGATCATTGCCGAGGCAAGAAAGTTTGCCATAAAGGAGATCCTGCCCACCTTGGTGGAGGGGGACAGGAACGGGGCCACATTTGACAACGGCCAGGTCCATGTGCCGGAATGTTTCAGGCGTCCCTACAAGCTGTTTGTGGAAGGGGAGTGGACCGCCATGACCGCCGATCCCGAGCTTGGGGGCCAGGGACTTCCCTTTATGGTGGCCCAGGCCGCCTCGGAGTATCTTTCCGGTGCCAACTACGCCTTTGGATTCCATGGGTTTGAAAGCCATGCCGCAGGCAAGATGATTGAGGTTTTTGGTACGGAACTCCAGAAAAAGCTGTTCCTCAAGAAGATGTACACAGGGGAGTGGGGCGGCACCATGGATCTCACCGAACCCGGTGCCGGATCCGATGTGGGGGCGCTGACCACCACCGCCCGGAAGAATGAGGACGGCACCTACTCCATCATCGGCAGCAAGATCTTCATCACCTCCGGGGAGCATGATCTCACCGATAACATCATCCATCCGGTGCTTGCACGGATCGAGGGAGCCCCTGCCGGAACCAAGGGCATCTCCCTCTTTATCGTGCCGAAGATCTGGGTGAACGAGGACGGAAGCCTTGGGGAATTCAACGACATCGTGTGCACGGGCATCGAGGAGAAGATGGGCATCCATGCCAGCGCCACCTGCAGTCTCACCTACGGGGCCAACGGCGGCTGCCGGGGACTTCTCCTGGGGGAGGAAAACCAGGGCATGAAGGTGATGTTCCAGATGATGAACGAGGCAAGGATCATGGTGGGGGCCATCGGTCTAAACTGTGGTTCGGCTGCATACCTCCAGGCCCTTAACTATGCGGGTGAGCGGCTCCAGGGCAGGGCGCTTGAGAACATCATGGATCCTTCGGCCCCCCAGGTGCCCATCATCCAGCACCCGGATGTGCGGCGGATGCTGTTGTGGATGAAGTCCCATGTGGAGGGCATGCGCAGCCTCATGTACTACGGGATAAGCCTGATCGAGACCGAAGCCACCTCCGGGTCGGAAAAGGAGCGGGAGTATGCAAAGGATCTGCTGGATCTTTTGACCCCGGTGATCAAGTCCTGGTGCACGGACAGGGGGACCGAGGTGTGCTCCCAGGCGATCCAGGTGTTTGGCGGCTACGGCTACACCAGTGATTTTCCCGTTGAGCAGCTTTACAGGGATGCAAGGATCGCTCCCATCTACGAGGGCACCAACGGCATCCAGGCCATGGACCTGCTGGGAAGAAAGCTTGGCATGAAAAAGGGGGCCGTGTTCATGAATCTCCTTGCCGAGATGAACGAAATCGTCAACAGGGCAAAGGAGGTCCCACGGGTGGCTTCCCTTGGGGATCTGCTGCAGGCCAACATCAACAAGCTTGGCGAGGTGGCCCTTCACATGGGAAAAACCGCCATGTCGGACCGGTTCAAGACAGGGTTTGCCCATGCAACGCCTTTCCTGGAGGTGGTGGGGGATTCGGTCTGCGGCTGGATGCTTTTGTGGCGGGCAACGATTGCGGCAACCAAGCTTGAAGAGATTGTCAAGGGCAAGGATGGGGCAGCTTTCGACGAGATCTGCCGGAAGAACGTCAATGCCGCGTATTACCAGGGACAGATTTTGTCAGCCCGTTTTTTCATGGAGTCGGTGCTGCCGGTGAGCCAGGGCAGGATGGATTCTCTGCTGGCAGGCTGTTCCGCGGCTGTGGATATCCCGGAGAACGCATTTTAAACCGCTACTTAGAAAAGGAAAGGGGAGTGTATGAAGAATGATGGAATCGCTCTGTCACGGCAGCTTGTCCTTGGGGAGGTTTTGGCACGGTGGGCCAGGAAGAGACCGGAAAAGGAGATGCTGGCCTTTAATGAACGGCGCTACACCTATGCCCGGGTAAACGCCCGGGTCAACTCCCTTGCCAACGCGCTTTCGGGCCTTGGCGTCCAACAGGGAGACAAGATCTCGGTGCTGTTCCTCAACGGCAATGAGATCCTTGAGTGCTATTTCGCGGCTGCCAAGATCGGGGCCGTGGTTGTTCCCCTGAACTTTCGCCTGGTGGGACCGGAGTTGGTTTTTCAGATTTGCAATTCCGATTCCATTGCCATGGTTTTCGGCAAAGAGTTTGCCCCGGTGGTGGACGCCATCCGCAAGGAGCTTCCCGGTGTCCGGTATTTTATCTCAAACACGGGCAAGGGCGTTGAAGGCGTCATGGACTACGAGACCCTGGTGGAAAACGGTTCCCCGGAAGAACCCGGCATTTATGTGAATGATGACGATCCCGCATTCATCATGTACACCTCCGGCACCACGGGAAAACCCAAGGGCGCGGTCATGAGCCACAAGAACATTCTCATGGACAGCTTTAACCTGCTCATGGAGTTTCGGCTTTCCGACCGTGACCGGTATCTCTGCGTGCCGCCGCTCTTTCACACGGCCGCCCTTGCCCTTGCCGTCACAAACGTGGTTGTGGGGGCAACCATCGTGCTGGTGGACAATTTTGTTCCCCAGGAGATTCCCAAGATCCTGGAGCAGGAAAAAATCACCATCACCTTCCTGGTGCCTGCCATGTGGATCTTTCTGCTCCAGGTGCCGGGGATCGAAGGGTACAACACTGAAAGCCTCAGGGTCTGCATCACCGGGGCTGCTGTCATGCCCACGGATGTCAAGAAACGGATCATGGCAGTTTTTCCCAACTCCGGGGTGTATGACGTGTTCGGGCAGACCGAGATGAGCCCCTGCACCACCATTCTCAAACCCGGGAATGCCCTGGATAAACCGGGGTCTGTCGGCCTTCCCATCCTCAACGTGGAGGTGAGGATCGTAGATGTTAACAACGACGATGTCCCGGACGGCGAGATCGGCGAGATCGTGTACAAGGGACCCACCCTGATGAAGGAGTATTACAAGAACCCCGATGCCACGGCCATGGCAATGGAAGATGGCTGGTTCCACAGCGGAGACCTTGTAAAAAGGGACCGGGACGGCTTCATCCATGTGGTGGACAGGGCCAAGGACATGATCATCACCGGCGGTGAGAATGTCTACTCCGCAGAGGTGGAAGAGGTGCTTTTCAGCCATGAAAAAGTACTGGAGGTGGCTGTGGTCGGGGTGCCTGATCCCGATTGGGGCGAGCGTGTCAAGGCCGTTGTGGTTCCGGTCAATGGAGTTACCCTGACCCGGGAGGAGATTCTTGAACATTGCCGGAAGAACCTTGCGGGCTACAAAAAACCAAGAATCATTGACATGGTTGATTCCCTGCCGAGGAATGCAGCAGGAAAAGTTTTAAAATTCAAATTGCGCAATTAAAGATTCCCTGGGCTGAGCAGTAAAAAAACTCTCTTTTATCATCACCGGTTCTATTAACTCTGACGAAAAAAATGGGAGAAAGATCATGAAAAAGGGGTTATCTGTATTTTGTCTGGTTCTGTTGGGTATGTTTCTCATGGCTGGTATTGGATCTGCGGAGGATGAGGTTCATGACATTACCGAAGAGGTGCTTGTGGGACCCGGAAGCATCAGCATCACCACCAACAAGGATATCCTGATGAGCTTCGGGGGGCTGGTAAGAATCATTCCCACCTCTGAAGATAACTGGGATTTTGGAATGTCCGACAATGTACCCTCTTTCCTGGGGGGGATGCTGAAGGATTCGTTCTTTAATAACCATTTCAACGAATCCGGAAACGTAGCCAATTCCTATATTCGCACGGAAAGCAGACTCTATTTCAATGCCATGCCCAAGGACAGGAAATGGACGTTTTATGCAGCACTTGAGTTTGACCGCCCCCTTGAAAACGGCACGGTTGATAACCGCGGCGGCAAAGAATTTGATTCCAGCAATTTCGGCCTTGAGCGCCTCCACGGCACCATGGCTTTTGGCAAGAACCTGCGTTTCCATGCAGGCTGGGATATCTGGGAGATGGATGTCTACAAGGGCGCATCCCTTGTGTATGGGGACGACAACCCCGGGTTCTGGCTCACCGGCGGCAGCGGTGACCTTAAATTCAATATTGGTTATTTTAAACTCATGGAGAACGATTTCCAGAACAGCGTGGCTGTGCTTGATGATGATGAGAATAATGACAGGAGCCTGTTTGCCGGTTTTGTTGATTATGATTTCAATGAAACCAATACGGTCCGGTTCATGTATGCCTATGACAGGATCCGGAAAATAGGGGTCAACGATTTTCTGGGTGCAATCTCCAGCGGCCAGCTTGGCATTAACGGGTCCCTGGATCCCAAGGTGGATTCCCACCATGTGAGTGCATACTACATCGGTAATTTCGGAGCCTTGGAGCTTCTGGTTCAAGGCGTTTATCAATTTGGCGATGCCGATGATACAGGACTTGCCCAGGATGATTTTGACATCAATGCCTACGCCCTTGCCATGGATCTTACCTATGAATTAAAGGATACCGTGGGATTCAGTCTCCAGCCCCATTTGGGCGCCCTTTACACTTCCGGGGACGATGATCCGGATGATGACACCCTGGGCGGATACCAGGGGGTTTCCAATCCCCAGAGATTTTCCGGCAGATGGGGTGGAGAGAACACCATACTTGGGGATACCAACTTCACCCTGGGTACAATGCTTTACGGATATCTGCCTGAAATCTACGGTAACGGCACCCCGGTTCTGACCGGTGGGGTGCAGAATACTGCCGGCCTGGGAGGCGGCCGGGGGGATAATCCCGGATTGACCATGGTCTCCCTGGGGCTGAAGGCCACGCCCAAGCGGTTTCTCATCTATAAAACCAACATCAACTATTTTATCTGGAATGAAGATTTTATGGTGACAAGTTTTGTGGACGGTCAAACCAATACCAAGGTGGATTCGGGGTATGTCGGCACTGAGTGGGACAATGAAATTACCCTTGCCCTGAGTAAAAGTACATTCATAAAAGGTCAGTTCTCCTTTTTCTTTCCAGGGGATGCCATAGACGATGTTACAGCCGCCTTGAGCGGCAGCAAGAGCGATGATATTGCAAGCCGTGTGGCAGCCGAATTTATCTGGAATTTTTAAAACAGACACCCTGTACCATGGCCCGGGGCAAGGGCGGGTGCGGGTGTTCTTTTGAGGTGGCTCTTCCGGGTCGCGGCCGGGGCCGTGATCCGGGAGAGCTTTTTTCTTTGTTGCGTAATGCAGCAAAATGTGAGGGTCTCATGTGCTTAGTAAAAACAGAAGAAAAAAAAGAGTAGTGAACAGTGTTTTGGGTTGACATTGTTTGTTCATTGGATCATCAATGAATAACAATTTTACGGACAATGTAACAGGAGGATAAATGAAAGTATTAAAAATTGATCACCTGGGAATTGCGGTAAAGAGCATTGAGAACGGTAAAAATTTCTGGTCAGACGTTTTGGGCATGGAATTCGCGGGAACTGAAACCGTGGAAGCCCAGAAGGTGACCACGGCGTTTTTGCCCGTTGGAGAGAGTGAGGTCGAACTCCTCGAATCCACCTCCGACGACGGCCCTGTCGCAAAGTACATCGATAAAAAAGGGGAAGGCATCCAGCATGTTGCATTCCGGGTGGAAAACATCGAAGAGGCCCTTGAAGAACTTAAGGCCAAGGGAATTCGCCTCATCGACGAGACCCCGCGACGGGGAGCCGGGGGCGCAAAGATCGCATTCCTTCACCCCAAGGCGACATCCGGCGTGCTGGTGGAGCTCTGCCAGAGGGATTAGCCAGGTACAACCGGTTAAATTTACAGCTTAATTTGTAACGTTTGTTGTCATAAGAAATTTGCCGTTAATCGAACGGATGGTGGTTTGCCATCCAGGATGAATAAGGAATTTTCAATGTCAAAAAACCCTGATATAGATACCTGGAAAGAACTTGCAACAAAAGAATTGAGGGGAAAACCCCTGGAATCCCTGGATTCCCAGACGACGGAGGGGATCAAGATCAACCCCCTGTACACGGCCGAAGACCTGGACAAGGTCGAATTCATGGACAACCTGCCCGGTTTTGAACCCTTTGTAAGGGGCCCAAAGGCCACCATGTATGCGGGAAGGCCCTGGACCATCCGGCAGTATGCCGGATTTTCAACAGCCAGGGAGTCCAACGCTTTTTATCGTAAAAACCTTGCCGCAGGCCAGAAGGGGCTTTCCGTGGCATTTGACCTTGCCACCCATCGGGGTTATGACTCGGATCATCCCAGGGTTTCCGGGGATGTTGGAAAGGCCGGTGTGGCCGTGGATTCTGTGGAGGACATGAAGATCCTCTTTGACCAGATCCCTCTGGACAAGATGTCGGTCTCCATGACCATGAACGGGGCCGTGCTCCCCATCCTTGCCGGTTATATCGTGGCGGCGGAAGAGCAGGGCGTCAAACCCGAGCAGCTCATGGGAACCATCCAGAACGATATCCTCAAGGAGTACCTGACCCGGAACACCTATATCTATCCGCCGACCCCCTCCATGCGGATCATATCCGACATCATCGCATATTGTTCCGAGAAAATGCCCAAGTTCAACACGGTGAGCATCAGCGGCTACCACATGATGGAAGCGGGCGCGGACAGCGTGCTCCAGACGGCATTTACCCTGGCCGACGGCCTTGAGTATGCCAAGGCCGCCATTGACGCAGGGCTTGACATTGATGCTTTTGCCCCCAGGCTTTCTTTTTTCTTCGGCATCGGCATGAACTTTTTCATGGACATCGCCATGCTCAGGGCGGCCCGGTTCCTCTGGGCCGAACTCATGGGGCAATTCAATCCAAAGAATCCCAAATCCAAGATGCTCAGGACCCATTGCCAGACTTCTGGCTGGAGCCTGACCCAGCAGGATCCCTACAACAACATCATCCGCACCACCCTGGAGTGCATGTCCGCTGTGCTTGGCGGCACCCAGAGCCTTCACACCAACAGTTTCGACGAGGCCGTGGGCCTGCCCACCGAGACCTCGGCCCGGATCGCCAGGAACACCCAGATCATCGTCCAGGAGGAGTCCAAGGTGACAAGCGTGGTGGATCCCCTTGGCGGTTCCTACTATGTGGAATCCCTGACCCAGAATATCGTTGATGAGGTCCGGAAGATATTAAAGGAGATCGAGGACCTGGGCGGCATGGCAAAGGCCATTGAGACCGGCATGCCCAAGATGCGCATCGAAGAGGTGGCAGCACGGCGCCAGGCCAGGATCGACCAGGGCAAGGACGTGATCGTGGGCGTGAACAAGTACACCCTTGACGAAGAGATTCCCCTTGAGGTGCTTGAGATCTCCGATGAGGTTCGCGTGGAGCAGATCGACCGGCTCAAGACTATCAAGTCAACCCGGGATGCCGGCCGGGTGAACACGGCCCTTGACGCCCTTACCAAGGCCGCAGAGGACGGCTCCAACCTTCTGGCCGCAGCCATCGATGCGGTCAGGGCCCGGGCCACCGTGGGCGAGGTGTCCGATGCCATGGAAAAGGTGTTTGGCAGGTTTGTGGCCACCACCCAGTGCATCTCCGGTGTTTATGCCTCCGAGTGCGGCGATTCCGAGATTCTTGCTTCTCTTCGGAAAAGAACCGAAGATTTCGAGAAAACCTCGGGCCGGCGGCCCAGGATCCTCCTGACCAAGATGGGCCAGGACGGCCATGACCGGGGCATCAAAGTGATTGCCACGGCCTATGCGGATTTCGGCTTTGACGTGGATATCAGCCCCATGTTCCAGACCCCTGAAGAGGCGGCCCGCATGGCCGTTGAGAACGATGTCCACGTGGTGGGCGTCTCAAGCCTTGCCGCCGGCCACAAGACCCTGGTTCCCGCCCTGATCGGGGCGTTGAAACAGGAAGGGGCCGGGGATATCCGGGTGGTTGTGGGGGGCATCATTCCGCCCTGTGACTACGACTTCCTGACCGAGTCCGGCGCCGTGGAGATATTCGGGCCCGGAACCGTGGTTACCGATTCGGCAAACCGGACCCTGAATGCCATTGGCGCGTGAGTCTCGCCATGACTCAAACCAATGGAGTTGATCTGAAACAGTATGTGGACGGGGTGCTTCAGGGTCAGCGGCGAAGCATTGCCAAGGCCATCACCCTGGTGGAAAGCTCGCTTCCGGAGCACCGCAAGCTTGCCGCAAAAATGATGGAGGGCCTTCTTCCTTACACGGGGAAATCCGTGCGTCTCGGCATCACCGGGGTGCCCGGGGTGGGGAAATCCACGTTTGTGGAAAACCTGGGCCTCCTGCTTGTGGAGCAAGGGTACAAGGTGGCAGTGCTTGCCGTGGATCCTTCAAGCTCCAGGAGCGGCGGCAGCATCCTTGGGGACAAGACCCGCATGGAAAAGCTTGCTGCCCATCCCTCCACCTTTATCCGGCCTTCGCCCTCGGGGGAGACCCTGGGGGGCGTGGCGGCCAAGACACGGGAGACCCTTCTTGTGTGCGAGGCCGCAGGCTATGACGTGGTCCTTGTGGAGACCGTGGGAGTGGGCCAGTCCGAAACCAGCGTGGCCACCATGGTCGATTTCTTCCTTGCCCTCATGATCACCGGAGCCGGTGACGAACTCCAGGGAATTAAAAAAGGGGTGCTTGAGGTGGCTGACGCCATAGCCATCAACAAGTGCGACGGCGATAACATCGACCGGGCGGAAAAGGCCCGGCTGGAGTATGAGATCGCCATGCACATCGTCACCCCGGAATCCCCTTCCTGGCGGCCGCCGGTCCTTACCTGCAGCTCAGTCCTTGAAAACGGCACCCTGAATGTGTGGGAGACCGTTCTTGAGCACAGAAAAATCATGACCGGGACAGGGGAGTTTGACCTGCGGAGAAGGCGTCAGTCCCTTTCCTGGATGTGGACCCTGGTGGACGAGGGGTTAAAAGCGAGGTTCAGGCAGAACAGCCGCATTTCCCAGCGAATTCCGGACATATCAGGAGAGGTGGAAAACGAGCTGATATCACCCTCGGCTGCGGCCGGGGAGCTGTTGTCATATCTATAAACATATGGGGTTAAACGTAGACGGGGGCACATAGAAGGGGGCAGACTTAGCTTTTGGGTCACGGGGTCAGACTTAGCTTATTGCGCTTTTTTAATAAAAAGCGCAATAAGCTAAGTCTGACCCCAATTAAAGATGAGCCCAATTAAAGAAACAAAAGCTAAGCCTGGCCCCAATTCCTGACCTCCTATTATAAATGACCCCAACGCCAAATATAAAAGGATTGATTATGAAGATACATGAATACCAGGCAAAGGAGTTGTTCAGGACCTTTGGTGTTCCTGTCCCGGACGGGGGCGTGGCCTTTTCCGTGGAAGAGGCTGTGGATATCGCCAAGGGGCTTGGCGCCTATCCCGTGGTTGTCAAGGCCCAGATCCATGCCGGCGGCCGGGGAAAGGGCGGGGGCGTGAAACTTGCCGCTTCCGAAGCCGAGGCAAAGGACCATGCCGGTGATATCCTTGGCATGACCCTTGTGACCCACCAGACCGGCCCTGAAGGAAGATTGGTGAAAAAACTCCTGGTGGAGGCAGGCCAGGAGATCGCCAAGGAGCTGTACTTGAGCATCCTGGTGGACAGGGCCACGGCCGGCATCGTGATCATGGCCAGCCAGGAGGGCGGCATGGACATTGAAGAGGTTGCCGCCAAAACCCCTGAAAAGATCATCAAGGTGAGGGTGGATCCCCTCACGGGTATCCAGGGTTACCATCTCAGGGAGGTGGGGTTCGGTCTTGAACTGCCCACGGCTGCTCTCAGGGGATTTTCAACCCTGCTGAAGAACCTTTACACCCTGTTTGTTAAAAATGATTGCTCCCTTCTGGAGATCAATCCCCTGATCCTCACCAAGGACGACAAGGTCATGGCGCTGGACGCCAAGGTGGATATCGATTCCAACGCCCTGTTCCGCCACAGGTCCCTCCTGGAATACAGGGACCTTGACGAGGAGGATCCCCTGGAGGTGGAGGCGTCCAAGTTCAACCTCAACTACATCAACCTGGACGGGAACGTCGGCAACATCGTCAACGGTGCCGGCCTTGCCATGGCCACCATGGATATCATCAAGAACGCAGGGGCCGAACCTGCCAACTTCATGGATGTGGGAGGGGGGGCCACGGCCGAGATGGTGGAGAATGCCTTAAGGATCATCCTCATGGACGAAAAGGTAAAAGCGGTGCTCATCAACATTTTCGGCGGCATCCTGCGCTGTGACGTGTTTGCCCAGGGCGTTGTCGCAGCCGCCCAAAAGACCGGCATCACCATTCCCGTTGTTGTCCGCATGGAAGGGACCAATGTGGAAAGGGGCAAGGAGATCCTTGCCGCCTCCGGTCTCAACCTGATCAATGCCGTGGATCTTAAGGATGCAGCCGAAAAGGTCGCAGCAGCAATTTAAACTTTTATCAGCCATGGGGAGAACGTTGTGAGTATATTTGTAAACAAAGAAACCAGGCTCGTTGTCCAGGGTATCACGGGCAAGGAGGGCCAGTTCCATACAAGGCAGTGTATCGAGTACGGCACCAAAGTGGTTGCCGGGGTCACCCCCGGCAAGGGCGGCCAGACCATGGACGGTGTTCCGGTTTTCAACACGGTTCGTTCGGCGGTTGAGGCCACCGGGGCCAACGCCAGCATGATTTTTGTTCCCCCGGCGTTCTGTGGCGACGCCATCATGGAGGCGGCGGACGGCGGGGTTGAGCTCATCGTGGCCATCACCGAGGGGATTCCCGTGCTTGACATGGTAAAGGTGAAGAATTTCCTTGCTGCCAAGACCTGCCGGCTCATCGGTCCTAACTGTCCGGGCATCATCACCCCCGGGGAGTGCAAGATCGGCATCATGCCGGGCAAGATTCACATGGCCGGAGGACCCGTCGGGGTGATCTCACGGTCCGGGACCCTCACCTACGAGGTGGTGGACCAGCTCACCAAGCTCGGCATCGGTCAGACCACCTGCATCGGCATTGGCGGCGATCCCGTGAACGGCACCAACTTCATAGATGTTCTCGGGGCCTTTGAAAACGATCCCGATACCAGGGGCATCGTCATGGTCGGCGAGATCGGCGGCAGCGCAGAAGAGGAGGCCGCCGCCTACATCAAGGCCCATGTGACCAAGCCCGTGGTGGGTTTCATCGCAGGGCTGACCGCCCCTCCGGGAAGAAGAATGGGCCATGCCGGCGCCATCATCAGCGGTAGCAGCGGCACGGGCCAGGCCAAGATCGAGGCCATGGAGAAGAACGGTATCCGGGTGTGCAAGAACCTCGGCATCATCGGCGAGGTGTGTAAAGAGGTGTTTTGATTCTGAGTTGTTCGTAGTGGGTAGTGCGTCGTTTCAAAGTTCAACAGTCTTTTTATGGAGGTTCATTGATCAACATTAACGTATGACGGCAGGTCATTCCTTAAAACAGGAGGTCTGTCGTCAAGGAGGATAGATGGAACGCTTGATAGTCAACGACCGAATCAGAAAGAGCAGAATCCCGGCAAGGCTTGACCTTGCCCAGAGCGGCACCGGCCTTGTGCTCGGGCTGTTCATGTGGGTTCACATGCTCCTGGTGGCAAGTATTCTGCTGGGAAAAGGCTCTTTCAATTTTGTGGCAAAAACCATGGAACTCTCGTTTCTCTCGGACACGGGACACGGATACCCCTCAGCAGTCTTTTTTGCGGTGTTTTCCGTGTTCTCCCTTTTTATCATCCATGCCGCCCTGGGGGTGAGGAAGTTTCCCATCTCCTGGAAGCAGCATACCATCATCCGGTCCCAGATGGGGATGATGAAGCACAGTGACACCAACCTCTGGTACTGGCAGGTGGTCACGGGATTCATCATGTTTTTCCTGGGATCCGTTCATCTCTTTATCATGCTCACCCACCCCGGCCAGATCGATCCCTATCTCTCTGCGGACCGGGTTTTTTCTTCGACCATGTGGCCCCTTTATCTTGTGCTCCTGTTCTGTGTGGAAGTCCACGGCACCATTGGTCTTTACAGGCTCTGCATGAAGTGGGGCTGGTTTGGGGGCAAGGACCCGGAAAAGTCCAGGGAAAAGCTCAAGATGATCAAGAACCGGGCTACGATCTTCTTTCTTTCCATTGGCGTGCTCGCCCTCCTGGTCTTCTTCATCATTGGATGGGGTCACAGCGACCGTGCAGGAGAGCCTTACAACATGGGGCACACCACGGTTGAAGCCTCGGTGATCACCGAGGCTGAGCCTGTTGTGACCGAGCCGGAAGAGGCCACCGAAGTCGAGGCCACTGAAGTTGAGGCTACTGAGGAGACCGCGGAAGAGACTGTCGAGGCCACTGAAATTGAGGCATCCGAGGAAACCCCGGTTGAGCCGGACGAGGTCGCTGAAGCCGAGGCAGCTGAGGAGACAGCAGTAGAGGTTGTCGAGGAGCCAGAAGCCCCATCCGACGCCCATGTGGAATCTGAAGAGAATGATCACACGACACCAAACGAGGAGTAATCGATGAAAGTCATATATACTGATTCACTTGTCATTGGTGGCGGTCTTGCGGGATTGAGGGTCGCCATCGCATCCAGGCAGAGGGGCTGTGATACCATTGTTCTCTCCCTCATGCCTGCCAAGCGCTCCCATTCGGCAGCGGCCCAGGGCGGCATGCAGGCAAGCCTTGGCGCCAGCATCAAAGGCGAGGGCGATAACGAGGAGGTCCATTTCGGAGACACGGTCAAGGGCAGCGACTGGGGATGTGACCAGGACGTCGCCAGGATGTTCGTGAACACAGCCCCCAAGGCGATCCGCCAGCTCACTGCCTGGGGTGTTCCCTGGAGCCGGGTCCGAAGGGGCGACCGGGAGGTGGTGATCAACGGCAAGAAGGTGACCATCACCGAGAAGAGCGAAGCCCACGGTCTCATCACCTCCAGGGATTTCGGGGGCACCAAGAAGTGGCGCACCTGCTTCACCAGTGACGGCACCGGCCATACCATGCTCTACGCCATGGACAACAAGGCCATTGAGCTTGGCATTCCCGTCCACGAGAGAAAGGAGGCCATCGCCCTTATCCATGAGGATGGGGTCTGCCACGGCGCCGTTGTCAGGGATCTTGTCACAGGCGAGCTTATCGCCTACGTGGCCAAGGCCACCACCATTGCCACCGGCGGCTACGGCCGTCTCTACGCCGTGTCCACCAACGCTGTCATATCAGAGGGGATCGGCACGGCCATCGCCCTTGAGACAGGGGTGGCAACCCTTGGCAACATGGAGGCGGTCCAGTTCCATCCCACGGCCATCGTGCCCGTGGGTATCCTCACCACCGAAGGGTGCCGTGGCGACGGCGGCCTGCTCCTGGACAAGGACGGCTACCGGTTCATGCCCGACTATGAGCCGGACAAGAAAGAGCTGGCCTCAAGGGACGTGGTCTCCCGTCGCATGACCGAGCACATCAGAAAGGGCAAGGGCGTTCCGTCCAGGTACGGGGACCATCTCTGGCTGGACATCACCCTCCTTGGAAAAGCCCATATTGATAAAAACCTGAGGGAGGTCAAGGAGATCTGCGAGTATTTCCTTGGCATCGATCCGGTCAAGGAGTACATCCCGGTGCGACCCACCCAGCACTATTCCATGGGCGGTGTCAGGACCAAGGCCACGGGTGAGAGCCCGACCCTAAAGGGACTCTTCTCGGCCGGGGAATCCGCCTGCTGGGACATGCACGGATTTAACCGCCTGGGGGGAAATTCCGTTGCCGAGACCGTTGTCGCCGGCATGATCGTGGGCGAGTATGTGGCCGACCATTGTGACAATAACAGCCTCAACATCAACACCAAGCTCATTGAAAAATTCATCAGGCGGGAGGAGAACAAGATCATAAAGCTCCTGAACCGGGATACCGGGGAAAATCCCTTTGAGCTCAAGAAGGAGATGCAGAATATCATGATGGACAAGGTGGGCATCTTCAGGAACGGGGCTGATCTTGAAAAGGCTGTTGAGGAGCTCAAGGTGCTCAACCAGCGGGCCAGGAACATCGCGCTCAGGAACCGGATCTCCACCTCCAACCCGGAGCTTGTGGAGGCGATCCGGGTGCCCAAGATGATCAAACTTGCCCAGTGCGTGGCCTACGGCGCCATGCTCCGGACCGAGAGCCGGGGCGCCCATGCCAGGGAGGATTTCCCTGAGCGGAACGACAAGGACTGGCTCAAGCGGACCCTTACCACCTGGAGTTCCGAGGACGCAGATCTCCCCGAGATCTCCTACGAGGATCTCAATATCATGAAGATGGAGATGCCCCCAGGTTCCAGGGGTTACGGCGTTGACAATACCGTTCATCACCCGGACACGGAAAAGAGGGTGGCCGAGATAGAGGAGATTCAGGCAGCCAATCCCGATGCAGACCGATTTGAGATGCAGGAACTCCTCAATCCCATTGAGATACCGGAGAAATTCAGAGGAAAGAACGAGCGCATAGGGAGGGGTTTTAAATAATGAGTGACAATGAGAGAATCTTAAAATTTCATATTCTGCGATACAATCCCCAGATCAAGGGGGACACGCCCACCATGAAGACCTACGAGATAAAAGAGGCGCCGGGCATGACCATCTTCATCGCCCTGAATGAGATCCGGGAGAAGTACGATCCCTCCATTCAGTTTGATTTCATCTGCCGGGCCGGGATCTGCGGAAGCTGCGCCATGATCATCAACGGCCAGCCCGACCTTGCCTGCCGGACCCTGACCTCCAAGTTTCCCGAGGGCGAGATCAAGCTTCTGCCCCTGCCGGGTTTCGAACTGATCGGCGATCTTTCCGTGAACACGGGCAAATTCATGCGCCAGATGAGCGAGCGGGTGGAGAGCTGGATCCATGACAAGTATGCGGAAAACGTGGATCTGTGCAAGCTTGAGGAGCGCATGGACCCGGACACGGCCGACGAGATCTACGAGCTTGAGCGCTGCGTGGAGTGCGGCTGCTGCGTCTCTGCCTGCGCCACCAAGCGCATGCGGGAAGGGTTCCTGAGCGCCGTTGGCTTCATGCGCCTTGCAAGGTACGCCCTGGATCCCAGGGACAAGCGTTCCGACGAGGAGTTTTACGAGATCATGGGCGATGATGACGGGGTGTTCGGCTGCATGACCCTGCTGGGCTGCCAGGACTATTGTCCCAAGGATCTGCCCCACCAGACCCAGATTGCCTACCTGAGGCGTAAGATGGCATTGATCAACTGACAAGGAGAATGAATGACACAATTTACTTATAAGCCCATGTTTCCCCTGGGAGAGGATACCACCGAGTACAAACTCGTCTCCCGCGAGTATATCAACATCAAGGAGTTCGGCGGTAAGGATGTCGTGACCGTGGAGCCCCAGGCCCTGACTTTGCTGGCAAATACCGCCTTCAAGGAGGTGGCCCATCTTTACCGTTCCGAACACCTTAAAAAACTCCGGGCCATCATCGATGATCCGGAGAGCAGTGACAACGACAGGTACATCGCCCTTGAGTTGCTGAAGAACGCCGCGATCTCGGCCGAAATGGTCTATCCCATGTGCCAGGATACGGGCACGGCCATTATCATGGGAAAGAAGGGACAGCAGGTCTGGACCTGGTCCGATGATGGGGAGGAGCTCTCAAAGGGCGTGTTCGAGGCCTACACCGAGAACTATCTGAGATACTCCCAGAACGCTCCCATCACCATGTACGAGGAGAAGAACACCAAGTGCAACCTCCCTGCCCAGATCGATCTGTTTGCCACCCAGGGGGACGAGTACCGGTTCCTGTTCATGGCAAAGGGCGGAGGATCTGCCAACAAGACCTTTCTTTACCAGATGACCAAGGCGGTGCTCAACTCCGAGGAGATCCTGCTGGACTTCATGACCGAGAAGATGAAGAGCCTGGGAACAGCGGCCTGTCCTCCCTATTATCTCTCCTTTGTCATCGGCGGCACCTCGGCCGAAGCCAACTTAAAGACGGTGAAGCTGGCATCTGCCAGGTATTACGACGCACTTCCGACGGAAGGGGACGACACGGGCCACGCCTTCAGGGATGTTGACCTTGAGAAAAAGGTGCTGGACCGGGCCCATAAGCTCGGCCTTGGCGCCCAGTTCGGGGGTAAGCACTTTGCCCTGGATGTCCGGGTGGTGAGACTCCCCCGCCACGGCGCTTCCTGTCCCGTGGGCATCGGGGTCAGCTGCTCCGCCGACCGGCAGATCAAGGCAAAGATCACCCGGGAGGGTATCTTCATTGAAAAGCTTGAGGAGAACCCGTCAAAGTTCCTGCCGCTGATAGAGCCTGAGATGGCCGAGCCGGTGAAGGTGGACCTGAACAAACCCATGGAAGAGATCCGGGCTCAGTTGAGCCAGTATCCCGTTGCCACAAGGCTGTTGCTTTCCGGCAAGATCATTGTGGCCAGGGATATCGCCCATTCCAAGTTCCAGGAGCGCCTGGACAAGGGAGAGGGACTGCCCGACTACATCAAAAATCACATCATTTACTATGCCGGACCCGCCAAGACCCCGGAAGGCCAGGCCTCGGGTTCCTTCGGGCCGACCACCGCAGGACGGATGGATCCCTATGTGCCGATCTTCCAGGAGCAGGGGGCGTCCATGGTGATGCTGGCCAAGGGCAACCGCTCCAAACAGGTGACCGATGCCTGCAAACAGTTCGGCGGTTTCTATCTGGGATCTCCGGGCGGCCCTGCAGCGCGGCTCGGTCGGGACTTCATCAAAAAGGTGGAGCTTGTGGAGTATGAGGAGCTCGGCATGGAAGCGGTGTTCATGATGACGGTGGAGGACTTCCCGGCTTTTATCATCGTGGATGACAAGGGTAATGATTTTTACAGTAATCTTCTTTAATCCATAAACAACCCAGTTGACCCGGGGTAAAGACTTTTGGCTCTGCCCCGGGTTTTCAATATCCCCAAAATGTCAGGGATCAATGAAAATAATTGGTTTTATCGAAGATATTGAAATACTAAGGATGAATTTCATTTTTGACCTGGTGTATGGGAGTGGTGGTGGGGAGTTTTTGACAAGGAGAAGAGAAAACCATGAATACCCCAGTCGTGGACCCATTGCCCGGAGAGACGATGTCATGACAAAAGATCTGGACTTCCTTTCCCCGGAGGAGTTGGGCCGCCCAAAAGCATCTTCCTATCCCATAAATTATTTTCTCTTTTTATACCAATCCTGATCCCCATATAGTTTTTCAAGGCATTTAACGCATAGACCGTGTGAGAAAAGTACCTGGGAATGACTTTCAATATATTTCTCAATAGAGTGCCAATATCCTTCATCATCGCGAACATTTTTACATGATGCACAAATTGGTAATAAGCCTCTTAAGGTCCTCATTTCAATATGGGTATTTACCCTCGCAATTTACTCTTCGCTGTTAAATGGTTTGGATATATAATCGATTCCACCGACCCTGAAGCCCTTTACAATATCGGCAGTGCTTGTTTTGGCTGTCAAAAAAATAACCGGAATATCTTTTGTCTCCATGTTCGATTTTAATTTTTCACACACCTCAAAACCATCAATTCCTGGCATCATTATATCCAGAAGAATCAAGTCCGGCTGTTCACTTTTTATAAAATCCAATCCCTTCTGACCATCCGAAGCAGCCCCTACGTCATACCCGTTATTAATCAAAAGCGTGCCAATGACTTTTCTGTTTTCCGGGTTATCATCTACAATTAAAATAAGTTTTTTATTGATTTTCATTGAATTCATCCCATTGGCAGTTTAATTTTTTTATCCACTCTGTGAATTCATCAAGTGCAACCTCAATGGCAACCGTGTCTATATTATCAGCGCAAACCATGAGGGTCCTTCCGTATTGAAGAAGATAGTCAATCCCGTGTTTCTCTGCAATGGCCTCAACTCGTTCAGCAAATTTTTTGATTCTGCTGATGATCATAGCCTTCTTCAAAGAGCCGCATGATGACATAATCTCGTTATTTAAAAGCATCATTAATTCATTAGGGTCTTTCATTCTTTCGAAATCAATACTCCCTGGGGAATCCGAAGGCAATGCCTGCTGCTCAGACATTGAGTGTTTGAGAAACTTCGCCAGCATGTAAAGCAATTCACTTACTTTAAAAGGTTTACTCAAATATTCATTAAAACCTATTTTCATTAGGTTCTCCCGGTTGTCCATAGGCGAAGGTACGGTTAACGCCACCACCGGAATCTTTTCAGTTCTGGGATTTTCTTTAATTTTCAGTGTTGTTTTAATGCCATCTAAAATCGGCATCCTGATATCCATAAAAACAAGATCCGGCATATCTTTATCTATCATTTCAAGAGCGATTTTCCCATTTTCCGCAGTCACAGCATCTAAACCGACTTTAAACAATATCTCACGGACTACATCCCGATTTGATTCAATGTCATCAACTATAAGAATAGTTGCATCATCAAAGGAGATATTTTCCAGGGCATACGAGTCTTTGGAATTAACTGATCTATTGTCACAGACAGCAACAGGGACATGTTTTACAATCACCTCAAAAACGGTTCCCTTTCCAGGTGTACTCCTTACAGCAATCTCGCCACCCATGGCCATAATCAGCTTTTTACAAATAGTGAGTCCTAATCCTGTTCCTCCATACGTTCTGGTATCGAGTCCTTCATGCTGTTTAAAAGCTTCAAAAACCATATCCATATCCCGGGGAGATATACCTATTCCACTGTCTTCCACTGCTATAACAAGTCCGAATTCACTCTCATCTTCTTTTGATTGCGATGTTTTAACGGTTACTTTGATGTAACCTGTTTCGGTAAATTTAGCAGCATTACCGACCAGGTTTAACATTATCTGCCTTATTCTTACTTCATCAAGCACAAGAAGTTCAGGTATGTTTCTTTCAATATCAACTATGAACTCAACCCCTTTTTCTTCAATTTTTGATCTGAATATTTGGTCTATTTCATCAATAACCGATTTTACATTCAAAATATTTGGTTTTAATTCAAGCATACCAGCTTCAATCTTTGACAGATCAAGAATGTCATTTATCAGGGTAAGCAGACTGTTTCCCGCAATTTTAATGGATTGAACATAGCTTTTTTCCTTATCATCCTCCATCACGGAAGATAACAGTTCACTGAATCCGATTATTGCATTCAAGGGGGTACGGAGTTCATGACTCATATTTGCCAGAAAATCACCCTTGGCCTGATTGGCGGCTTCGGCGGCTTCTTTTGCATGACGCAATGCTTCTTCTGCCTTTTTTTTCTCTGTAATATCCTCCATGATGATAATGACACCGTTGAACATTTCTCTCAAATCTACTATCTTTGACAATTTGATGAGGAGATATTGGGTTCCGTTTTGACCTCTAATCTCTTTTTCAAAGCTTGCAGTGGAATCGTTGCTCGCAATAAAATTACCAAGGTTATCTGTCAACCATGGGAAAACTTCATTTGTTGTTTTACCAATAAACAAATCGAGTGTTTTTTCACAGCTCTCCTTATTCTCCGGTTTGTCGGAAACTAAAGTGACTGTTTTTATATAGTATTGGGCGCCCGGGGTGTCTGTCCCATGGAGCATTGCCGAACCCGCCAAATTCAGATCAACGATTCGTTTTTGATCATCAGTAATAAATACAGGATTTGGGACGCCTTCAAAAATCGTTAAATATCTGTCCTTTTCTTTGGACATGGTTCGATTACGAGTCTGAAGTTCCTCTATGAGTTTGCTTTGATCAGTCTCAGCCCATTGGGCACAAAACGCCACAGTCATGCGGTCAAACATGCGTCCAACGTATCTTAGGCAAACATCTTCATATTCACTATCGAATTCGCCATGCCTGACAAGATCCAGCCACGCCTCTTTGTAATAAACAATGAGTACATGAAACTTCTCCAGGCTGATGCCCCTTTCCCTATGTCTCATAGCCGTATTAACCAAAAAAGAGCAGATAGGATCATGTCTGAAATCATGGCCTTTTTTAAACTCAAAATCCGGATAACTGGTCTTCAACCCATTTATCAAAGCACCGGAAAGCCCTTTAATACATCGATGCCAAGCTTCTTCAAGTGACGCTCCGTCCTCTATGTCAATAACTTGTTTTGCATAGTAAAGCAGTCTTTTCATCAACCACTCATCATGGCTGGTTAAAAGTTCCTTCAGGGGCGACATCTCATTGAATAAAGGATTCATCTATTTTCCTGCTCCTTCGGCATATTGAGTTATGACTGTCATTATACACCGGATTGTGTCACTCTGAAACCATTTTGATTCTGGTTTGCGACAGCGATTGTTGATCGTTTCGTTTACAACCCGGAGAGGGTTGCGGTCACGGAAAAGAGGTTATTGCCCCAAAAGCCCGGGCGACCTGCTGCATGGCCCGGCCGGGACTTCATCAAGAAAGACGAGCTTGTGGAGTATGAGGAGTTCGGCAGGGAAGCGGTCTTCATGATGACGTGGAGGATTTCCCCGCCTTTATCATCGTGGATGATAAGGGTAACGATTTCTACAGTAATCTTTTCTGATCCATAAACAACCCATAAAACCCGAGGCAAAGCCGTTTGCTTTGTCCCGGGTTTTCAATATCTCCAAAAATGCAGACTTAAATCATGATCTATTATCCTTTTCAGGCCAGATGAACCCTTTTTTCTCGAGTTCTTCACGGCTCAACTCATCGAGTTCATGGGGCAGGACTATCCAGTCACTGGAGGCAAAGGTCTTGTAATGGAAGTGGGGTTCAATGCCCACAATATTGTTTTCCGGTTTGTAATAGAGAGCTGCCATTTGAATGGTGACATCCTCTTCTTCGGCCAGGGACGTCTTCACCTTGTTGTATACGGCCTTGAATGTTTTCCCCCGGTCAAAGATGTCATCCACGATCAGAATCCGGCACCCCGGAGTGACCCTGCGTGCCAGCGAGTCCACATTCTCCACCCGGACCTCCCCTGCGGCGCCGATCCCTGTATAGGACTGGGCATGGATGGTGGTGAACTCCTTTTTCTTGCCGGAAAGCAGGGCAAACACCTCCTGCATATAGATGGATATCTGAGCGCCCCCCCGGGTGATTCCGGAAAAGATATCAAAATCATGGCCCTGGCCATAGATCTTCTTTGCAAACTCCCAGCAGTCTCTCTCCATCTGCTGGGAATCGATAAATATTTTTTCATTTGTAACGGTCATACGTTTCACCCCGTGCCCCGGCATTGCCGAACAGTGTTTTTTATAGTGCCACAACATGCTGCACGGGTGCTTCCGCCCTGTACAAGGGCCTTTGCCTCAATCCCGTCAGCATGAAAAGTGCCATAATATAACAGGATTTTAATAATCATCAATTATAATCTTGGAATTTACCGGAAGAAACGCCTAAAACCCACCCCCCGCGCCCTCCAACACCTCTGCCGCGATGGTCTTACGGCACCCCGATGACGTCAGCGTGAAATGAACCACGGAATTAAAATCCGGCATTTCCGAATCCGTCCTGACCCGGAAAACGGAACCGCTGGGGCCGTCCACGGTCAGCGTATGCTCCTTGCCGGGAAGCAGCAGCGGAGCCGTTGAAGGAGTGTCGTTCTCGTCGGTGTGAAACAAGGCGACCGCTCCGTAATCGGCACCGTCGAGGGAGGAAGCAAAGCCGAATTTCTGAAGCCCGAAATAATAAATCTCCCCGATGCTGTCCGTGTAAAGGTTGCAGGGCTGGCTGACCGGATGCCGCTGATTTTCGGCAGGCGTGTCGGAATACTCGCCTCCGGCCCCGGAGAACCATGTCGAAATTTCAGCCGTTATGGGCATCTCACTGGCAGGGGTATTCATGAAGATAAAGCACGGAGTGTCACCGGCCCATTTGAATCCCAGCGTTTTCGCCTTATCCAGGGTTTCATAGCCGTCGATGGCGTCGAAGTAGAAATGTCCGGTGACGGGATTGGCGAAGGGCGTGCCGTCCACACCCACTGCCTCCGCCCGTATCCTGTTGGCTGAACTGCCGCTGTTATAATAAGTCCCGTCGATGGCCACCTGAACATCAGCAACGAAACGATTCCCGTCCATTGTGTCTGAGGCCCGATTAATATCGAAGAGGTAGGAATCGGAAAGCGTGAAGCCGCCGTCCCCGGTGGGCACAAAGAACTTATTCCCGTAATCCGATTTGAACAGCACGGAAACGTCATCGGTGTTGTCAAGGGGATTTCCGTTGCCGTCGGCGACATCCGCCACAAGGATCAGCCGCCCGGCACGCCCTTCATAGCCGCCCGGCTCCGTGACCTTATTCACCACAAGCAATGGGGACTTCTTTGCATTTTCGTTTCCCGGCGCCTTGAAATACAGTGAGGAACTGCCGTCATCGTAATTACGCGCAGACACCGTGACCTGATGGGGTGCCCCCACGCTCCGCACATGGACAGGGAAATTCACTGTTTTCGTGTCATATAGCGTATACAACGGCTCGTCATAGGACCGGAACTGGACCTCCACGGTTAATGTCGCCGTATCTCCGATATCCAGGCCATCCACCGGTAAGGGATAGAGAAGCGTGGTTGTATAATGCAACGGATAACCGGTCTTCTCCAGCTCTGAAAACCCTGTAAAATCGGTGTAGCCCAGGGGCACGGGCTTGCCGTCCAGGGTACATCTGATAAGGCCTTTGGCGGTTGCGTCATTCATCTGGTCAAATACTTCAAGCGTCACATCCGGCTGCCGGATGGTCAACCCGTCCTTCACCAATGATATCTCTCCGAGCAGGCTTGAAGCTTCGATGAGATTCACCGTGCCGACCCTGTCCTTGTAAGCCGTCGGGTTGTAGATGCTTTCCACTTTCTTATCCGGCGCAAGTTCAGCCACGGATCCCACGGGCAGGTCGGGAAACTCCCGGTCCAGTGTCTCCTTTACCCTAAAGGGATCCCCGTTTCCAAGGGCCCGGCGGGAAAAATCCTCCAGATAATCCTGACTGTCACCGTCCTCGTCGCTGATGAAGGCCATGGGGAACACCGATTCCGCCATCTGGTCACCCGTCCGGCCCGCCAGAAGTTCCTGGGCGATCTTAATGAGTGTTCCGTGGATGCCCGCTCCGTCATATTCCTTCAGGGGATGAGATGCCGCCACGATAAGGGTCTGTACAACTGCGTAGGGAGTGCTGCGGGTCGGGTCTTCCTTTTCAATGTCCACATCGCTCATTCCAACGCCGAATTCGGCGACGAACTTCTGCAGATCGGACTTGCATTCCTCCATCACCTGCCGGACCACTTCCGGATTGGAGCTGGCCGTCCTCCGCTCTACCATATGGGCAAGAATCGATGTGAGCAGGGTCATGTTGACGCCCTGGTCACGATGGGTAAGCACCATTCTCAGGCTGCCCATGTAGGGACGGCCGTCCAAACTCCCCCCTTGGTATGCAGAAAAGCTGGCAGAACCAAGCCTGAGAGATCCGCGCTGAAGGAACCGTCGTCCGATGTCGTGCCAATGCGCTGCCCGGCAGCGTACACCTCCGCTCCGGCCACAGGACCGTTGACGACAAATCCGGTCTCCCTTGCGGAATCGGAATCGCATCCGTTACAAAACGAAGGACAGACTGAAGAGCAGAAGCAGAAGAGTTGTTGCAGCTTTCATGGGCGCCTCGCGTAAAAGGATTACAAAGATCGTTACCGTCAGCATATTCTCCGTAAAAGAAAGACGCCTGGGTGACAAACGACGATTTACTACGGTAAATACACAACTACACCAAAAAGCGACTTTCCTAGATCAGAAAGTAGCAGCGATTATGGGATAGGAAATTGCTCCCTGTCATGACAATTATGGAAAATATTTGAAACTTGAAATACTATCCTGTTTGATTGTTTTTGATAATCAGTACATTTTTGAATGGTCACTGTCTGACCTTGGGTTCTTGCTGAGTCGCACAGTGGATACTTCCTCCGCCACTGGCAATACCATCAATGGCAATTTGCTCAATACGGTGATTGGGGAACGCTTTTGCCAGTTTTTGCCTGGCGGTTAGGTCCGCATTTTTATCCCCGAACTTCTGCATGATAATCGCGCCATTACACACATAGTATCCGACATACCCTGCCGCAAAGCTTTTTGTACCGTACCTTGTATTGATATCCCATGGTGTATCAAGAATAATAATGTTTAAAAAGTTGCCTTTGGCATCTGTTGATGATTTAAGAATGTCTATATTCTCACGTGTTATCCTGTAATCATAGGACGATTGGTCGGAATCACGACTCACCACAACTACACCGGGCTTGACAAAGCGAGCATAAAAATCAGTGTGCCCATCTGTAATGTCTTTACCCTTAATTCCTTTTAACCATATAATTTTATCCAACCCCAGCAACGCTTTTAACTCATGCTCAACGTCTTTTTTACTTTTGCCAGGGTTGCGATTGTTATTGAGTATGCAGCTTTCCGTCATAATTGCCGTTCCATGGCCATCGACCTCAAAACAACCGCCTTCCAGAACCAGAGAGGAATGAATAGTGTTTACACATGCTTTTTTTGCCACAAAGTCAGCAACTTTTGCATCAAGTTTATATTCCTGATCCTCTCCCCAGCCATTAAAGTTAAAGTTGATGGCTGATTTTTGACCTTTCCCATTGACGACAAAGGTGGGGCCGGTATCTCGCATCCATAAATCATTCATATTGAACTCAACCAGTTCAATTGGATAAGGATGGTTATTCAGCCCGCCAAGAAGTTCAACAGCGATATTGATGTCTTGTTTTCTTACAAGCATGGAAACCGGCTCATACTTGGCAATGGTTTTAGCTATGGTTGCCAGGTTACGCTGAACTTCAGGAACCTGCCTCTCTTCCCAGATGTCATAACTGGCAATAAAAGAGAGCCAGGTGCGCTCATGGGGTTCACCTTCATCAGGCATAAACCATCTATTGTAATCAAGTGAATTTGAAGCCTTTGCAGTAAAAGCCGGAAGGAGCGCACTGCCTCCGAGCATGATACTCAACTTTATAAGGTTACGTCTTGACAGCATAATTATTCCTCCTTTGAGGGTTTGAACTTAGACTAAACCGGAGACAGGCCCCTGGAACGATAGTGAAAGCGGCTGTCGCCCGGTTCCGAATAACATGCCGTTCCGGTTCGATCCCCGTATAAATTCCATACTTTTCATTCCGGAATAGTTTCTTGAATATATTCTCATCTTCACCAAGAAGTTGCTCCATCTCATCGATGACCGTACTTCTTGCCCTAAGGTGTTTGTCTAATGATCGAACTTGTTTTCGTAACAGGTTTCGAAAATGATCCGGATCATGGTTCTCAAGAATATTTTTTATTTGCTCCAGGGAAAAATCATAGCGCTTCAACCGAATGATTTCCATGGCATCCTGAAACTGGGAATCTGCATAGTACCTGTATCCGGTCACCTCATCCACATGCTGTGGCTGCAATAAACCAATGCTGTCATAATGTCTGAGCATTCTTGGCGATAATTTGGTCTGTTTTGAAAAACGACTGATTTTATACATGGACAACACCTTCCAAGTTCAATATCTCGCTTGTTAAAATGTTTTTACATTGACGGTACCGTCAACGTTGAAAGAGATCTTAAAGGTTGACACCATGTCAAGGTCAAGAAAAAAATAAAAAAGAGCCCCCATATTGTTGATTGGCGCTCTTCGGTACTTGAAGAATGTCAAACAGAGTATATGCAGCAATAATTTTTGATAATCAAACCAATAGGGATTGGTACTGGTCATATGACAACAGTGATCACTGGAGTGGAGGATTTGATTCTTCCTTCAGTAATTACAGAGAGGTTTCTTTCAATACTGGTAGAAAAACAACCATTAAAACCCCGTTATGTCTTGCTGTTAATACAGATCACATGTACGGCAGAATTCTGGGCCGAATTATATCAAAAAAAACAAACGTTGGAAAATATTTCTCTTTCGGGATTACTAAAAATCAGGAAATATGAATGATGATGATTCTCAATTTGCCTGAGTGTAGTTGAATTTCGGTATCTCAAGTTTGTAATAAATGGCCATGAGCCTCATAGAGAACCCCGTCCCCAAGGTAATGAGAATCACAGAGAGCTCGGGCAGTCCCCACGCATGGAGGATAAGGAACAACCAGGCAGAGACGATGGAAACACCTGCATAGACCTCTTTTTGAAAGACCAGGGGGATGTCCCGGCACAGCACATCCCGGATCACGCCGCCAGAGACCCCGGTGATCACCCCCATGATGGAGGCCACGATAAAACCGTGCCCCAGGGCCAGGGTCATGCGCACCCCGATAATGGTAAAGGACACCAGGCCCAGGGCATCCAGGACAAGAAAAGCCCGGTGGAAATACTTCATGAAGGGAGACAACAGGATGGTAATCAGCGCTGCGCAGGTGGTGATTACAATGTACTCCGGGTGCCCCACCCAGGAGATGGGGTGGTTGCCGAGAAGGACGTCCCGGATATTCCCCCCGCCGATGGCCGTGGCGCAAGCGATGATGATCACCCCGAAAATGTCCATTTTTTTACTGCCCGCTTTCAAGGCACCAGTGATGGCCTCAACCGTAATGCCCAGTATGTAAAGATAATGTAGAATCATCGTTGCTGCTTCCTTTAAATTGTCTGTTAGTAAAAAAAAACAGGAGATAAACATGAAACTGCGGTATATGTCAACCGGGAGGTTTAAAAATAATGAATCATCATTCTCCAATGAGATGTCCTTAAAAGAATTCAGGCAGAACCGGGCCCGGTTAAAGGCCCTGAAAATGTAGTTTTAAAATTAAGAGAATACACTGGTAGATTGAATTGAAGGTGCCCATTCGGAGTGAGATTATATAATTCAACGGTTTTTCCGCCATTAAGAAACCCCTTGATCTGTTGATCCTGGGGTGCTCATTGATAAAATCGATCGTCAAAAAACAAGGGTAATATGGGCATGCTGTTTTGCTCCCATTGCTTACCAAATGTTCCACCCAAATGCCTGCGGGGGGGCAATCACAGGGAATCGGCCCGAAACCGGCAGGTGGCTGGAACCTGGCTTGTATTTATACCTCTGCATTCGTTTATGATCATTCAAACTACTACATTATAGTTTTTGAATCTTGACTTTTGCCTAGGGGTATGTCTTATTGCCTTGGTGCTTATTTTTTAAACATAGCCATTCCTAATCAGCATTGGTCATGTATTACAAGGTCTTAAACGGAACAGGTGATAGAATGAAATGGAGTTTAAAGAACAAAATAGTCCTTCCATCGATCCTCATTGTTGTATTGGGAGTCAGTGTGTCTACGCTGATCTCATACAGATACGCAAAAAGCGCAATTACCCACCTTGTTGAGAGTCAACTGGAATCCCAGGTGGAGTCCACAACCCACAGGCTGGGAGACTGGCTGGAAAACAGATGCCTGGATGTTAAGAACTTTGCAACCAATGCAATGTTGACCAAATCCCTGATATATGACGGACTTCGGGACCAGGCCAACCTTATCCTGGCGGAAACATTGAAATCCCATTCCGATTACGAGTTCATCGCTTTGGTAAATATAGGCGGTAATATCGTTGCTTCCAGTGATAAGGGGTTGACAGACACAGTCAATATCGACGGCCGGCCCTTTTTTCAAGAGACCCTCCAGGGTAAAGTCGCATTCTCCGGAATTGTTAAGAGCAATAATACCGGAGAACCGGTTCTGATGGTCTCGGGACCTGTTTTCGAAAATGGGAAGGTCAACGGGGCTGTTATTGTCTCCCTCAGAATCAACAAAATGAGTGAAAAATTTATCCTCCCCATCAATGTGGGAGAAACCGGTTACGCCTATGTTTCTGATAATAACGGAAGGGTCATTGCCCATCCTGATTCAACGAAAATCCTCAGCCTGGATATCAGCGGCTTGGAATTTGGTAAGGCATTCAGGGCCAGGGAAAAAGGGTTTGTCTATTACGACTGGGAAGGTTCCGCCAGGATCGCAGGCTTCAGCCGGGTAGCCCAAACCGGCTGGACCATAGCCATCGGAACCACTGAGGAGGAGGTTTTCGCCCCGGTAGCAAAGATGGGGTTTGTTCTCGTAATCCTGGGGACTGTACTGGTCTTTCTGATTGGATTATCTACCTGGTTCCTTGTGGACAGGTTTGTTGTTAAGCCTGTTAACAGCGTTGCAGCAGGATTGAAGGATATCGCACAAGGAGAGGGGGATCTGACCCTTAAACTCAATATCTCATCCAATGACGAGATCAGTGAACTTGGGATGTGGTTTGATACCTTCCTGGGCCAGCTAAGGGAGATCATAGCAAGGGTTGCCTCAAATTCCGACGCCATAGAGAAGTCCTCCGTGGATTTGACCCAGATATCCCGTGAACTCTCCGGCAACGCCGATGAAGCCAACATGAAATCAGCGGATGTTGCCAAGGCTTCCGATGAGGTAAACATCAACATCAATCAGGTATCGGCGGCCATGGAACAGAGCGCCGCAAATGCCAATATGGTTGCTGCGGCAGCCGAGGAGATGACCGCAACGATAAGTGAGGTGGCCGAGGGGACCAACAGGGCCAGCCAGATATCCCATGCTGCGGTATCCGAGGCCAGGGAAGCGTCGCAGATGATGGAACAACTGGAACGTGCGGCAAAGGAGATCGACGGGATATCGGAAACCATCACCGACATTTCCGAACAGACCAATCTTCTCGCCCTCAATGCCACCATCGAGGCGGCCCGTGCCGGTGAGGCGGGTAAAGGGTTTGGTGTGGTGGCAAATGAGATAAAATCCCTGGCACTTCAGACTGCCGGTGCAACCAACGATATTAAAGATAAAATTAACGACATACAGACATCCACGGGTGGGGCTGTTCGGGGTATAACGAGCATCGAAAAGGTGATCGGTGAAATCAACGGAATCATCACCACCATCGCATCCTCGGTTGAGGAGCAGTCAGCAACAACCACGGAAATTGCATCCAATATTTCCCAGGTTTCCTCGGGGGTGGGGGATGTAAACGATAATATGATGGTGTGCTCCACAGTCATCTCCGGCATCGCCTGTGACATTTCCGAGGTAAACAATGCATCGGAAGAGATCTCCGGAAGAAGTGCCCATGTGGATGAAAGTTCCCGGGACCTTATGGAACTTGCCGATCGCTTGAAAGGGGAAGTTGCAAGATTCAAGATTTGAAAAACCCCTATTTCACTTTGTTGCAAGGACCGTTAGTGTTACACTTTGAAGAAGGTCTGAACTTGGGCGGGACCTGATACTGTAACAAAAGGGAGCAGCCATGGAGAAACATAGCACCGTATCCCAACAGCCGGGATCAACGAAAGAAACAGATAATGCAACCACCAAAAAACAGGGGCTTGTTGAAAGATTCTTTGCCTGGATTGCCAGGGGGACTGAAAAGGCCCGGAAGGCAGGTTCTCTCTGCGGCAAGTGAGGCAAATAATCGAACAGCCTGCCGGTCGGCAGGCATGCACAAGGATTATCAGCAGCAGATGGCTCCTCTGCTGCTGATAAGCAAAGGTTAAGAGTTAGGGTTCAGAGCGGTTGGCCAGCTCCTCTTTAACTGCGTTCAGTTCAGCTTCCAGTCGGTCGGCTCGTTGTTCCAGCGTCTCCCTGGTAACAGGTGCCGGAGAAGCCGCGCTTTCCCGGGCATAACCCCGTCCCCCTCCTTGGCCCTGGCAGAATCCTCTGCCCCGCCTGAATCCGCCTCCAGCTCCCCTTGCCCCGAATCCCGGGCCATTGGAACGTCCCCTTTCAAATCCGGTTGAACCCGGCATGGGGCCATTGGCGCAGGTGCCCCGGCCTCCTCCTGTCATGGGTCCCTGGTTCATGGGTCCTTGCTGATTAAATCCCGGCATAATCTACCTCCTTCTTGATTGATTATTGGTTTGAATCGGTTCAGCGGTTGCCTCGCCTGCCGCCGCCCTGTCCTCTGCCTTGGCCTTGACCTCTTCCCTGGCCCCTGCCTTGTCCTCTGCCCTGGCCACCGCACTGACCCTTGTCTCTGCCTTGTCTCTGACCTTGGCCTCTGCCGGTACCGGTTTCGGCATCCGGTCCATTTTCTCTGTTTGCTGCCTGTTCCTGGATCATGGTTTCCTCCCCATTCTGTGGGTTGTGTGCGCCCCGTCTTCTGCGGCCCTTCCCCTGCATCTCGTAGCATCCGCCGGTGACCCTGAGGCGCTTGCCGGTCACCAGGGCTTCTGAAAGGTTGTATCTGGCCTGCTTTAAAATCCGTCCAAAGGTCTGCCGTGAGACATTCATCTGTTCAGCTGCCCTGGACTGGTCAAGCCCCAGATAGTCGCTGAGCCTGATGGCCTCGAACTCTTCAAACGGGAGAATCGTCTCACCGTTGTGGGGGATCCCGTCCGGTGTAAATCCTTTGATGTCCGGATGGGATTCGATGTATCTGGGTCGTTTCGGCCTTGGCATTGTCTCTCCTTTGGTTCCGATGCAGGAAATTGATATGAGCATTTGTTTATAATGATAGGTGTGGTATGATCCCTTGTCAAGGATAATAATGGTCAAATGATCAAAAAAGATGAGGGGTGGATGATGAAAACGTACAATGATTGTATTCCCTGCCTTGTGCGCCAGGCCCTTGGGGCGGCAAGGCTTGTGACCGATAATCCGGAGGCCCAGAGCCGGGTGCTGAAAAAGACCCTGGCCGCCATGGCCGTCATGGACATGAACCAGTCTCCTCCGATGATGGCACGGCATATCCAGGAAACCATTGCCGAAGTGACCGGCAACAACGATCCCTACAAGGCGCTCAAACAGCGGTTCAACCGATTCTCCCTGGAGATCTATCCGGATCTTGAGGCCAGGGTCTGTGAATCCCCGGTCCCCCTGGAGACGGCGGTCCGGCTGGCCATTGCCGGAAATATCATCGACTTTGGTGCGCTTTCAAGCCTGGACAGGGACACGGTGTTTGCCACCATCGACCATGCATTGACCCACGAGGTCAAGGGAGATATGAACGGCCTGATCCAGGCCTTTGCCTCGGCCGGGCGCATCCTCTGGATCGCCGATAATGCCGGCGAAATCGTGTTCGACCGGCTGGTGCTGGAGCGGATCGACCCCACACGGGTGACCTTTGTGGTCAGGGGAGGGGCTGTGCTTAATGATGCAACTTTCGAGGATGCGGCTGAGACCGGTATCAGCGATCTTGTCAGCACCATGGATTCCGGGGTTGCCATCCCGGGAACCGTCCTTGAAGAGTGCTCAGACGCCCTGGTGCAGGCCTATGACCGGGCTGACCTGATCGTGGCCAAGGGCCAGGGCAATTACGAGACCCTGCCCCATGACGACCACCGGGTCTTTTTCCTGTTCAAGGCAAAATGCCCGGTTGTGGCTGAATCGGCAGGTGTGGAGATGGGGGACATGGTTGTCCGTAATTTTTGATTAGGGATTAGCTGTCCGGTCTATCCGTTTTCTTTCCTTGGGGGGCAGATCTCCTGCAACGGACATTTATGGCACAGTGGTTTTTTGGCGTCACAGAACTCACGGCCCAAATAGATCATCTGCAAACACAAATCGTTCCAGGAGGTTTTGGGGATGATCTCCATGAGATCAACCTCAACCTTGGCCGGATTACTGTTTTCACTCAGCCCCAGCCGTCGTGATACCCGGTGAACGTGGGTATCCACTACAATGGTGTCCATGCCGAAGGAAACAGAGCGGACCAGGTTGGCGGTCTTCCGGCCCACACCGGGCAGACGGGTCAATGCGCTCATGGATGTTGGGACAATGCCGTCATGAACGTCCAGAATCAACTGGGCACAGGCCCTGATGTTTTTCGCCTTGTTGTTGTAAAACCCGGTGGAAAAAATGATGGATTTGATTTCATCCGGGTTCGCCCGGGCCAGTTTTTCAGGGGTTGGAAACCGGTCAAACAACACCTGTGTAACCCGGTTGACCTGGATATCGGTACACTGGGCAGACAGGATGGTTGCAATCAGCAGTTGAAACGGGGTTTTGTGTGCCAGCTGGGTATTGACCACCGGATACTGCTCTCTCAATGTAAGGAGTATGGTATTGATATATGAGGTCTTTATTTCCATGGAAATTTGTATACATCAACCAGGAGAAAACCACAAGATCACCCGCTATATCAATACCCGGAGCCATATTACATATTCACCCGATCTCTCCCCTTCAGGTTCAAGATTTCACGGGTCTCGTTGGGAGAGGCCGGTTCATAACCGAACTCCCGGGCGATGCGCACCATCTTTTCCACAAGTTCTGCATTGGACTTGGCCATTTTTCCCTTTTCCAGCCAGAGATTGTCTTCCAGGCCGACACGTGCCCCCCCTCCCAAAAGCATGGATGTTGTCCCAAGGGGAAATTCATTGCGGCCTGCGGCAATTGTGGAGAAAATATATTTGTCTCTAAAAAGGGTGTCTGCGGTCTGTTTCATATGGAGCAGGTGCGGAATCGTCGCATCAATTCCCCCAAGAATACCCATGACAAACTGGATATATACCGGTCCTGTCAGTAATTGCCGGTCATAGCAAAAGAATGCATTGTTAAGGTGCCCCACATCATAGGCTTCCAGCTCCGGTTTTGTGCCGCTCTCTTTCATCACCTGGAATATCGTTTCAAGATCTTTGAAGGTATTCCGGAATATGAACTCCTTTGATCCCTCCAGGTAGGAAGGCTCCCAATCATGTTTCCAGTCGCTGAATTTTTCCACCATGGGAAACAGGGCAAAATTCATGGAGCCCAGGTTGCATGAAGCAAGCTCCGGTTTGAATTCAGGAACAGCCGCAATTCTCTGTTCCACCGTCATATTCATACCACCGCCGGTGGTAATACAGATAACCCCGTCACACTTTGAATGAATCCTGGAGACAATCTCACCCATGATGTTGGTATCACCGGTGGGGATACCGGTTTCCGGGTCACGGGCATGGACGTGAACCGTTGACGCGCCTGCATTTACGGCATCGATCGCTTGTTGAGCAATATCCTGTGGTCTGATCGGAAGATAAGGGGCCATTGTCGGCGTATGAATCGCACCGGTTACTGCACAGTTGAGAATAAATTTTTTCATTGCAGCTCCTTTATATGACTTATTCAATAATTGCTACCGCCCGGACCCACCCTGCTGATGCCGCCTTGATCTTAACAGGGAAACACGCCACTTTAAATCCAAACGGATGGGGGATTTTATCCAGATTCGTCAGTTTCTCCATGTGACAGTACCCCTTTTCAATGCCGGCAAAATGCGCTTCCCAAATCACGGACGGATCCCCTGTCTCCTGAAACTCCTTTGCAAGAAATGGAAGGGGTCGATCCCATGACCAGGCGTCGATGCCCACGATCCTGGCACCGCAATCCAGGAGATAGAGTGTCGATTCCCGTGTCATGCCGGCCCCTTTGACAAGATATTCCGGGGTCCCCCAGGCCGCATCCGCACCGGTTCGAACCAGTACGATATCAAGGGGCTTTATGGCGTAACCGATCTTGTCCAGGCAGGATTTTACATCAGCTGCGGTGATCCGCTCACCATCCTCCTTTTGAGAAAAATCCAGTACGACACCATCCTGTAAGCACCATTCCAGGGGGATTTCATCAATGGTCGTTGCCGGATGGCCTTTATCCATAAACGGATGGTAGTGATAGGGTGCATCCATATGGGTTCCTGAATGTGTGGTCAGGTTTATATTTTCTACAGCCCAGCCCAACCCTTTGGGCAGCTGTTCTTTTTTCAGGCCCGGGAAAAAGAGTTCCATCTGATCCGCCCCTTGTTCATGGCTGACATAATCGATTTTTGGAATCATCATTTCAGGATCACTGGGCAGATCCGCCTCTATTGGGATGGAAAGATCAATAAATTGAGGTGCCATGGGATCTCCTTTTAGAATAATGCACTCATTTATGTTTTTTGGTTTTTGGGCATTCCCTGTTCAAGGCAAAAATGCCCGGTTGCTGCAGCATGGGACAGGGGGCGGGATGAAATACTCAGGCGAGGAGGATTTCATCGAGGTTGGCAGGATGGATCAGCCGTTCTCCGGCCTCGATCTCCTTGATCATTCTGTGGATCTGGCTGTTTACCGGGGTGTCCATGTTGTGTTTCTTACCGTTGCCGGTGATATAGCCGGTAAGAAAATCAATTTCGGTTCGCTGTTGGCGTTCAAGGGATTGAAGGGTGGAGGATTTGAGCTTCCTGAACTTGAACCCGAGAATCCTGAGGAACAGGGTGCGCTTGATATCGGAAAAGACTCCTCTGTTTTCAAGGAAGCTGTAGTAATCAAGCTTGCCTGCATAGGTTTCCACGGTGATGCCCATGGCCTGGGCCACATCCATGGCCTCCTCCATGATCTTGAAGAAGATATCGCGAACCTGCTTCCGCTTGAGCATTTCTCCGAGATAGAGGCCGCAGACTCCCCCCACCGAGGTGATGCAGGAGTTGATGATCAATTTTGAGTAGAGACTTCCCTTGATGTTGCCGGAAATCTCGCAGGGAACCACGCAGCTCAATATCTCATTGACCACTTCAAGGCGGGAATCGGGCTTGTTTTCAAGGTTGCCGATGACAAATTCCCCGGTGGAGGTCATCTCAAGCTCAAGGGGAGAGTGGAGGGTGGCGCCCCATCCGGTGACGCATCCAAGGACCCGGTCTTTGCCGAAGATTTCTGCCAGGGCCTCTTCGCATAGCCCGTTCTGAAGGGAGACGACAAGGGTGCTTTTGTTGATCAGGGGAACAAGGCGTTTTGCGGCATCGATCATGTCCGTGGCTTTTACTGCGAATAGGACGATGTCCGGGTCGGGCGTTATCTGCTCTATGGCTGCAACCGCAGGCATGGCAACATGGAAATCCCCCCGGAGGCCTGTGATATGGATCCCCTTGGAACGGATCGCCTCTGCCTGCTTTTTGTTCCTGCACACGGCCTGGACATCAAACCCTGCCTGTTTGATGAGTCCTGCGCAGATTCCTCCAATGGCTCCGGCTCCCACGACAACGATTCTGTTTGCTTTAGCTGCTGCCTGCATGGTTCCTCCGTTTGTGTTGGCTTATCTGTTGAACTTATCGCTTTTTCGCGTCTTTGATGCGATGCTATTCATATAAGCCTACAACTGCTGGAGAGTCAATCCTTGAGAATCTTTTTTGCTGGAAATGCAATGGTTCGCTATTTGCAACGCTGTCAACGGCAGGACGCGGTTCAATCCAAAAAACATAACCAGATGAGGGGACGATATCATGTTGGAAATTAAAGACAGTGTAGCAGTTATAACCGGCGGCAGCGGCGGCATCGGCTTTGCCCTTGCAGAGTACTGGACAGCCAGGGGAGGGAAGGTGGTTCTGGCCGACATCGCAACAGAGGCCCTTGAAAAAGCGAAACAACAGCTGAAGGGCGATGTTATCATCGTTGAATGCAATGTAACAGATGAAAACGACTGTGCCATGCTGGCGGACACTGCCATGGAAACCTTTGGCCGGATTAACCTGGTGGCCCCCTTTGCCGGAATCATCATGGACGGACTCATGGTGGCCCCGGACCGGGAAACGGGAAAGGTTGTGAAGAAGATGTCCCTCGAGGCGTTTCAAAAGGTTGTGGACATCAACCTCACCGGGGTGTTTCTCACGGTCCGGGAATGCTCGGAAAGGATGATCAACAACAACTGCAGGGGGCTCATCTGTCTTGTCTCCTCCACGGGATCCCTTGGAACCGCCGGCCAGATCAACTACTCCTCCACAAAGGCCGCCATGTCAGTGATGCCAAAGGTTATTACGGCGGAATTCTTTCGCCGGGGCCTTTCCGACCGTATCCGCTGTGCTGCTGTTGCACCTGGATATGTGGGAACCCCCATGGTCAGGAACATGAGCCAGAAGGCCCTTGATAAGATTCTCTCCGATGTCCCTATTAAGAGACTGATCGAGCCGGAAGAGGTGGTCTCCCTGGTGGGAGAGATTTACCGGAACGAGGCCCTGGCAGGGGATACCTATTTCATCCACGGCGGCCTGAGGCTCGGATCAAGGGGATAACACCCTAAGAGGCCGTGGCTTTCACCGGCAAAAGCCTGATGCACCCCCTGTTCGGGTTTGTCCCGGACAGGGGGTGGGACACCTGGTTACACCTCTGTTACACCCGGTTTGACAAGATTTAAGCAAGATACATCCCTGGCTCCCCCATTCTGTGTCAACCGTTCAATCGCAGATCCCCTTACAACGTTAAAAAAATCGTAAGTTTTTCTTCATGTTTTTCGTGTAATCACGGCCAATCGCTGAATGTTATTTGACAATAATGCGGGATGAAGAGTTTTTTCTTGATTTTTCGTCAGGATAATGGTTAAGGAGAAAGTAGCAAATCATTAACATGTGGGCGAAATGATACAGTGACGAATGCGAGCTCTGTTACAGGCTCAATGTGATCTCCTTTCATGTCCCTCCATTGAGAGAGAGAAACAGAGAAATTTCGCTTTTGTCCGTGGCCCTTATTCCTAAGATAACTGCACAGACTGATCAAATTGATAATTATGGGGCGGCGCGACATTTCCCTGGTCGCGTTATTTTCATGGGCGGCTGATTTCTTCTTAATATGTTAACGGTGTTCACGATTGGGTTTGCTGGTATGGTGTTGTATCCCGGAAACTGTATTGTGTTCATTATTTGTATCCAAAACAGTGGTTCTGCCTATCCCTTTTCCAGGGGACAGGCCTTACCTGCACCAATGTTCACTTGTTGTTCACTTAAAAAAGGAGGCTTTGGAATGAAGCGAAACGGATTGTTGTTCATCTTGGCACTCGTGGTGGGTATCTCTTTTTCGGTCACGGCAAATGCCAAGGTTATCAGATGGAGGATGACCTCTACCTGGCCACCGTCGATTTCACTTATTGAAGCGGATCAGGCCTTTGTGAAAGCGGTCAATCATCTGTGCAAAGGCAAGTTGAAGATTCAGTTTTTTTCAGGCGGTACGTTGATGCCGTCCTATGAGGTGTTCGATGCCGTAAGCAAGGGCACCATCCAGGCCTCCGGGGACTGGCCCAACTACTGGGCTGGGAAAGACAGGGTATTTGACTCCCTGGGATCCTATCCCATGGGGTTGACACCCATGGATTACCTGTTGTGGATCTACAGTGCAAAGGGCCTGGATATTTATCAGGAAGCATATGGGAAATTCGGGATGCACTATCTTGTTACCGGCATAACCCCGATGGAGTGCGGCATCAGAAGCAACAAACCCATAAAGAGCCTGGACGACCTCAAGGGAATGAAGATCCGGATGTCCGGCAAGACCCAGGGACATCTTTTAAAGGATCTTGAAGCGGCCCAGGTGGCAATGGCGGGCCAGGAGATCTACCAGGCCATGCAGAAGGGCACCATCGATGCCTGCGAGTTCAGCAGCCCTTCCTCGGACTGGGGCATGGGATTTGGGGAAGTCACCAAATTCTGGGCGGTTCCGGGCTGGCATCAGCCTGCCTCTGTCATGGGCGTGATGATCAATAAAAAAGCGTGGGAGGAGCTTGACCCCGAGCTCCAGCAGACCGTTCAGTATGCCGCCAAGGTGGCCACCCTGGAATTCCTGAGCAAGCAGTATTATGATGTGATGGAATATACGGATAAATTTGTTGATAAGGGCGTTGAAATCAACAGCTACCCTGCCGAGGAGCTGGACAGGGTTCAGACCCTTATTGACAAGCATACCGAAGAGATCGCCCGGAAAGAACCCCTGTTCAAGAAATCGATCCAGTCCCAGATAGAGTTCAGAAAGAAATTTGCAAAATGGCGTGAAATGGAAGGGCCTTTTGGATTTGGCTACAATCCCAAAACCTATCCTGAACTGGATTAATGGTAATGACCCCAATGTGATTCTTCCCATGGAGCAAGGGAATTACAAAGGGAGAGTTCCCTTTGTAATTCCCGTTTGCCATGGATGGAGGCCTTGTGATGAAATTCCTATTGAGAACAGGCAAAATTTTCGATTCCATCAACGACTGGATCGGTCGTGTGTTGTGCTGGCTGATTGTTCCCCTTGTGCTTCTTACCGTGATGGAGGTCATATTGCGGCGATGCTTTGGTGCTCCCACCATCTGGAGCTTTGAGGTCCTGAAGCAGATCTATGCGGTTCATTTCATGACGGTTGCAGGCTATGGGTTGCTTCATCATTCCCATGTTTCCGTTGATATCTTCACCCAATTATTAAGTCCTAAAAAAAGAGCGTTCCTCGAGATCGTCGGGTATGTGATCTTCTTTTTTCCGTTCTGTATTATCTGTGCCTGGCAGGGATTCAGATTTGCCAAAACATCATGGCAGATGCTGGAGCATACCTGGAGTGTTTTTGCGCCTCCCCTATATCCCATAAAGACAATCCTCGTCATCACCTTTATGCTGCTTGTTCTCCAGGGAATCAGTGAAGTAATAAAAAAAGTCTTTATAATCAAGGATTGGAAATATGATTGATATAAGCCCAGAATTGCTGACGATACTGATGTTCTCCGGTCTTCTGGTGGGTCTGTTCATGGGCCATCCACTGGCGTTCGTACTTGGGGGCCTTGCTGTTATTTTCGGGTTTCTGGGCTGGGGCCCTTCCATCTTTTACCTGTTCATGAACCGTATCTGGGGAGTGATGGACAACTATGTGCTCCTGGCAATCCCCTTGTTTGTCTTCATGGCCCAGCTGCTGGATTCCTCAGGCGTTGCAGGGGGGCTTTTCAAGGCCATGCGCTATCTGATGGGGCCAATGCCCGGTGGCATTGGCCTGACCGTGGTGATCGTGTCCACCCTGTTTGCCGCCTGCACAGGGATTGTCGGGGCATCGGTGGTGACAATGGGACTTTTGGCCCTGCCCATGATGCTGCAATACGGTTATCAAAAAGAGCTGAGCTGCGGAGCCATCTCGGCGTCAGGAACACTTGGTATCCTGATTCCGCCAAGCATCATGCTGGTTGTCATGGCAAACCAGGCAACCATCTCCGTTGGCAAGCTCTTTGCCGGCGCTGTTTTTCCCGGTGTTATCCTTTCCGTGCTCTATCTGGTGTATATCTTTATCCGCTGCTGGATGAACCCGGAGCTTGGGCCTGCCATAAGCAAGGAAGAGCTTGCCGGCGTCACCTATACCCAGATATTCCTGATGGTCATGAAGTCCCTGGTGCCACCGATGATTCTTGTCCTGGGGGTTCTTGGCAGCATATTTGCGGGCATTGCCACTCCCACGGAAGCCTCGGGTGTGGGCGCCTTCCTCGCCTTTTTAATGGTGATCGCCTATGGAAAGTTCTCCTGGGCGGTCCTGAAGAATGCAGCGCTCAGCACCGTTAAAATAAATACCATGGTCATTTTTCTTTTATGCGGCGCAACCTGTTTTACGGGTGTCTTTCTCGGCATTGGCGGGGGAGAGGTCGTGACCGGGTTTGTGCTGGGCCTGGGTCTTGGAAAATGGGGGATTTTCTGGGTGATGATGGCAATTGTTTTTATCCTGGGAATGTTCATTGACTGGATCGGAATTGTTTTGATCTGCTTTCCCCTGTTCCTGCCCATTGCCAAAGATCTGGGGTTTGATCTTGTCTGGTTTGTGGTGATGATCGCGGTGAATCTACAGGCTTCGTTTCTTACACCTCCCTTTGGATATGCTCTCTTCTATATCAAGGGGGTGGCTCCCCAGGATGTGACCCTCATGGATATCTATCGCGGTATTGTGCCCTTTGTTCTGCTGATGCTCATCGGCCTCGTCCTGTGCGCTGTTTTCCCCAGCGCGGTCCTGTGGCTGCCATCCTTGATCGTCAATTGATATCCGGCAGATATTGATCGTTTAAAACAACATTTAACGAAGGAGGGTTTAAATGGAAATCAGGGAACCTGAAATAAAGAAACAGGAGATACATTTCCTCGATGACGATAACTTTAATTCCGGTAACGTCTGTATCGTAACAGGTGCGGGAAGCGGGATCGGAAGGGCTACGGCCATTGCTGCAGCTGCAAACGATCTCACGGTGGTGGGGCTTGATGTCAGCGAAGAACACGGGGAGATGACCCGCAAGATGGTTGGGGACATGGGGGGACGGATGCGGTTCATCCGGGCGGATCTCACCCTGGACAGGGATATGGAAGGGGCTGTGGCCGAGGCGGCCACCATGGGAAGCGTCAAGTATCTTGCCAACATAGCAGGGATTCAGCACATTGATCCCATTGAAAATTTTCCCATGGAAAAATATGACTACATGCAACGGCTCATGGTCCGTGCCCCCCTCTATATGTCCAAGCTTACAATGCCCTACATGGGAAACAGCAGCGACGGCACCGGGGTGATCGGGAATATGGCGTCCGTCCATGCCCATATCTGTACCCTTAACAAAGTCTCCTATAACATTGCAAAGTTCGGGCTCCGGGGATTGACCCAGTCCATATCGGCCGAAGGAAAAGGCCGGATCAGGGGGTTTTCCGTGAGCACGGGATTTGTCAAAACCTCCCTTGCCTTAAAGCAGATCCCCGCCCAGGCCCAACAGCTGGGGATCACGGAGGAGCAGGTGGTGACCGATGTGATGATGGGATTTTCAAGGAAAAAAGAGATGATGGCTCCCATTGAGGTGGCCAATCTTTTTATGTTTGGTTTTTCACGGTTTGCAAACTATCTTGTCGGCGGAGACCTTCTCTTTGACGGAGGGATGGTGCCAACCTATGCGGATGATTAAGGGATGATTATTATGGATCGTTTTCGGTCCTTGCAGGCTCTTCGACTTGAAGCGGTTGCTCCCATTGTGGTGATATGGTATTTGATAACACCATAAGATGGAGGGAAAGCACTATTGCTCTGGTCAGACCGATCGATACCGCTACTTATCAATAAGGATAAGGTTGGCATCATCTCATTTGATCGGCACTGTCAAAGATGTTCGCACGTGGGATGATACCGCTTCTCCTTTCTTAATAAGAATTGGTCTCAATTCATATGCGAAGACCTATAAAGCCAAGCAGGAGATCGTTGCATGACCCAGTTTTCGTCCCGGCGTTTTGAATTCACACGATGGCTCATTTTTCTCATCCTCGTATTGTCGTACATCCTGGTCTATTTTCACCGCATGTCGCCGGGCACCATGGCAGATGAGCTCATGGCCGCCTTTGATGCCGATGGGGTGACCCTTGGGTATCTTGCCGCCACCTATTTTGCGGTCTATGCCATGATGCAGATCCCTTCCGGTGTGCTTGCAGACACCCTTGGCACCCGGACCGCCATCATCCTTGGCAACACCCTGGCAGGGGTCGGCTCCATCCTCTTCGGCCTGGCCCCGACCTTTGCAATGGCAAGCTGCGGCAGGCTTCTTGTGGGACTGGGGGTCTCTGTTGTGTTTGTGAGCATCATGAAGAGCAACGCCATGTGGTTCAGCGAACGGCGCTACGGGATCATGAGCGGCCTGACGCTCTTTGTGGGCAACATGGGGTCGGTTCTGGCGGCTGGCCCCCTGGCTTCCATCCTTGATCTTTTTTTGTGGCGGACGGTGTTTGTCACCCTGGGGGGTGTCTCCCTTGTTCTTGCCGGTGCCGGATTCTTATTTGTCCGGAACCGACCCGAGGATCTGGGATTTCCCTCCATCCGGGAGATGGAGGGGTGGGGAACCATGGCCCGGCGAAAGCAGCACTGGATCAGGGATCTTACGGGGGTTGTCACCGTTCCCCGGCTTTGGCCCGGCTTTTGGGTCCAGTTCGGGATGATCGGCGGACTTTATGCTTTTATGGGGCTTTGGGCCATCCCCTACCTTCGGGACATGTACTACTTCGACCGGGTGTGGGCCGCCCGTTACCTTGGCCTGATGCTGGTGGCCTTTGCCGTGGGCTCCCTGGTCCTTGGCTGGTTGTCGGACCTCATGGGCCGGCGCAAACCCATCCTTGTCTGCGGCACCATTGTCTATACCCTTGTCTGGGTGGCCATGGTCGCCTTTCCCTGGTCCGGCCAGTCCGTGATCTACCTCTACTTTTTTCTGCTCGGGTTTTCCGGATCTTCCCTGGTGCTCACCTTTGCCTGTGCCAAGGAGGTCATTGACCCCCAGCTGTCCGGTATGGCGGTGAGCGTTGTAAATACAGGGGCTTTCATCGGCACAAGCCTGATGCAGCCCCTGTTCGGTTTTGTCCTGGATATGGGGTGGGACGGCAAGATGGTCAACAACGCCCGGGTCTATTCACCGCCCGACTACCAGAACGCTCTGTTCATGATGATCTTTTTCGGTATCATCGGCATCATGGGCGCCGTGTGCATTACTGAAACCCATTGCAGGAACGTCTCTGGCGGTGTCACCCGGCACCCGCCTGTTACCCCTGGTTAGACGTTCAACAGGTAGGTTAGTCTCTTTTCAGAGAAAGCTGCTGAAGAGATTCCCAATGGTAAATAAGGCTGCTAAACTCCGTTGTGTCAGTGCCTGTATATTGTTTTTTCCAAGGCTCGTTGTTAAAACTTTTTTGAAAATTACGAAGATCAATTGACCATCGATTGTCAAAGTCGACCCATCCAATCTTCAGGGGGCGGGCTATGGTGCCAATATACTGAAAAACCTTTTTTCCGGCAACATCTATCCGCCTGGGTTTTCTACCTGCCGCAGGTGGTAACGAGAGGGCCTTTAATATCATTGTTCGAATGTCGGTCTGCCCGAACGGTTCTTCAATTACGGCAGGGATACCTTTTACAATCAAAGGAATATGCGTTTGGATATCGTTAAGGGTATGACCATGACCAAGAAATCCATGATCAAATAGGCTCTCTCCATGGTCAGCAACCACGATGACAGCCAGTTCTCCTTGAATCTCCTTTTCAAGGGTGGTTAGCATTTTATTCAACACCGCATCTACATTGGCGATAGCATTCAGGTATGTCAATTCAACCGCCTTCGAATTTTTCGGACGTATTTCCGACCTGGCTATCAAAGATTTGGTAAGTATTGGCTCCATGGCATAGTGGTGGTAGGGAAAATGAGCATCCTGAAGGTTTACATAAAGAAAGAGAGGCCTGTCTTTATCTCTTCTTTGCTCCAGAAATGAGGCGAGCCGTTTATGGACAATTTTTCCGGGGACTGTGAGACTTGCGGCAGAAGCAAAAGGGTAGGACCGGTCTTTTTTATCCTGGCGGGCATCATAGAAAAAATCGACTCGTTCCATTCCTGTGGTTTTTTCGATTGCGCCAAAAGCCTCATTTTCACCTGAAAAACAGGCTGTTTCATAGCCGTTGGCTTTAAAATCATCAAACAAGGATTGGGAAGAAGCTATTCGATTTAAGGGATCTCCACAAAAAATGGCATTGAGACCGCCGATGGTGTACCCGTTATGGCAGAAGGCCCGCTTGGCAAAAACGCCCTGTTCCGCCAACCGGTTTATGTTGGGAGTTATCTCTTGTCCTTTTACCTTTTTAAAAATCACATCGGCCCTGCAGCTTTCAAGAACAAAAATAACCAGGTTCGGTCGTTGTTTAAAGCGCGGAAGGGGCACTTCCTTTTCAGATAAAATAGACGAAGCCGGTAAATCTCCCATGATCCCGTTCTCATCCACGCCATTGCCCGGAATATCGATGGCATACGGATAAATTGAACTGTTCCATGTTCCATGATCCCTGGGAATCCCAAAAAGACTGTAACCATCCCTGTCCCAGTCCGTAACAGAACCTAAAACATTTAACATTATCCTTGATGCAGGAAATTTAACAAGAGATGCGTTGAGTTGATCATTTTTTAAAGCGGTTGCTGCAACCATAACCATGGCACATACCATTAATCCCAACACAAAAAGACCCCCTCTCTTTTTCAGGCTGATCATATTCTTTTTACAAAAAATCAACCAGAACCGGACACAAACAGAAGTGAAAAAAAAAGCTGATACAATACCTATAATCAACCAGAAGAGATGGTTTTGTGACTGGACAACCATTGTCAGAAAAGAATCGTTACTTAAGGTCTTAAGCAGAAAAAAAGATACCGTATTACCAAAATACTTGCTGATCTGATACCAGAGGAAATCGGTTAGAATAACAGGCATGAATCCAAAGAACATACAAAGGGTCATAGTCACCTGCAGAGGCCACTTCATTCTTTTTGCCAGCATATAAACTGGCAGAAGAATACTTGACACCACTGCTGCATTGGCAATTAGAACCGTCAGAACCAAGAGACTTATCTCAAAACCGCTTTTTATGGGTTCCGCTAAAAATCCTCCGGTAAGGATACCGTTTTTCCGGTTAACAATGAAAAATTCCATCCCCGTAACTAAAAAAGTTCCCAAAAGAAAAGGGATAAACCATGAAAAAAATGCGTTAGCCCGATAACGACGATAGTTGATGTTTCTCAAAAAGTTCACGTGACCACCTTTTTCAAGGGCTACCCTGGAACAGAGTAAAATTGTAGACTCAGGGGGCGGTTGTCTGTGTTATACAAGCATTCTTGCTCACACGACATAGGAGAGATTCAAGGACTTTTTCCATACCCGGATCGGAACGTTCATCATTACTGCTTACAAAAAGGAGGGTGAACTCCGGTCGATCTCCAAACAAAATAAACGGTATTCTGCCTAAAAGATAAAGATACGGATTTGCAATGGTTTTATTCCCATGAAGAAGGCAATAAATCGCTTTTTTTGTTTCCACAGCTCCGGTAAGAGTCAGATAGTGGGCCATAGCCGATTGTTTCCCACCACCCATTCTTTGGATGGTATGCGTTCTGTCGGACCAGGTTTGTTTAAACAACCCTCTTTCGGGAAAATGCAAAAAAGGTCTTCCATCATACCCCCTTGCCGCAAACAGGGTGATCGTTTCTCCTGAATCCAAAAGATATTCCATTTCAACCCAGTCATCCGTTGAAAAAACAGAGTCAATACTACTTCTATTTCGATTTGTCTGTGTACCCATTGCTCCGTCGAGCACCACTGGGATTTCAGTGGATATTTTATTTTTAACAGAGGGAAGTCCCATATAGAAATTTGAGACAGTTGGATAAAGCACTATAGACAGAAGGAAACACACATGCCAGGCGTATTTGTCTGAAATCATGAATTATTCCTTTTAAATGTCCACAAGAATACAGATTGAAGACCAATGGCAATGGCATAGGTGAGATACCCGGATAACGGGTGTAGAAATGTATGCAAAATATCCACATCGTATTCCATCACCAGAAAAGAGAGCATGGTACACCTTAAGATATTGGCAAACACAGCAACAATAAAGGAAAGTCCAACCATAAGAAGAACTCTTCCCCTTCCCGGATACCAAAGGTAGAGAATGATTCCCGTGAATAAAAGGGTGGCAGAAAGGGTGGCAAAGCCACTGCAGGGATCACCGATGTTTATGGAAGCCGTTGGCAATTCAAGTACTGTCCCCATCCGCAAAACCGGGCGATTTGCTGCTTGAATCAACATCTCTGTTCCAATCGCACTCAAATGCCTTAAAAAGGTAAGGACCGGTTGGCTGACGACCGAAGGAACCGGAATCATGAAGCCGAGTAGTAAAATGGGAAAGCAGACCTCTAATGTGCGAGAACGGCCAAGAAATAAAAGGAAAATGCCCAATAGGGCAGGAATAAGGGATATGGCGGAAAGAATCTGAAACCAGAGGCTGGTATCGATGAGATGCAGAAGAAGGGCAGGGATAAGTAGAACAAAACCGATGGGATCACCCGCTTCAGCTTTTTTCTCTTTTGCATCTCTCAATTTACGAAAAATGATATAAAAGGAGATGGGGGCCACCAAGACTCCATGGGCATTATACCAGACTCCCATCATCCAACGTTTCCACAACCAAGCGATGGTCGGAGCGTAAATCATCAAAAACAAGAGCCCGGCCAGGATCAAGGGACCCAAACGGGTCGAAACTGAAAGGCCAATGGGTTTACTCCATTTTTTTAATTTATTCATGGTATTGCCAGCATTGAGTCACGTTATATCAAAAAAAGTTGCTTCAAGAATCGATTGCTCCCATATTGGGTATAGAGTTTTTAAGGGGCTCCAAAAAACAGAGAATCCTTTAAAAATGTTAATACCACAAACAACATGTTTACCGCTCGCTATTACTTTCGCAAATAGCGACGCAATAACTATGCCAATTAAACCATGGATTGTTAAATAATTATATTGTTTCAAATAACAAAAGTCTGTTTAGGCTATGCTGTTCCCATCAGTTCTTAGAATCGTCGTTTACAATAAACATGGTATGCTTCTTTAAAACAAACGTCACTTACATTTTATCCTTATAATTATGGTGTTTTTTTCATAATTATAGGGAGTTTTTTTACATAGTTTTGAATTGTTGACAGCTCTCCTTTAGCTTTTTACGAAAAATGGAGATCAGATTTTCCCCTCTCGACCTTGGGTTGCGATAAAAGATGTTTTTCAAACACTCCTCTATTCAAGGGGGGCGTCACCTTATCTGTTTCAAGTCGGTTGTTTGGCGTTGGTTACGAACTTTTTTCTTGCAAGTATGGCATCACAATTGCAATGTTTAATGGGAAAATCCCATCCGAAATTATAAATAAACGTGATGATATTTGACTAACTGTAATTATCGAATATTGTTGCGATGTGATCGTGATAGGTATTCTTGAGGGAGGAGGTGATAAATTATTTGACGGTACTCTGGTTTATCCCAAATTATCGGTAGTATTTATCTGACGTAACCCTAAATTAAAGGAGGTCTACTTCATGAAAAAATCACTCTTTTTACTGGTCTCATTGATGTTAATGCTTGGATTTTCAAATCCTCTCATGGCTGCTGACACGGCCGATGTGATCTTTGTTGTAGATGAATCAGGCTCAATGTACAATGAACATGCTTGGCTTGGCAACATGGTAAACGACCTTGAATCCGGTCTTGCAGCTGCCAACGTCACGAACAACCGCTACGGACTTGTAGGATTTGGCGGTAGCAATAGCTCAGGCCATCTTTATGGTCATCAGCATGACCTGGATGCAGGAACATCAGGTGTTCAGGAATGGGGCACTTCCGGCGAGCTTGCCAGTGCCACCAGCGGGCTTGTCCTCAATGGAGGAACAGAGGACGGATGGCAGGCCATTAATTTTGCCTTAAACAACTATGCATTTCGTTCCGGTGCTGCAGTGAACATCGTGCTTATCACAGATGAAGACAGGGATAACCTTAATAACTCCCTCTCGTACGCTAACATGCTTGCAACTCTTAAAGGAAAGGGCGCTATCCTGAATGCCGTTATCAATGCCAACTTAAAAGATGGTGGCAACAATGCCGTTCTTGGTGTAAGCGATGACCAGGTTGACGAAAATAACAACCACCTTGGGGACTCTTTTCTTGCTGACGGGTCAGGCGGATATACCTATAGCGATGGAGGATATTATTATTCTGGAGCTGGCACCTCTGAAGCTGACTACTTTGACCTTGCCCTGGCGACAGGCGGTGCTGCATGGGATCTGAATAAGCTGAGGGCTGGTGGAAACACTGCCACTTCTTTTACGAAGGCCTTTGTTGATATCAAGGTGAAAGAGATTGAGGATGCGCCTGAACCTGCTTTTATGTTTCTCTTTGGTTCTGGAATATTAGGCATTGCTGCCGTAAGAAGAAAAATGAAATAACTCTTGATGTTTAACCGAATAAAAGGCAGACACTGTTAAGTGTCTGCCTTTTGTTTATATTGTCCGTCAATAGCAGACGAACTGTCAACTAAAATTGAGGAGATCGTGGCATGATAAAAACGTGTGCTGCCTGTTGTTTGAAAATAAGCCGGGCCCTGTCTGTTGTTATTTTGTTGTTGATCGGATCAGGTATGGAAGCATCCGGCGTTTCCATGGCTACCTTTGATGCCGAGGGGCAGCCGATCCGTATAAAGGAGATCGTCAACGAAAACTTTGATCTGTTAACAGAGCAGGTAAAGCAAGATTTGCGAACAGGAAAACTGAACAATATCTCTTATCTGTGTCCGGTTTTGTTGGAAGATAATCCCGGCCTTGATGATATCAAGGGGATTTATTGCATCGCACTTGCTTCCGGAAAGGCCTATGAAAAAGCGGAGGCAGAGTTGGTATCTGTCAATCTTCGCGATAAAAATATTTTTGCCCTGACAGCCCAGGCCATGATCCTGTTTGGAAAAGAACAGTATGAACAGGCATTGACGGAATGTAAAAAAGCGGTAAACCTTGATCCCTATCATCCGTTTCCGAGAAATATCATGGGCCGAATTCATTTCAGGCTTGAAAATTATAAAAAAGCACTTGAAGACTTTCAAAAGACCATTGAGCTTGAGCCGCAGTTCTTGTCCGCCTATACAAACCTGGGAGCAGCCGCATTTGAACTTGGCAATGATCCCCTTGCCATGAAATCTTTCCAAAGATCCATTCAACTCAATCCCAGGGCCCATGGAGCGTTTTTCGGCATCGGACTGATTCTTGAAAAAAGGGGCCGGCTCATTTTGGCAATCACCGCATTTCAACAGAGTCTGAAGCTCAACCCTGAAAACAAGGCTGCCCTTGCGAAATTGGGTGGTTTGCAATTAAATGCAGGACAATATGATTCAGCTCGCAAAACTGCAGACCAGATGAAACAATCAGGAATCGGTGGCGCTCATGTCATCCTTGCAGACGTGGCTCTTCATACAGGAGAGGTGGATGAAGCGATCAAAATTCTAAACCAGGCACCGGAACAAACCCCGGATCTCCAATATCTTCTTGGATTCGCAGATATTTTGACAGGGCATTACCAGGCCGCATTGAATAAGATGGAAGCTATCCTGGTAGCAGGCCCTTCTCACTACGGAGCCTTCACGGCAAGGGCTGCACTGAAGTTTTACCTTGATGTCGAATTAGATCCCACCATTGATTTGAAAAACCATTGGAACAAATCCATGGGAAAATATCTGGATTATATCTCCGGAGCGGTTGCAGCCCGAAACAAAGATTTCAAATCAGCAGAAAAAAACTGGCAAGCTTCCGGCCTTATCCCCGGCCTTTCCTTGGTATCCATGGGCAAAGAGCAGGTTTTTGAAGGTTTAACACCCATGATTCTCAAACATCACATTCTGGGACTGCTTTTTTATTCTAAAAATTTCAATGACCATGCAATTGCTGAATTTGAAAAATCCCTGGCAAAGAACAACGAGCCAATTCTGTCATGCTATTGGGCCGCCAAGGCCTGTCTGCAAAAAAAAGACTTCCCAGGGGCAGAATCTTATCTTGAGCGATCGCTGGTATATGCTCCGGGCTTTTATGGTGCGCTGAACATTCTGGCTGAACTGCAACTTGCGGGCGAGAAGCCACTGGCCGCAGTTGAAACCTTCCACAAGGCCTATGAGATCCAAAAGGATCCAAGCCTTTTGTTGAAACTGGGGTCGGAACTTGATAGGAAAGGATTCTACCAAAAGGCGGAAGAGCAATACAGGTACTATATAAAAGATTACCCAGAATTATTCATCGGCTACAATCAGCTTGCATGGCTCTTTGCCAAACGGGGCATAAAACTTGACGAAGCCATGGTGCTTGCAAAGAAAGCCAACGTTCTGCAACCCGAAAACCCCATGGTGTTTGATACCATTGGATGGATCTATTATCAAAAAAAAGATTATGACAAAGCCCTTGACTATATAGCCAAGGCCTATGACCAAACACAAGAGGTCCCATCGATTCTCTACCATCTTGCCGCAGTATACTATAAAAAAGACAAAAAAAAATTGGCAGCAGAATACCTGACCAGAGCTTTAAAAATTTCAAATAACTTTGGGGAAGCTGATGCGGCCCGCAGACTTCTGAAACAGATAAGTTGATCTGTTCTTGAGAAAACTGCTGAAGAGAGACCCGGTGCCCCTTTATAGCTGACGCTATAAAGGGGCATTGGGTTGTTTATGTCTTTTCTTTTATCGCAAGCGTGTGCGCCACACCACGGAAACCTGTTGCAGAGATGTCTCAGACCGTGTCTCCTGCCACCCGCCGGTTACCCCTGGTTTGATTGACATGATCTCAGCCAGGTGCAGCACCTTGAGATCCTGGGCACAGCCGCTGAATATCGCCACCTTGAACTTGGGGTTATCTGCGCTTGTTTTGAGGCGTTTCCACTGCTCCCTGAAGGGGTGCTTTGCAATGGCTTTGCGGCCGTTGTCCAGGAACCCCACGTGCATATCCCGCTTCTCTTCCGGGGCAATGCCGAGATTTGCCCGGGTGAAACCGATATCGATTCCTTTGGCATGGTTCCGCAGCCGCTCCTTGATCAGGGTTATTCCCTTGTCTTTAGCCAGGTCTTTGAACCGGGTGAATTCGGAGTCTTCAAAACCTGGGGCCGCAATCATCGGTTGTTCGCATTTCGTGGAGGAATTACAAAGGTTCAGGGTCGTCTGGAATGCTTCTCTCCGGGAGTTGACCCGGCGGATGCGGCTATTTTAATGGTCATACCAATGCGTTTCA
>JAQYWC010000083.1 GCA_030145245.1 Desulfobacterium sp.
GGCGGTTTTCGGATCGATAACCGCTGCCGATCTTTCCAGCACGGTCTTCATATCCGGTATGGGAAGCCATGGGTGGTGGTGGTGGTGGTGGTGGTGGTGCGCGATCTTATAAAGGGTGTTCCGAATCAAATCCATGCCAAAGATGTACATTTTCATTGGAGGTGACAACTATCCTGCCACATAGGGGTTCTACAGCCCCGCAAATAAGACAGCGTTGAAAAACAAACTCACCCTCTTGGTTCTTCCGAAGAAAGGGAAGCGGAACAAAGCTGAACTTGAAGAAGAAACAGCCGAGGGTTTACCCGATCCAAGCGAAAACACCCGGCAGTAGAATCTGGAATCAACGGATTGGAAAATCATGGTTTGGACAGATGCCCTGACCATGGCATTGATGGTTTTAAGAGGTATGTCAGTTTGTCTGTTTTGGCTCGGAACCACCAGATTATTGGGCATAATCTCCAAAAAAAAAGAGCTAAAGCGGATTTAACGTAAAGCGTCCTGAAATTGGGTAGACAGAAAAATAAGATTTGACTGCAAAATGGATAGTCATGCCCAAAATTAGGTTAAAATGTCAAAGATCAGTAAGAAATATTTTCTACACATCAAAAAAAAATTGGGACGATGAATAATGATTTTTTGGGGAGGCTGATGCCCCCCAAATAATGACTTTTCGGTCAGCCACGAATTAGGAGATGTAATATGATTAAATTTTCTCCAGCTGTCGCAAGGGTCTTATGAAACTATCGAAAAAAATGATTAAAGCGGGTTGGGTAATTAACAATGATAGAAACGGATCATTTACGGTTTATGGCTCCGGAATGCAGGAGTATCGTTACGATTCAAGAACGGAGAGCTGGTCTGAGGATCTACATACAATAGAACTTTTACTGGAACAGGATATAGAGGAACATGCCTCTGTTGAAAGCTGTCCATGGAAATCTCCCTGTGTCATTTCCTCTCGGATGACAGCCCTGAATCACACTAAAAAGACCTCTCAGCCTGTTCGTTACCTTTGTCAGAAAGGACTGGTATCAGAGAAAACAATTCTACATCTGGGTACGGGAATGGACCGTTTTGCCGGGGACGCACTAATAAAGGCGGGATGCCGGAATGTGACAGACTATGATACCAACTTTTGTCCTGATCCTTCCGTCCTGGACAGGCCGTATGATATTGTGATGGCCCATTATGTACTAAACATACTCCCACCGGAGGACAGAAGGCAGGTATACCGGCTGATTGCAAAAACTCTCCGGGACGGGGGCAGTGCTTATTTGACAGTTCAGGGGCTTTGGCCTGTAGAGCATAAGTATGAAATAATTCGTCCCATAGAGGATGGCTATTTGATCAGAACAGGTTATAATACGACATTCCGAAAGGGATACAGCTCAGAGGAACTGCTGAAAGAGATAAAATCAGAGCTGGGAGGGGCAGCCCGGATTATGGCTACATTTTACAGTAACACTCTGGCATCCTGGACAAAATAAGGGGTTTGGCTCTCCAATAGACGTAGGAAAGAGATCTTAAGCTATAGAAGCATTCTCAAAAGGCTAAACCTCTCCGCATTTGAGCTTTTTGTGCACCCTTACAGGAAAAAACTTGCATATATCTCTGCAATTAGATATATCTTTGTAATTTTTTTAAAGTATAGGAATGTTAATTTTTAAAATAGTCAAACAAAGCAATATTGAGAAATAATTTTTAAATTAGCCAGACAGGATCAGTCATGCCTCTTCCTCAACACCCAGCTTTGCAGAACCGTTGGCAAGTACAAAATGACAACGCTCAACAATCACTGGTTTATTACGGTTTACGGAATCCCCCCCTGCATACCAAATCAATAATTCCGATAGATAACATAATTGCACAACATATCAGAGCGTTGAACGGAGATAAAAAGAGTAATGATCTTCCGGCAGAGCTTCTCTCCCATCCCCAGTTTGCAAAGCTGATAAATGAAAAAATCATCGTAGACAAAAAAGATCTACGCCAACCAGCAACGGAAGAGACTAAGCAGCAATGCACGCGATGCATCAATGACGATCTTTTGTTACCGGGGCTGGAATTTAATGCTGATGGCCTTTGCGCTTTTTGTCAGTGCTATGAAAAAGCAGAAGAATCAGGTATCCCTGCGGGCCCACAAAATTTCATAACAGAAGAAGAGCTGCTTGAAGCGGCGCGGAACAACACGCAATCACGTTACGACGTAATGGTTCTGTGCACCGGAGGTAAGGATTCCACATACTTACTCTGGCTCCTTGCCAAAAAGCTCGGCCTCAGAGTTCTGGCTGTATCATGGAACATGCCGTACACAAACGAGACCTGCAAAGAAAATCTTCGCCATTCGGTGAAGCTGCTCCCGTCTGTGGAATTAGTCGAAAGAACACTTCCGTGGGATTTGGTCAGCCAGGCCATGCGTGAACAATTTACCGAAATAGGAGTACCCTGCCTTTGTCCGACAGTTGCCCATGTGCTGTTTTTTCCAATGGCCGTTCAAGAAAAAATCCCCTTTATAATGCAAGGAGTGGAAGAGGTGCAACTGGCAGTTGCCAGTTATGTCATGAATGAACTGAAACCAGAAAAGGTTGCTGAAAAGCCGTTTTGCGTCAGTCAGCGTGACATGACCCTCGGATTTTTCAACATGGTGGCCCACACACCTTCCCCTGAACGACCATACGCCATAACTTCAGAATTTCTACGCTACCAGCGTTCTATCAGACAACGACTGAACGGCCTGTACGGTCCGCTGGACGAAACTTTAAAAAAAGCAAAAGAAGACCCGTCTCTGCCCATACCTGAACTTCGTCGACTCAAGACCAACACAACCTACGGCACATGGAGTGAAGTTGCAGACCTTATAAAAACCGAAATGGAGTGGCAAATGCCCCCCGGGCACAAGGGCCTTCTCCATACCAGTTGTAAGATTGAACGAGTCAAGGATTACTGCCAGTTCATGCGCTTCAAAAATATGCGCAGCACATTCTTTCCCCAATCGATTGTGGAAGTCAGTGCCGGAATTTACTTTGGGCTCATCACCCGCCAGGAAGGGCTTACAGAACTGGAAAATTTAGGATATTTCGGCGAACCGGAACCAATGTCCTCTTTGCTTAACGAGCTCGGAATCACGCGCGAAGAAATTGAAACTGCCGGAGAGATGCCATACTCCCTTTGCAGCTGCAAAAGCTGCAAATGACAAATCTACGTTCCTGTACCGAAGCGCAGCAAAATGCGTCTTCAATGGCTGCTAAATCCTCGCAGATTGCAGTCCTCAGCGGCATGGCAATCGGCATGTTTGTTTGCGGACTTGATGGCAGTATTGTCAACATTATGCTGCCGACGCTGCAAACCATCTTCAAGGTAAGTGCCTCTCAGTCGATGATGCTTGCCACCATATACCTGACCATGCTCGCTTCCCTGCAATTGCTGTTTGGTCGGAGTGCGGACATCTTTGATGCATCAAAAATCTTTTTATCCGGCATCGTCCTCTTTCTCGCGGGGTCAGTTGGATGTGCACTCTCACAAACCTTTACACACATACTTGTGGGACGATTTGTTCAGGGGATTGGCGGAGCCATGCTTGCAGCATCCTTTGGTGCAATGCTTCTCACCTCTGTCCCGCGGGAAAAAATAGGAAGCACCATTGGATTAATACTCATGGTTGCGAGTTGCGGAACTATTATCGGACCACCACTTGGCGGATATCTGGCAGAACAATGGTCATGGCACCTGGCTTTCATCGTCAATGTCCCTCTCTGCCTGATCGTAATAGCCGCTCTGGGTATCCACATCAAGCGCATCCCCGCAAAGACGCAGGAAAGTTTCAGGGGAAAACTGCGACAGCTGGACATTAAAGGGGGTTGTCTCAGTATACTGATGTTCAGCTCACTCCCCCTCGCACTGAGTGCAATTGCCGATGCAGGTTGGCGTTCTTCAAAAGTGGGGGGATTTTTTGCCGTCTTTCTTTTCTCGCTCACGCTCTTCATAATAGTTGAAAAACGGGCAACATACCCGCTGGTCAAACTCTCGCTGTTTCGCGACCACAAGCTGAACTTATTACTGGCCATCAAGCTCCTGATTCTGATCGTGCTCAATGGAATCATGATTGTTTTCCCCTTTTTTTTGACTCGAAGTATCGGCATGACTTCATCTGAAGCAGGCGTAATGATGCTTGCCAATGCTCTGGCTATGGCCGGTGGCACCTACCTTGGCGGTCGATTGACAGACCGCAGTGACAGCAAGGCCGTTCTGGGATTTTCTTCCGCCTGTCTTATGCTTGTTGCTGGGGGAACACTCATGATGCAGGCAACCCCGTCACGCACTATTCTTGCCCTTGAGCTGGCCCTGTTCGGCGCAACTGTCGCAATCATCATGGTCTCAAGTACAACCATACTCCTTGAACGGGCCCCCAAGGGACAGGAAGGAATCTTTTCGGCCCTGAACTCGTTGTCTGCATCTGTTGGCGGATCACTAGGGCTATCGATATTTTCATCTTTATACATGGTCGGTGCCATGGGGAAAAAAGGTGTTGCAGCAGCCAACAGCGGTTTTCTATCAGCCCTCACGGGCATTACTATCTGTGCAGCCCTTCTTCTGGTATGTTCCTTAGTATTCATAAATAAAAAGGGAGATACATCAACTCCCGAAACCACTACCTTGAGGTGACCATGCATTATCTGGATAGATCCAGCCCTTTTTTTGGCAATGACGGGTTTGAAATTCTCAAAAAAAAAACAATCTCATTTGCAGGCTTAGGTGGTGTAGGGGGCGGTGCCTTTCTGGCTCTTGTCCGGTGCGGTGCAAGCAACTTTCGCCTTGCTGAAAATGGAGTATTCGATCCCCCGGATATGAACCGGCAGGCCGCCGCATTCGGCAATACAATGGATCGCAAAAAACTGGATGTATACGTGGAACTGGCCCGTTCCATCAATCCGGACATGAACATACAGGAATATCCAGACGGCATACAGGCAGACAATCTGGATGATTTCCTTGCAGAATCAGATGCATTTGTAGCTGTTATTGATGTGGAAAAAGGAGAGGATGTTAAAACAATGACCCCTGCCCTGCAGGAAAAACATCAGATTCCCGCCTTTACCTGCGCAGCTATCGGATTCGGGGCACTCATGGTCAACTACGCCCCCGACGGTATGAAGGAAGATATATTCTGGAAACTTGCAAAGGAAAACGATGCCGGAGGAGGTCTCCTGCCGTCAGCCATGCAAGATAATTTCAGCCCGCAAGCCATGGCGCATATGAAAAACGGGCTGGCAAAAGGCGTAATACCCACAACCGCTATCGGCGGGTTAGCCTCCAACGCTTTGCTGGCAAATGAAGTTCTTGTATATTTACTTGCAGGTACCGGGATTATTGAAAGAGAGCCTGTTTTTGCACCGAACTATATGACGTTGGATTTCATAACACAAAAGATGAACGTGGCTTCTGTCACCGAATAAAGGACACTTTCATGCCTTTCTCGAAGGATGAAGACAGAATTGATACCATAGGGAAATGTTGCGGGACGACCCGTTATGTAGGTGATTTAAGTTTCGACAACATGCTCGAAGCTGTTACCGTCCGGTCTACGGTAAGAAGGGGAAAAATCAAAAAAATCTCCCTGCCGGAAATGCCCGACGGCTATTTCTGCGTGGATGCTTCAGATATTCCCCATCAGAATCAGGTTACATATTTTCAGGACACATGCCCTTATTTTGCCGAGTCTGAAGTAAAATACATCGCTCAGCCCATAATGCTCATGGTCGGCCCTGATTTACGGAAAGTAAGACGGCTCGCACAAAAGGTGCAGATAGACTACGAAGAAATTCCGGCCATCCACACTTTGGATGAAGCATTGGAAGGGACAAAGCCACCGATGCACAATGATGACAATGTCTACTTCAAGGAAGATTTTAGCTACGGAGATATCGATGGGGCTTTTGCCGGGTCTGATGAAATTTTCGAAACACAGACCCGCACAGGATATCAGGAGCACCTCTATCTTGAGACCCAGGGCGTTGTGGCTGTACCTGAAACCGGCAAAATGACCGTCTACGCTTCCACCCAGGGGCCCCATGCCATACGCAAAGCACTTGGCGGAGCATTCGGGTGTGATGAAGAGTATTTCAGAATACAGCAGATGCCCCTTGGCGGAGGGTTCGGTGGAAAAATAGAAACGCCCTTTTTCCTTGCGGGCCATGCAGCATTTGCTGCCAGCAAATGCAAACAACCCGTGCGATTGATCTACAGCCGCGAAGAGGATTTACTGGCCACCACCAAGCGCCATCCGTCCAGAATTGTCATCCGGTCCGCCCTTGATGCAAAGGGCAATATTTTAGGCGTGGATATTGATGTTGTTTTTCAAGCCGGAGGCTATGCCCTTTCATGCAGAATGGTCCTCGACACCGGCCTGAAAAAGGCCACAGGTGTATACCATTTTCCTGCGGCGCGGGTTCTGGGACGGGCTGTCGCAACCAACAATCCCATGGCAGGAGCCTATAGGGGATTCGGCGGACCTCAAACTTTTTTTGCCATTGAAACCCACATGAATGCGCTGGCCAGAAAATTTAAACGAGACCCACTTCAATTCAAGGCCGACTATTTTATCAAACAGGGAACAGACACCCTTACCGGTGGTAAATATCATTTCCATGTGGCCCTGCCTGAAACCATCAAAGAGGCCGCCAGACTGGCGGATTATGAACGGCGCAAAAAGGAACAAGTACAGCACGGCCCCATACTCCGGGGAATAGGACAGGCTCTGTTTAGTTTTGGGGCACCATTTTCCCTGGGCACGAACCAGCCATTACCGAACCGTTGTATGGGGCTGCTCAAACGAAAGGATGGGCGAGTGGAAATCCTCTCGGAGCTGGTGGACATGGGACAGGGCCTGCACACAGCTCTGCGTAAAATTGTTGCCCGTGCACTTAAGATTCCCATAGAGCGCATTATTTACAAAGACGCTGACACCGACCGGGTTCCCGAGGCATCCATCACAGGGGCCTCCATGTCTGTGGTGCTCTTCGGACGTGTGCTCAAAGATGCTGCGGACAAGCTGAAGCCCCGACTGGAAGAGCCGGGAGAATTCAGTGTGCTGGAAAAAGTAAAACAACCGGATCACCTGCAATGGGATCCGGTAAAACAGCAAGGGGATCCGTTTCACTCGTATGTGTGGGGAACTGTCATCGCACAAGTGGAAGTGAACACCCTTACCTGGCAGGTGGCTGCGCGAAAAATTTGGACAGCACTGGATGTGGGCACCCCCATTGATCGACGTATCATCAAAGGACAGATAGATGGGGGCACAATTCAGGGGCTGGGATACAGCCTGCTCGAATCCATGCCCATGGATGCAATGCCCGCTTCCCTGGCCGACTACATCATCCCCACCTCACTTGATGTACCGCCCGTTGAAAGCGCATTGATAGCCAACCCGTATCCCCCCGGTCCATATGGCGCAAAATGTGTAGGCGAACCCCCTTTAATAGGCGTAGGTCCGGCCATTGTGGATGCAGTGGCAAATGCCTGTGGAATTGAACTGTTTCAACTTCCGGTTTCCCCAGAATATCTCATGCAAAAAATGGCAAACAAATCATGACAAAACTGACTTCATTTACATTAAACGGAGAATTTGTCTCCACCAAATCTGCACTTGACTTACGCCTGGTCGATGTTCTGCGTTGCGAATTCAATCTTACCGGAACCAAAGAAGGCTGCGGTGAAGGTGAATGCGGAGCCTGCATGATCCTTCTTGATGGACACCCGGCACTCTCATGCCTGATGCTTCTCGGTGCAGCAAAAGACAGAGATATCCTTACCATTGAAGGTCTACGCGCCACACAAGGCTTCGCTGTTCTGTCCCAGGCATTCAATGATGCAGGAGCTGTTCAATGCGGTTTTTGCACGCCGGGCATGATCATGACCACCTACGCTCTGCTTCGTGATAATCCTAACCCCGACGATGGGGCCATTCGTGCTGCCATGGCAGGGAATTTGTGTAGATGTACCGGCTATTCAATGATTGTGGAAGCCGTCTCGCTTGCCGTGCAGCGCAGGGGGGAAACATGGTAAACTCTCATAATCCATACCCCGCAACACTCCGGGAAGCGTGCATGGCAAAACAGAAAGGAGCCGTGCCCTATGCCGGAGGTACAGACTTCATGATCCGTCATGCCAAGGCTCTCCAAACAGGCCAATGCCCTCCGTTTATTTTTCTTAACGACCTCAATGAACTTCAGGGAATATCCAACCCGGATAACACTGTGCGCATCGGGGCACTCGCGACAATGGCAGCGCTTTCAGTAAATAAAGAGATACCCGGGCTTTTGTCCCAGGCCTGTAATTGCGTAGGATCTCCGGCCCTGCGCAGCGCAGCCACCCTAGGGGGCAACATCTGTACCGCTTCACCTGCCGGAGACAGCCTGCCCCCCTTGTATGCCCTCGGCGCACAGGTGGAAATATGCTCTCCTGCCGGCAGGCGTCTGATGCCGATCCGTGACTTTATCAGCGGTCCCGGAACGACAACTCTTCAAAGCGACGAACTTCTAAGCGCGGTAATTCTTCCTGTAAATGAGTTCAATGAATTTTATCACCACAAGGTCAGCCCGCGCGTTGCCAATGCCATAACCAAAGTTTCCCTTGCCGTTGCAGCGCGCATTGAAAACAAACGGATAAAAAAAATACGCATGGCATTCGGTTCAGTGGGACCGACTATCATTTGCTGTCCTCAAATAGAAGCCGCGTGCACAGGCAGCTCTCTTTCCGAACTCCTGTCTGCAGTACCTGAGTTAAAGATCATGGTTGAAAAAACAATCAAACCGATTGACGATCATCGTTCCACGGCACAATACCGGCGTTCCATTGCCGCCAACCTGCTCGCAGATTGTATTGAAACTTTTGGTAATCCTTAAAAAAATGGTAAAATCTATGAAAGAAAATATCAAACTTGCGCTGTTCCATCCCGAAGATGCCCAGGACATCTGCAACATATACCGCGAAATATATGGTGATGATTTCCCCATAAGCTATGTGTACGACCCCGAAGAAATCATCAAAAGATATGACGGAATCAACCATCGCACGGCCATAGCACGGTCCGGGGAAGGAGAATTTGCCGGAATGGCAAGCATGTGCCGCTCTGCACATAATCCCCTGCTGTACGAAGCAGTACAGCTCATGGTCAAAAAAAAATTCCGTGAATCAGGAGTGGCCCAATGTCTTGCCGACACGATCCATAATGATTTTCCCGAACAAATTGCCCTTGATGCACAGTTCATTGAAGCTTTATGCAATCACACCATATCTCAACGGGTAACTGTTTCTCACGATTTTATGTTCACCGGTTTAGAATTGGAATGGCTCCAAAGCGTTAATTTTGATAATTCTAAGAAACCTGAGCACAACAAACCTGAGCGCAACATCTCGTTGCTTTTGACATTTCGAATGTATAGCGACTCTGCCCATGAAATATTCATTCACCCAGCCTACGAAGATTTTGTTAAGGGCATCTGCCGTGACCTCAAGGCCACGCGCACGTTTAGAAATGACATCATCCCCGGTATGGATACAACAGAAAACACAGTGGATATAATAAAAGAAGCCGGTATTGCAACACTTGCAGTAACAAAAGCCGGGGCAGACTTACCTGAAGTACTTGCCCGTTTTGAAGCAGAGGCTAAGTCCTGCCAACTCCACGTCCAGATTGATATCAGTCATCCCTGGGCTCCATGGGCAATTGATATTATGCGCCAGAAAGGCTTTTTTCTTAGCGGGTACCTTCCTCTCTGGTTTAAAGGAGACGGCCTTATGCTTCAAAAACTTACGGTTGCCCCTGATTTCACTTTGCCCCGGTTCTTTACGCAAAAAGGAGAATTGATCATGCAGGCCGTCCAAAATGACTACGAAAGGACTCTTGGAGAAAAGTAAACAGCTGTTTCAGACCATTAAAAAACCAACAACAAAATAATTATGACATGTTTTACGCTTAAGGAAGGGTGTTGAAATCGACACTGAGCTCGTCGATAAAAATATTGTAATTTCAATTATTTAGATTGAAAAAACCTCTGTTTAAGTGTGTTGTATTCAAGGATTCCACTCATCGAAAAAATATCAGGCTAAAGATCAAAAAGCAACTACAATATCATCATCCCCACTGGAAAAACTTGAAAAAGAAAGCCAAAAAGAAATTGCTCAAGCAAGTAACGGATGAAGTGATGAATGATTATTCTCAACCTGTGAATCTTCCCATAGAGGAACTTACAGGGGTTGAAGATCAAATGAAACGTTTACCAAACCCGGCACAAGCACA
>JAQYWC010000031.1 GCA_030145245.1 Desulfobacterium sp.
ATCCCAGCAAACCTGACAGAGCTTGGGGTAAAGAAAGAAGATCTCAAGATCATGGCTGAGAATGCACAGAAAGATGCCTGTGGCGCCACCAACCCAAGGCGTCCGACCCTGGACGATGTTATTGGAATTTACACGGCAGCCCTATAATTGAGCAACCACCGGGCCGGTGACCCAACCGGCCCTGAAAAATAAAAAGTACGGATCTCACTGTCTCCATCAGCCATGGCAAAGGGATCCGTACTTCACACTTCACACCGGTTCATCTTTACATCATTCCCCGTTGTCCAACAGTTTACGGTACAGGGTTTTTCTGCTGACACCCAGTATTTCCGCAGCTTTGGACCTGTTGCCGTCCACATGGTTGATCACCTTGAGTATGTAATTTTTTTCCAGTTCTTCAAGGGTGGAAAACAGGGGGGCGGGAGTACCGGCCTGACCATCCTTTGTTTCCAGAAGTTCAAGGGGCAGGCTGCGTTCGGTGATCACATTGTTATCAGCAAGAATGACGCCCCTTTCCATGACATTGTGAAGTTCCCGGACATTGCCGGGCCAGTCATAGGCCATGATCCGTTCCATGGCATTTTTACAAACCGTGTGGGGGGGTGTGCCGGAACTCATCTTGCCCAGGAAGTATTCCACCAGTACGGGGATCTCCTCTTTTCGCTTACGCAAGGGAAGTATCTTTATGGAAAAAACGTTGAGCCTGTGAAAAAGGGCCTCACTGAACCGCCCCTTTGCCACCTCTTCTTTGAGGTTCCGGTTGGTTGCAAAGATAAACCGGATATCAACCTTTTGCTCATTCTTATCCCCCACAGGACGAAAGGTCTGATTTTCCATGACCCGGAGCAGGGACGCCTGGACCCCCACGGAAAGCTCCCCCACCTCGTCCAGGAACAAGGTGCCCTGGTCTGCAAGGGCAAGGAGTCCGTTCCTGGATTCTTCAGCCCCGGTAAAGGCGCCCTTGTGATAACCAAACAGCTCACTCCGGATCAACTCCTCCTGCAAAGTGGCACAGTTTTTCGTTATCATGGGGTTGTCTCCCCTCAGGCTCAGGCCATGGAGCTGCCTTGCAACAACATTCTTACCGCTGCCGCTTTCCCCGGTAATCAGCACGGGAACCGAGGTTGGGGCAACCTTGCCGATGAGAAACCGAACCTCCTCCATGGCAGCGGAATGGCCAACGATCTCTTCCGGATAATGCTTCTTTTTCTGGCCCCCCTGGCTTTTCAAAAACGTTTTCCGGTGAAGGCATCCCCGTTGATAGGCCTTTTCAACCACCTGTTCCAGGCGGTCCAGGTCAAAGGGTTTTGTGATATAGTCGCAGGCCCCGGTCTTGATGGCCTCAACCGCATCGTCCACATCACCGTACCCGGTGATCAAAATGATCTGGACCGCCAGGATCTCCTCCTGGAACCTTGCCATCAGCTCAATTCCATTGGCATCGGGAAGGCTGATATCCAAAATGATGACATCAAACACATCCTTCCGGATGGCGGCAAGGGCTTCTTTGGCATTCCCGGCCGTTGTGATGCTCCGCCGGGAAGAGGATAATTCCTTTTCAAGTAATCTACGGATGGATTTTTCATCGTCCACCACAAGAACATTAATCGTGCTTGATTGTTCAGTCATTTTCCACACATTCAGGGTTTGGGAATTTAATTTCAAAAACAGTACCGTGGGCTTCGTTGCTGGTTACGGTGATCTCTCCGTTATGCTGTTGGATAATATTATAACAGATGGACAGTCCTATACCGGTTCCCTTATCCACGGGCTTTGTGGTAAAAAAGGGGTCAAAGAGCCTGTCCATGATTTCAGGGGCAATTCCGCAGCCATTGTCCCTGACCGAAAGGATCACCCAGCAACCCTTTTTTTCCGTACGGATATGCAGCCTGCCATGGTTTTCAGAAGCATCCATGGCATTGCATATGATGTTGAGTATCACCTGCTTAAGTTCACCGGCATTGCCTTGAACCCTTGGCATATCACTGCCAAATTCAAGGTCGATTTCCAACTGTGGAGCGTGCTTCAAACGGTTGCTCAACAGTTTGAGCACATCGGTCACCAGGTTGTTGAGAATCACAGGCGTAAAATCAATTTTTTTCCTGGGGCTGAAGGTGAGCAACCCCTTTACAATATCCCGGCAGCGGTTGCACTCGGCAATGATGGTTTCCACATATTCATGGAAATCATCCATGAGCTCACGGTTTTCCGGGGTCTCGTCCAGGCTGTGGGCAAGTTTTGGCAACCGGCGCTTGAGTCCTTCCGAGAATCCGCTGATGGCGGTCAAAGGGTTGTTTATTTCATGGGCGACACCGGCGGCAAGGACTCCCACTGTGGCCATTTTCTTCGAATAGTTATATTTCTCCTGGTACGCTTTTTCCCGGGTCACATCCCGCATGAGGAGAAGGAATCTGAATATTTTTTTGCTGGAGTCCTGCATGGGGGATACCGTAACTTCAAACTGATGGTTTTTGTTGTTTATCTGGTAAACCAGCAGTTGGCGGCAGACACTGGCGGTCTTATGGGCGTTGATAATGGGACACTCCGCACAGGGGGCTGTCTGATTTTTGAAAAATTCATAGCACAAACGGCCTTCAGGATTGTCACAATCAAAGATATCAGAGAACAGGCTGTTCACGGATATGATGGTGAAATTCAATGAAATAACTGCCATCACATCGGAGATACCCCCAAGAACAGCCTGGAGCTGACGATGCTTGCGCTCGAGTTTAAGGTTGGTTGCCTGGAGCTCGGCCACCTTATTTTTAACCTCTCCGAAAAAACCAAGCTTGGTATATTCAAGGCCAACGATATCGTCCAGGGTTGTCGGCTTGCCCATCACCACACCCCATTACAGATCTGCATCATATCTTCAGCCGTTGCCTTTCTTGGATTGCTCAAAAGACATGAATCATAGGTCGCCATCTTACAGATCTGGGGTAATACCGACCGGTCAGGCACGATGTCCCGCAACCGGGTGGCCACACCAAGGCTTTGAAAGTACCCTTCAAGCTGTTCAATGCCTGCAAGGGCAGTTGCCAGGGGAGATTCAAGGGATCTGCCCAGGACCACCTCCCCGATCTGTGCAATTTTATCCGTGCATTCACTGAGATTATACCGCATAACCTGGGGAAGCAGTATGGGATGAATCGTGCCGTGGACCGCATCCAGCATGCCGCCAAGGGAATGAGCAAGGGCATGGTCCAGCCCCAGGCTTGCATTGCTGAAAGCCATTGCGGCAGACGTTCCTGCCATGCTCAGTTTTTCCAGATGATCCATTGAACGGTTCTCCAGGGCCAACGGCAGGTATTTCACGATAAGCTCAATGGCTTTCAGGGAGTGCACTTCGGTCATGGGAGAGGCGATCCGTGAAACATGGGCCTCAACCGCATGTGAGAGTGCATCCACGGCCGCAGCAATGAGGAGTTCCCGGGATTTTGTGACCAGAAGGGCAGGATCCACAATGGAGATATTGGGAACCAGGGTGCGGCTGATGATGGACATCTTCACCTGGCGTTCCATGTCCGTTATGATGGCAAACTGTGAGATATCCGACCCGCTGCTGGCCGTTGACGGAATAAAGATCATGGGCGGAAGGGGGAGCTGTATGCGGTTTGCACCTTCATAATCATTGACACGGCCACCGTTGCTGGCAACAAGGGCGATCCCCTTGGCTGCATCCATGGGACTTCCCCCCCCCAGGGTCAGGACCACATCACAGCCATGCTTTTTATATAGAAGCGCGCCTTTTTCTATCTGCCAGTCCCGGGGATTGGGAGAGATATCGGAATAGTAAACCCATTTGAGACCTTCTTTATCCAGGATCTCAAACACCTGGTCGATCCATCCTGATTTTTCCAGACCCGGATCAGAGACAAAAAATATTTTTTCCGCACCCAGACGCCTGGCGCACATTCCGGTATATTTCAAGCTGCCGCGCCCAAAAAAAATTTCCGGAACTGAAAATTTCAAAACACCCATGGAATAAAAACCCCTTATTAAATGAACCTCGTTAACGAACTGTACAGTTAACACAGGTATCCTGGGAAAACAAGGATGGGTTGTCCCCACAAAGACACGCCCAATGACCAAGCCCTTGGACACTATAAATGGATTTTTTCATTTGGTTGAGATACAACAAAACCATGTGGTTTATACTTGCCCTGCTAACGGCATTTTTTGCCTCTTTAAATGATGCCTTTGCCAAGAAATTCTTTTCCCATCTCTCCCACTATGAGATGGCTGTCTTCCCCATGGCATACAGTCTTCCCTTTTTTCTGCCCGTATATCTGTTCATTGACAGCCCGCCCCTTGATCTCCTGTTCTATTTAAGCTTTCTGGTCAGCCTTCCCATCAATGGCGTGGCCTTCATCCTTTACATGAAAGCGATCAAGATCTCCCCCCTTTCCCTCACCATCCCCTACCTTGCCTTTACCCCGGTTTTCATGGTTTTCACAGGGTTTGCATTTTTAGGTGAGGTGCCGGGAATGTCAGGCCTGACCGGAATTATAATGATCTGCATGGGGGGGTATGTCTTGAACCTGGATCTGGATAAATTCACCCTGCTCTCTCCCGTTCGTGCGGTTTTCCATGAAAAAGGCTCCATGATCATGCTGCTGGTTGCCTTTATATTCAGCTTTGCCGCTGTCATCGGCAAGGTGGGCATTCTCCATTCCTCCCCGGTCTATTTTTCAGTATCCTTTTTCATGGTCTTCAATCTGGTGATGTTTTTTCTTCTTCTGGCCATGAAAAAGATAAGCGTTGGGAATCTGCTGAAATACAAATTCAAGGGACTTCTCATCGGCGGGGCCATGTTTTTCCATGCCCTCTTCCACTGCCTTTCCATCGCCCTTGCAAAGGCCGCTTATATGATCTCCATAAAGAGGCTCAGCATCCTGTTCAGTGTGATATACGGCGGGGTTTTCTTTGATGAAAAAAACATCAGGATGAGGATTGCGGGGGCCCTGCTGATGTTTCTCGGATCTGTCATGATCCTGCTCGGAGAATGAACAGGCCTTCAAGCCCTGGGCTTGATTTCGTATAATTGATTTTTCCGGCTGGAATCAGATGGACATGGAAAATCCAACACAATAACCCCCTTCATAGGGGCCGGTCTTGAAACGAGAGGCATGGCGCATCTCAACCTTGATCGCAAGGTTCCCCTTGGGATTGATGTAGTTCATCTCCATCACCACCCCGGTTTTCAGGGTTTCCAGAGCCGTCTCCTGGGACGCCTTGACAAGCATGCCAACGCCCCCCCGGCAGATATTCAACACCTTGAACCGGTATTCCCTGCCGTTGATGACGGCCTCAAGGAGATGACCCGTATCCGAAGGTTCAATCCAGTTCCTTTTTTCCGATCGTTTTTCCTGTGCTGACTTTCCCATTCCTGTGACCCCATGATAGATACGTTCACAATGTAACCCGAACTATTTGCAGCACTATATACCCCTGGCGGAATTCTGCAAACAGATAGTTTTAAAACCGAAACACCATCATATTGTTTTTGACCCTTCCCGGCCGTTCTCACATTGTTGGATCCGGCCATGGGAAGAATGTTCGAAATTGTTCAATTGTATTCAAAAACGAAAAGATTTCACCCAAAACACCTTTTTCAATGTTCATAAATGAACATTTATGATAGGCGTTAGATATGATGGTTCTCAAAAAAGAGATACCGGTGTAAAAAAGACGGTAACATCAGGGCAGTGCCGGTTCCTGTCCGGCGAGGTGTTCAGGCTTAAATATGTGATGCTGGAGGTTATTAAACATGATCAAAACGGATGTCATTATTATTGGAGGCGGATCCACTGGATGCGGGATTGCCAGGGACCTTGCCCTGCGCGGGATTGCCCATCACCTGATCGAAAAGGGTGATTTTGCAGCCGGCGCCACCGGGGCCTGCCATGGCCTGCTCCATAGCGGAGGCAGGTATGCTGTTTCAGACCCGGAGGCTGCCAAAGAGTGTATCCGGGAAAACATGATTTTGAGAAAAATCGGTGAAAAATGCGTGGAGCAGACCGGCGGCCTGTTTGTGAGGCTGGCCGGGGACTCCAGGCGGTACAGGGACAGATTCCTTGAAAGCTGTGATGCTGTGGGAATTGATACGGAGCTCCTTTCTGCGGGAAAGGCAATGGATCTGGTACCCAAACTGAACCCTTCCCTGGAGGAGGCCGTTCGGGTACCGGACTGTTCCATCGACCCCTTCAGGCTCTGCATGCTCAACGCCATCACCTCAAAAAACCGGGGAGGGGTGTTCCACAGGCACCATGAGGTGTTTGAATTCATAAAGGAAAAAGGCCGCCTGGCCGGGGTCAGGGCAAGGGATCGATTTACCGGGGAGGTCCTGGAATTACGGGCCCGGGTGATCATCAATGCCTCGGGAGCGTGGGGAAAAAAGATCGCAAATCTTGCAGGGCACGATCTCCCCATGACCCTGTCCAAGGGAAGCCTGGTCATCACCAACCACCGCCTGACCAATCTGGTGATCAACCGTCTGAGGCCCCCGTCCAACGGAGATATCATTGTTCCCAACGAAGCGGTTTGTCTTGCGGGCACCACATCCATCTCTGTGGATAACCCGGACAACCTGGTGGTGGGGGCGGACGAGGTGGATATCGTCACCCGGGAAGCGGGCCGGATGATTCCGGAATTTAACAGCACCCGGCTGATCCGGGCCTACACCGGCGTCAGGCCCCTGCTTCTGGCTGAAGGAGATGCCACGGACGACCGTTCCGTTTCCCGGGGATTTCGCATCATCAATCACCAGGACGGCATGTACTCCATTCTGGGCGGAAAGCTCAGCACCTACCGGCTGATGGCGGAGAAGATGGTGGACACGGTTTTAAAAGAGGTATTTGAAAAAACCGTGCCCTGCCAGACTGCGGATCTCCCCCTGGAGGGACAGGAATATCTCAGCGGCTACCCCCTTTCAAAGCGCCTCAGGGATATGAAGGATATCATCTGCGAGTGTGAACTGGTCACCCGAAAGGATGTGGAAAGCGTGATAGACCGCATCGGAACAAAATCCATCGGAGACATTCAGCACCGGACCCGGCTCGGAATGGGCCCCTGCCAGGGCGGCTTCTGCACCTACCGCGCCCTGGGTATTATCCAGGAGAAGGGCAAAATCACCTGTGATGAGTCCATGGGGGCGCTCCGGGAGTTTCTCCAGAAACGTTTCCGGGGAATCAGGCCCGCCCTCTGGGGGGACCAGCTCCGGGAGGAGCAGCTGGTGGAGGGAATCTATCTGAATATCATGAACATGGAGCAGCAATGAAAACAGAAAACTACGATACGGTAATCGTTGGCGGCGGAATCTCCGGGCTTATGGCAGCCATTGACCTGACCCGGAAAGGAAAACGGGTGGCCGTGGTCTCCAAGGGGGATCCCGTTTGCTGTCTGTCCACAGGATGCATAGATATCTTGAAAGGTGTGGACTCCCCGATGGAAAGCATCTGCGATCTTCCGGAAAACCATCCCTACCACCTGGTTGGCACCGGGGGCATCGACCGTGCTGCCGGGCTTTTTCTTTCAGTGATGGAAGAGGCCGGTCTCTCCTATGTGGGGAATACGGCGCAAAACAGGTATATTTTATCCCCCGGCGGAACCCGGAAACAGACCGCCCTTGTACCGGAAAGCATGGCCCATGGAGATATGGAAGAAAACGAGACCCTGAATGTGATCACCTTTAAAGGGATGAAAGACTTTTTTCCGGGGTATGTTACGGCTAAATTTAAAAACGCCGAGGTTTATGAATTTGACCCGGGGATTGGTTCCACCCTGGGAATCGCCACAAAATTCGACGATCCCGTTTTCCGGGAGGCCTTTGTCTCGTGGTTTAAAAGCCAGGGCATCTCAGGAGGAAAGATTGCCATGCCTGCTGTCCTGGGCACAAAGCCCCGGGTATTCGGAGAGCTTGCAAGGGAGTTGGACCGGAAGATTTTTGAGATCCCCACCCTGCCGCCTTCCATCCCAGGACTTCGAATGTTCAAAGCCCTCAAGACCTGCCTCCAGGATTCCGGGGTGGACCTGTATTGGGGACGCGCCGTGAAAAGCGTGGAAAAGGACGACGATGCCATCGAAGCCGTCACCCTGGCCGGAATGGGACGCTCCACCCGCATCGAAGGCAGGTCGTTTATCCTGGCCACCGGCTCCTTTGTCAGCGGCGGTCTTTATGCCAGGCAGGACGGGGTGGTCAAAGAGAGTGTCTTTGATCTGCCGGCCCATGTTCCCGGAAACCGGGAATCCTGGTTCGGGCACAATTTCTTTGAAACCGGCCATGGGATTGAAAAGGCCGGAATCCGTGTGAACAAATGGTTTCAACCGGAAGACACAGGGATTCCCAATCTTTTTGTTTGCGGATCGATCCTGGCGTTTTCTGAAACCATGAAATACGGGTGCGGTCACGGTATGGCCATTGCTACGGGGGTTGCCGCAGCCGAAAAATGTGAGGAATATCTGGCATGAAGACGGAATTCGAGCACTGTATAAGATGTACCCTGTGTGTGGAGAACTGCCCTGTTTTCCGGGTGGACAAAGACTACCCCGGTCCAAAGCAGGCCGGACCCGATGCCGTTCGTTTCAGGGCTGGCAACGAGGCACCCGTGGATGAATGGGTGCATAAATGCGCCCAGTGCAAACGTTGCGACGTGGCCTGTCCCTATGGCGTGAACCCTTCAGAACTCATCCAGGCGGCCCAGGTCCGCTACAGCGAAGAACATGGAAAAGGTCTGGCCGCTACCCTTTTTGCCGGAAACTACTACCTGGGACTCCTGGGCTCTCTCTTTGCCCCCGTGGCCAATGCCGTAACCAAAAACAAAGGGATGAAGAAACTTTTCCGGATGCTGGGGATCTCCACATATATGACGTTTCCCCGTTTTCACTTTCGTACCCTTTCCAGGAGCTGGCGGTGGAAGGGGGACGTGAAAAGAAAGCGGAAAGTGGTGTTTTTCCATGGATGCTACCTGGACAACAACGCTCCGGACCTGGGACGTTCCATGACCGGACTCCTGGCGGACCTGGGAATCCGGGTGAAGGTTCCCAGGCAGGTGTGCTGCGGGGTGCCCGCCCTAGCCAACGGGGATCTGAAACAGGCAAAGGGATTCGCAGCAAAAAACGGGTCCATCCTGGCCGGGTACATCGACCGGGGGTATGATGTGATTTACTCCTGTACTTCCTGCGGGAACGCCCTGACCCAGGAGTATCCCGGGGTGCTTGACGCGCCGGAAGGAAAGAAGATATCCGAAAACACCTATGATATCCACGAGTATATCCTGATGCTGATGGAGGCGGGGGAAATCAACCCCGACTTTGCCCCTCTGAACAAACGGGTGGCCTACCACATCCCCTGCCACCTCAGGTCCATGGGGATCGGGTACCCGGCGGCAAAACTGCTTCGGATGATTCCAGGCCTCACCCTTCACATCCATGATGACAATTGCTGCGGACTTTCCGGAAGTTACGGATTTAAAACAAAATTTGAAGATAATGCAACCCAACTGGGCAGGATTGCAGGGGAGGCGATTCTGGAGCGCGATCCGGATCTTCTGATCTCCGACTGCGGTGCCTGCCGGATGCAGCTCAAACATTTTACAAAGCTTTCAACCATGGACCCCACGGAGCTGCTCCGCCTGTCGCTTTCTAACAGGCCCTGACCCTCCCCAGGCCCGGGCATTGACTGCAAAACCGGGGGTTACTATAAAAAACGGCTTGCCCGGATATTATTTCCGGGCAAGCCGTTTTTTATGATCATCGTTTGGGTCAACCCACCTGAATCATTGTTAAGCGTCTTTTGCATACTGTATTAAAATTTTATCCAGGTGACCGGCAAAAGCGTTTCGGTTTTTCTGGTTCAGGGGCGGCGGCCCTCCCGTATCTATTCCGCTCTCCCGCAGGGTATCCATAAAATTTCTCGTGCTCAGACGCTCTCTGATATTCTCCTCAGAATAACGTTCGCCTCTGGGGTTCAGGGCATGCCCTCCCTTTTCAATCACTTGCGCTGCCAAAGGAATGTCAGCTGTGATCACAAGATCGCCAGGGTTAAGCCTTTTGACGATCTCGTCGTCTGCGACATCAAAGCCGGATGCAACCTGAAGTGTTGTAACGTACCGGGACGGCGGTATACGCAGGGGTTGATTCGCCACAAGGATCAGCTGCACTCCCATACGCTCTGCCGCTTTAAACAAAATGTTTTTGATCACCACAGGGCATGCATCTGCGTCTACCCATATTTTCATTTAATGCCTCTTTCGTTGAATGGATCAGACCACAGCCGCTCTATGGAACAACTGTAAATTCTATCTGATCAAGTTTTTCCCCTTTGTCTGTAATCACTTCAACCCGCCATTCTCCAATGTGCGCCTGGCGCCCAAGTGTTACATTGCTCCATGTGCGCATGCTTTTATAGCGTATTTCAAGGGGAACCTCACAATACCTGCTCCCGTTGACATAATAAACATGGGTCAGGGTAAAAGGTGGTTCATCCGACACCACATTCATCCAAATCGAGGCTGTTGCGTCTTTTTTGAGAGAGAAAACCGTTTGGGGAGCGCTGTATTGCCTTTTGGTTATGCTAATGCAGGATACAATTTCGGAAATTTGAATACCTGAAGAGATACCCGTTTGTTCAGCCGGGATTGACGGAGCCACAGCTCTCGTTTCCGATGGAACTTCAGGAATTAAAACATCTTCGACAACCATGGGAGCTTCCTGTTGCGGAACCGCCTCTTTTTCAGGCGGATCTATTTCCATGGAAGGAGATCTCTCCTTCGGATGTGGTTCCTGTGACGGAACTGTCTCTTTGGTATCAACGACGGCAACCGGATCAGGGATTTTCGTTGCAACCATAATTTTGCTCTCTTCAACAGCAGCTTCGGTTCCTTGCTCTGAATTGTTTGACGCAATTATGGGAGACGGTTTTCTGAAAATCATGAAACCGGTCATGATCCCCCCTGCGCAAAGAATCAACAGCCAGAAGACCGGTCTCCGCCAGACAGATTTCATCTCCGATTCTTTTTCAAGTATCCGCTCTTCCTTCCTCAGGGTCTTTCTGTTCTTTAGAATCTCTCTGCTTCTTTTCAGAAGGAGCAGATCCTTCTCCTCTATCATTTCCCTATTCATGGGTTCTGCCGTATCCTTGCCTGTCATTGGGTTATCTCTCCAGCTCTGCCGGGTTGGCAGAAAAGAAACTACGTGTTCATAGCATGAAATAGCTGAATTGATCAAAAGATTATCACCGGTGGATCTCATATCAAGTTTAATATCCCTGACGTCAATCTACGGGATCACGGCTTCAGGGGGGGCAGACAGAACCGGGGAACCCCTTAGCCTGGGAATGGAGCTGAATTTCTATTTACAACACCTCTAAAAAAGATCCAGTTTTGTTTGTCATGCCTAATATTTTTAGAAGCACATCAAAAATTAGTTGCAAGAAAATTATTTGTTATATATAAAACTTCTTACATTCTTTCAAACACAACAAACCGGCATCACTTGGAGGCTAATCAATTGTATTCAGAGAAAATCATCTCCTTGACCATATCCCTTCTTACGGTCCTGATCGTTTTTTCCACCCACCCATGTTTTGCAAACGATCCGCCTTCCCAGGGGGAAGCGATCCGGCAAACGGTGGCAAGCACCATGGAAATCCAAAAGAAAATCCAAAAAACCGAAGCAGGATGGACAGACGAACAAACAAAGATGGCATCCCGCCACACAGCACTACAACAGGAGATGACACGGCTTGAAACCCGGCTGACCCGGCTGGAACGACTGCTCCGGCTCGAACAGGAGAAGCAGGAAGAGAGCCTCAGGAAAAAGGCGGAATCCGATCGGATCAGGAACGAATTATCCTCCTATCTTGAATCGGTGCTTTCCTCCCTGGAAGCCCAGACAAAGCAGGATCTTCCGTTTTTAACCGGGGAGCGACAGGCAAGGACAGACGCCCTTAAGGCGCTTCTGGTGGATCCGGCGGAATCGCCGGCAGAGAAATTCAGGCGGGTGTTTGAAGCCCTCCTGATCGAAGCGGAATACGGCAACACCGTTGAAACAGTCCAGAAAAACATCGACCTTGACGGCAAACAAACCCTGGTGGATCTCTTCCGGCTCGGCAGGGTATCCCTCTTTTTTCTCTCCATGGACAAGGAAAAGGCCGGTTATTTCGACCGGACCGCCAACAAATGGAAGACGCTCCCAAAATCCGAAAACGACGCCATGGAGACGGCCATTGCAATGGCCCGGCTGGAACGAACCGTGGACCTTGTTAAGCTCCCCCTGGGAAGGATCGTAAAACCATGAAAAAGTATTATTTAACCCTTGCCCTCTGTCTTATATTTGCCCTGCCCCTCCATGCCCGGGACATGAGAGAAGCCTCTGTTCTCGCCGGACAGGCGCTGGACCAGGCCCAGGCGGAACAGAAAACCCGGACCACAGAGATCCGCCATACCCGGACAGAGATGCAGGCCGAAATCACCCGGTTGACAACGGCCAACAAAACCTTGACCGGCAACATCAAATCCATCACCGGGCAGGTCAAAGAGCTACAGGCCGCCAATACCGCCCTTGAGCAGGCAGCGGCCAACGACCAGTCCGCCATGGACGAGCTGTCCGGGGCGGTGCGCATGGGTGCAGGCAACCTCAAGAGTCTGCTTGCGGCCTCCATGTTCACGGCCTGGGATCCGGGCCGCCTGGACCGGCTCAAACCGGTGCTGGACACCAAACGATTCCCGGGGATCGACGACATGAAGATCCTCTCGGACCTGTTCCTGGAGGAGAGCCGGCTCACGGGAAACGTTGAGATAAAAGCAGGCACCTTTATCAATGACCAAGGCGAAGCCGAGACCGGGGAGATCCTGACCCTGGGCGGCTTTACCGCCGCATACAGAAGTCAGGGGAACACAGGGTTCCTCAACTACTCCCAGGAGAGCAACAAACTCTATGCCCTGTCGGCGCTGCCCTCCTGGAACGTTCAAAGGAATCTGGACCGTTACATGGACGGCAAAGGGGATGCCGTATATATCGACGTCTCCAGGGGCGGAGCCCTCCGCCAGATAACCCACAAGCAGACATTTACAGACCAGGTGAAGAAAGGCGGTCTCCTGGTCTGGCCCATCCTGGGTCTCGGCCTTCTGGCACTTTTCATCGGCCTTGAACGCACCCTGTTCCTCGGCCGGGTCCACGCCAATACGGACAAGGTCATGGGCAAGGTAAACACCCTTGCAGCAAGCGGGCGCTGGGAAGATTGCGACAACATGGTCCGGAACGAGAAAAAGATTCCCGTCTACAACGTCCTGAGAACAGGCCTGGGCGCCCGGTCAGAAGACCGGGAGACCCTGGAGAGCATCCTCCAGGAGGCGATCCTGAAGGAGCTGCCACGCCTGGAGCGATTCCTGCCCATGCTCAACATCATGGGGGCCGTGGCCCCCCTCCTGGGGCTGCTTGGCACCGTCACCGGCATGATCTCCACCTTCCACGTGATCACCCTGTACGGCACCGGGGATCCCCGGATGATGTCCGGCGGTATCTCCACCGCCCTTGTGACCACCATGCTCGGCCTCACCGTGGCCATCCCCATCATGCTCGTCTACACATTTCTCTGCCGCCAGGTGGAGCATGTGATCGGCGACATGGAGGAGAAGGCCGTGGCCCTGACCAATATCATCTTCAGGGAGAAGCGTTAGCAATGGATCTCATCCACGATCTTTACCACTACCTGAGCCAGGGGGGCCTGGTGATGATTCCCCTGATCCTCTGTTCCCTGACCATGTGGACCCTGATTCTGGACCGGATGTTCTACTTTTACGCACTTGAATCCAGGGACATCGAGATCTCCCGGCTCACCACCGCGCTCAGGGAAAAGCGGGTGCCCGGGGACCGGGACGGACTCAAGGCCCATCTTGTCCGGTACTATCTTGCACACCGGACCGGCGATCCCTTTGTGGACAAGCGCATTCTGGAAGAGTGCGCCATGTCCATGGACCCGAAACTCACCCGGTTCCTGGCCATAATCGCGGTCCTGGCCGCAGTATCCCCCCTGTTCGGACTCCTGGGGACCGTCACCGGAATGATCACCACCTTTGACGTGATCACCCTGTTCGGCACCGGCAATGCCAGGGCCATGGCAGGCGGCATATCAGAGGCCCTGGTCACCACCCAGAGCGGGCTCATGGTCTCCATTCCGGGGCTGCTCATGAGCGTTCTTCTCTTCAGGCGCTCCGCCCGGGCCCAGGCCCATCTCAAGGAAGCCGTCATGATGCTTAAAAGGAATTTACAATGATCAATGTCAGAGGCTCGGTACGAATGAAATCCAAGGAGGCGGAGATCAACATCTCCCCCCTCATCGATCTGGTGTTCCTGCTGCTCATCTTTTTCATGGTGACAACAAGCTTTGTCAGGGAAACGGGCATCGATGTCCGGCGGCCCTCCGCATCCACGGCAACGCTTACGGAAAACGGCAACATCCTGGTTGCGGTTTCAGACAAGGGAACCATCCATTTTGACGGCAGGAAAATAGACCTTAGAAGCCTTCGCTCCCACATCACCCGGGCCCTTGCTGAAAACCCGGAAGGGTCGGTGGTGATCGTGGCGGACAAGGTGAGCTACACAGGCATTGTCATCCGGGTGATGGACCAGTGCAGGCTGGCCGGTGCCAAGCGGGTGAGCATCGCGGCATCCAAGACAGGCAAGGAGAGTTGATGGACACCCTGATATTCAAATCCCATCTGGGCCGCAGCCTGGCCGGTGCCCTTGTCATCAATCTGGTTCTCTTCTGCTCGCTTCCGGGTCTTATCTCGGTCACCCGCCAGGACAACGATGTTGAAAGCCTCAATGTGGTCAACTTCACCCGGATAAAGCCGGAGCAGCCCCTTCCCCCGGAAAAACCAAAGTCGGAGGAGAAAGAACCCGAGGAACCCCCAAAGGAGGTGAAGATGACCCGGACACAACCCACCCGGGCCACCCCCAAAAGCTTTAAGATGACCCTGCCCCAGATGGATCTTGACATCGACCCAAGGCTTACGGGCGGAGTTCCCGTTGTGGCCCCCCTCCCCCAGATACAGCCCCGGGCCACCGTGGATTTCAACGGCCTTTTTGACATGGACGACCTTGACACCATCCCGGTTCCCTCGTTCAAGACCAATCCCCGCTATCCCTACCGGGCAAAACGCCTGGGCCTTGAAGGAGAGGTAAAGATCCGGTTCCTGGTTGACAAGGAGGGAACGGTTTCCGACATCACCATCGTTGAAGCCACCCCCCCGGAAATCTTTGACAAAAGCGTCATCAATGCGGTTTCCACATGGAAATACACGCCGGGTGAGCTGTCCGGCAGACAGGTGGCAACCATTGTCACAACAACCATACTCTTTAAACTGGAGGGCCAGTGATGAAAAACTTTGTAAAAACGATCCTGCTCCTTGGAACAACACTCTTAGTTTGGGGGACCGCCATTGCCGGTCCCGGGGACGCAGATTTAAGCCCCCGGGCAAGGACCACCCTGGTGGAAGCCCAGAAGCAGATGGAACTTGAAAACCCGGCCCAGGCCAAAACAGTGCTCCAGGCGTTTCTCCAAAAGCATCCCAACGAGGACCACCACTTTGTGGAGTTCACCCTGGCGGGTCTTCTCTACAGCGAAGACCGTCTTGAAGAGGCCTCCAGCCACTACAAAAAAACCGTTGCACTTTGCCCGGACTACAGCCCCGGATGGCAAAATCTCGGCAAGGTCTGCTTTGACCTTAAGCGATTCGCCGACGCCGCAACCGCCATGGAAACCACCTACAAAATCTGCAAAAAGAATAATCCCATCTTTCTCTTCCATGCCGCAGTGGCCCACATATCGGCCAAGGCCCCTGAAAAGGCCCTGGACCACATGCTGTTTCTCACATCGGGCAGGGCCGGCAAACCCGAAGCAAACTGGGTCAGGATACTCACCAGCCTGGCCATTGAGCTGAAATGCCCGGGAAAGGCCCTTGAAACCGTGGAGCGCCTCCTGAAAGACCCGGCACCGGATCCGGTGCTCTGGCGACTTGCCGCCAACCTCTACCTGGCCATGGAAAACTACCCGGAAGCGGCAAAGGCCCTGGCCGTCTACGGCATGGTGCATCCCCTCTCCTCCGGGGAAGAGACCCTGCTGGCAGATCTCTACAACCGCATGGGCATCCCGGCCAAGGCAGCAGATCACTACCAGCAGGTGGTCATGAAAAAGCCGAGCAGACGGCTCTACGAACGCATGGTGTCCGCCCGGCTGGAAGCCTGTGACAACGACAAGGCCCTTGCCGCTGTTGACAAGGGGGTAGCGGTTTATCCGGATTCAAAGGAATTATGGAAGCTCAAGGGATGGATCTGTTACGGCCGCAACCAGTTTAATCCGGCGCTAAAGGCCTTTTCCAGGGCACTGGAGCTGGATAAAAAAGATAAAAAAGCCTGCTTCATGAAGGGACTGTGCGCCTCAAGATCGGGGGAATTTGAAACCGCAAAACAGGCCCTTGAACGGGCCAGCACCTTTCCCGAATACAAACGCCAGGCCCTGTCATTGATCCGGGAGATGGAGCAAAGAGCTAAAAAATCATGAGCCGTGTCCTGAACTTCAACCCGGTTGAAGTTCAGCAGGGTACAACGGTTATGAAGGTCTTTAGCTGGCGCAGTTCCATCGTTCGATTTTATCGATCATTATCATCTAATATTATTGTTGGACACCATTAATTCGATCGATTATTGATTACCCATGGCACTATTCCTGTCAAGTCAGGCAGTGATTTGACAATCATGATTCAATTTGTCAGGGAGGCAATCAATGAATAATACGAGGAGATCCTGTCGCGTGAACAACCTTGCTATAACCGTTGGTAAAGAGGGCCAGGGTTGTTTCACCAAGGCGAATCCAAGCTATCCGATCCGGTTTGGAAAATATTGTGAAATCAGGACCGCCGATCATGAGTTCCATTTTAACCCAAAAGGTGAAATTAAGTTCATCCGGGGCCTCAACCCAAGCTGGCCCCACCCCTGTGAATGGCTGAAGCGCAGCGATGGCAACGATTGGACATTCTATTCCGTCGGCTCGGTGGTCAACGGCGCCAAACCCATCGTTGACTGGTTAGGTGAATATTATCTCCCCTGTCTCACCTATCCCAGTAACTCGATCTGCACGTTCAATCCCTATTCAGAGCCGGCCATGGCAAAAGCCCTTGGGGCATGGTCTCAACTGTATGCAACCCTTTTTGAAGTGAAACGCCATGGCCTGGCTCCCCAAATCAACCAATTTATAGACCTTGTTCTGGAGAACGATGAAACTGCCCTGTTCAAGAAATCGGAAACCTTGCATTCCATCATCGGCGGACGGGTGTCTGTACTTCCCCCTGATACCCGCCATGTGGATTATGAGGTGATCCCCATCAACATTGCCGATGGATGCCTTTACCATTGCGATTTCTGCTGCGTTAAGTCGGACCAGGCCTATCAACGCCGTTCCAGGGAAAATATACGCTGGCAAATCCAACGGCTCAAGGCCTTTTATGGTGAAGGCCTGGGGGGCTATCATTCCCTTTTTCTGGGCAACCATGATGCCCTGGGAGCCGGAGAGGAGCTGATCCCAATGGCAGCTTCAGAAGCCTTCAAGGCCTTTGGGTTCAAGAACGGCCACGGTAAGAGGCCCATGCTATTTTTGTTCGGAAGCGTGGGTTCCCTGGCCAGGGCCGGCAATGGGTTATGGGACAGGCTCGACAACCTTCCATTTCATACCTATATCAACCTTGGCCTTGAATCTGTTGACCCATCTACCCTGGCAGCCATTGGCAAGCCCTTGAAGAGCGCCGAAGTGTGTGACGCTTTCTGGAAAATGGCGGTAATAAACCAGGAATATACCAACATCGAAATCACGGCCAATTTTCTATTGGGGGAGGGCCTCTCCCCTGATCACCATAAATCCCTTGGAGAACTGCTCCACAGCGTGCCGGATCACTCGGGCAGCAAAGGAGGCATATACCTCTCCCCGTTGATGGAAGATTCAAAAAAGGACCCCGTGTTGCGATCCTTTTTTGAGATAAAGGAAAAGAGTCGGCTGCCGGCCTATGTCTACCTGGTTCAAAGGCTATAGGAGCCAGAGGCGGAACACCAGGCTTGTCCAACAACCGGATAAGATCGTGGTTCGTTATGTGCAGATCCTTTGTATATTGCTATCCTAAGACTTATTAGTTTAATATTTTCAGATTTGCCAGAATTTGTCCAGAATTTTTATCATGGATGTCCCCAGAATTCAGTAGTTACTCCAGAAATACTGAATTCTAATTCTAATCAAAGAAATCCAAAAAATTAAGCAGACCTATAAAAGCTAATGATATCCCTGAAGACAAAAACAGCACATAAAAAATGGTGGCCAATATCCTATCAAATTTATTTGTGTGTTTTTTTTAATGTGTCTTTGTCAGCGTGAAGTGCGGATAACGGACTATTTTTGAGTTTTAGGGCTATGAAATTTGGTAATGCTAACGTTTGCGCTGCATTAAGGATGTCCCATCCGCTAATGAACTCAATCCCCAGTTCATCTTTGGTTTTTGGATTTTTTCTAAGTTTGCGCACTGTAATTTGACCAAATAATTGTTCTTGAGTCTGACAGCTCTTTTCTGGGCAACAGACTGTCTGCGTATTCCGGCCAATCCAGTCCTCGTAATCCTCGTTAGAGGCGTAGACTTTACTGCCAGTTGAATGAATTTTTCACGGTACATATTGATTCCTCCAGATTAAATGAGACTAGTGAATTTCAAGTTCTCGCCGCCTCTGAGAAAAACCAGCTTTCAGCTTGCTTTTGCAGCGATCAACTGATTGATCAGATCCATATTGATGGAGAACAAGGTTTTGATACCGGCCTGCGACTGCAAAAACATCGTCCGCATGAAATGAACCACTGTGGGTTTCAACTTGTTTTGTTTTTATAAAACCATCCCGTGGGACCGGAGTTTCATGGTTCGTATTTAATCGCACAATAAAATTGTTTGTCAACAAAACCGCAAGAATGGCTCGCTTTAAATATTAAACTTAATCCGGCTTAAAAGGGGCATTGACTTGAAAATGATAATCGTTTTTCTGTTGTTGGGTGATCAAAAGATAGGAAATATGCGTGGAGCTTTAACTGGCCGGGCACGGTTCCTGTTCCGTATAGGCGGTCTCCAATAATTGGAACACCAAGCCCTTTTTCATGGGATGCGTGAAGTCGTAACTGATGTGTCCGCCCTGTGATTGGTTTAAAATCAATCCGTGTTTTTCCATCTTCAATAGCGACTTTACGCCAGTGAGATGTTCCCATTTTTCCGTGAACGGTGTCGTAAACCTGATAAGGACGATTGTCGGGGTCTAACCGGAATGGCAATTCAATGGTGCCTGATTCTTGTTCTACTAGACCGTCTAAGAGAGCGTAGTATTTTTTTTCTACGGTTCTATTCTGGAATTGAATTGATATATTTCGATGGACCTCTTTCGTCAGAGCTAACACCAAAAGGCCGGATGTATCCATATCCAGTCGGTGGACGGATGGTTGTTCCAGGCAGTCTGGTATAACAGCTTTTAGGCGGTTTACAATACAGTCCTGCATATCTGGACCGCGTCCGGGAACAGAAAGCAGGCCGCTTGGCTTCTCTACGACCACAACGTGTTCATCTCGGTAAATAATCGTTAATGATTCAGTCATTTTTTACTCCACATAACATATAGCCCAATATCGGCTGACATTTTTCTTCGCAGCATGAATAAAATACCGCATGTTGTTTTGAACCGGATTGGTTCTCTTTTCCCCAGTAGAATTCCGCAAGTCCCAGTGGCTTAAGTCTCAGCTGTGCGGCGTGATTAAGAAGTTTAGGTGCGCAGCAGTCTCCACAACCAGTCGGTATTCCACCTGTACCGATATAACTTTCGTGCAGAGATTTTACGTGCCCCTCAAAATTATGGACTGTGTACATATTATGGATGTCACGCATGAACTGCTGTGATAGCAGCTTGCGGGCTTGTACTAATTCGCGTCGAGCGGGATCGTGTTTCTCAAGCTGATTAATTTGTGCTCCAGTCGCTTTTATTTCAGCATCTCGCGTTGGTAGTACTGTGTAAAATTGATCCGTGTCGAGCAGGGGAGGACACCAGCCTTCACATTCCCACTCACCATCGTATTGGCAGGAGAATGCTTTCAGAATAACAATGTCACCATTTGATTTGCTGCATTCCAGGATTCCGAACATTTGACCGCGAGCCGGGCCAAAAAGATAATCGGTTGAGAACTTCGGATCTTTTATTGTATTAACGAAATCAATTCGCTTTTCTGTGTCCAGAATTTTCATTAAATCATAACAATGGGAGCGGGCATTACCTTCACCAAGAATATGCGTTGTGTCGCATGAGGCACAGTAACCGTACGTGCTGCATGGTTTTGTTGTCTCTGGTGCTGAACTGTACATTGGCTTTAATCCTACTGGTTCTTTCGGTTTCATAAAGACGCATTAAATACGTTTAGAATGGGCAACTGTCAAGCTTTGATCTTTGCGCTTTTGGTGGGTCTGTTGGTGGGGGCGGCACACGAGAGAACCCCGTCGCTTGGGCAAATCCCACTTAAATCGTCTCTGTTTTTCACCTTAAACCGGTGTTTTTGATGCCAAAAAAGCCGGTTTAAAAAAAAATCGGGCAGGCGTTCCTGAGTAGTGGATTCTGAAATAAGTGCATAGGCACTATTTTTTTATCCATCAGATCGGTAACCGTGAGTTTCTTGAACAGGGATATCTCTTCTGCAAAATCCTGCATACGCTGTGTCTTCCTGTCATCACGCTGCATCATAGGGATTCCCCTTCATTAACGACCTTGATGGCATCAGCCGGGCAGACGGTATGGCAGTCTCCACACACATCGCATTATCTTTTTTGAGGCCCGAAACAACCAGGCTCCGATCACATCTCGTGTACCTGAGCCTGGCGAAAAGGCGAGCCTCGATGTGTTATCCGTTTGGATCGTGTGGGATTTAAAATTTTCCGTTGCTGTTTTTTCACAGCTCTTTTGCAGGCATTTCTTCAATGGTGTCCCAATGCTCCACAACCTTTCCAGACTCGATCCGAAACAGGTCATAGAAGGACACCTGCTTACCGAGGAACTGTCCTTCAGAAACGGTCAGGACGAAATTCCCTTCGCCAAGAATCATATGGTTTTTGGTATACACCAGTTACCTGAACCTGAACCTTTCGGGCTTCAGTTCTCCCCCCTTTCCACCCTGCCCCCGAGATGTTTGCCCAGGAACACTTCCATGGCCCTGTAGAAATCAAACCGGTTCTCCTCATTATGAAATCCATGGCCCTCGTTATCCTTCACCATATAGGGCACGTCAATACCGCGTTGTTTCAAGGCATTGACAATCTGGTCAGCTTCGGCCTTCTTCACCCTGGGATCATTTGCCCCCTGGGCCACAAACAGGGGCGCCTTGATTTTATCGGCATGGAATACCGGTGAAACCTCTTTTAAAAGCCCACTGTCTTTTACCGGGTCGCCAACCATTTCATAGAATTTCTGCCTGCCCGGCTCCCAATAGGGCGGCAGGGTTGAAAGCAGGGTAAAGATGTTGGAAACACCCACATAATCAACGCCGCAGGCATAAAGATCCGGGGTAAATGCCAGTCCTGCAAGGGTTGCATAACCGCCGTAGGAGCCACCATAGATGCCGATCCTGCCCGGATCGGCAATCCCCTGGTCAATCAGCCACACCACACCGTCGGAGATGTCGTGCTGCATCTCTTTTCCCCATTTTTTAAATCCTGCCTGCCAGAACGCTTTACCATAGCCTGTCGATCCCCTGAAATTCATCTGCAATACGGCATAGCCACGGTTTGCCAGGAACTGGGCCTCGGAATTGAAGCCCCAGTGATCCCTTGCCCATGGACCACCGTGGGGATTCACGATAACCGGAAGATTCTTTGGTGCCTTCCCCCTGGGCAGGGTCAGGTAGCCATGGATGGTCAATCCGTCACGGGATTCATAGGAGATTGGTTTCTGGTCGCACAGCCCTTCTTCATCCAGCCATGGACTCACATCAGCTATTTTCATGAACTCCCGGGAATTTAAATCATAGAAGTAATAGGCCCCCAGGGATTTATCGCTGTATGTTCTCACCAGGATCTTGGTTTCATCCCGGCTGCTGCTGGAGATAACGACTTCATAGCCTGGCAGGCGTTTCTCAAGGTCGGCCTGGAGTTCTCTCCTCTGTTCATCAAAAAAGTGATAATGGCGTTTGTCCGTAACATATGCAGCCCCGGTGATTTTCCTGCGTTTTTTACTCCTCAAAAGCTGAGTAACATCGACATCCGGGTGTTCGTAGATCAATTCCAGCTCTTTGTTGTTAACAATGTCATACTTATAAATGGCGGTTTTGTCGCGGCCAAGGTTGGACGCCATATAGACAAACCGGTTGTCATAGGTGAAGAACAGGGGGGCCAGCCTCTCTTTAAAATTTGTGGTAACAATGGTTTTAAACGGCTCTTTTTCCGTTTCCCTGTACAGAAGAGAATGGTTAACACCGTCTGTGGTTATTGACATTCTGAGCTTACCGTCATTGTCCGTAAGCCATCCCTGGATGTTTCCCGGGTTTTCGGCAATCATCTCCATCTGGCCGGTATCGATGTTTATGCGATATACGTCAAAAACACGGGGATCTCTCCTGTTCATGCCGATGAGCATCTCATCTTCGATCTCTTCAAGGTCGTCAACGATATTGACCCGAACGCCCTCAAAGGGTGTCAACTCCTTTAGATTATTTCCATCCGTGTCCACTGCAAACAGATGAAAGTTCTCATTGCCGCCCCTGTCCTGAACAAAGGCGATACGGTTATTGTTTGCCCAGAAGAAATCCGCAACATCCCTTGCCGTTGATCGGGTCACCCTCTTCTCCCCAGGTTTCCCTATTTTTTGGATAAAAACATTCATCCGGTTTTTCCAGGGCTTCATGAATGCCAAAGCGTTACCGTCCGGAGAGAGCTGGAACCCGGTCTTTTCCGGATTTTTAAAGAACGCTTCCATTGGGATCAATTCGGTTTCACGTTGCAACTGGCTGCAGCCGGAAAGAAAACCAAGGGTTAACAATCCAATGAGGATGAGACCTGTTTTTTGTCGAATATGCATTTTTTCCTTTTCCATGCCCTGATGGGATTAATTACAGAGAATTCACGAGCATTATATCGGTAACGATTTATAGTGCAAGCAAAACTTTATTAGGACTATTTTATTTAGAAGCGGGTTCAAATCAGCACCCGGTTTTCCCATGAAATCCAATACCGGAGAGATGGATGCTAACGTTACCCCAAATAGGAGAAAAGCCGATGAAACAGAAAAACCTATACCCAAAAAATATTTTCATCTTGACAGAAAATTCAGCATACCATATTTAGTTCTCAATATTACAAAAGAACCTAACTAAAATAAGGAAGAGGAAAATCTCTTCCTCACGGGTGGTGGAACTGTCGGTCCGCCATAGGTGTTGCTGGTGGCAAACAGATAGTTCATACCGTCCATGTCGCAGTTGAGTTTTTTGCCGTTGAGTACGGCTTCAAAAGAGATGAGATCACCGGCGTGGACATCGCTCAGGTCGCAGGTGGGCATGAGCTCAAGCTCGTGGTCGGCGGGCTCGGGGTTTGTCCATTTCTCAATGGCCATGTAAGATTTTGCCACGGCCTTGTACCTGCAAGAGAAGTTAAAGGATTTGGCATCCTTGATCTCATCCATGGCCTGGGTGGTCATCTTGGTTTTTCCGTTTTTGTCAACATACCCTGTAAAAAAGGTCGCCTTTGACTCCGCAACCACCTGGTAGGTGCCGGGCGTTGTCTCTTTTGTAAGGGTAATCTTCCTGAGGCCAAGATCACCCGGTATGATATCCATGCCGGTCTTGGATGTCACGACTTTCTCTTTCTTGATTACCGGCAGCGGCATGGCGGTGGTGCTGTTATCCGGCCCGACAAGGTCATACCGCTCAATGGTGACACCTCCGGCCTCGGACATGAGGAAATCGTCCATGGGAACCACATGTCCCCATCCAAGGGAGGAGATGGCGTGGCCCGGGGGATGGGCAAACGACTCATTGATGTTGACCCAGAGGGAGTGGGCAAAGACATTGGTGGAAAAAGCAAGTGCTGCCATTGAGGTACAAAACAGTGTGACTTTTTTCTTCATTTTTACGTTTCTCCTATTGTTGGAATACTCATAAAAGCTAAGGGTTGTTTTCAGCGGGGTCCGGGTTCACGAACCGTGTGTCCCGGTCCTCCGTCAAGGAAAATGTCATAAGGAACCTTGGGTTTTTCAAATGTCATCTCCCCATCCTCGTCCATCTGCATTTTCTTTAAGATTCTCTCTTTTTCGTCCTCCAGGTAAAGTGTCAGGCCTGCGGCTGTGGCACCGGTTGAGAACATCCCCTCAACGGTTACGGTGTTGTCTTCATTATCCACCACAGTCATGTACAATGTGTGGGAAAAGCAGACAGAAGAGGTCATGGCAAGCAAGATAATGATACCCGCCAGGGTTAGTGACCTCTTTTTCAAGAATCGGCTCAATTTAAATTCTCCTTTCTGTTAAGAATAAATCGTGACCACCGCCCGGCCTCCGGGTCAGTGGTTTTACTTACCAAACGGTTTTGACCAGACGAGAAGTATGGGCGTGACAAAGTAATCGGTCAACAGGGCCGTCATGATCCCCACCCCCGTGAGAAAGCCCATGGCAATGAGAAAAGAGAGGATCTGTCCCAGGGAGACCACATTCTGCATAACGGTAAACTGGGCAATGGAACCGGCCAGGGTCACATTTGCATCCGGAAAAAGTTTCTCAGCCCTGTGTTTCAGCTGCATGAGTTCTCTTTTGGCTTCAAGGGAGTTGTAGTTCTCCATATCCACCATGAACCTGAGCCGCCGATAATCATAATCGATCCATTTTTCCGCCTCTTCCCCCCCGGCATTTCCGTAGAGGAGCATGATCTGGGCCACCATCTCCCGGGTTTCGGGAATGGTGTAGAATTCAGGATTTCCCTGGTTCAGCACCGGGTTCATATCCTTCAGGATCTCAACAATAGAAGTAATCCTCTTTGTGAGCTCATACCCCTTCACCTCCGCCTAAACCTTTTGTTAGTTGATATTTTCTTCGGCAAAACTAACACTGTGATGGTAACTTTTCTACCCGGATAGGGATTAATTATACCCTGATCGGAATTTTTTATTTGATACTCGCCCAAAAAATCAGATTTACGATCCCGGGAGCACCCGGGAGCATTCAAGAAGTCCCATAACGAGGGTCAGAAACTCAGGTTTACACCTGCGTAGACCATGGTTCCCAGCAGCTTGTCATGGAGATCCTCCTCCTTTTCATCCAGGAGATTGTCTACCCCCACATAGATATCGATTCTTTTACTCAGCCTCTTTTTAACGTTAAGGTTAAGCAGGGTAAAATCATAGTTTTTCTCATCCTCCAGATAATCCATGGTGTGCTCCCCCCAGAGGTTGACGTCAAAATCATACCGGGGATTGGTGTAATAGAGCTTGGCGATAATTTTATTTTTGGCCCGCTGCTCCAGCCGTTCATCCGTGTCCTTATCCATGGCATCCAGGTAGGAATAGGCTGTCTGGAACGTAAGCTCATCTGTTATCCTGAAACCGGCCTCCAGTTCAACACCCTGGATCTCAGCCTTGCCGATGTTCTGGTAGATATAAGTCTTTGTCTTTGGCCCCTCATCGTGGCTGTATACCGAATCGATCATATCTGCCACATCGTTGTAGAAATAGGCAATACGCCCGTTGAAACGGCCTTTTTCACCTTCCAGGGCGATCTCATAGCTGTCGCTCACCTCAGGCTTGAGATCCTTGTTGCCAATGATATGGTATTTGCCGCCCATGCCGTACCAGTCCTTGTAGAGCTGGGGGGCACTCGGGGCCACGTAGCTGTGACCGTAATTGAGTTTCAGACGCATATCCGGGCGCAAGAACCATGTGATCCCAAGCTTGGGACTGATCTCACTGTCAAACTCTTCGGGATCGTCATACCGCAAACCAGGAATGATAAGCAACTTGTCGCCGATGCTCCATTCATCCTGAAGATAGAGGGCATAGTTGTCCGGTTCGCTTTCAGATCCCTTGACGGTGACGCCCTCCCGGGTCAGGGTGAAATTACCCTCCCCGGTATCCATGCGGGCGCTGTGATGGAATTCCCTGCGCCATTCCCCTCCCATGGAGACCAGATGGCTTTCGCCCAAAGCCTTGGAAACCTGGCCTTCCACGACGGTGGTTTTTCTCTCTCCCGAGTCAAAATCCTTTAGTTCTCCTGTTGGGTGGAGGGTTTTCCTGCTGAGGTAATCCTCCAGATACCGGCTCTCATACTCCTTGTCGTAATCCGAATGGTACCCCCGGAGAATGGCCGTGAGTCCAGGGGTTTTGTATTGCAACTCCAGGGAGGAATCAAAGCGTTCGCACGAATTGTCAGAACTTCTGAGATAGGTGCTCAAAAGCTGGTTCTTCACCTCATCGTCGGTATAGCCCAGGGTCAGGATGGAAGAGAGGGCATCGGTAAACTGACAGGTGAGCTTTCCGTTTACGCTCCGGAGCTCCTTATCCGGGGTGAGGGACACCTCTTCACTGTTCATCAAGGCATTGCCGTCCATCACCTGACCCGAAAGATTCAATCCGAACCGGCCCATCTTTTCCCCGCCCAGGCTCAGGTTAAAGTAGGCTTCGCTGAAATCGGAATCCCGGTCATAGGCACCGTACTTCATCCCGGCAACGGCCGATATGGCCCCAGGCTTTTTGGTGATAACATTGATAACCCCGCCCATGGCCTCTGATCCGTACAGGGTACTCATGGGGCCCCGGATGATTTCGATCCGTTCAACATTCTCAAGGGTCATGCGGTCGGTTTCATTAAATTTTCCCAAAGGACCTGCCATGCGCTTGCCGTCGATGAGAAGCAGCGTGTGCCTGCCGTTCATCCCCCGGATGGAGGGCGTCGTCCGAGCCATGTTGGAAGAGAAATTGATACCGGTGGAATACTTCAGCACATCGGTCACCGTGGCGCCTTCCATCCTGCGAATTTCTTCCTGGGTGACGATCTCTACACTAGCAGGAACATCCGCCACACTGGTCTCTGTTTTGGTGGCCGTGACCACGATTTTATCTGCAACCACGGTTTCTTTTGCCCCTGCCAGGCCGCCCCAGGCCAGGGTGGCGGACAGGGCCAGCAAAAGACCTTTCAACACTTTTCCGTTCATCTTTTTTTCTCCCTTACAAGGGGTCGGTGCCCCTTTCTTTTATTAACCGTATGGATTAAGCAGACAGCAAAACGTTTTGCTTCTTCAAGAAAAGTTTAATATGCCAAACTTTATAGCTTGTCAAGAAAACTCTTTAGTACGCAGTACTTTTCTAATATCCGTAAAATACCCTTGTCAAAGAGCAACAGACATCAATGTTTAAAACTTCTATTATTCACGATAAAGTGGATGCTCAGTATCAGGGGGGGGGGTAGATGGCGACAGAACCTCGATATACCCCCTCAGGCAACGCCATCGTGCCGGTGAGAAGTATTAATAACAACAATCATTCTTTAATTCTCAGCCCACCAATTGCAAATTTCTCCAACCATTGATATGAGATCAGTCAGGTTATTGATGTACCAAGTTGTGCCTATTGTTTTGAGGGTCGGACTGATTTTTCAGGCAGGTGAACCAAGTGATGTTGTTCCCAAGGTCTGATATCCAAACAACAGATAGTTGCCATATGCGTCCTGCTTGCAGGTTAAAAAGCCGTCGGAGTTGAACACAAACCCTGTGTTGTTCCGGAACTTGATTTTATAATCCGTTCCATCCTTTCTGACCGTATAGGTGACGCCGGGAGCCGTATGGTAGGTGTTGTCCCCGTTGTGGAAGCCCCTGTTCCATCCGCATTCTCTGTATGATCTTTTATGTTTTTCATTTGAGTAACGCCTCCAGGCATAAACCGGTAAGATACGGATCGTTTTCCCAACTGCCGTTCATGAGCTGCGTTGAAACCAGATACTGCCGGGCAGCAGCCTTATCCGGAATAATGTCCGGCTGCCAGATCAGCATCCCTGCTGTATCGGTTATATTATTCTCAAATGATCCGTTTGCCTGTTGCAGGTTGGTCAGCCAGCCGGAGATTGAGGGTCCCGGCAGTGTGACACTGTATACGGCAGCGGAAACAAAAACACTGATATCTTTTCCAGGAACCCAGCCGTATTTGGTATTTTCAGGCCCCTGTACCGGCCCCCAGGACTCAAGAACCAGTTTTCCCAAATCAGTCAATGGTGTTTCATCGGCATCTTTAAGATCAATGGACAGACAACCCAACGCTTTGGTCCCAAGGGCCGAGTCAAGGGCATCCACCATGAACGAATGGTTTAACCCCCAGCCATAGATTTGAGCATTACGTATATAACTTTTGGAGATCAGGCGGTTAACGGCCTCATCAACATTTTGCCCATGGTTAGTGACCTGCATGATAGGTAGTCTGTGCACCCAGCCGGGATTTTGTGTAAAACGGCCTGATCTGTATCGAGCTGCCGTCCTTAAGCATGTTTTTTGGGGATGCAATGTTGTTATATATCCATTTGAAAATTTTGACAGGATCAGGGTCAAGATCTACGGCTAAAACCGTAAGTTCCGGGGTGAACGGACATTCCATTGTGGAGGTTGTATATTCTGGTCCGGGAACTGCTGCCTGCGATATCCCGGCAAAGAAAAGAATAAAGCTTATGAGTTCTAAACTCATGGTGTAATGGATTTTTTTTGCAGGGGTCATGGTATTTCTTTTTTATTCGATACAGCTTTATGGGGCAAATAAAAATAATAAAAATGGTGACGGTTATTGATCACACAGAACAATGATCTGATCATTATTTGCTATTCCCCACACTTTCATCATATCTTGAAAAACTACAGAGCAATGCATATAAAGGCCAACAAAAAAACAATATTGTTATTGTGCCTTTCAAAAAAACCATTTTCATTTGGGAAAGTACTCCAAAATGGTCTAAATCTTATGACCTCTAATTTGGCATAAACTATGATGGGATTTTGGCAAATCACAACTAATGTGACATAGGAAGCAGTTTGTTCAACTGCTTTCTATGCAATAATCAAGGCCTGATCCCAGGCCTACTATATTAAGTTGTGGGATCGGTTTCAGGTCGCCAATCTGATTCAAGTCGCTTTATTAGTAAAGTATCATTCCATACTCCCCTTATCGGAAGATTAAGTTGATCTTGCGATAATTTTCCAACTTCCCATTCCTCTTCACCATCCCATAGCCACCAATTGCTAACTTTTTTGGTCGCTGGATCAATGGCACCAGCCCTAAAAACTGGAAATGTGATTAATTCTTGCCGGATAGTTTCATTCTTTACAATTTCGAAAATTCCTTTTTTTATGGCTACTTGGAGAGGAAAAAATGTAGAAAAGCGTATTTCTTGAGATATAAAGTTCTTATCAAATTGTGGTCGTTTGTTATATATTTCATCAAACACTCTTATAAGCGCTCCATATGTTTTGTGTTTATGAGTATATTGAGCATAAGCGAATCCTTTAGCTGTTTTAATTTCGATTATGTCACCTATTTTCAATTTTTCCATCATGTCACCTTAAAATCCTGGATATTTTGCTTTGCTCAACAATTCCTTTCCTCGTTGTAGAGCATCAGCATATTTGGGATTAGTTTTAGCAATGCTGTTTATTTTATTCATCAACGTACCACCATTATTTTGTAGACCATGCGACTCAATAAGAACTTGTTCTACAGCTCTCGCATCAGCACGTGAAGAAATTTTTAAGCCAGGTATTGAATCTATGGAAATTCCTTTACCCTGAGGTGCTCTGCTGCACGCCTTTCAAGATTATTTGTTATTCCGACATAATTAGTATTGCCAACCTCATCAACAGACTGGTAAACTAATATTTTTCCTGTACTCTTTGGAGCAGGCAAGAGCCTATTAGAATCAGTAATAACATTTGTAGTAAGTCTTTTGGTACTTTGCCCTGCTCCAATAACCTCATCGGCATTTTTGTAAACATTTTTAGCAATATCTACAGCTTCGTCGCCATATTTTGCCGCATACTGTACGCCTCTGGAGGCCTGACCAAGGATAGGAATGGCTGCTATACCAGACATCCCTGCATTTTTATAGTCACCTTCAGCGAGATACAAAAGCGTATCTACAATATCCGGTACAATCCCCAATCCAGGAGCCAGCCCTGCGCCTGCAAGCCAGTTATGAGGATCTCGTGCCACCAACCCGTCGGGATCAGTGAACATCAAGGGGCTGTTCAGGGCATAGACATAGAGATTCAGGCCGCCATCAATCCCAAGGGGATCTGTTCTCAGATACCGACCGGTATCTGGATCATAGTACCGGTTACCGTTATAGTGCAGGCCGGTTTCGGCATCATAGTACTGGCCGGGCAGGCGCAGGTTGCTGGTGATGGTTTGGGTTTCAAGGCTTGCTTTACCAAAGCCTGTATATCTGGCTTCCCAGGTTATGGTTCCTGTGTCATCCACAAGCTGCTGGGGGGTTCCGATGTGGTCGTTATGGTACCAGTAATATTGGCCGTTTTCTTTGGTGTATAATGGAGCAACGGAGTTGGCTGTTCCAGGCAGATATCCATAGGATTTGATTTCTATGCCGGTATTGTCGTACTCGCCTATTAAGCCCTGTTCGGCATACAAATAGTAGGTCTTGGTGCCTTCAAC
>JAQYWC010000020.1 GCA_030145245.1 Desulfobacterium sp.
AAGCAATCCCTTTCTCGTTCGACTTGCATGTGTTAAGCACGCCGCCAGCGTTCATTCTGAGCCAGAATCAAACTCTCCAGTTAAATTCTTTGAATATCTTTTACGTGCTTTCAAAAGCACCCAAAAGACACGCTTCATCTCTTGTTGTCACTAACCAGTTTTCAAAGATCAAAAATTGTATTGGATATCTTTGCGAGAAGAAATACTGTTGCACAAAGACGTACCTAATATAGATCCAATCCAAACAAATGTCAAACACTTTTTTAACATAATTTAAACTTTTTTTTTCATCGCCCGTCAATAACGACTCTCCCTTGAATCGAAACCCGGCTCTACCCCTTTAAAACAAGACCCTGGGGCAGACTCTCACCAAAGATAGCCGTTGTCTCGGTTGCTGCAATGGACGCTTTTTCCCTGACAATGGCGGAACAATGATTTGCATTGTTGGCGTCGAACCACTCAAGAAGATCGGATGTGGTTCCAGGATCGAAATCCCGGGTTCTGTCGCCTGTCTTTCTGGCAATCTGGGCCAGGGCAGCTGCCAGGTTACCGTTTGCCTTCTGCTGTTTGCCGATCATCTTCCGGATCCATACGGCCGCCTCCTTTGGTGGAACGACCCTGTCCACGGATCCGTAGAGAAGCTCCCTTGCACCGATGCGTGAAAATGCCCAGAAGAGCTGAGCCGGCGATTTCCCCGGTTTCAGCATGGCACCCATGGCCCTGCCCAGGGAAACCTTATCCTTCACAAGAAGGCGCTCCATGTTTGCCGCAGCCATCCAGATTTCGGTCAACTCCTGGGGAGACACCCGTTTCTTAGAACTGTTGGAGGCAAGCAGATAAGGGGTGATATCCTGGAAAAACTGACGCTGCTGTCCGGCTTTCATCCCCCCTGCAATCCTACGACAAAAGATCCACCACTCGCTGACATTCTGTTTTGCCTTTGGAAAAGCAAGACCTGCGAGGTATATTTTCCAAAGTTTACGCATGCGCTCTTCATCAAAAGCATCGCCAAAGCCGGGACGGGCACAAAACCCCGTCATGTTGAGCCAGCGCACCTCATGTTCCGGACTCAGCCTTCTGGCATCGGCCTTTTCAAGGAGACGGTCTGCCAAGGCCCTCAAGAGAGACAAAGGCCAGCGATTCTTCGGTCTTTCGACCAGTCGTTCAAGCTGCTTGACAAGGCCTGCCACCTCTTTTAAACCGGACGGGTCTGAAAAAGCCTTATCGATCAAGAGACAGGCCTCTTCAATTACCGACGATTCAAACACCTCGGTTTCCGAACCATTCAAAGACACAGGCTCATCCCTGAGCTGAAACTCAAGTTTCCATCTATGGCTTGACACACTGGACCGGCACCAGATGGCAAGGGAGCCCATCTCGGTATATTCCGGTTCAAGGGTCACGGGCACGCTTCGCTGCCCGCCTTTTTTGCCAAACTTGACAACGGTGTGCATGGGCGTCATTGGCGACAACGAGTCATCAATGGAAATGACATCACCACTTTTGTCCCCGGAACGAAAACTTGAGCTGAACATGTCAAAGCAGACCGGCTGATTGGTCAGGACCTCAAACTCCATCCCGGGAAGTTCGATGGCCGACCCTTCATCAAGCCCCCGCTCCACGACACAAAGCGCCTTTGCATCTCCGTTCTGACTGCCCTGCTGGGTCGCAACCCCCACATAGTAACTCCTGGGACTGCCGCTGCCCACCCTGACGCCGGTACCCTGCTTTACAAGCCCGTAGTAGGAAGCTCCCACGGCAACGGAGAGATCTGGGTTCCTGTTTTCAAGAAGCGTGGGGAGATCACTTTTTTCCGAACCAAACCAGTGCCGGATGGAACTACGGATCCTCTCCTGAAGAAGGGAAGGTTTCAGGGAGCCCCCGTTAAAGAGGATGTGATCGGGCATGGGTTCTTTTCCAAGGAGTTGTTTCACCTCGTCCCGGTGTTTTTCCAAAAACCAGCCGATGTGCCGTGTAATGGCAGGCTCCTGCTCATAGGGAAGTCCAAACTCCGCAATGGCTTTGCCGGAGGCTTTCCGACGATTATCTTCCGGCGCGACATCGGGGAAAAAACCTTGACAGAGGATTGTTTCAAGATCCTCCCTTGTAAGATCAGCAGCAAGGGTTCCTGCGATAACGGACCGCCCCTGGCCCTTAAGAGTGATCCTGACCGAGTCATGGCCCTGTTCCAGGATTTTCTCTTTGGCATCCCGGCATTTGTGGCACAGGGTCTTCCAGCGATCCGGTGTAAGCGGCTCCCGCTTCTTGAATTTTGACTCCACATGGTTGGCCAGGGCAAGATCGATATTGTCTCCCCCCAGGATCAGATGATCCCCAACGGCAAGCCGTTCGAACCTGGGACTACCCTCGGACTCTTTCAGGGTGATCAGGGTAAAATCGGTGGTACCGCCGCCCACATCACACACCAGGATAAGATCGTCGGGCCGGACATGGTTCTGCCAGTCTTTTTCATGGAGAACGAGCCATGCGTAGAATGCGGCCAGGGGTTCTTCGAGAAGGGTGACGTTTGCCCCGAGCCCCGCTTCTTTGGCGGCTTTCAGGGTAAACTCCCTGGCAGCCTCATCAAAGGAGGCGGGCGCAGTGATAACGACAAACTGGTTTTCGAGAAAGAGATCCTCGTCCCGCTTGTTGTGGTTCCAGGCCTTTCTGATGTGCCTGAGGTAGAGGGACGTTGCTGCAACCGGCGAGACCTTGTCAACACCTTCGGCTCCCCAGGGAAGAATTTTCGCCTCCCTGTCGGCCCGTGCATGGCAGAGCCAGCTTTTGGCGGACGAAACAAGCCTGGACGGCACCTGTGAACCGTGATCCCTGGCAAAGGTGCCGACAAATCTGTCATCCTCGGTTTTCCAGGGATGCTTTAACGCGGCTCCCGAGACATCGTAATCCCCCGGGATATAGAGAAACGACGGAAGCACCGGACTCCCGGAAAATTCTCCGGCTCCGGTCAGCTGGGGCACGTTAAACGTTTTTATGGGGCTCTTACCGCCCTGATCGTTTATAGTCGTGAGGTCGACGTAGGAGACGGCACAATTGGTTGTGCCAAGATCGATGCCAACTACAAAATTTTTATCCTGGAAATCCAAACCAAGCTCCTTTAGAGGGGTCGTTCGCCGGGGGACGCTTTTAGGGGACGCTTCTCTTCGGTCATGAAGAGAAACGTCCCCTTTTTTATAGAGAGAAGCGCCCCCTTTTTATTACCCTTTTTTACTTTTTTTTATTCTGATTTCGGCCGCACATTGAACTCAAGCTTCCATCGCCGGTCATCGTCCCGTGAACAGGCCCAGAACTCAAGGGTGCCTATTTCGGTGAGTCTCACCTCAAAGGTCACCGGAAGAACCGTATTCGCTTCCCCCTCGAGAATGGTCTCGATGGTCGATAGCTCCCGTATATCCTCCTGCTCCCAGTTGTCGACGATGTTACCCACCACATCCTGGTGACGTATGGTTGACGTCATGATATCGAACCGAACGACGTCCCCGACAACCAGGTTGAAGAGCCGGCCTTCGTTCACAGCTCCGGTCCCCTCTTCCATGCCAAATGGGGCGATGCACAGGGCCCGGGTCGGCAGGACGATGCCGGGAATTGACGGCATGGAGGCCTCGACGGCCAGATAATAGGAACAGCCGAGTCCGCCCCGGATTCGAATGCCGTCGCCCTTTGCGGCACGGCCGTAATAGGCAGCTCCCCTTGCAACACTCAAGTCAAAATCGCCGGTGTCAATCTCCCGGATCGTTCCCTGACCCTCGGCTTCGCTCCAGGAGGCCAGGGTCTCCAAGACACGCTCCCGAAAGGCAGGGGATTTCATCACACCACCGTTGAACACAACGGCCGTGGGCAGGCGCACCTGGCCCTGGTCGTCCCTGTGGGCCGAAATAAATTTGGCCAGGTGGCGGGTGATGCCAGGATCTGCCTCATAGGTGAGGCCAAACTCCCGGATGCCGCTCATATTGGTTTGGGCGGGGGGCTGATCAAGACCCGTTTCCGGGAAAAAACCGTCCAGGACGATCTTCTCAACATCAGCGTGCTCAAGCTTTGACTTGATGGTTCCCTTGATAAGGCCGGACCCCCTCCCCAGGATCGTCACAGGATACTCTCCCGGACTATCCCCTGTAAAAAGAGACTCCTTTGCTTTTCTACAGGAGTGTACAAGACCCCTCATCTGCCAGGCATCCAGTTGTTTCCCCTTTTCCTGCAGCTTTGATGCAAGGAAATAGCTCAGGGCAAGATCGATATTGTCGCCACCCACGAGAAGATGCTCTCCCACGGCAAGACGCTCAAGGGAAAGAGCTCCCCCCTCCTCTTCCTGAACCTCGATGAGGCTGAAATCACTGGTTCCGCCCCCGATGTCGCAGACAAGAACAAGGTCACCTTTTTCAACCTTGTCCCGCCAGTCATCCCCGGACCTGTCGATCCAGGAGTAGAAAGCCGCCTGGGGCTCTTCGATAAGGGTGATATCGGTCAACCCCGCCATGTGGGCGGCCTCCACGGTGAGCTCCCTTGCCACAGCATCAAAGGATGCCGGGACCGTCAAATAGATCTCCTGGTTCTCAAGGAGAAGAGCGTCATCGTTTCCGGCCATCTCAAAATTCCATGCCTGCCTGATATGGGAGAGGATACTGCTTGAAGCCCTCACCGGAGAGATCTTCTCAACATCACCCGTACTTTCCCAGGGAAGTACTGCAGCCTCCCGGTCGACCTGGGCATTGCAGAGCCAGGACTTTGATGAGCTGATCAGCTTGTGGGGCACTTCGGCTCCCCGCTCCCTTGCAAACTCTCCCGCCGTAATCGTATTTTGATCGCTCCACGGCAGTGCAAGGGAAGCGTCCGAGACCTCAACCCCCTCCAGCAAGTAGAGGAAGGATGGAAGAGCCTCCCGCGCCTCAAGGACACCGGCTCCTGTGAGTTGGGGTATTTTAAAAACCTTTATTTCGGACTCATCGGTTGTTACGGCATCGGTGTAAGCCACAACGCTGTTGGTTGTTCCAAGATCGATACCGACAATGTAGCGGGCATTTTTCACGAAAGCACTCCGTTTGTTCTAAACCTGTCAATAATATAAAAAAATACGTTTAGCGTTATAGGGGTCAGGCTTAGCTTATTGCGAATAGACTCAAAGATACAAGCAATTTACACCAATAAGCTAAGCCTGACCCCGGTATATCACTCCATCTCAACTTCAGCAGGAACAATAATGGTAGAATCAAGCACGTCGGAAAGTTTTGGAATCTCCCTTTTACCGGCCTTCCACCCCCGGTGCCTCAGCACTCCTTTAAAGGGCGGTTTCCCAGTCACGTTGCCGGTGAGCTTGATGGCATCCGGGTCAAATCCCAGATCCACCACCACCTCGTCCCCCTCTTCCTTGTCGATCACAGGCTTGGGAGCAAGATACTTGCCAACGGTCTTTTTGCAATCCTCCTGGATGCTTCGGACTGCAGCCCCAATCTGCTCATCATCATAGAGAGAGAGATCCTCGTCAAAGAAATCGAGGAGTCTGCCTTCACGCTGGAGCACAGAAAGCACATGAAGAAAAACCCGTCGTCGCCTCTCCTGCTCAATTCTATGGTCGGCAGCATCCTTCTTCCCTTTCTTAGTAAGGGGCTGTTCAACTTCCTGTTTTTTCAAAAGCGATGAGACGCTCCCCCTGAGGACCAGCCACAGGATAAAACCGCACAGGACAAAGACAGCGGCAGAAGCCGGCAGAAACCAGTTGAAATAATTCGCGTACACCAGCTTCAACATGCTGACAGCATTCCAGGAGTCGGAAGCAAGCAGCTGTAACAATCTTTCGATCCCGAAATAAGCACCTGCATCCACGCCCAGCATCAACATCAACATAAAACCAATGATCACAAGAAACGATCGTTTTGCAAAAGCCTTTGATATATCCAAATTTTCTATTCTCCTATCATCTATTCAGCCCCGTTAAAAACAAAAAACCACACCGACAAGTCAGCATGGTTTTAAATAATAATACAAAACCAATGATTTTCAAGTGGAGGTTGCACCTTTTGGGAAATCGGGACCTTAACCTTCCGGTGTTAGTTACCATCCTTAACGACAATGATCGCCTTGTTCGCCTCGTAGGTCTTGAGCCCTATCCCCTTTACACTGGTAATATCTTTAGGGGTTTTAAACTCCCCCTCCTGGTTGCGGTATTTAATGATTCGTTTTGCATACTTCGGCCCAACCCGTTTCAGGACGCACAGCTCTTTTTCTGTTGCCGTGTTGATGTTAATCTTTCCTTCGGATGCCAGTGCTGGCAACGTGAAGGACAAAAAAGCGATTACCGCGACAAGCAGTACCAAACGTCTCTTTTCCTGCCTCATATTACCCTCCTATAAGATTTGGAATACTATTGACCCCGGTTTCCCAAAAGGTAACAGGTGCGTCACCTTATAAATTCTTATAAAAGCAGCCCCTTTCAGATAGAGTTGACGGCGGGGAAGAAGATGAAAGAATTGCCATGTATTTTTGACAACATAGCTAAAATTGTCAAGAAAAAAACGTTACCGGCCAATGCCGAAATAATCAAACCCCGATTCCCTGGCCTCTTCGGGATCGTACTGGTTTCGTCCGTCAAAGATAACCCTCTCTGCCATGCGCTCTTTCATCTCGTTGAAATCCGGCTGGCGAAACATTTTCCATTCGGTGACAAGGATCATGGCAGAGGCACCGTCCAGGGCATCATAGGGCTGTTCGACCAGAACAAGCCTTTTCTCTTCAAACCAATGGGGTGGAAATTCCCGCCTTGCCTCGTTTTTAGCAACCGGATCATAGGCGCGCACAATTGCCCCGGCCTTCACAAGTTCAGTAATAAGAACAATGGACGATGCTTCCCTCATGTCATCGGTACCCGGTTTAAAGGCCAGGCCCCACACGGCAAATGAAAGCCCGGAAAGATCGTTTCCAAACCGGCTCACAATTTTCTGAAACAGCCGTTGTTTCTGGAGTTGGTTGCGCTCTTCAACCGCAGTGAGAAGCCGCGGATCAAAGCCCATCTCCGTGCTTGTCCGAATCAGGGCCTTGACATCCTTGGGAAAACAGGAGCCGCCGTAACCACAACCGGGATAGATAAAGCAGTAACCGATCCTTGAATCGGATCCGATCCCCTTTCTCACGTTTTCCACATCAACACCAAGGTGCTCGCAGATGTTGGCCACCTCGTTCATAAAGGAGATCTTGGTTGCAAGCATGGAGTTGGCGGCATACTTGGTCATCTCGGCGTCCCTGACGCTCATGAAGATAATCTTGTCCCGGTTCCTTGAAAAGGGAGCGTAGAGCCGTTTCATCTCCTTACGGGCCCTGGCCGTGTCAGCCCCGACAATGATCCTGTCCGGCTTCATGAAATCGTTTAAAGCAGCCCCCTCCTTGAGGAACTCCGGGTTACTTACAACATCAAACCCGACCTCAACCCCGCGCAGATCAAGCTCCCTTTGGACTGTGGCCCTGACCTTGTCTGCCGTTCCCACCGGAACCGTAGATTTATCCACGATCACGGCATAGGATTCGAGATTTTTTCCAATCTCAGCGGCAACACCGAGAACATAGCTGAGATCTGCGGAACCATCCTCTCCGGGAGGCGTACCAACAGCAATAAAATAGATGCTTGAGCTCTTCATGGCATGGGCAAGGGAGGTGGAAAAGCCCAGAAGCCCTTCCCGGTAATTCTGACCCACCATGGCCTCAAGACCCGGTTCATAAATTGGCAGGATACCCTTTTTCAAATTCTCGATCTTTTTTTCATCAACGTCTACACAAGTCACGCGGCTTCCCATTTCAGAAAAGCATGCGCCTGAAACAAGCCCAACATATCCGGTTCCGATCATTGTAATATTCATGCAAAAATCCTTTCCAGTGGGTTCAGGGGGTTCAGAGGAGCTTCTGGGAGACGCTTCTCTATGGAGAAGCATCCCCGATTATTGCGTCCCTGTTATGCGTAAAATTTGCGGTACCAGCGAACAAAATGACCGAGGCCCTCGTCAATGGTGGTCTCCGGCTTGAATCCGGTATCCCGGGTCAGGCTGTCGATATCGGCATAGGTGGCAGGCACATCTCCCGGTTGCATGGGCAACATGTTTTTCACGGCCTTTTTCCCAAGATGCTTTTCCAGGACCTCGATATAATGGCCAAGTTCAACGGGTTCGTTGTTTCCAATGTTGTAGAGGCGATAGGGAGCCGTGGTTTCGTTGTTTTCCTTATCAGCGGTTCTCTCCGGAGGAATACCCATCACCTTTACCACGCCCTTGATGATATCATCGATATAGGTAAAATCCCGGCGCATGTTGCCGTGGTTGTAAACATCGATGGGTTCACCCGCCAGGATCGCCTTGGTGAACTTGAAGTAGGCCATATCCGGACGACCCCATGGGCCGTACACTGTAAAAAAACGCAATCCGGTCACAGGAATTGAGTAAAGATGGGCATAGGCATGGGCCATGAGTTCGTTGGACTTCTTTGTTGCAGCATAAAGCGATACCGGGTGATCCACGGTGTCTGTTACGGAAAACGGCATTTTTCTGTTTTGACCGTACACGGAACTTGAGGAAGCATACACAAAATGGGCGGGTTTGGAATGACGGCATCCCTCAAGGAGGTTGGCAAATCCCGTAAGGTTGGAATCCACATAGGCGTGGGGATTATCGATACTGTAACGAACCCCTGCCTGGGCGGCAAGATTGACCACAACATCGAAACGGGTGGCAGCGAACAGCTTTTCAACCCCCTCCCGGTCTGAGATGTCCAGCAGTTCAAAGGAAAAGCCATCAAGGCGGTTTAAGATCTCAAGCCGCCCCTTTTTTAAAGCAACATCATAGTAATCGTTGAGATTGTCCACCCCAACGACCGTGTCTCCACGTTCAAGAAGTTTTTTGCTTAAAAAGAAACCGATAAATCCTGCAGCCCCTGTCACAAGAACATTCATATTTCCTTCTCCATTTAATTCGGGGGGTAAAACGAATCAACCACGTTGGAAGGAGTATAACCAGGAACGATCTTTTGAAACTCCTCCATAATTTTTGCTGCATCGTGGTTCAAGGCATACCCATCCAGCGCAACAAAGCTGCCGTTGATTCTGTCCAGGGAACGTTCCCTGCCTTTTAAAACCATGATACTTTTATGGGATGTGGAGACAACATTCTCACCGTCTGACACAAGCTCCTCAAACAACTTCTCCCCTTTTCGGAGACCAATGTATTGGATTTTTATGTCAACATCGGGTTCATACCCGTATAGCCTGATGAGATCCTTTGCCATGCTCAGGATCTTGATCGGCCTTCCCATGTCAAGAATAAATATCTCGTTCCCCTTTCCCATGGCACCGGCCTGCAAAATCAGCTGTGAAGCTTCGGGAATCGTCATAAAGAAGCGGGACACATCCGGATGGGTCACGGTTACGGGTCCACCTTCCCGTATCTGCTTTTTGAATATTGGAACAACGCTTCCGGAACTGCCGGCAACATTCCCGAACCGAACGGTCATGAACTTTGTACTGCCCGCGCTATCCTGCCGGTTCTGGTTCTGGACGTATATCTCGGCAATTCGTTTAGACGCACCCATAACGCTTGTAGGCGTCACGGCCTTGTCCGTAGAAACAAGGACAAAGCGATCAACAAAAAATTCTTTGGAAATTTCAGAAACGTTCATTGTTCCAAACACATTGTTCTTCACAGCCTTCCAGGGCTGTTTTTCCAGCATTGCAACATGCTTATAAGCCGCAGCATGGAACACGACCTGTGGTGAATTATCCCTGAAGATTCTTTTGACCTGGGCCTTATCCTGGATATCCGCCAGCACGGGAATAGTTTGAATATCCGAAAAATGGCGTTTAAGCTCGTAGTCGATCTCAAACAGCGGCGTTTCTGCCCAATCGACCAGGATGACAGACTCGGGCCTGAACCGGCAAATTTGCCGGCACAGCTCCGACCCGATGGAGCCGCCTGCGCCTGTCACAAGGATTCGTTTATTATCCAGACAAACCCCCACCCGTTGCTGGTCAAGTTCAATCGGTTTCCTTCCAAGCAGATCCCTGAACGATACTTCCCTGATAGCACCCGCGGTTACCGTACCGTTGATCAACTCACCCATGGTTGGAATGGTCCTGAACTTGAGCCCACTCTTCTCGCAGAAACCGACAATCCGTTTCATCTCCTTTGCCGTTGCCGAAGGGGCTGCAATGAGCAACTCCTCTGCGCCAACACGATGGACAGCCGACTCAAGCTGCTCAACGGAATTAAGCACCAGCACCCCGTGGATCTTCTTTCCAACCTTTGAAGGGTTGTCATCCAGAAAGCCCACGACCTTAAATTTAACCGCAGGATTGTTTTGGATCTCACGGAAAATCTTTTCACCGCAATCCCCGGCCCCTATGATCAGCATTTTTTTATAGGAGCTCTTTCGGGGAACAAAGCTTGCCCAGAGATTTGCCAGGGAAAACTCCTCAAAACTGAACTCGCTGTTCGACTGTTCGTAATAGAACCTCACGCAAAGCCTGAAAAGGGACACAAGGAACACCGTAATCACACAGTCGACCATGAAGACGGACCGTGGAAAACCTTCAAACCCATGGATAAACAGCACGGTTGAGACGATTAAAAGGGTTGAAAAGAAAGCAGCCTTAAAGATGTTCAAAATATCGGAAACCGAGGTATATCGCCACATCCCCCTGTAAAGATCGCAATAGGAAAAAACCAACAGCTTGATAATCACGATAAGGGGAAGGACATCTTTCAAATTGGCTGCAATAAAGAGCGGTATTGAATTATCAAACCGGATGATGCATGACACCCACAAGGAAAACATCACCAGGATCAGATCGACCATCAGAACCAGGGGAATATTTTTTGAGAAAATCTGCTGCTTGATATCCCGGGGAACAAGCTCCCTGGATTCAATCCGCTTTCTCAAGTTCCAGGAAACGATAAAGAACAGGGCGAAAAGAACGGTCAGCAACAAAAACACGGCCCAGGAACCTGCCTTGCTGGCCCTTATGGCACTGACGCCAGCCAAAATCTGTACGGCCCCATACAACAAGGCGACCTTCCAATGGGCCATGGAGAGTTCATTTGCAAGAAGCTGGTAAAGATGCCTTCTGTGGGCCACAAGAATATTTTCCCCATCCTTGAGCCTGACCATGAGCGTCGATATGGCATCGGCGTAAAAGGGGAACAAAAAGGAGACCAACACCCCAAAGTCCGAGAGGGATCCGGAAGCGATGCAGACCATCCCCCCAAACAGGAATCCCAGAAAGAGACTACCGGCATCCCCCATGAACACCCTGGCAACAGGGATGTTAAAAGGAAGAAACCCCAGACAGGCCATAAAGACACAACCCAATACCATTCCAAGGTGATTTGTGGTTTCCACACCCGGGACATACCAGCAGAAAAAGGCAAAGCCTATGGCCGCACAGATACCGGCAATGCCGTTAATCCCATCCATGAAGTTGAAGAAGTTGGCTGTTCCGGAGATAAAAAGGCTCCAGAAAAAAGCAGCGATCAGGTAATTGGGCAGGGAGGATCCGAAATCTTCCACTGCCGCAAAAAGAATCAGGCCAAGGGACAGCTGCACGGCCAGCCGCAACAACGGAGAGAGTTCCATCCGGTCACTGGCAAGGCCAAGCACCACCACCAGGGCAACAGGAGCCCAAACAAAAAAATCCAGACCATAGAGAATGGATGCAAGGACAAATGCGGCCGCAATACCGATTCCGCCGCCCTTAGGGACGGTCAACGAGTGGGAACTTCGTTGATTGGGTTCATCGGCAAACCCCATTCGGTTACCATATACAACAAACAGAAGGGCACCGCCGGCACCAAGGCAAAACGCAATCAACAGAGAACTAACATTTAACAAAGTCATGATCTTATTTTCGATTCATATATTCGGACAGGCATTTATAGGATTTAATATTATTTTCAACAAAATAGTTCCTTATATCTGAAAGAATTGTAAAACTCAACGTTCTTTTACCTCACCCGCCAGCTCTCTCCAGCCTTTACTCAAGTCGTACCCGGGCGCAAAACCTAACTCCCTTTGCACTTTTTCACCGGAAACAGCGATGCTCTCCATCTGCTTTTCAGCCATCCTGGAGAACCGGGACAGCCCCAGGGAGAAGGGAACCTTGTTTTCAAGGCGGGCAATCAACCCCACCAGTTTTTCCGGCACTTTTAAAAACGAATCTTTCCTCCCAAGGGAACGACACATGGAAGAGACAATCCCGTTAAAAGAGTGAACATAGCCATCGGTTATGTTGTAGATCTCTCCCCGGGCCCGGGGATGCTCAAGGGCAAGCAGGGCTGCTGCTGCCAGGTCCTTGTCAAAGACCAGGGTTCGTTTATTCTCTCCGTCGCCGAACAGCAGGAAACCACCCATTTTTAAATAAAAGGCCAGTGTTTTGTAATTGCCCTTCATCCGTTTTCCGTAAACAGCAGCCACCCTGAGAACAACAGCGGAAAAACCATCCACGCCATCCTGGCCCGCACCAAGCACAAGTTTTTCAGCTTCAAGCTTTGACCGGGAATACCTGTCCCGGGGATGAACAGGAGATGCTTCATGAAAGATCTCATTCCTGCCTGAGCAACCATAAACATTGATGGTACTGAAAAAAACAAGCCGGGTTACCCCGGCGGCACGGGCTTCACCGGCAAGGATATCGGTTCCTTTAACATTAATGCGCCGGTACTCTTCATCATCTTGGCAGAGACCTTTGGTGTCATGGAGTTTTGCGGCAAGGTGGAACACGCCGTGGACATCTTTTAAAGCCATTGAAACGGCCCGCCGGTCAAGGAGATCCCCCTGGAACCGTTCAACCGCTTCGGAAAAATCATTGGAGGAGGCACAATGCCGGGAAAAGATCCTGACATCATATCCTTTTTCAAGCAATAAATTCACAAGGGCAGGTCCTGCCACCCCGGTCGCACCCGTCACAAGAACTCGCCGGGATCTGCGTTTCTGTTTTAAATCACCCAATCTGTCCGCTTTCGTTTATATAATATAATTGATCGGCCAATAGACGGTTTTAATCATCCTGCCGCTGTGATATACGAACCTACATGACAAAAATAACACATATTTTCAAGACATATTTTCCCGAGACAAACGGCGGACTCGAGGAGGCCATACGACAGATTGGACGCCACGCAATCAAAGACGGTTATAGCGTCGACGTTGTTACCGTTGGAAAAAGATCCTACGAGATGACGACCCCGGACGGGATCACCGCAAAATTTCATAAATGCAGCCTCGACCGTTACTCCAACCCTGTCAGTCTCTCCCTTGCAAAACAGTTCAGAACCATCTGCAAAACGACGGATATCCTCCACTACCATTTCACCTGGCCCACGGCCGAGCTTCTGACACTGCTTCATCAGGTCAAAAAGCCCACGGTGGTGACCTTCCACTGTGATATCCACAAGAACAGACTCTTGAAGACCCTTTATCTGCCTGTGATCAAACGATTCCTGAACCGGGCCGACCGAATCTGCGTCACCAGCAAAAACCTGTTCAAGAACACCCCCTATCTCCATGGATTCAAGGACAAGACTGAGGAGATCTGCCTCTGGTTTGACGAAAACCGGTTCGCAGACCTGCCCTGCCCCGATGTCCATATGACAGAATTCACAAGCACCATAAAGCCCTATGCACTTTTTGTCGGTGTCTTGCGGTGGTACAAGGGGCTTGACACCCTCCTGGATGCCTCAAAAAAGTTTGAAGGAGACATCGTCATTGTAGGAAAGGGCCCGCTTTACGACCATTTAAAAACACGAATAGAAAAAGAGAAGCTGACCAACGTTCACCTGAAGGGATTTCAGTCGGACAGCAACCTTAAGCTTCTGATCCAACGATCGCGATTCATTGTTCTCCCCTCCATCGCAGCAGCGGAAGCGTTCGGCCAGATATTACTCGAAGGCCTCTATTTCTCAACCCCGCTCATATCCACCGAGCTTGGCACGGGAACAAGCCTGGTAAACCGGCACAACCATACGGGCCTTGTGGTAAAACCGGAATGCAGCCGGTCTCTTTCATCGGCGATGAACAGAATTCTAAACGACAACAATCTTTATGAACGGTTCGCAGCCAATGGGTTCCGGCACTATCAGGCCAACTTCACCGAAACAGCCCAGGGGTACAAATACAGCCGCATTTACCGTTCTCTTCTTAAAAATCAGATATAGCGGTTGCATTTTTGTTTTTCCGCATTAACTTTGAGCATCTAAAAACAAGGATCAATAAATAAAGAGGTATAAATGTTTAAAAAAATTGAAGCCCTAAGCAACGACACCCACCAGGATCTCAGGTTCGCCAAAACCAATTCTTTTGATTTTGCAACAACGGTTTTAAACGCCCCGTTGAGTGCATCTGAATTTTCCATGGCAGCACGCCACTATCCCATTGTCTTCCCCATGGAGGGAACATCCCCGCTGGCGCTCTTTGCATTGATTCAAAAGACAAACCTTTATATAAACAGTGACGGCTCCTGGAAAGTGCCCTATGTACCGGCACACATCAGACGCTACCCCTTCATCCTTGCCAACACAGACAAAGAGGATTCAAAGGACAAGTTTGTCGTCTGCATCGACCCCGAAGCCCCCCACTTCACCGCCGGCCAGGGAGATCCCATGTTCACGGCGGACGGCGCTCTTGCCGATATCACACAGAATGCCGTCAATTTCCTGAAAAACTTCCAGGCAGAGCTGAATGCCACCCAAGCAGCCTGCCAGGAGCTTGAAGCCCATAACGTGCTGGTTGAAAGAAAAGTCGCCATTGAGCAGAACGGGCAAAAATCCGCAATCGGCGGGTTCAGATGCGTTGACATGGAAAAACTTAACAAACTTGAAGATGCAGTGCTCGCCAAATGGGTGCGCAACGGCCTCATGGGCCTGATAACCACCCACCTGCAGTCCCTTGCCAATTTAAAGGCGCTTGCATAAAGAAACGTTTATAGGTGCCGCTTCTGGGTGACGGTTCTCTTTTGACAAAAACTAAAAAGAGAACCGTCACCATTCGGTTACCCGTTAAGCCCATTTTTAGGCCTTGACCTCAGCTAATATTTTCAATACTATTAATGGTTTTGAAGTAAACGATTAATAAAGGTCTGTTTCATGTTAAGCCCCAGCGTTTTAATAGCAATCGATGTAACGCTTTTGTATCTGGTCATGGGGCCCCTGGTTTTGTATGCGCTGTATGTGCTGTTTGATTCCCTGGGCCAAAGAAAAGAGGGAAATTTAAAACCAATGGGCAACAGTGCAAAAAAAGATCCTGCCTTGTGGTCTGATGAAGATATTCTTTTATGAACAGGTTTATAGATGACTGGAAAAGGCATTTCACGTTTGCCGCACTTTTAAGCTGTTTCGTTAATATACTCCAGCTTACATTCCCTTTTTACATGTTTGTCATTTACGGCAATGTCTGTGTAAGCAACAGCATGAACTCCCTGGAAACCTTTACCGTGGCAGCTGTTTACGCGTTAATCGTCCTTGGTTTTTTCAATTATATTAGGTCAAGACTGCTTGCAACTGCGGGCAATGACCTGAACTCAAGATTTCGCAACAAGGTTTATTCAGGCATGCTGAGCAACCATGCCGGCATACAGAAGCAGGCCTCCATGCAGGTACTGAACGACCTTGGAACCATAAAAAACTTTTTTACCAACCCAGGCATCTATGCGCTGTTTGATGCGCCCTGGGCCCCCCTTTATCTTGGTCTGGTATTCCTCTTCCATCCGATTCTTGGCGCCATTGCAACAACAGGGGCGCTGATGATGCTCGGTCTCAGCATACTCCAGGAATTTCTTGTCCGGGACAGCATGAAGAATGCCAACATAAAGAACAGCAAAAACCAGCGGTTTATCGACTCTTTTCTGCGCAATGCCGAAGTTGTCAATGGCATGGGCATGATCGGCGCAATCACGGACAGATGGGAAAAAGGCAACCGCGAAGTGATCATAAACCAGACCGTGAGCAGCCAGTATGCAGGATTGATACAATCGATCATCAAACCCCTGCAGACCCTTCTCCAGGTTGTGATCTATTTTTTTGGCGCCTACTATGCGTTGACCCAGGGCTTTGACGTAGGACTCATGGTTGCAGGCTCCATCATAATGGGCAGAGCCATGGCTCCGATGATGCAGGTCATGGGCACATGGAAAGCCACGCTCCAGGCAAGGGAGGCGTACAAAAGACTGAACTCCTTTGTAACCCATCTTGAGCAGCATCAGGACCAGATGGCCCTGCCCTCCCCCAGGGGAAACCTGAACCTGGATCAGGTAAGCCTCAGGATAGGAGAACGTTTCCTCCTCCAGGGCGTCTCTTTTAAGCTTGATTGTGGAGACTTCATGGGCATCATCGGTCCGAACGGGGCAGGCAAATCAACACTCTGCCGTGTTCTGCTCGGACTCTGGCCAGCCATGACAGGAAGGGTCTCCCTGGATGGCATGGACCTCTTTTTATGGGATCAGGAACATGTGGGCAAACACATCGGGTACCTTCCCCAGGAGGTGGAGCTGTTTCCTGCATCGGTTGCAGAGAACATCGCAAGGCTTGGAGAGGTCGATATGGAGAAAGTGGAAAAGACAGCAAAGATCTGCGGGCTCCATGCTTTGGTGGAAACCCTTGAAGATGGATACCAGACCCTGCTTGACAGCCGGGACGGAATCCAGCTTTCAGGCGGGCAAAAACAGAGACTGGGGCTGGCCCGGGCCATCTATGGCGATCCCTGCCTGCTTGTCCTGGACGAACCCACCTCAAATCTGGATGAACAGGGGGAACAGGAGCTTTTAAACACCCTCAGGATCATCAAAGAGACACGGTCGTGTACCTGTATCATGGTTACACACAAGCCGGGCCTGCTTCAGTCCATGGACAAAATCCTTGTGCTGAAGGATGGCAGGGTTGCTCTTTTCGGTCCCAAGGATCAGGTATTTGCCAAACTTGCAGAAACACAGCAGCCACAACCTGCTGCAGCAACAGGAGCAGTCAGGGCGATTTAATTTATGGCACACTTTTTACGCAAATGTTTAAACTATTTTGTTTTTGCAGGCATCTTCAGCCTGTTCATCAACACACTCTACCTGACCTTCCCCATATATATGGAAGCGATCTATGTCAGGGTCCTTGCCAGCGCCAGCTTTTCAACGCTTTATGCCGTAACCATCGGTGCTGTGGCTGCCCTTCTGGTTCTTGGGATTCTTGATTTTCTCCGCTCCAGGATTCTGGTCAAGGCCGGAATCAAGATGGACAAGCTCCTTGGCCGCAGGGTCTTAAAGGATATGCTGAGGGACTCCTCAAGGGTAGACACCCCCCAATACAATCAAGGGCTTGCGGATATAAACACCCTCAGGAACTATTTTGCAGGCAATGCCATTTTCGCTTTTTTTGATGTTCCCTGGATTCCGATCTACCTGGGGGTCATTTTTCTGATGCATCCCATCCTGGGCCTTACGGCAACAGGGGGTGCAGCTGTTATTTTAATCCTGGGACTGCTGCAGAACACCCTGACAAAAGATGATCTTGAAGCGATCAATGATTTAAAAGGCCAGGAGAGAAAATTTGTTCTCAAGAGCCTTCGCAATGCGGAAATGCTCAAGAGCATGGGGATGATAGGTAATACAGCCCGACACTGGAACAGGATCAACGACCAGGAGATGGCGGCCCAGGAGACTGCCGGCAAAAAAGGCCAGGTCCTCAATGCCGTGAGCACAAGTTTCAGGGCTTTTATGCAGGTGCTTATCTACTGCGTGGGTGCGCTGCTCGTCATAAAGAATGAAGTCAACATGGGATCGATCATTGCCGCATCCATCATCATGGGCCGGGCCCTTGCGCCCGTACAGCAGGGCATTGGCGCCTGGAAGCAGACCATAGGCGCAAAGGCGTCCTACAAGCGCCTCAACAGACTGCTGAACGATTCAAGGGAGGGTGAACTGATCACCCCCGAAAGCCTCAGGGGAGAACTTGAGGTCACCAACGTTGCCCTTGAAATCGGCGATAAGACCATCCTTCAAGACGTCTCCTTTACCCTGAAACCGGGTGAAAGCATGGGCTTGATCGGCCATAACGGCGCCGGCAAGACCTCCCTGTGCAGGATGCTGCTGGGAATCTGGGAGCCGGGCGCAGGAGAGATTCTCTTTGACGGCCACGAGGTCGGCAAGCTTGATCCCGAGGCCCTCGGACCCTTTGTCGGTTATCTGCCCCAGGGTGTGGAACTTTTCACAGGCACTGTCAGTGAAAACATTGCCCGCATGGGCACCGTAGATTCAAAAGAGGTGGTCAGGGCCGCAAAGATGGCAGGAGCCCATGAAGTGATTCTCAGATTCCTTCAAGGATATGAAACAGATATTGGAGAGGCAGGCCTGAGTCTTTCAGGAGGTCAGCGGCAACGGGTTGGGCTTGCCAGGGCCATGTACGGAAACCCGGCCCTGGTGATACTGGATGAACCCAATTCAAACCTGGATGAAGCAGGTGAGATTGCCCTGGTTAATGCCCTGGAACGATTAAAGGCCCAGGGAACAACAGTTATAATGATTACCCACAAACCAAGCCTTTTGTCCAGTGTAGACAAGATTCTCGTTCTGAAACAGGGGTGTGCGCCGGATTTTGGAAACAGGGACGAAGTGTTTGGACGGGCTTTGACAGGAGAAATACAATGATGGAGAAAATGAATGCGTGACAACTTAAAATCCTGGTTTAAATATTTTGCTTTCATCTCTTTTTTCGGGATGTGCATAAACCTCATCTACCTCATTGTCCCCATATACATGATGGTCATTTACGACCGTGTGCTGTACAGCTTCAGCACGGCTACCCTTTTGACCCTGAGCGCACTCACACTTTTTTCGCTGATCATCATGGGTATTCTGGACTATATTCGTTCCAAGATGCTGCTCCAGGCTGGCCTTGGCATGGAAAAAAAATTATTGCCCCATGTTCTGTCCACCATGCACAACGATGCAATAGCCGTCAACAAGCCGGGTTACAGCAACGGATTGCAGGACCTGATGCTCTTCAGGGAGGCAATTACAAGCTTCAGAATTTTAAGATTCCTGGATCTTCCCTGGGTGGCGCTCTACCTTGTTATGCTCTATGTCATGCATCCGCTCATGGGGCTTGTGGCAACGGTCGGCCTTGGCATGGTCGCCCTTTTCCAGCTCCTGTTAAGGCTCCTTAATAAAAAGCGGTATACGGCCTCCCAGGCCTCTGTTGCCGCCGGTGCAAGCTTTCTGTCGGCAACGCTCCGCAATGCAGAGCTCATCACAGGAATGGGCATGCTCGCCGATGTGGCAGACAAATACGCCAGGGCTGACCGGGAGATCCGGAAGAACACCCATGAGGCTGAAACCAACAGATGCACCATCGGTGCCGTAAAAGCCACCCTCCAGGGACTCTCTATCGCAGGCATTTTCGGAACCGGTACCTATCTGTTTTTTAACCATGAAATTACCGTTGGCGTCATTTTTGCCGCCGTCATCATCATGGCCCGGCTCTTTTCCCCCCTTGATCTGAGTTTTGAATCTGTCAAATCATCGGTTGAAGCCCTTGCCGCCTATAAACGGCTGACACATTTCCTTGATACGGAAGAGCCCACCAGCACCCTCGATCTGCCCAGGCCCGAGGGAAGGCTCCAGGCAGAGAGTGTCACCCTTGCCGTGCAAAACCGGACCCTCCTTCGTAACATATCGTTCCACCTTGAGCCGGGAGAGACCCTGGGCATTTTCGGACCTGCAGCAGCCGGCAAGACATCCCTTGCCAGGGTGATTCTCGGTATATGGCCTGCCCTGGCCGGAAAAATGCGGCTGGATGGCGGAGAAATCGCCCAGTGGAAACGCGAGGACCTGGGAGAACACCTGGGCTATCTGCCCCAGGAGACGGAATTTTTCCCCGGCACCATCGGTGAAAACATCGCAAGGTTGAAGAAGGTCGATTCAGACAAGGTGATCCTTGCCGCAAAAAAGGCATACTGCCACGATATGATCCTGAAGCTTCCCCAGGGATATGATTTCATGATCGACAATACCGGAAAAAACCTCTCCTGCGGCCAGCGGCAACAGATTGCCCTTGCACGGGCCCTGTACAATGATCCCCAGGTGATTGTCATGGATGAACCCCACCTGAACCTGGATGACGCCGGATTCAAGGCATTGTTCATGACATTGCAGATATTGAGACAGGAGAAAAAGAGTGTGGTTATCGTCACGGACAGACCCAATCTCCTGGTAAACACGGACAGGCTCTTAATGCTCAAAGACGGTCAGGTTGCCATGTTCGGTCCAAGTAAGGATGTCCTTGCCAAACTGACAAACCAGCAGCAGCAGCAAAAACAAGTTCAACCCCGACAGCAGGTGCAGGCAACTCCGGCCGTCGAACAAACCAAGCAGAATTAATCGGGAGATATACAATGGAAAAAAACCCACTTTTAAATACAAATCCAACCAAATTCATCATTGCCGGGCTGTTGGTTATTTTTTGCTTTTTTGGCGGTCTCGCAGCCTGGTCTGTATTTTTCCCGTTTCAAGGTGCTGTGATTGCCCCGGGTACGGTCAAGGTTTCCGGAGAGCGGAAAATCGTGCAGCACCTGGAGGGTGGCATCATCGATGAAATCCTTGTCAAAGAGGGCGACAAGGTTAAAAAGGACGACATTCTCATCCGGCTGAAAAGCATCAGGGTCGAGGCAAACGTTGACCTCCTCGAGGGAAGGCTCGATACGAAACTTGCCGAATATGACCGCCTCACTGCCGAAGTTGAGATGGCTCCCCGGATCACCTGGTCAGAGAGGCTGCTCAATCAGCAAGGGGATAAATATGCGGTCAAGGCCATGGAGGCGGAAAATGATATTTTCCTCTCCCGCCGCTCAGACATCGAAGGCAAGATCTCCCTCTATCACTCCCAGATAAAGCAGCTGGGCAACAGGATCGATGGTGCGGACGAAGAGTTCACCACCCAGAAAGAGATCATTGCCAACCTGGAAGAGGAGGTTGACGTTAAAAAAGGGCTGTTCCAGGAGAACTACATGGGCAAGCCCGAGCTCATGGAGCTCCAGCGAAGGCTTTCAGAGCATAAGGGCCGCCGGGGAAAGCTGAAGCAGGACATGGCTGAATACCGGCAGATGATCGAGGAATACAAGCTCAGGATCGTTGACATAAAGAACCAGTATCGTGAAAAGGCGATCACACAGCTTGGCGAAACAAAGGATCTCATATTTGAGATCAAAGAGCAGATCAAACCGGCCCAGGATACCCAGACCCGGCTGACCGTAAGGGCTCCCATCAGCGGCGAGGTGATCAACATGCGCGTCCATTCGGAAGACTCAGGTGTAATCAACCCGGGTATGCCCCTCCTTGACATTGTTCCTGCCAACTCAAAGCTGATCATCAGTGCCCGGGTAAATCCCCAGGATATCACCAGGGTCCACAACGGACAGGAGACCAAGGTACAGCTCAGTGCATTCAACCGGAACATCACCCCGCCTGTTCCCGGCATCGTAACCTATATCGCACCGGATCTCATCACGGAACAGACCCCCAGGGGGATGACGAGCTACTACATTGCCCATATTGAAGTGACCCAGAAGGATCTCAAGGAGAACAACGCCTATCTCTCTCCTGGCATGCCTGCCGCCTGCTACATCACAACGGAGAAACGCAGCGTGATAAGCTACCTTCTGGAACCCCTGCTGATCAACGCCGACCGCTCCATGCGCGAAGGATGATCCAAAATCAAAAGGGGACGCTTCTGCAGAAGCGTCCCCTTTGTCTTCTCCCCCTGCCAGGCCGGTCAACAATAGTAAAAAATCATTGGGTCGCGTTGAAATCATTGGAACCCAATGCCATACCACCCAAATATATGTAATAAAAGTAACACTATTCTATGTAATAAAAGTAACACTCATACTCCCCCGCAAACAGCTCACCACAAACAGAAACAAACAACCGCCTTCATGAATGCTGTCCCACCCGACATGACACCCGGCACTGAAAAACTGGTATAGTTTTTGCTATTGGGAAATGGTTACACACCTTAATTAAAACCAAGGAGGTAACCAGATGAACAAGCGAACAGCTGTCTTAGCGGCACTGTTTTTATTACTCACCGTAACTGCCACCCAGGCAACCATCGTCTGGGACAAAGTTGATCCAACCTTTTTCAAGGGAGGTGCCCCCCAGGTAAGCTTCAACATTCCAATAAATGGCGGCGGATTTCTAAATTTCAATGTTGATCCGGGACTGTTTTACTACGAACATCAAACCAACCTCCTCCCGGAAATAACCGACATCACCTTGACCGCTGTCAGCGATCACCAGCAAGAGTATACCAGTGGCGCATTGGCAAACCCCATTGCCCGGGCAGGGGGCGCTGTCATTGAGAACGGTTTTGTCAATACAATTGCTTCAACGTTCAATTACAGCAATTTTGTCCAGGAAGACGCCGTAGACATCGTTCAGACGCCGGGTTCCTCAACTTTTAGAAATTTCACTTCCACCGCAACCGAAACAGTAAGGCTTGACGTCTCTATTTCAGGTGATCTCAATTTTGACGTATTGAACCACAACTGGGAAACCCACGCTCCCCTGGTTCCAGAGGATCCCCTGGTACCCGCAGATCCCTATTTCGGTTACAAGTTAAAAGCGACCGTCCAGGTCATGACCTTCAGTAAAACAGCGGATCAGTCCCTCCAGGCCTACACAACACCGTTAGAGTTAGACAAGGACACCCCTGAGGACAGCATCACCATCGACCTGGTTGACGATCCGGATATCTACTATGTGCTTTGTACCTCTCTCAGCCTAAAGACCCAGATTCGGAATCTAAACGCTTCTTATGAAGAGGTCCTCCAACTTGACGACCAGAAATTTAACATCGGGAACTGGGATGATCCAAACGCGGTCCTACCCGTCACACTGACATCCACCATATCCATTCCAACGCAGCCCCCGGTAGACCCGGATCCCTCCGTCACCTATTACCGTGATTTTGACGAAGACGGGTATGGCGATCCTGAAAGCCCGTTTGAAACAATAATGCTACCATCAGGATATGTTGCAAACAATACCGATTGCGACGATTTTGACCCAACCATCCATCCCGGAGCAACAGAAATTCCAGGAGACGGCATTGATCAGGACTGTGACGGCAACGACCAGCCTGCCCCTGGCGATCCCGATTATAAGTTGACCCAAACCCAGGTGTCCCAACTCTATGTGACAATCTTTGGCAGGGCTTCAGAAGGAAACGGTAACAGATTCTGGCAGGGCTCGCCCGCTATGAACACTGCAGCAGGTTCCATGCTGGAATCTGAAGGAGCATTAGCTTATTTCGGAACTTCAGTGGACACCAACGCGGCTTTTATCCAGCACATCTATGTAAACACCCTTGGCAAAGCCGCTGGAGAAGATCCTGAAGGCGAAGCCTTCTGGGTGGCTGCCCTCGATGGGGGAATGTCAAGAGCGGATATCGTTGTCAGCATGATCGACGCTGTCATGAAGCCTGCTAATGCCGGTAAGTCTGCCCAGAATACGTTCATCAACAAGGTTACTGTTTCAAACTACGCTGCCGACAACATTGCCGAACCAAATCCTGACGATAAAAACTCTGCTCTTACGCGATATATATCCAGTGTCTCCGCAGATGCGACAAGCGTGGATACAGTCAAGGCTACGATTGATGCTGATGTTCCCAAAACTGCTGAGCCTTCCCCAGGACCGCTTCAACAATAAAATGACCGTTTACACCCAAAGGGGCGTTTCTCTTATCTGTTTTGCCTTTCGGATAAGAGGAACGTCCTTTTTTCATTATTCGATTGACACAAGATGCAGCTTGTGACTAGTGTTTTTATAAAAAAACCATTTTCCCCAAACGACCTGGATCGATGTTAAAATACAAAGGCGCGATTTATGAAATTTGTTAATGGGTTAATTTTCCTTTTTACAATGGTTCTTATTTTGAACGGTCATTCAGACAGCACGGCTTCAAACAGAGTCCAATTCACAGCTGTAAATCCTATTTACCAACACCTTTCCAAACAATCTTCAACAGATTCAAGCAGGAGAGTCTCCGCATATTCGCTCCCAGTGGAATGCAATTCGTATAGCGAACTGAAATCGACCTTAAAGGATTTCTACACCAGTCGAACACGAAATTTCAGCATCCGCATTTACTACGATTTTTTCTTTAACGAATTATCGGCCCAATTGAAGACAATCAATGACGAGATCATGGCAAATGATGATTATCTTAATCTGTCTTATGAAAGATACCAGTATGATTATAACGGATATGATGGAGATGTAACCATCAAGTACAACGTAGAGTACCTTACAACATATGACGAAGAAAATGATATCACTCAAATGGTCGATGAAATATTATCCGGCATAATCAGCCAGGACATGGACAATGGCCAAAAGGTTAAAACGATACATGACTGGATTGTTTTAAACCTTGAATATGATACATCGGGTACCAATTTCAGTGCCTACGAAGCATTGTTTGATGGCAAAGCAGTATGTCAGGGCTACGCCCTTCTATCATATAAAATGCTGCAGAAAGCGGGAATTAAGGTAAGAATCGTCACCAGCGACGCAATGAACCATGCATGGAACCTGGTATATCTCTGCAAAAACTGGTACCACATGGATGCAACGTGGGATGATCCATCCCCGGATCAGCCTGGGATTGTGTATGACGACTACTACATGAAGTCCGATGATGAGTTTCGCAACCACGATATACAGGATCACACCTGGATAACCGGATCCTATCCACCGGCCCCCCAGGCATACCAGGGAGACATTTGTTACTTAACCCAGACCCAGGTTTCCCAGCTCTATGTCTCCATCTTTGGAAGGGCCTCGGAAGGAAACGGTAATAATTTCTGGATGGGCACAACCGATACATCTGAGGAACCCGTTATGCAGGTGGCAGCCAGGTCCATGTTGGATTCCCAGGCTGCAAAAAAATATTTTGGACCCGCCCTGGACAGCAATCAGGCATTTATCGAGCACATTTATCTGAACACCCTGGGCAAAGACTATGAAGATGATCCGAATGGTATTAACTTCTGGGTGGCTGCGCTCAATGGTGGAATGTCAAAAGGAGAAATCATCACCAGCCTGATTAACGCGACCCAGAACCCCAAATGTGCAGGTGCGGCCCAGGATCTCTTCAACAATAAAGTGACCGTATCCAACTACACTTCAAACACAATTGATACAGTTCCTGGTGCCGACCTGTCACCCTTTATTGAATGTATTTCATTGTTATCTGATGATCCTGCAACTGTTACAGCGGCTAAAGCTGCTGTGGATGTGTTAAAAAAGAAGCTATAAAGGGGAGAGCCCATAGAAGCGAACCCTTTATTCCTTGACAAAAACCAGCTTTAGATCTAAAAATGCCGACAAATTTATAATTTAAGGTGATTATGTCATGGTGTTTAGTTCTGAGCTGTTCATTTTCGGTTTTCTTCCCTGTTTTTTAGCATCGTATTATCTGGTTCCGAAAAAATGGAAAAATTTACAGATTCTCCTGGGAAGCTTGTTCTTTTATGCATGGGGGGCGCCGAAGTTTATCCTGATCGTGTTACTCTCCTCATGGTTTGATTATCTTTTGAGTCTCAGGATACTGAAGGTTGGAAAGGTCCCCGGAAAAAGGTTGGTCGCTTTTTCCGTCCTTATAAATATCGCGGTTTTGTTTTATATGAAATATGCCAATTTCTTTGTCGGAGAGGTGAACCGTATCTTCGAACATTTTGGCATGGATACGGTAACCTGGACCCACGTGGTATTGCCCATCGGCATATCTTTTATTACCTTTCAAAAAATCAGCTACATGGCAGACATATATAAAGGAACGGTTTCTCCCCCGAAGTCGCTTTTGAATTTCCTGGTGTATGTCTTTTATTTCCCCCAACTGATCGCCGGCCCCATCGTGCGGTACCATGATATCAACAAAGAGATCGAAACCCGCAGGCATTCCTATCAAGATTTTTATAACGGTTTCTTTCGGTTCTGCATCGGTCTTGCAAAAAAGATACTGCTCGCGGACTGCCTGGGTGAGGTGGCTGACACCATATTCGCCCTTCCCCCCGGGTCCATGACGGTTTTATTCGCCTGGATCGGCATCCTGTGCTATACGTTCCAAATCTATTATGATTTTTCAGCTTACTCCGACATGGCCATCGGCATGGCCCGGATGATGGGCTTTCATCTGCTGGAGAACTTCAACTGGCCCTACATTTCAACCAACATCACGGAATTCTGGCGGCGCTGGCATATTTCCCTCTCCCGATGGATGAAAGAATATCTTTATCTTCCCCTGGGCGGCAACCGGGTCGGAAGAGTTCGCGGATACACCAATCTCTGGATCGTCTTTCTTTTTTCCGGGTTGTGGCATGGTGCGAACTGGACCTTTATTGCATGGGGAGCTTTCCATGGCTTATTTCTAACCATTGATAAACTCAGATCCCATCATAAGGGCTTCGGGCAGATCCCCAAGGGGCTCCGAATCACCACGACATTTTTCATCATCATGATGGGATGGGTACTATTCAGATCAGATACAATCCAGGGCGCATGGCAGTATTACGGGTATCTCTTCGGCAATGCCCCACTCTATAAATCCCCACAGATGTGGGTGGATGTTCTGTCAAATCGATCCGTATTTATAATATTTACTTGTCTGCTTTCGTTTTTAGCGGCATCCCGTACGCTTTCAAATTGGATCACCGGGTTACACAACAAGATTCCTGCCGGCCCCCTGTGGACAGTGAAAATAGCCACCGGTTTTTGCCTGTTCGTCTTATCCGTCAGTACCCTGTGTAACTCATCCTTTCATCCGTTTTTATATTTCAGGTTTTAACATTCAGATGGTGGAGTGCATCCATGAATCATAAAATAATCACATCTCAAGCTAAATCCCAAAGGCCTGTTTTGAAATCCTTTTTTTGGGCATTGGTGGTCGTACCACTGATTCTATTGCTTTTTTCCCCCATCATTCAATGGAAATATAAGATCGCGCCGGAGATTCGCCTGGCCGGCGTTGAAGCCACAGTGGCAGAACGTCCTGTGTTTAAATATTCAGATTGGTTGACGGGCAAGTATCAAAAAGAAGTAGAAACGGCATTCTCAAAATTAAACGGACTCAGGGGCTTTTTTGTCCGGTTGGATAACCAGATCAACTTTTCGCTCTTTAAAGAGTGCAGCTCCTATGGCGGCGGCATCGCTGTAGGAAAGGACAACTGGCTGTTTGAAAAAAGCTACGTCAACTACATGAACAACGATAACCAGGCGGATCTGTCGGCCTTGGAGCCCCGGATTATTGAGATGAAACAGTTGCAGGACCTCCTGACATCCCGGGATATCTATTTTCTTTTTCTCATAACCCCCAGCAAGGCAACGGTTTATGGTGAACATCTTTCGGAGAAGTATATCAAGGATTCCCTTGTTCGGGAAACAGCCAAATACACCACTGCCAAACGGTTGTTGGACTCCCATGGAATCAATTATATAGATGCCCATAAATTCTTCATGGAGAATAAGGAAACGGCCCCGTATGATCTCTTTGTCCGTGGCGGCACCCATTGGAGTTATTATGGCGCCTCCCTCTTCAGCATGGAGTTGATATCCAGAACCCGGCAAGATACGGGGTTGCCCATCGGATCGATCTCCTGTGAATCAATTCAGGTGGGTTCCCTGCCATGGTCAACGGATGCAGATATCGCGTCCCTGATGAATGTGTTCGACATGACGCCCGCATGCGGAGATATGCCCCACCCTATTATGAAGACCTCTTTTCCGAAAAACGCGATCCGGCCGGATGTGCTGGTTGTCGGCGGCAGTTTCCTGCATACGATCAATGGATTCGTGTGCGACGAACTCTTCGGCACACGGGATTACTATTATTATTACCAGCGGAATATACCACGGCCATTCAGCAAAGACCGGGAGTCCATCCCGAAAAATGAACAACTCAAAGATGCACTTTTGAGCAAACAGATCATCATCGTTGAGTCCAATGAAACCCTTCTGCATAATATCGGATCCGGGTTTATCGAAGATGCCGTCAAGGCATTGAAGCCGGACGACGCCCCCATTTTTTCAACTGAAAGTAGATATTTAACCCAGACCCAGGTATCACAGCTCTATGTTGCCATCTTTGGCCGGGCGTCAGAGGGCAGAGGCAATGCCTACTGGCGTACAAATCAAACGGATCTGGCCACGGCTGCCGACACGATGTTAGCGACCGGGGCTGCAAAAGATCACTTTGGGGCTCAATTAAATGACAATCAAATGTTCATTGAATTAATTTATAAAAACGCCTTGAACAAGACTTACGCCGGGGATCCCGATGGGATTAACTATTGGGTTGGTGAATTGACAAACGGAAAATCAAAGGGACAAGTTATCGCTGCCATAATAAATGCCGTGATGACCCCTGACCACAAAGGATTACCGGCACAAAACCGATTTATCAACAAGGTGGCGGTATCCAACTATACTGCCGACAAAATTGCATCCTGTCCCGATAAGAATAACCTGTCCCGCTTTACTGAATGTATTTCGGGGATCTCTGATGACCCTGCAACTGTTACGGCTGCTAAAGCTGCTGTGGATGCCTTCGCACGTTCATTATAGAAAGTAAAAGGGTAAAAGGGGACAGATTTATTTAATCTGTCCCCATCTGTCCCTTTTTTACCCCAGGATATCCTGCAGCCAATTGTAAGAATCCGTATCAATAGTTGCCGCCACCGGATCGTCGCCATAGACTCCGGCATAAACCCCGACACAATAAGAATGGCCGCCATCTTCGTAAAAAACAGGGGACCCGCTTGAACCTGCCGCTGAAAGCATTGAACCGGAAAGCTCCAATGCCCCTTCGCCAAAGCGATAATCATTAATACTGCCGGAGATCTCCCATTGATAGTAGTCTTGCCCAAGGGTCCCGGGATTGTCCTGTTGGATGTTTTCCCCGGCATATCCGGCGGACAGAACATCCAGACCGTTTAAAGCATCCTCACCGCTTTGCTGCAATTCAAAGTAACCCAGGCTATCTCCAATTGGCTCGGCAAGCTTTATGACTGCCAGATCATTGTCCGGCCAGGTGGGATACAGATCGTCAGCATCAAAACTATTCTCCCACCAGACCTTTTCCCAGGCATATCCCTTAACATCCGAGGATACGCCATTTTGCCCGGGATAGAAGGTGATTTTATCATTGGAAGAGAACTCACCCGATTTATCCAGCAGAACATGGGCATTGGTCAAAACATATTGCGACCCGATTAAAAACCCTGTACCCGCGAAAGAACCAGAGCTGTTTTCAACGTTGATACGCCCGATTGCCCTATGGGGATAGTCGTCAATCTCGTTATCGTCAACCCAGTCAAGGTCAAGATTTGAAGGGATCACCACATCGGAATGGGGCAATAAGCCAACTGCGAATGCATCCACACCGGCCTTTGCCGCCGCAAGACTGCCCACACTGTCGTCCACCCCGGAAACAAACCCTGAAAAGGCTGAAGGATCAGTACACCTATCGATTTTAACAGCGGTATAGTTGGAAACTAAAACCTTGTTGTTGAACTGGTCCTGGGCTGCACCGGCACAGTCGGGTTTCTGGGCGGCTTCAATTAAACTTGCAACTATTTCCCCCCTTGAACTCCCGCCATCAAGTGCTCCCACCCAGAAATCAATACCCGATTTATCATCATCGTAGGTTTTGCCAAGGGTATTTTCATAAATGTGCTCGATAAAAGCCTGATTGGAGTCCAGGGCGATTCCAAAATATGTTTTTGCACCGGTGGACTCCAGCATGGAACCGGCGGCAGAACTCATATCACTCGCGTTCATCCAGAATTTATTACCATCCCCCTCTGAAGCCCTGCCAAAGACAGAGACATAGAGCTGGGAAATTTGTGTTTGTGTCAAAGCCATCGGTATTTATCCCATCAATGAAAATATTTCTCTCATCAAAAGGGGACAGATCTATTTTTGGAAAAATAAATCTGTCCCCTTTATTTGTTCAATTCTGATTTCAGCCACAGATGGGTGTAATAATCAGACAACTCTACCTCGCGCAGGATTTTCCAGGACTCAAGGCCCTTTTCCCACTGCTTTTCCGAGATATCGACAATGGAGGGTGCCCCGGGCGTTGCCTGGGACAGCAGATCCTTGTTGATGAAAATAAAATCAATAACAGACCTTATCAGCATCATCCTTGCCACCGTCCTCACGGGGAAATCCTGCTTCACCACATGGAGTTCAAACCGACCCGGAGAGGTGTCCCTGTCCATAACAAGATCGGCAGTATTCTGGGTCGTCAGCACAATGTACATGTGCGCAAGATACTGCCTCTGACCCAAGGCAAGGGATCTATACCAGTCGAGAAACGCCTGAATCGGATTTTTCATAGAATTCATTTATCCTGTCAACAACCCCATGGACTTCCTCCTCCGCCATCTCATAAAAGAGTGGCAGCCTGAGAACCCGGTCGCTCAAATCAGTGGTGAAATTAAGATCACCGGAGGTTCGGCCGAACTTTTTTCCGGCAGGTGATGAGTGCAAAGGAATATAATGAAAAACTGCATGGATTCCATTTGTCTTCAGATGCTCGATCAAAGCACTGCGCTCTTCAAGGGAAGCTGTGACAATATAGAAGATATGACCGTTGGAAGGGCAGGTGCGGTCCAGGGCGTTCTCCACCCAGGGAAGCCCGATCTTCTCTTTCCGGGCCAGGGGTTCCAGCAGGGAGTAATAGAGGTCAAACAGCCGGCAGCGCTTATTGATGATGGTCTCGGTCATTTCAAGCTGGGCATGGAGAAAGGCTGCAATGATTTCACTGGGCAGAAAGGAGGATCCCACATCAACCCAGGTGTACTTATCCACCTCTCCCCGGAAAAACTTCTTTCTGTTGGTCCCTTTTTCCCAGAGGATTTCGGCCCGTTCGGCAAACCGCTCATCATTAAGCAAAAGCGCCCCACCCTCCCCGCTTATGATGTTCTTGGTCTCATGGAAACTCAAGGTGCCCATGTGGCCGAGGGTGCCGAGGAACCGGCCTTTGTACTTGGAAAGAAGGGCCTGGGCCGCGTCCTCGATCACAAAGAGTTTATACTCTTTGGCGATGGCATTGATCTCGTCCATGGCGCAGGGCACCCCTGCGTAATGCACGGGAACAATGGCCTTTGTACGCGGGGTAATGGCTTCTTCGAGCAGGGTCTCATCCATGTTCAGCGTGTCCGGCCGGATATCGACAAACACGGGCACCCCGCCCCTGAGCACAAAGGCATTGGCCGTTGAGACAAAGGTGTATGAGGGCATGATCACCTCATCCCCCGGTTGGATATCGCAAAGAATAGCCGCCATCTCAAGGGCTGCCGTACAGGAATGGGTCAACAGCGCCCTGGGGCACCCCAGGGTCTCTTGCAGCCATGCCTGGCAGCGCTTGGTAAACACGCCGTCACCTGAAATGTGTCCATATTTGATAACGGCCTGGGCAATGTTGGACAGCTCCTTGCCCCCGATGAACGGCCTGTTATAGGGTATCATATTGTTACGCTCCTTTTAATTATGTGCTCCGAGTGCAATGCCTGCCACAATCAGGGTCAGTCCGGCCACCTTTGAAAAGGTGACAGGCTCCTGGAAAAAAAGAGCGCTCAGGAGCAAAACAATGACAAAGGGAATGCTCATGAAGGGATAGGCATAGCTCAGATCGAATTTGGTCATGGCCGCCATCCAGAAGATGGAGGCCACAAAGGCCGACCCAAGCCCTGAAATAACAAAGGGGTCGCACAACACATGGGCAAAGAAAGAAAGCTTGCCCGGGAAAGATGCCGGAAGCGCCCCAAATGCCGATATGCGCCACTTCAAGATAAGCTGACCGTAAACCGTGAAAAATATGGTGCAGGCGATGTAAAGATGTCCCACTATCAATCCTTTTTAGGATATTAAAGCATTATAAGATAAAAGGATTACCTGATTATCTTTTTTAACTTTGAATAATATTTTTGTTAACCCATTATCCCTTTTTTCAAGCAGACTCGTTTCGACTTCATACTCCACATCCGGATATACTGGCTTAAAGAAGATCGAATGTTCATCCAGATATAATGTTCCATTACCCGGGTATTCCGTTCCCAGGATTTTAGAAAAATATGTGTTGGTTAACATACCATGGCAAATGCTCGAGTCAAATCCATATTTTCTTGCAAAATCATCGTTAAAATGAAGCGGGTTGAGATCTCCTGACAAATGACCGAATTTTTCAACATCCTCTTTAGAAAAAGAGACCTTTCTTGTTGGCAAATGTTCAAGGCTGTATGAGAGACAAGCGTTCACATGGTAAGTCTCGTATGATTCTTTTAAAAAGAACCCTTCCCGGCCCCAGACCTTTTGAACGGCATAATTCTGGATCTGGGTGGATACCCTCATCTTTGAGTATCCCTTATCTTTAAAATAGCGCTCACTGAACCGAATGAAATCAGAGTAGACCCCCCTGCCGGCAAAACCCGGCAGAACACCATAGAGGACACCCTCTGATTCAGAGTCTTTTTCATCATAGGAACAGGTCAGGAAACCTGCCACCTCGGATTCAATATAGGCGATCCAGGCGATCCTGTTTGAATCAACACCTGCATATGAACTTGCCCACTCAACATATCCGTCCCTGATATCATCCGGATCAAAAAGAGGGTTGGAAAAATAGTGATTTGAATAATCCTTAAATATAATGGGTACAATCTTTTCCAGTATATCAAGGTTATCAGCACCCACCTCCTGGAAAGAGATATCATTCCTTGTCTTCCCCGGCTCAATTTTTCTCAGATCGGTTTCATAATATACCAATGTGTCTGCATGGAGCACATCAAACCCCATATTATTGAGTTTGTGGTGTTCCTCTATTGATCCAGACGGAATCCTCAGGATTAAAACATCGGTCTCATTTTCCAGGATATCCTTTTTTATACCCTTGAGATCAACCCGATCAAGACTTGCCCTATGAATATTTTTTTTAAATCGTTGAGATTCTATTTCACTGTATTCGATCATACTCATCCTAAATTATAAATACGGCCCCTGGATTTTCACTTCTGACCCACCGTCTCCCTGATGACATAAAGGGGGCGCTGCTTGGTTTCATCAAAGACTTTGCCAAGGTACAGGCCCAGGATCCCCATGTTGGCAAGCAAAAGCCCGGACAGGAAATAAAGAGAGACCATGACACTGGTCCAGCCCTGAACCGGAATGGTGAGGAAAAAATATCGCCCGATCAGATAAAGGGCATACAACATGGAAAAAAAAGAGATGGAAAACCCCAGCTTAATGGCAAGCTTCAGGGGCTTGTTGGACTGGGACACAATACTGTCCATGGCAAGGGAGAAAGCCTTGGAAAAGGTGTAGGAGGTTTCCCCTGAAGAACGTTCGCTGTGGTTGATATTCACCTTGGTGGAACGGTAGCCGAGCCAGCGCACAAACAGCGGAAACGCCCGGTTCTGCTCCCGTAAAGAACGATAGCTTTTGATCACCCTTTCTGAATAGATGCCGAAATTTGCAATGGAGGCATCGCTCTTCTGGTCGGTAAAATAATCAAACACCCGGTAAAACAGCCTTGAACACAGTTTTTTAAAATAATTGTCCTGCCTGTAATTCCTTCGTCCCCACACGACATCATACCCCTGCTTTGCCGCAGCATACAGTTTCGGTATCTCTTCGGGCTGGTCCTGGAGATCGCAGTCCATCACCACCACCCAGTCTCCACAGGTATTATCCAAACCCGCCGTGATGGCGTAATGCTGGCCAAAGTTCCGGGAGAGGTTCATGCCCACAACCCTGGGGTTAACACGGGCAATCTCCGTGACGGTCTCCCACGATCCCTGGGGGCAGGCATCGTTCACAAGGATGATCTCCCAATCCTTTACAATCGTGCCAAGGGTTTTATCCAACCGCTCCACAAGCTCGGCCAGACAAGCCCGGCAGCCGTAGACAGGCACAACAACAGAGATCTCTAAATTATCTTTCAACGGGAGAAGCGTCCTCTATCTTTATAAAATTAAATGCAAAGCTCAATTTTCTCCGGTCCCTGCCCATGTTCATCTCAACCGGTGAGATCGGTTGTTTGTAGATGAATTCGATCTTATCAGCATCAACATTTTCAAATGCCACTCTATATTGTTGAAAACCGCTCTTCAGATCAATCCTTTGTTCATCCGTCCCCACCACCACCGCCAGGGAACTGTTTTTAGAGACGACAAAGGGGGCACCCGAAAAAACAAGGTTGAACGACCCCGGCAATTTCTCGTTAAAGATCAATGCCGATCGTTTGCCCTTGCTCCACCTGCGGGAGGGTTCATACCCGGAGAACCCGTCCCATTCCCGTATAAAATCGGGATATCCCTCAATGGTAAAATCGATACCCTGTTCAAGGGTGGCATGATATACCCGGTTCAATTCATAGGCAATGTTTTTATCAAACACCGCTATCTTAAAGCCATCCACACTGTCAACACGAGCAGGTTCCCTGCCGATCCTTTTTACAATGGACGGATAATAGCTCTCATACTCGACGGGGTCAAACACAATAAACGATTCATCAACCCCATACCGGGTGTACCAGTCTTTGGAACTCAGCCACTTCATGGGCACAAACCCGGACATGTGAATGGGAGCAACCAAAGCATCATTGTCGGCAAAAACCGTTGTCACATAGGAGTGCCAATAGGAGGCGAACCCATAGGTCAAACCGTTTTCAGCCAGATACTCTCCCAGGTGCTCATGGCCGTTCACGGGCTTTGACACCCCCGGCTTTACATATATTGCATAATTTGAAAACGACAGAAAAAGAACCACCAGAACAACAACAGCGGTCTTCAACCGCCTGTCCCACCCCACCCGGTTCATAAAAAGAGCCATCACAATAAAGGACAACAGCACCACGGGATAGAAATATCGAAACGTGGTCACATTCTGGGCCAAAGGCGAGGTAAAGATATACAAAAACATGTTAACGAACAGATAATAAAAAAGCATCAAACACGCTGCAAGACCATCGATGTTTTCCCGATCAAATTTTTTCGAAATCTTAATCAGCGAACAAACGATCAGGAAAAAAAAGCAGAAGCTGCCAAGCCTCACGATTCCCTCAAAGGAAAACGCTGAAAACGTTTGACCATCCACCAGGTTGAACGCATCCAGCAACCCGACAAAAAAGATGTTCACATGGTTGAGCATACCCTCGTAATCTGCAAACTTCAAATGGGTGGCCCCGCTCCTGATGATCACACCCCTTGCAATCACCCCATAATAGATCACCACCGAACCGACAAAGGTTCCGATCCCCACCAGGCCCAACCGCAGATACCGCGCTCTCTTCCCTCCATCCATGAAATAAAGATAAAGGCAAACCAACAGAACCGGCAGCAGATTATAGATCAACGTCCGCTGGGGGTTGTGGATGGTAAAGACACCCAGGATCAGAAACAGGCCCAGGTAATACTTGTTCAATTCACCTTCATCACACGAAACAACCCGGTTCACAAGTCCCAGCCACAGAAAGATAAAAGCATGGCTGGTGATATAGGCGATCTCACCAAACAGAAATGTTGCATAACAATGGGACAGGGATGAAATGGCCAAAATCCCCACAAGAATTTTCGACAACCCGGACATGGCTGACCTGCCCAGGAAAAAGTATATGGACAAACCGTAAAGCCCATAAAAAACAAGGTTGTTCAGGGCATAGCTAAAATAGTTAAGCCCCAGAAGCCGGATCAAAGGAACCAGAAAAATATGATTCAAAAACACCCAGACATCATTGTTTACATAGCACCAGCCATTGGGCAACAGCTCGCCAAGGGTCAGGACCTCATTGGCCAGAAGAAGTTTGGTGGCAGCATCTGTATGGAAAAACAGCTTGTACGTGACAAAAGAGTAAAACGCCAGCATCCCGATGTTTGCCAGCAAAAAAAAGGGCATAACAGCCCTGCCCGTGTTTTTATATATAGAAGTCATTTATTTTTTCAGGCCTTACCTGCCCGCGCAACTCAACACGCTTGTTTATTTTTTTTAAATTCAAGATAGTACTGATAAGCCCTATCACAGACCCTCTGAACGATATGATAAGGACAATCAGGGACTGATTATTATGGCCTTTATAAGCACGCCGTACTTTTACCATACCGCTGATATAACAACAATAAAAATAAATTGGGCCCTTTTCTTGTTCTATCTTGTATATTTGATCTTTGATCTGGCTTTGGGAATAGATGCGGAAGGTATAAAAACAAAAAAAGCCACCACCACCGAAGTGACGAGAGGCCTTAGACGATCAAACACTTATTGTTTTATAATTCTGAGGGTTTGAATTAAGTAGCGTGCCCCCCCGAATTGATACAAAACCATTGGACTGGTGTCCTTGAGTGGAAAAGATCACAAATTAACAACGGGATCTTAGAGGGTCTTAATTCCGTAGTTCAGGCTGCCAAAGCCAAAGCAAGGGGATTCAAGGCTTTTCGAAACTTCAGAATAGTGTTCTTTCTGCTAACAGGAGATTTGGATTTCAAGGAACTAAATCCGTATGTGGAGATTAAGTAATAAAAATAACTTACCCACATGAAATGAAAAAGAGCCCCGTTTTTCCATATTTCCTAAGTAGATATGGAGTTAAAAAAGGAAATAATCAAATGGATCGGGAATCCAGTCAATATTAGTAGTTTTAAGATCATTTGCTTGGGAAAAATAATTTAGCATTTCCTTGGGAAGATCTTTAGCCATATAAAATTTACTATTAATTTCTACACCCTCTATTTGTTTCGGAATCAATCTTTTATTGTTTCTTCCTGCTCTAAAAACAACAAAACTATTATTTTCACATTTTCTAACACTTCTAATCATATCATCCAAAATGCTAAATTCATGCTTTCTTATAAGGGCTCCTAAATAAAACAAATCGTGAATATCAACAGAGGTCCAATTAACTTTAGCATAAATTTCCCATTCATTATCTGTAAATCTATTTTTAATAAACTTTGCAGGCGACCCAATATATACACCATTCGGTAAAAGTTCGTTTGTTACTACCGTATTAGCTCCTACTATAGTTCCATGTCCAATTTTACTTCCAGAAAGAATTAATGATTTTGTTGATACTAAAACATTAGAATCTATCTCAATAATATCTTTTGCATAACTTGTAGGTGCATTATCAATCGATTTGTAGTTAGCACTAATATCAGAAGAAACATGGGGAAAACAATTTAATGTTAAATTGAACATCGAAGAATTGTCGTGTTCTCCTCCAAGTACAATATCACAATCAGAAAATTCTGAAAAATCACCTACTTTTAACAAAAGCCTTCCTTGTGAATGATTTTTATATGACTGTATTCTCTGAATTGCACCGTATGAACCCCTTCCAACATATAGCCAATCATCGTCAATAAGAAACTTGACTCCTAAAGATCCAAATATTGTAAGGAATTTATAATTGGCAGGCAAATTAATATGATAACGGGTTTTTTTTTCTAATTTTTTCCCCCAAATTGATGCTGTACTCATAAAGAAGTTTACCTTGGCTAAAAATTTATGCGTATGACAGGTTGGATTTAAAGCTTAATTCAGTGAAATCATTTATTCGGCAGACAGAAAAAAACAGAAAAGTTAATAGCTCAGAAGGATAAATCCTCAAGTTTAAGGGTCAGGACTCCACTAAAATTGTGGAGTCCTGACCCAAAAGTAATGAGAGCTAATACCAACAAGCTCTTAATACTTGTGAACTAACTAAGTGTAAGATCTGTAGTACCAGTACCAGCTATTGCAGTTAACGCAGTAACACCCGTTAACTGAATGATCTGGTCATCAGTATCACCTGTTAAAGCACCTGCAGAATAGAGGTATGTATTACCACCATCCTCAAAAATTGCAACAGATGCAGCAGCGTCTAACTCAGTATCTGCTTGAATAGCAGCTACCTTCAGAGCATATGTATTATCTGCCGCTGCAAAAGTCACAACACCGCCAGCGGAGGTGTCGACATCGCTTGTAGCCGTTGTACCATCAGTTTCTGCAGCTAATACGGTAGCAGTTGCAGCTAATTTAATAACATCAGAGGCGCTAGCAGTATTAAAATCGGTAATTACATCTAATGCAGTACCAGCAACGGAGTCATCAGCAGCAAATGTAAAGATATCCGCTCCAGCACCACCGGTAAAAGTATCCGCAGCAGCATCACCAATAATGGTATCTACACCGGCACCACCTTTGATGGTATTTACACCGGCACCGCCTGTCAAGGCGGCTGCATCATAATTGGTCAGGCCGCTGATATCGATGGTAACTGCATTACTGTTAGTAGTCACTGCCGTCGCATCAACTGAAATAGCATCGGTATCAAGACCTAGATCACCCGACAGCGTTACACTAGACTTAGCATCATTATTAATATCAAAGTCAAAAGTATCTGCAGCAATACTACCTGTCACAACACCAGTAAAGGCGCTGCTCGTAGCAGAGTTTTCGATTCCGATATCGAGATCCAGATCATCCAGACCTGCAGTAAGAGTAACGCCTGTTACAGCAGTGATATCATCAGTGCCGTTTGCAGTAGCATCACCAATAGCAACAGCTTTGAGTGAGTTAGCCGCATTAACGGTCACTGCACCATCTGACTTAATTGCACCTACGGTTACAGTTCCCAGGATGCCACTTGCATCGATAGAGACCGTTTTGTGCTGTGTTGTCGCACCAACAGTGCCTACAACCAAATTATTGGTATTACCCACTGCATTGATTGCCAATGTACCAGAAGCATCAGTCTTTGCGTCAACAGTACCATATGTTACAGCACCAACCGCACCAGAACTGGTCAAAGTGACATCAGAGCCAACAATGCTTGTACCGATCGCTTGAGTACCTGTTACAGCACTTGAGTCAATGCTCACTGCCTGAGCACTTGCGATTGCACCATCTAAAGTGAAGCCAGCTTTCAGGCCAGTTGCGGTAACAATCATGGTGTGATCCATGGTTGCTGAACCAACAGCTTTCGCATTGTTGTCAAAAGAGCTTTTCGTATTACTGCCGCTTAGATTCATTACAGCCAAGTCAGACAGAGCTGTATCGACAATCAGAGCGCCATCGGTTGCCAGTGTCGCAGACTGAACTTTTGCCAAGTCAGAAGCTGCAGCCAGTGCGGTAAAGTCACCTTTAGCGGTCAACTGGAGGTCTGTTGCTGCAGTTACAATCAGATCAGCAGTACTAGCCGTTGTGCCGGTGTTGATTACGGCACTGGTGGCTTTAACAGCGTTAATTTCAGCGCCATCAAGCTTACCATCAGCGTTCACAACAACGCTTGCAGCGGTTGCTGCATCCAAATCACCACTGAATACGGTCAACTCGGCTGGAGTCGTTGCAGTATTTTTGCCGCTGTCTACGTTCAACGTCACAGATGTTGCTTTGTTCGCAATGAAGTCAGCAGACTGTGTCATGTACTGACCAACAGTGAATACAGCTGTTGCAGCATTTGATGCGGTTACATCTGATGCACTAGTAGTGGTTGCGCCCGTGGTTTTCACCGCAGCTGTTGCCTGGGCAGCTGTAGCCTCTACGTTAGCCGTTACAGTACCTGTTGTATCAATAGACAGGTCCTGATCAGCATGAGCACCACCAGCCACATTTACGGTGTAGTTAGAAGATCCGGTATTAACCAGTGCTACAGCTCCATTTGCAACGGAGTTAGCGTCCAGCTGTACGGTTGATAGATCCGTCGAATTAGATGCAGACATTGTTAACGTCTGACCAGTGGCAACACCGGTAATTTGAAGTGCTTCAAAACCTGTCTGAGTCAGCTGAAGAGTGCTGCCCGCTGCTGCAGTGTCAGCTAGTTTCAGCGTATCAGTACCAGCACCGCCGGAAACTACCGCATTAGCCTGCAAATCTTTTGCATCAATCGTTACTACGTCATCACCCGTACCAGTCGTAACAGAGGTTACAGTACCACCTGTACCAGCTACAGACAGACCTAGAGTCAAAGCACCTGTTGCAGCACTACCATCGACAGATGTCAGAGTTGTACCTACATCTGAAACAGTAAGAGCTTGATCACCCTTAATTGTCAATGTTTTCAGAGCAGAAACTGTTGAAAGATCTACAAAGCTTGCTGCAGTATTTGTACTAACTGTCACCTCTTCAATACTACCCAGCGTGATTGAAGGATTAACCTGCGCTGCGCTATCTGTTTTTGCTGCACCAACGCCGTTCAACTCTAACGTCATAGCATCCGTTGTGCCAGTCAATGTTACGCCAGTGGCAAAAGCAATGGAAGTATTAGACTGAGCACCATCAACAGCAACAGTCAGACCTGTAGAATCCAGATCCACCAGATTAATTCCTTTTGCGGAATCCAGAACGTACTTGGTTGCGCCGGTTACACCGGTTGCATCGAATGAACGAACAATAGATGTTGCGTTTGACAGCTCAACAGTCTCAACATTCTTAACAGAACCAGTAGTGAAACCAGAGAAGTTAGACTTCATGTCAACTTTCAGAGTATCTGCGCCCTCCAGACCATCAATAACATCAGTCGCATTCAGAGTTGCTTCAGATACCAAAGCTGAAGAAACACCTTCGATGGTGTCTGCGTTAGCGGACAGTACTGGAGTATCAACACCAGCAGTCAGCGCAAACGTCTCGCCAGGAGTCTGAGCATCCGTATCAATCGTAGCCTTAACTGTATCCACGCTTGACGCATCAGCAGTAACACTGGTGATGTATCCGGTAAACGCAGAGAGATCTGAGGGATCTGTTGCAGGAATGGTGTCGGCACAATAATCTGAAACCGCTACCTTGTTGATGAACAGATCCTGGGCAGTTTTACCGGCATTGGCAGGCAACATGACAGCGTCGATCATGCTGGCAACGAGATCCCCTTTGGCCATTCCGCCATCGAGTGCAGCAACCCAGAAGGCGATACCTGTAGGATCTTCTCCGGCAGCTTTGCCGAGGGTGTTTGTATAGATATGCTCGACGAAAGCCTGGTTGGTGTCCAGGGAAGTTCCGAAATAAGCCTGTGCTGCTGCGGAATCCAGCATGGAAGTTGCTGCCGTATCCATGTCTGATGCGGCCTGCCAGAAGGTGTTACCATTTCCTTCTGAAGCCCTGCCAAGGATAGAGATGTAAAGCTGAGATACTTGGGTCTGTGTTAAAGCCATTCTAAATATTCCTCCTTAAGGAATTTATATTATTGTTGCACCAATGGAAGAGATTCCACTGGTGCGCCTTTATTATTCTTGAAACTGGGTGACCCGAAGAGGGTCTTGGTTGTTCAGGAAAAGAAGTAAGCAAGACCTATGCCAACCAACACAAGACTCGTTACTGAAAAAAAATCTTTTCACCTTTGTTACCTCATTCATACTGCAGTTACCCTGTTTCAAGCGAATAAACTGTTTACATACCATAATAGTCATTAAAATCAACGTAAATCGCGATTTTTGGGTGTTTTCCTGATAAGATCGACCTTCTTTTCCACACCCCACACCCCGCCATAGGCGATCACCAGGGCCCCGAGGGTGATAGCAGGGATGTAAAGGGCACTATCGCTGTTGATGTAGTGGGTATGATCCAGCCACCACTTAACCAGGTAATGGCCCAGGAACACCCCATAGGAGAGTGAGCCCAGAAGGGCGTTACAGGGCAGTTTTACGGGGCTTTTGCCCATAAAAAAGACCAGGGGTACCCCCAGGAAAAGCCCCATAAATGTCTCCCGGGTATAGGCCGGGCTGAAAAGATCCATGCGGTAAAAGACAACCCCCAGAACAAGAACCCCCGCCCACACAAACCAGGGAAAAGCCCTGTCAAACAAGGTGGTGGCGGATGAACCGGTTTGGGTGATCTGGATGGATGATCCAAGGGCAAAGATAAAGAAAACACCGGCAATCAACCTGTACCCGAAATAGTCTGCATGGATGAAAGAGAGATTTGCCAGCATGTAGACGGCAAGGGAGGACAGCACCAGAACAATCTTCATTCGCCTGAAGACAAAGATAAGGGGCAGGATCAGGTAGGCCTGGAGCTCTGCGCCAAGGGACCAGGCCGGAGGGATCAGCAGCTTATTGAGGCCTGTCAGTATGGCGTTGTCCATTACCATATAGTAGTTCAACGGAATGATCATAAAGGTGTTGATCATTTTAACAGGGGAAAAATCAGGATTGCCATAGCCTGTGAGGAGCAGAAACAACAGTGTTAACAGGGCGATATAGCCGTAAAGGGGGAAAATCCTGAGCGCCCTGTCCCTGTAGAACCGATAGAGTTTGCCCTTACCGTTGGGAAAGATATCCAACCACAGGTGGGCGACCACATGCCCGGCAAGGATATAAAAGATCACCACGGCGACCACTCCGGGATTGAGGTTGAAAATTCTTACATTCACATGGGAAATAAGTACAAAAAAAGCAAGCAACAACCTTAAGTAACCAAACATCAAAAATCCTTTTTCAGGTTAAATCCATCCAATCCTGGTTTTATCTGACCAATCAAAGAAAGACACGTCCATGGCTATGGCAGGATCACGTTCATCAACTGCAGGGCGCTCTGCTCCCAGGTCAGCCAGGGCATCTTGTCTGACCCCGGGATTTGGGCCTGGTCATTGAGGGCGGACCAGGTCCGGATGGCCTGGGCCAGGGATTCAGGAGCCAGGCCCTCAAAATAGAAGGCATGGTCCCCGGCCACCTCACGGAATACGGGAAGGTCACGGGCAATTATCGGCAGTTTGTACTGGGCAGCTTCAATGAGGGGCAGGCCAAAGCCCTCCCCTTCGGAGGCGGCAATCAGGCAGGTGCTGGCGGCATAGATCTTTTCCAGGTACTCATCACTTATGCCTTCAAGCCAGAACAGACGTTTGTTGAGTTCAGGATGATTCCTCAGTTTGCTCACAATCTGCGGAATTGTTCTGCGACGGTTGTCCGGCAGGGGTCCCCACCCCTCTTTGCCAACGATTACAAGGGTGGCATCGACTCCCTGTTCCCATAGCTTCTCAAACGCTGCGATGGTCTGCAAATGACCTTTGCGGGGCTCGATGGTGCCCACCATGAGAAAACTCTGGACAGAATCAAGGATTGACAGCACCTCACCGGCATTGTCCGGCATGCCCATGGAGGGTCGGGCGTTGGCAATGTCGGCGCCAAGATGCACTGCGCTGATCAGGGGGCTGCTCTCTGTCTTCCGGCTGGAGAGCCAGGCGGTAAGGTCTGAGGCAACCGCCGATGATATGCAGATCAACCCATCGGAGAGCGCCGTTATTGTGCTGAGCCACACGGCATGGGGTTCTGCTGCACCCTGGGGAAAAAAATCAGGCATTAAAACAGGCAGGAGATCAAAGACCGCAAAGTTGATGGAAACACCAAGGGCTTTCCATCTTGTGTAGATGCCTGCCCTTTCGGCATCGGCCACGGCACCCGGACAGAAATCAAGGCCATAGAAAATATCCCCGGGAGCGACATCAATGGCTTCATCCGGCAATCCCAAAGACTCGATTCCCAGCAGGCCGGCGGTGTAAGCCCTTGCATACCGGTAGTGGCAGTGTCCGCCATCATTGGTTAAAAAGACCGGTTCCACCCGGAATCCCGGCAGAATATTTTTTATCAGTTCGAGCAGCTGAGCACCCACAACCCGCTCTATACCGGTTTTAAGGTCGTTTTGAACGATGGTGGAAACATCCACCAATAATTGGCGCTGTTCAATGGAGGGCTTGCTTGAGGCGGCCAGGGAAAGGGCAAGGCGTTTCAGGTCATCTTCTTTATGGCTGAATCCCCCCTGTTGCACAAGGGAGTGAATCAATGCCTGGCGACCCGTTGCGGCTTTTTTATAAACGGACTCAATGGCCGTTTCATAGCGTTCGGCACAGGCTTTGGGATCATGGTGAATGCGGATAACCTCTCCGGCAGAACGGCCCAGGGCCTCCCGTTTGGCACCATCCCTGAAAAGGGTCTCCAGGGCCCTGACCAATTCCTTGTCTTCAAATGGGTCGGGTAATTTCACCACGGCATCATCCGACAGTTCATCCATGCTGCCATTGGCATTTACGATGGTGGCAAGCCCATGGTTCATGCAGTCAAGAACGGCGGCGGATGTTTCCCCCCGGGACATGGTTCTCAATTGCACACCCAGATCGGCTGCCGCAAGATAGTTCGAAAAGGTATCTGCATCTGCCCATCCTGTGATCCGGATTCTCTCTCCTAACCCGCTTTTATTGATGGTATCTGTCAGTGCATTTCCATAATCGCCCCGGTTATTCTCACCCACAAACACCAATATGCAGTTCTTGTCTTTTGCAAGGTCCGATGCCAGCCAGGCATTGAGTAACCGGTGGTTCAGCTTTGTGCCGTCGATCAGGCCAAAGCTGCAGACCACAAAAGCCTTATCATCGAGATTCAGCTGGGTGCGCGCCCTGGTCCGATCGGTTTTTGGCGCAGGTACGCGCAACAGGGGAATAACCGCCCAATCGTCGGCTGCGGATGGGGCGTACCACTCTTTTGCAAGCTGCCGCGAAAATTGCGAATGAACCACCACGCCCAGGGCATCCTGTAACACTTGGAGGTTACAGGGATATTTGTTCTTTGCCGTTTCCGTGCCGTTTTCCAATACCCTCTCTTTGACCGCCCCATAGCCATGGGAGTGGTAAAGGGATTCGGTCCAGATTCTTTGGGATCTCCCCGTCAGCTCTTCATAGGCAAGCATTCCGCTCAGGAAGAAGTCATGGAGGACCACAACACCCGGATAGACGGGCAACAGGTCCAACATATGCGAGTGAAAGGGGCTGTTACCAAACTGGTAAAGGATGCGGTCATATTCGGATGCGTGCTGCTTAAACCACTCAATGGTGCGAATGGGAAACTTTGCCTTGCAATAGCTGTCTGACACCTGGTTTTGGGCAAGGATCAGCTCAATTTCGTAGAACTTTGCCAATTCCGGCAAGAGTTCTGCACTATAATCGCTGATGCCGCTGCGTTCAGGTGGAAGCGGAGAGAGAAACGCCAGTTTTTTCTTTTCTGCAGACGGATTCGTTGGCAATGAAGATTTTTGCTGCAATTTCAGGTGATGGCGCTCCAACGCAGCCATGGCTTTTTTTGCAGACTCATCCCATGAAAACTTTTTGGCCTGTTTTACGGCATGTTGCCTTAACTCTTCGTGCCAACGCTCATCCTGCAGAACCCGGGCGATTTTGTCCGCCATTGATTGGGGTGATTCAGGGTCAAACAGGGCCTCTTCACAACCGATCACCTCAGGTACGCTGGTGGTGTTTGAACCAATGGTCGGCGTGCCGCAGGTCATGGCTTCCAGAGCTGGCAGGCCAAAGCCCTCGTGCTTTGAGGGAAATACAAAGAGAACGGCAAGGTTGTAAAAGGTCACCAGGTCTTCATCTGAGACATAACCTGTCAAGATCAGTTCATCACTTGCAAGGCCGGCAAGCCTAGCTTCTTTCATGAGACTTGCCCGACTATGCTCCTGGACCCTGCTGACAATAACAAGCTGGTGTTCCGCCCTCAACTCATCTGAAAGCAGACTGTAAGCCTTGATCAAACCCTGGAAATTTTTGCGCACATCAAAGCCGCCAGGGGCGTACAAGACCATTTTGCGGTTAATGCCGTAGCGGTCAAGGAGCTGGTCTCTTTCTTCTTCAGTCAAATCCATATGACCAAAGTTCTCATCAACAGCCGTTGATATGGTCACGATATCGTCGGTGGGAATGCCCAGAGCTTGAAGCCCTTCCAGCCTGGAAGCATCGGATATGGCCAGTAAAAGACCCGCATTTTTCAGAAATTCAATCTTGCGATGGTAATAGTATTGGAGGGGCCGGGTCGGCAGATATTTTTCCGGGTCAAACAGGGGAATCAAATCATAAAGAATTACAGCCGTATGTTCGCCGGGTACAAAGGTGCCGACGGAGGTGACGGCATCGTCCACATAGCCTTCGAACAGACTGGTCACCACAACCAGGTCAGGCTTGAGTTGCTGCAAAAAATGTTCACGAATGGGCTTGGCAGCTTTGGCCCGCAAGGCATTGGCCGGATCGTTCCCGGCCACCGGGGTTGGCGCTTCAAAGACACGAATGCGCTCATTGGGGACAAGCCCTTCAAACCCACGGCGAATATCAAGGATTATTTCAGGAAAAGCACCATTGAGTACCAGCCACAGTTCGTGATCACCTGCATTGCGTGCCAGGGCCAGTGCAAAAGAGAGTGAATAACGACCAATACCACGAAACCGACTTTGAGTTTGCGCACCCTGAAGATCAAGGACGATACGCATCAGCAACTCTCCTTTTTATGTTGTTCAACAGCGTTTTTCAGATCAAGATAATTTTTTTTTGTCCTTGGGGAAAGATGCTCCATATCCCCAGACACAAAAGAAGTTGAGGCACGATCCAAAGAGGAGGGAGAATCGGCTGCCATTGCCAGATTCCGCAGCCGGGCTTCCAGCCGGGGAACCTTTTGCAGCCAATAAAATACCCAAGAGCTGATTGCCGGGCGGGCCTGAACAAAACGGATCCCCCAATGGAAAATGGATCGAACCCGCAGGTTTAAGTTCTGTTTGATTCTCCCGGGTATGGATCGAATCATGCGGAACAACACGTAAAACAGATTACCAAGGAATCGCAAAGGTTGCGTCAAGCGCCAGGACGTGCTTGCACAAACAGCTTGAAGGGCAATTTCAGCCTGGTGGGCCCTTGCTTCCGCCTGCTGGGCCCTTGCTTCCGACTGCTGGGCCATTGCTTCCGACTGCTGGGCCCTTGCTTCCGACTGCTGAGCCATTGCTTCCGACTGCTGAGCCTGGGCCTGGGCCTGGAGAGCAAGCGATTCCGCCTGCCGGGCCTGGGCCTCGGCATCCGTGACCCATTGTTCCCGAAGGGCGATCTCTCCATGGAAATGGGTGCACAGCTCAGCTGTTTCCGCACCTCCTGCGATCGCCAGGGACCTTGCCCGCTGGGCGTCCCTCAAGATGGCGGGGGCACTTGCATCCTCCATGGGTAAACGCCAGCATTCCGGTTCATGCTCCTGCCTTATTGCCTGGAGGCTATCGATCTCTTCCCGGGACATTCCCGACGACAGGAAAAGGGCATGGGCCTTCTCCTCAATGGATTGGAAAAAATCCCGGTCAAAAGAGGAATAGGTGGTCTGGGGGATCGAGCAATCTGAAAAATCAATATTTGTGATACCATTGTCAGCAAGAATATCCGCCACCTGGCGGCGATACCCTTGGGAGCCTCCCAACCGGTCAATATTGATCAACAGATCGCCATGCGCTGCTCCCTGGTGAAGCCCAAGCAGCCAAAGCACATAAAAGACAAGGTAACTGTCTTCCGGTGAAAGGGGATGCTTCATGAACCATTGCTTCTGGTTTTCAATGTCACCCTGGTTAAGGGATTTAAAACCGATGGTCTCACGCAGGAGAGCAATAACCCCAGGGTGATGGGGTGAGTTGATGAAAAGCTGGCTGGTGAGATCAAAGTACCTGTCAACCTTATAGGACCACCATTGATCCCAGGGATTGCGCCACAAATAGAGATGAAATCCACCAAGCGCCGACTTGATGGTGGAAATCCTGGCGGAGGTCCGGCACTCCTGGATAACAGGCCGGGCATGTGCAGCATGGATCAACGAACGCCAGAACCCTATGCCGGAATCCAGATTGCCCATGGCAAAATAGGCATCGTATATGGACTCTGCCGAAAGAGCGCCCAGGCAGTCGTCGGCAACCTCGTACAACTCTAAGAAATAGGGATCGCCAAGACTTGGATGGCGGAGCTGCTCCATCTTCTCGCCCTTTTCAGAAAGCAGTAACTCCCTGTCTTCTTTTGAATAATAGGAGAGCTCGTGCAACGGTTCCTGGTAACACCAGTAACCTATGTCCGAACGTCGAAACACATGGAAAAGATAAGTACTCCCGGCCCTGAACAGCGAATGAACAAAAATTGGTTTGGATTCCATTTTACACTTTACTCATGGTAAGTACGGATGGGCGTGCCGTCATGTCTACAAGCCCGGCGGCCACGGTTGTTGTTTTACTGGAGGAGACACGAAGAATAGCGGCATCCACCCGCCGGGAAAGAAATACAACCCCATTCTCATCATCCATGCGGATCCCGCAGTTCAGGTAGTAGGTTCCCGGGGCAAGAATATTGTTCAATTCAAAGACCACGTCAATCCGGTCCCCGGCAACAAAACCGCCGGCGGGATTGTCAAACATGGTCGTATCGGTTCCGTAGATGGAAACACCCTCCCGGGTTTTGATCATCATGGCAAAGATCGGATCAGCCACATCACTGTTAAAGCAGACCCGATAGCGCCACACAAAGGGTTCACCCGATACAATAACGTTGATTTGGCATCCGTTCCCATCTTCAATCCAGCAACGCTCAATATCGGCCCGCCCTTCCCCATAAACTTGTTCGCAGTCTGTGGCAAGTTCCGGGTCAAACAGTGCTGTCGAGTCTTCCGGCCCAGGTGGTTGAAAATCCTGGGGACACCCGCCAAACAGGTATTTTTCGTATTCATCACACACCGCCTTTGCGGCATCCATGCGCCCGATGGCGCCTTCCCGGATGAACAGGGCGCGGTCACACAGCTTTTTAACGGTTTCCAGGTCATGGCTCACAAGGAGCAAAGTCGTGCCCTGGGCCCGGAACTTTTCAATCCGCTGGAAGCATTTGCGCTGGAAGGATGCGTCCCCCACTGACAGAGCTTCGTCAACAATCAGGATATCGGGCCTGAAGGCCGTGGCCACGGAAAAAGCGACCCGGACATGCATACCCGTAGAATAGGTCCGCATCGGCAGGTCAAAATAGTCCCCCACCTCGGCAAATTTTTCAATTTCATCCATTCTGGCATCAATGTCAGCCTTGCTGTAACCGGCCAGTTGGGCACTCATATAGGCGTTCTGCCGGCCGGTGAATTCCAGATGGAATCCCATGCCAAGCTCCAGCAAAGCCGATATGCGTCCCCCAACTTCCACCGAACCCGTTGACGGAGAGGTTGTCCCGGTAATCATCTTGAGCAAGGTACTCTTGCCGGCACCATTTACCCCGACAATACCGATGGATTCACCAGGTTCCACGTCAAAGGAGATATCATTGAGCACCCAAAGCCGTTCGTGGTGGATGCCAAGCCCCAACCATTCGGCAAGGCGGCCGTATTTACGGGCATAACGCTTATAGGCCTTGCCTATATTTTTAAGTCTGATATAGCTCATAAAATCTACAACTCATCCACGATCTCACCTTGCAGCTTGTGAAAGGCGAAAAGTCCGAGGGCACAGAACAACAGGGCCAGAATCAAAGGATATATCAGCCCGGTCCAGTCCGGTGCCTGATGCTCAAGACAAATTTTTTGATAGGCAGTGATCAAAGGCAGCAGCGGATTCCACTGTAAAATCCTTTGAACCGCATCCGGCAGTGTCGTCCCCACATACACAATGGGGGTCAGCCAGAACCAGAACTGCAAAACAACCTCCACCGTCTGCTTAACATCCCTGTAAAAGACATTGATGGTGGCAAGGAACATCCCAAGCCCCAGGGTGAACATCAATTGAATTGCCAGCACCGGCAGGGCAGACAGAATCACCCAGCCGGGAAAAGCGGATGAAAGAATAAGAAACAGGAAAAAAAGCGCGGTGATAATGGCAAAATTCAAGCAGCTTGACAACAGCACGATAATGGGAAGACACAGCTTTGGAAAATTCATTTTTTTGAGCAGATTGGCATTTTCCACAAAGATATTCACACTGCGGCCGAGCAGTTCGGAAAACAGGTTATATGTCAACACGCCTGAGCACAGATAGATCGAATAGGCGAACTTGGACTCATGGGCAGGCATTCCCGGCTTCATGAGATTGGCAAAGATAACCGTGAATATCAAAATAGTGGCCAACGGCTGGGCAAAAAGCCAGAACGGCCCGAACTGAGTCCCGGTCCAGCGGGATTGGAACTCTCGTTTAACTGAACTGAGAATCATCCCCCTGAACGCCCAGACAGACCTGAGGAGTCGAATGGGAATCACTGGGCAACCACCCCATACCCCTTGCCCATGGCCTTCTGCAATTCCACAAGGGCCATCTGGCAATCAAGCAAAGCCTGGCTTTTGCCCGATTCAGCCCGGGCAAGCATTGCCTGGCCGTCAAGGAGTTCGGAGATGGTTCCAATTCTTGCACTGAACCGTTTCTTTTGCCTTATGTAGTTTTCCGTGGAAGCAAGCAGCGCCTTTTCCACGGAGGTAAGCCGTTTTTTGGCCTCCACAAGGGAACGAAAGGAGACGCTCACCTCCTCTTCAATCTCCAATTTCACCTGTTTTTTCTCTGTTTCAAGTCGTTTCATCTCAAGCAGGTGCCTCTTTTTTTCATAATAATCGGTCCCCCCGTCAAAGAGTTTCCACTGGACAGAAATCCCGGCAGTCCAATATCGGTTCTCCTGGTCCCGATCTTGGTTTAAACGATCCCTGTCCTTATAATCCTTGTCTGAATCATAAAGGCTTACATCAAGATTCACACGGGGATAATACCGGCCCATTGAGATGGCGGCATCTTTTTCAGCCATTCCTGTCTGGAGGGAGACCAGGTTGATCTCGGGACGAGCCTTTAAGGCCTGATCCATGCACTGGTATAAATCCATGGCAAGATCGGCGGGAGGAACTTCAAATTCATCATTAAACTCAATTTGATCGCCCATGGCCGTGCCCTGGGGAAGCCCCAGAAGACGTTTCAGCCTTGCCTCAGAACGGTCAATGGCAGTCTCTGTCTTCCACAGGCTCTGCCTGGCATCCTCATAATCCGCTTCCGCCTGAAGAACATAGACATAGGGAGCAAGTTTTTTATCGGAGAATGCCTTTGCCTGGGCAAGGTCCGATTCAAGACGCTTGACCCTCTGGGTGATGCTTGAGACATCATACCGTGTCTTCAGCAGCTCAAAAAAAGCGCCCTTGATCTGGTAAACCAGATCGAGTTTTTGAGCTTCCAACCGGGCCTGTTGATACTCCTTGCCAAGCTTTGCCCGTTCAAATCGATTCTTGTATTCAAATCCGGCAAAAAGCACCTGGGTCATCCTCAGGCTTGCCACATCACTATTCTGATCAATAGCATCGTCATCTTCCGTGATGCCGGTGGCGGAAATGCTATAAACATTGCTGTGGGAATACCCCGAGGTAACAGAGGGTAGAAACCGCCCCCGCTGGGCCTTTATATCCATATTCGCCTGATCGATTTGTATGTCCACCCCCTGCATAACCGGGCTGTGCTCAAGTCCGTACCCGACACTCTTTTCCAGGGAAAAGAGTTCAACAGCTCCCGCAAAAGATGGAACCAGCAAAAACGCCAGGCAAATCCAAAGTACTTGCTTATTTCTCAAAATCATTCTCCGTCATCAATTTCAAATTTTCATAGCATTTTCTTAAAAACGTCCAGGGTTTTCCCGGCCGTATCAAGCCAGCTAAAGCTTGAGGCCTGTTTAAACCCCTTGGTTATAAAGGAGGTTCTAAGATCAGTATCATGGACAAGGGTATCGATGGCATGGGCCAGTTCATCGCTTTTCTGGGGATCAACCAGGATGGCGGCATCCCCGGCAACCTCGGGCATGCTGGCTGCATTCGAACAGATCACAGGGCATCCACAGGCCATGGCCTCAACAATGGGCAGGCCAAACCCTTCATACAGGCTGGGATAAACCAATGCTGCGGCACCATTGTAAATCGCCTTCAAATCATCATCAGGGAGATGACCGATTATATGAATCCGCCTTTTAAGCGCTGTTCCCTTAATTTTATCAAGCCATTTTTTTTCCCCCCACCCTTGCCAGCCCACAAGCACCAGGGGAATATCCGTGGTGGCTGCTTCCAGGGCCTCGATCAAAAGATCAATATTTTTTCGCGGTTCCAGTGAACTTACAAAAAGCAGGTAGGAGTTGGGAAGATGATATTTTAAACGGACCTTTTCAACACGATCGGCCCTGCAGGGCCCGAACAAAGGATCCGGAGCCAGGGGAACGGATGTTACCATGGATGGACACAGTTTAAACTCTTCTATGATCTCCTGCCTGACGAATTCAGAGATTGTGAGTATATGTCCGGCATACTGTAACCGTGTTTTAATGAAATACTCAAAAAACCACACCCGTTCCCTGGGATGTGTTTCCCTGTAATAACGCAACGACAGGTCATAGATGGAATAAACCGTGGGAATTTTTGTGAATTTTGCCGGGGTAAGTTCGGTTTCATGGTAAACATCAAAAGCGGACGATGCCCTTCCATTGCTGAATACCCGGTTGAGGCCATATTCATACTTTAGCCAGCGGGCTGCCCTCAATCCAAATACAACAGAATCAGGCAAACCCCTGACAGCCTTGGCATATCGCTGGCGCTGCAGCGGGTCTGCCAAGGCAGGCATAACGTTTTCAACGGTTCCACCTTTAAAATAGGCCAGATCAACCTGATCCATCAGCCCCATGGTTCCGTACAAATTACGCAGATACCTGGCGATTCCGGTCAGGAGGCCGGACATGGGTATTGCGTCCACTAAAATTTTCATGACTTAATCACGCAATAGGTCACCATGGGGCATATGATGCCCCACAAGAAACCAAGATTTCCTTTATTCATAAAAATTGCAGACTTTAAAACCTTCCTGCTTACAAAGGGAGTCCCGTTGTGCCTCTTCAAGGTCATGCCGGACCATCTCCTGCACCATCTCCGCAAAGGTGATACAAGGCTTCCAGCCCAACTCATTTTTTGCCTTTGAAGGATCACCAAGAAGGGTCTCCACCTCTGCAGGACGGAAATAACGGGGATTAACCCGGACAATAACATCACCCGGTTTCGGTCCGTTTCCAGCAGAAGCGCAAGACTCATCGTCACAGGGGAATTTGCTTGCAACCGGTTCCACAGACTCGACAATACCTTTTTCATCGATTCCGTTTCCTTCCCATCGCAACGTAATGCCAAGCTCCCTTGCCGAAATGTCAACAAAATCCCTCACCGAGTGCTGAACGCCGGTGGCGATGACAAAATCATCCGGTTTTTCCTGCTGCAGCATCAGCCACTGCATCTCCACATAGTCTTTGGCATGGCCCCAGTCTCTTTTGGCATCGAGATTGCCAAGGGAAACACACTCCTTGAGCCCCAGGGCGATGCGGGCCAAAGCCCGGGTAATTTTTCTGGTCACAAAGGTCTCGCCACGCAGGGGAGACTCATGGTTGAATAAAATGCCGTTGCAGGCATACATTCCATAGGCTTCCCTGTAATTGACCACGATCCAGTAAGCATACATTTTTGCCACGGCATAGGGCGACCTGGGATGAAAGGGCGTTTTCTCGGTCTGGGGAACCTCTTGAACCTCACCAAACAGCTCAGAAGTTGAGGCCTGATAGAAGCGGCATGTTTCAGCAAGTCCCGCGATTTTAATGGCTTCAAGCAGTCGCAGGGTACCAAGGGCATCGGTATCTGCGGTATACTCGGGTTCTTCAAACGATACCGCCACATGGGACTGGGCCGCCAGGTTATAGACTTCATCCGGCTGAACCTTCTGGACGATCTTAACCAGATTTGAAGAGTCCGTCATATCTCCGTAGTGCAAAATAAGCTTACGGTTCTTCAGGTGCGGCTCTTCGTAAAGGTGATCGATCCTTTGGGTATTGAACAAAGAGGCACGCCTTTTTATGCCATGGACCTCATACCCTTTTTCTATTAAGAACTCTGTGAGATAGGCCCCATCCTGGCCTGTAATTCCGGTTATTAACGCTTTTTTCATCCTGCTTCCTTTTCTCTATTTCAAACGATCAGACGAATTGATCTCAAGTTCAGCATCAACCATCATTTTCGCCACATCATCGGTTTTAAACCTGGCCTTCCAATTGAGTTTCCGTTCAGCCTTACCAGGATCGGCCCGGACGGTCTGAATATCACTGGGGCGCATGAACCGCTCATCGGTTTCCACATGCTCCTTCCAGTTGAGATCAAGCCGTTCAAAAACCTCGGCAACAAAGCTTTGCAAACTGAATGTCGCCCCTGTTGCAAGGATATAATCTTCAGGCTGGTCCTGCTGCAGCATCATCCACATGGCAGTTACGTACTCCGGGGCCCAGCCCCAGTCGCGCTCTATGGAGATATTGCCGAGCCTTAATTTTTCACAGCTGCCCCTGGCAATCCGGCAGGCCGTTTTCACAATTTTTCGTGTTACAAAGGTATCCGGCCTTAGCAAAGACTCATGGTTAAAAAGAATACCTGTGCAGGCATACATTCCATACACCTCGCGATAGTTCGCCACCTGCCAGAAAGCGGCAGCCTTGGCAACCCCATAGGGGCTTACAGGCCTGAAAGGCAGCTCTTCGGTTGCAGGGTTGCCCCCGGTATCACCAAAACATTCGCTGGAGCCTGCATTAAACAGTCGTACGGGCAGACCAACGAGCCTGATAGCCTCGAGAAGTACCAAGGTTGCTCCGGCAATGCTTTCCACGGTTTCAAAAGGTTTTTCAAACGAAAGACCGACAGAACTTTGTCCTGCAAGATTGTAGATCTCATCGGGTTGATAACGAGACAGAATCTGTGTGAGCGTTTTCAAATCATCCATGGAATCAGAAATCAGCTCAACCCGATCACGGACGGTTAATCGCTCAAGATTGTGAAAGGAGGCTTTCCCGCAATCCCTGGAAACCCCGACCACACGATACTCTTTCTCCAGCAGCAACTTGGATAAAAAGGCCCCGTCCTGCCCGGAGACGCCAAAGATTATAGCTGTTCGCATTTTATTTTCCGATCCCCATACAAAGGCACCTATCTTCTTTATAGAAAATACAAGATTTGATCAAGACGACACACAAGACGTTCAACGTTTTCCGGCAACCTTCCTATATTTAACACGGTGAACACGCATGGGGGCTGCATTGTAAGCTTCATCAAACGGAACGAATCAAATTTTATACGTTTGAATTAAAACAAAGTCAAGGAAAAACCAGGAGGGGAAACACTCACTCCGGTGGAGCGGATGGCGGCAGGGGCAAGGGGATCGGCAAAAAACTATTCCGGTCGTACAAGGCCCCAAGGGATACCATGGTTCCACCGGCAGATATGTCTATCCGATACTCCTGGCTGGCAGATATGTTCAGGCTGAAATGGCCGGCATTGTCCGTAAAAACCTTTTTCATGATACAGCCGTCAATCTTCCGGGTGACAATAACAGACGCATTCCCAGCCTCTTCCCCAGGGGAATAAAGACCATTGCCGTCCCGGTCCGAATAGACCACCCCATAGACTTGCACGACAACCGGAATCGCCATTTTATCAACCACTGCCTTACCGACATCAAGGGTGGCGACGGAAAGCATATAATCGGTCCCGGGGACAAAGCAGAGACCCAGGCCGGCCTCCGCCGCATCACTGGAAAAAAGAACAGAATCCCAAGGCAGCGAATTGATCTCATTCATCAGCATTGATGAAAAGATTTTACTGGCCAGGGGAAGATCGTTTTCATAGAAATGAACCGTGTTGGAAACAGTCTCGCCTACAGCAAATCCGGAATACCCGAAATTCACCGCGCGGAGCAAAGGAACGTTATCCTGGGATGGGGCATGGTTAAACCCGTTGGAGGCAACGTGCTTGGAATAATTCTGTGCAGAACCATGGAGAGCCGCACTATCCATGAGCGGATCGAACTTGGAATACAGAGAATAAATAATATTCCAGTTATTGTTAAGAACGTCCCTTAAACTTATATCAAGATACTCCAAGGCATCCATGGGATTAACCCTAACCTGGTTGACCATGTTCAGCACCTGGACTTCAGGCTTCAGCCTGGAGGAAGCAAAACTCATGGTTGCAAAATAGGCATTTTTCCTGGCACCATCGACGCTCTGTACGCCTCCCCTTACTGAGACCCCTAAAGAATCAAACCCGGGGTTAAGCAGGTAGAGCTTTGCAATTCTATTCGGATCAAGCTCCTGCTTCAACTGATTTACAACGATTATTTTGCAAGCAAATTCAGCAGGCATAAAATCATAAAAAGAGACAACACCGCCCATCTCACCAATACGAGAGTAATCAGAGCCTGGCGCAGTTCCAGCCTCAGCCCCTAAAGCACTTCCATCAATTGAATTGCCAAGTTCTGCACGAGCGTTCAAATCGGCATTTAATCCACACAACGGCAGACCCTCTTTAAAGGCGTCAGTCATCCATGGTAACCCGGCGATCAATGCGTTTCGATCATACCCAAGGGTTTCAGCGTACGAAAGGGGGTCCAACCGAATCTTATTGATCAAGTCAAGGGTATACAACTGAACCTTTGTCAGGCCTGGATCCTCGGTCCCTCCATGGGCAGAACCAAAAGAACACCCCACAATCACCAAAAAAATTGCCGATATGTTTGCTAATCGTTTCATGCCTAATTTATTCTGCAATTTACGCGCCAGCCCTTAAATTATTTAAAATAAACCCACGAAGCCCTTACAGGCACCATGGTTACGCCTTCAACGTTTCAACCCGATCCAACCACCGCTGACTGCCCTACACCGCCGCTGGTCAGATCTGACCAAAAGGGGTCCCCACTACCACGTCATCTTTATGAGCACACCGGCATTAAAAGATTTGCCTTTTATAACGGAGTAGGTCCCTGGTGTTGAATAATCCTCATCAAAAAGATTTTCCACAAAGAGATCGACACAAAAAGGAAAAACATCCTTGATTTTCAGGTGAAGATCCATCAGCCAGACATCAGCACACTCGATGGTTGTTTTTTCCAAAGAAAACTCAGGTGGTGGTTCATACAGATAATGAAATTGCGCTTCAGATCGATAGCGAAGCTCCGGGACAAAAATAATGTTCGGTGTCAGCTTCCAGTTCAAGGCGAGATTAACCATGGTATCGACACCGGCATCATAATCGTAGTTCAGTGTCTCAGGATAAACGGTGAAATCTTCCAGATCGAACCTGTCGTAAGAAAAGGTCTCATCCGGACCGTCGTTATCAAGGGCAGTGATATTCCCGGAAACAGAAAGGGCTTCCGTGATCCTGAAATTCCATTCCAATTCAGCACCAAAAAGGGTCTGACGGTTTGCACTGGAAAGTCCCACACCTTCATATCTGTTCTCTATGCTATGGTTATCAATTTCATTCCGGAAAAAGGTCAATGACACTTTTCTCTCTTTGCCGGGCATCCAGGCAAACTGAACATTGGTACTTTTTATACGTTCAAGCCGGGCTGCCTCATTTTCGGCCACCTGCCTTGCAAAAGGAGTTCGATAGGCTGTTCCATGGATCGCCTTAAGGATCAGATCCGGGGAAAAATTCCAGGCGGCTCCCAGACTGAAACTAACCTTATCCTCAAACCGGTCGTGGTCATCGTTCCTTACCCCGGCCCACAATTCAATGGTATCGAATTTGTGCCGGTACTGGCCAAACACGGATCCAAGACGGTTCTCATAATCCTCTGTTTTAAAATACGGTAGAAAATTAAAATTCTCCACACCCAGATAGTTCGGCATAAAGCTCTTCCAGGTAAGGATATCGCTGAAGGTGGTCTCTCTCCAGGAAGTACCGGCGGTTAGCAGCCCGTTACCTGCAAACATGGTCTGATCATAGATCAACTCCCCATAATACGACCGCTCGGACTGTTCAAACTCTTTGTCGATAATATCAAGGTTGACGTCACTGTTTGTATAGTACCCTGTAAACCTGATGCCCGAATCAATGCCTGTCGTTTTTGAAGCTTCAACCTTGAAGGTCTGGCTCGGATTGGAGCGTTCCTCTTCCCAGACAGAAGCCCCGGACCAATCCGAAACAGCATAGATCCTGTTGCTGTCCGACACCCTTGCGGAAAGGGTCAACCAGTCATCAAACGCCACACTGGAATAGAGTTCATAATACTGGGATTCACCCGGGGTTTCTTCCCCAAACCGCTCATCCGGTTCTACCGCGGTTTCACCATCATTCCAGAACCTGACCACATTGAAGGATCTGTCATCCTCTTGAGCAGCCTTTGCAGAAACAGACAAAAAGGAATCCCATCGTCCCTTGTCGGCGCCAAACTTAAGAAATGCAGACCGGGCCTCATCCCGGGATGAAACCCCAACGCCTGTCTCAACCCCTTGAAAATCTTTTCCGGTCAAGGGAACAACATTGACAACCCCGGCAAAGGCGTCCGGCCCCCACAGGACAGACCCGGCCCCCCGAATAATTTCGATTCTTTTGATCGAGGCCAGGGAAATTTCATTATCAATGTTATGATAGGATTTAGTGGCGGCAGACCCAAACGGAACCGTGTCATACAGAAAAAGTACGGAATCCTCAATCCCCCTGAGATAGGGGACGCTCCCCCTCTCCCTTTCGTTAATATAAAAACCGGCTGATTTGCCAAGGAGGTCGGCAATGGTCGCATCTCCTGCATTATCAATCTCCTCCCTTGTAATTACATCTGCAATGGCAGGAGCCTTCCATGCTGCTTCCTCACGTCTTGACGCCAGGGAAAGGACTTCAAGATCCTCTCCAACAAACAGTAGCATGGTATCGGATGCCAGCAGGGTTGATGCAGAAAACAGTTCCAGACCAATAAACAGTAGAAACAGACACCATGTCGAAAGGGAACGCTCTCCTATCACGAAAAGAAAGTCCTTCCCTTTGCGCCCCTTTTGACCTGAATCCGTTTTCACTCTGTTAATGGTTTTCCTCACTGATTACAACCTTCGTTTTCAAGTTTTTTGTTATCCTCGATATTTTTCAACAGAACCCTGAATTTTGCCCTGCTTAACCCCAGAAGTTTTGCTGCGGAGGTCTGGTTGTTCCCGGCAGCCTCCAGCGCCTGCTTCACAAGGCTGACCTGAACCATGTGCAACTGAATCCCATTGGGGGGAAGCTTGATAGTGATACTACTCGCCTGCCCGGACTGTTGAACCCGCAAAAACGACAGGGTATCGGAGGTTATTTTACCGGTATTTCTCGTCAGGATCATCCCCCGCTCGATCACATTGGCAAGCTCACGGACATTCCCCGGCCAGGGGTATTCCAAAAGCTTCTGGCAGGCGCCTTCCGTAAGTTCATGGTTTTCATTCACGGTGATGGTCTTCAAAAAATGCTGTGCAAGGGGAACGATATCATCCTTTCTCTGGCGTAACGGCGGTATCTCAATGGGAAACACGTTGATCCTGAAGAAAAGATCCTGGCGGAACTTGTTATTGTTCACCATGCTTTCGAGTTTCCTGTTGGTCGCACACACCACCCTGACATCCACGGGCACCTCTTCATTGCCTCCCACCCTCTGGAACCGCTTCTCCTGAAGGGCCCTTAACATTTTTGCCTGGGATTCCAGGGGCAGGTCTCCGATCTCATCCAGAAACAGAGTCCCCCGGTCGGCATACTCGAACTTACCCTTTTTAGTTTGGCCGGCACCGGTAAACGCCCCTTTTTCATGGCCGAACAACTCCGCCTCCACAAGATTGGGGGAGATGGCGGCACAGTTGACGGGTACGAACCGGGCGCCGTTTCTCTGGCTTTTCATGTGAACGTATCTTGCAATGAGCTCCTTGCCGGTCCCCGATTCTCCGGTGATCAGCACAGCAGTATCAACGGTTGCGACACTCTCCGCTAAGGAAACAACCTCCTTCATTGGCTTTGAGCCGTAGACAAGGGTGTATTTTGCGTCCGACTTTTGCAGCTCCTGCCGCATGGCCTGGTTTTCTGCAATAAGGGAGGAGAGCTTGAGGGTTCTCTCCACGGTGATAATGATCTTCTCTTCATCAAACGGCTTGGTCACATAGTCAGCAGCCCCCTGGCGCATCATCTCCACAGCCGAATCAACGGTTGCGAAGGCCGTGATAAAAACCACCGGGGTGACAATATTTGCCTCTTTCATCCGCTTGATAAGCTCGTGGCCGTCCACCTCGGGCATGCGAATATCCGAAAACACCATGTCATAGCTGGCTGATTTGAGTTTTTCAAGCGCTTCCCGGCCATTGGCAGCCTGGTCTGTCTTGAATCCTTTTCTCTCAAGCATCATTGAGAGGAGATGTCTTATTTTATCTTCATCATCAACTATCAATATATGCGTCATTGGCAATCCTATCCTCGTTTTTATGTTCCAAGGGTTCCAGGGGAATTTTCACAATAAATACAGCACCCATGTCTGCATGGTTGCCGGCCGTAATCATCCCCCCATGGGCTTTTACAACCTGATCGGCAAAGGCAAGCCCAAGCCCTGTTCCCTTTGCCTTTGTCGTGTAAAACGGCTCAAATAAATTTTCCAGGGTTTCCTGATCAATACCCTTACCGTAATCCCTGACCTGCACCGTCCAGAAGGAAGGTTTGACTTCCACATCAACGTGAATATTGCCCTGATCCATGCTGGCGTCACAGGCATTCCTGATGATGTTGCTGAGCCCCCGGGAGAGGAGATCGGCATCAGCCATGGCAATACACTCTTTTGAAGGAATCGAGCAGTTTATCTTCAGGGTGCCTGAATCGTATTGAAGCTTGAATCCAATGACGACCTGCTCAACCACCTGATTCAAATCCGTGGAAACAAGCTTTGGTTTGGCCGGCCTGGAAAACATCAGAAAGCTCTCGATCAATGTATTCAGCCGGGTCAACTCCTCCTCCGTATAGTTTAACAGCAGGTTATCCGCGGGAATGTCCATATCCTGTTTCAACATATCCAGGGAAGATTTGATGATCGCCAGGGGATTTTTCACCTCATGGGCGATCATCATGGAAAACTTTCCAACCTCTGCCAGGGCCGCCTGCCTGCTGAGCCTGTCCTGGGCACGAATCAGCGCCTCCCTGCCCTCTTGGATGGAGTCGAGCATTTCATTGAACGAAAGGGCAAGCATTCTTGTCTCGGGGATTGTACCGGTCGCGGCTCGAACAGAGGTTTCCCCTTTAGAAACCTGTTTTGCAACCTTGGCCAGGGAAACCACCGGCAGCACAAGGGAACGGGATATAAAAAAGAAAATCACGCAAAATATAGCTGCAAGCCCCAATGAAAGGAGAACAAACCCTTGTGCCATGGTTGCAGCGAGTTCTTTTATGCCTTCCCGGGTATATTTTATCCTCACAAGCCCCACCGGACCACCGTTGGAGCTGCCGGCAAATATTTCCAGATCGGCATCACCCGTTTCGGTACGGCTCAGGACCACCTCCTTTTCAGTGATGAGCAACGGGCCCTTAAGATCCCTGGACCGCTGGGCAAGTAACCGGCCTTCACTGTCCTCTATTTCAACACTGACCACATCCTTTTCATTGAGAACACTCCTTGCCAACCCATCCAGAAGTGAGTGTTCATCGATGAGGATTCCAAGCTCGGCATTGATTGCAAGCTGTTCGGCCATGTAATCGATCTGCTGATCAAACCGTTCAGAAACAAGGCGATTGACCAGATTGAGACCAAAATACCCCAGGATAAAGGTTGAGGAAGAGATGACCATGACCGCTGCGGCAAGCAGCCTTGCATGAATTCCGGCTTTCCTGAAAAGATTCATGGCTGCTCCCCCCCCACCCGCATGCCAAGAGACCGGGTCATCTTTCGGTTGATGGTCTTATGAAAGAGGGGCATGAGATCGTTGCATTCACCCTGGTCGAAATAGGCCTTTACCCTGTCGGCCGTCTGGAGCCCGATCTCGGTGTAATCAAATTCAAAGGCAAAAACAGCCCCGGACCTTACGAAAAAGGAGTTATAGCCGATCACCCCTTTTTTCTGGTAGAGGGCCTGCTTGATAACATATTGAACAATTTTCTCGGAGATGACGGTTCGATCCGGAACCATCCAGACGCAATCTATCCGGCTTAAGTTTTCCTTTAAAATGCGGGGAATTTCCTTTTTTGAATCCACGGCCAGGGGAATGATGTTCACCCCCTGCTCTTCACCTGCAACCAGGGCGTTTTCAAAAAAGGCCTGATTATGCTCACGGTCAAAAAGAAGACCAAGGTTTGTCAGTTCGGGGAAAGCTGCGGCAAACTCTTTAATTTGAATGTCAACCGGGATTTGAAGGGAAACGCCGCATCCAAGACTGTCGTTTTTGAGAGCCTTGTCGGGATCAAGTATAGCTGAATAGATTTTACCCCGATTGTCCAGGGCATCCATGGACCAGATAAGCTGACCTGCTTCAGGCCCGATGGCCACAAACAGGTCATACTCGTTTTTAACCAGTTTGGCCGCAACCCTGGTCTGGCTCTCCGACGGGGAAAGAAAAAAGGCATCCATGCCTTTTCGTTCAAGCCCCTGTTCCAATCCCTTCACCACCTGCATATAGGGCTTGATTTTCTTGGAAACCACCACGGCAATGGAATGTTCCCCGGAAAATGCCGTCCCTGCCTGGACAAGCAGAACGCACACCACCAGCAACCAAAAGGGGACGCTTCTGGGGGACGCTTCTCTATTTGTCAAAATACGCTTCAAGTTTGTCGACAAACTCCGGGGTTACAGTAAGACGCCCTTTGGTCAGGCGTTATAGATCTTGCATCGTTCCAGCACTAAGGGGACAGCCTTAAACCCACTAAGGGGACAGGATTTAACCCACTCTGGGGACAGATTTTAATCTGTCCCCAGACATATCCCGGCCCAAGATAATATATAGTTTGTTTTCCGTCAACAAAACAAAAGGGAAACAAAAAGGGGGTCGCTTAGGCAACCCCCAAAAGGGGACAGATTTATTTTAATTTTTTATTTCTCCTCTAATCTAACCTCTTTTTAGGCCTTCCCGGACCACGAGACTCAACACGCCTGTTCAATTTTTCTTCAATTTGATTAATAAATTCTCTGCTGCCGGTCAGCTGCCCACGCTGAAGAGATTGACGGATCAATGTCCACTCTCCCTGGGGAATGATGCCTTTCACCCACTGCTCATACTTTTTTTCCTGATTCTCCCGGGAATCGGCCAGTTCTATGTAAATGGGATCATCATCCAGCCAGTTCAGGCGCCTTATGCCCACCTTACTCTGGTAACTTGACCAAGGATACAATTCTGGACCGGCAACCATACCTGCCCTTACAGGATTCAATTCAACATAGCGACTGCAGGCCAAAAGATATTCACTTGTGCTTACCGGGCTTGATTTAGACCGGCCTTCCCACAAGCTTCAAGTACGTTTTTCCATTTTATTGATATATCTTGTTTGCCGGCCGTTCACACGTTTCATGAGCTTTGCGAGAGACGTCACATCCTTTCCAGGATTCAGGATGAGATGGACATGTTATGTGAAGTCCCCAATTATGTGAAGTTGATATAGCATTCTCTCTTACATTCCCGCCATTTAAAACTTGTTACCAGCATTCTCATATTTAGGACTATACATAATTATTATTTTTTGGCAAGGTTGTTTAACCAT
>JAQYWC010000041.1 GCA_030145245.1 Desulfobacterium sp.
GCCAATGCGACTTTGCTTTTTAAAGTTTTGCTGTAGCTTTTCCGTTTCAAAATAATCCCCTTTCTGAACTGTGATATTCTATCGTAACATATTGTCCAGTTTTCGGGGTCCACTATAACCCATATTTTTTTTGTATCGATCAATTTAGAAAGGGCAAAGCAATACAGAAATGATAATACAACTCTGAAAACATTTGAAAAGAAATATAATACAAAATCTTTAAAGAAAACTGTATTGAAAATACTATTTGTACTTTTAATATATTTTAATATTCCAGTGATTAGTCTAACTTCTACTGGTGCCAAAAATTGAATATAAATTCTTGATGAGAAAGAGCCTGTTAATATACATAACAGAAAAATTATTATATATTTTTGTTTTGAAATTTCATTATCCATAAAATTCTTATGAAGCATATCGCATTGCTCACGGGGCGAGGCTTTTTGCGCTCCCGTGCAGCAAATTGTTAAGTCATTTTTTTTTATTCATTAAGTATATTTTCAATATATTGGCAATATTGACTTGGAGTCGAATTAATTGTAACGCCAGGGCGTTTAATTTTTTCAGATCTAATCGTATGAACATCCGTTACAAGCTCAAAATGTGTGCCTTCTTGTGGTAACCATACTAACGATTCCAACCAATGGTACAGAGCCGATAAGGTTTTAAGCTTTCTCACGCCGTGAAATAATATATCTATCGTTGTAATTGGGATTTTTTTTATACCTGATGGATGTCCTGCGAAACCATCAAGAACAACCATTGCATTGACTTTCCACTGGCTTTTAGATTGTTGATCGTGAAACTCTGGAAATGCAATTTTTACTATAGATGATACATCTTGCTTCACAAAATCCTGTTTTCTTTTTACTTGCAGTACTTTTTTATGGGAGTCGTTAATTTTATTATCCACTTCTCTTGGATCTCCAGGTTGGATCATCCAGCGCAGTTCAATAACTAACAAAGACATCGTCTCAATATCTGCAACGAGAATATCTATTTCCTCAGTTTTATCACCGATGGTAAAATGTTTATTCGAAGTAACTAAGTACTTTTCCTTAAATACTTCCACTGTCTTAGATATCATAGTTTTTTCGAAGCAACTACTTTGTCTGTCAAATTTTTTTGGAGATACTCTTGCAAATAGAGATAAAAGGCTTCTTTGTGTATTACATGTAATGGTATGTAAACATGGTAGCATAACTTTACCGCTGTGTGTTCTGAACAAAGGTTGAAGAGCTGGATCAGGCGTTTTTGTATAATTCCCAAATGTAAGATGGTCTATAAAAACTTTAATTTTATCTCTTCCAATATTCGCCAGATATTCCAGTTCTCGAATTAACATTTTCTTAGGTAAAACCAAAAGGAGGCTTGAGTCTCCACCTCCCTGAATGTTTTTTTGTACAGCTCCAAGGTGAACAGCTAATATGTGATACAAACACCTGACATGCAAAGAATTAATTAAGGCTTGAGTGTCCAGTTCATTACCCCACGGGAATTCGAATACATCAGGAATTAATCGCTCTCTCTGGGGTAACTCATTGGCGAGTCTGACGGCTCGGTTCGCATTGTATTTGTAGTGAATTCGGTATGTTTCTTTTCGTGATGTGGATTTGACAATTTCATGTAATACAAAAGGTACGTCAGGATAATTAATTAGCCATAAATAAGCGAATGTTGTGATATCAGGTTCAGGAGGTTTGGAATGCTTTAAAACTTCCAGAGCTGTATATCGTGGATCTAAGTTATAAACATATTTAACAGTGTAATCCTCATTATTATTTTCTAATAGAGACTTTTGGCTATGAAGAGATGAAAACATTCTGTGTAGTTTATTATAATCTCTACCTGCTTTTATTAAATCAGTTGCTTTGATGTAACATTCAGGAATAGTGTTGCGTGGAAGAGGTACTGATGTTTGTTCCAAAGCCTTTAAAAAAAAACTTGATAAGCAATGGCGCAATGCATACTTCATCTCATCCACATTGGCATCAATGTCTACTGGATCTATCGGCACCATCCTTGAGAAAAGCATTCGAAGTTGGTCTTCTGCAGCAGTAAGCAGGTGCCATAGAGCTATATGCCAGTTCGGATGGGGTGACTCAACTTCATAAAAATCTGAATCAGCATATTCTTCGAGGTGTTTATAAGTATCTTTAGAAACTGTACTCATGGATTTTGTAACCTAATCCTTTAATTGTAAGAGACTTAACAAGATGTTGAGCAGTTTTTTTTCTGAGTATCTCCGTTGTCGGATAACACCCATGCGGCCTCAAATTTGATATGATTTGCCAATCGATTTTGAAGCATGTCGCCCTGTTTTTTAACAGGATAACACCCAATATTGAATGATATACAGTTTTCCGGATAACTCCAAAATAATCAAAATCGAACCGACTTTATTGCCAAATTACAAATTTGTGTTTGATGTCAAGGAAATCCTTCCGAAAGAGCAGGGATATTTCATAAAAGAGAGTCGACAACTGGTTATACGACCGATGTCCCCATGGCCGATCAGGCAATAAGATAAAAAGCCCCCTATACCTGTGAGTATAGCTCCGCTTTTTCGCTTACATCTTTGCCAGTAGAGAAAGCAAAATGGTTTAAATTCATTGGAGTTGTATAAAGCTTTTCTTATGAAATCAATGAAAATATCCCTAAATAGCAATCTAACCATTTTTCGGCCCTTTTATTATGGCCGGCAGACCTTGCATGGCCGGAAACCTGCCTGGCGCGCTTCGTTTTTGGAGTGAAATATTTTTGTGCAATTTTTGCCGTTGAAATATCTGCACCCAGCGCTGTGGAAGATTTTGGAATCTATGTTGCCGTGGAAGATGTTTGTGTCCAGGGCGGCTGTCAGGCCGGGAGAGCGGGTGGTGTTCCCGCTCTTCTGGCTCCAGATGTTGAGGTGTTGTTTCTTTGCCCGCTGTTCTGCTTTTTGGAACTCTTGGTCATAGGCTTTGCTTGCACCGTAGCGGGTGTAATAGGGGGAGAGACCCTTTTTTACAAGGTCGATGTTGAAGTTGCGGCCATCCACAAACACATAGGCAAGGAGCCTGTTGTAGCGCCCCCGCTGTTTGTTTCCTTCAAATTCGATATCTACGGTCTTTCCTGTGAGCGCTTTTTTTGTGTACAGGGAGGCGGTCTTGCCCATGGGGGTGTTTTTTGCGCGGTTGGGATGGACCGATTCCGGTGTGTTGACGCACAGGAGTCTTACCCTTTCCTTGTGGCCGTTGTAATCGATATCAATGGTGTCTCCGTCAACCACCCGGAGCACCTTGTACTCTCCTGCAAACGATAGGGAACACAGGACGGCAAGCACCAGCACAGTGTAAGCAAAGATTCTCTTTTTCAACAACTTCTCCTTAGCAACTTCAAAAATCGGGCGATTCTACAGGAATTATTTGTTCAGTTCAACCCTGTCATAGGGATTGCCTGCGCTGTCAAAGGCTTCATAGGTCAGGTTTTTGCCATCGATGCGGATCACCTGGAAGAGCTGGAGGCCTGTGCCGATGGTCTCCGTGAGGTGGTCGTAGCGGTGGTTGACCGGGTAGGACTTGGGGCCAGATACCGAGGTGACATAGACCGTTCCCCTGTGGGGTGCGGTGGCGGGCTGGTTGTTAAAAAGTTGCTTGGTGCGGGTATAGGTGTGCTCGTGGCCCTGGAGTACCAGGTCAACGGAGTATTTGTCAAAGACCGGCACAAAGAGTTCCTGGCGGTGCTGGTCGTTTTTCCTTCGTCCGGTGGAGTAGAGGGGCTGGTGGATGGCTGCGATGGTCCAGGGCTGGGGATTGTTGCTAAGGACGGTGTCGAGCCATTTTGCTTGCTCCTGGAGCTTTTCGTTGCCGTTGAGCATGATGAATCTGACGCCCTGGTAGTCGATGGCGTAGGCTGTCTCCTCAAGTCCCTTGGGGCCGTTCCGGGGCAGGGTGAACTGGGGGCGCCAGAGGGGGAAGATCTTGAAGGCGTCGCCTTTTACGAACCGCTTGTCAGGGTATGCGTGGTTGCCCGGGAGGAGGATAAAGGGGGTGGTGCGGGGGATCCATCCGAATGCGTCAAAGAGCTCTTGCCATTCGCTGTCCTGGTCTCCGTTGTCCACCATGTCGCCGACAAAATGCCAGAAGGCGGCGTTGGGGGCTTTCTGATAGGCGGTGCGGAAGGTTCTTGCGCACATGGAGCCGACCTCTTCCTGGGGGTCTCCGAAGTAGACAAAGGAGAAGGGCTGGGGAGTTGCTGCGGCGGTCTTGAACTGGTTCCATTCGCTCCAGTGGGTGCCGTCTCCGACCCGGTAGGCATAGAGGGTGTTGGGTTCCAGGTCTTTGAACGTGGCGGAGTGGTAAAAGAAGAGGGGGGAGCCGTTTGATGCTATCGATTCTGAGCTGGCTGTGACGGTGGTTGCCCGGGTGCGGAAGACGGGTGATCCGGTGGTCTTTGCAATCTCGGCCTTGGGGGTTGTGACGATGGAGGTGGTTCTCCAGGTCACGGCCTGGCTCGTGGCGGGGGTCTGGGTCAGGTTGAGGATTATCCGTTGCGGGGCCAGGCCCGGTTGGGGCACGGGTGTTGTGGTAAGGGGGTTGAAACGGGCCTGGGTGCATCCGGTGATCAGGACCAGTGCCAGTAATATGGGAAGTAGCCTTGGGTGTTTATGAAGAATCATTGTTGGTGTCCTTTAGGAGTTAGCGTTTGTGATATCGGCTGGACGGGATTCCATCACATTTTGCGAATTACGGCAAGTAATTGCGCATCAGAGGGCCGCCCGGTTTGCCTCAAGGTGGCGGGGGGTGACCACCAGGACGCCGTTTTCCGTGTGGTTGCACTGGATGTTGTTGCCAAGGACCTGTCTCAGCATGCTGTCGTTCATGATATCCTCGGTTTTGCCCAGGGCAAGGATCTCTCCTTTTTTGAGCATGGCCACCCGGTCACAATAGAACAGGGCCAGGTTGGGATCGTGGAGGGTGATCAGGGCGGTGACGTTCCGGCGTTTGACAAGGTCTCTTACCAGCTCCATCACCGAGTGCTGGTTGGAGTAGTCCAGGTGGGTGTTGGGCTCGTCCAGGAGCATGATGGGGGTGTCCTGGTACAGGGCTCTTGCGATCATCACCAGCTGGCGTTCGCCGCCAGAGAGGCGGTTGAACAGCCGGTTGGCGAGTTTCTTGCCGCCCACTTCTTCCAGGGCGGCCATGGCCCGGGAGATCTCCTTGCGGCCAGGGGATGCCCAGGGTTTCATTCTGGCCACGGCCCCCATGAGGATCATGTCGATGCAGGAGAAGGAGAAGGCCGAGTGGGTGGCCTGGGGCACCACGCTGATGAGGCGGGCGATCTCCATGCGGTTGAGGCTGGCAAGGGATTGCCGGTTGACCCAGACCTTGCCCCTGAGGGGGGGGAGGGTGCCGTTGATGCACCGGATCAGGGTGGTTTTGCCGGAGCCGTTCTCTCCCATGAGGGCGCAGATGGAGCCCTTTTGCAGGGAGAGGTTGATGCGGGTCAGGACAGGCGCTTTGCCGTAGCCTGCGGTGAGGTTTTCAATTACAAGACTTGATTCCAATGCCTACTCCTTGCCTGCCCATCACAAGATAGCCCAGAAACGGGGCGCCAAATATGGATGTGACAATGCTTATGGGGATTTCCGACAGCAACAGGGTGCGCGCCAGGGTGTCCATCAAAAGAAGAAAAATACCGCCCACAAGGCCCGTGACCGGCACCAGGCGCCGGTGCTCCGAGCCCACGAGATATCTTGAGATGTGGGGGATGATAAGGCCGATCCAGGCGACATTGCCGACGGCGGCAACCGAGGAGGCGACCATGAGGGTGCTGGTTGTTATGTAGAAGATCCGCCACCGGGGGACGTTCATGCCAAGGCAAAGGGCGTCCTCTTCATCCTGGGTTATGACGTTGAGCCGCCAGGAGAAAACAGTGAGCAGCAGGGAGCCCAGGAGTACAAAGGGCAGGGTGACCTCCACCTTGGACCAGGACGCTGTGTGAAAACTGCCCATGATCCAGAAAATGATCTTGGACATCTGGTCATAGGGGTTGGCAACGTACATGAGGATGGACAGCCCGGCCTGGAATACCGAAGACACGGCAATGCCTGCGATGATGAGGACGGATGAGGAGCGGTCCCGGCTTTTTGAGGCAAGCAGATAGGCCATGGACACGGCAAGCACGCCCCATAAAAAGGCATTGGCCTGGACCGCCCAGGCCGTGGCGGCAAAAAACATGATGGCCAGGGCCGCGCCAAAGCAGGAGCCCGCCGTGACCCCCAGGATATCAGGGGCGGCCAGTGGGTTCTTGAACATGGCCTGGAACACCGTGCCGGCAATGGAAAGTCCGCTGCCCACGGCAAAGGCCAGGATGATCCTCGGTACCCGGATGTTCCAGAAGATCATGTGGAGCTCGGGGGAGGGAAGGGTGTAAAATCCCGTGATGCCCAGGCTGGACAGAACGATCCTGCCCACATCCATAAGATCAATGGTGTAACGTCCCAGGGAGAGGGATAGAACCAGGACGGGCAGAAAACCAAATATTAATATCATTGAAATACGTTTTATCATAAAACTTCCAGACCACCGGTGGTTGGGGCGTAGCATGGTTCCCTCTTTTCCCCGAACCTGTTGGTGTTGTTATAGTTTGCCTCCCATGGCTGTAAACGAATGGCCCACATACCGGGTGTAGAATTCATCGGCAAGTGCTGTCATGTCGATATCCCTGAACCGGCCGGGATAAAGGGTCCTGGCCGACCAGACAATGCCCAGCACGCAGTTGGGAGCAGGGAAATCCCACCATCCGATATTTGACGGAAACGAGTACACCCTTTTGTTCCTGATCGCTTTGACGGTTTTAAAGTGGGGGCTGTTAAATATCTTGTCCTTTTCATAGAGGTCCAGGCTGGAGCCCAGGAAAATAACATCCGGGTTCCACTGGGATATCTGCTCCGGGGAGACGGTGGCCCAGTAGCCGGGCAGGTCGCCGGCCACATTGTCGGCAGCGGCATGGCCGAGCATCTGGTCCTGGAGCATATGGCCCGTGGCAACGGAATAGACGCTTTTGGGGCCTGAAAACATCACCCTGAGCCGGTCCTTGGGAGGGAGATCCGCAAGCCGGTTGTGGACCATGTCCAGGAGGCCCTGGCACTCGGTGAGGTAGCGGGTGGCCGCATCTTCACAGTTTAAGACCTTGCCCAGGATTTTAACGGCCTGGAAGCTCTCTTCCAGGGTCTCGCCTGAGATGGCAAAGACACTGATGCCAGCGTTCTCAAACAGTTCAATTGCGGACTCGTCCCGGGAGGCATAGATGAATATCACCTGGGGCCTCAGGGAGATCAGGCCCTCCACATTGATGGTGCTGCTTCTGAGCTGCCGGGGAATGGCTGCAAAGGTTGAATCCACCTTTTCAAGGGCCAGGGCCTCCCTGCCCAGGATGCCCTGGCAGACCATTTTATCCTGCTGGCCCAGGGCATGGATGATCTTGCCCCCGAAGTGGTGGAGGGCGGCGATGCGTTCGATGTGCTCCGGTACCATGACCACCCGGCCCAGCTGGTCTGTGACCGGGATCTTTTTTTCCGGGGGGAGGTTGGGTTGGCAGCCTTGGAAAAGGAAGATTATTTGTAAAAAAGATAGTGTCCAAATGATGGCTTTTGGCACGGTTATTCTCCTGTATGTGTATATGGGGTCAGGCTTTCTTTATTGCAAAGGGCCGCAATAAAAAAAGCCTGACCCCGACTGTCGTTGCAAAGGGCCGCAATAAAAAAAGCCTGCCCCCGACTGTCGAGCAATGAAAAAAACTGACCCCGGCTGTTGCGTAACGTAAAAAGCCTGACCCCATGGGGGTTAAAAGGTGACGGTCATGCCGGCGAGGAAGCTTCTGCCGGGCATGGGGCCGTTGCTTTCTTCGTAGTCCTTGTCCGTGAGATTCTTAAAATTAAGGAAGATCTCTGAATCCACGCCATGGATCTTGGGCAGTTTCTGGACAAACCTGGCATTTATCAGGAAGAAGCTGTCATACTCGATCTCGTTGGATTTTTTATCGTATTCGATCTGGTCTGAGGTGTAGGAGGCCTGGAGAGAGGTTGACAGGCCAAAATCAAAGGCATACCCCAGCCCTAAGTTGATCTTGTGCTCGGGGGTGTTTTCCGCATCGCGCTCGTGGCTTGAGCTGTCCGCCTTGTCCTTGGCGGATAGCCAGGTGTAGTTTACATTGATGTCCAGCCGGTCAATGGGGGTGAGGTCAACATCAAATTCAACGCCCTTGATGGTGCTTTCACCAATGTTTGTATTGATCTTTTCCTTCCTTTTATAAACGATCTTATCGTCGATATCATTGTAAAACAGGGCCATGGAGAGGTTGAGCCAGTCGTTGAACTTTTTGGACGCACCCACTTCATAGGCGATGGTCTGCTGGGGATCCAGGTCGGGATTGCCTCCGGCGACCTTGCTGTACAGCTCCTTGAGCTGGGGGAATCTTGTTTTTTTGCCGACCGAGGCATGGAGTGCAAAGGTGTCGGTGAGATCATAGACGATGCCCATCTGGGGGTTAAAGGCATCCATTTTACCGGGAACCGGCTGGTGGTTGGCTTTTTTAGGATCTTTGGTATCGTAGCTGAAGCCCACGGTCATTGATAGTTTGTCCAGGGCCAGGATTTCGTTTTCAGCGGCAAACGAATAGGTGTCTGCTTCATACTCTTCCTGGGGGCGGAGGCCGGGGTTGGGGCCCTGATCAATGAAATCCTGCTGTTTGTGGTTGTCCTTGAGGTAGTTCATGCCGAGTCTCAGCTGGCTCCATGGGCCGAAATCCATATAGGCCTGGACCTCACCGCCAAAGGTTTTGTCGTCGTAGCTGCTGGTCTCAAACCATTTTTTGTTGGGGGCGGTGCTGTGATCCTTGTCCCAGCTGACATCCTCAAGGGTATCGTCGTGGTCCACATAGAATGCCCTGGCTTTCATGGTGATCCGGTCGGTCACATCGTGCTGGCCCACCAGGTTTAACTGCCACTGGTCCCACTCGTTATACTTCCAATAGCGGCTGTCGCTGGTGGGGCATCCCTTTTCATTGTTGTGGTAGTCAAAGGAGAGGTAGATCTTGGAATCCGTATCATACTCGTATCCCAGTTTGGCATTGGCGGTGCGTTTGGTGTAATCACTCAGGTCGCGGGTGCCGCCGTCCTCGTTGAATTCGGTGCCAAGGCCGGTCAGGTCGTTGTTTTTATCAAAATCATTGGACAGCCTGAATCCGTCGGAGGAACGATACCCATAGCTCATCCAATAGTTGAATTTGCCCTGGGTTCCACCGTGGCTGGCAATATAATTTTGGGTGTTGTTCTCGCCAAAGGAGGTGGTAAAGGAGGTGACCGGTTCTTTGCCGCCTTTCTTGGTGATGATATTGATGACGCCGCCCATGGTGTTGGAGCCGTATAATACGGATGAGGCACCCTTGGTGACCTCTATCCGGGCAACGGAATCAACCGGGATCAGGTCAAGATCCAGGGAGCCGAAATAGGATTCATGGGCAGGGACACCGTCGATCAACACCTTGACATTGACCTGTTCAAATCCCCTCAGCTTCAGGTTCGTGTTCTTGCCGCTGGTTTGAACGTCAAGTCCCGGCACAAAGTCAAGGGCGTCGGCAACAGATTGCGCCCCCTGTTTTTTGATCTCTTCCATGGTGATGGTGTTGACCGTGGTGGCAAGGTCGACCTTGCCGCCCTTTTCCCTCACAAGGACATCTCCAAGTTCAAAAACATTTTCGGACGTCGTGGTTTCCCTGGCTGGAGATGCGGTTGCCTGACCCCACACGATCAGCACGGTCAAAAAAGAA
>JAQYWC010000019.1 GCA_030145245.1 Desulfobacterium sp.
CAAGTATCGGTATAATTCTTGGTTATTATTGTCAAGAAGAGTTTTGTTTAAGTCCTTAATTGGATTTTTATCGACTGATAATGACTATAAATGACTTTGGTGGGTGTGGGTTGTGGTGGGGGACTATGGGGTGGGGACAAAATCGGGGGAAGAAGGGAAACGGCCCCTGGGTTTGGGGCCATCTCCCTTGGATGGTGCGGTGGTCAGGTACTACAGGTCAAGCTTAACGCCGACCCTGAAGTTTCTTCCCCGGCTGGGAAAGCCGATCTCCTGCTCGTAATCCTCATCAAAGATGTTGTCCAGCTCCGCATAGATGCTCATCTTGTCACGGAATTTCTTGGAGATACGGGAGTTGACGATGAAGTAGTCGTCGCTGTCCGTGATTTCCGTATTCGGGTCCTGGGGGGTTGGCAGGTCTTCGTATACCCCATCCACATAGATGCCCTGGAGGTTCACTTTGACCAGAATCTTTGGAATGGTTGCCGTGCAGCCCACGCCGAACTTGTTTTCAGCAACCCCGGCCACCTTGCTGGTGACCTTTTTGCTGCTGTCGTTTTTCGCATCATTATAGGTGTAGTTGGCGTTCATTGAAAAATAGTCGCAGAAAACAATGTTGATGGCGGTCTCGAAACCCAGCATGGTGATGTCTTCAACATTGGTGTAGATATCGTATCCATTGGTGTCGGTATTGTAGTCCCGGGAGATCCAGCCTTCGATGTCGTGGTAGAACCCTGCAAAGTCCACCGTGATACGTTTGTTGAAGCTCCTGGTCACACCCAGGGTGTAGTTGATGCTTTCTTCAGCCTCAAGATCCGGGTTGCCGCCCTTGCTTGAATAGAGCTGGCCCAGGGTTGGGAACCGTGTCTTTTTGGCCACGGAACCGTAGAATTTGTTCTGGTTCGTCTCCCAGGTAAAGCCGATCATGGGGTTGAACTCGGCCATGGTGTCCGGGGTTTCCTTATCTTCCTGACCTTCGAAGATGTACTCTTTTTTGGAGACCTTGGTATAAACGTAGTCTTCCGCTTCGTTTATTTTGAACCAGTCGTAGGATGCACCGGCGTAGACCGACAGGCCGAAATCCGTAAAGAACTCGTGCTCTGTGCCGATGGAGCCCGTGTCTCCTTCGTATTCGTTGTAGGGCAGGTATTCGTCTGCCCGGTCTTCATGGCTGTCTCGCTTGTAGTGCAGGGAAACATGGCCCTTGTGCATCTCTGCAAACTGGAAATCGGCAAAGAGGGAGCCGCCCACAAAGTTGTCTTTAAAGGAGCTTTTGGAGATCTCGGTGTCGTAATCCGGACCGTCAAAGGATACATATTCATCCTCATGGTCGTGGTAGAAGAGCTTGCCCCTGATGGTCAGTGCGTTTGAGATCTTCTGCTTGCCGCTGAAGTCCACTCCCCAGTCCCGGTATTCGTCAAACCGTGAATAGGTGGAAAAGCCGGGCTTGTCACCCGCTTTGGGGAAGTATTTTGCGTAATCGGTCGCAGGGGGATGGCCGAATTCGGAATCCATCATGTGGAAGCTGACAAAATATTCGGAATCGGGTGTGGGGGTGATGCCCACCCTTGCCCAGAATCTGTCCTTGTCATAGTCTGAGTTGTTTCGGAGTCCGCCGTCTTCGAGGATTTTCCCTTTTACTTCCTGGGGCTTAAAATCGTTGGACATGCGCCATCCGTCCGACTCTTCATGGCTGTAGCTCAACCAGTAGTTGACCGCCCCGACCTGGTTGCCGTGGGAGATGGCGGCAGAGTAAGTGTCATCCTCTCCAATCTCTCCCTGGAAACTGAAACTGGGTTTCTGGGTGCCTTGTTTGGTGACCACGTTGATCACGGCGATCTGGGCATTGGCTCCGTAGAGAACCGAGGGGGCGTTTTTGGAGATCTCGATCTTGCTGATGATGCCGGCCGGGATCTGGTCCAGGTTGAGTTTGCCGTAGTTGGTTTCGTAGTAGGGGATACCGTCAATTAAAAAGAGTGATTTTTCCTGGCCAAAGCCGTGGATGGAAATTTCAGGCTCATTTTTGTTGCCCCGGGTCATGGTGATGCCCGGTGCAAACTGAAGGGCGTCTGCAAGGGTCTTGCTGTTGGTGGCCTCGATCTCCACATGGGTGATGGTCTGGGAGATGCCGATGTCCGTGACATCGGCTTTTTCACTTGTGACCACGATGTCGCCCAGGGTAAACGAATCCGGGGCGTCCGGGGTGGCGGCATACAGGTTTCCAACAGCCACTGTCATCACGAGCGCGGCGGTCAGAACGTACCGTTTGAACTTCATTTTATTCCTCCTTTTAAAAAGAACATGTGTTTAATGGGTGTAAATATTGTTTACAACCGATCGTTTAAGTTTCGCATTCTGTTGTTTGGGTAAGTTATTGTCAAGGAGATTTTAGGTTGAAGCTTACGGGGAATATTGATAACCAATAATAACAACTGGCTGTGGCAAGCGGTTTGTTCCCGGATTGACGGGATTGCTGCCGGGGTTTTAATGGATGCACCCTTTATTCGGTGTTATATTTGGATGTTTTTGGTTTGTTAATTCATTGCCCCCAGGGAAGATTTCAGTTGCCCAGTAATTGATTGACATTTATGTGGTGCTTTTTTATAAACCCCTAGCCTTGGGCAGGTGCCGGTTTGTTCAGGGCAGATGCAACAATGACGAACAGGAGATAATAGATGGGTAAGACAGGGATATATTGGTTGCGATCGCTGGTGGCGATCGCAGGACTCATGATGATGGTGGTTCTTTGGCCGGGCCAGGGGTGGAGCGGGGGGCGTACCCTTGATGACATGGCCGGGCGCACCGTGACCCTGACAGGGGAGGTGAACCGTATCGTTACCACCTTTAAGCCGTCTTCCCTTTGTCTCTTTTCCCTGGGGCTCCAGGAAAAGCTTGTGGGCATCGATACCAGTTCCAAGCGGGACCGCTTGCTGAAGGCGGTGATGCCCGGGCTTTCAAAGGTTGCAGGGGTGGGAAGTAAATCCACGGGCATCAATTTTGAAACCGTGGTGTCCCTGAAGCCTGACCTTGTGATTCTCTATGCCCAGAAAAACGGTGTTGAACTTGCCGACCGGCTGGCGGTGATGGGCATCAAAAGCATCATCATTCTGCCCGAGAGCTTTGACAGCGTGAAAACATCCCTTGAGATCATCGCCCGGGCCGCAGGGGTACCGGAGCGGGCCCAAGGGGTTGCGGAGATCATGGACGGTGTGCTTCACATGGTTGAGAAACGGGTGGCAACCCTTTCCCCCGACCATCGGAAGACCGGCTACTTTGCCTCTCCCCGTGGATTGTTCAGCACGGCCACCGGGAGCATGCTCCAGGACGAGATCTTCACCCGGGCAGGGGTGATCAACGTGGCCCACGACCTTAACGGCTATTTCCAGGATATCTCACCTGAGCAGTTCATGACCTGGAATCCCGATATGGTTATCCTGTCCCAGCACCTTCACCAGCGGGTGGACAAACGGCTCAGCGATCCTGTCCTTAAAAGGGTGACCGCGGTTGCCCAAAAGGCTGTGTACCGCTCTCCCTCGGACCTTGCGCCCTGGGATTTCCCCTCTCCCCTGGCAGCCCTCGGCACCCTGTGGCTTGCCAATAAAGCCTATCCCGGGCTCTTTGACGGGATAGACATTGATGGTGAGATCGACCTTTTTCACATCCGTCTGTTCGGCAAATCCCTGGGCGACATGAACGGCAATATCAACGACCAGGTCTATTAAAAGAAACCATTAAAAGTGATCCCTATTCCTAATCATCGTTCTAAAACGACACGGCGCCTTGTTGTTTTTCTTTCCGTCGTTCTTGTGGTTCTGTTTCTCTTGTCCCTCATGGTGGGGCGGTTTGAAATCAATCTTTCGGACATCGGTGCCATGATCTCCGCTTTCTTTTCGGGAAGTGTTGTGGCCGAGGACCTTGTTTCCAAACAGCTGGTGTTCTGGTGGATCCGGTTGCCCCGGTGCATCATGGCCGTGCTGGTGGGCATGGGGCTCTCCGTGTCCGGGGCTGTGTACCAGGCCTTGTTCAGAAATCCCCTTGTGTCCCCGGATATCCTGGGGGTGGCCGCCGGGTGTACCTTTGGCGCGGCCCTGGGGCTTGTGCTTCCGGGGTACAATTTTTCGCTGGTGCATATTCTCTCCTTCGGGTTCGGTCTTGCGGCCGTTGCCATGGCCGTGGGAATCGCCCGGCTCATCTCGGTGAAGCCCATGATCGTGCTGGTGTTGGCCGGCATGGTGGTGATGTCCTTCTTTAACGCCCTCCTCATGGTGCTCAAATATTTCTCAGATCCCTTTGATGAGCTGCCGAGCATCGTGTTCTGGATAATGGGCAGCCTCACCCGGGTGACCTGGAACGATCTCATGGTCATTGCTCCTGTGACCGGGGCAGGTCTTGCCTGCTTTATGCTTCTGCGGTTCCGGCTCAACATCCTTTCCCTGGGGGACATCCAGTCAAAATCGCTGGGCATGAACCCTGCGGTGTTCCGGTCGGTGTTTATTGTGGCAAGCTCCTTTATCGTTGCCATGACCGTTGCCACCTGCGGTCAGATCTGCTGGATCGGTCTGATCATTCCCCACATGGCACGGACCCTGGTGGGGCCGGAGCACGAACGCATGCTGCCAGTGACAGCCCTTTTGGGGGCTATCTTTCTTTTGGGTGCGGACGGAGCGGCCCGGTCGGTCTCTTCGGCCGAGATCCCCGTGGGGATCATCACCGCGCTTACTGGCGCCCCGATCTTCGGGTATCTTCTCTACAAAAACAGGGGGAGCGGATGGCTGTGATCCTTGAGTGCAACTCCCTTGGTTTCAGGTACGGGAAGACCCAAATCCTCCAAGATATATCCTTTGATGTGGAGCCCGGGCTGTTTTACGCCATCCTTGGCAAGAACGGCTCCGGCAAGACAACCCTGCTCCATTGCCTCAACGGGATCTTGAAGCCGGGGGTCGGCTGCGTCGAGATCGGGGGCCGGAATATCGCCGCCCTGTCCCGGAAGGAGATTGCCCGGCATATCAGCCTGGTGCCCCAGGAGCACATGGATGTCTTTCCCTTTAAGGTGCTGGACGTGGTGGTCATGGGCCGGGCGCCCTTTCTCGGAATGACGGCGACACCTAAGGAGGAGGACTATCGCCTTGCCATGGATGCCTTGGAGATGCTGGGGTGCGAGAAGCTTGCCAACTGTAATTTCAACCGGATCTCCGGGGGGGAGCGACAGATTACGCTTCTTGCCACGGCACTGGTTCAGACAAGCAAGATCATGCTCCTGGACGAACCCACCAACCACCTTGATTTCAACAACCAGTACCGCCTGCTTTCTCAGATCAAAGGATTGTGCAGGACACGGAAAACAAGTGTGATTGCCACCATGCACGATCCCAACATGGCCATGCTCTTTGCCGACCGGGTGATCATGGTGAAAAACGGCAGGATCGTGGCCAAGGGAAACGCCAGGGAGACCATGACCACCACCAACATCGATACCCTCTATGGGATAAAAACGGTGGAGATCGGTAATCGGGACAACAAACATTTTTTTCTGCCGGAGTCGGCATTTGCTGACCCGGACATTGATGGCGGAGCATAAGCAAACATGCAGATTATCATCACAGGGGATGTGCAGTCGGGAAAATCAACCCTGGCAGCGGGGCTGGTAAGTTTTCTGAGGGAACGGGGCGTGGCCATGGCCGGTATTTTAGCTACCGGCCTCTGGAAGGACGATCAGCGCCAGGGGTTTGACCTGACGGATCTTAAAACCAATGAAACAACCCCCCTTGCAAGGCGCAGGACCGATCCTGAAGATACCGCCATCACCCCGTTTCAGTTTTTCGATACGGGCATGGCCGCAGGTGAAAAGGCCCTGGAGGCTGCGCGGTGCCGGGATGCTGCCGTGATCATGGTGGACGAGGTGGGCAAGCTTGAACTCAAGGGTAAGGGGTGGGCGCCTTTTCTTGATCCGCTTCTCTCCATGGGGTCGGCCGTTCATATCTGGATCGTCCGGGAAAGCCTGGTTGCGGAGGTGTGCAACCGCTGGAACATTCAAACGCCTGCCATCGTCCGTGCGGACCATGGCGACAGCCTTGAAAGACTCAAGGCATTATGCATAAAGGAACATCACAATGACAATTGATTTCCCCCTTTGTATTTATTGGGGCATGGCAGGATGCTTTTCCCTATCCTTGATCCTGGGACTGTTCAGGCAACGGGGCCTGGGGCGGGCGGCGGGCATTGCCGGCACCCTTGTGAGCGGTGCCGGGGTGGTTGGCCTCATGGTTACGGAACAGCGGTTTCCCCTGTACGGGTCCCTTGAGTCCATTATCTATGTGTCGTTTCTCCTGACCCTGCTGGAGCTGTTTGCGGCTCCCCGGATAAGGGCGGGTGTCACGGATATCCTCCATCTCCTGACCCTTGGGATCATCTGTATCCTGCTCGTTCTCCAGGTCCGGCGGACCATGGCGTTCAACCCCGATTTCTTTATGTATGAGAACCTGTGGGTCAATATCTTCTTTAATTTGCGCCTGGTGGCCGGGGCTATTCTGGCCTGGGCAGCCGTGCTTTTCCTGGGCGGGGGATGGGCCCTTTCCAAATCAAAGGATCGGGACCGGGAGGCACGGGACAGGCTCATGGCCGGGGGGCGCAATTTTCTCCTGACCGGCATCGCCGTCTATCTTGCCAGCGAATGGGCAGGTTCCCTCTGGTGCCTCAACTGGATGGGGGATTCCTGGCAATGGAGCAGGGGCTTTTTCAAGTCAGGCATTATCTTTCTGCTGGTCATGGCGGCCAGTCATCTGCCCCGGTCCCTGGCAGCTTCGGACAGGGTAAAGGCGCTCCTGGGTGCCTGTCCCGCCGTTTACATTCTTTGGATGCTGTTCCAGCATTGACAGGAGGCGTTATGATCCGGTTTTTCTCTTCCCTCAGACTGACCTTTGTATTGCTGGTGATGCTGGTGATATTGTTGTGGATGGGCACGGTTTTTTCTTTGTTTCCCGATCTCAAGGACGGCATCGAGCTCATGAATGATGTCCTGATCTACCAATGGTTCTTTACGGCCTGGCAGACCGGCTGGATATTGCCGTCCTGGTTTCTCGCTATTTGCATTGTGGCAGGGCTTCTTTTTGTCAACACCCTGGTGTGCAGCGTCACCAAACAGCTTGTCACGGCCCTGAAGGTGGCGACCCTCAGACGCTGGTCCTTTTTCATGGTCCATATTTTTTTTCTGGTGGTGCTCTTCTGCCACGGTATATCGCTGATTACCGGGCATAAGACGAGTAACATCGAGCTGTTTGAGGGGGATACCCATCAAATCGGCACCCTCACCGTACAGGTGCAAGGGATCACATTCAGTGACGATTCCGAATTTCTGAAGCTCGGGCCCCGGAAGAGCCGGGAACTCATGACCCGGGATAAGTTCCACAGGACAGCCAATTTTGCAGAACTCCGGGTCACGGACGGGGATACCCCCTTGGTTTCCGGGCGGGTCATGATGCTTTCTCCCCTGAAACAGGGCATGAGCCGGTTTACCCTGACAAAGTTCATCTATGGCAGGGGCGACCACGAAGGTGAGATCGGCATCAACCTCAACGTGACCCAGAACGCGTTTACACAATTGTTTTTTATAATCTATGCACTAATGATATTCTCCCTGGTGTGCTTCATTGCGATTACCTGGACCCCCCAAGGGAGAAAGGAGCGATTCCATGAACCAGAAACAGTTGATTGATATTGTCTTAAGCCAGCTCGACACCATCCCGGACCAGGAGATCACCCGCTTTACCTATGGCGCACACGTCGTGGGGCTGGAGAGCCGCACCATGGGCCTTGCCACCTGGGCCTGCGGAAAACACCCCATCCCCTTTGACCAGCTTCCGGCCCTTGAAGGGTCCTGTTCGGCAAAGGAGCTTGCCCAACTGCTCCATGAAGATGATCCCCTGAAGAGCTCACTGGGAATGGCAGCCCTCAATTCCCTGCTGCCCGATCCTTCGCCTGACGATGTGGTTGATGTCAATGCCGCTGATCTGATCCTGGAACTTGGCAAGGAAAAGGTTGTGGCTGTTATCGGTCATTTCCCTTTTGTGGAGCGCATGAAGGGGAAGTTCAAGGAACTCATCGTGTTTGAGAAACAGCCCCAGGCCGGGGACCTTGATGCCGGTCTTATACCGGAGCGCCTGCCGTCGGCCGATATCGTTGCCGTCACGGCCACCACTTTTTCCAACGGTTCCCTGGCCGGCATTCTTTCCAACAGCTCCGAATCTGCCACAAAACTTATCATCGGGCCGAGCACCCCGGTCTCTTCAACCCTGTTTGAGCTCGGGTTTGACTATGTGGCCGGCATTGTGGTCGATGACAGGGAAAAGGTATGTCAGGGGATAGAGGGTGGCTGTTCCTTTAAACAGCTCCAGGGCGCCCGCCATATCATCCTCAAGCGGGGTCAGGCCTAGCTTATTAGCTTATTGCCAGTGTGGGGTCAGGCTTATTTTACGATAGACGGGGGCAGTACGATAGACGGGGTCAGGCTTAGCTTATTGCTTTTGCTATGGAGTGCTAAGAATAACGACAATAAGCTAAGCCTGACCCCATTTCCCATTTCCCATTTCCCAATAAGCTAAGCCTGACCCCGTATGATTTATGACCCCGTATGATTTATTCTGTCAGCTGAAGCATGTCCGGCGAGTCGGGCAGGGCCCTGTGGGTATTCGCCACGGGTGGCCTGGCGGCTGAAGCCTCTGAATGCTTCGGGGTGCCGGTGCTGCTTCCGGTAACCATCATCATGAGTTCGCTCACCAACCCGCGCATCTGTTCGGCCTGGGCGTTCATCTCCTCGGAAGCGTTGGCATTTTCCTCGGCATTGGACGCATTTTGCTGGACGATCTTGTCCATCTCTGCCACAGCGGTGTTGACCTGGTCGATTCCGATGGACTGCTCGCTGGAAGCGGAAGAAATTTCGGTAATCAGCTCACCCACTTTGGATGAGCTGTCTGTGACGCGGGTGAAGGCTTCATCGCTCCTTGTCACAAGCTCTGATCCATAGACGACCTTATTTACGGTGCCCTCGATCAGGTCTGCCGTATTTTTCGCAGCTTCTGCTGCCCGCATGGCCAGGTTCCTCACTTCATCGGCCACCACGGCAAAGCCGGCACCGATCTCACCGGCCCTGGCTGCCTCCACCGCAGCGTTCAAGGCCAGCAGATTGGTCTGAAAGGCGATCTCATCAATTGTTTTGATGATTTTGGATGTCTCTGTGCTGGCTTTTGATATTTCATCCATTGAGGCGGTCAGTTCCGTCATGGATTGGGTGGCATGGGTGATCACCTGGTTGGCCTCTTTGGTCAGGCTGTCCGCCTGGGAGGCATTGGAGGCATTCTGCCGGGTCATGGCAGCCATCTCCTCCAGGGAGGAGGAGGTCTCTTCAATGGACGCGGCCTGTCTGGAGGAGCCTTCCGCTAGTTGCTGGCTGCCGGATGACACTTGCCGGGATGCAGCGTTTACCTGATCTGTACCGTAATTCAGACCCGCGAGAATGCGGAGGATGGGACGGGAGATTCCCCGGGCGACAAACCACAGAAGTATGATCCCGGCCATGGCACAAACTATACTGATACCGACCATTTGCCAAATTGTCCGCATGGCTGCTGCCATCTGCGCCGTGGCGCTGGCAGTGATCTTTTTCGCCGGAATGACAAGGGCAACACACCACGGCGTTTTAGCCGTCCCTATCTGTATCGGTGCAAAGGCCGACAGGTTGTTGTCATCCAGTGCGATCCACTTTTCCCCTGTGCGAAATCTTTCAATATTAGCTTGCCAGCCGTGGAACTTCTTTTCCACTGGCTCTCCCACAAAATCGGGCTCTCCGGTCACTCCGGCAAGGGTACCGTTGTGGGAAATGATCATGATCCGGGCAGAACCGTCAAAGATAGCCTCGACAGTATCTGTCATCTCTTGAATAAACCCCAGGGTTATATCCAGCCCCACTACGCCATAAAACCTGTCGTCGAAAAGAATAGGCGCCACCAGGGAAGTCACCAGGGTGGGCTTCCCCTGGACAGGATAGAGATAGGGATCAATGAGGCACTGGAGTTTTGATCTTTTCGGTAATAAATAGTAGTCGCCGCTTCCCTCCTTATCGTAGTCAACCAATGGTTCCTTGGCGAGTTTCCCCTGGGCGTTGCGACTCCAATAGGGAATAAAACGGCCCGTATGATCGTGCCCCTCGGTTCCTTTATAACGATCATCCTGGTTGTCGAGGGCATTGGGTTCCCAACCCGTACCCATACCCACAAGATGGGGGTTTCGCTCCAGGACGATTTTCATAATATTGTTCAGGGAATCCCGGTCAAGTTTCAGGTGGCTCCTGTCATCCTTAATGCCCGAAAATGTATCTGCCAGTGTCTGGGCAAGAATCATGGCGCCTTCCAGTTCCGTCTTCAAATAGTTCGAGTTTTGTTCCACAATGGCGCTTGCCTTGGCCTTTGCCTCCTTGATGGCCTCTACACGGGCGGTTTCTGTGGCCAGGCGGGCTGTATTCCTTATATGAAAGGCAGAGAAAAGAATAATAACGGAAGCCGTGATGATCAGACAAACTCCGGCCCAAACAACAATTTTAAGTTGAAGACTTTTGAGTTTCATTGCTCAGACTCCTTGACTTATTGTAAATTGATTGAAACCGGACAATATATCTTGATTTAATGGCGAAATGCCAATTATGCCTTGATGGGTAACGTATCGCGAGCAGGAAAAGATGAAATACGGGAACCGGAAGATTCTAACGATTAACTATAGATAGGGACCTGTATTTTGTCAAGAACGATCCCATTTTCCATATTTTTGCCCCTGGTGTGTCTGTCATGGCAGGGGGAAAAGATAAAATATGTTTGTAAAATCTGAAAAATACTGTATAAAACGTGTTTTTGTTAACATTAAATGCCTGGCAGTATCCTGTTGGGCTTTGTCACGCATGGAGAACTATTTATGCAGCTCAACTGTGGTATTGTAGGACTTCCCAATGTCGGGAAATCAACCCTGTTTTCAGCGCTGACCTCTGCCCCTGCAGAGGCGGCCAACTATCCGTTTTGCACCATAGAACCCAACGTTGGCATGGTCAGTGTGCCGGATTCGAGGCTTCACAAGATCACCGGCTTTGTCAATCCGAAAAAGGTTATTCCCGCCGTGGTGGAGTTTGTGGATATCGCAGGCCTTGTCAAGGGTGCCTCAAAAGGGGAGGGGCTCGGCAACAAATTCCTGGGTCACATCCGTCAGGTCGGGGCCATCATCCATGTTGTGCGCTGCTTTGACGACTCCAATGTCGTCCATGTGGAGGGCAAGGTAGATCCCTTGAGCGATATCGAAACCATCAGCATAGAGCTTGCCTTTGCCGATCTTGAAACCGTGCAGAAGCGCCAGGAGAACCTGGTCAAGCTTCTGAAGTCCCAGGACAAGGCTGTCAAGGACAAGGCCAAGGCTGTGGAGCCGATCCTTGTGCAGCTTGTTGAAGCCCTTGAAAACGGAAAGCCTGCCCGGAGTCTCGACCTTGACGACACCCAGAAGGAGCTGGTCCGGGATCTCCATCTGATCACCATGAAAAAGCAGCTTTACTGCTGCAATGTGGGCGAGGATGATCTGGAATCTGAGAACGACTATGTGGCAAAGGTCAGGGAGTTTGCCGAAGCCGACGGTTCAGGAGTGGTTGTGATCTGCGGAAAGCTTGAGTCTGAGATCAGTGACCTGGACTCCCCGGAGGAGAAGGCTGAATTCCTCGAGGCAGCGGGTCTTGAGGAGTCCGGACTCGACAAGCTGATCCGGAAGGGCTATGAGATGCTCGGTCTCATGACCTATTTCACGGCAGGGGAGCAGGAGGTTAGGGCCTGGACCTTTCCGGCCGGTGCGAAGGCGCCCCAGGCTGCCGGTGTGATCCATACCGATTTTGAACGGGGATTCATCAAGGCCGAAACCTATCACTGCAAGGACCTGTTCGAGCTTGAGTCTGAGCAGAAGCTCAAGGAAGCTGGGCGGCTCAGGATCGAAGGCAAGGAATACATGGTCCAGGATGGCGACATCCTCCACTTCAGGTTCAACGTATAATATAGCACCCCTTCTGTTGAAAGCAGGTGGATACCATGGGTTTTTCCTGGCTGCCTGCTTTCAGCACCTTTCCCTATCTGCTCTCAGTCACCGCTTTGTTGAATTTGATTTTGCAGCGGATGGAAATAAAAAAAGGGATTTAGCCGAAAGCTAAATCCCTTATTATTTTTTTGTGGTAGCGGGGGCTGGATTCGAACCAACGACCTTCGGGTTATGAGCCCGACGAGCTACCAGACTGCTCCACCCCGCATCAACCATGCTGCTATATAAATTGTAAAGAAACGAATGTTCCCGAATCTTTTTTTGTTCGTGGTAGCGGGGGCTGGATTCGAACC
>JAQYWC010000080.1 GCA_030145245.1 Desulfobacterium sp.
AGCTTATTGCGCTTTTTTTTAAAGCGCAATAAGCTAAGTCTGACCCCAATGATAGGCAGCTAAGTCTGACCTCTAATTTGATGATAAAGGCAATAAGCTAAGCCTGACCCTAATAAAAAAGAAGATTAAAATGACTATTGAGAATAAAAAGAGCAGCCTGCGCGAGAATGTCGAAGCCATCCTCATTGCCATAGTCCTTGCCCTGTTCATCAGAACCTTTGTTGTCCAGGCCTTTAAAATTCCTTCGGGATCCATGAAGAATACGCTTCTCATCGGCGATCATATTCTTGTGAACAAGTTCATCTACGGAGTGAAAATCCCTTTTACCGACGGAAAAACCCTGATCCCGATCTCGGATCCTGACCGGAAGGATATTGTTGTCTTTAAATATCCCGAAGATCCAAAAAAGGATTTTATCAAGCGGGTGGTGGGCGTTGCCGGGGACAAAATCCAGATACGAAATAAACAGCTCTTTGTGAATGATACCCTTCAAGCATCCGAGGAGTACGCCATCCACAAGGATTCCCGTATTCTGCCAGTCCAGTTAACCGCAAGGGACAACTTTGGCCCGGTCACCGTTCCTGACCATTCGCTCTTTGTCATGGGGGACAACCGGGACAACAGCCACGACTCGAGGTTCTGGGGCTTTGTCGATCTCAAGGCTGTCAAGGGCAAGGCGTTTATCATTTACTGGTCCTGGAACAAAGAAGCGTTCGGGGTTCGCTGGAACAGAATCGGAGATGCGTTAAGATAGCGGTCTTGCGCTTAACCGGTGGCAGATAAATAAATTTTTAAGACAATAGATAGGAATCATCACATGCGTTTTGAACACAAGGATATTCTTGACATCGAATCCCTGTCTGTCCAGGATATATCCATGATTCTGGATACGGCCGAGGGGATGAAGGAGATCTCAAAGAGACCCGTAAAAAAGGTCCCGACCCTGAGGGGCAAGACCATTGTCCTCTTTTTCCAGGAACCGAGCACACGGACAAAGTCATCCTTTGACATTGCGGCCAAGAGGCTGAGTGCCGACTCGATCTCCCTCTCCAAGAGCTCCAGCAGCATTGTCAAGGGCGAGACCCTGATCGATACTGCAAGAACCCTCGAAGCCATGAATCCCGATATCATCGTGCTTCGCCATGGCTGTTCCGGAGCTCCCCACCTGATTGCAAAACGGGTAAAGGCCTCGGTTATAAACGCAGGTGACGGCATCCACGCCCACCCCACCCAGGCCCTCCTCGATCTCATGAGCGTCAAGGAGAGGAAGGGGAAAATCGAAGGTCTCAAGGTCTCCATCATCGGCGACATCAGCCACTCCAGAGTGGCACGGTCCAACATCATCGGGTTCACAAAAATGGGAGCGACGGTGACGGTATCAGCCCCGGGAACCATGATTCCAAGGGGGATTGAAGAGCTCGGATGTAAGGTTGCCCCTGATATCGACTCCTGCATCGACGATGCCGATGTGATCATGATGCTCCGCATCCAGAAGGAGCGCCAGGAGTCCATACTCTTTCCCACTGAGCGGGAATATTCCAACCTGTTCGGACTCAATTCCGAGAGGCTTAAGAAGGCAAAACCCGACGCCATCATCATGCATCCAGGTCCCTTGAACCGGGGGGTTGAAATCTCAAATGAGGTGGCTGACGGAAACAACTCTGTGATTTTAGACCAGGTGACCAATGGTGTGGCCCTTCGAATGGCCCTTTTCTATCTGGTTGCAGGAGGTAGCAGGAATGTTGATACGATTTAAAGGCGCACGAATTGTCGATCCAGGAAATATTGATGAAGAACAGGATCTCCTTGTAAAGAACGGGCTTGTCCACGCCCTGATTGATCCCGCAGCAGAGGATCCGGAACCTGAGGTCGAAACAATCGATGTGACAGGCATGGTGCTCGTACCCGGATTGATCGACCTCCATGTTCATCTGAGGGAACCCGGCCATGAGTACAAGGAGACCATCGAAACAGGCTTGCGTGCAGCTGCCAAGGGGGGATTCACCGGAGTCTGTCCCATGCCCAACACCCATCCTGTGAACGACAACGCCCAAATAACCCGGTTCATTGTTGACCGGGCAAAGGAGATCGGTCTCGCCCGGGTCTATCCGGTGGGTGCCATCAGCCTTGGTCTCAAGGGCTCCACCATTTCCGAATACGGTGATATGAAACGGGCTGGCATGGTGGCCATCTCCGATGACGGACGCCCGGTGGAGAATTCCCAGGTCCTGCGCAGGGCCATGGAGTATGCATCAGGCCTCGGCCTTCCTGTGATCTCCCATTCCGAGGATCTTTCCCTGGCCAAGGACGGCGCCATGAACGAGGGCATCGTTGCAACCCGGCTTGGAATAAAGGGCATTCCCAATGCCGCCGAGAGCATCATGGTCATGCGTGACATTGCCATTGCAGAACTTACCGGTGCCAGGCTCCACATCGCCCATGTCAGCTGTGAAGAGTCGGTGGACGCCATTCGCCATGCAAAAGAGCGGGGCGTCCGGGTGACATGCGAGACCGCTCCCCACTATTTTACATTGACTGACAAGGCCGTGGCAGACTATGATACCAATGCCAAGATGAACCCGCCCCTTCGAACCGAAGCCGACAGGCTTGCCATCATCAAGGGTCTTGCAGACGGTACCATCGATATGATCGCCACCGACCACGCACCCCACTCGAAGCTTGAAAAAGAGGTGGAGTTCGACATGGCACTTTTTGGGATCGTCGGGCTTGAAACATCACTACCCCTGTCGCTTAAGCTTGTCCAGGACGGGGTGATCACCATGGAAACCCTGGTTGAGAAGATGTCCAGGAATCCTGCAGAATTCCTTGGCATGGATAACCGATTGATCCCTGGAAATGTTGCTGACATCACGGTGATCGATCCTGACAGGTGCCATGTGATCGATCCTGCCACCTTTGTTTCAAAAAGCAGGAATACGCCGTTTTCAGGCATGGAAGTTAAGGGAGATGTCTTCCTGACAATGGTTGAGGGAGGTATCGTTTTCCAAAGGAGCTAATCCATGGAGGCCGGAGCCCCGAGAATTCTGGTTGTCGACGATGAGTTGAGCATGCGCGAGTTTCTGGAGGTGATGCTCACCCAGGAGGGGTACGACGTCTCTTTGGCTATAAACGGCAAACAAGCCGTTAAGGTCATTCAGAAACACAGCTTTGACCTTGTCCTGTCCGACATTCGCCTGGGCGACCTCACAGGGCTTGATGTTCTCAGGGCCGCCCAAAAAAAAGATTCCGATACCGTGGTGGTCCTCATTTCCGCCTATTCCACCACGGAGATCGCGGTGGAGGCCATGAACGAGGGGGCCTTTGACTTTGTGCCCAAACCCTTTGACAACACTGAACTTAAAACGACCATCCGAAAGGCCCTGGAACTGAAACAGAACGGCGGTAAAAGGGGGCTTTCCCCCACCGCCACCCAGGCCGAGTTCAATCTCCATTTTGGCAAGATCATCGGGAACAGCCCCGGGATGGTCCGTATCTACGACATGATCAACCAGGTGGCAACCACCAAGACCAACGTCCTTATCTCAGGGGAGAGCGGAACCGGTAAGGAACTCATTGCAAGGGCCATCCACGACATGAGCGACCGTTGTGACAAACCCTTTGTGGTGGTGAACTGCGGAGGAATCCCGGAGACCCTGATCGAGAGCGAGTTCTTCGGCCATGTCAAGGGTTCGTTCACCGGGGCTGTGAACGAAAAAAAAGGGCTGTTTGAGGCGGCCCACAAGGGGACCATTTTCCTTGATGAGATAGGGGAGCTTCCCCCCATGCTCCAGGTAAAACTCCTCCGGGCCGTCCAGGAGACCGTTGTTAAACCCGTGGGCGGTACCCAGGAGATTTCAGTGGATGTGAGGATCATCTCGGCCACCAACAAACGGCTTGAGCAGGAGGTGATCGAGGGAAATTTCAGGGAGGATCTCTTTTTCCGCCTGAACGTCATCCCGTTGAAGGTTCCTCCCCTGCGGGACAGAAAAGGGGATGTTCAGCTCCTTTCCAATTTCTTTACCGAAAAGTACGCCAAAAAAATGGGCAAGGATATCTCAAAGCTCTCCTCCTACGCCATCGATTTTTTAAACAAATACAGTTTCCCGGGCAATGTCCGTGAGCTGGAAAATCTCATCGAACGAAGCGTTGCCCTCTCATCCACCAACATCATTCTTCCCGAGAGCCTTTCCATCTCCCTGCATAAGAAACGCCGGTGGATCGAAGGCATCAAAGGATGCAGGTTCGACCTTGACGATGTGGAACAGGGGGTGGATCTCGACAAGATTCTCTTCTCCATCGAGGAGGCCTACCTCAAAAAAGGGATGGAGATCTCCGGGGGGAACAAGAGCAAGGCTGCGGAACTGTTGGGCCTGAGCCTGCGATCCATCCGCTACCGCCTGAGCAAGCAGGAGGATGAGAAATAGTAACCTGAGTTTCTCCCCCTGTCCCTACTTAAGATGTTTGTTATTCAAGATGTTGTCCCCTCCGGGCTCCCCTCCGGCCCCAGGCCCTGAAAGGGTGTTTTCACCCAGCGCAACCTTGGTATAGTGATAGGTTCCGTCTGACTCCACGTAATACCTGATTGTTACTATCATTCCTGAATTCAGGGGTGGAGAGACACTGTTCTCCAAGGGGTAAAAGAGACTCCCTCCCTCAAGGGTAATGACCTTGTCACTGATATTTGTAATCGCTCCGGTTGCCGTGTGCATCTCAACCATGACCCTGGCATCACCGTTCCCATGGATTGCGCACCAGAGGATCAGGAAAACAATCATACCCAGCAATTGTCTGTTTTTATCCATGAAAATCACTCCTTTTCAAGTGTTGTCCGCGTTTCATTCAAGGGCTCTGGCTGTTGCCTTCGCGCCAGTAATATAGCTCAAGGCCCATGCCGGGGCTCTTGATCTTGAAGTTGTTGCCGCCCTGGGGACCGACCACATTGCTGCCCATCATGGACATGGCGCCGGCCTGGCCCTTCCGGGTTACGATGGCAAAATCCGAAGGAATACCAAAAATACTGTTCACCTTGATATACCGGTCCGTGACATCCAGGGCATCGCCTCCGGCAGGGTCATTCAGGGTGCTCAGATTGTAAGCAGATGTTGCATCACAATAGTTGATGGCATAGGAGAAACCGTTTCCCTGGGGGTTACAGGGATCAGCAATGGAGGGCTGGTAGCTTGTAAAATAGAGGATGCCGGCATAGAGGTCGGCCATGCTCAATATCTTTTCCCCATCGTGATTATCCCTTGAACTTGTGGTGGCATCACTGATGCTTCCGGCATAGGTGCAGTGGTTGCACGCCAGGCTGTCCCCCTGATCTTCAAGGATGATATACCAGCCCTTGGCATCGTCTTCATGGATTCCGTCTTCAAGGGCAAAAGTGCCGCCGCCTGAGGTATCATAGGTCGCATCATCCTTGAGAAAACCCCTTAAGAGCAGTTTTGAAGTGCCGCTGAGAATGGTGCCCTCATCCAGTTCTCCGCAGGTCAGGTTCAGAAGGTGGTTTTCGGAATAGGGGGCATTGGATACGGTGACGTCGGCAATTTTGTTTCCATTGGCGTCAACTGTTATGGCAGTGACGGAAGAATCATCATAAACCGCGTAAAAACGATTCCTGGTCATTGTATATGTCGGATGTTCCCTGTCTCCTGTACCAAAATAGATGGAGGCGATATCATGGGTCCCTGAAAACACAGTTGATTCAAAGTTGTAGTTTCCCTTGTCAAAAAAGTCACAGGCTCCGCCCCAGGAGACAACAGGGGAGTAAAAGGTTTTTCTGCCCTGATCGGTCAGGTCGGTTCCGGCACCAAACGAACTTGAGACGCTGGTGCTTCCGGGATTTCCTGAGAACACCTTTGTGACACTCCAGTTGTTGGCCGAAGACCAGGTCCAGTCGGTGGGAGTCGCAGAGGGTTTTGTGGTGTCAACGGAAAAATTGAAATCTATCTTATAGACATTTGCATAGATGTCAGTGACATAGACGGCTCTTAAAACGTTGCTTTCAATTCCCCGCTTGAGACTGCCGCTTTTCAGGTAATAATAGGTGGTGACACCTGAGACAACCGAAGGGGATGCGGGAAAACAATACTTCATGGAGGACCGTTTCTGGGCTGAACCGCTGGTGACTTCGTCCGCAGGATTTGCACACCAGGTGACTGAAAAGGGGAGGATCGTATTTCCAAGGGTATCCATGGTGATATTAGCCGGATCATCGATATCCACGATATAGATTCCCCTGCCGTTTTCGTTTTGACCCAGGTTGTAAAGGTCATAAAGGTCGTTGCCGTTGATATCCTGGGCAGCATCGGTTTTAACCCATTCGTTTTTATCCAGATTCCCCTGGGTGGTATACGGGGAACCGCTGTTGTCAATGTCCAGGAAAGGTTCGGGATAGCTGTCCTCCTCAGTATCATACCCTCCGGTAAGGACCAGGACATCCTTAAAGGTAATCTCTCCTGTGGCTGTATCTATGGAGACCGGAATTGCAGCTATTTCAGGATTCGACCAGGACTGGGCCATTTCATTGTTGGTGTATTCCCAGGCAACCGACCAGTTCAATGGATTCTGGTCCGTGACATCCAGGGCCCAAAAGGCTTTGCCCCCGCGTCTTTCCCCGAAAATGAGGTATTTGGGCTTTTTATCCCTGCGGTAAAGGGAGATGCCGCCGTCCACACCGTCCACCAGGCTTTGCTGGGATATGGGGTGGAGACTTGGCAGCAGATCTTCCGGAACAAAGGCAAACACTTCTTTTCCATCGGCATCGTCAAACACATGGAGCATGCCGTCGTTGGCACCCACGGCAATGTAGCGTTTCAGCAATATGCTGATGTTGGTCGGATCGTAATAATCTATGACCACGGGCCTTGAGTGAACAATGCTTCCAAGGGCCCAGTCCCTTACCCCCAGAGGGGCATGGGTGGCGGGATCGGCATCAAAGGTATAGCCGTAGGTATAGTTGATGGTTTTGTCCCGGGCAAGTGTGTCTGCCACATTCAGGCTTGCGGCAGAGACCGTGTCCCATTTCAGCTTCTTCATGGTGCCCAGGCCTGAATCATAGGTGAAAATGGGCCTGTTCCAGTAATTTTTGCTTGAAAAGTCAGCTGCCACGCTTTCGGTGAGCACTTCGCCGGTGCCATCCTCCCGCACGTCTGAAACACCGTAGTTGTCGGAATCATTGGGATCGTTATCATCGGCCCAGAAGGCAGCCGTGTTGTCCTTGAATTCACCAGCACTGTTGATGGCCTCGTTGTCGGCACCGTCATAGATCATCCAGACCTTGGGGCGCTGGGCGCTTCCGTCCCCCAACCGGTATTTTTTGAGGTTTCCCATCCATGACCGGTTATCCTGGGGAAGAAAAAGACCGAGGTAGAGATCATCTCCATTCTGGATCTTGTTTGCCGCATCCACTGAAACCACAGGGGCGGTAAAGGATACGGCTTCCGTCATCTGGAGGGCAAGGGCATAAAAGGCTGCCACAAGCTGTGTCTTGTTGTAGGCGGCAATATATTCACCGCCGGATTCCCCTGCGGCATCCTTGAGAAGGGGATGGTCCATTCCAAAGGCAATGTGGTGGGTGGTCACATTAAAATAGGAGTTGGGCGGATCAGCCACCTCGCTCTTGTCCAGCCAGGAGTGGGTGTAGAGCCAGTGCCCCACATCATCATAATAGTTTTCCGACGGATTGGCATACTGGTAGGGATCGGCGGTCCAGTTATCATTGTCCCAGTCACTGAATGGCAGGTGGGGATCCCCGGTTACATCTGAAATCCTGTTCCAGTCATCGTCGCCGGAGGGAAACCCGTCGGTAACCGAGATGATGAAATTCTTACGGCAGAGCAGGTTGTCCAAAGCGCTTCGCTTGGTCCAGTATCCCTTTTCAAACACATCCTGGAGCGCCTCCCCAAGGGGGGTGCCATACATGGGCTGCACTCCCAGAACATGCTGGCGTATGGCTGCCCGGTTGGCATCATCGGTCAGGTTTGGATTCAGGGCGCTGTTGAGGGTTGCGCCGTTGGCCGTTGTGCCCGTGTATTGAAAGGTGGCAAATCCCCAGTTCATCTTTCCGTGGAATTCGTCCAGGGCATAGAGCATGGCATCCTTTGCCACATCCATGCGGTTTTGCATAAGATAGGAGTTCCCATGGTAGGTGACGCGAATCTTATCGATGCCATATCCTTTTCCAATCACATTTTTGTCTGAGGAAAGGGAGATCTTGATTGTGTCGCTGTTGATGGTGGGAGACCATCCGTCACCGGCGGTGGGTGGATTATCGTTGTCATATTTGGCAACCAGGTTGCCTGTGCTGTCCCGGAGGGCTACATAGTCATCGTTCCAAGTGGCAATTTTGCCATCACCTTCCACATCAAAACTTGAAAAATGAACCTGGATCTGGGCAGCTCCCGGATGGGTGATGGTCTTTTCCGTATCACTTTCGATGAGGCTGTTTGCATAGTTGCCGCCTGCGGGATATTGCAGGGGATGACTGAGTTCTGACCAGTCGGAAGCGCTCAAGGGAATCAATTCATACTTCCAGGCCGGATCACCATTTGAAGCCCCCTGGGGGGTTGGGTTATTGGTGGTATAGCGAAGGTTGTACACTGACTGCATGTTAGCCCAGTTTCCGGTGACAAAGAAATAGATGTCCTGATCTCCGTCCTCTGCCGGGTTAAGACTGCCCGTGGTGACGCCTTCATATCCGCTGAAATAGTATCCCGGGGCATTCAAAAGACCCCCAAAACCGTTATTAATTACGCTTCCGTCGTATAAGGTGTTGGGAACATAGAGCTTTATGCTTTTATTCAGGGGGAGTCTTTGATTGTCAAAAAGAATATAGCCGTCCCCATCAACGGTGACCCTCTGGGTGCCAACACCGTCTCCTGACAAGTTTCCGGAAGCGTCAAGTATTGTATGGGTGTCCACAAGGGTATTTGAATACCACAGATAGTCAGGATCGGCAGCATCCCCGGTAAAGGCGACATCGGTTCCGTCCACAGTGGCGATGGTGACCCCTATTTTTCCCTTCCAGAGATAAATCTTACGCGTCTCTTTATGGTTGTTATAAAAGATACTGCTGTTGTTGACGGTATCATAGATGTAATCCCCAAAGTCTCCGGCAGGAGAGTCGTTCAACGTAAAAAGATGATCAAACATGGCGCCGTAATCCACATTGGATTCATAGACGCCGAAATCCATGCTGCCGGAGTTATCCAGGAGAATGTAACAGTTTTGTTTGGTATTGACCTGGTAAATATCCGTATCTTTAGCAAGCAGGGGGGGGATGAAAAGCAAGAGAGAACAAACAATATATAAAAGCGATTTTGGTGATTTCATGGAACCTCCTTTAAATACCTGTTTTGACACCTACTTTGATTCCGCCAAGTTCTATGATGACCTGCTTTTCCCCGTTTATCCGGAATTTGTACCCTGAAAAGGTTGAGGCATCATATCCTTTGGGTGGGGCATCCGGATAAAGATAGGTGACAAGGTAGGCATAATCATATTTGTCGTCGTTGGCATCCTGCATGAGGTTCTGGTGGGGCCAGGTGTTTGGGTCGACGACATTAAAAGGTTTTGTGCTGGTTATATCATTGTATGGATCATAGGACGCCGGGGGGGGGAGAAGATTCTGGGTAAAAATAGAGGGGTCGGAAATCTCATACCAGCTGAACCCGCCAACGCCGGACCTTGCAAAGCCCACGTGGGTGGCCTCGACCTCTGCCCCGCCTTCACTCAGGTTAAAGTCTTCTTCCCATTGCTGTTGATTGCCGGCAATTTTAATTTCCATGACAGAGGTGTTGATGGCAAGAACTCCCAAGACCGTCACAATAAGCAGGGCAAGGATGGCTGAAATAAGCGCAAAGCCCTTTTCATTGTTTAAGCAACTTCCCGGAGCTGATTTTTGGGTGATACAATCCATGGTTGATTCCCTGTTAGATGTCTATATTGCTGTATTTGTATGCCGTTACCTCTAAATGGTTGGTGCCCAGGGGGGTATCCCAATACATGAAAAGCCGTATTGTACAAAAAGGAATAAAGCTGTCCGTGCCGATAACCACCGGTGTTTTGTCCACGTTCCAGAAGACCTGGTAGCGGGTGCCCGAACTGTCCACAAGGTCGGTGCCATTGACCTGATAGATGTTGCTTAACAAGGGAAGCTGGGCCGGGATATACAGATGATCGGCATTGTTCGGTGTGGGTGCCCCGCCTGCAACCGCCATTCCTGCATTTAAATTTGCTCCGGCATTAAGGTTCACATCGTCAAACGGCAGTCTTTTAAGTTCCTCTATTACGGACAGTGCAACCGTGTTGGCCTGGGATCGTCTGGAGGCATCTGAATTTCCCCTGATCGCCTCAACCTGCATGGCCATGACCCCGAGTATGCCAATACTGAAAATGCCCATTGCGATGATCACTTCTATGAGGGTGAATCCTTTTTCGTTTTTGATATTAGTCATTTTTCACAACCCAAGATTTCTGCACTGGATGGTCGTTGCAGCAAACCGACGTCTGAAGTTATCGTTAAAAGGTCCCCATACGGTTCCGGAAGCTGTTGTGTAGGCGGTTGTATTTGTAAATTTCAGATCCAGTCGCTGGGATCTTACAAGCATGGAAACCTGAACAGCTCTTATTTCATTAAACCTGGATGGGGTGGGGGCTGTCGAAGATGTACCGTCGGACAAAATATAGTTGAACTCAACCGCATCCACACTTTCGGCAATGGGCTGAAATCCTCCTCCGGTATTTGTGTTCCTGCCAAAGTTTCCAGCCGCACTCCAGTCGGCACCCTGGGTGCCACCATCGGCAATGCCGTTACTGTCAAAGTCTACGGCTGCTGAAAATCCGAAACTGACGTTTTCATCCTGATCTGCAAGGTCCCCGTCTCCCTCATTGGCTGATATCAGATCCCCCCTTATATCCCGGGTAAATTGGATCTGCCCCGTTGTTGCGGAGACAAAACCAGGATTTAACGATTCTGTCGGATCACAGCCGGCCTCTCTTATATCCCGTGTCATGATCATCATAGCTGATCTGATGTTCTGTTGGATCACGGCCACGTCTTCCTGGGTGCTGTAACTCTCCAATTGGTTTGTGTAGGCGGAATAGATCCCGGCAATAACAAAGACTGAGATCAGCATGGTGATCATAAGTTCAATAAGGGTGTATCCTGACTGTGGATCAGGTTTGCAGCTGTTAAACTGAATCATATTAATTCCAGGTGCCATTGCTTCCATCCGTTGAATTTGTGCTTGTTTGAAGGCTTGTCCCTCCTGCAACGGAGAGTGTTACCCGATACCATAGACTCGTACTGTTGGCCCTTCTCAGAACAACACCCTCTGTTCTGTTGCTCAGGGGAAGTCCCCGGGAGGTGAATCCCGGGGTGATGTTCCCCAATGAAAAATTGACCCCGTCCAGTGAAAAAACGCCCCAGATTGTTACGATGGAATTGCTGATTGTTCCGGAAGCAACGATCTCTTCATCACCATTGAATATCCCATCTCCAGAGGTTCCGGTTGTTCCTCCGTTATCGATAAATGAGAGGTAGGCGTTTGCAGGCGCATTAAAAGTGATAACGGCGTTATTGTAATTCCTGATGGCCTTCATTTTGGTGTTTTGCAGGGTTGAATAGAGTGCTCTTGCATCGCCCCTGAGTTTATTGTTCTGGTTCCACTCCAGAAAATTCGGATAGGCAATTGCTGATAACACAGAGATAAAAAAGAGGACAATCAGCATTTCAAAAATGGTGAAACCATTTTGACAAAACAATCGCTTCCTTGAATCATCTGTTAAACGATGATTTCCGATTTGGACGATAGGAATAAGTTGGTGTATATCCACGGTCTGTTCACCAAATTTCAAGATTGATAGTTTGTTTAAAAAAGAGGCAAAATGAATGCAGCCCATTTATCAGTGTGATCTAATTCTGATGATAAGACAACATTAAATAATAGATAATCACCAGATCTGAAGATGCAATTTTTTTCTGTAAAAGGTGCTCCGGGCAATCTCCAGTAAAAGGTTTCTGAATCTTTAGTGGAACAGGTTTCTCCAGGATACTTTATCGGTTTTTATGATGCCGGGATTGGCTTCGTCTATCTGTATGATCTTTCCGGTACTGGTCTGAACAAAGGCTTTTGAACCGCTCTGGCGACCGGTGTGAATGTTTGGGGTTGTTGAATATCCCGGTCCTATCGGGACCTTTATTATCTTTTTTGATGGTGGTCCACCATCACCACCATCACCACCATCACCACCATCACCTGGATTGCCGTTGTCCCCGGGGGGCAGCACATCTTCGTAATAGGGTGTACCGGTTTTGTAATAGACGCCGTAAAAAAAGCTCTCTCCTTCGGAGGCGCATACATCGTTGTCCGGCAAATAGGTGGTGAAACTGACAATGTCTCCAAGAACTGCTGCCTGCCCGAGATTCCTTTCCCCCGGGCTGCTGAAATTTATATACCACCCGTCATAGTGGAGATCCGCCGGGTTTGTCAAATCATCGGCAATCATGAGTTCTATATCTTCAAAACCGATATCAGAGTCAGGATCCTCCTGGTCGCTCACTGCCTGGGTTGAAAATTTGATTGTGTTAAAATCAAAGACTTCTATACCAGAAACATTCATCAGGCTTGTACTCTTGGGATCGACGGTCGCCCAGTTCAACGCTCCGTCCGCATTAACGGGTTCCTTGATGCCATAAAATGAGTTCTGAAGATCGAAATAGGGAGACTGCTTGTCCAGGACGCCCCAGTAGCGACCCGTTCCAAAATAGACCCAGAACCGGTAGTCATCATCAATGGATACCGATACCGAAGAGGTGATGTGCTGGCTGTCACCTGCCTGGGAGTTGGGATTGAAAAAGGTTGTCAATTTCCAGTTGGATGGATTCTCATCTATATTTGTCACTATCCTGAAAATTTTCCCGTCGGTTTTTCCGATTTCACCGTCCGAAGGAATGTAAATGACCTCTCCGGCCCAGGTCGGTTCTGATACTGTTTCACCCACGGCAAGATCAAGGTCCACGGCAATGGGGTCCGTCATAAAGGAGTTGTCATCAAGACCGTCAGCCATGGAAAATTCTTTTTCCACCGCACCTGTTTTTGCATCGAGCACATAAACCCTGCCCTGTTTGTTGCTGCCGCCATAGACCGGGGTTAAAATATCTTTCACAGCCTGGAAGTTGTCCGGCCCGGATCCGATAACAATATACCATTTTGTTCCCACACGAATCGGGGTCGGATAGCACGTGGTAAATCCAAGTCCCGGATCGGTGAATGACCAGAGAAGTTCGGGCTCTATTTCAGGATTGGTGATATCAATGGCAAAATAGGTTGAGGCAAATTCAAGATCGCAGGTGCCATCATTGTTCGTATCAACGCCAATGGGAGCACCTCCTAATCGCATTCCTCCGATGAGGACCGTTCCCCAGCCATTGGGGTGGTCCTTGTCCGGGGTAAATATCTTTGCATCAAATACCCTTGGTTTCAGATCCACGTAATAGACATGGACATTATCGCTCAAGGGCTCTTTGAGCCATCTCAGGTTTGGAAGCAGGGCATTGGGAACATAGGCCCACAATTCCGCACCCAGATCAAATTTATAACTTGTATCGGTTTCACTCCCGGTCCAGGAGGAGGTTGCCCCATCGTATATGGCGCTTGGGTCTTTGATCCATTCAGACCCGGTGGTGTTCCAGATAGCGGGGGCTAACGAATCGGTGGCTTGATCCAGGACAGTTGGTTGTTTGATGAATTGATGATTTTCAGTGTCATAAAAACCGCCGTTAAATGCGTGGAGCATGCCGTCATTTGCCCCGGCATAGACAACGATTCTGCGATTCAGGTATTGTTTTTTGAATTGACGGTAGGAGTCGTCCTTATAGATCAGATCATAATTTTCAGCGGGTCTTGAAATAACAGTGGGGGTAGAGTGGACGATATCCCCGAGCCTGAAAACCGTATCATCGCTTCCATCACCTGTGGTATCAAGGGTGCGGTCACGGTAAGGTCTTCCGGTTCCGGTTTCAATGAGCCCTTCCTCACCCCGGGCATACAGAATGATGTTTTGGGCTTCTGAAATCATTTCCGGTTCGCTGAGACCGATTTCGGCAGTTGAAGCATTGTTGTCATGGTCATAGGAGAGACCGGGATTGAGAAAAAAATAGTTGTCATGGGCTGTATCATCCGCAAAATCAGTAGTAAACGGCATTTGGCTGAAGTGGTTTACATTTGCCTTTGATACCTGGGTTGAGGTGTCGATGTAGTCGGTGAATATGAACCTTTTTTTCGCGTTTTGATCATACACTCTCTGGCCTGCAGCATCCATGGCAGGATCTGAGAGCCATGAAAGTACGTCCCAGACGTAGTTAATTTGAGACAGTTCGATTTCATCCACAAAGGTAAGGTCTTCGGTTGAAAAGGTAAGAGTATTGGTTGGAGGCGTGTAATCATACCGCTTTGCTTTTCCTGTGGAACCGTCATACTGGATAATGAGGTCAGTGTCTATATTCAGGGTGAAATCGTGATCTGTATCTTCATGCATGTTTCCGTAATCATCCACAAAAAGCGTATGGACATTCCCATACCATTTTACCGTTTTTGCCGTCAGCGGCTCAGCCATGGATTCCGTATAGAACACAGCCTGGTAGATGGCTCCCTCTCCGCCCCTTGCATTGGATATGACCGAGGCGGCAGTACCGGATGCCGTACGGCTCAAAATGTCAGCAATGGCAGCCATGATTTTCTTTTCCATTTCAGCACCGTTCTGGGCTTCGAAATAGGTGTCGGGAATGTTGTTGCCATCCTTGTCCCATTCAGGGTCGCCCACAAAATCCCCGGGGGTGTCTTCACTAACGGTTCCCCCCGTATCTCCGTCCCCGTTGAGATCAACAAAGCCTCCGGCACTGGCTGCCCTCATCATCTCGCACTTGGCCTTCACGGAATCATCAAAGCAGAACACGGAATAGAGGGTGATTGTCTGGTCTATGATGTCAAAGGGGGCCCCCATGAGGGTGTCATCCCTGAGATCCCGGGTATGCATGTTAAAAGCGATGTCATCTAAGAAGCCTATGGAATTATTGGCAAATGATCTGGTGCGAGCCCCGTTGGGCCAGTCGCCGGTGGGGAGACCGTTGTTTTGGTTTCCCGCACCATCGGACAGAAAAATGATAAATGATTTGGCACAGGGCACAAACTCTGACTGGCCATTAAAATAGTAGGGATCCCAGGTGTTGCTGACTTCAAAATCAACGGAATTGTTCGGAGGTGTATCCGGTGAGTTCTCAGGCCGGAACTGGGGCGAATCCTGTTTGAAATATTTCACCGCCTCCCACAGGACCTCTTCCAGGGGAGTGTTCATCTGTATGTTTTGCTGGTTGATGTTATGGACAATCTGGGGCACCAGGTCGCCATGGGGGGTCGTGGTTATGGAGATATCTCCAACATAGTTCCTTACCCTGCCGCCGTCTGCATAGCGCCTTGTAATGTCTTTGTTGCCATCATTGTCTATGTCCCAGGTAGATGCAATGTCGTTCCTGGTTCTTCCTTCCCCCGGGCCGGTTCCATAGTTAAATTGCATATAACCGAACCTTACCCTGTCCATCATCTTTTGAATGATTCCCTGGATGGGAAGCGCTTCCGGTTCAACTTTTACAGCCACGATATATCCTTTTTGGGAATGGTTCAACTCCCCGGTGTTGAATCCAATGTCTGCCTCTGTTTTTGCAGGGGACCGGTGAACCGGGTCTGTCAGGTAGTCCCCATAGTCGGGAACATTGGCACAACTTTCGCCGGTCAGGTCTCCCACCCGGTCAAAGAATGCCGGAACCATGCTGAAAAACGGAACAAAATTGCCGGCAGGGCCGCCTAAAGAGTAATCTCCCCGGTCGACATTATTGCCCATATAGGAGTAAAAACCCTGGTGAAATGGGGTGTAATAGACATTCTTTGCATGGACCCCGGTGAGAATGGATGGTGTGTTGGGATCTGTGGCTGTTGTGTAGTCATTATAGATTCGCCTTATATCGCGGTTGTCGGTGGGCATCCCCTCAAGCACAACATCTGTTGTGTCAGGAGCGATTCTTCCTCCGGTCAGGACTTTTTTTGCAACGTCAAGACGGCGCATGGTCCACCAGTTAAGCCAGTTGCCGGAGAATTTTTTTACATTGGGATCACTTCCTGTGGATCTTTCAAATATGGCCGTTGAAGGGTCGTCAACCGTGGCCCCATCCACATGAAAATAGTGCCGGGTGTTGTCATATTTATAGCATTTGTTTGGATTGAACAGGCCATAATATTCCTTGGAAGGGTCGTAACCTGTCCAGGCAAGTGTGTCGGAGCATCGTACCCCTCTTACCTCATGGTAGGCATATTCGTTCATGCTGCCTGAGTTGTCCATGATAAGAAGGATATTGGGTGCCACCCTGTTGGATACAAAGGGTGGGTAAGAGAGGTAGTCGTTAAGATCCGGGTCACAGGCTGCAAAGCTGTTTAAAGGAACAATAACGGTTCCCAGGAAAAATATGAACAACAGCACGACTTGCCTTCTATTGGAGATTAACATCTTCATGGGGTGCTCCTTTGATTTGTTTCTTTTTTGACCACCACCCTGATAAGCAGCCTCTCATCTGCATGATAGGGTAAATCCTCGGTGTAAACAGAAAACGTTTTATAACCGATGTTGACACGGCAGGGAAGTGTGATTGAATCCATGGGAATGATCTTTAATCGGCCAGTTTTCAGCTGGTTATAAAATTTTGTCGTGTAATCTGTTCTATAAGGGATTCCATCGATAATCAGCAGGTTTTCAGTAATAGCTGTAAAAAGGGCATTTGATTTTTTATGATTCAGAATAACAAGGGCGTCTGAGGGATCATAGGTCCTTTGTTCAGCAATCGCCATTTGGGAGCAGGAGAATATCAAAAATAGACAATACAGTGACAGTGTTGGTTTGAACCGCTTACAAAAAACGTTTTTCATTTCTGCTCTCCTGTAACAATTACTTGATATGATTTATGCTAAAAAACATGTCTCCACTGAATATTGATGACGCCCTCACTGTCGGTGCGGTCAATGCGCTGGGAACAGATTTCATAGGTGATAAATCCACCCGCATTGGCGACCCCTTTTCCCTTACCTTCATATCCTGCAGCCATCTGGATGGCGCTTCCCTGGGAAAGACTGGGATTACCGCCTACACGCAAGTTGGTATGGGGGGCGTTGGCCGGATAGACCGTGGGCATGAATGCATCCCTGTTTGCGTCTCCGGGTGTGAGGATGGGAGGGGTGGGATTCATGTAAAAATTGAGTGACGATCCTGACATGTTGCCCTGGATGAAGTTCCCGTTTCCTGAATCGTCAAACCCTGCGGAATAGATGTTTTGTTCTAAAAGTTCGATCCCGGCTTCCGTTCCTCCGTCTGCCCCGTAGAAGATGATGGTGTGCCATTTCTCGTTTGTTGAGATCTGAAGTTCCGTATCGGTGGTACGGGTGGCAGCAACTCCGATGATGGTCAACAGCATCAACACCAGCATTGAAATCACCAGGGCAGATCCTGTTTCATTGCCGGTTATTTCTTTGAGTGTTTTTAATGACGCTTTCCGCATAAATTTATCCTTTGATGGAAAAAGGTTGTTTCACCATGACCGGTCAAAATTCGATCAGATCTGGTCAAATTTCATGTAGTCCATGGTGACGTTTTTGGTCTGCCCCCTGTCCTGCCAGTTGACAATAATACGCAGGGTCATGGTGCGGTCTATTGGAAAGTCAATGGCAACGTTCCAGGATAAGGTGTACCTTCCCATCACCTGGGAGTAGTCGGCAGCAGCCCCGGTATCATCAAGCCCTCCGCCATTGTTCCCGTCAGCATCCACATCGCTTAAAAAACGCAGGTTATGGTAATTAACAGCCATCAACTCTTCGATCTTATCCTTTGCAATAACGGTGGCATCAGTAACTTCCTGGGAATAGGCGTTACCCTGGATCGAGGAGATCTGCATCTTGGCAACGCCAAGCAAACCGATTGAAAAGATCACCATGGCGATCAATATTTCCATCAGTGTAAACCCTGAGTCGTTGATATTTTTTTTCCCGGTCATGGTCAAAGCCCCATATTTTTGCATTTTATGATTGTATCTGAAACTCTCATGGGATAATCGTCATTCAAGGGATCGGCGTCCGTATCCGGCGTTATGACCTGATTCCCGACCGTATAGGTTGCCCCATTGATAAAGTTTCTCCGGGGCCGGGATGTCCTTGCCAATATCCAGACCCTGACGGCGCAGATATTGTCAGCCGGCATGTTTATAATGGCGTTGCCGTTGAAATTCGTCAGTGCCTGGCCTGGGATCGGACCGTTGCTGCCCTCTCCCGGACCGTCTGCCGCATTAATGATACCATTGCCGTCCGTATCAAGGTTGCTGTCAAGATCGTTGTCCCCGTCCGAGTCAACGGCCCAGATGATAGTTTCGGTTCCCCCTGCATTATAGGTGTCGATATAACCGTCGTTATCTGAATCAAACCCATAGGCAAACCCAATGGCTTCTATGTCGTCGGCAAAGGTCCGGGGCTGGGGAACACCGTTATTATTGGTTCTGTCAAGGGTGTTGTTCACAGCGTCATAGCCATAGATGATGGTTTCCAGGGTGTTTGTATCTGTTTCATCATCCTTGGTAAAGGTCATTGAGTTTGTAGTGGATATCTGTTTAACTCCAGCATTGAATGAACCGGTAGGGTCAAACCCTGCCATGCGGATCTCCATGGCCATGACTGATGCGCATGCCCGCAGCGTCTGCTGGGTTGCTGCTATCTGCTCCTGTTCAGAATAACTCGTCTGTTGGGACTGATAGGTCATGAAAATGGCGCCGATCACATAGGTTGAAATCGCCATGGCAATGAGGAGTTCAATCAGGGTAAAACCGTTGTTGTTTTTCATTTTAATCACCTCATTTATGGTTTAGGGAACCAGTCCGAGCCGCCCGGGCTCCATCGTCTCAGCACGATATTCCCGGTAACCGTTGGGGTGCTCACGGCAAAGCAGGTGTTGTTGCGGTTTGTCAGATAGACATAACCGGTATGAACGAGATTCCCGGGGGGGAGGGTGGCGAGGAATCCCCTGGAGTTGAAAGCAACGATATTATCTAAATAGCTGACATTATCCCCGGGAAAGGCGCCTCCGCTCTGGGTTGCATTGGTTGTTGCAGCCCCGGTTCCATAAACGATGCTGTTGCCATAGGTGGTCAGCAAGACAGGCGCATCTTCCGGGACATCGTCTGCGTTGCCATAGACAAGATCCGGACCCGGTCTATCGCTGGTATCGTCCCCGGTTCCCCAGTCCCCGTCCGGGCCCGGATCTCTTAGAATTTGATAATTCCCGGCCACGGTATCAAAGGAAATGGCAATTCTGGTATTTTCCTTTGTTGCCAGAAGCTTTGCCCGCTGAAGGGCTGAGTAGAGCGCCCTTGACGCTGATTTTAACCGGTAGTCCGGGAGTTCCTGGAGAATCCGTGGAATGGATATGCCGATTAATATGGATATGATGACTGTCACTATCATGATTTCAATCAGCGTAAAGCCTGACTGTGTTTCAAGTTTGCATCGATTAAACCAGAAGGTATTATTTGCAGGTGCCATTGCTTCCATCCGTTTATTTGGTGTTTTTATTTGAAAAAATTGAAACTACAAATATAACGGTAATAAGTTCTAACTACTGCAATCTGTTGCAATCAACATACCATGTTGAAGTAAAGCTTAGGAGGGTGATGAACCCCAGGGAAAATGAATTAGTGGGGCTGTATTTAACTAAAAATGACTCTATTTCGTTGGTTAGGTATTATATTTAACCATGCATTCCCATACCCTCAAATGGGCATGGGTGATATTAAAATAAGACCTGACCGGATTCCGGATCATAGCTAAACGTTTTTGAATATTGATCCAGGGGTAATTGTTTTAAATAACCGAAAATAATCAGATCCATCAGATTTGTCGGATATCGTCCAAAGTCATTTTTAAATGAGAGAATTTTTTTTTCCAACACTGCAACCGCCTCATGCAACCGGATTCTTTTCGCGATGATCGCTTTTTTATCTTTATCTTCCTCTCTTTCATAATAGGCTTTCAGGAAGATGAGGGCGGTTTCATTGTTTCCGGCTTCATTGGCAAGCCTTGCGCCAAAGGTTGCAAGTACCTCCGGGGCGTTCTCTATTTTGGCTGCCTCCATGAGATAGGCAGCAGCTTTTTCATTGTCCTTCAAAAAATAAAAATGTTCAAATCCCAGGAAATATCCGGGGATCCAGTCCCAGAACCGGCTGTTTTTACTTTTTTCAAGAAGGGATATGGACAGATCATATTTTTTTGTGAACCATGGCAGGGTGGCATCGATCAGGTGATAGGACTGCATGAAATAAGGATCAAGCTCCATGGTCAGGATAAACAGGTTTGAAATCGTGTCCCACTCTTCCGGGGTGACTTTTTCAGCTTTTCCGAAGATGGAAGCAGCTTCGATCAGGGCGTAATCGGCAACGATTCCCTTAAACTCTCCTGCAAAAAAGGTGAGGAGCTTTGGCGGCATTCTTGAAATCATGGATTCCATTTGGGATTGACGGCTCTGGTGAACAGTGGACAGGCCCGAAAGTGACAGTGCGTAGAAAAACACCAGGACAGCGCCAACGGCAATTGTTTTGTAATTGTTTTTCATGTCAGTTCCCTGCGGTTAAAAATGAGAACAGAGGCGAACAGCACCAACATGATATAGGTTGCGCCGTAAAAAACGGTGAAAATAATATCCTGGACGTTCAGGGCAAGGCCGTAGGCGGCAATGGTTTTATAGTCAAACAAAGAGAGGTCCGGAATCAGCCATGTGATGGGTTTGATAACAATAAAAAGGCTGTTGACTTCAGTTGCCGACTGATTGATAGCTTTAACCAGAAGATCGATGTTCTGACCGATCAGATATGTCCCAAAGGTCAACAGCAGCGCCATGAACGGGCTTGATGTCAAACAGGTGAAGAGGATGGAGATCGCCGTCACGATGAGCAGGGACAAAAATGCGAGACACACGGCGATGAAGTACTGTACCCACGAGAACAAAGGCGGAATATAACCGGGGTATGCATGGATGATTATTTTGACAAAAACGGCGGTCAATACAGCTATGACGGCAACGGAAATAAAAACAAGCAGGGACAGGCCCATGTATTTTCCGACGATATACTGCCATCTTGAGACCGATCGTGACAGGATGGAATAGATGGTAAGCTTGTCAATGTCCTTTGACAAAAGATTCATTCCCATGAAAAAGATGATGACAAGGCCGGAGATGGACATGGTGGAAAGCCCGATATCAACAGCGACTTTGCCAAGATCCCGGGTAAAGAGATTGACCAGGACACAGTCAAGAATAAAAAGAGCGAATACAAAAAAGAAGATCCCGTGGAGTATCCTGTTCCTGAATCCCTCTTTCATTGTTATTCCGGATATAAGCCAGATATTTTTCATACATGTTACCCGTGATCCGATTCGATTAAATTTACAAATGCGGTCTCTATGTCATGGTTGCTTGAAGTAAACTCTTCCAGGGAACCGCAATAGAGCAGCTTGCCCTTATTAAGGATGCCGATACGGTCACAAAGTTTTTCAACATCACTGAGGATGTGGGAACTGAAAAAGATTGTCTTTCCCTGGTTTCGCATATCGATGATGAAGTCGGAGATCAGTTTTCGTCCCATGGGGTCAAGGCCGCTCATGGGTTCGTCAAAGATGCAGATTTCAGGATCATGGATCAGGGCGTAGGCTATGCCTGTCCGTTGGACCATGCCCTTTGAATAGGTCTTGATTTTCTGCTTTTTTGCATGGATCAGGTTTAACCGGACGAGGAGCTCATCAATGCGGCGGTTAAGGGTTTTTGTCTTGATTCCGGCGATTTTTCCACCGAATTTCAAGACTTCCTCTGCGGTCAGGTGACCGTAAAAGGTCGGATTCTCAGGTAGATATCCGAGTCTTTTTCGAACCTCAGGGGAGGAGCTGGTCTTGCCGTCGATGGTTATGGTGCCGGAATCATGGCGTATAAAATCCATGAGGATCTTGATTAAAGTGCTTTTTCCTGCGCCATTGGGGCCAAGGAAACCAAAGGATTCTCCCTTGCCTATATCAAGATTGAAATTGGAAAGAACCTTTAACATTGATGCACCATGTCGGGTTTTATAACATTTGGTAAGATTTGATATTGAAATCAGCATACTGTTCTTTCTCTGTCAATTTAGGCGAACGGTTTTGTCTGTCTTGATGAGATCTACTGATACTTGACATAAAATAGCATAATTAAAAAATATGCAATAAAAACAGGGGAAATCCGGTCAAAATTAATTGACCGGATTTCCCCTTTAAAATTTAGAATTCAGTTATTTAGCGACCCAGCCAGCAACAAGAGCAAAGTCATCAATTACTGTTGTGGCTGCTACAGCATCGCCAATTACAAGCGCTGTTTGAGCTGCGATCAGGGTGGGGTGCTGGTACAGGAGGGTTACGTCGGCATCTACACCATAGGTGAAATTGCCGTCAATATGTTTTGCAGTTGCAGAGAAGGTTCTCCATGTGGCATCGGTATGTGCGATAATTGAGACTCCATTGCTGACCCCGATCTGTATCCCCCTTCCAGTACCTGCAGGGGCCTGGCCTGCAACAATGTTAAGGGCTGCAGGGCTTGCATTGAGAACGGCTCCTACGGCAGCACCGACTGCGGCGGGAAGAAGCGCATCTTCTGTTGCACCAAAGCACTGCCAGTCGGCAAACAGGGTTGCTTCTGATTTCTGGATGTTATTAACATCTGAAACCGCAGCAGCGTTGAACGCCCTCATTCTATAGGCTGCAAACTGTGGTATTGCGATGGCTGCCAGGATACCGATGATGGCAACGACGATCATGAGCTCGATAAGTGTAAAACCTTTCTGGTTGTTTTTCATGTCCTTCAACATAATGTCCTCCTAAAAAAATGTATGATTACAACGAACTGCTAACGACTAAACTTGGTCTCTTCCACTGCAAGGCAGATGCCAACATAAAACATTTTTTTAAAAAAGTGTTCATGGGCCCATATGCCGGGATAATTTGTATTGTTCGAAATCCATGTTCGGTTTGATTCTCCGCAATTTGCTGTTCCGGTTAACAGAATTTGTAAAACCCGTGACAAAATTTGTTTTATGCAGCCCCCCAGGCGTTTGACTTTTGGCACAAATAGTTTTAGAAGGGATGTATCATTTATTAACTGTTGTTCATTAGATCTACGCCACGGAGGCCCCATGAAGATAAACCACTACTGTAAAACCATTGCAACAACTTTCTTTGCATTTTCCATAGCCCTTTCCATTTCCGGATGCGCTGATATGAATTTCGGACAGACCAAAAAAACCACCGAGGCCGCAGTCTCCAAGACCCGGCAGACGACGGCTGTATATTATGATTTCGAGGATGTCCTTGTTCCCAAGGAACTTGCGGTGGTCGATGATGCGACCTTTGTGGTGAGCACTCCGGGATACACCTCCGGCATCATCACCCTCAAGGGCAGGGTTGAGAAACGCTCCCTGGTCAACTTCTTTACCAACAACATGGCAAAGGATAACTGGAGCATGCTTTCCAACATCAAGAGCCCTGGAGCCACTTTCATGATCTTTCAGAAGGCATCCCGCTGGGCCGTTATCACCATCAGGGACAAGGATTTTAACACCTATGTGGAGGTCGGTGTCGCTCCGACCCTTGAAAAGAGTGTGTCATCCCAGGAAACAGATCTATTTAACTGATGCAGACAATGACACTTAAAAATAAAAATATTCTTCTTGGCGTGTGTGGTGGTATTGCAGCTTACAAGGCCGTGGAGCTTTTAAGGCTGATGAAAAAGGCCGGGGCCGATGTCCGGGTGGTCATGACACAATCTGCCCAGGAATTTGTGGGCGAGACCACCTTCAGGGTGCTCTCGGAAAACGAGGTGTGCACAGGTCTTTTCAACACCAACGAGGCTTCGGTCAGGCATATAGAATGGGCAAGCGAGGCGGATGCCGTTGTCATTGCCCCTGCCACGGCAAACTTCATCGCAAACATGGCCCATGGCATGGCTAACGATGCACTGACCACCATGCTGCTTGCTGTTACATGTCCGGTCATAGTGTGTCCGTCCATGAACACCCACATGTATGAAAACCTCGCTCTCCAGCGGAACATCGATATCATCGAGGGAGACGGCGCTTTTGTTGTGGAACCGGGATCCGGGGAGCTTGCCTGCAAGACAACCGGGGCAGGGCGCCTGCCCGAACCCGGGCTCATCTTTGACCGGGTGCTTGGGGCACTCACCAGAAAAGACCTGAAAGGGAAAACCGTGCTGGTCTCCGCAGGCCCCACCCGGGAGGCCATTGATCCCGTACGGTACATCAGCAACCACTCCTCGGGGAAAATGGGGTATGCCATTGCAGCTGCGGCGGAAAAAAGAGGCGCACGGGTCACCCTGGTCTCGGGACCGGTGAATCTCGATCCCCTGTTCGGCGTTGAAACCGTAAATGTCGAATCCGCCCTGGAAATGGCCGATGCGGTGCTTGACCATCTTGACGAGAGTGATGTGGTGATCAAGGTGGCAGCTGTTGCCGATTACAGGCCCGAGGATCCCAAGACAAGCAAGATCAAGAAAAAGGACCAGGACCCGGGACAAAAGAGCCTGACCCTGTCCCTTGTGGAGAATCCCGATATCCTGCGGCTTGCAGGTGAGAAAAAGCGCCATCAGTTCATCGCCGGGTTTGCAGCGGAGACAGACGACCTTGAGGCAAACGCATTGTTGAAAATGGAGAAAAAGAACCTGGACATGATCGCAGCCAACCTGGTCGGGGTTGATGGCTCGGGATTCGGCAGCGACTTTAATAAGGTCAAGCTCTTTTTCCGGGACGGAACCGTCCGGGACGTTCCCTCCATGGAAAAGGAGCGGGTGGCAGACGCCCTCCTTGACGAGATCTCAACAAGGCTGACCTAGAGAACAATATGATGACTCACAATTCAAGCGGATCCATGAGATCCGAATTCCTGGCATTGCTCCAGGGGGCCAAAACCTATCTCAGGCTTCGAAAAGAGACCGGCACCCCGGATCTGGGCCTCTCTGAAAAATCCATGGCAATGGTGAGATCCTGGGAAGCCGGAAAGAAAACATCCGACTCCCCTGGCTCCCCCAAAAAGGAAGGCTTTACCCCTGGCTTAAGGGGGGAGGGCGACCCCCATGCAGATCTCTTCATCGTCACAGAGCAGAAACAAAGGGGGATCTCCCCCTATGACGGTGCTGATGGAGAGCTGTTTCAAAAGATCCTCAGTGCCATCGGTCTTGGCCGGGAAAAGGTTTACATCTCAAGCGTTCCTGCTTCAGGGCCGGTGGCAGGTGCTGTGGAGCGGATAAAACGGGAGATCAATCTGGTGAAACCCATTGTTGTCTGCACCCTGGGAAGACGCGCTTCCCAGGTCATGCTTGAGAAAAAGAATCCCCTGCCGGACCTGAGGGGCAGGTTTCATGATTTTAATGGCGTCCCACTCATGCCCACATTCCATCCTGCAAGCCTGATCGAGGATGCTGCCAAGAAAAGACCGGTGTGGGAGGATATGAAGATGATCAAGTCAAGGCTGGGGCTGTGACATGCTGGTAGATGAATTTCTGAGTGTGCTTTCCGCTGAAAAAGGCTACTCCAGACACACCCTGCGGGCCTATGACAACGATCTTAAGGCCTTTCTTGTGCACTGCTTTCCGGATGCCATTGATAAACCTGTCCCGGATGACCGGGTGCTGGCCGAAATTGAAACCGGGGGGAGCCATCTTGTGCGCGGCTTTCTGGCTGCGCTCTCAAAAAGTGGCATCTCTAAGAGAACCATTGCAAGACGGCTATCCGCTTTGAGAAGCTTTTTCGACCACCTGATCACCATTGGCCGTCTTGAGGACAATCCCGCAGACGGGGTGGTAACTCCAAAGTTTCCCAAGTCCATTCCCCACTTTCTGACCGTGGACGACATGTTCAGGCTCCTTGACTCCATGGGTTCCAAGACCCCTTTGGAAAAGCGGAACCGGGCCATGTTTGAGCTCTTCTATTCAACCGGCATGCGGGTCTCTGAGATTTCGGGCCTCAATATCCAGGATATTGATGAAGAAAACCACCTTGTCCGGGTCCGGGGAAAAGGCAATAAGGAGAGGATCGTCCCCATGGGGGACAGGGCACTTTCAGCACTTTTGGATTACCGCCAGGCCCTTGGCAAATCCCATGAGCCCCTGTTTCTGAACCGGGACCTGAACCGCCTGTCGGCCGGGTCAATCCGAAATATCCTTGCAAAGCTTGTCAAGGCCTGCGGGCTCAATGTGCCTGTCTCTCCCCATACCCTGCGCCACAGCTTTGCAACCCACATGCTTGACTCGGGCGCTGATCTCAGGGGTATCCAGGAGATACTCGGCCATGCCAGCCTGTCCACCACCCAGGTCTATACCCATGTGACCTACGACCGGCTCATGCAGGTCTACGACAGCGCCCATCCACGACGATAAAAAATTATAAAGGTGAATTTATGACAGAAACATTTCATGGAACAACCATATTGGCCCTCCGTCACAAAAATAAGGTGATCGTGGCCGGCGACGGCCAGGTGACCCTTGGCGCCATCGTGACAAAGCACAAGGCAAAAAAGGTCAGACGGATTTACAACGACCAGATCATCACGGGATTTGCCGGTGCCACGGCCGATGCCCTGACCCTTTCCGAGAAGCTTGAGCAGAAGCTTGAGCAGTACAACGGTAACCTCACAAGGAGCGCCGTTGAACTTGCCAGGGAGTGGCGGACGGACAAATACCTGCGCAAGCTCGAGGCCATGATGATTGCAGCAGATGAAAAAAACACCTATTTACTTTCCGGTAACGGAGATGTCATAGAGCCCGATGACGGGGTGATCAGCATCGGCTCCGGCAGCACGGCAGCCCAGGCTGCGGCCCAGGCCCTGGTCGGTCATACGGATCTTGATCCCCTGACCATTGTGGCCGAGGCCATGAAGATTGCATCGGCCCTTTGCATCTATACCAATAACCACATAACCATTGAAGAGATTTAGTAATGAGTGACCTGAAGCCCAAAGAGATAGTCAACGAGCTTGACCGGTACATTATCGGTCAGAACAATGCCAAGAAATCCGTAGCCATTGCCCTGAGAAACAGATGGCGGCGACGACAGGTTTCCGAAGATTTGCGGGATGAGATCGCTCCCAAGAACATCATCCTTATCGGCGCCACAGGCGTTGGAAAAACGGAAATTGCACGGCGCCTTGCCCGGTTGACAGACTCACCCTTCTATAAGGTGGAGGCTTCAAAGTTCACCGAGGTGGGCTATGTGGGCAGGGACGTTGAGTCCATGATCCGGGACCTTGTGGAGCTTACCGTGAACAATCTTAAGGTACGCCAGCAGGAACAGGTCCAGGAGAAGGCTGCGGCCATTGCCGAGGAGCGGATTCTGGATCTGCTGCTGCCCGAGTCGGGAAGTACCGATATCTCAAACAGCGACGCCGAACCCCATCTTGAGATCGTTTCGACGAACTCGGCAAAGCCCTCCACCCGGGAGAAACTCCGCAAGATGCTCAGGAGCGGAAAGCTCGATTCCAGGTTTGTGGACATCGATGTCACTGGCCAGTCCCTGCCCATGGTGGAGATCTTCTCCAACACCGGCATGGAGGAGATGGGGATCAACATGAAGGACATGCTGGGGAACATCCTTCCCAAGAACACCAAACGGCGCAAGGTCAAGGTGTCCGAAGCCATGAAACTCCTCACCCAGGAGGAGGCGGCCCACCTTGTTGACATGGAAAAGGTCACCGCCGACGCCGTGGAGATGGTGGAGCAGTCCGGGATCATCTTCCTGGACGAGATCGACAAGATTGCCGGCAAGGGAAACTCCCAGGGGCCTGAGGTTTCCAAGGAGGGGGTCCAGCGGGATCTGCTGCCCATTGTGGAGGGAAGTTCCGTCCCCACAAAGTACGGCACGGTAAAGACCGACCACATCCTTTTCATTGCCTCCGGGGCCTTTCATATCTCAAAGCCCTCGGACCTGATTCCCGAGCTCCAGGGACGGTTTCCCATCCGGGTGGAGCTTGACAACCTTGGCAAGAACGAGTTTGCCCGGATACTCACCGAGCCCAAGAACGCCCTGATTCTCCAGTACATTGCCCTGCTGAGAACCGAAGGAATCGAACTGGAATTCACCCAGGATGCCGTGGATAAAATCGCCTCCATCGCCGTGGACGTGAATGAGCGAACGGAAAATATCGGCGCCCGGAGGCTCCACACCCTCATGGAGAAACTCCTGGAGGAGATCCTCTTCACAGCCCCGGATGTTGAGGAGAAGAAGATCGTTGTGGATGCAGCCTTTGTGGAGGAGCAGCTCATGGAGATCGTTAAGGACGAGGATCTTTCGAGGTACATACTATGACAATGAACGTAGCTGACATACTGATAGAGGCGCTGCCCTACATTAGGCAGTTTTCCGGCAAGACCATTGTTGTGAAGTACGGTGGTCATGCCATGGTGGATGAAAAGCTCAAGCAGGATTTTGCAAGCGACATCACCCTGTTGAAATATATCGGCCTCAATCCCGTGGTGGTCCACGGGGGAGGGCCCCAGATAAATAAGGTCCTGGATGCCATGGGCATCACCTCGACCTTTGTCCGGGGCATGCGGTATACCGATGACAAGACCATGGATGTGGTGGAGATGGTGCTGGGCGGCAAGGTCAACAAGGAGATCGTGGCCGGCATCAACGCCAAGGGCGGCCGGGCCGCAGGCCTCACCGGAAAGGATGGGGGCCTCATCACCGCGGAAAAGATGACCATTGTTGACTCGTCAGATGCGGACAAACCGCCTGAGATCATTGATCCCGGCATGGTGGGCCAGGTTACCGCCATTGATCCTGAAATCATCCATACCCTGGCGGACAAGGGCTTTATTCCTGTGATCGCCCCTGTGGGCGTGGGAGAGGAGGGCGAGACTTACAACATCAATGCCGACCTTGTGGCCTCAAAGATCGCATCGGCCCTCAAGGCGGAACGCCTGATTCTCCTCACCGATGTGGATGGGCTTCTGGACGCTTCGTCCAAGCTTGTCTCATCCGCAGATGCAGACACAATCCACGCCATGATCAAGACCGAAGAGATCAAGGGGGGCATGATTCCCAAGATGGAGTGCGCTCTTACGGCCCTTGGGAACGGCGTTGAAAAAACCCATATCATTAACGGCACAAGACCCCACGCTCTGCTGCTGGAGCTGTTCACCGATTCCGGCATCGGCACCCAGGTCTTTTTGCAACACCAGGAGTAATCCATGGATACCATCAAAAAAACCGATACCTGTATAATTAATACCTATGCCAGGATTCCTGTCGTCTTTGTAAAGGGCGAGGGCTCAACTCTCTGGGACGACCAGGGCAACAGCTACACCGATTTCCTGGCCGGCATTGCCGTTGCAAGCCTTGGCCACTGCCATCCCGGGGTGACAAAGGCCATTGCTGATCAGGCAGCCACCCTGGTCCATGTGTCCAACCTCTATTACACCGAGCCCCAGGCAGAGCTTGCAAGCCTGCTTGTGGAGAAAAGCTTTGCCGACAAGGTCTTTTTTGCAAACTCCGGGGCCGAGGCCAACGAGGCGGCCATCAAGCTTGCAAGGCGCTATTTCAATGAAAAGGGCCAGCCGGAAAGGTTTAAGATCATCACCATGACCCAGTCCTTCCACGGCAGAACCATGGCCGCCCTGTCCGCAACCGGTCAGGATAAGATCAAGGAGGGCTTTTCTCCGCTGGTGGAGGGCTTTGTCCACTGCCCCCTCAACGACCTGGAAGCCCTGACGACCCTTGCGGACGATTCTGTCTGCGCTGTCATGATGGAGTGTGTCCAGGGGGAGGGCGGGGTTCTGCCCGTCAATGCCGACTATATCAAGGCGGTGAGGCAGCTCTGTGATGAAAAGGGCATCCTGCTCATCTTTGACGAGGTCCAGACGGGCATGGGGCGCTGCGGCACCCTGTTCGCCCATGAGCTTTTTGACGTGAAGCCCGACATCATGACCCTGGCCAAGGCCCTTGGCAACGGATTGCCCATCGGGGCAATGCTCGCCAATGAAGAGGCCGCTAAGGGCTTCAGCCTTGGCAGCCACGGCACCACCTTTGGCGGTACGCCCCTGGTGACAAGCGCTGCCCTCTATGTGCTTGAAACCATTTCTAATCCCGACTTTCTCAAGGAGACCCGGGACAAGGGCGAGTACTTAAAGGAGAAGCTCACATCGCTTATGGCGAAGCATCCATCCATCAAGGCTGTCAGGGGAAAAGGACTGCTTGTGGGCATGGAATTGGAAGGGGGCGCTGCTGAAATCGTTGTCAAAGCCATGAAAAAAGGCTTTATTCTTAACGCGATTCAGGGTAAAGTTTTAAGATTTGCACCTCCCCTTGTGATCACCAGGGCGGAAATCGACGCACTTGCTACGGCCCTTGACGGCCTGCTTGAATAAGGAGAAGAACCCATGAAAAAAGACCTGCTATCGCTTCTTGACCTAGAAAAAGAAGATCTCATTCACCTTCTTGAACGGGCTTTACAGTTCAAAAAAAGGTTCAACCAGGGCATTGCCGACCGCAATCTCACCGGCAAGACCCTGGGCCTTATCTTTGATAAAAAATCCACCCGAACCCGGGTTGCTTTTGAAACAGCCATGATACAGCTTGGGGGTACCCCCATCTACATGAGCACCCAGGATACCCAGATCTCCAGGAACGAACCTGCCTGCGACACGGCCAGGGTGCTTTCCAGGTATATGGATGTTCTTGCCATGCGCACCTTTGACCATGAGATGGTCGAAGAGTTTGCCGCTGCGTCATCCATTCCCGTGATCAATGCCTTGACCGACCTGTTCCACCCCTGTCAGATTTTGAGCGATATCATGACGGTGATCGAGACCAAGGGCGGGTATCAGGGCAAAAAGATCGTCTGGGTTGGTGACGGCAACAACGTTGCCAATTCATGGATCAATGCCGCGGCCATCCTCGATTTTGAGCTCACCGTGGCCACCCCGGAAGCCTACCAGGTACCGGAGCAGATCCGCTTGAATGCCCTGGAGCGGGGCGGCAGGCAGATTGTTTTTTCCAACGATCCCAAGGAAGCGGTCAAGAATGCAGATGTCATCTACACGGATGTGTGGGCCAGCATGGGCCAGGAGCATGAGCAGGATACCCGGGTCGGTGATTTCGACGGCTTCCAGGTCAACAAAGAATTGGTTTCCAAGGCAAAGGATGATGTGACGGTCATGCACTGCCTTCCCGCCCACAGGGGGGAGGAGATCACCGAAGAGATCCTTGAAGCCCCCGGGGCCGTGTTCTGGGACCAGGCCGAAAACAAGCGCCACATGCACAAAGCAATACTTGAAACATTGATACTTAACAATCAGAAATAAACAGGAGTTTTACCATGTCTGACATAAATAAAGTTGTTCTTGCCTATTCAGGGGGGCTCGATACCTCCGTTATCCTGAAGTGGCTCATCGAGACCTACCAGTGCGAGGTGGTCACCATGACCGCAGACCTCGGCCAGGAAGAGGAGCTGGACGGCCTTGAGGAAAAAGCCCTCAAGACCGGTGCTGTCAAGGCCTATGTTGAGGACCTGAGGGAAGAGTTTGTCAAGGATTACGTGTTTCCGGCCTTCAGGGCCAACGCCATCTACGAGGGCCAGTACCTTCTGGGCACCTCCATTGCCCGTCCCCTGATCGCAAAGCGCCAGATCGAGATCGCAGCAGCAGAGGGCGCCGATGCCGTGAGCCACGGTGCCACGGGCAAGGGCAACGACCAGGTGCGGTTTGAATTGGGTTATCTCGCCCTCAACCCCGGCATCAAGATTGTCGCCCCATGGCGTGACTGGGATCTCACCTCCAGAACCAGGCTCATGGAGTTTGCAAAGCAGCACGGCATTGAGGTGCCCCAGACCAAAGCAAAGCCTTACAGCACGGACCGTAACATGCTTCACATCAGTTATGAGGGCGGTGTGCTCGAGGACCCCTGGGCCGAGGCCACGGACGACATGTACACCATGTCCATCCGACCCGAGGATGCCCCGGATACCCCTGAGATCATCGAGATCGACTTCAAGAACGGAGATCCTGTTGCCATCAACGGTAAAGTGATGTCCCCGGCTGTTCTGTTCAAGGAGCTCAACACCCTTGCCGGCAGAAACGGCATCGGCCGCATCGACCTTGTTGAAAACCGCTTTGTGGGCATGAAATCAAGGGGCGTTTACGAGACCCCGGGTGGTACCATCCTGAGACTTGCCCACATGAATATGGAGTCCATCACCCTGGACCGTGAGGTTGCCCATCTCCGGGATTCACTGATTCCCAAGTATGCAGAGCTTGTTTACAACGGCTTTTGGTTCTCCCCTGAGATGAAGCTTATCCAGAACATGATCGACGACACCCAGAAGACCGTGTCCGGAACCGTCAGGCTCAAGCTCTACAAGGGCGGATGCCATCTCCTTGGCAGGCGTTCCGATGAGAGCCTCTATGACGAGTCCTTTGCCACCTTTGAGGATGATGATGTCTACACCCAGAAGGATGCGGAAGGGTTCATCAGGCTCAATGCCCTGCGTCTCAGGATCCGTAAGCTTGCCCAGCAGAGGAGAAAAGCCTGATATGGGAAAGAAACCATGGGACGGAAGGTTCTCCCAGGGCACAGACGCCATGGTGGAGCGCTTCACTTCGTCCATTGATGTGGACAAGGAGCTCTACTCCTATGATATAGAAGGCAGCATTGCCCATCTGACCATGCTTGCCCATGAGGGCATCATCACCGAGGATGAGGCAGCTGCCTTACGGGAAGGCCTTGGCCGGGTAAAAGAGAAGATCGCCAACGATGAACTCGAGTTCTCCGACACCCTGGAAGATATCCACATGCATGTGGAGAGCGCCCTTGGGGAAGAGGCCGGCAAAGTCGGCAGGAAACTCCACACCGGCAGAAGCCGTAACGACCAGGTGGCCCTGGACGCGCGCATGTACCTCAAGGCGGAGACCCTGTCCATCATCGACAGCCTCTTTGCCCTCCAGAAGGTCCTGGTTGAGATGGCCCAAAAGCACCATGACGTGGTCATGCCCGGCTACACCCACTTGCAGCGGGCCCAGCCTGTGCTCTTTGCCCATCACCTCATGGCCTATTATGAGATGTTCAAGCGGGACCGGGAGCGCATGGAGGATTCCTTGAAGCGCACCGATGTGATGCCCCTGGGCTCTGCTGCCCTTGCCGGCACCACCTTTCCCCTGAACCGGGAGTTGACCCGGAAGCTTCTCGGGTTTTCAAAGGTGTCGGACAACAGCATGGACTCGGTCTCGGATCGTGATTTCTCCATGGAGTTCATCTCTGCGGCTTCCATCTGCATGATCCACCTCTCGCGGTTTTCAGAGGAGCTTGTGCTGTGGTCATCTTCCGAGTTTGCCTTTATCACCATCTCGGATGCCTTTACCACCGGCTCAAGCATCATGCCCCAGAAGAAGAATCCGGATGTGGCAGAGCTTGTCCGGGGCAAGACCGCCCGGGTGGTGGGTAACCTCATGGCCATCATCACCCTGATGAAATCCCTGCCCCTTGCCTACAACCGGGATATGCAGGAGGACAAGGAGCCCTTGTTCGACACGGTCAACACCCTCAAGGCCTGTGTGGATGTTTATACCCGCATGCTGCCCAACATCAAGGTGAACCGGGAGACCATGCTCGAAGCATCCCAGCACGGGTTCCTCAACGCTACTGATCTGGCGGACTACCTTGTGGTGAAAGGCATGCCCTTCAGGGAGGCCCACTCCGTATCAGGAAAGTCAGTGGCCTATGCCCTTGAGAACAACAAGGAGCTCCATGATCTCACCGTGGACGAGTTCAAAAAGTTCTCCGACCTCATCGATTCCGATGTGTTTGAGTATCTCTCCATCGAGAAGATGATCTCACGGCGGGTCACCCACGGCGGTACCGGATACGACAACGTTCAACAAGCCATTAAACAGGCTGAACAGGACCTGAAGAGAGCGGAATGAAAAAATACTTCAACCGAACAACTCTATTCATATTGGCGGCGCTCCTCGTGATCGCTGTTGCCGGCTGCGGGTTAAAGCGGCCGCCCCTTCCTCCCAAAGAGGATATGGTCAAGGCGCCCACGGCGCTTGCCTTTGTCCTTGAAGGGGAGACAGCGACCCTGACCTGGGCCCATGAAAAAGGGAAGCAGGCCGGGTTCGAGATTGCCCAGGCAACCCTTGCTTCCGGCGGATGCGAGGGCTGCCCCCTGAGGTTCATCCCCCTGGACACGGTGGATGCACGGACCTTTGAGTTCACCACCACGGTTAAGCCCGGGTTCAGGTATTACTTTCGCATTCGTGCCTTTACCGGTGCCAACGTGTTCAGTGAGTCGTCAAACACCGTCCAGATCGAGTTGGAACCATGACAACGGCATATCTATCCATCGGATCCAATCTCGGGGATAAATATGCCAACTGTCTCAAGGGCGTCGACAAGGTCGACGCCCTTGATCAGACCCGGGTGGCGGCTGTGTCCAAATTTTACCGGACCGAACCCGTGGATTTCCTGGACCAGGCATGGTTTGTCAACGGCGCATTAAAGATCGAAACCAAGCTTGAACCCCTTGAGCTTATTCACCGCCTCAAAGAGACCGAACGCATCCTTGGCCAGATGGATAAAGAGGTGCGGTTCGGCCCCAGGATCATCGATCTTGATATTATCCTATACGGCAACACCGTGATGGACACAGAGGTCCTCACCATCCCCCACCCGAGGATGCATCAAAGGTGCTTTGTATTGAAACCCTTATGCGACATAGGAGCTGACATGGTCCACCCCGTTCTTGGGGAAACCATGGAACAGCTTTTAAAGCGCATAGAAAACGACCATGGCCAGGAGGTTATGGCGTATAATAAAGGAGATCAGTAATGAAGTTTTTCATTGATACGGCCAACATCGAAGAGATCAGGGATGCCAACGCCATGGGCATGGTTGACGGGGTGACCACCAACCCCTCTCTGATCGCAAAAGAGGAGGGTGAGTTCACCGACATCATCAAGGAGATCTGTTCCATTGTCGAGGGACCTGTCAGCGCCGAGGTGATCAGCCTTGATTATGACGGTATGGTCAGCGAGGCAAGGGATCTTGCCAAGATCGCCGCCAACATCGTTGTCAAGATCCCCATGACCATCGAAGGGCTCAAGGCGGTCCGGACCCTGGCCGCAGAGGGCATCAAGACCAACGTTACCCTGATCTTCTCGGCAACCCAGGCCCTCATGGCCGCCAAGGCCGGTGCCACCTATGCAAGCCCCTTTGTCGGACGCCTGGACGACCTCTCCCTCAACGGCATGGCCCTCATCGAAGAGATCTCCGAAATCTATTCAAACTATATGTTTGAAACCCAAATCATCGTTGCAAGCATCCGCAACCCCGTCCATGTGCTTAACTCCGCCCTGATCGGTGCCGATGTTGCAACCATTCCCCATAAAGTCCTGAGCGCGCTTGCAGCACACCCCATGACAGACAAGGGAATCGAATCATTCATGGCAGACTGGAAAAAGAAAGAGAATAAATAAAGATTATGACCTGGCAAGAAAAGCTTAAAAAATTCGTTATGCACCCCAACTTCATGACCATGACAAGGATCGTGGCAACCCCCATCCTTGTGGTGCTTTTGATGTACCCTGGTAAAGTCACAGCGTTCCTGGCGGCCCTTGTGTTTTCCGCAGCCGCCATCACCGACTATTTTGACGGCTATCTTGCAAGAAAGTGGGGGCTTGTATCAAACCTCGGCAAGATCCTTGATCCCCTTGCAGACAAGCTCCTGGTCTCATCGGCATTTATAATGCTGGTGGCCCTCGGCTACATGCCCGCCTGGATCGCCTGTGCCATCATCGGCAGGGAACTTGCCGTCACAGGCCTCAGGTGCGTCATAATCGAGCACGGAGAGGATGTTGCAGCCTCCTGGCTCGGTAAATACAAAACCGGCTTCCAGATCGCCTGTATCATTCCATTACTCCTGCATTATTCCTATATAGGCATAAATTTCCACGCCATAGGAACCGTGCTGCTCTATGGCGCCCTTATATTTACCATCTGGTCCGGCGCGGACTACTTCATCAGATTCAGAAAATTAATCGCTTTCTAATTATTGATGTTGACAAAGCCAATGGATGGGGGTATAAAGCTCTTGTTTTTAACGCTGAGCGGGAATAACTCAGTGGTAGAGTGCGACCTTGCCAAGGTCGAAGTCGCGGGTTCAAATCCCGTTTCCCGCTCCACCCTAAAAGGCGGCTTGGCCAAGTGGTAAGGCGACGGCCTGCAAAGCCGTTATTCTCCGGTTCAAATCCGGAAGCCGCCTCCAAAATAAAAACAAAGACTCAAGGGGTTTGAGTAAAAATTAAACCC
>JAQYWC010000059.1 GCA_030145245.1 Desulfobacterium sp.
AAATTAAGGGCCATGACCTCCCCGTCCACTGGCGACGGCAGGGCATTTTCCATCTTCATGGCCTCGAGCACCACAACGGTGTCACCCTTTTTCACGGCATCGCCCACATTCTTCTCATATTTGATGATCATGCCGGGCATGGGCGCTGTTACCTGGGCACCTGCAGCGGTTGACGCTGCAGCCTTCACTGCAGGAGATGCCGGCTTGGGAGCCGGAGCTGCCTTGGGCGCTGGCGCTGCAGCTGCCGGAGCCAGAGCCGGCGGAACTTTGGTTCCCTGGAGGGACACGGGCTGACCGGGTGCGGCCGCAGCCTGGGGCATGGCCTGGGCGGGCTGGGCATAGGCGATCACCGGCGCACCGCCCACTTCGTCAACCCCAACCTCGAAACACTCGTCATCCACAAAGACATTAAAGGTCCTTAAGCACTCTGTCTTTTCCGGGAATCCGCCGTTCAGTTTACTTTCGACAAGCTCTCCTGCCTTGGCCTTTTTCACGATCTCCGCCTGGAGTTTGACATCATCCAGGGTGATGGCCTTCATGCTCCCGGGAACCGCCTCTTTTCCATATTTCTGCTGTAGAAACTTCTTGCCGGTGACGGGAAACAGGGTGTAGAGGATAAGATCATCCCCATCCACGGCAAGATCCCCGATCTCGGCTTTGGCAGCCTCAAGCTCGGGTTTGAGCACCTCGGCAGGCCTGCAGGAGATGGGCTCCTCGCCCCGGTCATATCCCTTGAGCGCCTTTTTCCGGACTTCAGGATCAATGGGCACGGCCGTCTTTCCATAGAGACCGTAGCACAGATCCTTGACCTGGGCCGTGATCATTTTATAGCGCTCGTCCGGGGTGTCGAACAGCACGTTGTTGACGGTCTGGGTCCCCACGATCTGGCTTGTTGGGGTGACCAGGGGAATCTGGCCCAGTTCCTTTCTCACCCTGGGAAGCTCCTCATACACCTCGCCGATCCTGTCAAGGGCGTCCATATCCCTGAGCTGGTTCACCAGGTTGGAGAGCATTCCCCCGGGCGTCTGGTGGAGCAGCACATTGATATCGATCACAGACACCTTGGTGTCGTCCAGCAGGTGGCGGTACTTGGGAAGGATCTCCTTCTCCAGGGTCTCGTTGATGGAGGCCAGGGTCTCGATGTCAAAACCCGTATCCCGGTTCGTTCCGATCAAAGACATCACCAGGGGCTCCAGGGCCGGATGGGAGGTTCTGTAGGCATAGGGGGTAAGGCAGGTATCAAGGACGTCCACACCGGCCTCCACAGCCTTGAGATGGGTCATGGGTGCCATGCCCGAGGTGAAGTGGGAGTGGAGGTTGATGGGAACGTCCACGTTCTCCTTGAGGGCCTTGACAAGGGCGAAGGCATCATAGGGAGCCATGAGCCCGGCCATGTCCTTGACACAGATACTGTCCGCACCCATGTCAACAAGCTCTTTGGCCTTGTTGACATAGTATTCCAGGGTGTAGACGGTGCCGCCCATCCTCGGCTCGGTCAGGGAGTAGCAGATGCAGCCCTGGAAATGTTTGCCGCAGCTTTTGATGATTGGCGCCACTGCCTCAAAATTCCGGTAGTCGTTCAGGGCGTCAAAGGTGCGGAAGATGTCCATGCCGTTTTCAGCGGCCCTGCTGACAAAGGCCTTGGCAACGTCATCGGCATAGTTTCGGTACCCCACAAGATTCTGTCCCCTGAGCAGCATGGAAAAGGGGGTCTTCCTGATGTAGCGTTTCAGGGTCCGGATCCGCTCCCAGGGATCTTCATTGAGAAAGCGGTGCATGGTATCAAAGGTGGCGCCGCCCCATACTTCCATGGCCCAGAAACCCACTTCGTCCATTCTCTCGGCCACGGGGATCATATCCTCGGTTCTTCCCCTGGTGGCAAACAGTGACTGGTGACCGTCCCTGAGGGAGAGATCTTCGATCATCAGGGGATTTTTGGCCTTGGGCCTCTCTTTTTCACAATTAATCTCACACATCTTTATTCTGCCGTGTTCACTCATTACACTCTCCTATCAATATGCTGTAGCCATTGGCTATTCATTATCACGTTGCGGTACTGGCAACCCCGGGCCGGCGTTACCTGCAAACACCCATCTGCATCAGGGTTCGGCCCTGCATCTGGTCACTCCGGCCTGCCATGCCCCAGGTGTTGACGGCTGCGGCCGGCTGGCCCAATGCCACGCCCGGAGTCTGCTCCTGGGACGAAGCAAAAGCGGCGGCCTCCTCCTGGGTCTTTATGCAGGTCATAACCGCGGCTGTTGCGGCGGCCATCTTTTTTCTGTCCATTTTTCCACCTTATACCGGAATGTTTCCATGTTTTTTTGCAGGTCTCATCTCGCGCTTGGTGCCCAACGCCTCCAGGGCATCCACCAGGCGGGCCCGGGTTTCGGCCGGCCGGATCACAGCATCCACATACCCCCGGTTCGCTGCGCAATAGGGATTTGAGAAGAGCTCTTCATACTCCTCGATCTTCTCGGCCCGCCTGGCTACGGGATCGTCCGATCCCTTGATCTCCCTTGCATGGATGATGTTGGCGGCACCGGCCGCCCCCATCACTGCGATCTGGGCGCTCGGCCATGCAAAAGCCATGTCCGCGCCAAGATGCTTGGAGCACATGGCAAGATAGGATCCGCCGTAATCCTTGCGGGTAATGAGCAACAGCTTCGGCACCGTGGCCTCGGAATAACACCAGAGGAGTTTTGCCCCGTGGCGGATGATACCGCTCCACTCCTGGTCGCTTCCGGGAAGATAACCGGGCACGTCGGCAATGGTGAGCATGGGGATGTTAAAGGCGTCGCAGAATCGAATGAACCGGGTTGCCTTGTCCGAGGCGTTGATGTCAAGACATCCTGCAAGAAAGTTGGGCTGGTTGGCAATGATGCCGAGAACCCGGCCGTTGATCCTTGCAAAACAAATTACGATATTCTTGGCAAAGTACTCATGGGGCTCGAAGAACTCACCGTTGTCCACGATGGAGGTGATCACATCCTTGATATCGTAGCTCTGGTTGGGATTATCCGGAATCAGGGTGTCAAGCTCCGGGGCCATGCGGTGGGGATCGTCCCCGGTCTCCTTGAACGGCGGCTCCTCCATGTTGTTGGAGGGAAGGTAGGAAAGCAGTTGCCTGATTCTTTCCAGGGCGTCCTGGTCGGACTCGCAGGCAAACTGGGCCACCCCGCTCTTTTCATTGTGGGTCATGGCGCCGCCCAGGTCTTCCTGGCTGATCTCCTCCCCTGTCACGGACATGATCACCTGGGGGCCTGTGATGAACATGTAGCTTGTATCCTTGACCATGAAGATCCAGTCGGTCATGGCCGGAGAGTAAACCGCACCGCCGGCCGTGGGTCCCATGATGGCGGAGATCTGGGGAATCACGCCGGAAGCGGACGCGTTCCTGAAAAAGATCTCTCCGTATCCGGACAGGGCATCCACCCCCTCCTGGATCCGGGCGCCGCCGGAGTCGTTGATACCCACCATGGGGGCACCGGCCTTCATGGCCATGTCCATGACCTTGCAGATCTTCTTGGCCTGCATCTCACCCATGCTTCCCGCCCGTGAGGTAAAATCCTGGGCATAGGCAAATACGATCCTGCCGTCGACCTTGCCGTGGCCGGTTACAACGCCGTCGGCAGGGATCTCCTTTTCTTCCATCCCGAAATTGGTGCACCGGTGGGTGACAAACATATCCACCTCCCGGAAGGTTCCACGGTCAAACAAAAGGTCCATCCTCTCCCTGGCATTGAGTTTGCCCTTTTCACGTCGCTTTGCAAGGGCTTTTTCACCCCCCATGCCAAGGATCTTTTTTTCCCGCTCACGAAGGTCCCTGATCTTGTCTGCTATTATTCCCATAGTAACAACCCGTCCTTTTTTTTGTTGATTTCATTCATCTGGCACTGGGCTCCAATCATCCCAACTTCACCGTTTACAAAAAATCTGGGTGGGATCGATTACGTCCCGGATCAGGCGGATCTCCTCTTTGGTGGGCGGCTCGAATTCATACACATCCTCGTCCACCATGAGGTCAAATCCTGTGACCGCCTGTACACTTTCCACGGTTTCTCCGGGCATGGTTGCCAGGATTTTCATCCGTTTGGTTTCATCATCAAACCCCATCAGGGCCCTGCTTGTGATTACCCGTTTGGGGCCTTTTCCCTGCAATCCGGCTTTTTGCCTGGCACCTTTTGATCCGTCCATATGACCGATGCTGGTGTAATACTGGAGTTTTTCCACAAATCTTCGGGGTTCATGCTGAACAATGAGGATTGTATAGGTACAGGAACAGGACATATCCCCTGCCCCGCCGCTGCCGGGCAGCCTCACAACCGGTTTCATGTAATTTTCCGGAAATCTTCCAATCATGGTCGAATTTAAATTGCCATAGGGGTCAATCTCGGCGCCTCCGATAAAGCCTACATCTATAAAGCCCCTCTGGGTCAGTTCAAAGGCGGAGTTTAACCCCTGGATATAATTTGCCCGGCTTGTGGTTCGGGAATCTCCCACGGACAGGGGCAGGCTCCTGTCCAATGTCGGGCCTACGGCACCTGCTTCAAATACGGGAATTATTCCCGGACCGTTTGTCAATTGGGCCAGGGTGATCCCGACCATGGGCAATCCGGTTCCCGCAAAAATCACCTTGTTGTTTTCAAGTAGCCTGGCACCGGCGGTTACGATCATTTCACCGCGCGAGTAGTCTGTTGCATAATCCGTCATAATATCTCCTGGGAAACTTTGAATTTAATGTTAAATAAACCCATGTATCAGGCAGTCGGCGGTGTTAAATGAGTTTGCAATTCCAGATTTCTTGATTCGATCTGCCGGGCATATTTCAGTTGATTATACGGTATCTTATCAATGAATTGATCCGTATCGGCAACTCCGTAAATATAGGCGTCGTAATAGGCCGCCAGGCTGTCCCGGTCTCCTTTGCGGAAGGCATCCGTCAGGCCCTTGAAATGCTCCAGGTGGATTTTGTCATAATAATGGATGTCGTGACAGACCGTTGGATAGGACCCTAGGGGCAATTCAACAACCGCATCCACGGCAAAGAACGGAATGGATGTCCGGGTGGGATCCATGGCGATGATATCGTGGTCTATCAGTTTGTCACAGGTCACAATCACATTTTTGGAGGCCATGGCAATTTCAGGGCAGGTAAAGGTCTGTCCCTTGATCCGGCAGTTTCCGTAGAGATCAGCCTCCTGAACATGGAGAATACCCACATCCGGGTGGCAGGCCGGTATCAGCAGGATAGTCCGCCCGGAAAACGGACATTGGGTGGTCTGGGAACGGTTACATTTTTCAATATCGCCGCCCTGGCCGCTGCGAATGGGGATAAATGGAATACCCATGGAACCGGCCTTGAATCGGGCGGACATACTAAAATTGGTCCAGTCTTCGATAAAGATCTTTTCATTTTCCGTCATGTATCTCAGCATGGAGGAGGTGCCGGCATATTCATGGCCGCAATAGGCGAATTCCATCCGCTGAACAGACAGATGTTCCGGCTCCAGGGCCATTGCCCCGAGCAGATAATCCGGCACAAGGCCTGCGGACTGAAAGGAGAGTATAAGGTCTTTTCTCCCCTGCCGGATAATTTCGTGGGCAATGGCCACAGGCTGTCGGCTGTTTACAAAGCCGCCGACACCAATGTTGTCGCCATCCTTGACAAAGGTCTGAACCGCCTCTGTCATCGTCATTCTCTTGTCCCGCTTGGATTTGTCTTTTTGCTCTATATATGTCCTTGCTTCATCTGGTGATAATCCCGTCCATAACATAAGCTATACCCCTGATTATGTATATTTATTGAGATGCAGTGAATTTGTATGATACGAAGTGGCAACGACCGGTGCCAGTCAAGCTTGCTGTTCAGACATCATTCCCCCTAAGTTTTAATTATAAATCAGCCGATATATCCGGCGGTAAAAACAAGCGTTGAGAATCTTCCTGGACCAGCAAAAAGAATAAAATCAATCCGTTCGAAAGTATGACAATCTTCATTCATAGAGGTTGAATTCAATGTCAGACAAGATCAAGCCCAATGTTTCCAAACCCCAAGGCGCCTGGAACCAAAGCCCGGATACATCAGACCCACCCATCTGTAACAGATTGTTATTTAAGGATATTTTCATCTTGTGGAGATATGTCGAAACGAACGAGGTTTGGAACGGAATCTTGGATTCCCCGGAAGTAAATTAATCCGGAATTGGGACGCGATCGGGAAAGGTATTCAGAACCGTTGACCTGTAACTTCCTCCCACCGGGACCCGGCCCCGGGTAAGACAGAGATCCATCCCCTTGTTTTTGGACAGTTTGATGGAAGTAACATGTTCCGGGTTGACCAGATAGGATCTATGGACCTGGAGCAATTGATCTTCATTGAACCGCAGCGTGATCTCTTTGAGAGACAGCCTCAGCTCAACAGTCTTGGTATCGGTGTGTACAACACAGTATTGCTTGGCCGCCTTAATATACAGAATCCTCTGTAACATGGACCCAATGGTATATATCTCTGTTGACAGGTTGGGATCAAATGCGAACCGGGTGATCCCCCTGCGGATGATACGCACCTGGGCGATAAGATTACGAATATATTCCAGATTTTCCCGGGCCGGGGGACGATCAGGCTGCAAAACGATCCGATACCGTTCCATGCCCCTGACCCGGATGGAGACCCATTGGGTGTCCATGTCCGTCATGACCGAGATACTGCCGTCACTCTCTTCCATATCCGGTAAAGTCAGTGCAAAATCCTTCCCGTTGCCTGCTGTGGCCATGGTTTTTTCATTGGACAGAAGTATGCCGTTTTGAAACGGCGGTTCCCGGGTGATGGCATTAAAGACCTCCTTGAAGAGCTGATCCGTATCCACATAGGTCTCGATCCGGTTCATGAACTTTCGAAGGTTGACCAGGCGGTCCTTGGCCGCCATCAACCGCAATTGAGTCTCAACCCTGGCAATGAGTTCTTTTTTTGAAAACGGTTTGGTCAGATAATCATTGGCCCCCCTGGCAAAACCCTGGACCAGATCCGTGACCTGATTTCTGGCAGTGAGCAGGAGAACAGGCAGTTCGTCCATCCCATAGGTTTCCCGAAGAATCTCGCAGACCCGGAAGCCGTCCATCCCCGGCATCATCAGGTCCAGCAGGACCATACAGGGTTTGTTTTTCAATATATAATCCACGGCCAGGGCTCCTGTGGTAAAGGTAACGGCCCGGTACCCGGACATTGTCAATTGCCGGGATACGATATGGAGGTTGACCGGATCATCATCCACCACAACGATCTCCTGCCCCCCTTCCGTCGTCTTTTCCAAAGAAGGCAAATCCTCCGGCAGCGGGGCAACGTCTATGGGTTTTGCAACCGGCGGGGTGTCTTCGGCAGGCGGACCTGGCGATACGGCCAGGGTGAAGGTGAAAACGGACCCCCTGCCCGGTTCACTCTCCACCCGGATATCCCCGCCGTGGAGGGTCACCAGCTGCCGGGCAATGGATAGCCCCAGACCCGTTCCCGGGTATTGGCGGGTTGCCGAATAATCCCCCTGTTCAAACGGCTGGAAAATGGTTGCCATCTTATCTTTTTCAATACCGATGCCGGTATCTGAAACACGTATCTCAACCCGGCTCCCGGTTTCAGATGATACAAAAACCTTTCCCCCATCGGAAAATTTAACGGCATTGCCGATGAGGTTGTGGAGAATCTGCTGCAGCCGTTCCTCGTCCGCCATAACAAATGTCTTGCCGGGAATCCGGTTTTCAAGGGTCAGCTGGGAATTATGGATCAGCGGCCGATGGATGCCCATAACAAGATCCACAATTCTACCCAGGTCAAGGGGGCGGAGGTGGAGTTTAATTTCTTTTTGTTTGAGCTTGGATGCCACCAGCAGATCGTTTACCAGGTTGGAGAGCCGCATTCCACTGGATACGATCAGTTTAAGGTCTGATTTAACCCCGGGAGACAAGGTGTTCAAGGAATCGTGAATCAGGGAATCTGCAATGCCGATCATTCCGTGGAGCGGGGTTCTCAACTCATGGGTGGTCATGGCCAGGAAATCATCCTTAATGGCGCTCAGCCGCCTTAACTCAGCGGTCTGCCCTTCCAGGATAATGTTTTTCTCTTCAATTTCCGTCTGTCGGTTCATCAGCTCTTTTCCGAACCGTTTCTGCTCTGAGATATCATTGACAAAGCCCTCCACATGGGTGAGGGTATCCTGTTCCCAGATCCCCCGGATGGACAGAGACGCCCAGATCCAGGTCCGGTCCTTCTTGTACAGCCGGGCTTCATAAAGGGTGAGGTGCCCCCTGTTTTTCAGAACAGCCAGAAGATGCATGGCGCTGTCCTTACCCACAAACAGCGGATGCACCCGGCTGCCGGTCGCCGCCATCAGGTCTTCCGGTGTGTCATACCCCAGCATCCGGGCCAATGAGGAGTTAAGGGTGACAATGCCCCCGTCGGCGGTAGCTTTGAATATGCCCTCCACAGCCCCTTCGAAAATCCCCCTGAAATTTTCTTCCGAAACCTGCAGCTTGTGATGGTATCCTTCCAACCGTTCCATGAAGTCATTGTAACAGCCGGCCAGTTCCCCGATCTCTCCGCCGCTGTCAATTGTTAACCGGCGGGAAAAATCCCCCTGGGAGTCGACCTTAAAATGACTGATAAGCTGATAAAGAGGGGTGGTTATGGATTTGCCCAGATAAAAGGTGATCAGAAACGCCAGGATCAAAATCACGAAAAAAGCCGTAATAATCGTATAGTTAATTGTTCCCAGGGGCGCATAGAACTCGTCAAGATAACTGGAAGATGCCACAATCCAGTCCGGTTCAGGAAGATGGTTGTAGATCACCAGTTTTTCCCTGGGCTTTTTTTCCCCGGGATTCTGCCACAGGTAAATAATACGCCCGTTTTTTTTACGGATCATCTCCTGCATGAATTCCCGGCCATGGACATTTTCAGGATCCTTGATATTGGTGCCCTGGAGGGTGGGATGCACCACGAAGGTTCCCTTGCCGTCTATGATATATGCATATCCGGTTCTGCCGAAACGCAGGTCGTTCACACTTTGTTCAAAGTCCTTGGTCTTGATGAGCTGGATAAACTCTTCCCGGTATGAAGACACCGAGATGATCCAGTCCCAGGGAACAAAATGAACCATGTACAGGGCCTTTTTCCTGGGGCTCTTTTCACCGGGGGTGACCCATTCATATGTGAGATACCCCTCTTTCTGCTGCATCTGGTCCCTGACAAAGGCATATCCTGAGATATTTTCCCCGATCAATGCCTTGTTGGGATGCACCTTGATCATTCCCCCGCTGTCAAGGCAATAGATATATCCGGTGCTGCCGATGGTCTGGCTCAGCAACACCTGGCGGGCCTGTTTTTTTGCGGCCTCTTCACTAAGTTGCCCCTGTTCATACCGGGTATGAAAATCCCGGACTATATCCAGGTTTTTTTCGGCAACCGCCCGCAACAGGTTTTTTATGGAGGCATTGGTGGTGCTTTCGACAAGGTTCAGGATGGTGTTGGTGGAATTGGACAATTCGCTTTCAATGCTGGTTTCGATGGCATTGCGGATAACGGAAGACATGATCCATCCGGCCAGAAAAATGGTCAGAAACATGGTGAGGAAATAGCTCCAGAATAGCTTTGACCTAATGGGCAGCCGGTGCAACCCTCTGAATTTTCCCCTTTTCTTCATAACCCCTGCCCCTGGTGTGTATTTATGCCTCTTTAATACCAGACCTGAGATAGATGTAAGCCAGGACGATCTCCTTTGTCAAGAACGCAAATCGGGGTCAGGTGTGTGGACCTGACCCCTGAGATTAGTCAACCATGGGAACGGTCAGGCCGCCGTCCATGAGAAAGAGGACCTTTGCCGAATCGCCCTTGGTCTCAATGGCCTTGTCCAGGGCCTCCTGGAGTGAGGCAAACGGCCGGATAAGGAGCTTTTCAATGATCTCGGGTTCCACATCGGTCACGGCCCACATCTCGGCCCAGATCCCGATCTCGGCCATCTTGGCGGCCTTGTGATAGCCAAGCTTGTACCCCTTTTCAATGGTGTCCAGCACCTCCTGGGGGGTGTCGCAGCTGCCCAGAAGATCCGCAAAGGTCTTGCCGCCGATGCCGCAGCGGCACTTGGCCACCAGGATCAGGATGCCGTTATTCTTCAGGGCAAGCTTTGCGTTGTCGATGCCCTTCTGGGCCTGGTAGAGATCTATGTCGCCGGGGAACTTGACCACGGAGACGACGATGTCGGCCTTCTCCTTGATCGGGGCTGCAAACACCTCGTTGGCCCTGTGGGTTGCCTCCATGAAGGAATCGTGGATATCGCCTGCGGTGACGGCATAGATGCTGTGGTTCTTGTCAAGCACCGTCATGATGGCGAAAATCTCCTTTTTCACAACCTTGAGGGCATCCACCATGTCCTCGTGGACCGGGTTGCCTTCAAGGGCCAGGGCCCGGGCTTCCGGAACCAGGGCCAGCTTGTGGTTCTGCTCAATGGTATCGAACCCTGCGATCCCCGGCAGAAAGGATTTTCTTCCGCCGGTGTAGCCTGCAAAGTAGTGGGGCTCAACCGATCCGATGATGATAATCTTATGGGCGTCCACCCCGGCCTTGTTGACATACATCTCGGTGCCGTTGGAACTCTTGCCCAGAAACACCATCTCCTCGGATCTCCTTGCATCATGGACAAGGATGTCGTCCTTGATCTTTTCATAGTGATCGCCAAAGACCTGGAGATACTCTTCATGGCTTGGGCCCCTGTGAGCGCCCGTGGCAATGATGTACTTCACCGGAAGATGGGCGAGTTTATCGTAGATAACGTCCATCACCTGTTTGGTGGGTGTGGGCCGGGTGGCGTCATTGACAATAACCAGAAGATCCCTGGCATCCGCCAGGAAATCCGTGATGCTCGGGCTGTTGACCGGGGCGTCCAATGACTGGTTAAGGAGCATTCCAGGCTCCTTGATCTCCACTTCGTTGGCTTCGAGAAAACTCGTATCAAGATGGTCACCGATGGTTGCTGTTTTTTCTCCATCTTTTCCGTAGGGCACTTTTATCTGCATGATGGTTTCCTTATCGGTGGTTTAAAGGTCCAAGTTTGTTCAAATTTTCCATAAACGTGTCGATGGCGGCCTGGAATCCTGTTTTGTCACCATGGGCGACCTGCACCAGCTGGATTCGGTCCTCCTCGATATCCATCTCTTTGAGAAGCTCCCGGAGGCCTGCCACATGGATCTTGGCCTTGAGATTGCCGTCGTGCTCGCAATCCCCGTCCGGGCAGCAGGCCACAAGTACGCCCCAGGCGTTCTGGAGAAGGGGTTCCAGGAGCAGGGGTTTTTCCAGCCGGCCACCGCACATGTTGATCAGGATCTTGTACTCAAGCTCCTCTGCCGGGTCCATGACCGAGGATTGAAGATCCGGGTAATAGGACCAGTTGCAGCCGAACACAATGGCCTTGGCGGTCTCCTGTTCAAGAAAGGTCGAGATCTCCCGGTTGAGGGAGGAACGGTCCGTACCGTAGCTCAGATTCGTGGCCACCGCCTGGTTGGGGCAGATGTCCACGCAGATGCCGCAGCTCTGGCACTTGACCGTGTCGGTAACGATCTTGCCGTTGATGAAGTCCCTTGCTTCATGGGGGCAGGCCCTGGCGCAGGCAAGGCAGAGGGCGCAGTCCGTGTTGGTGCCGGTGGTGGTGCCGGGGGTTTCAAACCCGGTACCCTGAAAATCCCGTTTGGCGTCCGTGATGATATCGGTCAGGGGCACGCCGCTTGAGCAGGCGGCATTGCAGCGTCCACAGTAAAAGCAGGAGGAGAGTTTGTCGGAAATATAGGTTGAGGGCTCAAGCTTTCCTGCGAGCAGCCCATAGACCATGATCATTTTGGCCCGTGGGGCGTTGGATTCCCATCGTGTGTCTTTAAAAACCGGACAGTGTTCGTAGCAGTAGCCGCAGCGGATACAGCTGTCCAGGTTGGATCTCCATTTATCAAGGTGTTTTGTTTCAAACGGTCGTGTTTCCATCAGTGTGACTCCATTTACGTTCAAGGTCAATTTCAGGCAACCGTATAACGAAGGTCGGTTGCTGTTACCCAGTCTTCATGGGCATCCATCAGCTTGCCGGGATTAAGGATATTGTTGGGATCAAAGGCTTTTTTGATGTTTCTCATCAGGTCCAGGCTGTCGCTTTTTTCAGCCTTGAAGGCCGATGCCTTTGAGATGCCGATGCCGTGTTCCGCCGAGGTGGTTCCCTTGACCGAGCGGACATAGTCGTAGATTTCGGCCACCGCTTTTCTGGCCGATTCCCACTGGTCCTGGCGGGTGGGCTCCATGAGGATCTTGGTATGCATGCATCCTGACCCGCAATGGCCGTAAGCGGTCATGATGATGTTGTTCCTCTCTGCAATCTCGTGGATCGTTCTTGCTGTTTCAGCCATTTTTGAGTAGGGAACGGCCATGTCGTCGGCAAGGGAGGTACTTGAGAGAATGTCGCTGAACTTTGAAAGCGCGGGAAAAAGTTTTTTTCTGCCAAGAAATATCCTGGCCCGCTCCTTGGGGTCGAAACTGCTGGTAAGGCCTGTGCCGCCGTGGTTTTTACACACCTCCTGCATGGCGCTGATCTCATGATCCACGGCTTCCTTTACCATGGCGTCGGCCTCATAGAGCAGCACCGCCTCCACCTCGGGCAGCCCCAGATCCATGGTTTTGTTAACGGCCTTGATGGCAACGCTGTCAACCAGTTCCAGCATGGAGGGCACGACCCCGCTGGCCATGATGTCGGCAATGGCTGCGCCCGCATCCTCAAGCCTGTCGAAATTGGCCATGCCAAGGCACCTGAATTTCGGGATGGGCACAAAACTTAAGGTGGCTTCCACCACCACCCCGAGGGTGCCTTCGGAGCCGACGATGAGTTTGTGGAGCTGGTAGCCTGTGGCCTCGACCCGTGTCCTTGCCCCAAGGGTGACTAAGCTTCCGTCCGGCAGCACCACCTTCATGCCAAGGACGCTGTCCCGGGTGGCCCCGTATTTCACCGAACGCACCCCGCTTGCGTTGTTTCCGATCTCGCCGCCGATGGTGGCGATCCTGCTGGAGGCAGGGGTGGGGGGGTAGAAGACCCCAAAGGGTTTGAGTGCGTGGTTCAGATCGTCATCCACAACGCCCGGCTGAACCCTGCAAAAGACATCCGAGGGGTTGATCTCAAGGATTTTGTTCATCCGCTTCATGTCCAGGGTGATGCCACCCCGTACCGGCACGGTCTGTCCGCACATTCCCGAACCCGCCCCCCGGGTGACCACGGGAATCTTTTCCTTGTTTGCAAAAGCCATGATCTCCTGGACCTGCCCGGTATTTTCCGGTCTGACCACCGCCCAGGATCTGGCAGAATGAACCGAGGAGTCTGAACCGTAAACGTAGAGGTCTGCCGGGTCAGTCTTTACATTCTTTTTTCCAACAATGTTTTTAAGCCTGAGTAGATCATTTTTTTCCATTACCCTTCCCCTTATAAATTTTAAACTTCAGGTCTCGGCAATACGCCTGCACGTTCTGCAATCTCAGGAACCTTGTGTTCCCACTCGATGGCCATGAGATGAACCCCTGCAACCCCCTTCATCTCTTTGAACTCTTCGATCTGCTCACATGCGATCCTGATGCCCTCATCGGCAACCTTTTTCTTGTCAACACCCTGGAGACGCTTGATAATCCCGTCCGGAACGTCCATTCCAGGGACCTTATTCTTCATGTACTTTGCCATACCCACGCTCTTCATGGGGGTGATGCCGGGAAGGATAGCGACCCTATCGGTCAATCCCATATCATTGGCCTGGCGCACCCACGCCCTGATCCTCTCCATGTTGAACACGCACTGGGTCTGGACAAAATCCGCGCCTGCGGCCACCTTTTTTGCAAGGCGGTGGACCCGCCACTCAAAGGGTTCTGCAAAGGGGTTTGCAGCGGCTCCGATGAATATTTTTGGGGGAACGTCGATATCGGCGCCTCCCAGGAACTTGCCCTCATCCCTCATCTTTTTCACCATGCCGATGAGCTGCATGGAGTCGAGGTCAAACACACCCTTGGACTGGGGGTGATCGCCAAACTGCTGGTGGTCGCCGGAAAGACAGAGCATATTGCGGATACCGTGGGCATAGGCGCCCAGGATATCGGCCTGCATGGCAAGCCTGTTTCGGTCCCGGCACACCATCTGAAAATTGGGCTCAACCCCTTCCTGCATGCAGATCATGGCGGCTGCCCAGCTTGACATTCGAACCATGGCGGTCTGGTTATCTGTGATATTGGCCATGTCCACGTTTCCCTTGAGATGGGCAACCTTTTCCCGCAGGGCTTCAACATTTGCTCCCCGTGGCGGCCCCACTTCCCCTGTAAAGGCGAAGTGTCCGGCTTTAAGGATTCTCTCCAGGTTACTTCCTGATTTCATATCGGTCTCTCCCTAAAATGGTAAGTATTTTCTCAAAACCGGTCCATCATCGTCCCAGGGACTTGACACGCTCCCCATAGCCGGGCTGAATGACTTTCCTGGGTTTCTGGTTGCTCCAGTCATTGGGGGAGGAGATCTCGATTATCCGGTCGAGCCGGCCCTGGGCTGCCAGACGCCCATGGATCTGATACCAGGCACAGGGCTGATCCTTATCGATCTCGCAACTTCCCTGGTTGGTTCCTCCGCAGGGGCCGTTAAAAAGGCTTTTGGCGCACAGGGTAACAGGGCAGACGCCCCCGGTCATCCCAAGCACGCAGGAGCCGCAGGCCCGGCACTTCTCTTCATACCATCCCACATCCAGATTAACGCCGATGAACGAGGTATTGACAGCCGGAAAAACGGGCTTGCCGGGAAACCGTTCCGCAAGGAACTGAATACCTGCACCGCAGGCCATTGAGATAATGGCGTCATACCCACCGACCTTTGCATCAAGCGCTGCAAGGAACTCCATATCGCACTGGCGCTCAACGGTATCAGATCCAAACTCGGGCCCATCTTTGCCAAAAGCCAGGTTCAGCTCGGCGTTCAGGGTCTCAGCCTCTTTTGATCCTCCTGCCAGACAGACGGCAACACAGGTACCGCATCCAACGGTCAGGACTTTTTTATAGCCCGACACCATATGTTTAATCTCGTCAAAGGGTTTTCTCTCAGCAACAATCATGGATCCTCCTAAATTCTAAAGAGAAAAAAATCAATGCTATAGATCTTCGCAAACAGACTGAGTCCAGCTTTTACTGATAAAGGTAAAACGGGTATCCAGTCACCTGCTAACGTCTATAATTAAAAGGCATCATTTACTTCCATTTAAGGGTATTGAAAACGGTTGGTTTCCAACACCCTTTATGGGTAAAAACAGCTTCAAGCGCCTACTGTTCTGAGAGTTTTTGCAACGCTGCATAGCGAACATTGACTTCCGTTTCAATCTTTTTCCGCAAGCGTTTTGACTCTTCCGGAAGGCTTTTTTCAAGGGCTGCAAAACGATTCTCTCCGGCCAGGAACTCCTGGAGGGTTCCGTCGGGCGCTTTTGAATCCAGGACAAATGGATTTTCCCCTTCTGTCTCAAGCATTGGATTGAACCTGTATAAAGGCCAGAACCCCGACTCCACAGCAAGCTTGGATTCAAGCTGGGTCTTCCCCATGCCCTTTCTGATGCCCTGGTTAATGCAGGGAGCGTAACAGATAACCAGGGAGGGTCCCGGATAACTCTCCGCCTCAACAAGTGCCTTCATGGTCTGCTGTTTGCTGGCTCCCATTGAGATGGATGCCACATAAACATAGCCGTAGTTCATGACCATCCGGCCGAGATCTTTTTTGCCGATCTTCTTTCCGGAGGCGGCATATTTTGCAATGGCACCGGTGGGTGTTGCCTTGGAAGACTGGCCACCCGTGTTGGAATAAACCTCGGTATCCAACACAAGGATATTGATATCATCGCCGGAAGCCAGGACATGATCAAGGCCGCCGTAACCGATATCATAGGCCCAGCCGTCGCCGCCAAAGATCCAGTGGGATTTCTTAACAAGAAGATTCCTGTCGCCGTAGATGTCGTCAAGGAGGTTGTTGCCGGTATGGCCGTTCAACTGAAGGTTGAGTTTGTCGCTGTAAATCTGTGACGCTTCGGCGTTGTTCATCCCGTTCAGCCATCCCTCAAGGTTATCCTTCACCTCCTGGTCGATATCGGAAGCAAGGGCTTCCCTGACCGTGGAGGCAAGGGTTTTTCTCCGATTATCAAACGCCAGCATCATGCCGTAGCCGTATTCGGCGGCATCCTCGAACAGTGAGCTTGCCCATGCAGGTCCACGCCCGTCACTGTTGGTGCAATAGGGTGCCGTGGGAGCGGAACCACCCCAGATAGAGGTACATCCAGTTGCGTTGGCAACGGTCATCCGCTCACCAAAGAGCTGGGTCAGCACCTTAACGTAGGGGGTTTCACCACATCCTGAGCAGGCACCGGAGAACTCAAGCAGGGGCTGGAAAAACTGACTTCCCTTGACACTCTGGCGTTTACCCAGCGCTTCCTTGAACGGAATTGTCAGGGAGAACCTATGGTTTGGAATCTCCGCGTCTGTCTGGGTGGCTATGGGTTTCATCACCAGGGCAGGCACCTTGGCAGGACAGATGTCGGCACAGTTGCCGCATCCCTGACAATCCAGGGTGTTGACCTGGAGCCTGAAACTGTAGTCCTTCAGATCCTTACCCTTTCCGGCAACAGTCCCAAAGGTTGATGGCGCATTCTTGAGTTCTTTCTCACTGGCGACAATGGGAATGATGGCGGCATGGGGACAGACAAAGGAACACTGGTTGCACTGGATACAGTTCCCGGCGATCCACTCGGGAACGTTGATGGCAACCCCGCGCTTTTCGTATTTACTGGTTGAGTTGGGGAACAGGCCGTCCGGGGCAAAGGCACTCACCGGAAGCCCATCGCCTTTCTGGGCAAGGATGGGACGCATAACATTGTCGACATAGCTGCCTGCATTATCAGCCAGGTCCATGGTTCCGGATGCAGCGCCCCAGGATTCAGGGATAGTTATCTCCACAAGGTTATCCAGGGTTCTGTCAACGGCATCGATGTTCATTTGAACGATCTTGTCGCCCTTCTTGCCGTAGGTCTTTTTGATATCGGCCTTGAGAAGCTCAATGGCCTTTTCAAAGGGGATCACATTGGCAAGCTTGAAGAAACAGGTCTGCATGATCATGTTGATCCTGTTGCCAAGTCCCACCTCGCCTGCGATCTTCACGGCATCCACATTGAAAAACTTCAGGCGCCTGTCATGGATTGTTCGCCTGACATCGCCGGGAATATTGGCCTCCATATCCGCCATGGACCAGGCAGAATTCAAGAGAAACGTCCCCCCCTCCCTGAGACCCTCAAGGACGTCATAAATTTGGACATAGTTAGATTTATGGCAGGCTACGAAATCCGCCCTGTTGATCAGGTAGGTGGACTGGATGGGCAGATCGCCAAACCGCAGATGGGAAATGGTGATACCGCCCGATTTCTTGGAGTCGTAGGCGAAATACCCCTGGGCATACTTTTCGGTGTTATCGCCGATGATCTTGATGGCACTCTGGTTGGCACCAACGGTTCCGTCGGACCCAAGGCCCCAGAATTTCGCCCCAACGGTTCCCTCGGGTGCGGGGTTGAATCCGGGAATCACCTCCAGGGAGGAGTCGGTGACATCGTCCTTGATACCCACGGTAAAATGGTTCCTAGGTCCGGCACTCTTCATGTTGTCAAATACCGCCTTGATCATGGGGGCATTAAACTCCTTGGATCCCAGTCCGTAACGGCCGCCGATAATCCTTGGTCCCTCGCCCTTTTCCATGAAGGCCGTACACACATCCATATAAAGGGGATCGCCGATGCTTCCGGGTTCCTTGGTCCTGTCAAGAACCGTAATCGTCTCTGCCGTGGCTGGAATGGCCTCCATCATGGCCTGGACGTCAAAGGGCCTGTAGAGACGCACCTTGACCAGACCGACCCGCTCGCCGTACCGGTTGAGACGGTTGACCGTCTCCTCAATGGCTTCACAGCTTGAACCCATGCTGATGATGATCCGGTCCGCCCCGGGATCTCCGACATAATCGAACAGCTTGTAGGCCCTGCCCGTTAATTTTTCAACCTTTTCCATATACCGCTTTACGATGGAAGGAATTTTGTTATAAAAGAGGTTGGCAGCTTCCCGGCCCTGGAAATAAATATCAGGATTCTGGGCCGTTCCACGGGTGTTGGGATTGTCAGGGTTCATTGCCCGGTCCTTGAACCCACGGTAGGCTTCCCAATTCATCAGGGAGGCCATATCGTCATAATCGATAACCTCTATTTTCTGGATTTCGTGGGAGGTTCTGAACCCGTCGTAGAAATGCATGAAGGGAACCCGTCCCTCAAGGGTTGCAAGATGGGCAACCAAAGCAAGGTCCATGGCTTCCTGGACAGAAGAGGATGCCAGCATGGCAAATCCTGTCTGCCGGGCAGCCATTACATCCTGGTGGTCTCCGAAGATGGACAGGGCATGGGCTGAAAGGGCTCTGGCCGTGACATGGAAAACACAGGGAAGCAATTCACCTGCTATTTTATACATATTGGGGATCTTGAGCAAAAGGCCCTGGGAGGCAGTAAAGGTCGTTGTAAGTGCTCCAGCAGAGAGAGATCCGTGTACGGCGCCGGCGGCCCCTGCTTCCGACTGCATCTGTTTGATGTTGAGCACCTGGCCGAAAATATTTTTTCTTCCCTTTGCAGCCCAGGAGTCTGCAATTTCGCCAAGGGGACTTGAAGGGGTGATGGGATAGATTCCGGCAACCTCACTCATTGCATAGGCCACGTGGGTGGCCGCAGTATTCCCGTCAATTGTCTGCATATTTTTTTTCATAAAATCACCTTTTGAAGTAATGATAATAGATGAAACCAGCCCTGAAAGACTGATATTTATACAACCGCTACAACCGCCTCTGTCATTGTCATTCTCTTGTCCCGCCTGGATTTGTATTTTTGTTCCGGATATCTCCTTTTTTCAGTCCGTTCAAAACGGTGAGCATCTTCATCCATAGAGGTTGAATTCAATATCTGACAACATCAAGCCCAATGTTTCCAAACCTTAAGGCGTCTGGAACCAAAACCCGGACGCCCCAGGTCACCGCAGCCATAACCAACTGTTATAAATATGCATTTCAACCACGCTGAGACAGATCATAATGACCGATGTTTGGAACGAAATAGTGGATTGCCCGGAAGTAAACTAATCCGGAAACCGGGATGCGATCGGGAAAGGCGTTCTAAATTTAACCTGCTCCGATCGTTTTCTAAAAAAAATGTGTATCGTTAAAACCTGATGCCAGAAATTAGTTACGCCCGGGATCACACCAGAATTTCTCCATCCGGGTTTTTAAAGATGCGGCATAGGCATCCCAGTCGTCGATGGCGGTGGTGGCAAGGCCCTCTTCCATGGCCGCCTTGGCCACGGCAACGGACTCCCATTCGATCACCCTTGGATCGAAGGGTTTGGGAACAATGTAATCCTTGCCAAAGGAAAACGCCTGGCCGTTATAGGCCTCCCTGACCACTTCCGGCACCGGCTCCTTGGCCAGGGCGGCCAGGGCCTTGGCAGCGGCAAGTTTCATGCCCTCTGAAATCTTGGTGGCCCCCACGTCCAGCGCCCCCCGGAAGATGTAGGGAAAGCCCAGGACATTGTTGATCTGGTTGGGATAGTCGGAACGGCCCGTGGCCATGATGAGATCGTCCCTGGTGGCGGTGGCAAGGTCATAGCTGATCTCAGGATCCGGGTTGGCCATGGCAAACACAATGGGCTCGGAGGCCATGGAGAGCAGCATCTCTTCGGTCACCACATCCTTCTGGGAGACGCCGATGAACACATCCGCATCTTTCATCACATCTTCAAGGGTTCTCAGGTCCGTATCCAGGGCAAAGATCTCCTTGTACTTGTTCATGCCCTGGTTGCGGCCTTTATAAATGACGCCTTTGGAGTCGCACATGGCAAGGTTCTCATATTTGACGCCAAGGGAGATGAAGAGCTTTGCGCAGGAAATACCGGCGGCGCCGGCACCGTTGAATACCACTTTGATCTCTTCGGCTTTTTTGCCGGTGATTTCCAACGCATTTACAAGGCCTGCGGCGCAAATGATGGCCGTGCCGTGCTGGTCATCATGGAAAACAGGGATGTTGCAAAGATCGATGAGGGTCTCTTCGATCTCAAAGCATTCAGGGGCCTTGATATCTTCAAGGTTGACGCCGCCAAAGGTGGGTTCCATGGTCTTGACGATGTCGATGATCTTCTTGGGGTCTTCCGTGTCAAGCTCGATGTCAAACACGTCCACATCGGCAAATCGCTTGAACAACACCCCCTTTCCTTCCATCACCGGCTTGCTGGCAAGAGCACCGAGATTCCCGAGGCCGAGGATGGCGGTACCGTTGGAAACCACGGCCACCAGGTTCTGGCGGCTGGTGTGCAGCCTGGCGTTATCGGGATTGGCGGCGATCTCCCGGACGGGCAAGGCCACCCCGGGGGTATATGCCATGGAGAGATCTTCTGCGGTCTGGCAGGGTTTGGTGGGCATGACCTGGATCTTGCCTGCGACCGGGGTACAATGATAGTTCAATACGTCCTTCTTGAATCTTTCCATCTTTTGATAATCCTTATGTGATTCTTAGTTTTAAATAAAGGTCCGGATCAGGACAAAGTTGTCAGGACATAAAGCTCCAGAGTACACCGGCAGCGATGGCCGATCCGATGACGCCCGAAATATTGGGTGCCATGGCGTGCATGAGAAGAAAGTTTGTGGGATCTTCCCTCTGGCCCACCACCTGGACCACCCTTGCTGAATCGGGCACAGCAGATACGCCTGCGGCACCTAAAAGGGGGTTGATTTTGTTCTTGAGAAACAGGTTCATCATTTTTGCAAAGAGAAGGCCGCAGGCCGTTGCAATGCAGAAAGAGAGAGCACCCAGGAAGAAAATGCCAACTGATTTGGTGGTGAGGAAAACGTCTCCCTGGGTGCTGGCTCCAACGGTAACGCCCAGGAGTATGGTCACGGAGTCAATAATGGATGTCCTTGCGGCAACGGCAAGCCTTTCCGTTACAACAGCTTCCTTGAGGAGGTTGCCGAAGCAGAGCATACCCAGAAGAGGCAGGGCCGCCGGAGCAAGAAAACAGCAGAGCAGGAATGCGATGATGGGGAAAAGTATCTTTTCACGTTTGGTCACTTCCCGGGGCTCCTCCATGCGGATGAGCCGCTCTTTTCTCGTGGTCAGAAGCCGCATGATCGGCGGTTGGATAACCGGAACAAGGGCCATGTAAGAGTAGGCTGCAACGGCAATCGGGCCGATGAGTGTGGGCGCAAGTTTTGCCGTGAGGAAGATGGCCGTGGGGCCGTCTGCCCCGCCGATGATGCCGATGGATGCCGCCTCATGGGGAGTGAATCCCAGGGCCAGGGCACCCAGAAAGGTGATGAAGATACCTGCCTGGGCCGCAGCGCCCAACAGCATGAGAACCGGCCGGGCAAGCAGGGTTGAAAAATCAGTCATGGCACCGATGCCAAGAAAGATCAACGGGGGGTAAACCCCCTGGGTAACGCCCAGGTACAGATAATGGAGAACGCTGTTGTTTTCGTAGATGCCAAGCCCAAGTCCCTTAAAGACAGGGATGTTTCCCATGAGCATTCCAAACCCGATGGGAACCAGCAGCAATGGCTCGTAATCCTTTGCAATGCCTAGATAGATAAAGAGCATTCCCACAAGGATCATGATGATGTTACGATAGTCACACAAAAAGAAACCTGTGTTCTGAAAAAAATCTATAAAAAGAGTCTCCATATGTCCGCCTCTATTTGCTCCTCGCTTGGGTTATTTTGCCTAGGAAGCGAATCGGTCAAACGCTTCTCGATTAAAGAAATAGTCCCCCTGATAATCCGGTTCGATGATCCGGACTTTGATCAGATGGCACAGGCTTGAATGGGGACGTTCAAGACCGCTGATCTCTGCCAGGTGAAGGAGCCGTTGAAGGGAAAAGGGATCGTCCATGATTTTCACCAGCAGTCGGAACTGACGTGCCGACGCCTTCTCTTTTTCGGTAAAAGGCAGGGGTGCGGGTTCCGATCTCTCCTGTGGTTTCTTCCGGAAAATCCGGATGTCGTTCCGGTTGTCCCAGAGGCCCAGAACTTTATGGATCCGGGAGATTGACAGGGAGAGGAGCACAAGGCCTGTAAAAACGATGGATACTCCCACGACCGAGATTGCCCAGCCGTTGTTTGCTGCGATTGATTCTAAACCGTACAAAATTTCACCTCCGTTTAGTAGTGATACTCCATGCCCGTTATCTCCTTCTGCTCCACAAAGGGAAGGTTCTCTTCCAGAAAAGAGTTCCAATGGTGCATGATGGTTTCAGCCAGGAGAGAATCTTCCTGGATGAGATCAAGGAAATCGTCTCTCTTTATGGCAAGTACTTCGCCGTTTTCCAGGGCAATCACGGTGTTGATGTATTCCCCCTTTGATGAAAGAAGGTCCATTCCGATGAAATCGCCTGGACGGTCCATGACAGCCGATTTTCCGTCATCCATGGCGATGAGAAGGGTTCCTGATGACAGGATAAAAAACCGGGTTGCCCTCTCTTTTTTAATTGCAAGCGTCTCGCCTTCCTGGATATCCTGTTTCTCCATGAGTGATCCCAATCTTTCGAAATCGGCCGGTGCAAGGGAGCTAAAAATAGTGCCTTTTTTCAGAATCTCTAATTTTCCAGACATTGTTTCCCCATTTTTGTTTAGAAAGGTTTTAGTGAATCTGGCTCATCCGGTTATTGCGTACTTTTTGTGTAGATCCCTATACCCCCATATGCGTCAGCGCCCCGTCCTTCACTTTTCCCTTTTGAAATAGACCCTCTCATCCCGCTCTGGAGGGCTATGTCACAAAAGGAAAAACGAATCCCCTTTCTTGAACCCTGAAATCACCTAATTTGCGGGGGCAAACAAAAAAGTACGCGATTTCCGGATGAGCCTTTATGCATGGGAATCATCATTCATAGAGGTTGAATTCAATATCAAGCCCAAAGTTTCAAAACCTTAAGTTGTCTGGAACCAAAGCCCGGACACCCCACCCACCCACAACCATAACCCACTGTTATAAAAAGCCATTACAACCCCACAGAAAGACAACAAAAGGACCAAAGTTTGGAACGAAATCTTGGATTGCCCGGAAGTAAATTAATCCGGAAACGTGATGTAATCTGGAAAAAAGTCTGAAACATAAAAACCCGGAACAAAGCAAACGGCTTCGTCCCGGGTTTCCATGTTTGTTTACGGATCAGATGAGATTACTGTAAAACGATTTCCTGTCGGCTTACGGAATCTGCAAGATTAACGCAAATTCTGATAGTTCCCTTTCTGCAACTGTTAAAAATTTAATAATGACGCCACGTCCAGAGCCAGTTTTCGGGAGAGAGTTGAGATGTAAATGAGTTAAAAGGCATAATGCGAAAAGCACCGGTTTATCCGGTGCCTTTTTAGGTTAGAAATAGATATGGTGTCCCCCGAATTTGAAATTTGGTATGTGGTGTCCCCCGAATTTGGGTGTCCCCCAAATTTGAATTGTAAAAAAAAGGCGGTTATTTCTTTATCATGCGATACAGAATCAGAAGGAGGACAGCACCTCCGACAGCCAGCAAGAGACTCCCTATATTAAATCCTGTAACTGCCCCAAGTCCCAGAAAGGACCCAATAAACCCGCCCACGAAAGCACCCGCTATTCCTATCAAGATAGTAATGATAATTCCTCCAGGATCTTTTCCCGGCATGATGAATTTTGCGAGCACACCTACGATTAGCCCCATTATGATCCAAGATAGAATTCCCATGGAGAACCTCCTTTGTTAGGTTTGCTTTCAATTCCTGGCCTAATAATGAATCTTACGGTTTTTTTCTGTTTAATTTCGTTTGTCGTATAACACTCATTTGAGATCAACTATGGCAGGGGTCAACAACTGATTTTGAAACGTGTAAATATATTTTCTAATATATATAGTATTAAAATATGCATGGCAAACAGAATCTCGGCTATTTCAAGACATTTCAATATCAAACCGTGCCTGCTAAAAAAATCAAGGAAAATTGAGCTGAAAAATATCGATCCTGGGAAACACGTAGTGAAGCATAGCGCTAAACATGCGCGGATACAAAGCTTGCCCAATAATTTTCGATCATATGGAAAATAAATCCTTAATCTTTTGGAAATACTGAAAACCCTGGGCAAAGCAAACGGCTTTGCCCAGGGTCAAATGGTTTTTTTATAAGTTAAAGAAGATTACTGTAAAAATCGTTGCCCTTGTCATCCACGATGATAAAGGCGGGGAAGTCCTCCACCGTCATCATGAAGACCGCTTCCATGCCGAGTTCCTCATACTCCACAAGCTCAACCTTCTTGATGAAATCCCGGCCAAGCCGTGCGGCAGGACCTCCCGGTGATCCCAGGTAAAAGCCGCCGAACTTTTTACAGGCATCGGTCACCTGGGCGGAGCGGTTGCCCTTGGCCAGCATGATCATGGACGCCCCCTGCTCCTGGAAGATGGGGACATAGGGATCCATCCGGCCGGCCGTGGTGGGTCCGAAGGAGCCCGAGGCCTGGCCTTCCGGGGTCTTGGCAGGTCCTGCATAATAGATGATGTGATCCTTGATGTAGCCGGGCAGTCCCTCTCCTTTGTCCAGGCGCTCCTGGAACTTTGAATGGGCGATATCCCTTGCAACGATGATCTTGCCGGAGAGCAGAAGCCGTGTGGCAACGGGATACTGGCTCAGCTGGGCCCGGATCTCGTCCATGGGTTTGTTGAGATCCACCTTGACCGGCTCTGCCATCTCAGGCTCTGTCAACGGCAGGAACTTTGACGGGTTCTCCTCAAGCCGTTCAATGAAGATCCCCTCCCGGGTGATCTTTGCCTTGATCTGCCGGTCGGCGGAACAGCTGACCCCGATGCCCACTGGACAGGAGGCGCCGTGGCGGGGCAGCCGAACCACCCGGACATCCAGGGCAAAGTGCTTGCCCCCGAACTGGGCGCCAAGGCCGAGGTTATGGGCCCGGTCCAGCACCTTTTTCTCAAGATCCACGTCCCTGAAGGCGTGGCCCGTTTCCTCCCCCGTCGTGGGAAGCGCATCCAGATACCGGGCCGATGCAAGTTTCACCGTTTTAAGGTTGACTTCGGCCGAGGTGCCGCCGATGACAAAGGCGAGGTAATAGGGAGGACAGGCCGCCGTGCCAAGGCTCTTCATCTTCTCGGTCATGAAATCCAGCAGGATCTCTTCGGAGTTGAGCACGGCCTTGGTCATCTGGTAGAGAAAGGTCTTGTTGGCTGAGCCTCCGCCCTTTGCCATGAACAAAAACCGGTACTCGTCTCCCCGGGTGGCAAAGAGATCTATCTGGGCAGGCAGGTTGCACCCGGTGTTCTTCTCCCCGTACATGGTGAGGGGGGCGTTCTGGGAATATCTCAGATAGTTCTCGGTGTAGGCCTGGAAGGCTCCCTTTGATAGCTCCTCCTCGTCGTCGGACCAGGTCCAGACCTGCTGGCCCTTTTTGCCCATGATAATGGCCGTTCCCGTATCCTGGCACATGGGATAGGTCATCTCTGCTGATATCACAGCGTTCTTCAACAGCTCAAGGGCGATGTACCTGTCGTTGTCACTGCTTTCCGGGTCGTCGATGATCCCCCTGAGCTTCTGAAGATGCCCGGAACGGTAAAGGTGGGCCACCTCCTTAAAGGCTGTCTTTGCAAGCAAGGTCAGGGCCTGGGGCTCGACGGTCAGGAGCTCCTTTCCATTGAACTCCTTGATGTTGACATACTCCCGGGAGACGAGTTTGTACTCAGTGGTATCCGCTCCCAGGGGAAACATGGGTTTATAATTGAACTGTGTCATTCATTCTCCTTGTCATTTGACCAGTGCCATCTTACGCCTCAGGTAGGCAATCTGGGTCTGGTGGGGCAGATCCTTGGGACAGTAATCCTGGCAGCCCAACAGGGTCATGCAGCCGAACACCCCGTCATCATCGCCCATGATCTCGTAGAACTCCTCGTCGGAACGCTTGTCCCTGGGATCCAGGGCATACCGGGCAAGGCGCATGAAGCCAACGGCACCGAGGAACCCATCCCGCATACGCTTAGTGGCGCAGGCCGAAACACAGCAGCCGCACTCAACGCAGCGCTCAAGCTCGTAGATCTCGTCGGCGGTGTCCGGGTCCATGCGCTCCTCAAGCTTGCACAGGTCCACGTTTTCCGCATTTTTATCATGGATCCAGCTCTCCACCCGCTCACTCATCTGGCGCATGAATTTGCCGGTGTTCACGGAAAGATCCCCGATCAGCTCAAAACCCGGCAGGGGCAAAAGCTTGATCTCGCCGTCCGGGAACTTGGAGGTAAGCGTCCGGCAGGCAAGGTCGGGCTGGCCGTTGATGATCATGGCGCAGCTGCCGCAGATCCCGGCCCGGCAGATGAAATCAAACTGAATGGAGGTATCGTACTTCTCCCGGATCTCGTTCAAGGCGATGAAGATGGTCATCCCCGGTGCCTCTTTTATCTCGTAGCTCTTCATGGTGGGTGTATCCCCCTCGACCTGGGGGTTGTATCGCAGAATATGAAATCTTAAAGTTCTCTCCTGGTCACTCATTATTTAAACCCCCTCCCTGTGCGCTCGTTCTTTCCTCTGAATTTTTCCGGTATCTCAATGGGATTAAGGAGTTCCTGCATCTCAAAGCGGTCTGCATCGGGATTAGCTGCTTTAATCTCCTCGATCCCGGCCACCCTCTTTTCCGTGTCCGGGTGGTGAACGGTGTTGTCAACGCCGTAGCCCCTGGAACCGGGTGGCATCTCCATCTTCATGATGTTGAGTTCCTCGTAGGAAACCTCGGGCAGATCCGCGTCCTCGGAATTCCAGGTGGTAAGGGTCCGCTTGAGCCAGTCCCTGTCATTCCTCTCTGGGAAATCCTCCCTTGCATGGGCACCCCGGCTCTCGGTCCTGAGCATGGCACCGTAGGCCACGCACTGGGCAAGTTTGATCATCTTGGGCACCCGGATCGCCTCAACAAGCTCCGGGTTGGAGGTGGCAATCCGGTTCCGGAGCGCGATATTTTTTGCCCGCTGGTTGAGCACCTTCAGCTCCTCCACGGCCTTGGCAAGATCATCCCCGTTCCTGAAGATGCCCACCTTGTCCATCATGATATCCTGCATCTCCTTCCTGAGCTCAAAGGGATTTTCCCCGGCTTCCCGGTTCAAAAGCTTGAAAATCTTATTCTCCTCCCGCCGGAGAAATTTTTCAATGAGCACTGTATTGATATTGAGGGTGGTCGCGGCACAGTGATCGGCCACATACTCGCCCACGATCATACCGGCGACCACGGTCTCGGCAACGGAGTTTCCCCCCAGACGGTTGAACCCGTGCATGTCCCAACAGGCGGCTTCCCCAGCCGAAAAGAGCCCCTTCAGGTTCGGGCTCTCACCCGTTGGCTTGGTCCTGACCCCGCCCATGGAGTAGTGCTGGGTGGGTCTCACCGGGATGTACTCCTTGACCGGATCGATGCCGAGGAAATATTCGCAGATCTCCTTGACCTCCCTCAGGTTTTTATTGATATGCTCTTTTCCAAGCAGGGTGATATCCAGCCAGAGGTGGTCCCCGTACCTTGACGAAACACCCTTGCCCTTTCTCATATGCTCGGTCATGCGCCGGGAAACCACGTCCCTTGAGGCAAGCTCTTTCTTGTCCGGCTCATAGTCTGGCATGAACCTGTAACCTTCCTTGTCCAGGAGCAGACCCCCGTCTCCCCGGCATCCTTCGGTGGTGAGGATGCCCACGGGTACGATGGCCGTGGGATGGAACTGGACCGCCTCCATGTTGCCAAGGGTTGCCACCCCGGTCTCAAGGGCGATGGCCGTGCCGATCCCCTCGGAGATCACGGCATTGGTGGACACGGCGTAGAGACGGCCATAGCCGCCGGTGGCAATGGTGGTGGCCTTGGCCACGTAGGCGATGAGTTCCCCTGTGACAAGATCCCTTACAACGGCGCCGTGGCAGACCCCGTCCTCATGGATAAGGGCGATGGCCTCCTTTCTCTCGTGGACGGGAATGCCGAGCTCAATGGCCTTGTTGTCCATGGCATAAAGCATGGTGTGGCCGGTGCCGTCACTGGTGAAGCAGGTCCGCCACTTCTTGGTGCCCCCGAAATCCCGGGAGGTGATAAGCCCGTGGGCCTCGCCCTTCTCGGTGATGGTCACCTTCTTGCCGTTGATCACCACCTGGCGGTCGCCTTTTCTGACCCGGCTCCAGGGAACGCCCCAGGCGGTGAGCTGGCGGATCGCCTTGGGGGCTGTGTTGACAAACATCCTGGCAACGTCCTGGTCACACCCCCAGTCACTGCCCTTGACCGTGTCTTCGAAGTGGACCTCCTCGTTATCGCCCTCCCCCTTGATGCTTGCGCCAAGGCTTGCCTGCATGCCGCCCTGGGCCGCTGCCGAATGGGAACGTTTTGCAGGCATAAGTGAGAGAACAATGGTATCATACCCCCTCTGCCTGGATGCGATGGCGATTCTCAATCCCGCAAGACCGCCACCGATGACAAGTGAATCCGTATATATGACTTTCATCGATTACTCCTTGGTTGCTATCGTGTGATCATTCGCTTCCGGTTCCCCATGGACAACGGAAAGGGCGGGGGCCGTCTCGGCTATAACCGTGATGTGGCCCAGGTTGTAGGGCTCTCCCACACGGTCGCTGTGGCGCCATCCGATGATGAAGAAAACCAGGAGGGCGATCAATCCAAGGCTGAGAAGAAAGATCGTGATCCGGTTCTTGAGCATCTTGAGCCTTTTTCTGGACGTTACCGGATCCTTTCCCCCAAACCAGCCCCACTTCATGCAAAGCCGATAAAGCCCAATGGTGCCGTGGAGTTCCACAGCAACCAGGAGCACAAGATAGAGGGGCCACATGTTTGCAGAGAAAACCCTGTCCGCAGAGAGATAGGGATCGATCTTACCTGGATTGGTGATTATGATAAAGAGATGAGCCGATCCCAGGAAAAACATGATGAATCCAGTAACCACCTGCCAGTACCAGAGGTTGGTGTCACTGTGTTTCATCATGCCCATCTGGGACCGGATGATGGCGTGCTCCTTCCAGGAGATGGGAAATTTTCTCACCCCCAGGGCGGCATGGATGATAAAGAGAGAAAACACGCCAAGCACCGCAAAAAATACGGCGGAGGGGTATCCGTGTCCCGTGTCGGAAAGGAACGAGAGTTCCATGGTTTTTGCCACAAAGTTGAAAGAGCCTTTTCCCAGCACAATACTTCCCACCAGGCACATGTGAACCCACATGAACAGCCCGAGCACAAGGCCGGTGCCGCTCTGGACAAGGTCCAGCCTTGCCGGGGTTCTGCTCTTTTTTATTCGGTCGTTGACTATCAAGCGTTCCATCTATTCTCCTTGACGACAGACGTCCTGGTTGGCTCATCTGCCGTCATACGTTAATGTTAAACTCTGAACCGACCCACTACCCACAACTCAATACGCAATATTAAAAATAATCTTTACACGTCTCTCCGATGGTGCCGAGGTTCTTGCAGACCCGGATACCGTTCTGCTCCATGGCCTCGATCTTGGCCTGGCCCGTGCCGCTGCTGCCGCTGATGATGGCGCCGGCATGGCCCATTGTTCTTCCCGGAGGGGCTGTCAACCCTGCGATAAAGCCCACCACGGGCTTGGTCACATGGGCCTTGATGAAAGCGGCGGCCTCCTCTTCTGCGTTGCCCCCGATCTCGCCGACCATGACGATGGCCTCGGTGTCGGGATCGTTCTCAAAGGCTCCAAGGAGATCAATGAAGTTGGTACCGTTCACGGGATCACCGCCAATACCGATGCAGGTGGTCTGGCCGATGCCAAGCTTGGTGAGCTGATCCACCACCTCATAGGTGAGGGTTCCTGACCGGGAGATCACCCCCACAGGTCCTCCAGCCATATGAATCTTGCCCGGCATGATGCCGATCTTGCACTCCCCGGGGGTGATGATGCCCGGGCAGTTGGGCCCGATAAGCCGGCAGGTTTTTGTGGCCAAAAAATTCTTCACTTTCACCATGTCGAGGACGGGAATGCCCTCGGTGATGGCCACGATAAGTTCCACGCCGCTGTCCGCAGCCTCCATGATGGCGTCGGCACAGAACGGCGGGGGAACAAATATCATGCTGGCGTTGGCCCCTGTTGCCTCAACCGCAGACCGGACCGTATTGAATACCGGTACGTTGTCCATGGTCTGACCACCCTTGCCGGGGGTGACCCCGGCAACCACATTGGTCCCGTACTCGATACACTGCCTTGTATGGAACTGGCCCTCCTTGCCCGTGATTCCCTGGACAACTAGCCTTGTTTCTTTATTCACAAATATACTCAAAACATTCTCCCCATGGCTGGAACGGGCTTAACCTTAAGCTGGAACCTAAGTTTAAGATTCAGCTTAATTTCCGCCCGATATGGTTTATATGGCTTCTGCAACCTTTGCGGCTGCATCCTTTAAGTCCACGGCATTGATCAGGTTGAGACCGGAGGCGGCAAGGATCTCCTTGCCCGTTTCCACATTGGTCCCTTCCATCCGGACAACAACGGGGATGCTGATCCCGACCTTTTGGGCGGCGGCAACAACGCCTTCGGCAAAAACGTCACAGCGCAGGATGCCGCCGAAGATGTTGATGAGCACCGCTTTTACCTTTTCGTCCTTGAGGATGATCCTGAAGGCGTTCTCCACCATCTCGGCCGTGGCTCCCCCCCCCACATCCATAAAGTTGGCAGGTTCGGCCCCGGCGTTCTTGATGATATCCATGGTGGCCATGGCAAGGCCTGCACCGTTGACGATGTTGCCCACGTTGCCGTCCAGGTTGATGTAGTTGAGATTAAACTTGGAAGCCTCCACCTCCAGGGGATCCTCCTCGTCAAGGTCCCTGAGATCCAGGAGCGACCTGTGGCGAAACAGGGCGTTGGAGTCGATATCCACCTTGGCGTCCAACGCCATGACCCGGTCGTCCTTAGTGAGAATCAAGGGATTGATCTCCAGAAGGGAGCAGTCATTTTTAACAAACAGGGTGTAGAGATTTTTGAGCAGCGCAGAAAAGGATCTAAGGGCAGCCTGAGGCAGACCAAGACCGAACCCCACCTCCCTCAAATGGTAGCCCTGGATGCCCGTGAGGGGATCGACCCTCACCTTGATGATCTTTTCAGGGGTTGCGGCCGCAACCTCTTCAATATCCATGCCCCCTTCCTGGCTGGCCATGATCACGATACCGGCCGTGGCCCTGTCCACCAGGAGACTCAGATACAACTCCTTTGCGATCTCCTGGCCCGCTTCCACCAACAGCTTCTTCACGACTCTTCCTTCAGGGCCGGTCTGGTGGGTCACAAGCGTCATGCCAAGGATATCGTCGGCAAAACCCATTGCCTCGGCCTCGGATGCGGCAAGCTTGACCCCTCCGCCCTTTCCCCGGCCCCCGGCATGGATCTGGGCCTTGACTACGACAGGATAACTCCCAAGCCCCTTGGCGACTTCCACGGCCTCTTCCACGGAAAAGGCCACGTTTCCGTCCGGAACAGGCACACCAAAGGTCCTGAACAACTCCTTTGCCTGGTACTCATGTATCTTCATAATCAATCCTCATTTTATTGGGCTCATTTTCT
>JAQYWC010000024.1 GCA_030145245.1 Desulfobacterium sp.
AACATCACGACTGCGACACCGGGTGCCGCAGTGTTGAGCAACGTAACCCTGACCGAGCATGTTGCGGCCACAGAAGCTAGCGTTGCAATTACTGACGTGGATGCAAAGCTGACCGACGTTGATGCCTTCACAATCAGCATTGATGGAATCGCTGTTGAGACCAGCGGACTGGACTTCTCGAAAGTAACCGATGGTGCAAGTTTGGCGGCAGTGCTCAACGGGCTAACAGATATTGCAGCCACCTACGACGTGGCCGATAGCGGAACAATTAACATCACGACTGCGACACCGGGTGCCGCAGTGCTGAGTACCATTACATTAACTGCAACATCTACGGATGTAGGTACAACAGGCACCCCCGTCGCTGGCGAGGACGCTACGACGGCTAATGCTGGTACGACAGGTACATTGGTCGCTGGCGAGGACGCTAAGACAGCTGATGCCGGTACGACAGGTACATTGGTCGCTGGCGAGGACGCTACGATAGCTGATGTCGGTACGACAGGTACATTGGTCGCTGGCGAGAACGCTACGACAACTGATGCCGGTACGACAGGTACATTGGTCGATGGCGAGAACGCTACGACAACTGATGCCGGTACGACAGGTACATTGGTCGATGGCGAGGACGCTATGACAGCTGATGCCGGAACAACTGACACGCCGGTTGACGGTAAAGACGCCGAAACAACCTCCGACTCCCATATCGGCGACGGCAACTTTGATGTCATCACCAACTTCCAGTTTGATGGAATCGATCATCTGGATCTGGGATATGGAACGGAGGTTCTTGACTCATCAGAGCATAAGGACATCAAGTCGGTTACTAAGGGAATAGTTACCTTTGAGGACTCAACGACAGCGGCTCAGAATGATACGGCTGGCTTCACCTCCAAGCTCACCGCACTGTTCACTGAACTTGCGGACAGTAATAATACTGCGGCTTTTGAGCATAATGACAACACCTATGTTCTCCAGGGCGATGGCGAAGTAGGCCAGCAGGATAGCGATCTTTTGATCCAGCTTATGGGTACCGGAATGGATGACCTTGCTGAGGTTTTCATTCTCCCATAACGGATTGCCGCTAACTCGAGATAATAAATACACTTAACCGATAAACCTCCCCGCCCCTCATTTCGAGGGGTGGGGTTTTCATTTTCGCCACCTTAACAGTAAAGTCAGCCCGGGATCTGGTCTCCGAAGCCAGCCTGGAACTCCGCACCACCATCAGGGAAGACGTGGTTGTGGTCTAAATTGGGGTCAGGCTTAGCTTCTTGTCGGTATTGTGCTTTTTACCCGTGGCTGACATGGGGTTATCTCCCTAACCTCCAATAATCGAGGTGACTATCTCTGTCACATCCTGGAGATTCGTTACCCCATCCCTGTTTACATCACCGTTCTCACTCGATTCCATTCCAAGGATAATATTCTCGCATGCAATTACGTCCTGGATGTTCACCACATCATCCCCATTTACGTCATAATCATGATTATTTTCAGTTCCATCAACGATAATGGTTTGATTCGCGGCGGCATTCAATATTGTGCGGGTAAATCCACATGGGAAATGAACAACAAGATCAACATTATTGTGGGTTCCTAATCCAAAGTGAATAACCGGATCTTTTTGGGCCAGATAGCCCACGTTACTATTGGCTTCTTGCATTGCAATCAATTGGGTTCGGTCAATGTGGCCAACAGGATAGATTTTTATTTTGGCTCCGAAAGCGCCTGCTTGCCCCTGTGGAGAAAAAAGCTTAATTTTTAACCAATTTCCCGAATTAAAGTCATTTCTGAACAGAAAATTTTTGGACATTTTGCAACCGATAGCAAAGTCCAGATCACCATCGTTATCGATGTCGGAAAATGAAATCCCCCTGGGATCGTCAATGCCTGAAACATTTAAAGACGGGCCTGAAGTAAAGGTTCCTTCTCCATCGTTCAGAAAAACCACATCGTCGCCGGCAAATATCAGATCCGGGTCCGTATCATTATCCAAGTCTCCAAAAGCACCCATGTATCCATTTGTTGAAGAAAAATGTTGTATCAGAGAAAAGTGGGTATTGTTGTCATTCCGATACAAATCAGCATAATTATCACCGGAAAGCAGTATGTCCAGGTCTCCGTCATGGTCAATGTCGGCCGTGGAAATACCATCTTTTGCTCTTGTTGTGATTCCTATGCTTCCAGGGTCTGTTACAGTAAAAGAACCTGACCCATTGTTCTCAAGAATGTTCACATCCCCTGTTCGATTGGCGGCTATTAAATCAATATCACCATCTCCGTCAAAATCAGTATCTGTAACACCTTGTCCGGCCAATGCATCATACGCTTGATTCTCCGTAACTGCTTCAAAAACAAACCCCCCTTGATTTCTGTAAAGTTCATTTTTTTCGTTAGCTTGATCATCTGTACCCAGGTAACCGGAAACGCAAAATATATCTAAGTCTCCGTCGCTATCCATATCAAACGTTACAACCCCCCGGGTGTATTCTTTTCGGCTTAATACACTGTCCGGTGTTGCATCTGAAAAATAACCATGGCCGTTATTTTCAAGTATTTGATTGGAACCAGGACCCGTATCCGCTAATATATGCCCTTTGACCATATCGTAATCGCCATCGTTGTCTAAATCCGAAAAGCACATCCCATGAACGCCAACATCCGTATTTTTAACCATATTTCTATTGAGTCCATCATTTAAAAATGTATCGCTTCCCTGATTTAAGAAAAATAGATCTGACATGGGAGCAGACCAATTCATTGTGATATACATATCTGAATCGCCATCATTATCAATATCCGCAAACATTACACCATGGCCACCGGTTTCACCACTGCCTGTGGGACCGCCGGTGCCGGCTGAGTCAGTGATATCCTTAAATGAAAGATCTGCTGTATCCCCCTCAAAAGTACCGACAGCAATCGCCCAGTCTGAAACATATGGCGGATTATAGGTATGACTGCCGTTCTCAATAGTGCCTAACCTGATCTCTGCATAGGCTTTCTTTGTGTCCACCGCAACCACTCTCTTTGATCCGCCGGCGATTGTATACGTCAAGGAGCTTGTATCTTCTTTATAGTAGACATAGTTAGACGTTCCATTCTGCAAACAATATCCGTCCGTCCCTGAATTATCCCACGCCATATCCTTAAGAAACCGGTTTTTCCAGAATTTGCTGTAGCATAACATCTGATCTGCATTGGGATAGGAACGGGAAACGCCGTCCTCGGTGCCCAAATACCCCCAGATACCGGCGACTCCGCCGGCCATGGTTGCCTCCCAGATCATAAGACGGGACTCATCCAAGGTCGGATCCTTTGTGCGACCGCCGCCCCGAACCCTGAAGCGATCTTCTGAAAACGCCGGCTTTGAAGCAGCGTGGTCAAGTAAGTCTCTGTAGATTTCATAGCGGGGCTTATGGTTCTCATACCCATTGTAATCCATACCGCCGTAGATTTGATCTATCTGGTTCTTCTGGGCGCGACCACCCAAAAGATGGCACCAGTTGGGTTTGTCATGACAATAGTTGTACCATGACTCGAGCTGGGAGCTGGTCACCCACTCATGAAGATCGAATCCGTAGCCGATGGTCCATCCCTTAAGGGGGTTTAGTTCCGTATAAATCTTATCCCACACCATTTTTTCTTCGCTTCCCATGATGCCGCCTGAAAGGCTTCTGGGGGTCATGCTCCGGTCGTGATCCCCCCAGGCCCATAGATGTACGACGCCTCCGCGACTGTAAACTTTTTGTATGATCATCTTGAGCGTATCAAAAGTGGTCTGATCAAGTGTCTTGTCACTTGTTGACACTTGATCATTCCCGATATGGAACCACTGACCAAAAACAGGAATATGAACCCCGTTAAATCCGTTAAGATCGAACATTTCATCCAGGAAACTATCCATTGAGGCTTGAGTAACCGTACTGAGGTCAACTCCTGCATTGGTTCCGAGCATCACAAAATTGGGCACAAACACCTTTTGGGATTCCGACCACATATACTTTGTACCGTAGTTTGTGACATATCCTTGAGCAATATTTTCAGCATGGGCATAGGAAAACGCCTGAAAAAGCAGGACAATAAAAAACAGGTATTTTACGGCTTTCATGTTCATCTCCTTATTGCATTAATTATTCTGCCTGCTGGGGAAAGTTATCGGCAAAAAAATCCAGGTGGACTGGCGGATTGCCCTCTTCATATGCTTTCGCGAACAGAGACAAATCGGTTCCGTCAATATCATTGTCCCCATCCATATCAGCGGGATTTTGTTCTTCTATTGAAAGGGCAAGTCCCGGGTCCAATATTACAGGTATGCGTGAGGCGGTTGAATCCGAAAAAGTAAAATTTTGAAGCTCGATAACCGAATACCCAACACGCCTTGGAATGAAAACAGCTTCGGCGATTACGCCCTGTCCGCTCATTGTGTTCAGCTGCATATTATAATTTATCACTATGATCCTGCCGGGGTCGGGGGTGTTGAATGCAAATGCACTTTCAACCGGATTGAGGTCTTTCGCCGAGATATCTTGAAATGAGAAATAGTCGGGATCATAAAGGATGCGGCCATCCCACCCGACTCTGTTTATGGTGTCTTCATCGGTTATCAATATTTTTAGTTTGAGTTCCTGACCCACATAACAATGGGCTGAAGAAGAGGTCATTGTTACAAGGGGATCCGCATGGGCCATGTTTGCAAATACTATCATTGGGATTACTAAAAAGATGATGAACCCGATGGGTTTCGCCAGAGGCCTTCTCATTTTAACTCCTTTCTTGTTTTCTGATAATCGTTTAAGAATGAATTAGTATTGATATTCCGCAATTTTTGTGTGCAAAGATTGTTCCAATAGATTACTTCTGTTTTTCCTATTAATCCACTTTTATGCTTTGGGGGATTGAACTTGTGCGATGACCGGGCAATCTGTCATTTCGTAATGATGAAAAAAAACCGGATAATTTTTATGAAATCAAGTTTTTTGATCTGCTATTTTCTCGATCAAGGTATAAATGTGGATTTCTCATGAAGCGATATTCATACAAAGGGTGTATGGAAAATCCTACATGGATATGGGGCTAATCATGGGGCGGCTTTGATTCGTCTTGGAACCTCCTATTAAACAGGGTAAAAAATATTCTTTAGTTTTAAATGGGATTGATATAGTATGAGCTTCTCAATTATTTGATAGGAAATTGGATAAACGGGTCCTGTGGCAGAACGTGGGTGCATGTAAAGGATGATATGGAGAGGGAAAAACATAGTTTAACCAAAACAGAAGTGGTGTCTCTGAGATCCAGGTGGGATGAAAAAGATCCCGATGGCGAGGGAACCGCTTTAGTCCATATGATTCAACGGTTAAAAAACGAATGCAAAAAATATAACTCCAAACGGCCGTTACGGCTTGATTTAAGGGGGATAACCTTATTGAATCAAGACCTCTCTGGCCTTGATTTGTCAGGATATGACCTCTCCCATGCCAACCTCAGCCGTTCCAATTTAACGGGGACGGTTTTAAGCTATGCAACATTTTACCAGGCCAGCCTTGAACAGGTGACCCTGGATGAATGTGAATTTATCGGGTCTGATTTAACCCATGCCAGCCTGAATGAGTGCAGTGCAAAAAGGTGCGGGTTTGGCGGAGCCGATCTTTCATTTGCAAGCATGATCAACGCAGATTTAAGTGATGCCACGCTCAGCCGCTCGAAATTGGTGAATTCAGACTTGAGGGCAGCCAACCTCACGGGTGCAAGGCTTTCCGAGGCAGATCTCTCCTGGGCCATCTTTACCCGGGCCACGCTTTTTGAAAGCGACTTAAAAAAAAGCAACGTCACTGGGACCAATTTTGAACTGGCGGATATGCAGGGCTCCCGGCTGCTGGGCATTAAAAATTTCAAAAAAGCCAAGTGGGTGGGCGCTGATATCAGGGGACTGGACCTGAGGGGGGCCTATCTGGTCAGGCGGTACATTGCCGATGAGAATTACCTGTTTGAATTCCAGGAGATGTCCCGTTTGCACAAGGCCCTCTATTTGCTGTGGTGGGCCTCTTCCGATTGCGGGAGAAGCCTTTTAAGGTGGTTTGTATGGCTCTTTTGCGCCACGTTGATTTTTGCGGCCGTCTATACCCAGGTGGAGATCGATTATGGTAAGCATGAGACTGTATTCTCACCTATATATTTCAGTTTTGTGACATTGACAACGTTGGGTTACGGGGATGCCGTTCCCTCATCTTTAACGGCACAGGTTTTTGTGACATTGCAGGCCATTACGGGCTACATGGGGCTGGGGGGATTGTTGAGTATTTTAGGCAATAAAATGGCCCGGCGGGCAGAATAAACCAAACCAGGTGGTATATGTTTTCATTTTTTAAAAACAAGGTTAATCCAAAAGCAAAATTAAAGAAGATATTAAAAGGATATGAGCTTCCCTCGTTTCCTGCAGTGGTGATGCAGATCCTGCAGAAGATGAGAAGCCCCTATGCGTCAGCTTCCAATATTGCGCAATCGCTTTCCCTTGATCCCGGACTTTCCGTGCGTCTCCTGGGGCTTGCCAATTCAGCAGCGTTTTCACCCCAAAATAAGGTTGAGAATCTGACCCAGGCCATTGCCCTTGTGGGGTTATGCCAGCTGGAGTCCCTGGTGCTGGGGGTCGGGGTTGCCAAGGGCATTCCCAAAAAGATGTGTCAATGGCATGATCCGGCTGCGTTCTGGCTGACATCTGCCCGGCGGGCAATGCTGGCCCAGGAGCTTGCACATATCCTTTGTCCTGCAAAGGAATCTGAATGCTTTACGGCCGCATTTCTTCAGGATATGGCCCTGCCGTTTCTTGCCTGCCACAGGGGGGACGATTATGATCCGATCTTTAAAAAATGGCATCTTGAAGGCGGGGATCTTGCCCAACTGGAGCGGGAGTTCCTGGATTGGGATCATGCAGAGGTGGCCACCTGGATCTGTAGTGAATGGGGACTTCCTGAAAACATTGCCCTGGCCATCAAAAATCATCATAACCTCGCTTTGGGGGATGATAATGAAACCCCGGGGCCGGTGATGCTGGTTTCCATTTTAAGGGAAGATGATTCCAATGACGGGGTGGAGGAGATGATTGCCCAGGCCCAGGCCGTGTACAATATTTCTCCGGAAACCATGCAATCCATCATCGAGCCGAGCTTTGAAAAGGCCAAAGATCTTGCCAGGCTGATCATCTGATCAATTACCCGGCTGAACAGAAAATAAGACAACAGATAAAAGCACCGGAAGCTCCGGTGCTTTTTTAAATTATGTGTTAAGGAGTATAGGGATCCATTCGTGGCTTTAAAACCGACCATTTACAAATTAAAAATTACCTTGGCCGATATTGACCGGGATTATTATGACACCCTCAATTTAACGGTTGCTCAACACCCTTCTGAAACCCTCGAGCGAATGATGGCCCGGGTTATGGCCTTTTGTATCAATGCCCAGGAATATCTGTCCTTTACAAAGGGGCTTTCCGCCGTGGAAGACCCCGATATCTGGGCGCGCACATTGGATGGCCGGATATCACTATGGATCGATGTGGGGGAGCCAACCCTGGATAGAATTAAAAAAGCCACACGGCTTGCACCGGCGGTAAAGGTGTATACTTTTAATTCAAAATCCGATGCGTGGTGGGCCCAGGGACAAGCAAAGATCAGTGATCTGACAGCATCTGTTTATCAGTTCCCCTGGGGAAGCATGCAGGCATTGGCGGCCCTGGTTAAGCGTACCATGGAGCTTTCCGTCACCATTACAGACGATACAGCCTATGTTTCCGCAGGAACCGGGGAGTGTGAGGTGTCCTGGGGGGCACTACAGATAAAATAAATATTTCGGAGGTGACCCATGTTAAGGCATCGCATCATTTTTACTCTTTTGATTTGCTTGTCCATACTTGTATCCGGCGTCACCTCCAGTGCTGAAGAAGAGATTGAAGATCTGGTTGATATATTTGAATCCAAGGGCCGAATTGTCGCTGTCCTGGAGGGCAGAAAGACCGTGCGTCTTGATCTTCGGAGGAATGAAACGGTTGTATGGCGCGGCTCAGAGGGCTATCTGGGTGCATTCCTGACCAATAAACGGTTCTTCGTAATCTCCTCTTCATCAGATGCCTGGCATGAATTGTCTTTGAGGGCGGATGAATCTGATAACGGAACCGCATTCGTATCCCCGCATATTGCCCTCCTGGTAACCGGTGGGCGTGCAATCGGGTTTGATGCAACCTCCAGGCGATTTGTCGAGACCCAACTGGCAATTCGTGATGAACTCCTTGCCGCTGAAGCCGGAAAACATGTTGCCGTGGTGGTAACCTCCGGCCGGGCCTTCGCCTTTGCAGAAGGCAGATCGGCGTTTTCCGAAATTGACCTCCGGCTCCGGGAAACCATAAATGAAATGAAAATAACATCGAGCAAGGCAATCCTGCGCACCTCTGAGCGTTTGCTGATCTTTAACGCCACGGGCGCTGCATGGAATGAACAAACACTTTACTGATTTTTCAATTACTACATGGGGAAATATAAAATGGATGAAGAACGTCTGATTGACATTGAAACTAAAATCGCATTTCAGGAAAAGACCATCAAAGACCTGAACGATGTGATTTGCGAACAGCAGCAGGAGATCGAAAAGCTCGGTTCCATCTGTGAAACCCTGGTGAAACAGCTCTCGGAACTCTCGGAGTTCGGCCTGGGAATCGATGCACCGGCAAATGAAAAACCGCCCCACTATTAACAGCGGTACCAGGGGCATAAGAGACACAAAGGAATTTTTAAATGAGTGACGGAACAAAAAGAGCCGATATCATGGCTGGCCTGGAGGTCTCCATTGTATTGAAGCAGGACCAGAGATCCGGAAAGCTGACACAGGGCGTTGTCCGGGATCTTCTGACAAAGTCTGCCACACATCCCCACGGAATCAAGGTTCGACTGGAAAGCGGCCTTGTGGGGAGGGTCAAAATCATCCACGGTTAGGAGGCCCGGGGCTGGAAACAGCCCCTGGCTGCCCGCTGCTTTTAACTCTATAAAAAATTGGAATAAACAATGGCGAATAAGATGACGTTTTGGGGGGCAGGACCTAAATACACTTTGTTCTCAGCCGTATATTGCATTCTGATGGTTGCTTTAAGTTTCTGTTTCGATCCGTTTTTCAAAATCCATTTTGTTCCGGATGACCTGTTGACCTCGGTTGGTATTGTCCTGGTTCTACTTGGCATTCCATTTTATATTATTTCGTTAGTCACCATAAAACGTGCTTTTAAGGGCGGCAGCCTTGTTACCAAAGGACCCTTTGGAATGTGCCGTCATCCTGTATATTCGGCGTGGATAATATTTTTTGTGCCTGCACTCATGCTTTTCGTAAATACCTGGGCCGGCTTATCCGCACCACTGGTGATGTATTTTTTATTACTGCTATTAGTTAAAAAAGAAGAAGCCTGGCTGGAGAGCGTTTTTGGCGATGAATATCTGGCGTATAAGAAGAGGATCCCGGCTGTACTGCCTGTGGGCTTCTTTCGGCGTTAGCATTTGAACATGTTTTATATCTCCCAGGCCCTGCCTATCCCAGGCGCCCATCGGATCGGTCATGGGGTAAACTTGAAATGAAAAAGGGCAAAAATGTACCACATTGATAATCGTACCAAAGGCCTTGTCTGATGAGGGGTGTGGGGAAAAAAGGGAAAATTGGGTAATAACGACGATCTTATAATATTACATTCTTTTCCATATCCTAGATGATTTTGCTTGTAACGAATAACATCCGCCACTCTCCGGCAGGATCTCCAAAGACGGTGCTGGGGGCTCTCAAATATTTATCGTGGGATGTACATGATATTTCAATTGCCTTTTAAGCGATAGACTGATAATTTTATCGCTTTGTTGAGATGTTCAGAAGTCTTTTGGGGAAAACTGGGAGAGGGTTCATGGAAAACAAAGAGAGTCGATTGAAGTTTGGTATTTCGTTTAAAATGTCTCTTGTCTGCGGGATAATTGTTCTATTACTTTTAACCATCAGCAGCTTTATCTCCGTAAAGCTTCAGTCCGGTCTTTCCCGGAAAATGATAACCGCCTTTGAGCAAACCGAAAAAAAATCCGTGGATGACGAAGCGAAAAAGCTGGAAGCCGCCCTTGTCGCCAATTCAAAAATCAATGTAAAGATCTGCAGTGGGGTTGCCCAGTCCTTTCTTTACAATTTTTCCCAGGATACCATCGGGAAAATGCTTGAGAATTTCAGCCAGATAGAGGGGGTTATCGCGATTAAGGTACTTGATGTGGATGGCGCTGATTTCGGCGCATTATGGAAAAACCCGGATGTACAAACCGGCGAAAAAATCCCTGATGGTTTTACGGTTGATGAACAACTCTCAGTTGTGTCCGATGCCATCCATGGGGATGAAAAGGTGGGGACGGTAAGGTTCTATTATACAAAAGAGTTTGTTAATCTGGCGATAGAGAAGCATAAGCAAGCGACCTTGGCCGGAATATCGGATTTCAACACCATTGCAGATAAAAACATCCGGGAATCGGTGACCATACAAATCATCGTAACGGCTGTAATCATCATTACGCTTATTATTACAATAGTTATCTGCCTCAGGATCATCGTTGGCGGTCCCATCAAAAATACCGTTGATATGATAGAGGATATTGCCCAGGGAGAGGGGGATCTTACCAAAAGACTCTCCATCAAAAACGATGATGAAATCGGAGAGCTTTCATTGTGGTTTAACCGATTCATTGAAAAGGTCCAGGGGTTGATCAGGGATGTGTCTGCAAATGCCATAACGGTCGACACCTCTTCAAGTGTGCTGTCTGATATTTCCAGCGTAATGTCCGAGGGCATTGAGCATCTGTCAAACAAATCCAATACGGTCGCTGCTGCCGCAGAAGAGATGAGTGCGAACATGAACTCCGTTGCTGCTGCGAGTGAACAGGCCGCCACCAACATAGATACGGTTGCGGCGAGCATTGACGAAATGACAATGACCATTGACGAGATTTCAAAGAGCTCCGGGGAGGCCAGTTCAATTACAAGTGAAGCGGTGGTTCAGGCCCGGGATGCGGTAACAAAGGTGGATGAACTGGGCCAGGCGGCGAGGGATATATCAAAGGTGACGGAAGTCATTAATGAGATATCAGGACAGACCAATCTGCTTGCCCTGAATGCAACCATAGAGGCTGCAAGGGCCGGGGAAGCCGGAAAGGGATTTGCCGTTGTGGCAAGCGAGATTAAAGAGCTGGCAAAGCAGACTGCTGATGCGACACTTGAAATTAAGGACAGGATTCAGACGATCCAGGACTCGACCGGGGAGAGCGTATCAATGATTAACGCCATTTCCGGTGTCATTATCAATGTTAACGATATTGTGACGACCATCGCCACTGCCATGGATGAGCAGTCCTCAACCACACAGGAGATCGCCGAAAACGTGAAACAGGCGTCCTCAGGGATCCAGGAGGTGAATGAAAATGTTGCCCAGAGTTCAACGGTTTCCGAAGAGATAGCACAGGATATCGCGGAGATGAATGCGGCAACAGAGGAGATCTCTGACTCCAGTTCTCAACTGGGCCTCAAAGCCACCGATCTTTCCGATCTTGCAACAAGCGTCACGGCGATGGTATCAAAGTTTAAGATCTAAAGAATAAAGACCGGCAGGGTGTCACACCCTACCGGTCTTTTCAACAATCCTTTGGTTTATTCAGAAAGCCCGTGCTCTGCCAGTATTTTTGCGTAGGTTCCGTTTTCCTTTATGATTCTAAATCCCTTTTCATAGGCATCGATAAGGGCCTGTCCATCGGGGTGGCTCTTTGAAACCATGAGGTGCAGGGGCTTTATAAACAGAGGTGTATTTGAGGATGCAAACTTGGACTCGGAAGCGGGCAGCTGGGTTTTGATTGTCTGCCATCCGACCAGCTGGCTTTCCGGGACAACATCCCGGCGTCCGTGGAGAAGCATTTTCAGGGAACTATTAATGTTCGGCGCATATTCAGCCTTTACGCCGGCGTTTTTAAAAAGCTCAACATAGGTATACCCTTCCGAGCCGCCCACTTTCAATTTCTTAAGCGCGTCATAGCCCGTGTAGTCCCAGTCTCCAAGCTTATCTTTCATGTAGAAGAAAACCATTTTCTGGTGGGCAATGGGAGTGGAGAGAAAACAGGTGTTCTTGAACTCTTCGTTTGCGGTCCAGGGAAATGTCCCTACGACTTTTCCCTTCTGGGTCAGAACTTCTGTTCTTTTCCAGGGCATATACTTAAAGCTTACCGTGTGGCCGGCTGCTTTCATAACTTCAGAAACAATAATCGCAGTGGGTCCCCCCGCCGTCATATCCTTTGAAATATAGGGTGCCCACTCTCCGGTTACAAGTTCAAAGTTCTTTGCTACAGCAGGTGACAAAGTAACCGCCAGAAGCGTAAGTGTTAAACAAATGATTTTTTTCACCGTTTCCATCTCCTTCTTCAGTTAAACCTAAAAATGATGCAGAAATAAAGCCTCTACCTACAATAGTGCCATTGGTGTAACAGATAGGATGGGGGGGTGGTTTTTGTCAAGTTAAATTAGAAAATGGAACCGAACAATCCGGTTCCATGGATTCAAATGTCATGGAATCGGATATTTGTATTGCAAAAAGTGCCTTTTACCTGTAAATATAGCCCATTATGCATGCTCGTTGGGTGTCACGTCACCCCTTGGCCGGCACCCATGATTAAGGGGCGTTTGTGGTAGATGTTTTAAATTTGTTTTTATTTTCCGTTTCTGATGCGATTCGATTAATAGAATTTCAGTTTTTAACCCGTGAATTGTGGGAATGGATGCTTTTTTTCATGCCCGTGTTTATCTTCGGAGAGTTTCCCCGCTATATCTTCCCGTCTATTTTTCTTTTTTTCGCAAAGATCTTCGGCTTTCTAAAGAGTGATGATGAAAAAAAGAGGGCTTTTTTTGCAACAAACCCTTCGATCAGTATTCTTCTTGTGGGCTATAACGAAGAGGCCTCGGTTGCCAATGCCATCCGTTCATTGGTTGAACTCAATTACACCAATCTTGAAATTATTGTCATCGATGATAATTCCGAAGACCGGATGTACGAAGAGGCTAAACCCTTTGCTGACAAGGGTTTGATCAAATTGTACCGAAACAGCGCAGCCACGGGAAGATCCGGAAGACCGACCTCGTCCAACATGGCGTTTTACCTGGCAAAGGGAGACTATATTATCTCCGTAGATGCGGATACCTCCTTTGACCGGGATATGCTGCTTCATATGATCGGCCCCTTTTACAACCCCCGGGTGGGCGGGGTTGCCGGAAACATCAAAATCAGAAACCTTTCCGCATCGATCTGGACCCGTCTCCAGGCGGTTGAATACGCCATCTCCATCAGCATGTGGAAACGTTGGCTCGAACTTCTGGGAATGAGTATGCAGGTCAGCGGCGCCTTTGGTGCTTTCCGGCGGGAGGCGTTGACCTCCTTTGGGGCTTGGGATCCTGAACTTGCAGAGGACGCGGATCTTTCGCTCAAGATTAAAAAGTTGGGCTGGCAGATCGCCTTTGCCCCCGAGGCCATCGCCATGACCAATGCCCCGGAGACCTTTCGCATATTGAAGGGGCAGCGATTCCGATGGGACAAGGGCGCTTTTCGGACCTATTTCCGAAAGCATGTGGATATTATGAAGTTCTGGCGATTTGATTGGAGAAATGCCTTTGAGCTCTCCCTGGAATTTGTTTTTACTGTGGTTCTGACATTGATCTATGCCGTCTACCTGGCATTGATGTTGATCTTTTATCCAAAGCTTATGATTTTCATCTGGGGCTTTTCCTATGTTATTTATGTGGCTGTCACGCTTCTTTGTTTTTCCGTTTCCCTCCTGTTCAGTGAACGCAGGGAAGCGGAAATGTCTTTGCTTCCCACCGTATTCATGTTTCCCGTATACAAGTCGATTTTCAGATGGGTGCGATTCGGGGCACTGGTGCTGGAGTTTTTCAGGATTAATTATGAAGAGGGCTATCTGCCGGAGTCGGCATGGCGCAACACCGAGAAATGGTAAAACATGAAAAAAGAATTTAGTATCGCGATTGTAGGGGCCGGAGAAGAGGAGTTTAGAATTTTAAAAAACAGCCTGGAGTCCGCTTCGTTTGAAGCCACGCTTTCCATCACCAGGCAAGATGAATCTTCGTACACAAAGGGGGGAGATACGGACCTGACGGTCTACTGCCAGGCAAAAGATGCTTCCGATCCTGCCCATGTGCCGGTATTCGTGAATAAGACCCTGTTTATTACCTCCTGTTATGATAAAAACATTGCCCTGGCCGCATTTAAAAAAGGGGCCAGCCATATTCTTTATCGTCCCCTGCACAGGTCTGAGATTCTGATTGGCATTCGGAACTTATTATTCTTTTCAAGAAAATACTGGAAGGCCAATCTGACCGATGCCGCCATTCTCTCCTTTCTGGGGGAGATTGCAAATCGCGGGATCACCGTTATTGAACCTGTCCCCTCTCCGTTTAAACCCACCGGTCATTTTTACCCGGAGGTCCTGGAAATCACGGGTGAGCTTGAAGATGAGGAGGCGTATTTGGGTGCCCTTGCCGAGAAAGGGTTTTTCTCAAGAAAATTACGCAACAGGGTCAGGCTCTGCACCCTTTGTGAATCCTACCAGATAAACTATCGGGAAGTGTGTCCGGTTTGTTCATCCATTGATATCGTAAAAGGGCAAATGGTTCATCACTTTGAATGCGGCCATATCGATTCACTGGAGAGCTTCAAGCAGGGCACGGACCTTGTCTGTCCCAAATGCGAAAAAATCCTCCGGCACATTGGCATCGATTATGAAAAGCCCTCCGATTATTTTAAGTGTGCAAACTGCCATAGCATTGTTCCGGAGCCTTCGGTGGAACTTCAATGCCTGGTCTGCGGATTGATTTGCAGTCCGGAAAAAACCATGGAAAAAAATATTTATGCCTACGAATTAACTGAATTTGCTTGGGAGGCCTTGAGGAGCGGGAAAATAAGCGGCGTGGATCTGGGTTCCATTCTCTATGATCATCACACCAATCTTTACAACCGGCAATATTTCGAAATTGAACTCAACAGAGAGTTGATTCGCATGAAACGATACCGGTCGGAATTCACCCTGGTCATGGCCCGCATCGAGAAAATAGATGAAATCAGGAGCGACTATCCGGACAAGGTCGCATGGTATGTGAACAGCATCTTCACCACCTTGAGCAAGGACCTCAGGGAACTTGACACCACCTGCGTGTGGGAAGCCAATACCCTGGGAATTATCCTTGCCGGAACGAACCTGGATGGTGCAAAAATTGTAATTCAACGGATCCATGATCATATTACCTCCCTGGAATACCTCTATGATATTAGACAACCGGAAGTCTCCTTCAGTGTTATTGCAGGGGACCCTTCCCATGGGTCAACTGAGCAAATCACAGGACTTGCCATGGACGATCTTGCGGATGCGTAAAACAGCGGTGGTTGGAAGGGCTTCCCGGGCGGGTGTGATCCTGTTTCTTATGATTTCGTTGTTTGGCTGCAGCACCCTGAACAGGCAATCGGTCAGGCAGAATGCGGATATGGAACTTGTGAGAGAGCTGATGGCGCCTGTCTACAACGGGCAGCAAAAGCTGGTGGAAACCATTGGTGCCGCAGACCATGACCGGATCGTCTTCAGAATAGAAAATGACAGGGTGATACGGGTCGCGGAACAGGGGGAGGGCGCCTGGATGGGGTCCCCGGAGAACATTGTCTTTTTCAGGATAAAAGGATCTGAAAACAATCCCCGCGCCCTCTGTTATTTTGATCCGCAAACCTTTCAACTGACGCCACTTCCGGACAAGGAAGATCAGGCTGTGTTTATCCTGTTCAAGTCCCTTCCCCATGATGGTAAATGGATAATGGGGGAGCAACGGCTTTCACTGATCCGGATTAAGTTTGAATATAACAAATCCGGCGAAATCCGTTTGGTCTCAAAAAACAGGATCCCTGGCATAAAAGGGGACGCTTTTCTGCCCGTTTATCTTGAAAAAAAAGAGACTCTTTTTTTCCTGAACCGGGAGAATCAGGGGGCCAACCGGCTCATGTCCGTGGATAAAGACGGATTAAACCTGAAGCAGCACCTGGGGGATGACGGGGGGCAAATCAGCCGGATCTATACGGAAGATGGGGAAAACCTCCTCTTTGAATCCGATCAAAAAGGCTATCAATCTTTGTTCCGGTTGAATCCCGATGATGGAAGCGTCACCGCATATCGTCGTTCCGGGAACCAGAACACGGTGAAGAGCCGCTTTATTCTGGCAGGCCGGTATGCACATGGGATCCCGTCCCCCGTGGTTGTCAGGCTACCGGAAACCATGGATATCAAAGCCATCACCTCCCTTGCCATTGCCCGTAATCCTGAGGTCAACCTTAAGCGGGCCCTTTTTGCCGCCTCCCTTGTGGAAGCGGGCATTGCCACACTGCCTAATTATCCTTCGTTTTATTTTGAATTGGGAACGGATTCGGCAGCCGGATTGCTCAGCGACCAGGGGCGCTTCTTTTCACGCACGCTCATCAATGGGTTGGCAGGTGTTGTTCAGCCCCTCCTGGATATTCACCGAAACACAGAGCTTGCCCGGGCGGCTCAGCTTGCCGGTGAAACAGCCCGAAACCAGTTGGAGAATGAAATCAATGAACGGGTGGCTGAAGCCGTACAACTCTATTTTGAAATAAACTATTTAAACCAAATGGAACGGGTGCGGACAGCGTTGATGGCCACTTATGGGGAGAGAGCCACCCACTATGCAAAACTGAAAACGGTTGGCGATGCCTATGGGTTACAACTCTCCGCAGCTGAAAAAATCATTGTCGCCGGAAGATCCGAACAGCTGCATAACCGGGAACGAACCGCCTTTCTGATGAGCCGGCTGAAAAACCTGTGCGGGCTGCCCCAGGGCATGCAGGTTGCCCTTGCCGATGAAGATTTCCGCTTGGATAAAGCATTCTGCGGGGAAGAGGCCGCCTTGAACGATCTCGCCATTTTAAACCATCCCCGGATCAAGGCCGTGGCAAGTGAACTGGAAAAAGCCTATTTCCTGGAATCGGCCAGTCCTGCCCTGAGGGGAAAGCTGAATATTGCGGCTGAATACGAATATCTCGGGCGCAACCTGGATGATCCGGTGCAGGACGACATCAACCTGACCCTGAGCGGCAGTATCTCATCGGTCCATAAAAAAGCCGCGGCCCTCCATGGCGAATACTGGAAGCAGGTCAAGGATTCCCTTCGAATCCGGTTTGGAATCGTATGCGGCCAGGTGAGGCTCTCCCTTGAAGAAGCGCTCATGGATTTTAAGGCTGCAAAAAACGACCACCTGGCAAAAGAAGCGGACGCACAATACCATTTGGAAAAAATCCGGGTGGCCCGTCTGTATCGGTTGATCGATTCCCCGGATGAGGATTTGAAAAAAAATCCCCTGGCCGTAAATACCGCTGTTCAGGAGTATCTCTCCGCCCTGGCAAGATCTGCCGGGGTATTAAAGGACCTGGGCATCCGGTATGTGAATGTTTGCAGGGAAACAGGACTTTCCAAATTCATCCCGGAGAAAATCGATCGTTTTTCTTCCGGAAGGATTGATCGGAAGCGGCCGTCTGTCTGGCTTTGGAAAACAGAAGAGCTTATCGGATCGCCCGGAAAAACAGCTGAATTTTTAAAATATGCAAAGGCTGGGAATATCAAAAGGGTCTATGCGTATCTCTATTCCGATTCCCGGCTCCTCGCAGGGATGATGTCACGGGAAAAGTTTACCCTCTTCTTAAATGCCTGTGCAGCTGAGGGGATCGAAGTGTGGGCCCTGCTTGGGGAACCCGAGTGGTTGACAGATCAAAACGGAAAACGAGATCTGCTTTGCGGACTTCAAAGAATCAAACAATACAATGGGGCAAAAAACAGTCTTGAACCTCAAATCCGCGGCGTTAAATTGGATTTAGAGCCCCACTCCATCCCCGGCTGGGAGACGGATCTGGTGGTCCGGGATCGTTTGAACCGCAGGTATATCGAGCTTCTCACGGTTGCCAAAGGGATCACCGGGGGGAAGATGCCCCTGTGGGTCGACTGTCCGGTCAAGTACTTCACCCATGAAAAAAACAGGGAACTCCTGGGGCAAATCGACCGGCTTACCGATGGGATAACGGCCATGGTCTATTTCAACTCCCCGGAAAAAATAATCGACGTCTCAAAGGCCATTTTAACGGGTCGGTCCGGCCCCATCGAGATTGGGCTTGAATTTTCCGGAAAAGCGCCGACATCAGATACCCTGTATCGCGCCGATGAAAAAGAAAGGGCGCAGCTCCTGAACGCTATTTCGGATCATTTTTTTGAAACCTCCGCATATGCGGGATTTTCATTCCATGATTATTCCGCCATCAAAACATTTTTAGACATGAACAGGTTATAAGATGAAGATATCATTCAGAGGCGACAACAAATTACAGCAACCGGTCATCCAGACCCAGACAGAGATGAAACATCACAAGGCCAAAAAGACGCCTGTCTTTAAAATGATGGTTGTGTTTCTGATCCTGATGGCAGCACTTTTTGTGTGTGTCTCTCTTTACAAAAAAAATGTTCTCTACACCTATGGAATTGTCTCCGGTGACACGGAGCAGGTCAAAGCGGTGTTTCCCGCGCAGATTGGGACCATTTACGTCAAGAAAGGGGAGGTGGTTAAAAAAGGCGACCTTCTTTTTACCCAGCTTTCCATGGATGGCACGGCCCTTATCAAAGCTGCCGAGGGAAACCTGAACGCCAAACTGGCGGAATACAATTTCCTCATAAAGTCCGGGGGAGTGCCTGGGGAGAATGAAGCAAAACCTGAATATCAAGATTCCGTGACCAACGAGATTGAATTACTGAAATTACAGCAAAAAGATGCCGCCATTACCCGTGAACGCTTTGTTTCCGATGCAAGATATGAACGGACCCGGCTGGAAACCCTTTATGGCGCGATTAACGTCCGCCATGAAAATCTCTTAAAACTGTATCAGTTGGATGCCGTCACCCGATCCCAGGTCTTGTCTGCTGAAACCGAGAAAGATCTCAGGTTCAACGAATTGAACCGGGCCCGCCGTAATTACGATCAGGTGATGGAACTCAGCCGGCTGGCCCTGGCCAGGGAGAGGGAGGAGATTAGAAAACTGGAAGGGACACGGGTTCGTGAATCCGTCAAAAGAGCAACAGATATTGAGACATTGCTCATCGGTATCAGTACAGCCCGGCTTCAACTGGCGCATTTAAACAAGAAATACGGCGCCACCGACCACATAGCACGTTTTGATTCGATTATTACCGATGTCAATGTCAATGAAGGTTCCATTGTCGATAAAGGAGAACCCATTCTGACAAGCGTCTCTTTGGATCGGCTATGGGTTGATGTCTATGTTGAAGCTCAAAAAGCGGACATGTTTACGAAAGACCGCAAAATTTCCATTTTTGCCGAGGGGCATAAAAAATCGATTGTGGGAAAACTATCCGAACGAGGAAAGGTTCAGCTTCGTGTTCCCCCGTTGTTGAGCGGGAAAATACCAGACGTTACCAGTGCCGTTTATTTTAATGTCGCATTTGAAAACAATGGACAGATGCTTCCCGGGAATATTGTCAAGGTGATAGTAAAGTACTGAATCTTCCTGAAATAGCCGTGATTTGTTTGTTCAACCCTTTTTTACGGTTTTATTGGCAGGGGGGCGGGCTGTGATTCGGCATTTCTTTTCAACTGATCGATAACTTCGTCAAGGAAGGGTTTGTCCCGTTGGCTGGCATGGAGGCCCCTGAAACAAATTCCGGCGACTTTAATCGTTTCCTCGTTGAAGTCCTCAATAACAAGGGCAAAACGCTGATTGTCTGACAACCGTGTGTTGTCAACCATGGGGAAATTGAAGTAATTAAGGGAGAATCCTATTTCTGTTACACCATTTGTTTTTCCACCAATTTCCTGGATCTCAAGTTCTACCTTAACCGTCTTGCGTTGTTGATCCGCTTTTGAAAAAATAACTGTATAACTTCTGGTAATCGTGTCCAATTCCTGGTTTGAGTAGGATGATATTCTGGCAAAGAAATCTTCAGGTGACGGCTCATTCTGCTCCCCTTCGAACTCAGCTTCGACATGATCATTCGGCCATGTATAGGCCGATGTTTCCATGGCCTTTTCCAGGGGGAATTCAAATTCAAAAATTATCCCTCCTGAACTAAGGGCTGCCAACTGCCAGCCGGAGACTCTTTTTGCAAGACCGTGCAGCCGCTTTCTGTACGCTGTGATCTCTTTCTCTGTTATCTCCTGGTTTTTCTCCTGGAGCATCTTTTCGATATCGCGATCCATCTGCAAAAACAGAGGGCTCAAGCTCAACGCCTCGCCAAAATTAAGTGCCAGTATCTCCAGCTTCAGCAGGCGCCCGGACAGATCCTTTTCTAGGGTGTCCTCTTTTTTGAAAAAGTCTTTAAGAATTGCGGTGAACATATCTTTTCTCAGGCCGCTTTCTGCCATTTCCCTGCGGCTCATCAACTCGGTATATAATCTGTAATCCTGCTCCAGTGCAGCCCTTTTTGTCTCTTCTTTTTGTTTGTTCGCCATTGCCAGTTGGCCGAAATACCCGATTCCGGCAATGGAAAGTGCCGTTAAAAACGCGGCAATCGGTCTGCCGAGGATTTCAATGTAATCCCACCTATCCCTTTGCTTAACCACGTTTTCGGAATTATCCTTATCCATTGTTTACCTCCTTATGAGCCGCCACGACTCCTTTCGGGTCTCAAGGACGAAATTAGCCCGTGTACGATTCTTTGACAGATATATTAAATAACTGTTAGAGCTTTTGCCTTGGTAAATCATGGATATTGAACACTTTGCCGCTGGAGTTCGATCAGAAAACCGATAAACCCCATTTCCATCGGTATATATTTTTTTAGAGGTTGCGCCGTATTTTATAGTGACCTTGGCGTAAGGGGCCGTTCTTCCGGATTCTTTTACCCGCACCCGGCCATAGATATCAATCGCCTCCGCAATTGATGGAAGCAAAATCGTTATAAGAATGATCAGCAGCTTACGAACTCTCATCCAATTTCTCCTTGGTCTCATAGCCTTCCGGAGTGAGGAAAACCGCGGTTTTCAGAAGATTCATATCGACCAGGCCACGGGAAAATAACTCCTTGATCGTCTCCAGTGTTTCACTTGGGGCCAATGGAACCGCAGCCACAATGTCACTGATATCCAGAATCCCCGGGGGGCCGGTATAATCCCATTCCCTGGCCAGCAGGGTAATTACCTTAAGTTCCTGATCCGTCATCCGGTATTTATCCTCCAATCACTCCATGGTGATATTCACGTTCAGCTGATCTTCGATTCTGTTCAGCTTTTCTTCAACGGTTTGCAGGGATACATTTGGGGGGATTTCAACCGAAATCGACAAACTGTAAATGGCCGCCCCGCTTTCAGGTGAAAATTTCACATTTGAGTGCAGGGAGGCGATGTTGATATCGTTATCGGCAAGAAAACGACTCACCTTGTATACAATGCCGGCATGATCCTGGCCTTCCACGTGAAGGCTTTTCCGATGATGATCGGCGTTCGGCTTTTTTTCCGGGTGGCCTACGGGTCGTATAAAGGCGGTGATCCCTTTCTCCCTTTCCAGCCGCCGGCATTCTGAGGAAAGCTTTTCTTCCAGGCCTTTTTCGTCCCCGCCGGACAGGGGGGAAAACAATAAAATTATGGCAAACTCGCCGGCCAGGTTGGCCATGGTGGAATCTTCCAGGTTACATTCGTTTTTGTAGATTACCTCGGAAATATCGGCGACAATGCCGGGCCTGTCCTGGCTGAAAGCGGTTAATACGAATTTTTTTACCATCAGTTATCTCCCGTTTAATTTTTCATGCTGTAACATGCCTTTATTCTTCAGGTATCTGGTATTCCACCCGGACGGTCACGACCTTGCCGTTGGAATATTTCCACACTTCGATGGGGGCCAGGACATCACCGTTTTCGTCGAAATCCACTGAACCGGAAGCACCCTCGTAATTGATAGCCTTGCCTTGCCTGAGCAATTCAAAGGCCTGTTTGAATTCACCGGCAGAGATAAAGTTTCCGGGCGGACTTGACACCTGCCTGAGCTGGTCCCGTATGTTTTGGGATGTCAGCGGCAACCCTTTTACCCGCGCGGCATAGGCGGCAAGACCGACCAGGGCGGTGGCATCATAGGTGTTGGCGATAAACGGAACCGTGGGAAGCTTCCCAAACGCGGCATTAAAAGCGGCGGTAAAGTTCATATAAGACTCTCCGGCTCCCACACCCGGAGCCGTTCCCATCATTCCCTCAAGGTTTTCAATTCCGACAACTTTGGCAAGTTCCTCGGACCTGCTCCCGTCGCAGAATAGAAAGTGCTTTGCGTTAAAATGTTCGATGGCCTCTTTTACATAAACTTTTGCGTGTTCAGGGTAGCTGAAAACGCAAAGAACATCGGACTTCCCGGAACGGAAAGGTTTCGTTAAATAAACCCTTGCAAAGGCCTTTCGGAGGTCATCCTCATAGGACTCAGCCACGTCTTCGCCATGGGGCAGGGTTGTGTAGATCATTCCGCCACGTTTTTGAAAGGCTTTTCTGAACTGATCCGTCAATCCTTGTCCGTAGGGGTTGTTGATATGCATCACAGAAGCGCTTTTATACAGCCCGGCGGCCAATTTGCCCAATATGACGCCCTGGAGGGCATCGGACGGGCAGGTCCGGAACAGGAAATCCTTTTTATTGTCGGCCGGTAAAATCGTAATGAACGGAGAGGTGGAGCCGGGTGATATCATCAGTACATTGTTCGGACACGTTACGGATGTAGCGACCGGAACGGTTACCCCGCTTGACCCGGATCCCAGTATGGCCACAACCCTGTCTTCTTTTACCAGTCTTTCAGCCGCCTCTTTCGCTATATCCGCTGCGGTCCCGGAGTCTTCGTGGATAAACTCGATGTTGAATTCGGCCAAAGCCATCTGTTTTGCCGCAAGTTCCGCAGCATGCTGAAAATGGGGGCCCCAGTCTTTTAGCGCACCGGTGTGATCAAACAGGGTCCCGACCTTAAGATCCTGACCCGTGGCACTCGAACAAACAAATGCACAGAGCATGATCAGTGATGCAATTACGATTAACCTTTTCATACCTTTTCCTCCTCGGTAATGGGTGGTTATATAATCCATTCGCCTTTTGGACGGTTTACAGGACTTGTTGAATTAAGAAATGTTCAAGTCTGATTTGAAGAGGTTGTTATATCGGGTCAGAGAGTATTTCGTTCAGATATAACTATACAAATTGCTTTTGAGCGGGTCAAGAGATGATAGGCTTGAATGAAGAAAAAAATCAGGAACCCGGAAAGACCTTTCATGCCGCCAGGGCATGAAAGGCTTCCGGTATTGTTATTCCCTATCCGTGGAGTGCTTTTCCGGTCCCTTTGAGGCTCACCTCGCCCATGATTTCAGCCAGGGTGGGGTGGGCATGGATGGTGTCGGCCAGATCCGATACCGTAAGACCCTTGGTGACGGCCAAAGCGCCTTCGGCAATCAGGTCCGTGGCATGGGGGCCGGTGATGTGAACCCCCAGTACCCTGCCTGTTTTTTCATCGGCCACGATCTTGGCCTCGCCTGCGATCTCTCCCATGGCCTGGGCTTTGCCAAGGGTTCTGAAGTTTACACTGGTACAAGTCACGGCCAGGCCTTTCTTTACTGCCTCCTGCTCTGACAGTCCCACGTTGCCCACCTCCGGCATGGTGAAGATGGCACCGGGCACGGCATGGTACTCCATGGTGCGCTTTTGGCCCATGATGTTTTCGGCAGCCACCATGGCTTCATGGGAGGCCACATGGGCCAGCATGATCCTGGCGGGGCCGAGGATATCGCCGATGGCATACACCCCTTTTACCGCTGTTTCCATCTGCCCGTTCACCGGGATCCAGCCCCGGTCGTCCGGTTCAAGGCCGATCTTCTCAAGGCCCAGTTCACTGGAGAGGGGGGACCTGCCGATGCAGACGGCCATCTGTTTAACTTCAACGGTCTGCTCTTTCACCTTGGCGGCCTTTTCAGGGTCGGAAAAAGGGGAGACCCCGATGGTGACCATGGCCCCTTGCCCGGTTTTTTCTACCTTGGTAACCGCCCGGTCAGTGATCACCTTGATTTTTTTCTTCTTCATTTCACGCTGGATGATCTTGGAGCAGGAGACGTCCACTGCGTCCAGGGGAAGGAGGCGGTCCATGGCCTCAACCACTGTTACCCGGGCTCCCAGGGCGGAAAGGATGAATGCAAATTCGCAGCCGATGACCCCGCCGCCCACGATGAGGATGGATTCAGGGATCGCGGTAAGTTCCAGCAGGTGGTTGGAGGAGAGAATGGTGTTGCCGTCAAAGGGGAAAGCAGATATATTGAGAGGAATAGTTCCGGTTGCCAGGATCAGGTCGTCATAGGGCAGCTCTTTCTTTGTTCCATCCTCTTTAAGGACTGCAGCCAGATTGGGTCCTTCTATTACTCCTTTTCCCTGCTCAAATGCCACCTTGCCCTTCTGTAATAAGGCGTGGATTCCCTTTTGCTGGGAGTCTATGATTCGTTTCTTCCGGGCCATGAGGGTTGCCATGTCCACCCGGGGATCACCGGCAGGTTCGATCCCGTAGTCCCGGGCTTCATGGAACCTGAGATACATATCCGCGGTGGTTTTCATGATTTTTGACGGAATGCACCCCCAATTAAGGCAGGTGCCGCCCACATTTTCGCTTTCGATGATCGTGACGTCAGCGCCAAGGGCGGAAGCCCTGAGTGCCGCAACATATCCTCCGGGGCCTGCCCCAATGACCACAACCTGCTTCTCCATGTTACCTCCTTTTATTCGGCGATCGATTCCAAGGATTTGGAATCTATGGATGAACCAATGAAATAAAATTAATTTTAATCAATGGTTAAATATCGTTTGACATTATCATAATGTGACTATATACACAAGTAAGAAGAATAAATTTTATGAATATGAAAAAATCCTGGGCGGTAATTGAGCAATACATAAATTTTTCCCCTTGAAATAGCCTTGAAACAAGTACGGTGATGGTTTTGTCTGTTGCGTAGACAGACAACCAATAACATAACCTGTGCCTGAGCCAAGACCCTTTAACCGGGGGAACTGGTGATTTTACCCGGGCACTAACGGATGTTCAGGAGGCACGATATGGATTTTTTAAGTTCGTTCGAAGCAATGGTCGGCAAAATTGGTGCATTTGCATGGGGCCCTCCCATGTTGATTCTACTGGTGGGAACCGGTTTCTGGCTCACCTTTGCCCTCAGGGGGGTGCAATTCACCCAATTGTTGCATTCCCTCTACCTCGCCTTTATTAAACGAAAGGGAGACACCACTGAACCCGGGGATATCACTCATTTTCAAGCACTGATGACAGCTCTGTCAGCAACGGTCGGTACCGGTAACATCGCAGGCGTGGCCACGGCCATTGCCGCCGGCGGTCCGGGTGCGCTTTTCTGGATGTGGCTCACAGGCCTTGTGGGCATGGCCACCAAATATGCCGAGGCGGTCCTTGCGGTAAAATACCGGGTGGTGGATGAGAACGGCGAAATGAGCGGCGGTCCCATGTACTATATCTCTAAGGGCTTGAACCAGCCCTGGCTCGGGGCGGTCTTTGCAGTCTTTGCCTCCATTGCCGCCTTTGGTATCGGTAACATGGTCCAGTCCAACTCTGTGGCCGCTGCGGTTGAGGCCACCTTCCATATCTCTCCTGTAATTACGGGTATCGTCCTCATGGTCTGCACCGCCGTCGTTATCCTGGGCGGCATCAAGAATATCGGTAAGGTCACCGGCATCCTGGTTCCCATCATGATCGCCTTTTACATGGGCGGCGCTCTGATCATCATCGTCATGAACATCTCCGGTGTTCCCGCAGCCCTTGCCCTCATCGTCCGGGAGGCCTTTACCCCCACGGCTGCTTCCGGCGGTTTCGCAGGAGCCTCCGTGATGCTGGCCATCCGCATGGGTGTTGCCAGGGGTGTTTTCTCCAACGAATCCGGCCTCGGCAGTGCGCCCATCGCCGCCGCCGCCGCCCAGACCAAGAATCCTGTTTCCCAGGCCCTGGTCTCCATGACCCAGACCTTTATTGATACCATCATTGTCTGCACCCTGACCGGCCTTGTTCTCATCCTCACCAATACCTGGGATATGGGAAAAACCGGTGCCGAACTCACCACCATCGCCTTTGGTGCCGGTGTACCCGGCGGTGCCTACATCGTCACCATCGGGTTGATTCTCTTTGCCTACTCCACGGTTCTCGGATGGAGCTACTATGGTGAGAAATCCATTGAATACCTTTTCGGAGTGGGAGCTATAAAGCCCTACCGTATCGCCTTTATCCTCTTTGTCGGGGTGGGCGCTGTTGCGAAGCTTGATCTGGTCTGGAACCTGTCTGACACCTTTAACGGGCTCATGGCCATTCCGAACCTGGTGGGGCTCCTGCTGCTGACACCGGTGGTGGTAAAGGAGACCAAATCGTACTTTGACAAAAAGAAGCAGGATTAGAACTTCGGCTTGACACTGTCGTCGGTTTTTATTTACCGTAAATTTGAGGTTATTCAATTGAATGTTTTCGGATTCCACCCATTAAAAATGAGGAAAATATGAAAATCGACGACATAAATATCGCCATCATCAAGGAGCTGCTCCAGGGCAGGAAGTCGTTCAAGAAAATTGCAGAAAAGCTGGAGATCACCGAGAACACCGTAAGGGCCAGGGTAAACAAGCTCACCGAAGAGAAGATCCTGAACATTTGCGGCCTGGTTGATCCCGGCAGTATCCCCGGACACCAGACCGTGATCATCGGTCTCAAGGCGGCTGAGATGAACCTTGTTGAAGTGGCGGAGAAGATCTCCCGGCTCAGGGGCGTGATCTCAGCGTCCGTGGTCACCGGTCGGTTTGATGTCATGGCCATGGTGCTGCTCAAGGAGGGATTCGGCCTTCTGGAATTTTATACGGAAGAGATATCAAAGGTCAGCGGTATCGACGCTGTTGAAACCTTTGTGGTGTACAAATCCTATAACCTGATGGTTCCCTATATTTTGTAATCAGGAGAATATTTATGAGTACCGATTTTAAAACCACCCCGCTCAACCAGTGGCACCGGCAAAGCGGGGCCAACATGGCAAGTTTCGGCGGGTATGACATGCCCCTCTGGTACGACACCGGTGTAAAAAAAGAGCATCTGGCCGTGCTTGAGTCCGCCGGCCTGTTTGACACCAGCCACATGGCCTGCATCATGGTGACCGGCCCGGACGCCCTGTCATTGCTCCAGTTCTGCCACACCCGGGAGCTTTCCGGGCTCAAGCAGGGCCGGTGCGTTTATGGCGCGATCCTCAACGAAAAGGGCCATGTCATCGATGACGCCATTATCTACAATTTCGCCCCGGAGACCTACATGATCTGCGTGAACGCAGGCATGGGCGGGGCGGTTGCCAGCCATCTTCTGGCGAACAAGCAATCATGGACCGTCACCATTGAAGACCTCACCGACCAGGTGGCCAAGATTGATATCCAGGGCAAGAACAGCGCCAGGATCCTTGCAAAAATCCTCCACGATCCTGACACGGTTTTTGGCGCCATGCCCTATTTTTCCTTCAAGGGCCATTTCCTCAAACAAACCGACCATCCGGTCCGGCTCCATGATCATACCGATGTGCTGATCTCAAGGTCCGGGTACACCGGTGAGTTCGGGTTTGAGATCTTTGTGGTCCCGGACAGGGTGGTCAGCCTGTGGGAGAGCCTTCTTGCCGCCGGTGAAGAATACGGTCTCATCCCCTGCGGCCTGGGAGCCCGGGACTCCCTAAGAGCCGGCGCGGGCCTTCCACTGTCCCACCAGGATATCGGCGAGCGCAAATTCGTCAACCATCCCTGGATGTTCGCCCTGGCCACGACCGAAGACGGCAAAGGGTTCACCAAGGAGTTCCTGGGCAAAGACGCGCTTCTTGATTCTGCCGGCGCACCGTTCACCGTTCCCTTTGTGGGGGAGAGCTTAAGAAAGGTGGGCACAGGACCCGACACCAAAGTGATCGATGCCAATGGCGAGTCCATCGGCACGGTCCTCACCTGCGCAACGGATATGGGCATCGGCCTCCATGAAGGCAGCATTCTCAGCATTGCATCCCCGGATCTTCCCGAGGGGTTCAAAGCCAAGGGCTTGAGCTGCGGGTTCCTGCTGGTCGATCGCCAACTTAAACCGGGCGAAAAACTGGTGCTCCAGGAGAACAAAAGAAAAATCAAAGTGGCTGTTGCAGGCGAGATCAGACCCCACCGCACAGCCAGACTTAAAATAACCAACTTTACTGGGTAATAAGGAGAAATGCCATGAAAGAGATCAATGAACTGAACCTTCCCGATGATATCAAATACACCGACGATCACGAATGGGTTAAAAAAGACGGGGAGATCCTCACCATCGGCATCACCGATTATGCCCAGGATCAGCTGGGGGAGATCGTGTTTGTGGAGGTTCCCGAGGCTGGCGACAGTTTTGACCAGGGGGATGAGTTCGGCACCGTGGAGTCCGTAAAAGCCGTCTCAGAGATGTACATGCCCATCGCCGGCGAGGTGGTTGAGGTGAACGAAGCCCTTGAGGACGGACCCGAGCTTGTCAACACCTCCTGCTACGACCAGGGCTGGATCATGAAGATTAAACCCCAGAATCCTTCAGACTTTGAAGCTCTTCTGGATAAGGCTGCATACCTTGACACTCTGAGAGGCTAATCATGCGTTATCTCCCCCACACCCAAGAAGATATCAAGGAGATGCTCAAGGTCACCGGCCACGATTCCCTGGATGACCTTTTCAACAGCATTCCTGAGCACTGCCGATTTAAAGGGGACCTGGACCTTCCGGACGCCCTCACCGAATGGGAACTTGACGATCACATGGAAGGGCTTGCCTCCAACATGGCAGCCACCAAGGTGTTCATCGGTGCCGGCAGCTACCGTCATCATATTCCGTCCGCACTCAACTATCTGTTGTCCAGATCCGAGTTTGCCACGGCCTACACCCCCTACCAGCCCGAGATTTCCCAGGGCACCCTCCAGGGGATCTACGAGTTCCAGAGCATGATCACCGGGATCCTGGGCATGGACGTTTGCACCGCTTCCCATTACGACTGCGGAACCGCCCTTGCCGAGGCCATGCTCATCGCCCTTAAGAAGAAAAAGAAAACCAAGAAGGTCGCGGTCTCCGCCCTGGTCCATCCCCATCACCGGCAGATCATCAACACCTATCTTAACCCCTCGGGCTATGAGCTCATAGAGATCCCCTATAACCAGGACGGCACCACGGACCTCTCCGCCCTGGACGCCATGGAAGATGTCGCAGCCGTGGCCGTACAGAGCCCCAACTTCTTCGGCGCCATCGAGGACCTGACCAAAGTCAGGGCCGCAGCCGATGCCAAGAACGCCCTCATGGTGGTCTCCTTCACCGAAGCCCTCTCCTACGGTCTCCTGAAGAACCCCGGATCGTTTGGCGCTAACCTGGTCTGCGGCGAGGGCCAGAGTTTCGGCATCTCCCAGTCCTTTGGCGGCCCCGGCCTCGGTATTCTCACGGGTACCAAAAAGCTCATGCGGGACCTGCCCGGACGACTGGTCGGCAGGGCCAAGGACGCAGACGGCAAAGAAGGCTTTGTGCTCACCCTGTCCACACGGGAGCAGCACATCCGCCGGGAGAAGGCAAGCTCCAACATCTGCTCCAACAATGGGCTCAACGCCATGGCTGCCTCCATGTATCTCGCCTTTGCCGGCAAAAAGGGCCTCCATGAACTGGCCGTGCTCAACCACGACAAGGCAGCCTTCCTCAAACAGACCCTGGAAGCTGCGGGCTTTACCGCCCCGTTCAACACCCCGTTTTTCAACGAGTTCGTCCTCAAGGCCCCCCCGGGGTTCCAGGCCAAACGCAAGCAGCTTGAAACCGACAAGGGCATCCTTGCCGGTCTGCCCCTGGAGTGTTACTACCCCGACATGAAAGACCATTACCTGTTCTGCGCCACGGAAGTCCTTTCCCGGCAGGATATTGAAAACCTGGCAAAGGAGGTGCGACCATGACAACACCCACAGCAACCACCGGGCTGATCTTTAACGAGCCCCTGTTATGGGAGAAGAGCAAACCCGGGCGATGCGGACTTTCCATCCCCACATCGGACGTGCCCTCATCCCCCCTGGACTCCGCCCTCACCACCAACGGACCCGATCTGCCCCAGCTGAGCGAAGTGGACGTTACCCGGCATTTCACCCGGCTCTCCCAGTGGAACTTCGGGGTGGACTCGGGCATGTACCCCTTGGGCTCCTGCACCATGAAGTACAACCCCAAGACCAACGAGGTCCAGGCCGCCCGCCCGGGCTTTACAACCGCCCATCCCATGGCCGGGGAGCAGGTCTCCCAGGGCGCCATGGAGCTGATGTATAACCTGGAGCAGGATCTTGCCGAGATCACCGGCATGGACGCCGTGACCCTACAGCCCGCGGCAGGCGCCCACGGCGAGCTCACCGGCATGCTCGTGATCCACGCCTATCACGCCAAGAACGGCAAACAGCGCTCCAAGATCATCATCCCGGACACGGCCCACGGCACCAACCCTGCCAGCGCCTCCCTGTGCGGGTACGAGTCCATCAATATCAAATCCGGGGAGAACGGCATCCTCACCCCCGAGGCCGTGGCCGAGGTGATGGACGAGGACACCGCCGGCATCATGATCACCAACCCCAACACCCTGGGCCTGTTTGAGGAGAACATCAAGGAGATCGCCGACATCGTCCATGCCAAAGGCGGCCTGGTCTACGGTGACGGCGCCAACATGAACGCCATCATGGGCATTGTCCAGCCCGGCAAAATCGGCATCGATGTGATCCACCTCAACCTCCACAAGACCTTCTCCACCCCCCACGGCGGCGGCGGACCCGGTTCCGGTCCCATCGGCGTAGTAGAAAAACTTGCGCCCTTTCTCCCGTCCCCCAGGATTAGTAAAACAGACAAGGGCTATTCCTGGCAGTTTGACTGCCCGGACACCATCGGACGGATGCTCACCTTCCACGGTCATTTCGGTGTCCTGGTCAGGGCCTATGCTTACATCCGCACCATGGGCAAAGGCCTTAAAACCGCCAGCCAGCTGGCCGTGCTCAACGCCAACTACATCAAGGCAAAGCTCAAAGACACCCTGGCCCTTGCCTATGACCGGCCCTGCATGCACGAGTGCGTGTTCTCAGACAAGAACCAGCAACCCCACCATGTCACCACCCTGGACATGGCCAAGCGCCTCATGGATTACGGATTCCATCCCCCAACGGTTTACTTTCCCCTGGTGGTCCACGGCGCCATCATGATCGAGCCCACGGAGACCGAGTCCAAAGAGACCATTGACGAGTTCATCCAGGCCTTCAAGGACATTGCCAAAGAAGCCGAGGAAACCCCGGAACTCCTTCAAACGGCCCCCAACCTCCCCAAAGTCAAACGCATGGACGAGGTTGCCGCCGCAAGGAAACCGTGCCTCTGTGGATAACTCAACACCTGAGAAATGGGTAACAGACCTTGGGGTTATCAATTACCAGGAAGCCTACACGCTCCAGCAGCAGATCTCCCTCGCCAAAACCGAGGGAGATCTCACCCCCGACGTGATCCTGGTGCTTGAGCACCCCCCGGTCTTCACCCTTGGCAAACGAGGCGGCACCGAGAACCTCCGGGTCCCCCCCGCCTTCCTCAAAGAAAAAGGGATCCCTGTGATCCCCACCAAACGAGGCGGCAACATCACCTACCACGGCCCCGGCCAGATCGTTCTCTACCCCATCGTGGACATCTCCCGGGCCAACATAGGAATAGCCGATTTCGTCAACACCCTGGAAGAGACCATGATCCGCACCTGCCAGACCTTTGGGGTAAACGCAGCCCGCAACCCCAAAAACCACGGCATCTGGGTCGCAAACAACAAGATCGGCAGCATCGGTCTCTCCGTCAAACACGGGGTCTGCCACCACGGCCTGGCCCTCAACGTCAACCTGGATCTCACCCCCTTTTCCTGGATCAACCCCTGCGGCCTCCAGGGCGTGGGCATGACCTCCATGGCCCAGGATCTCGGCAATCCCCCAATGACTACCACCGTGAAAACGCATCTGCTTGATAACCTAAGCCACGTCACCGGGTTCTCATTCAAAACCGTGACACCGGAACAACTTAAAAAGGCGCTATAAAAAAAATCGGAGAGGATCATGAAACAAGCAAAACCAAGCTGGCTGAAACGTAAACTTCCCACCGGACCGGAGTATGAAAAGGTCAGGCACCTCCTCGCCTCCTCCAACCTTCACACCGTCTGCCAGGAAGCCAAATGCCCCAACATGTGGGAGTGCTTCTCAAAAAGAACCTCAACCTTCATGATCCTCGGCCGCCAATGCACCCGCAACTGCCGCTTCTGCAACGTCACCTCAGACACCCCGGACACCCTCGACCCCTCAGAGCCCCTCCGCGTGGCCAAGGCCGCCAAGGAACTCGGACTCAAATACGTGGTGGTCACCTCGGTCACAAGGGACGATCTCCAGGACGGCGGCTCCGCCCACTTTGCCGAGACCATACAAGCCATCCGCGCAGCCGTGGACGGGGTAGGAATAGAAGTGCTCATCCCGGATTTCCAGGGAGATGAACAAGCCCTGAGAACCGTCCTGGCCGCACAACCCGATGTCCTCAACCACAACATAGAAACAGTCCCCTCCCTCTATGCCACGGTCAGGCCGGAAGCCATCTACCAAAGGTCCCTGGATCTGCTCAAACGGGCATCTCAAATAGCGCCCCATATCCCGGTAAAATCAGGCATCATGGTCGGCCTCGGGGAAACCCAGGACCAGCTGATCCAGACCATGAAAGACCTCCATAATCATGGGTGTTCCATCCTCACCCTGGGCCAGTACCTCCAGCCCTCCCGGAACCATCTTCCGGTGACCGAGTACTATACCCCTGAAACCTTTGACAGCTTAAAGGAAAAAGCGCTGAAGATAGGGTTTGCCAATGTGGCGTCGGCACCCTTTGTCAGGAGTTCCTATCAGGCTGAATCCCTCTCAGGCCGTTGCTGCTAATCTCTTCTTAGCCGTATAATTCCTGCCTTCAACGTCTGGAATTATACGGTGTTTCATCCAGGCTCCCCAAAGGGATTTGCCATATCCGTGGCCGTAGTCCTATCCCATGTTCCAGAGAAACCGAAAATCCGTTCCTGGCTGATTTTGTCGTCGCAATGGGCGGTGGGCTTCTGAAAACAGGAGAGGCATGTCGTGGGGAGAGGATATGTAAATATTCCGCCTGCTGGAGATAGAAGATCAGCTTGGTTAGATAGCCCTTTATTACTGACTATAGGTAACATGTATAGGGTTTGGCGGTTCGACGCCTCACTCTTTGGGCATTGATAACAAATGAATCGTCAACGAATTCGATTTGGAATTGTTTATTGCGATCCGGGAGGGGGTGCCTGTCGTTTGTTATTTTATTACATTATTTCTCAAGAAAAACGAAATAGTAGCGGTTGTCTTTTGTTCGTTTTGTTCTGAGTCTATAATAAACCTCTTAAATGAAATAAATTCTTGTAATTTTAATTCTACTTTGGTAGTTCTGACAAGAATTTTTTTGTGTGGTTGAGCGGAAAAGAAATGTCGGAATTGTGTGGGGGACGGGTTTTTTTATTGAAAATTATGCAAAAATGCTGAACTCATTGTAGTGTTTTAGGATAAGGTATGTTTGACCAATCTTTTACAGATAAAACAATTTCAAATCTTATAATAAAATCTGATTTTGCAAAGAATCCTGGTTTATATGATAAAAATGTTAAATGTCAGATTGTCAATCAGTGCATTGAAAAATCGGTAACTGGATTTGTAGACAATATTAATGTTGTGAAAAATATTATAAATGGGAAAATAGTATATAAAATTAAGTTTTTACAAGATGAACTGTTGTTGAGGAAAGCATCTGAAAATATAAAAAGAATAACAAGTGTTAAACAACAGAATAGAGATAACATTGTTAGTAATTTGATATGTTTTTTGCGTGAAGGAGTGCCTTATAGAATTTATAAACTTGATATTAAATCATTCTATGAGACCATTGATACTGCAAACATGCTGCAAGAAATGAAAAAGAATATTGTAATTTCTAAACCTACTACCAGAGTTGTAGAATCTTTATTAGGACATATTGAAGGATTCGGTTTCAGAGGACTACCAAGAGGTTTGCGGTTAAGTGCGATTCTATCTGAACTAATAATGAGAAGATTTGATAATTACTGCCAAAATAATAATAATGTTTTTTTTTACTCTCGTTTTGTTGATGACATAATTATAATTACAAGTGCTTTGGAGGAGAGAACAGAATTTATAACCAGTTTAGAAAAAAAAATGAGTGGTTTGCAATTTAATCCTAAAAAGACCGAGGTCTTTGATATTTCAAAAAATGCTAAGAGTGAAGCTGATAAAATATTAGCTAAATTTAACTATCTTGGATATGAGCTTACTATAAAAAATCCTCCCAAACAAAATATTAAACAAAATTATAGAAATGTGTTTGTCGATATAGCACCTAAAAAAGTAAAAAAAATAAAAACAAGAATAATTCGAAGTCTTCTTTCCTTTTGCAAAAATAAGGATTATGATTTGCTTTTAGATCGCCTTAGGTTGATTTCAGGAAACTATAGTTTGATCGATAGAAAATCAGGTGTTAAGAGAAAAGCTGGAATATACTATAGCTATAAGCATGTTACATTCGAAAATTCTTATTGTTTGAAAGATTTAGATATATTTCTAAAAAAGGCATTGCTGTCAACAAATGGTAAAGTCTCAACTAAAGTCAATAATCTTTTATCCATTGATGACAGACGAAATCTTTTAAAATTAACCTTCTGCAATGGCTTCACCCAAAAAGTGTTTTTTCATTTTTCCCAACAACGGTTAACTAAAATTATGGAATGTTGGGCTTATGAATAAACAAAATAGAGTTAACAAAAGTGATTCCCACCGAATCTTACTTTCAGAAACTATTCCATCCGAAGTTCCAATTATTTTTTCAAATGATGGCTTTTACCGTAATTGTCTGTTGTCTCAAAAAAACAACTATTACCCCAAAGACCTGTTTGATTATATCGTTATCGGTGAACAAGAAAATAAAAGCACAATCCCACTATCTTACAAAATAAAAAAAGATTCTTACTCATTAAGAACTTTATCATTGATGCACCCCTATTCTCAATGGAGATTTATAGGGTTTTACCGTGAGTATAGTGGCGTTATTTGTTTCCATTGTTCCAAGAGTAAGGCTTCGCTACGTTCGCCACAAAAAATTGGAAGCTCATTTTATGTTAAAAACAAAAACGAAAATATTAAAAGATATAAACTAGATTCAATTGATACAGAGGAGGAAGACAAAACAATAAAACATCCGTCATCCTACTTTGCTTATCGTGGAGTGAATAGGCTTCACAAGTTTTTTGATTCTAGTGATTATCTAAAATTTGAGAAAAAATACTCATCAATGTGGATGATTGATATCTCGAAATGCTTTGATAGTATTTATACTCATACTATTGCATGGGCTGTTAAATCTAAATCTTTTGCTAAAAAAAATATCGATATAAAATCTTCATTTGGACAAGTATTTGATACTTTAATGCAACGGTGTAATGATAATGAAACAAATGGGATTATAATTGGTCCCGAAATAAGTAGGGTTTTTGCAGAAATTATTTGTCAAGATGTCGATATAAAAACAATAGCCTCCTTATCAAACAAACACAATATTAAATTTGGTAAAGAATATACATTTAGGCGATATGTCGATGATACCTTTATTTTTTCAATAGACGAAGCAACTTCCGTTTTAGTCGTTGAAGAATTAACCGATCAATTTTCAAAATATAATCTTCATATAAACGAAAGAAAGATTAAAACATTTTATAGACCTTTTTATACAGAACAATCTCGAATAATTCGGACTATTAGTTTGGAAGTAAATGATTTTTTTAAAAAGTTTACAAAAATAGCAACAGTTGATGATAAAAAGATTATTCTTCCCGAATCAATACTTAGGGTCGACAAACTGGTAAATAGTTTTATAAACACAATAAAGTCTATTTGTACCGAGGGTAACTATGGATATAGTTTAGTCTCAGGTTATATAATATCATCCTTGTCTAACCGAATTCTTAAATTGGTCGATATCGATTTGAAAAAAATCGAGAATAAAGAAGAGTTAGATGCAAAATACAAAAATTGTTTTATTACCATATTACAAACGCTATACTTCTTTTATAGCGTTCAGCCATCAGTTAATTCATCCTATTCTCTTGGGAAATCAATAATTTTAAGCTGTCGATTTTTCGAAAAGGAATTTCCCCAATATGAGCCAACTATAAAACAGAAAATATTCGAATTGACAATTGATTTACTTAAACAAAATCAATTTTCTCAAAAAACTCATAGAGAAAATCTGATTCCTCTTGAAAAAATTAATATCATTCTTTCAATAAGCGAGATGGGGGGAGATTATCTTTTGTCAAGCGGTTTTATGAAGAAACTTTTCGATTTTACCAGTTCTTCCTTTAGTTACTTCGAAATAATGTCTTGCCTATTTTATATTAAAGATAATCAAGATTACAGAGAATTAAGGGATGGTCTCGAAATTCAAATTAAATTAAAATTAACGGATTTGTCTGACATACAAAGAAACTCAGAAGTTGTTTACATTTTCCTTGACAGCCTATCGTGTCCTTATCTTGATGTGGCTTTCAAAAAGGAACTTTTGACGAAATTCTACAAAGACAATAATAAAACTATTCCCGAGGCAAAGGCTTTAGAACAAATGTTGAATTATATGGGGAATAATGAATGGTTTATAAATTGGAAAACTATTGATCTACTAAATATGCTAGAGAAAAAGGAATTAAAGACAGTTTATTAAGTATAATTATTTTGAGGTAAGAGCCCAATATTTGCTCTACACTCTGAGATTTGGTTTTTTAAACAAAGTTAAGAGTGTCATACTTTCTCCCTTTTTGTTGTCTGAACGGCAGTTTAAATAACACTGGGAAAAAGAGCGGTTTTTCCGCACACACCTTATGCGATGAGGGCTCTTGTCTCAATTTTTTTCTAAAATATTATTTGATGGTCCTGTGAAAAAAAAAAGCGGAATTTTTCGAAAGCCTTCAATTGCTCCCTATATCACAGTGGGTGTTTATTCAAGCAAAGATAGATTCGATAAAGTCTTATGCTGACGCAGCTCAAGGATGCCAGACAGCATCATGCACCCGGAGCATGGCCTCGATTTTGGGGTCATCGCTCCTGGTTTCAAGATAGGTAAAGAACAGATCCAGGGCCAGGGTCTTGCCACGCCAGAGGGCGGCCCGGCCTGCTTTCTCGGCGGCTTCGGTCTCCTTCCGGGCCATCAACCCCAGTCCGGCGCCCGCCTGTATCAGCCGGATCATTGTCTCGTCATCCGCTTCCACTGTCTTCAGGAGGTCTTGGTCTTTCTGGCCGAAATGTTCCTCGATACGCTTGCCCAGGGGGCTTCCCTTTGTGTTTACCACCCAGGGCAGGGCTGCGATTTGTTGGGGGGTGGCGTTTTTGAGCTTTTGTTTCCAGGAGGCGGGGCCTGCCACCAGGAAGTCTACGGATCTGAGAAAGCGGGTTTTGATGCCCGGGGTTGCGGGTGGTCCCAGGATATAGCCGCCGTCGAACTCTCCGGTTTTAAGGTACTTTTCCACCCGCTGGGATGAACTCTGGATCAGCTGGAGGGTCAATTGGGGGTACAGGGTTTTGACCTGGTCAAAGAGGCTGGTGATCCTGAGGATATCCGGGTGGGTGTTGATGCCGATCTTTACTCCGCCGATGGGTTGGCCCTTGATCTTTTCTGCCTGGTTGAGAAGAGCGGTGGAGGAGTCAAGCACTGTTATGGCCTTGGCAAGCATGAGCTCTCCCTGGTCGGTGAGGGTCATTCCTTTTTTGCTTCGCTGGAACAGGGCGATGCCGAGTTCCTGCTCAAGGGCCTTGATGTGGGCGCTGACCGAGGGCTGGCTTGTGTGGAGGCGCTTGGCTGCCCTGGTGAGGTGTTTCTCCTTGGCGACTGCCGCAAAGGTGCACAGACCTCTCTTGATATGTCCATGAAGGTTTTGAGTACGGGGGAGATCCATTTGTCCTTGTGGTGGATCATCAGCACGGCGGATTCTATGGTGTCATCGGTCCAGGGGAGGGGGGTGAGTTTTTTTTGGGCGATCTCTGCTGCTACGGCGATTTGGGGGATGATGGTTATGCCTATGCCTCTTATGACGCATTGCTTGACCGATTCGATGCTGTTGAGTTCAGTGATGGTGGATTTTATTTGGCTCTCGGAGAGCATGGTCTCGAACTGCATTTTGTAGCCGCAGTCGTGCTTGGGCAGAAGGATGGACTCTCCTTCAAGATCTTTGGTGTTGATTATTGGTTTGGCGGCAAGTGGGTGGTTGGGATCGGCGACCAGGATGAGGGGTTCGATTGCCAGGACCTCTGATTGGAGATCCAGGGCGTTGATGGAGTCGGCCAGGAGGAAGGCCACATCGATGATGCCGGCTTTTAGCTCCTGCTCAAGGGTGTAGGAGGCGCAGGTGCTTACGTTGAAACCCACCTTGGGATAGCGGGTTTTGAACTGTTGCAGGATGTCGGGGAGGCGGTAGGTGCTCAGGGTCTGGGGGATGCGGACGGAGATGGAGCCGTGGGGCTCCTCTTTGCGGGACATCTCGGTGAGGGTCTCCTGTTCCATATCCACCATTTTACGGGCATACCGGATCAGCTTCTGGCCTTCCTGGGTGAGAACGATGCGTTTGCCCAGGCGTTCAAACAGGGAGACGCCCAGCTCCTGTTCAAGGAGCTTTATCTGAGCCGATACGGTGGACTGGGCGTAGTTCAGGACCTGGGCCGCGCGGTTGAAGCTTAAGAGCTGGGCCACGGTTTGGAATGTTTTGAGTTGCCGTATCTCCATTTGGGTCGCCTTTAATCGGGTTTAGCGATTACAGAGGTTAAATTATTTGGTATCCCAAAAAGTGGGGGGCGTGTCAATAGAGGCTGAACTTTTTCCTGTAGGCGGTGGGGGAAAGGCCGGTTACTTTTTTGAAGAGTCTTCTGAAGGAGCTGACATCTTCATAGCCGGTGGCATGGGTGATGGCGTCGATGGATTGGCTGGTTGTCTCAAGGAGGGTGCGGGCATTTGCTATGCGGAGATGCTGGAGGTGCTCAAGGGGGGTATCGCCGGTGGCCTTTTTGAATCGTCTGGCCAGGGTGCGCTGGCCCAGGCCTGCTTGTTCGGCAAGTTGGGATATGGAGATGGGAGCGGCAGCGTTTTCCTTCATCCAGTGCTGGACGTGCAGGATCTGTTCGTCACCGTGGGTGGTGTTGATGCGGAATGAGGAATAGGGGGTTTGGGACTTTCTTAAGGGATCGATGAGAAGGGTTTTTGAGAGGGACAGGGCAAGGTCGGGGGATCCGAACCGGGCGGCAAGATAGAGGGAGAGATCCATGTAGGCGGTGACCCCGCCTGCTGTGATGAAATCCCCCTCATCCACGAGCATTTTCTCGGGCTTGAGGATGACGTCTGGGTAGCGGGTTTGAAACTCGTCTGCCAGGTTCCAGTGGGTTGTGGCGGTTCTGTTGGCAAGGAGGCCGGTCTCGGCCATTAGGAACACGCCTGCACAGACGGCACAGATGCAGACGCCCTTTTGGTGCTGATCCCGGAGCCAGGCGATCAGGGGTTTGTTGGCGAGGATGGGGTCAAGGTCGCCAAAGATCACCGGGATCATGATGATGTCGGGGTTGTAATCCTGTTTACTCATATGGGGGGTGATTTGGAGGCCGTTGAAACAGGTTACGGTCAGATTGTTGTCTGCGATGATTGCAAGGTCGAACAGGGCGGCCACGGAAAGGATGTCAAAGGGTCCGGTGACGCTGGACTGCATGCAGTTCTCAAGGGCCAGGATGCCGATTTTAGTCATGGTGCTCCTTTGGGGTTAAAATGAAGATTGTCCGATATCGCATCCTTTTTGTCAATACAGACACTTCTCAAGGGGAGATTTTGCGGATACAATCATGGAAACTTTAAACAAGGAGATGAAAAATGAAAGAGACCGCATTATTGCTGATCGATATCCAGAACGATTACTTTCCCGGGGGTAAAATGGCGCTTGAGGGGGTAGGGGAAGCCGGGGAGAAAGCGGCTGAGATACTGGCTTATTTCCGGGAAAAGGGGTTGCCGGTTTTCCATGTGCAGCATGAATCCGTTGGTGAAACGGCCAGTTTTTTTCTTCCCGGAACAGAAGGCCAGAAGATCAACGGGGTTGTAAAGCCTGAAGGGGAGGAACCGGTGATTGTGAAGCATTCCCCCAACAGTTTTGCCCAAACCGGGCTGTTGGAGATGCTTCGGGCGCAGAATATCCGGAAGCTGGTTGTCACGGGGTGTATGACGTTCATGTGCGTGGATGCCACGGTAAGGGCGGCAAAGGACCTGGGATTTGACTGCACCCTGATCCATGATGCAACGGCTGCCCGGGCTTTGGAGTTCAATGGCCGGAGTGTCACGGCGGACCAGGTGAAAACCTCGTTTTTAGCGGCTTTGGCCATGGTGTGTGACCGGGTGATCAGCTGCGGGGAGTTCCTGAAATCCTAATTTTACAGGGGAAGGGTGATGATGAATTTTGTTCCCTTTCCCAGGGTGGATTCGATGTTCATTTCGCCGCCGTGGTCTTCCACGATAATAAAATAGGACAGGGAGAGACCCAGGCCGGTTCCTTTGGTCGTTTCCTTGGTGGTGAAAAACGGCTCAAAGATGCGCTTGCTGGTCTCTTGATCCATACCCGGACCGTTGTCCTCGATCTCCATGTGAATTTTGTGCTCATCTTTTTTCAACCGGAGGATCAGGCCGGGGGCTTTATCGGTCTGTTTTACTTCGGCCATGGCTTCCGTGGCGTTCTTCAGAATGTTGAATATCACCTGCTGGATCTTGCTGCCCTCGCAGGAAACAAAGGGAAGATCCGGATCATATTCCTTTACGATTTGGAATTGCCTGAAATCATATCTCTTTTTCAGATCATAATCATTCTGGGCAAGCTCCAGGGTTTTATCCATGATTTCAGCGATATTCTGTTTGTGTTTGGTGGCATCACTCTGTCTTGCAAAATCGAGCATGTTCTCGACGATTTTTGCCGCCTGTTGGCCTGCGCCATGGATGGAATGAAGGATTTTAATAATATTGCGCTTCTCCATGAAATCCTTAATGACCGGCAGGGTGGTGCCGGCTTCCATGGCGGCTTTCTCATCCGCAGGAAAGGAGTTGTCAAACCGGTTCAGGAGCACCTGGGCATTCTGCATCATGCCGGCCAGGGGGTTGTTGATCTCATGGGCCATGCCGGCTGCAAGCCCTCCGACAGAGAGCATTTTCTCCGACTGAATCATCATCTCCCGGGAGTGTTTTCTCTCGGTGATGTCGGTGGCGATCTCCAGGCGGACCAATCGGCCGTCGGTCCATTGAATCGCCTGATCCCTGCATTCATACCATCGGTTCGTAACCGTGTTCCTGTATTCCCACACATGAACACCGGATGGATTGCCATGGGTATCCAGGAGCTTGTGGTTGGTGCAAAAGTCGCACGGCCCGGGCTGATCGGTCTGAATGCTTTTCCAGCAGGTCTTTCCGGTGACATCCCCCCAGAGATCCCGGGCATGCCTGTTTACAAATAACAGTTCATATGTGTTCATGTCAGAAATGTAGACTAACGAATCAAGGCTATCCATGATGATCTGAAAGCGCTTGTTTGTCATCTGCAGTTCTTTGCGGGCGGTTTCAAGTTCAGTAATATCCACGGTAATCCCTCCCAGCAGAGGCGGTTTACCTGGACGTTCGATCCTGAACTTTTGCGTATTATAAAAACGCATTTCATTGTTCTTATCGGGGAATTCTTCAAAGATATTTTTGTAACCGGTTGAAAGAACTTTCCTGTCATCTGCAACCATCGCCTCGGCTCTCTTCTTTGGCAAAATATCAAGAACGGATTTTCCAACCCAGCCTTTTTCGCCGAGAAGCTCATTTGTGCGCTTGTTAACATACAGGTTTTTACTGTTCTCATCCTTGATAAAGACCATTAAAGGCAGATAATCCATAAACAGGGAAAAAAGCTCCTCGCTTTCCTGTAACTCCTGATTCTTGGCCCATAATTCTTTTGTTTTTCTTTTTACCTGAATCCGTGAGATGACCAGCCCGGAAGTGAAAATAAGCAGTAGAGCCATGGTGAGCTGTAACAGGGTCTTAACCCAGCCGGGGAACACTTCAACCGTCTTTTCTGCGACTTCGGCTTCAAAATATTTTCCAAGCAACCGGTAGTAGATTGAATCGTTATCATCCTTGAGCTGCTTTATGCGGACGTTGATTCTTTCTGCAATATGCCGGGTGGTGGGGGTGTTTTTCGGGAAGGCGAACTTGATGTCCATGGGCTGAAAAATCACCGCTGTCTTTTTTACCGCAAATTTGTCTTCGTTCTTATCTCCGAAGTCCCGGCTTATTACCCCGGCATCGGCATGGTTGTTTTCCAGGGCTTTAAAAACAGCAGGATAATTTTCAACTTCCATGAAAGTGCATTTTAAATCAAACTGACTGGCGATCTCTTTTATTCCGCCGGGACCGTCTAAATTGACACTTTCTTTAGGAGCGGCAATTGTTTTGTTTTTCAGATCACTGATGGATGCAATTTCATGATTGTTTTGGTTTATGTAGAGTCTTGACCAGCTCAAAAGAACCGTTGCTTCGGAAAAATCATAGATCATGCTTCGTTTTGCGGTATAGGCGATATCGGGCAGGATATCAATTTTACGGTTTTTCAAACGGTCCAGTCCCTGGGTCCAGGATCCCTGAACATATTCTAATGTCCAGTTCTCTTTGGCCGCTATATATTCAATCAGTTCCGGCCAGAAGCCGGACACCTTTCCCTGGTCGTCTATAAAAATTTTGGGCTTGTTCTCAGATATGCCGACCTTTACCGTCAAAGGTTCTTTGGCGGCCTCAACGGTGGTAAGGGACGCGATCAGGAAGAGAATCGTCAGCAAGGAAAGAAGACCGGTTCGCCGGGATGCCCTGGGAGTGTTTTTGCAAAATTTGACAGGTGTAAAAATGAGCCTTTTCCTTTTTTTAATGGCACCATAAAACAAGAGCCTGTATGCCGTATTCGCGGCCCATGATAGATATGGCGCCGCTGTTTGTCAATAGATTAGGATAATGATCAGGTTTGCAAGGCATGAATCCTGGCGGGACCGGGAATGATTACGATATGATCATGGCCTTGGTCTGGTTCCTTCCGTTGTTTTTGGCTTTGTAAAGCGCTGTGTCAGCTTCCATCATAAGGAGTGTGCTGGGTTTGGTATGCCTGGGGATACAGGAGGCGATCCCTGCGCTGATGGTTATCTGGATTTTGAACTCCTCGTAGGTCACGTACAAGGACGCAATATAGTTGCGAAGCGATTCTGCCATCTGGAATGCATTTTGAGAATCGGTTCCGGGAAGTAAAATGGCAAACTCTTCCCCACCGTATCTGACCACCACATCCGTACACCGCTTGAAGGTCTTTTGGAATTCCCGGGTTACGGTTTTCAGGACCTGGTCGCCGGCCGGGTGGCCATAGGTGTCGTTGACCTTTTTAAAGTGATCAAGATCGATGATGATTAACGTCAGGGGAGTGCCTTCACGGGAGGCCCGTTTCCATTCTATCTCGAAAATTTTGCTGAAATAGCGCCGGTTGTAGGCACCGGTAAGACCGTCCGTTTCGCTGATCCGTTTGAGTTCCCTGCTTTTTTCTTCCAGTTTGGCTTCGTTCGAGAGCGCATACCGGTACTCATTGTATCCCTTGAGTGTGATCATCACCATGTATGAAAAATAGGTTAAAATGATCAGCAGGGCGGGAAGTTCCCCTCTTTTGAACAGGATGAGAAGGATGGCCGTGGGCAGTAGCAGGATGGCAATGTATGCCAACGCAAGGCGCTTGTCCGGGACGTATAAGGTGGTGCCGCCGGAACATAACCCGGTTGTGGTTAACATCATTAAAAGTTTGAACTCGGTGTCCACGGGGTGGAACATGGAGTAAATAAACAGGGCGCTCCAGATGCCTGCAGGGGTCAGAACCGTGACGGCCAGAGAACTGAAACGGACTTGCCGGCGATGGGGGGCTGGTTTTCGAAAATCGATCTGTTGCTTGATCCGCACAAGGCTGATCAAAAAGAATATGGCCAGCACAGACCATGAAAAGATCGGTCTGATCCGGTATAGGCCGGTGGAAAATATAATGATACCCCACAGGACGAGATACACTGTAATGCCCATCCTGGAGCGGATCATCAGGTCGCGGATAATTCTGTTATTGAATTGAACCAAGGTTTGCAGTGCGTTTTTTTGATTATTGTTCAAAATGTAATACCTTTGTCGTAAACAATAGATAGTCGTGCATTCCTGTGTTTTTTCCTTTTCTTGATCTGTATCAAGGAAACCGGCAGCCAATTCGCCTATGATATCCCACAATGTGATATAAAATCAACCTGCAGATAAGGAGAGACCATGAAGAAAAAAGATATCTCACGCCGTAGCTTTTTGAAAAAAAGTACCTTGGCTGTCACTGGAAGCGCCCTGCTGCCCTCCCTCCTGGCATCTAAACAAGCGGTTGCAAAAGATGCAAACAAAAATAAGATGTTCTGCTATCAGTGTGAACAGACCATGGGGGGCAGGGGGTGTACCCGGATGGGTGTCTGCGGTAAAACAGCTGAGGTGGCAGCTCTCCAGGATCTTCTTATCCACACCCTTAAAGGGCTTTCCATTGCTGCAACGGCAGGTCGCAAGGTCAATATCTCAGATGCTGAGGTCAACCGGTTCACCTGCATGGCCATGTTCTCCACCCTGACCAATGTGGAATTTGATCCTTACCGGTTTGAAGACCTGCTTTTTCAGTCCGTGGGGCTGAGGGACAAGATGGTACAAAAAGTCAAAGCTGCCGGCGGAACGGTTGATACCGGTAGTGATGCGGTCACCCTGAAACTGAAACCCTCCCTTGACGGCATGGTTAAACAGGCAAAAGCCTATGGGCTCTTTTCCGACCTTGATGTGGATCCGGATATCCGTTCCCTCCAGCATCTGCTTCTTTTCGGTATCAAGGGGATGGCAGCCTATACGGACCATGCAGCCGAACATGACCAGGAAGATGAGGGCAATTATGAATATGTCCACAGGGCACTGGCTGCCCTGGAAAACAAAAGCCTGGGTGCCGACGAACTCCTCGGCCTTGTCCTGGAATGCGGAGAGAAAAACCTGAGGGCCATGGAACTGCTCAGCCTGGGCAACACCGAGGCCTATGGCAACCCGGTTCCAACCCCGGTGCCCCTGGGGGCAAAAAAAGGCAAGGCGATCCTGGTGTCCGGCCATGACCTCATTGATCTGGAAGCCGTTCTCATTGCAAGCCAGGGCAAGGGGATCACCGTATACACCCATGGTGAGATGCTTCCGGCCCACGGTTATCCCAAACTCAAAGAGCGATTTCCCCATTTCTACGGTCATTACGGAAGCGCCTGGCAGAACCAGAGAAAAGAATTTGATAAGTTCCCCGGCGCGATTCTCATGACCTCCAACTGTATCCAGAAACCCAAGCAGACCTATAAGCGAAATATCTTCACCACTGGTACCGTGGGTTGGCCCGGCGTCACCCATGTGAGCAAACAGAACCTGCAACCTCTCATTGACCAGGCCCTTGAACTCCCCGGTTATACCAAGGACCTGCCGGACATGGAAGTGCTGGTGGGATTTGGCCATCACGCAGTACTGGGTGTGGCAGACAAGATCGTGGCCGGCGTAAAGGACGGCTCCATCGGTCATTTCTTTCTGGTGGGCGGCTGTGACGGTGTTAAAAAATCCAGAAATTATTATACGGAGTTTGTTGAGAAAACACCGGACAACAGTATTGTGCTGACCCTGGCCTGTGGAAAATTTAAATTCTTTAAGCATCAGCTGGGGGATATCAACGGCATTCCCAGGCTCTTGGATGTGGGCCAGTGCAATGACTCCCATTCAGCCGTCCAGATTGCCGTGGCCCTGACCAAGGCCTTTGATACGGATGTCAACGGCCTGCCGCTGTCATTTATTATCTCCTGGTATGAGCAAAAAGCAGTTGCTGTACTCCTGAGCCTTCTCCATCTGGGCATTAAGGATATCCACCTGGGCCCCTCTTTGCCGGCCTTTGTCACGCCCAACATCCTGGATGTGCTGGTGAAAAACTACAATCTAACACCCATTGGCACAGCAGAGGGTGATCTGAAAAAAATCCTGGGATAACCCAACCCCCGGTGGTTGCATCAAAAAAAGATCTCCATGGCCTTTGGGCGGTGGAGATCTTTCTGTCTTAAATGGGCAGTCTGATAATGAATTTTGTGCCTTTGCCGGGAGTGGATTCAATATCCATTTCACCGCCGTGATCCTCCACAATAATGAAATAGGACAGGGAAAGACCCAGGCCGGTGCCTTTGTCAATCTCCTTGGTTGTGAAAAAAGGTTCAAAGATGCGCTTGCTGGTCTCTTCATTCATTCCCGGGCCATTGTCCTCAATTTCCATGTGGATCTTGTTTTTATCGGTTTTCAAACGGAGGATCAGCTTTGGTTTTTTATCGGCCTGTTTATCGTCGACCATGGCTTCCGTGGCGTTTTTAAGAATATTGAAGACGACCTGCTGAATCTTGCTGCTCTCGCAGGGAACAAGGGGGAGATTAGGTTCATATTCTTTTATGATTTCAAATTGCCTGAAATCATATTTCTTTTTCAGATCATAATCATTCTGGGCAAGCTCGATGGTTTTATCCATGATTTCACAGATGTTCTGTTTGTGCCGGGTTGAATCACCTTTTCTTGCAAAACTGAGCATGTTTTCGACAATCCTTGCCGCCTGGTGGCCGGCATCGTGGATCGATTGAAGTATTTGAAGAACATTCCTCTTTTCCATGAAATCCTTAATGACCGGTAACGTTGTGCCGGCTTCCATGGCGGCTTTTTCATCCGCCGGAAAGGTCTGGGAAAACCGGTTAAGGAGCACCTGGGCATTCTGCATCATGCCTGCCAGGGGATTGTTGATCTCATGGGCCATGCCAGCGGCAAGCCCTCCGACGGAAAGCATTTTTTCAGACTGAATCATCATCTCCCGGGAACGATTCCTCTCGGTGATGTCGGTTGCGATCTCCAGCCTGACCAACCTGCCATCGGTCCATTTGATCGCCTGGTCCCGGCATTCATACCATTTATTCGTAACCGTATTCTTATATTCCCACACATGAACTCCGGCTGGGCTTCCCTGGGCATCCAGAAGTTTGTCATTGGTGCAAAAGTCACAGGGGCCGGTCCGGTTGCACTGGAGGGTTCTCCAGCAGAGCTTTCCGGTGACATCCCCCCAGAGATCCCGTCCGTATTTGTTTATGAATAACAATTCATATGTATCCATATCCGAAATATATACAAGGGAATCAAGGCTATCCATAATGATCTGAAAGCGTTCGTTGTTCCTCTGTAGTTCTTTGCGTGTATTTTCAAGTTCTGTAATATCCATGGCGATCCCTCCCAGCAGGGGCGGTTTTCCGGGAATGTCGATCCTGAATTTTTGAGTGTTATAAAGATGGATTTTGTCGTTTTTACCAGGCACCTCTTCAATAATATTTTTGTACCCTTTTGAAAGGGCTTCCCTGTCATCCGAAATCATCGCTTCGGCTGTATCCTTTGGGAAAATCTCAAAAATGGATTTCCCTACCCAGCCATCTGCTCCGAGAAGCTCATTCATGTGCCTGTTGACAAACAGGGTTTTACTGTTTTTATCCTTGATAAATACGATTGCCGGAAGATAATCCATGAACTGGGAAAACAGCTCCTGGCTTTCCCGTAACTCCTGGTTCCTGACCCATAATTCTTTTGTTTTTCTTTTTACCTGAATTCTTGAGAAGACAAGTCCGGAAATAAAAATAAGCAGTAAAACGATGATGGACTGCAATACTGCTTTACCCCAGCCCGGGAACACTTCAACGGTTTTTTCAGCTATTTCCGTTTCAAAATATTTTTCAAGCAACTGGTAGTAAACGGAATCATTGTCATTCTTGAGGCGCTTGATGTGAACGTTGATTCTTTCTACCAGAAGCCGGTTCGTCGGGGAATCTTTAGGAAAGGCAAACTTGAGGTCAATCGGCTGAAACATTACCGACGTCTTTTTTACCTCAAATTTATTTTCGTTTTCATCCCCGAATTCTCTGTTTGTTACCCCGGCATCGGCAATGTTTTTTTTCAGGGCTGCAAAGACGTCAGTATAACTTTCAAGTTCCATGAAAGTGCATTTTAAACCAAATTTGCTGACGATCTCTTTTATTCCGCCGGCCCCCTCGACGTTGACACTTCCTTTAAGAACGGCAATTTTTTTGTTGTTCAGATCGCTTATCAATCCGATCTCATTGTTCTCTTGATTTACATAGATTCTTGACCAGCTCAAAAGAACCGGTGCTTCGGAAAAATCATAGAGCTTGCTTCGTTTAACGGTATAGGCGACATCGGGCATTAAATCGATCGTTCTGTTTTTCAACCTGTCCAGGCTTTCACCCCAGGTGCCCTGGACATACTCTATTCTCCAGTTCTCCCTGTCCGCTATATGGTCGATCAGTTCAGGCCAGAATCCTGAAACCGTTCCAGTGTTGCTTATGAAAATTTTGGGTTCGTTCTTATATGCCCCGACCTTTACCGTCAAAGGCTCTTTGGCGACGTCGCCTGCCACAGGGGAAGCGTTTGGAAGGAGCAGAAAGAGCGCTGTAACCAAGAGGACAAGACTGATTTTAAATATCGTATTAATGGGGAACAGATCCTTTATTTCTGAGGGGCTTGCAAAAAAAAACGTCATACCTTGTGCTCCAGGAACCTGTGTGGTTTTTAAAAGTCCATGGTAGATAGGACGCCGCTTTTTGTCAAGGGGATCGCTTTTATGCCGGAGAAGCATCTGCGGCAGTCAAGGCTGGTCAGGCTGAAATTTTATCCTGATGGGTTTCTTTTCAGATGCACTTGTTGTAAACTGCGACCTTTTGGATTGTACAGTTGTATAGGCACCGGCCTAGGCGGAACTGGTTCTTTTGTTTGGAGGAGGATGACCGGTGCATCGTAAAAAAAAATAGAATATTTATGGGGCAATATCCTCAGATTAAAATAGATATCCGGCTGTTTGAAACTATCTCTTTCGGCCAGCAAAACAATGAAAAAGGTTATTATGAACGGACTGACTCTTAGTGAATCATATTACAATGGATGCGGAAAAGAGGTTTTCGAAAGTATATTTAAAGGTCTGATGGAGCGGGTTGCGATTGGTCTCGCAGGTCCCGGTTCCGAGTGTTTTGGATTTGATGATGAATACTCACGTGATCATGATTGGGGCCCCTCCTTTTGCCTATGGGTCTCCCTGGATGACTTTCAACGCTATGGGAAGGAACTTCAGGCTTGCTATGATGCGCTTCCAAAAGAGTTTGCAGGCTTTGGGCCGCGTGTGGTGAGCCCGGGAGAACAGGATCGTGTCGGTGCCATGGCGATCAGCGATTTTTATGGTCGTTATACAGGTTTAAATACAGCGCCGAACTCCATAAAGGACTGGAACATTCCATCCGAGAATTTAGCTCTTTGTACCAACGGTAAGGTTTTTTCCGACCCCCTGGGGGAATTTTCCCAATGGCGAGCGACCCTTCTTAATTTTTATCCCGAAGACCTCAGGCTGAAGAAAATAGCGGACTGCTGCATGCATGCAGGGCAAGCCGGGCAATACAATTGGCAGCGGGGTATTTTAAGAAACGACCCGTATGTCACAAACACAGCCAATGTGAAATTTTGTACAGAGATCATGCGGCTGATTTATCTTTTGAACAAAACCTATGCTCCTTTTTATAAGTGGCTCCTAAAAGGAGTTGCGCAGTTACCGATCCTGGGAGCAGAAATTGCCCCCCTGATTGAAAAGGTCCTGACCGGACAAGGTGAAACTACTTCCGGGGGGGGCGGCTGGAAACAACAGCAGGACACCATGGAACTTATTTCTCAAAAAGTTATATCTAAACTTCAGGACCTTGGGCTTACCGATCAAAAGGTTCCCTTTTTAACGGATCACGCTCCATCTGTCCTGGGCCGGATCAAGGATAAGGAATTAAAAAACAACCTGTGGGGAGTAAAAAAGAATCTGTCCGGTAAGAAAGAAACCATAAAAAAGATATTGGAAGGCGAGTGGGAAATGTTTTCCACCGTCAACGCCAAGGCAGATCCAGATCCCTCAACCCAGGGTTGCCCCACCTGCCGGGATTTTCCCGAGGAATTCAAGATTCACAGGACCGCACAGCTCATGGCGTGGTCAGAGGAGACCCTGGTCAGTTACTTAGATGATATCAATGAAGCGCGGAATCTCAGGCGAAACCTTATGACGTATAAGTATGCCAGGATGGATAACCTGATTCCCAGTGAAAATAACAGCCCCTATATTGATAAGATTGCGAAAGCACAACTTCAGTGGCAAAAAGAGTTCATCGATAAATACCCCAGGATCATGTCCGGAGGGCGAGCACTATCCGGGGGAGAACCCGGCACCGACTGGGCCTCTTTTGAAACCTATCTGCGTTGTGAATTAGAAAGCTATTCTGAAAAAACACTTCGATCCCTGTTCCAGGACACGGAAAATCTCAGGGTTTCGGGAAAGAGCATGCCCGAAGAGATCTATAAAATACTTGTGCAGCAAAAAGGGTATAAGAGTTTGGAGGAAGCGGAAAAAAAGCAAACCAGGCTTCACTGATCGGATCCTTCACGTTTATTCCTAAAATTGAGGAGTTCCCGCTGACCACTGTTATTAAGCAATGGCAGCGGGAACAAGTTGATTCTTAATCTCGATGATTCAGTTTTTAAACCGGCCTTTCTCTCCCGCCATTCCAATACTCTATTGGTTGTTCTATAACCACCTGCCGCCGATGATACAGGACGGTGTCTTTGAGGGAGCTGCTCCGGCATTTCTTGCGGTTAACAGCCGTTTGATCGCCTTTGGGGGCGAAATCCCGGCTGTTCTGGTGATGCTGTTTGCCTTAAACAGCTTGAAATCGCTCTTTTTCCTCTATGAGAAGGGTATTTATTTTGAGGCAGGAAACGTAAAGCAGTTCAAACTGCTGGGGAAGTTTGCGTTATGGGCGGTGCTCACAGACGTTGTCAACGAAACGGTTCTGATACTGGCAAAGACAATAAACAACCCGCCGGGCGAGAAGATCCTGGCAATCAGTATAGGTAGTGACCATGTCAAACTGATGGTGGTGGCCTGTATCATTATGCTCATCAGTATGGTGATGGATGAGGGGCGTAAAATTAAAGATGAAAATCAGCTGACGGTGTAAACGATGACCATAATTGTCAATCTGGATGTGATGTTAGCAAAACGCAAGTTGAAGTCCAAACAACTGGCTGAGATGATCGGTATCACCTAGCAGAATCTGTCCGTACTGAAATCAGGGCGGGCCAAGGCGATCCGGTTTACCACCCTGGACGCGATCTGCAACGCATTGGACTGCCAGCCGGGGGATATACTGGAATTTGCCGATGAAAAGGAGAAAAGGGGAGCTGTGATCGTTTTTATCGATTGCAGATATCAAATTATTTCGTTGGACGCAAAAATATTAATCCGTTAGCTTGCCATAAACGGGTTTCCATTTGGGGTGCAGATTCAAGGACTGCCGGATGAAAACGATGCCCGTAAAACCGTGAAGGGCCACGCCTTACAAAAGGAGTGAAAATGGATAATATGGAAAAAAGCTATTCCCGCCGGGAGTTTATCAGAACCGCAGGTGCTGCAGGGGCTGGATCGTTGTTCACAGCTGCGGTGGCGAATGCCGGTACATGGTCTGCATCTGCACAAGGGGGATCTTCTTATCCCAGGGTTCGCACCCGCGTCTTTGGAAATACCGGGGTAAAGGTATCAATGCTCGGTCTTGGCGGCTATTTTGATACGGCCATGAATATCTCCCTCATTGAGCAGGCTGCAAAACTTGGGATTAACTTCTGGGAAACAACCAACAAGTTTGGGGGCAAGGGATACGGTCTCTATTTTAAAAAACATCCCGGGTCGAGGGAAAAGGTTTTCCTCTTGTCAAAAACCAAGTCAAAGGACCCTGCAACCATGGTCCGTGACCTGGATAAAACCCTTGAGAACATCGGCACATCCTATATTGATCTCTTTGTCATCCATGCCGTGGACCGGATCGAGAGCCTGGATGACAGGATACGGAAGGTTGCCGAGCGCCTGAAGGGTGAGGGAAAGATACGCTATTTCGGGTTTACCACCCATTCCAACATGGAGCAGTGCCTTGCTGGGGCGGCGAAACTTGGCTGGATTGACGGCATAGTCACCACGTACAACTACCGGCTCATGCACAGGAAAGAGATGCAACAGGCGGTCAAGAGCTGCGCAAAGGCCGGCATCGGGCTTGTGGCAATCAAATCCCAGGCAGCCATGGCCCATCCCACGGCAACCATCGGGGTGGAGACTGAGACCTCGCTCGCGTTTGCCCACCGGTTCATGGCAAAGGGGTTTACCCTGCACCAGGCAAAACTCAAGGCGATCTGGGAGAATCCCCTGATCTCAAGCACATTTTCCATGATGCCCAACACCACCATTCTCATGGCTAATGCTGCGGCAGCCATGGACAGGGCAGCCCTTACTTCCCGGGACATGGAGCTGCTGAAAAACTATGCCAACGAGACCCTGTCCTGTTATTGTGCCGGGTGTGCGAGGATCTGTGAATCGGTTGCCCCCAACCAGATCCCCATTGCCAAGGTGATGCGATGCCTCATGTATTATCATGCCTACAACGATCACGAAAAGGCCCGGTCATGCTATCACAGGCTGCCCATGGCGATCCGGCAGGAGATTGCCACGGCCGATTATTCCATTGCGGAACGCCGGTGTCCCAACAGGCTTGCCATAGGTGAACTCCTGAGAAGGGCGTCCAGAGAGCTTGCCTGATCATGGGATATCATAGATATTGCTGAATGCAATAAAAGACAACTACGATAAAGGTGAATAAGCAGGATTATTCGGGCATTAAAGTTTCCGATCGGGGACTTTTTGTTGTGCTGATGGTCAGAAATGGTAAAAAGTCCTTGATCGGTTACTTTCTGTTGTAATGGTATTTAAAAAATGATAAAAGTCCCTTAACGGTAACTTTTTATAGGGGGTTGAATTGAAACCTTTTACAAAAATCAATAATTCTGAAGAACTCGGTCAATATATTCTCAAAGAACGCAAAAAACTAAAGCTGACCCAAAAAGAGATATCAGAATTTACTGATGTTGGCAGAAAGTTTGTTTTAGAGCTTGAAAAGGGTAAAACAACCGCTCAAATCGGTAAGATCTTTGAAGTGTTGAACGGACTTGGGCTTGAACTTCACCTGATTAAACGTGGAGAGAGCTGATTGTGGAAAAATTGAATATTTTTTTTAATGAAGACTTAGTTGGTCGTCTATGTTTGGACGATAAGAGACGGTTTTCATTTTCCTACTCCAGGAGTTGGCTTGAGGATTCTGATGCTTTCCCTTTATCCATTTCTATTCCTTTGCAGGATACCGTGTTCCCAGATCATAAGGTGAAATCTTTTTTTGCCAATCTGCTACCGGAATCTGCTGTAAGGGATTTAGTTGCCAGGCGGCTTGGTGTTTCTGAGAAAAATGATTTCGTGCTTCTAAAGCTTCTTGGCGGAGAATGTGCCGGAGCAATAACGATCTTTCCCGAATCAATATCTCCTGAATCTTGCGACCAATATCGGTATCGTCCTCTTACGGACGAACAATTAGCGGATCTGATAAAAAATATCCCCAAGCGACCTTTGCTTGCAGGAGAAGAAGGTATTCGGATATCACTTGCAGGGGCTCAGGGAAAACTTGCTCTATTTAATAAAAATACACTCTTTTATATCCCTTTAAATGGCGCTCCAAGTAATTGTATCTTGAAACCTGCCATGGCTCATTTCCGCTCTTCTATTGAAAATGAGTGTTTCTGTATGATGCTTGCGGGTTCTTTAAATCTCAGGGTTCCTTCCGTTAAAATTATTAAAAAAGAGAAACAAAAAGCGTTTTTCATCCAAAGGTATGATCGAATTTTTGATGATGATGATGCTGTTATTCGTTTGCACCAGGAAGATTTTTGTCAGGCCATGGGGCTTTCCCATGAATTAAAGTATCAGGCGGATGGCGGTCCCGGTTTTAAAGAGTGCTTTGACCTTGTCCGTAAATATTCTGCCAATCCTATTAAAGATACCCAGCAGTTACTGCAATGGGTGTTTTTCAATTATTTAATAGGGAATATGGATGCACATGCTAAAAACTTATCTTTCTTGTACCACTCAAGGCAGATAAGATTAGCACCTTTCTATGACCTTCTTTGTACAAATGTTTATGAAGAGTTGTCCCAAAAACTTGCCATGAAAATAGGAAAAGAGAATAGGCTCGAATGGATTATGGAAAGGCACTGGGAAAGATTTGCAGGTGAGATAAATATTCGTCCCATGGTTCTTAAAAAACAGTTGATAAATTTTAGTCATAAAATGCTTTCTCAGATTGAGAAGACCTATACGGACTTCTCCAGCCAATATGAGGAAAATGAGCTTGTTCAAGGCATCATACTTGCCATAGAAGGACGGTCAGAGAGAGTGCTTAAACAAATGGAATGACCGTATAAGTTCATTCTGAAACTGCCCTGGGGGGCTCTGTGATCTCTCATGGGTGTCTTCTGGTCATGTCCATGTGGGGAATGTTGTCTTCAAGATAGGTGTCTGAGACGGGGATGAATCCGTGGGATTGATAGAATGTTTTCAGGTGTTCCTGGGCACCGATGGTGACAGGGTGACCCGGCCATCTCTCCTGGATTACGGCAAGGGCATTTTCAATCAGGGTATGACTTAAGCCCTTGCCCCTGAACTCTTTTGCCACCAGAACCCGGCCTAAACTCACGTGGGGATAGCTGACCCCCGGGCCCAGGATCCTCAGGTAGGCCGCCAGGGTATTGTTTTCGGTCAGGGCTGTCATATGAAGGGTCTCTTCATGGGTGTCCTTGCCGTCCAGCTCAGGATAGGGGCAGGTCTGCTCCACCACAAACACATCCACCCTGAGCCTGAGCAGGTCATAGAGCTCCTCAATGGTCAGGTCTTTAAATTTTTTGGTTTCCCAGTGTATTGACTGCATGGTTTCCTTTTCCACCCTGGTATGTTTTCTTTTGTCGAACTATCCATACCCCATAACCGCATGGCAGACAACCCCCAATACGCCCGGATCCCATATGGGGTTCAAAAGAGATCCGGGGCAGGGGGCCTGCTTTAAACTTCCTGTCTTTACCATCAATGTTTTGAATCGGTTTTCTGAAAAGCATAAAAGAGATTGGGTTCACTTACTACGTAGATATTTCTGTTTTTGTCAATGGTTATGCCTTCAGGCTGCTTGACATCAGCCTGTAAACCTGAAAATCCTTTTTCCAGTTCCTTAAAGCCCATTACCTTGCCCTGAAGTGTTACCTCAGCAATCAGCCTGGATCTGTCGCTTAAAAATATAAGGTTGTTTGAAACAGTATCAAAATGCAGGCCGGAAAGATCTTCCATATGAAGATCGGATATTTTTATTTTTTCCTGCTTTTTAATGCTTATGGCAGAACTTTTGCCTGAGTTTTCCGTTAATCCGTCGATTCTATACAGCACCATGGGCGACTTTTCTGTTACCACATATAGGGCATCCTCAGCCGGATTGTAGGCAATGCCTTCAAATCCTTTGTTCTTTTTGTACCCGACATCAAAGCAAAGCTGTTTTTTTACAGATCTTTTTTCAATAAAAGAGGTCGCTTTATCTATATGGATCAGGGATATCACAGCTCTGCGCTCTTCAATGACTCCAAAGATTTGCTTGCCAATATATACGATACCTTCTGTGTCTTGGAATCCTTTTAACGGGATTTTTCTGATGCCAATTCCGTCACAGGACAGTTCAGTGATCTCTTCCGGGCCGTTTGTAATAACAAACAGGGAGTTTGTGTCATGGTTAAACGTTATTCCTGACAGATTGCGCTCGATACAGGAAACCCTTAAGCCCTGGATCGATGCCGTATAGTCTGACAGGCCGACTGTTTTAAGTTTTTCTTTTTCAGATAGCCGGAATTCGTAATAATGGTTAATGATAACGTCCTCTACATCCAAATATGACAGAATAACACCTGCTGTTAAAACAAGCATAAGTAAAGCAGCTGATTTTTTATATTTAAATTTCTTCAACATGATCTCCAGGAGTATTGGGGGTTGCTTTAGTTTAACGGTGCGGTGACGGTGTGGATGGTCCAGGTGAGAAGATAGTAAAAGAGAAGGGCGGCAATGCTGAAAACAAGGGGATTTACCCGTTTTCCCAGGAACGACAGGTGGATGGCGTTGGTCTTTTCAGGGCAGATCCCTTTCTCGACGCAGCTGTAGCATCCCAGGCAATCGTTGCCTGAGATGGTTTCTTTGGCTGAGACCTTGATCTGGACCGGGCAGGCCTTGTCACACCGGCGGCATGAGATGCATGCAGAGGAATCCCGCTTGATGGAGGTCAGGGGCAGCAGGCGATTCATCAGGTTGTAGCCGGCTTTCTGGAAACAGATGTATTTACAGAAGAACCGGGGCATCACCAGGGGAACCAGGAGGATCAATCCCTTTTTCGCCTGGATATACGCCGATGTAAAGGGCGTGGCTTTGTACATGATCATATGGTCTCCCCAGAAGTAATCGATCCCTTCTGAGAGGACGACGTAGAGGAAACCGGCCATGAACAGGTATTTCAGATATCGCAGGGGCCTGTCCACAGCTTCCGGGAGATTGAACTGCAGGGTGGGGAAAAGCTTTTTGCCGACCTTGCTGATGAAATAATCGGCATTGCCAAAAGGGCAGATCCATCCGCACCAGAAAGAGCCGAACACCAGGAACATCACCATGACTGCAAGTTCCAGCTCAAAATCGGGGGTTATGCCGAAAATGGTTTCAGGTACCCAGGCAATCCATGGGAGAAACAGCAGCACCGTCATCAATCGTATAAAATCCCTTAAATGTAGTAATTGCAAACCTTTCCCGGTCATTGTTTTTTCTTTCTTCGGCATCTCTTTCCTTGGGGTTAGATGGTTCTCAATGAATAATTCTGGGGGGATGGTATCAGAACCTTACTTTCTGGAATCTTTCCATAACATTACAAAAATGACAGGTTGGAGCGGATCAGGGAAGGAGCAGGGTAAAGCGGGTGCCCCTGTCTTTGAGGTTTTCGGCCACAATGGTGCCGTTGTGGGCCCGGACCACGGCCTGGACCATGGAAAGCCCCAGGCCAAGACCCTTTTGGCTGCGGCTCCTGTCACAACGGAAAAGCCGGTCGAAAATTTTCGGGATATCCTTTTCCGGGATTCCGGGCCCGGTATCTTCCACGCAGATCTTAATTCCGGGGCCTTCCTGGGACGCTGTGAGGGTCACACGGCCATGGGGAGGGGTGTATTTGACTCCATTGTCCACAAGGTTGGCAATCACCTGGTAGAGCCGGCCCGGGTCTGCAAGGACAGATAGCCCTTTGGGAACGATCTTTGTAAGCGTGATCTGTTTCTCTTCCGCTGGGATCTGGTACACGTCGCATACGGAGTTCATGAGATCAAGAATGGAGATGGTCTCTGGGTGGAGGTTCATGGTGCCGGTTTCCGCCTCGGAAATATCCATGAGGGTGTTGATGATGCTGTTGAGGCGTTCCGTCTCTTCGGCGCAATCCAGCAGGGAGTCCATGAGGGCGTCATCCTCCCCGTCCTCCACGGATTTCTCAATGGAGGCCCTCATGCGGGCCAGGGGGGTCCTGAGGTCATGGGCCACGTTGTCAAGGGATTCGGCCATGGCCCGGATGAGTGTCTCGATCTTTGAGAGCATTTGATTGAACTTGTGGGCCAGTTCGTCCAGGTCATCCCCGGTGCCCCTGGTGCGAACCCTTGCGCCCATCTCGCCTGATTCCACACGCTTGATGGCGGAAAGCAGCTCCTTTAGCGGAAGAAGGGTCTGCCAGGAGAGAAAGATCCCCCCCAGGATTCCCACGACCAGGCTGAATCCGAGCAGGTTGAAAAACAGATCCCTTAACCGGGACTGGGTCTCTTCGATCTCCTCGTTGGAGTAGCCGATGTAGAGGGTGTAGCCCTGGGCAAGCTTTTTTGAGGTGATCTCCAGCCAGTCGCTCTCATCGATTTCGCTTGCATCCCCAAACCAGCCGCTGCCCCCCACGAGGCCCCACTCCCCGGTCCGGGCATCCATTTCTTTTGGAATGTCAGCCAGGGGGTATGTTTCCCAGAATTCCGGAAGCAAGGCGTAGGCAATGGTGCCGTCCGGGGCGTTGATCAGAACGAGCATGCCGGGTTTGAAGGTCGGGCTTGCTTTCCTGTCGAGATGGGCCAGCAGGGAGTCCATGCCCCGGGCGTTGGCAATGGAGAGATATTGGGAGGCCTTTTCAAGGACAAACTGCCGCTCCTTCAGACGGATCGAAGTGGAAAGCTGAAATGAGATAAAGGCAAAAAGAAGGAGGGCAAGTACGACAAAGCCGGTGGAGAAAAAGAGAACCAGCTTAAACTCCAGCCGGTGAATCAGCCTATGCTTTAAGGACATACCCGATACCACGCAATGTATGAATCATCTTTGACGTGAACGGTTTGTCAATCTTGTTGCGAAGCCTGCACACAAGCACATCCACCACATTGGTCTGGGGATCAAAATTGTAATCCCACAGTTTCTCCATGATCACGGTCTTGGAAACCACCCGGCCGGGATTTTGGGCCAGCAGCCGGAGCAGGGCAAACTCCTTGGGCTGAAGATCAATCACTGTATCACCACGCTTTACCTCCCGGGCAAGAAGATCCATGGAGAGATCTCCCATGGAGAGGGTGGTGGGCTCGATCTTTCCCCCCTTGGTCCGGCGAAGCAGGGTCTGAATCCTGGCAAGCAGCTCCAGGTAGGAAAAGGGTTTGGTCAAATAGTCGTCTGCCCCGGAGTAGAGGCCCTTGATCCTGTCGTCCGTGGATCTTTTGGCGCTTAAAAAGATGACAGGGGTGTCAATATCATGCTTTCTGATCTCTTCCACGATTTGCAACCCATCCACACCGGGCAACATGATATCGAGCACCATTATGTCATAGGATTCGGTCAGGGCCTGATGGAGGCCGTCAACCCCGTTTGACGCGTGGTCCACGGTGAACCCGGATTGTTTTAACCCGGCCACGATAAATTGGGATAACTTTTCGTCATCTTCAACAAATAAAAGTTTCATGGCTTATATTTACCGCATTTTACCCTGGATTGGCAACTGAGGAACCCAATCGCCTCCAGAGGGTGATTTTTACCCGAAAAATGCGGCCACATATTTGGCGGCCGTGGAGATGATGATGAGGGTCAACATCCACTTGATGGCCCTGGCAGGGACGAATTTCTGGCAACGGGCCCCCAGGTACATTCCGGCCATGCCGCCCAGGCCGAACAGGATGCCCAGTAAATAATCCGGTGCCACAGACACGTCGGGGTAAAAGGGGGCAATGGCCTGGTAGAACAGAACGCCTGCGATGGAGGTGACAAAGGTGCCCATGAGGGCGGCGCCTGCCACGGTATAGACCGGTAAGCCGAAGAAGGTGACAAAGAAGGGAGCGATGATGGAGCCGCCGCCGATGCCGTAGACGCCTCCCACAAGGCCGACAATGGCGCTCAGGCTGAAGATGCCCCAGAATGAAACATCAAAACTCTCCCCGTAAAATGTGTACCCGATCCGTTTTAAATTAAAGTGGGTGACCTTGACCGTGGGCAGGGCGGTCCTTGAGCCATGCTTGCGCACTGCTTCTTGAAAGCGGTTTTCGATCTTCTCCTTGGCTGCGTTTTTTGAATTCTTCGTTACCAGATCCCCCAGCATCTTCAGGCCGATATAGAGGAGGACGGCGGCGGCAAAGAGCTTGAAGCTTTTGGGATCGGGCAGGTAGCTGACGCGGAGGATGGCGCCCATGAAAACCCCGGGCAGGGTGCCGGCCACCACCACAAAGGTCAGGGGCCACACCATTCTTCCTTCTTTCCAGTAATGCCAGACACCGCTTGGGGTGGCAACGATGTTGAACAATTGGTTGGTGGCACTGACCGAAGGGTTTGTGTACCCGAGAAAGGAGATCTGGAACGGCAACAGCAGAAACGCACCCGATACACCCCCCATGGACGTGAAAAAAGAGATCACAAAAGCGACCAGGGGCGGAATCCAGATGGCGACTTCTATGCCGGCGGTTTGAAAAAGCATGATGGCCTCCTTGTTAATAGTCAGTAGCGACCTATAGACACGATTAATATATTTTTCGTGTCTATGCAACAACATTTTAATAAAAAGCTCTATTTGTTCCGTGTTGCTTTGCTACCTGGTTGTGTTACAATCCCGAGGATGTCAGTATTAAAAAGTACAAAAAACGGTGGCACTGCTTCGGTGACCGATGACGGCCAATGCCTGGATACCACCCAGCTCCATGGGATGGAACAATCTTTTCGTGAATGGGTGGCGCTTTCTCCCCGGGCGGATGTGCGTGTTTCCCGCCAGCGGATTCTGATCATTTTTCTCCTGATCCGTTACACGGGTGCCAAGCTGAACGAGGTCCTGGCCCTGGATCCGTTTGAGGAGATCGATCCTGTTCAACGGGTTGTCTCCTTTCGAGGCAACGTTGCCGGCAAGGAATTCGGGCAAAGGGTGGTTCAGCTATCGGAAATAGTATCCCGCAAAATTCAGGACCTGCTGGCAGATCCTGAATTCAGGGACGCTTCCCGGAACATGCTCAATGTCGATCCCGGGTTTGTGCGCCGCAAATTCTATGAGCGGGCCCAGGCCTGCGGCTTTCCCAAGCGGTCCGGAGGCCCGGAGATGATTCGCAAGGCCAGGGCCGTGGAGTTGATGCAGGCCAACATGCCCTTGCCCGCGGTTCAGATGATGCTGGGCCACTCCACGCCGAACCTGACATCCTCCTATGTCTCTTTTTCCGAGGATGAGATCCGCCAGGTCACCAAGGGGTTCATTGAAAGGGAATCCATGCGCAGCACCAGTGCGCGCAACGCTTTCTTTGGTAAAATTCAGACCATCCTGGGGGGGGATATTCAGGCGCGTGTGGAACTCACCACCATGGACGGCCATTCCATCACCACGGTGATTACCAATGACAGTGTGGAACGGCTTGGTTTAAAGCAGGGCGGGCTGGTTACGGCCGAGGTAAAGGCGCCCTGGGTGCTGCTGCAAAAAGGTGAGCTTGCGCCTGAATGCAGTGCTGAGAACCGGTTTAAAGGGGTGATCACCCGGATAACCCGGGGCAGGATCAATACGGAGTATGTCGTGCGGATATCCGATGGGACCCAGTTGTGCTCCATTGTCTCCACAGTCAACCCGGGCGGTTTCCAGCTGGAGGAGGGGGACAGGGTCTGGGCGTTCTTTAACTGCTTTTCCGTGGTGCTGCATCTGGACCATTAATCCCGGATGATCGTTTTCAAGGCTGCCACACAGCGTCGTGCACCTTGTGCATGGCTTCTATTTTAGGGTCGTCGCTCCTGGTTTCAAGGTAGGCAAAGAAGAGATCCAGGGAAAGGGTCTTGCCCCGCCACAGGGCGACCCGGCCAGCTTTTTCAGCGGCTTCAGCCTCGTCCCGGTACATGAGCCCGATCCCGGCACCGGCCATGACCAGCTGGCTCATGGTTTCGTCATCCGCCTCCACGGCCCGTATGAGGTTTTCATTTGCCAGGCCGAAATGCTCCTCGATGATCATGTCCAGGCGGCACCCTTCGGTGTGGACCACCCAGGGAAGGGTCGCGATCTCCCGGGCACCGGCGTTCTCTATTCTTTCTTTCCAGGCAACAGGCCCTGCCACCATGAATTCCACGGATCTGAGGAATCGGCTTTTGATTCCGGAAGATGAAATGCCTCCCAGTATATAACCGCAGTCAAACTCCCCGGTTTTAAGATATTGCTCCACCCTGTGGGATGAACTCTGGACAAGTTTGAGGGTCAGCCGTGGATAGGCGGTTCGCGCCTGTTCAAACACGCGGGTGATCCTCAGGGTATCAGGATCGAGGTTGATGCCTATCTTCACCCCTCCCACGGGCTCGCCCTTGATCTTTTCTGCCTGGTTCAGAAGCTCGCTTGCGGAATCAAGCACCTTCCTTGCCTTGTCAAGCATGACCTCTCCCGGGTCTGTAAGCCCCATTCCTTTTTTGCTCCGCTCAAACAGGGATAGCCCAAGCTCTTTCTCAAGGGCCTTGATATGGGCGCTCACCGAGGGCTGGCTCGTGTTGAGGCGTTTGGCCGCCCGGGTGAGATGCTTCTCCTCGGCAACTGTCACAAAGGTACGCAACTGGTAGAGTTCCATGGTTCACCTATCCGCTTAATCAGTTTTTCCGAACATTGAAATCAGATCATACTATTATCTTTTTTGTAATAGTCAACCTATATTCTTTTCAAGGATTTTTAACACTTGATAACCTCATAAGAGAAGGAGAAGGATATGCATCCGTTTGTAATGGAAACAATGGTAAAAGGGCGCCTCAGGGATCTTGAAGCGGAAGTGATGAGGGGACACCGGGCACAGGTCAGCCAGCCCTCCCGGTCAACCCCGTTCCTCAGCAGGTTTTTCGATGGACTGTTCAGGCGGAGGAAGAGGAGCTGTCGGACGAACAGGGGGTATGCTCTGGATGTTCGCCCATGAGCAGCCGGTTCTTGGGTGTGATTTCGCAGGGGATCGTCTGGGTTACAATCTTGTATCCGTTTGCTTTAAGCCTAACCGCCCTTGCCGTATCAACGGCAAGGGTGCTTTCCATCCAGCCTTCAAGGCCGGCTGTTGATGATTTTTTCAGGTCATGGCAGCAGGGCAGTACAGCGATTTTTGCATGACTTTCAATGGCCTTGTCCATGACAAGATCGGTCAGCGGGCCGCAGGCATGGGCTGAGACCACCATATCATCCGGAAGGATGGTCAATTCCCGTATATCCATCTCCTTGTACCGGACCCTGTTTTTCAGCCTGGGCCAGGATTCCACCAATGCACCGGACAATTTCTCTGCGCTCAACGGGATGTTTTTATCCACGGCAACGGCCATTGGTGAACTGTCATCGAGGATCAGCATGATGTGGGCCAGGAGACCATGGCCACAGGCAAGATCCATGACCCTGCCGCCCCGGTATCTTCTCCGCACCCGTTTTGCCATCTCCCACGCTTCATGGAGCTCTTTTCTCGGAAGGACCCCGGCCCGGCACACAGCCCGTGCAATTTTATCGAACAGGGTGCTGCCCGGGAAGAGGGACTGCTGCTGGGGGGTGAGTCTGTTTTTTGATGATTTTTTCATGGACCGTGAAATACACGATTCTGGGTCTTTTCGCAAGCAACTGGCGTTTTCAGTCCTGAAATATAATTTGAAAAAGAAACAAAAATCCCATATGACATTCTGTTATGATCGTATTGAACGCCATATTCCCCTTGTTTACCCTGCTTTTGCTTGGAAATCGTCTCAAGCATTTTAAGATCACCAATGATGATTTTCTTAAAACCTCGGACAGGCTTGTCTATTATATCTTTTTCCCTGTCATGCTGTTCTGGAAGATTGGAAGCGCTGCCCCGGACCATGGGACCACTGTCAATTTATGCAGTGCTGCCATCCTCGCTGTTTCAATGGTTTTTCTGTTGAGCCTTGCAGCCATCCGGTTGTTCAGGATCTCAAGTTTCCAGGCAGGATCGTTTTCCCAGGCTTGCTTTCGGTTCAACAGCTATATCGGCATGGCAATCGTCATGACAAGCCTTGGTGAATCCGGGGTCAGGTACTTTGGGCTCCTGATCGGATTTGCCATCCCCTATTTTAATGTGCTGGCGGTTTCCACACTGATTCTCTATTCCGGTAAAAAGGGCGGTTTGCGGGAAAATTCGACCTATCTTTTAAAGGCCTTGATCTCCAACCCATTGATCCTGGGATGTGTTGCAGGAATGGTGTTTTCCCAATTTCAACTCTCCTTTCCTGTTTACCTGGACAACACCTTTTCCATGATGTCGTCGGTGACCATGCCCCTGGCCCTGATCTCCATCGGGGGCTCCCTGAGCCTGGGGGGGCTAAAACATAATACGAAACTCTCTTTTATTGCGGCTGTGTTGAAGATAGCAATCCTGCCGGTTGTGGGATATTTCCTGTTAAAGGCATTTGCTGTCACAGGCGTGCCGTTCAAGGCGGGCATGATCTTTTTCTCCCTGCCCACTTCCACTGCCATATATGTTCTTTCCTCACAGCTGAACAGCGATGTTGAGCTTGCCTCTGCCGCCATCGTGCTATCAACCCTTCTCTCCTTTATTCCCCTTTCCGTTGCGCTCCTGATGTAAACTTGGGGACGCACCCCTATTTCTTTTTTCTATGGCTATTGCGTTTTGTACAGGTATTAAAAATTTGATTAACTCCGGAATTTCTACTACAGATGGACGTTTTTTGAGTTCCTTATCTACCATTAATGAACACCAATGATGTGAGTCTGTATGAAAAAAACGCTTCCGGGAGTATTGTTTGACCAGGAATACCAGAAAACCATAGAGGACCGGCTCTATGCCCGGGCCGTTGAGCAGAGTGCCATGGGGCGCAAAATTGTCGGGCTGTATTGTGCCTTCACCCCCAAAGAGATCGTGGCCGCAGCCGGTGCCATCCCCGTATCCCTTTGCGCGGGTACTGAAGATCCATTTCCCGCGGCGGAAGCGCATCTGCCGGTCAATCTCTGTCCGTTGATCAAATCCAGTTATGGCCATGCCGTGGCAGATACCTGCCCCTATTTTCATATGGCGGATTTTCTCCTTGCCGATGCCACCTGTGACGGAAAAAAGAAGATGTTTGAGCTGCTGTCCCGGATAAAGCCCTTGCAGATGCTGTTGCTGCCCCAGAGTGCGGATTCGGAGGAGAGCCTGGAGTCCTGGGAAAAAGAGCTCTACAGGATCATGGGGTATCTGGAAAAGATGACAGGCAATCCCATAACCCGGGAGAACCTGGAAAAACAGATAGAGCTGTATAACCGGCTGCGCATCACCATTGAAAAGGTCTATTTACTTAATACCGGGAAGATCCCAAAGGTGTTTGGATCAGAGATTGATGTGATCACATCCATGGGCGGGTTTGAGTGCGATCTGGAAACACGGATCCTTGAAATGGAATCGGCAATGGAACAGATTGAGCAGCGGGCCGTGTCCGTAACCTTTCAGGACCAGATGAAAAAACGGCCAAAGATTCTTTTGACCGGATGCCCCACCACCAATAAAAAGGTGCTGCATCTGATCGAAAAAAAGGGCGGCGTGGTGGTGGCCATGGAAACCTGCGGGGGATTGAAATCAAACAGCAGGCGTGTCAGCCGGGAGGATGAACCCCTCCATGCCCTGGCAGAAAAATATCTCAACATTGCCTGTGCCTGCATGAGCCCGAATACGGCACGGCTTGCGCTTATTGAAGACCTGATCAACGGGTACGGGGTCGACGGGGTCATTGAGCTGACCTGGAGCGCCTGTCACACCTATAACGTGGAGGCGTTCCAGGTTCAGGAAACGGTTCTGGACCGGTGCGATAAACCCTATCTCCAGCTCCTCACCGATTATTCGCAAAACGATATGGGCCAGCTTGAGACCCGGATAGAAGCTTTTCTTGAGATGCTCTGTTGACAATTGAGAAGCCTGGAATAGATTATAATCCTAAAATAAAAGGAAAAGTAAAATGAAAAAAACGTTTTTGTTGAGTGCCATGGTCATGCTGGTATCCCTTATGGCAGGCCTTTGTTTTGCCGGACCGGCAAAGGAGTATCGTATCGGGATTGTTACCCCGACCCTGTCTGCCAGTGAAGATGAGTTCAGGGGGGCTATCCGGGTTGCGGATAAATATCCCGGGGTGATCAAGCATATCTCTTTGCCGGAGAACTATCAGGAAGAGCAGGAGACAGCCATTACTCAAATTTTGAGCCTGGCAGACCAGGCGGATATCAAGGCGATCATCATTGCTGCGGGCTATTCGGGAATCCTGCCGGCCATCCAGAAGGTCAAGGCCAGACGTCCGGATATGGTGGTTATCACAGCCCCCATATGGGATGATCCGGATATGATGGTCAAATATATTGACCTTTGCCTGGATACCGACTGGGTAAGACGGGGAATCACGATTCCTGAAAAGGCCAAAAAAATGGGGGCAAAAACGTTTATCCATTACTCCTTTCCCACCCATATGGCCAAAGAGGTGCTTGCCAAAAGAAGGGATACCATGAAAGCCACCTGTGAGCGGCTGGGCATGAAATTTGTCGCCCTGAACACCCCGGATCCCAAGACCGGTGCAGGCTCAACCCCCATGCTCCAGTTCCTGTCCGAGGATATCCCCCGGCAGATCGCCAAATACGGCAAAGACACCTGTATCTTCGGCACCAATTGCCCCATGCAGGATGTGATCATTGCCCAGGCCCTTGAACTTAAATTCATCATGGCGGAGCAATGCTGTCCCACCCCGACCCAGGGTTTTCCCGCAGCCATGGAGCTTGAAATCACGGAAAAAGATGCCGGAAACTTTGATAAAATAAATGCCATGATCGCCCAGAAAGCGGCGGCTGCCGGCTGTACCGGGCGGCTCTCCACCTGGCCTGTGCCCGTGGGCTACTTTTTTCCTGAATTCGCCACTGAAGTGGCCATGAAAATGATCGAAGGGGACCTCAAGGACGTGGGGGTTGAAACCCTCGCCCCCCTGGCCAGGGAAGTTGCCGGTGTGGATGTCTACTTTGAAAAAATGAAACCGGAATTGAATAACTATTACCTGATCGTTATGGATTCGGTGTTTTATTAAAGGCCAGGGGGATAAGCAAAAACATGCTTGAGCTTCGCAACATAACCGGAACTCGTTCTTGTCGTGAGAGCAGTAATTGTGGAATAAGCTAAAGCATGCTTGAGCTTCGGAACCTCAGTAAGTCATACGGCAGTTTTCAGGCCCTGAAATCGGTCAATCTCAAAATCGCCCCGGGCCAGATCCATGGCCTTGTGGGCGTGAACGGCTCCGGGAAAAGCACATTGCTCAATATCCTTTCCGGCCAGCGGGTCATCCGGGATACCGGCGGGTTCACGGGTGAGTTTCTGTTTGAAGATGCCGACAGGAAATTTGCCGGTCCCGGCCAGGCCCTTGGGGCCGGGATCGGTATGGTGCACCAGGAATTCGCATTGATTCCCGGTCTGAGCGTGGCCGACAATATCTGCCTGTCCAATGAGAAGACCTTTCCATGGTCCCGGAAGCTTTTTGGGGAGGAGCTTGCCTGCATCAACCACCAGGCAAACAGGAACACGGCATCGGCCATCCTCGGGCGCATGGGGATCGATCTTTCTCCGGACCTTATGGCCGGACACCTTTCTGTTGCCATGAAGCAGTTTGTTGAACTTGCAAGGGAGTTCAACCGGGATCACCTCAAGCTTCTGTTGCTGGACGAACCCACGGCTGTTCTGGGAACGGAGGATGCCCTGCGCCTGATGACGGCTGTAAAGGAGATAGCGGCAAAAGGCGTTGCCGTGCTCTATGTCTCCCATAGACTCGAGGAGGTGGTCTCCTGTTGCGATTGCATGACGGTGCTTCGAAACGGGGCGGTTGTGGACTGTATCCATACAAAACAGGCAGGGGAAAACCAGACTGGTAAAAACCTGATCAAAACCCTTTCCGGTCTCATGGTGGGTAAAAAAGTCAAAAAGACCCGCCGGTCGCCGGTGAAAAGGGATGGGAACAAGATGATTCGTCTGTCCTCTTTTTCCGTTGAAAAACCAGGGGATCGCCTGGACGGCCTGGACCTGGATATCTACCAGGGGGAGATCCTCGGGGTCACAAGCCTGTCAGGGCATGGCAGGACAGCCCTGGGGGCGGGGGTTATGGGGCTTTTTCCTGCCCAAGGCAAGGTGCGGCTGAATGGTAACCCCGTCCGGTCTTTGAACCCGTTACAGATGATTAAACGAAATATCTGGATGCTTCCCGAAGACAGAAGAAGCGAAGGGCTTCTTCTGGATCACTCCATCATGGAAAATATGACCTTTGCCGCCATCCAGGCCCGGAAAAAATTTGTACAAAAATCAGTCATTCCCTTCGTTCGTTTTCCGGACATGAAAAAATGCCGGGAGTATGCCAGCGACTCCAGGGACGCCCTTGATATTGACTGCCGCTCGATCTTTCAGAAAGTCGGCGAACTGAGCGGGGGAAACCAGCAAAAGGTGTGTATTGCCAATGCCCTTTCAATGGCACCGGATATCCTGTTTGTCAACGATCCCACCCGGGGCATTGACATTGCCGCCAGGGAATTCATTCTCAGCCAGTTGATCAGGGCACAGGCCTGCCATGGCATGACCCTGATCATCAGTTCCGGGGAACTGGATGAGCTTAAACGGATCTGTGACCGCATTGCCGTGTTGTACCAGGGCCGGCTTTTTGACGTCCTGAGCCCGGATCAAAGCGACAAAGAGTATGTCCTGGCCTGTTCCGGGATCCGGCCGGAGGCGATATGAAACGGTTCGGCGTGCAGATTCCCCAGGTGTTTATTATTGTCTTTCTTGTCCTGATGGTGGTGCTTGCCCTGGGGTTCGAGATTCCCATGAACTGGATCATCAGTGATGCCCTGGTGCGCCTTGTTATGAACGGTGTGCTGGTCCTTTCCCTGGTGCCCATGCTCAAAGCCGGGATCGGGATTAACTTCGGACTTCCCGTGGGGATCGTTGCCGGGCTTCTGGGGCTGTGCATCAGTGTCAACCTTCGCATGAAAGGGCTTTGGGGGTTGTCTGCCGGAATGCTTTTTTCCGTTCCCGTCGCTATTCTTCTGGGGTACGGGTACGGGGCCATATTGAACCGTGTCAAAGGCAAGGAGGAGATCACCGCCACCTTTGTCGGGTTTTCCTTTATTCCGTTGATGAATTTCTTCTGGACCATTGCTCCTTTCTCCAATCCCGCCATGCTCTGGCCCATCGGCGGCAAAGGCATGCGGCCGGTGATCGGATTGAAAAGCTATTTTGCAAAGGCCTTGAATCATCTGTGGATGGTCGAGGTCATGGGGGTGAAAATCCCGGTGGGGCTGTTGCTCTTTTTTGCCCTGCTTTGCCTGTTATTGTTTGTTTTTTTCAGGACGAACTTTGGCCGCGCCATGACGGCTGTGGGGGAAAATGAGCAATTTGCACGGCTGGCCGGGGTCAATGTCGCCAGGGTCAGAACATGGGCCATTATTTTGTCAACCATGATCGCAGCCCTGGGAATCTGCGTCTATGCCCAGAGCTACGGATTTATCGAACTCTATGATGCCCCCTTGATGATGGCATTCCCGGCAGCTTCCGCCATCCTGGTGGGCGGCAGCATGGGCAGGCATACCCATATTGCCCATGTAGTAATCGGCACATTCCTGTTCCAGACCACTTACCTGATTTCAGGGCCCATTGCCAATGAAATGATGCTGCCCGAGGTGGCTGAGATCTTCAGGCTGATGATCACCAATGCCATTATCCTTTATGCGCTTCTTTATGAAGGGGGAAAACGTCATGACGTCGGGTAAAAGGGTTCCCCTGGTTTTTGTGCTGCTTTCCGGCCTGGCATTCTATTACTCAGGGATGAGTCCGGCCTTTGTGCTCAATGAAGTGATCACCCGGTTTATCCGGGACGGGGTCATGGTGCTGGCATTGATTATCCCGATCACGGCCGGCATGGGGATCAATTTTTCCATTGTGGTGGGCGCCCTGTGCGCCCAGGCAGGATTGATCCTGGCGGTTGATTTCGGCCTGGGCAGCCTGTCCGGGCTTCTCCTGATGACCCTCGTGGGCATGGCGCTGTCCGTTGTTTCGGGTCTGATCATCGGCATCTGCCTGAACCGGGTGAAAAACAGGGAGATGATCACCACCATTATCATCGGGTTTCTGGCCACCAGCATCTATCAGCTTATCTTCATGGTGGGGTACGGCACCCTTATTACTCCCACAAACCAGGAGATGATGCTTTCCAGGGGGATCGGCATCCGCAACATGGTGGATCTTGAGATGTTCAGGAATGTGATGGATACCCTCTGGCTGTTTAAAATCGGCAGGATTGAGATTCCATTGTTCATGATTTTAATGGTGTGCGCATTTGCAGTGATGATCAAGTATATTACCATGACCCGGTTGGGGAAGAAATTCCAGGTGGTGGGGGAGAGCCATGAAAAAGCCCTGGCCCTGGGAATCAATGTCCCCCGGGTGAGAATCAAGGCCATTGTGGCATCCACCCTCATTGCCTGCCTGGGCCATTTGTTTTATATCCTGAACATCGGCATGCTCAATGTCTATACGGCCCATATGAATACGGATATCTTTTCCTGCGCAGCCCTTATGGCCGGTGGTGCAACGGTTGTAAAAGCCCGGGTCCGCCATGGACTCCTGGGTATTTTTCTGTTCCATTCCCTGTTTATCGTCTCGCCCCAGGCCGGGCAGAATATCTTTGGCAATCCGGCCCTGGGGGAGTATTTCAGAAGTTTTGTGGCCTACGGCACCATTGCCTTTGCACTCATACTCAATGCCAGGAACCAGGAAGCAAAAACGGGTTCAATCCGGTGATTTAAGAACTCGATAGGGTTGAGTAATTCTATCCGTATTATCAATTTGACCGCAAAATTTTTATACTCTATTTTTCTGCAGTTTACGGCATATCAGTTTTTAACTGTTCACACTGCGGCATTACTAGCCGTTGATTGCAAAAAAAAGGATTTCCCATGTCCCAGTTAAGTTCCATGGAACGCGTATTATTGACACTGCAAGGCAAAGAGACCGACCGGGTTCCCGTATGCTGTCTGACCGTCGGTGTCACGCGGCAGGCCACCGGGGTAAGCTTTCCCGCTTTTTCCCAGGACAGCGATGCTGCCGCCGAGGCCATGCTCTACGCCAACCGGATGGTTGGCGACGACATTTTGTTCGGTTTCACCGATCTTTCGGTGGAGGCCGCTGATTTTGGCCAGAAGATGATCTATCCGGAAAACACCACGGCCCATCCCGATTACGATGATAGTCTCATTAAGGGGCCGGAAGACTACGAAAAGCTCGAAACCTTTAAGGCGGCATCCGGCAAACGGATGGGCACATACCTCGATGTGTGCTCCAAGTTGCAGAAAAAGGCCGGAACCACCGTGCCCGTTCTCGGATTTGTCTATGGACCTCTGGGGGTTCTGGGGATGATGCGCGGAATGGAACGGCTGTACATGGATCTTCTCGAACATCCCGACCAGGTGAAAATCGGTCTTGAGATCGTTACGGAAGTGCTGGTGGACTTTGTTAAAGAGCAGTTCGGCCGGGGTGTTGCCGGTGTGTGCGTGGATACGCTTCCCGCCTCCCGATCGGGGGTTGCCCCCGATGCCTGGGAAGCGTTCGAAGGCGTTTACACCGAGAAAATTGCCGATGCCATACGGGAGTCGGGCATTTTGCTGGCCCATCACGGTTGTGGATATTCTCCCTATTTCAAGGAAGTAAAGAGATGGGTGAATCCTGCGGTTTTCTCGTTCGGCGACCTTGCCGAAGACTGTAAGGACTTTGGCGAACTCAAATCCGTGTACGGCAAGGACGCCACGCTGATGGGGTATGTCCCCACGGAACTGCTTTATGCCGGTACGCCCCAAGAGGTGATTGCCGAATGCATAAGGCAGATCGGTCTACTCGGACAGGATGGCCGGTTCATCCTTGCGCCGACATGTGAATACCCGCCCAACGCAACCCTGGAAAACGCACGGGCAATGGTCACGGCCGCGGAATACTACAATGACTTCAGGGCGCGGGTCTGAATCGGTTCAGTCGAACAAATCAGGGAAAAAAAGGAAACAAGATGCAATCTGTATTGAGTAAATTCAAAGAAGCGATCGATTCTCGCAACAGGGCAGCCCTGACGGAAATGCTGCCCCTTGTCATGGAAGAGAACGACCTTGGGGAGATATTCTCCCATGGCGTATATCCCGTTCTCAACAATGCCCGGGAGGAATTCCAGAACCGCAGGCTGGGAATTCCCGAACTGCTTCTCAGCCTGGACCTGGTATCCACTGTCCTGAAGGCGGTCTCCAAGGATGTTGAAATTCCCAAGCGAAACAGGCATATCGTTCTGGGCGTGATCGAGGGGGATACCCACGACATGGGCAAGAACATCATCCGGGACCTGTACCGGGGATACGGCTTTGAGGTCACGGATCTTGGCAAAAACGTCAGGGTGTCACAATTCGTTGACGCCGCTGTTTCCGTGAACGCGGATATCGTAGGCATCTCAACCATGATGAGCACGACCCTGGATCGTTTGGGGGAGGTGATTCAATTGCTCAAAGAAAAGATACCCGGCGTGAAGGTGATTGTGGGCGGGGCTTTTATAAACCAGAAGATTGCCGATGGTCTTAAGGCGGATGCCTATGCGGAAGATGCCGCAACACTGATTGAAACCACGGACGGGCTTCTGGCATGAAACATATGGAGATTCCGGCGGAAACCATAGATCCCCAAATGGTGCTGCGAAATCTGGGGTACGGGAATTCCTCTCCCAGCCCTGAAGTCAGCGATCTTATAGACAACTCCCTTCAAAAGGCCCGGGGGATTCGCGGCATCAAAGGGGCTTATACTGTCAAATCCATAACGGGAAGGTCTGACAGCGGCCTGCAAACTGAGTTCGGTTGGATTGACAGCCCCCGGTTCGCGGCCATCTCCAAGGATGCATCTGAGCTTGTGTTCGGACTTGTAACAGCAGGAGAGGCTGTGGATGAAAAGGTTAACCAGAGTGCCAATATGATCGAAGCCTGCATATGGGATGCATTGGGGACCGTGATCTCCGAGCAGGCCGTGGATCGTCTTCTTACAGTCATCACGTCTGAAACCGGTGAGGAGCTTTCCATGCCCTTCAGTCCTGGTTACTGCGACTGGGAGCTGCCCGGCCAGAGGGTGGTTTTCAACGCCCTTAATCCGTCCGTTCTCGGGGTTTCTTATTTTAAAGACTCTTTCATGATGACTCCCCAGAAGAGTGTTTCCTTCGTGGCCTGTATGGGTAAAGGAGACATGGATAAAAACCCTTGCCGGTACTGCAACATGAAAAAATGCTTCATGCGGCGCAAATAAATGGTCAGGGGTTACATCTCCCCAGGCAGGTTGATAACGGGACCGTGGATCTCCGCCTGCCTGAAGAGAAACTTATAATTTTATGGGTGTCCCCCGATGGCTTCCACGGGATTGTGACCATAATATCGTTTGAATTCACGGCTGAACTGGGTGGCACTTTCGTAGCCCACCCCGGTTGCCGCCTCATTGACCCGCATGCCGCTCTCCATGAGCAGGGTTTTGGCCTTGTCGAGCCGGACCTTTTTCAAGTATTGGATGGGGGAAGAGGCGGTCACTTCTTTAAACGCCCGGTGAAAGGCCGAGGTGCTCATGTTCACAAGGTTTGCAAGCCCGTTCACATCAATGGGGTCCTGGAAGTTGCCGTGGATCTGTTTGAGGGCCTTGTCTATCCGGGACAGGTTGGTGTTCTTCATGGAGAGGGAATAGAGGGAGGAGGCGTTCTCCCCGCACATGATCCTGAACATCAGCTCATGGACAATGCCGGGGCCAAGGACACTGGCTTCCAGGGGTGAGTTCATGGCCCGCAGCAGCCGCAGAACGGTCTCTTTGATTTCAGGGACCGCCTTTGCCAGGAACAGCCCCTGGTTTTTGTCCTGCTGCTCTATTCGTGTGTGGTCGATCTGGTCGTCCATCTTTCCAATGATCTGGCCGAGCATCCCAAGATCGATGTCCACCATGAGGCAGAGCAGGGGCTCGTCCGGGGTGGCCATGGTTTCGCACTCGGCCGGCAGGGGTACCGAAAGAACCAGATAGTTGTCGGGATTGTACTCATACTCCCTGTTGCCCAGGAAGACCCGCTTTGACCCCTGACCCACAATGATCACGCCTTTCCCATAGCAGAGGGGCTGGCGGGGCTGGTATTGTGAGGCCTTGTAAATCCGAACCCCGGGCAGGGGGGTTGGGTTCAAGCCTTCAGTTGCAGACAGGACGTCCATCAGCCGGGCAATTTCATCCATGGATCTTCTCCTTGCATATTTTCCTCAGGTTGTTTTCAATGCCACCATACCACAGGATGGTTGAATCTGCTGTTTTTTGTGTCTAAAAGCAGAAATAGGCAGGGTTTGGGCAGGAATATGTATTCAAAAAAATCAGGATTGATTTAAAATAGGCGGCATTTGAATAGGTCACAACACAACAGGAGATATCATACAATGCAAAATTTCGATTATTATAACCCCACCCATATTGTTTTTGGAAAAGACCGCCTTGCTGAACTTGATGGACTTGTTCCCAAAGAGAGCCGGGTGCTTGTTCTCTACGGCGGGGGCAGCGTAAAGAAGTTTGGAACACTTGAAAAGGTGATCCGGGCATTGCCCGGACGGGAGATCATCGAGTTCGGGGGGATCGAGCCCAACCCCAGGTTTTCGACCCTGATGAAAGCGGTGGAGGTGGTGAAGACCGAAAATATTGAGTTCCTCCTGGCCGTTGGCGGCGGGTCGGTGATGGATGGCACCAAGTTTGTCTCCCTTGCGGCAAACCACGACGGGGATGCCCGGGAAATTCTCAAGGCAGGATTCGATTCTGTGCTTGTGAAGAAGGCCCATCCCATCGGCACGGTGGTGACACTGCCGGCAACCGGTTCCGAGATGAACTCGGGCGGTGTGATCAGCCATGACGGGGGAAAATTTGTTGTTGGAAGTCCCCTGGTTTTTCCAAAGTTTTCGATCCTGGACCCGACCCTCACCTACACCCTGCCTGCCAAACAGGTGGCCAATGGCATCATTGATACCTTTATCCATACGGTTGAACAATATGTCACCTTTCCCGTGGACGGCAGGTTCCAGGACCGGACGGCAGAGGGAATCCTCCGGACACTTCTTGAGATCGGGCCGAAAACCCTGGAAAACCCCACGGACTATGACGCCCGGGCAAACCTTGTCTGGTGCGCCACCAATGCCCTTAACGGACTCATCTGCGCAGGCGTGCCCCAGGACTGGACCACCCACATGCTCGGCCATGAACTCACCGCCATGTTCGGCATTGATCACGGCCATACCCTTGCGATTCTTCAGCCGTCGGTCTGGACCGTACGAAAAGGGCCCAAGCGGGAGAAGCTGCTCCAGTATGCAGAACGGGTATGGGATATCACCGAAGGCGACGAGGAGGAGCGCATCGATCTTGCCATTGAAAAAACCCGGGATTTTTTCGAACTCCTTGGCGTCAGCACAAGGCTCAGGTCATACGGTGTCACAGATGAGAAGATCGATGACATTGTCAATGCCCTTGGGGAACATGGGCTCACGGAGCTTTCGGAAACCGGGGAGGTCACCCTGGAAGTGAGCCGGGAAATCCTGGAACATGCCATGGGAGATTAGCAGGCGCCGGATCTGCACACACGCCTCCCCTTTGAACAAGATTTCAGTTGGTCAAAGGGGAGGTTGGATCATTCAGGCAGCAGGATGGGCCCATGGGGGCCGGCAAGCTGCATGTCATGGATCTTTGTCACAAAAAGATCCATGGGACTCTCCGGGGTGTTGTACACCTCGTTCAGGATGACAACTGCGCAGGACAAAATTTTAACGGCAGTTTTAATCTCATCAGTGGTAAATTCCAGGACATCTGAAAGAATCGTGTCATCACCAGCTTTTCCGGTATAATGCCATTTTCCGCTGTTCCCGGAAAATGCGATATTCACCGGCAGATCCCCGTCACCGTCCGGCACCTTGCCAAGGCGAATTTCAAGGCTGATTGCGTTTTCCCGGATTTCCTTATTGAAAGGGGCCGGTCTTTTACCCGAAATCCGGGATATCTCCTGGGTTTTAAGAATTTCCCTTATGGAACCGCCACCGAGCCTGCCGATCTCACGGTTAAAAACCTTTACCGTTCCTTTTACGGCATTGGCAAGGGAACGCTGCTTTTCGGCAAGGTTTTCACTGCTGATGCAGCAGCTTATGTTTTCAACGGTTTCATTTACCGCCCTGTTCCTGAAAAACAGTTTGCATTGCCGGATAAAATTATTTTCATTCATAACAGAAGCCTTTTGTATACTGTCCTGGTTATCTTAAAAAGATAATCGCTGTTGCGCTAAAAATCAGGCAATAGACAAACAGGGTCGCAAACAGATTGCCCGATTTGATTTTTAACGCCGTACCGAATGAGCTTTTCCATACCGGAATTAAACCAAATTTGAAAGAAATTGAATTTAATTCATCAAGGATCAAGTGAACCATACAACCGGCAAAAACCGATAGCCCGACCATTTCGGAAATATTCGGGCCGGAAGAGATGAACAGCAGGTAACCGATCTCACCCGATAGAATGGCAAATGGGATGCTGTGCATGATTCCACGGTGTATGGTCAGCTTTTTAATTAGTCCACATATCAGGTAATTGATTATGATGTAGCCGCTCACAAAATAACAGACCAGAAATTCGGGAGATATGATTTTCGAGTCCGTTATTCTATGGAGCAGCAGAGTTGGAATAAGTACCGATAATATACCGAAAATCAAAGCCAATGGCTTTCCTGAATCGCTGTCCAGGTCCGGCAAAATCCCACCAAACGCTCCCAGGATGAAAATTGAAGATGCCTGGATCATATTGAAATCAAACGAAACCAGGCTGAGGGCAGATAACCCTGCCCCTGAGACCACTCCACCGGTTAGGTGCGTTTTAAAACCTGACATTGTCTCCTGCTGTTTTTATGAAAATATGTTTAATCAAAGGGCAAAACCACGCCGCCATTATCCGGCACCAGAACATCGGTGGCCCTGCCTGAACTTTCCTGGACGGTTGTTTCATGCTCTGTCCTGCGGCATATATCTCCCTTGGAAATACCTTCGGGATTGCCGTTAATAATGCGGGCATAGGAGGTCTTGGCCGTAACTCTTACAATTTCTGCGGTTCCGATCCGGGTCTCTGCAAATCCAAGGGATTCTCCGGTATATGAATCACGGATCCTTTTTCCTTTTCTGAAAACATCCAGCAGCAACCCCTCTTTCAGGCCGGTACCGCCCTGATTCAATATCAACTGGCCGTTGGGCTGAACCTCAGCCACCCGGAGGGGATAAATATTGTCCATGGCGCGGCTGACAAGGTCTCCGGCGGCCTGTTTCAGAATGGCCTGCTCCATCAGTTCCGGCCTGTCCGCCCCAAGCCTTTGGAAATCATCGTTTCCAAGAACCACCTTGACCGAATCAGACCATTTGATCTGGCGGGTCGCCATGACAATGATTCTGTAATCAACAATGAAAAGCCCTGAACGATCCCAGCCTTTCTCACCTGTCAGCTGAATTTTGTACTGGTTGACACTTGAACTTGCGTCGGAAATCGTACCCACAACCAGGTAGTCCACCCCCAGCACCTCACCAAGCTTCATCTGTTCGGCAACAGGTGCGTCCGGCGACAGGATAAGCTCTTTTTCCCTGAGAAATTCTTCATAATAATTCCGGTCAAGTACGGTGAATTTCCGGGTCTGGGTGAATTCCGTAACCAGTTTCTGGGCAAACATGCCGGCAACTTCAGCGGCGGGCATCCGTTTGTTGCTGAAACTAAATGAGCCCTGTTTTGTCCGGAATGGAATAACGGCCATTTTCCTGCGGTTGTGGGGTGATATTCCGGGGGTTTTATACACAGGAATATGGACCTTGACCCGGGCCTGCCAGCCCTGACCGCCTTCAGCCCTGCTTATGTCCAGCACTTCGTAGGATTTGATCACCCCCTGTGTCTGCTTCTGCACCTCTTGATTCTGGGAACTTTTCATGGACGAAGAGCTCTGATTTTCTCCGTTATGCATGGAATCCGCTTCCATAAATGAAGAGCGCATTTTTTCCATACCGGAGATTTTTACTCCCTTAACCTGCTGAACAGCCTCGAGCAACGCATTCACCACAGCCTCTTTTTTGCTTACGCCAAAGGCTGAAACGATTCGAACTCCATCAGCAGCGTGAAGGGCTGAAATTTCTCCCATAAAAAGAAGCAATGGTAAAATGGCAATGGCAACCGCATATCGTTTCATTAAGATCAACCTCAATTAAAAGTCAAGATCCATCCCTGCACCCTCGCTCACCTCTGATTCTCTTTGGGAGGGTAGTTTTGCAGGCGCCTTTGCATGGGCTTTGGATTTATGATTTGATTTCCAGTTTCTGACCCTGTCGGTGCTATCAGCATTTTTTTGAGACCATACGGTCACCACGCCGACGATCTCATGGCCGTTTTCGTTTTTGTATGACCATTGTCTGGCTTTTTTCATTCCCCGGAGGTCGGCTTTAAATTTCACCTTCATGGTAGATTTTATTTTGTCGATCATTTCAGTGATCTCTTTCTGGCCCAGGTTACCGTCCCGGTCCAGAATGGCTACCTCCTCCTCGTTGGCGTTTGTCTCCTCGATCTGCTTATATTCCGCTGTTGAGCTTAGGAAATTGGCGATCTGCTTTTGGGATTCCGTATTGGCCTTTTTAAGGGCATGATCATAGCCTCTGACGCGTTTTTTTTCACTTGCCCCTTTATATACATAGGACCACTGGCCATATGAGACAATAGCCGGATCTCCTTGCTCATCAAAAACAACACGTATGCCAAATGTATCGGCCAGTACTTTTTTGTTTTCCGGAATGTATGTTTTAACCGGTTTTCCGCTCTTTTTGGTGAGCATTGGCGTGCGCTTTCTTACGATATCATCGGCTAACTGCTTCATTTTTCCATAGTACATCCCAATGACACCGATGGTATGATTTCCCTTGGAATCAACGCCTTCAAATGTTTTGATGGGAATCAAGCCATTTAACCCGCCGGCTGCCTTGGTAACCGATTTTTCAATAAAGTTATTTTTAAAAAGCTCTTTGCGCTGTTCCAGGGGGGCAGCATTGAATTCGCTGGGATCAACACCAAGCTCCGCAAGGGCCTCGTCCAGCTTGGCCCCGGTCAAGGCGGCAAGTTTATCCCAGATTTCCCCTAGTTTGGAGGCGGCTCTTGGGTCGTCTGATTTTGGAAAATCAAGGCGATTGTCTGAGTCATCGCTGAAATAATCCTGAAGCGTATCGCCTGCAATGTTTCCATACTCGCTTTCCAGAAACGTCTGCTGAATTTTCAGAAATGCTTTCTTATAGGCGACTACCCGCCATTTGGGCCATTGGGGATTTGTTTCATCTACGCTGACCGTCTCGGTGGCTGAATAAAACCGCTGGCCTTTTGCATTTTCCACACCGAATTCAATGTCCCTGCTGCTGGCAAATTGTTCGATGGTATCCCTTATCTGCTCACTGGAACTTATGAAATCCGGCTCTTTCTGAAGATCGGTAACCGCATCTGGATCAATGGCTTCCTGGGGATCTACTGCTGTTGTATTAGGCAAACTTGCTTGTTCTGCAACTGACTGTGCAGGCGGTAGAGGTGGCGGGGGAGGGACTGATACTGATGGCGGTGGCGGGGGAACGGCCACGGTAAATACCCCCTGCAACTCCTGTTGCGCTCCAGCCTTTTCCCATGCGGCCATGCCGTTTTTCCAAACCAGTGTATTTTTGGTTATGGAACCGTCATTTGTCATCTGCCGCAGTTGGTCCATGGAAATCGGACCCTGCTGCTGGCTGTTTATGATGACATGATAATCTGCGGCAAAGGAGTTATTGTCGGCAAAAAAAATGCAAAATAGCACCAGGAGTGCTGGAGATAAACGTTTCATGCTTTCTTTCCCTTTCTTGATTTACCAGGATACTGACTTGCTGCTGCCCCGTTTGCCAATCACAGATTCTCCCTCCCAGAAGGCAAGACCGGAGTTAATCTCGGTGAGGGTGAGCTGGAAATAGTATTCCACCTGTTGCTTGCCCTTGGATATACGGACATTCCTCTGGATGATCTTTCCGGACAGGCTCAGGTCCGGTGCAATCATCTGCCCTTTTTTGGCAACGGTCTTCTGGTTGAATTCATCGGATTTGCGAAGCTCGCGTGCCTGCATGGCCATCTGGTCCTCGGCCCCGTTGGCTCCCACGGCCGTTGTAACAACGACTTTTCCGCTCTGGAGAAGCTCCACACGGATCTTCTTTACAAGCTGGTCAGTATCGATTCGCTGCATGGTGTCGTTGATGATGCGGGAAACGGCAAGGACATACCGGCCGCCCCCCTGTTTGTTCAACGCTCCTGACCGGAGCATGGAATCGACGGCTTCACCGGCGGCCTGCTGAAAGTCTCTGTAATCAAGGGCCATGACCGCACCGCCATTATCATTGTACATGTTGATATTCTGGGTGGTTGCAGTACAGCCGGAAAGTATAACGCCGTAAATGAGCGCAACAGCTACGAGCAAAGCACCTTTACTCTGTTTTTTTATTGATTCGGGACAGCAAACAAACATGGATTATTTCTCCTTTTTTCTAATTGTTATTCTAAAATCTGACGCACTGGTTTTCGGGGCAACCCCGGAAAAACTGAAAGTCGAACTTGCGTATGCCGGAAACATTGTCCACCTGGAGAGGATGGTTTTGATCGCAAAACCGTCCTGGTCAATCCAGTCTATCTTATATTCAAGGTTGCGATAACCGGATGCCTTGTTTACCCCGGTCACCTGAACTTCCATGAAATTGCCTGAATTGATCCTGGTATTAAGCCCTGTTACCTTTATCTCGGGTCTTATCATTGCCCCCACAACCGTAACCCTGGGATCATTGAACGGCACCTTGCCGGGGCCTAACCCCGCACACCCTGCCATTAAGGAACACACAAACAAAACAAAGAACAGCTTTTTTGTCTTTTGCATCATCGTTTTCTTCCCCTTATACGAGCATTATGTTTTTAATACTTCGCAAACAGGTTTTGCTCCGGTTTGCGGAATTTTTACATATATAACCGAGAAACGCGTTTCAGGCAACTTCACATCCACCGCCTCACCCCCGGGCGCAACAATCCGGATCATACCGTTCTTCGGCCTTGAAACCCTTGCCACCTGAAAATTCTTGGGAAGGGCCGTCCATATCCGGATATCCGCAGAGGTTGTTACCAGCTGGTAAACGCCCCCCAGGATTCCCCCCAGGTCTCCGAACTGTCTCTGGGCCTCATACTGGGCATAGGTCTTTACCAGGGCGGAGATTACCGCTTTTGAGATCATGGAGGGCAAATTCTTTTTAAACTCAGTTTGAATCACCCTGTCCATGTCGGCCAGGATCTGAGTCTGCCCAAGTTCCTTGCCGTTATTTTCCAGGGCCAAATAGGGATATGCCTGCTCATTGGTTTTCAGTTTGGGAAAGGCGATTCCCGTGTATTTCACCTGGCTGGTAAACAGGAACAACGGAAGATCGATCCGAACCTCCTCTTTTTCCGGTCCTGCGCCGTTCTCAAACAATACCCACACAAGGCCGCCTGATCTCTTTTTGCCGTCAAGGAGATCTTCAACCCGTTTAAAATCCTCTGCCACATAGCCGTTCTCCTTGACCATGCCGTAGGTCTCTTTCAGGAGATTGGCAGCCTTGTTATATTCGCCATGCACGGAAAAAAAGAGCCCTGCCAGGTATGTTGTGACAGGATTGATGAAATCCGGATACGCTTCAAACTCATCGAGGTTGGAATATCTCTGCCGCATGATCTTGTCAATTTCAGGATTGCTGACAGCCTTGTTGAAATCCAGGCGGGGTTCATTTTTGATCGCTCGCCTCTCCTGGGGAGTGGTGGCTGCTGCAAGTCGCCGTTGCCGTTTTTCATCCGCCTCTCGCTGTTTCTTTGCAAGGTTTTCCTTTTCCTTGGCGATCTGTTTGGCAAATCTCTCCTTGGCCCGGGTTTGACGTTCCAGGGCCCTCAGGAATTCAACCCGGGCGTTGTTAATGTTGCCCTGGGCCCAGAAATTCAATGCCTTGTAAGTATTGACCATGATGCCATCGTACTCTTCCGGCGGATAATTCAGGACCGTATCGTTTACCAGTATGGACCCCAGTGTGGCGCCGGCATTACCGATTATGCCTGTTTTGTTGTAATCCTTGATGGCATTCTCGCTTGCATCAAAAAAGGCTGTGCTTTCTTCATACTCTCCGCAGGCGCGTTTTGCCGCACCGGCCTGGAGTGCCCACAAAAGATCCGAGGTCTCAGGGATGCCGGATGCACAGCCATCCAGCTTTCCCGCCTTCTGGGCGGCGAGGGTGCCCGCTTCCATGTAAGCGCCTGTTCGAAAATTAGTATTAAAAACCGGTAAATCATTATTTATTGTTGCGCAACCGGACATGGCAGACAACGTAATCCATACCAGGGTGAGTAACAGACCATACTTTTTCGCATTCACCTTTAACATACCAGCCTTTCCAGGATACAAAGGATATGAAGTCCCCGAGCATCCCCGTAAAAGAATTAAAAATCGGAACATCTTAACTTCTGCAAAACAAAAAAACGGGCTACCTTTTGATTAAGGTAACCCGGCCACATTCAAAAAAAACTGTTGTTGGGCAACCTGGCTGTCTTTTCTTCAAGACCCATGGCTTTCCGTCCCTGTCCCACGACAGGTTTGGTTTTGTGAAATTTGCAGTATACTTTTTTAAAGTTAGTGTCAACTAAACTTGAGTTTTATGTTCGGATTCAAAAAGGTTTTGCAATCCCGCCTTACCCTCTGATATAAATTTCCCTTGAGACACAGCCCTCATTTTTCACTAGAATTTCCCATATGACCTTCAATGATTTACAGGGGAGGATCTGCAAATGTCAAACGCGATTTTTATCTTTATTTCAGGTATTACGGGGGTGTTCTTCGGTATGGCACTCCTTTACATCTCCATCAAAATAACAGCTCTGGTCGTGGACAAGCTTGAAACTGAAAAGGAGGGAACAAAGTAATGCTTGAATATTTTTCAATGCTTTTTAAAACAACCGGATTCTTTCACCTCACACCCGGAATGATTGTGATGTGGGTGATTGGATTTGCATTGATCTATCTGGCCGTGTCAAAGGATTATGAACCCCTTTTACTTCTGCCCATAGGGTTTGGCATCCTCCTTGTCAACTTGCCCCTGGCAGGTCTCATGGAACCGGGTGAAGGCTTGCTGTGGCGGTTTTATCATTACGGCATTCAATGGAAAATCATTCCTCCCCTCATCTTTCTGGGGCTTGGGGCACTCACCGACTTTGGTCCCCTTATTGCCAATCCCAGACTGATTTTCCTGGGTGCCGGCGCCCAGGCTGGTGTCTATCTGACCTTTTTTGCGGCCCATGCCATGGGGTTTGATATCATGGAGGCGGCAACCATCGGAATTATCGGGGGGGCAGACGGGCCCACCACTATTTTCCTTGCATCAAAGCTTGCGCCCCACCTTTTGGGTACCTGTGCCGTGGCTGCCTATTCCTACATGGCCCTGGTGCCAATCATTCAGCCCCCCACCATGCGACTCCTGACCACCGAGGCTGAGCGAAAGATACGGATGAAAAAGGGGCGAAAGGTTAAAAAAAGGGAGAAACTTTTTTTCCCCCTTGTCTCCATGTTTATCATCATACTCCTTGTTCCGGCTTCAGCCCCCCTTATCTCCATGTTCATGCTGGGGAACCTCTTCAGGGAGTCAGGCGTTGTTGAGCGGTTGAACCATGCTGCCCAGAATGAACTGTTGAACATTGTAACGATTTTTCTGGGACTTCCCGTTGGGGCCACCATGAATGCCGAGAATTTCCTTAAGCCCAAGGTGATCTTTATTTTTATCCTGGGCCTGTTTGCATTTATCATAAGCACCATGACAGGGATTTTACTGGCCAAGCTGATGAACCTGTTTTCAAAGACAAAGATCAACCCTCTTCTTGGAGCGGCAGGGGTTTCTGCCGTACCCATGGCGGCAAGGGTGGTGCACAAGGTGGGCCAGGAGGCTGATAAGAAGAATTATCTCCTCATGTACGCCATGGGCCCCAATGTGGCAGGTGTCATTGGAACGGTGATCGCCGCAGGTATCTTTTTAACCATGCTTTCATGAACCCAAATCGGGGAGGAAACCATGAAGACCGTCAAAGGTGATCTGATAAAACTGGCACTGGATGGACAGTTTGATGTGATCGTTCATGGATGCAACTGTTTCTGCACCATGGGGGCCGGCATTGCCAAGACAATTAAGGAACAATTCCCGGAAGCCTTTGAGGCCGACCTTGCCACTAAAGAGGGCGACCGGTCAAAGCTTGGCTCTTTTTCCCATGGGGATGTTGTCCGGGATGGCCATGTAGTCACCATTGTAAACGCCTATACCCAGTTCCATTACAGCGGCCCCGGCGTCATCGCGGATTACGGTGCCATCAGAACTGTTTTTGAAAAGATAAAATTACAGTTTTCCGGCAAACGGATCGGCTATCCCCTGATCGGTGCCGGGCTTGCCGGAGGTGACTGGCGTGTGATCTCAGGGATCATCGATGAAACCCTTGCCGGAGAAGACCACACCCTGGTGAAGTTCGAACGCAAATGATGAATAAAGAAAAAACGACCCAGACAAGGATGGGGGTTCGACGGTTTGAAACCGTTGATTCGGACGAGGTAAACAGGTTTATCCGGGGCATTCAGCTAAGGGAGTTCGGGTGCAGCGAAAAAGCGTTTCCCCAGCCTGAGCTGTGGGATATTGCGCATTTTTACCAGAGCCGGGGGGATTTCTGGGTGGTTAGGCTTGATCGAGAGGTCGTGGGTACGGTGGCGATTCTTGACCTTGGTGGGGGGGTGGCCAAATTGGGACGGCTGTTTGTCCATCCGGACCACCGGGGCGCTCCCCTTTATCTTGCCCGCAATCTTTTGAAAACTGCGGAAACCTGGGCCGCAGACCACCTTATTCGCAGGATCTGTTTTGAAACCACGGTGGAGCCCTGCGCCGCCCATGGTTTCTATGGCAAGCACGGATATCAAGAGGTCTTAAAAAGTGCGTTTCCAGCGGTCTTTCCCCTGTGTCCCTATCCCTCAAGGTACTTTATGAAGATTCTGCCTGGAAAGTAGCAGGGTGTCCTGTGGGGGAGACCGATGCGTCTCCCCCAAGGTTTATCCCTGGTTGTTCTATTCTGCGGTTCCCCAGAAGGTTTCTTCCATCTCCTTGAGGACCGGCATGTCGATGCCCAGTTTTTCAGCACAGGCAAGGGCTTCCCTGATGTCGGTCAGGGACTGGAGCTTGTTGCCCTCCTCGGTCCACTGGCGGTTGAGCTTCTCGACAACGGTTTTGGGATCCTTGCCCTTTTTCACGGTAAGACCCGCCTTTCTTCCAAAGTCGTGCCAGACGCCTTCCAGGCAGACCGCTACAAAGGTGGCGTTCCAGGCAATGCTGCCGGCGCTGAAGGTCTCCTTGTTTGCTCCCAGGGCCATGGACAGTTCGGAAGCCTCTTTGGAGATGGCAGCCATGAGGTAACCGATCTCCGGGGCCTGGCTGATGCGTTTGGAGGATGTCATGAAATTTACCCAGATGGCATAGACACGGGAGAGGATGTCCGCAGCCTGGATTCCCAGGGGATCGTTGGACAGCAGGGGAACTTCCGGGTTGGGATCAAACATGTCCGAGATCTCCCTGATAATGGACATGGGGCCGGCCAGGATGCCGTTGATCTCCTTGGCGTCGGCCACATCACCGGTGGATACCGGGCCGGCAAGGGTCAGTATCTCAACATCGTCCCGGTGGTATTCGGAGATGAGGCGTCTTACTGCCGTGAACGGGATACAGTTCATGCCGGGGATGAATCCCCGGGTGGCCACGGTGATCTTCAGGGGCTGTTCCGAGATCTTGAGAATGTTGCGGACATCCTGCTCAAAGGTTTCGGGTTTGGAGGCCACGATCACTTCGCTGGCTTTTCGAAAGGCGCTGGGGTGGTCGCAGGTGACAAAGATGTTCTTGGGAAGCATCTTGTCCTTGAACCTGCCCGGTCCCTGGCGGTTACGGCCCATGTGCTTGGCAATATCCTTTCTTGAGTCAAAGATTGTGAGGCTGGCGTTGTTGTACTTTTTGTCATCAAGCAGGCGGTTACCGATGAGGGAGGCCAGGGCAAATCCCCAGTTCCCGGCGCCTACCACCACGATGTTCAGGTCCGCCGTGGGGGAGTAAAGCCGCCGGTCGCCGTGGGTGGCGTAGTAGGAGAGGGCGATCTCGTCCTTTACCGCGGGAAGGCCAGAATAATCCTTGCCAAAGAGTTTCAGGACCCCCCTGCGCTTCAAGGACTTGAGGCCGTCCGCCACCACCTCTTCAACGGAGTTGTTGACGATGTAATCTTCAAAATCCGGCTCTTCGCCAAAGGTTTCCACATGGTATTCCTTGATGGCCCGGATCTCCGACTCAACCGCCGCCTTAAGGTCGCCGGACCCATGCTTCTGGGCCATCACAAGCCCCCGGGCCGTTACCTGGCTTGCCATGATCTTCTTGTTCCGGGCGATCTCCTTGATGGAGGAGAGGGCAACGAATTCATCCAGGGAGATGCCGGTCTTGTCCTTGGCATGGGCTTCTTTGAGCTCACTGAGGAGCATAGGGGGCGGAACCGTGACATAGGCCCGTCCGTATAGGTTCTCCGCCGACCGCCACAAAAAGGTCTTGGGATGCAGGGGGATATTTATCAGGGTCTTTAACAGTCCCATGCCCCGTACCCAGCTCATGCCGCTTTTCCTCGAGCACATCATCAGGTCCTCGGGCACCGCAGAGTAGGAGAGGGCCACCGGCTGGATCACCACATCATCCGTGACATTGATGGCGCCCTTGAGGGTGACAAGGCGCTTGGGGTACCGAAGGCTTCCGTCACGGGTTCTGGCTCCCCCCCGCCACGCTTCAAGGAAGATGCCCTGCTGGGCCCTGGCCCGGCTCAGGGCGCTGCAGTAGTTGCACAGGGCCGCCACCTGGTGACGGCTGGCCCCCTGGCGCAGCACCACGTAGGAGCCGGTCATGAGAACCTTTTCAATGCTCTTGATTACCATCATGTTCTGGCCTGCGGCAAACACGGGCAGGCCTAAACCAAGGTTCTGCCACATGAGATCCACCAGGAACTCGTCCAGATGGGAGGAGTGGTTGATGAGGTAGACCACACCGAGTCCCTGCTCCTTGTATTCCCTGAGCTTTTCAATGTGCTGAAGCTCCCGTTTGTCCGGGGAGGTAAAGGGCAGGTCCGGGTTCTGGTGGTCGAAAACCTGGTCAAAGGCAAGTCCCAGGCTGCTGGCCGTGTCCTCATGGAGTTTGCGGCTGTAACGGATGGCGATCTCGTCGATCAGGGCTTCGATCTCGGCCCGGGGTATGGTTTCCCCCTCGTTTCTCAGCTGCTCCATGGTGAGGTCAACGGCGATGCGGTTGATATCCTCAGTGTTCTGCCAATCCTCGGGAAGCTCTTTGTACCGGTCGAGAAATGGGGTTCCCTGTTCGGAATTGGCTATTTTTTCGGCAATGTCGACAAAGCTGATCCTGTTGACGGCAGCAGCAACGAGCCTGCTGAAACTTTTTTTCAGAAAGGATTTTCTTTTTTTTATGGGTTGTTGCTTTTCAGACATGATAAATAACTCCAGGTTATAATTAAAAGTAACACTGTTTTCCAAATTCCTTGGATAGCTGGGAATACCATATTGTTTCCGGCAAATCAAAATATTATCAGGTGATTGGGGAAAAAGTGGGGCAGTAAACAAGGTTAACCACACCTGAAACAGGAGATAGTACCCATGGAGATAAGGCACAAGCGGATCATGATCATTGCAGATATCGAGGGCAGTTCGGCCTGCCGCAACTATCCTGCAACCCAGGTGATGGGCCCGGGGTGGGCAGATGCCTGCCTGGGCATGACCCTTGATGTGGCAGCCGTTGTGACGGCATTGTTTGAGGCTGGGGCCCAGGCGGTTTATGTTAAGGACTTTCACAGGACCGCCCACAATCTTTTCCCCGGCCATATCGATGCCAGGGCCGGGATTATTTCCGGATACCGGCCGGGACCGGTGCCGGGACTTGGCAAGATGTATGGCACAACCGCCCTGTTGATGATGGGGATGCACGCCCCGTCGGGAAGCCGCGGGTTCCTGGCCCACACCCTTACCTCGAGGATTTCACGGCTTGAGGTGAACGGACGGCTTATGACCGAGGCAGAGCTCTTTGCCGCCTCGGTGGCGGGTGAGGGGGTGGCGCCGCTGTTCTTCTCCGGCTGCCCTGTGGCGTGCCAATATGCCAGCCGCGGGATTCCCTGGCTGCATTGTGTTTCCATAGATAAATTCGCCCCGGGCTTTGATGCCCTGGCCTGGCGAAAGCGCCTGGCATCCAAGGCGGTTGAATCCCTTGGCAACAGGGATGCCCGGGTTTTTAACCCCGGGGGACCCTTTGAGGCCGTGGTGTCGTTGAGGGAAGGCCGTGCCGCTGCAGCAAAGCTTGCAACACGGTGGGGATTTGATCGACAGGAGAACCGCATCTACATACGGGCAAGGGATATGGAGACCCTCTACCTTGACCTGATCCGCCTCTGTTATCTCACCCCCCTTACGGCCAGGGTGCTTCCCCTGGCCCTGCCCCTCTATAACCTCTACGGCAGGGCCGCCCTTGCCTGGGTGCGGTCCCGGGGAGGTTCCCATTTCAATTGATGCCTGTTTCTCCCATATGCGAAGAAGCGATAACAAGGATAGATACACCTTGACAGGGCGGACGGGTTCCATTAACACTGGTGCCATCTGAAATGAATTTATATGAATGGAGCTTCCATGGCTAAACAAACAAAGAACTCCGGCCTCGTTTATTCCACGGATGCCGGCAGGATATGTCCCAAATGCAGCCGGCCTGTGGCATCGTGCCAATGCAAAAAACAGCAACAGGCAGCGGGCCGTGGGGACGGAAAGGTGAGGATCTCGCGGTCAACCAAGGGGCGCAAGGGCAAGGGCGTCACCCTGATCACGGGTCTTGATCTGCCCCCTGACGAACTCAAGGCCCTGGCAAAGGAGCTGAAGCAGAAATGCGGTACCGGCGGCACGGTCAAGCAGGGTGTCATCGAGATCCAGGGCGACCAGCAAGAGCTCCTCAAAGAATTATTACGGGGAAAGGTCTAACTTATTGCCCGTATTTTTTTGTTTACAAACCCCTTGTAAATCTGATTAACTAATAAGCTCTGCAAAATCTGCCGCTTTTCAAGGGTGGGAACATGACGTTTGATTGTATTTTAAGACGGGAGAATCGTGGGAAAGATCGAACTTAAAGGCACTGTTATCATCGTTGGCAACTACGGGAGCGGAAAGACCGAAACCGCTGTAAACCTTGCCTTTCACATGAAAGCGGCCGGCATTGATGTCCGCGTGGCAGACCTTGACCTTGTTAATCCCTATTTCAGGACCAGGGAGGCAAGGCATATCCTTTTTGAAAAGGGAATTAACGTGGTGCTGCCCGAAGAGAAATATATGCACGCAGACCTTCCCATCCTGGCCCCCCAGGTGGCGGGCCTGATCAGAAACCCGGCCGAGCTGACCATCCTCGACGCCGGCGGAGATGATGTGGGTACGACCGTGCTTGCGGCCCTGGCCGACTCCTTTGTTGGCCGGGAAATAAACCTGATCCAGGTGGTCAACCCCCTGCGTCCGTTTACCGAGACGGTGGAGGGATGCAAGAGAATTCAAGGGGAGATAGAAGCCTCCTCAAAGTTGAAAATAACCGGTCTTGTGAGCAACGCAAACCTCATTGATGAGACAACACCGGATATCATTTATAAAGGATATGAACTGATACAGGAATTGTCACACCAGACAGGCATCAGGGTTGAGTTTATCACGGCCCATGAGAAACTGTTGCCCGAGCTTGATTTGTCACGGTTTGACACCCCTGTATTACCCATCTTAAGACAGCTTGTTCCCCCGTGGAAGAAGCCAGGCTTGTAAAAGGAGTAAGGTTTTCATGGCATTGAAGCATGTTATTGAGACTGAACGATGTAAGGGCTGCGGCCTCTGTGTAGACGTATGTCCCAAGGATGTCTTGGAGATATCGGACACCGTGAGCGCCAAGGGATATTTCCCCGCCTTCCAGGCAAGGCCCGACGACTGTATCCATTGCACATTGTGCTGTGTCATGTGTCCCGATGTGGCCATAACAATTACTGGATCTGAGGAAAAAACCGCTGAAAAAACAATGGAGGAGAAGTGATGGCCAAGGTATTGATGAAGGGAAACGAAGCGATCGGTGAGGCTGCAATCCGGGCCGGGTGCAAGAATTACTTTGCCTATCCCATCACTCCCCAGTCCGAGGTCGCCGAATACCTGGCAAAGCGGATGCCTGAAGTGGACGGCGTTTTTGTCCAGGGCGAGAGTGAAGTCGCCGTCGGCTATATGATCTTTGGCGCGGCCGGCTGTGGTGAGCGGGTCATGACCACCTCCTCGAGTCCCGGTGTCAGCCTCATGAGCGAGGCCATCAGCTATATCGCAGGCGCACGCTGTCCTGCGGTATTTGTCAACATCATGCGCGGCGGTCCCGGGCTTGGCGGCATTCTTCCCTCCCAGGGCGATTACTTCCAGGCAACCAAGGGCGGCGGCCACGGTGATTACCGGCTTTTGGTCATGGCACCCGAGGGTGTTCAGGAGGCCGTGGAGATGACCATGAAGGCCTTTGACCTGGCTGAAAAATACCGGGGACCTGTGATGATACTGGGGGACGGTCTTATCGGTCAGATGATGGAGCCGGTTGAGTTTCCCGAAGATTTCGATGCCACACCCATGAACAATGATGACTGGGCCACCAGCGGCATGGATACCCGAAAAACCGATAAAAGAAACCTTGTGAAGTCCCTGTTTCTTGATCCCAAAGCACTGAACGACCACAACCTTTTGCTCAAAGCCGGTTACGATCGGATGAGACAGGAGGAGGTCCGGTATGAGGGCTATAACACAGACTCCGAGTACAAGATTCTTATTGTGAGTTACGGTACCATGAGCCGGGTGTGCAAGACAGCCATCGATACCATGAAGGAAGAAGGGCTTGAGATCGGCATGGTCCGACCCCAGACCCTGTTCCCCTTTCCCGAACAGGCTGTCCATGATGCGGCAGCCAAGGAGAGTTGCAGCCACGTGGTCAGCATCGAGCTGAGCATGGGGCAGATGGTTGAAGATGTTGACCGGTGTGTCAAGGGGCAGCGCCCGGTGACATGGTATGGAGAGTGCGGGGGCGACATCCCCACGCCCGAAGAGATCATCGACCATATCAAGTCATTGCTGAAAAACTAAAGAGTCTGTCAAGGAGAACGATTATAATGGGAAAAACATTTTCAAAGCCGGAAGCGCTGACCGACGCCCATACCCACTACTGCCCCGGGTGTACCCATGGTATCGTCCACCGGCTGGTGGCCGAGGTCATTGATGAGCTGGGAATCAGGAAAAATACCGTGGGGATTGCCCCTGTCGGATGCGCGGTTATGGCATACAACTACTTTGACTGTGACTTTCAGGAGGCCGCCCACGGTCGTGCCCCTGCCATGGCAACGGGCATCAAACGGGTGAGACCCGACCTCATGGCCTTTACCTACCAGGGGGACGGTGACCTTGCCAGCATCGGCATGGGCGAGATCGTCCATGCGGCCAACCGGGGCGAGAAGTTCACCACCATCTTCATCAACAACGCCATCTACGGTATGACAGGCGGCCAGATGGCCCCCACCACCATGCCCGGCCAGCGTGCCACCACGGCTCCGGAAGGAAGGGACGTGGAAAAAACCGGCATGCCCATCAGGATGTGCGAGCTGCTCTCAAGCCTTGCCACACCCGGGTATATCTCCCGTCAGACCGTGCTCAAGCCCAAATATGTCAACAAGGCAAAAAAGGCTATTAAAAAGGCTTTTGAGTACCAGATGGAAAACCGCTGCTACAGCTTTGTGGAGATTGTCTCCACCTGTCCCACCAACTGGGGCATGACTCCCCTGGATGCATTGAAATGGGCCGAAGATACGCTTCTTCCCTACTATCCGCTTGGTGAGTTCAAAACTCCTGAAGAGTAATGAAACCGTCTTAATCTAGTTGTTTTTGGAGGAGTATATGCAGAAAGAAGTTATGTTCGCAGGTTTCGGCGGCCAGGGTATCCTGTTGAGCGCAAAGCTGTTGGCCTATGCGGCCATGGAGCAGGGGTCAGAGGTGATGTGGATCCCCTCCTATGGACCCGAGATGAGAGGCGGCACCGCCTATTGCACCGTTGTGGTGAGCGATAAACTCATTGGGTCCCCCATCATCAAGAACCCGACTCACCTGGTTGCCATGAACCGTCCCTCCCTGGAGAAGTTCGCTCCGGTGGTAAAACCGGACGGGGTGGTGTTGATCAACAGCTCATTGATTCCGGTGCGATCCGGACGGGACGATGTCAGGGAGCTGATCGTGCCTGCCAATGAGGCTGCAATCAAGCTTGGAAGCGTGAAATGCGCCAACATCATTGCCGTGAGCGCCTTTGCCGCAATGAGCAAGATGGTGGATGTCGATATCCTTCGTGAATGCGTGAAAAAAGAGTTTGCAAAAAAGCCGAAGATTGTTCCTTTGAACATGAAGGCTTTTGACGAGGGGTTGAAAATAGCCGGTATGTAATAATAATCCAAGGGGTCAGGC
>JAQYWC010000022.1 GCA_030145245.1 Desulfobacterium sp.
CCGCCGGCCCGTCCGTCCATGGTGATGAAATCCACGCCGGCAAAAAGGGCGATCTCCATATCTGCTTCTATCTGACCTGCCGCAAGCTTGAGCCCCACGGGTTTCCCACAGGTTCTGTGCCGGAGGCTGTCCACGGTTCTCTTGAGGTCCTCCCTGTTTCGGATATCCGGAAAATGGGAGGGGCTGGTGATGTCCCGGCCTTCACGAATTCCCCGGATCATAGCGATCTCCCGGCTGACCTTATGACCCGGGAGATGGCCGCCCATGCCGGGTTTGGCGGATTGACCGATCTTGATCTCCACGGCGTCCACCCGGCCCAGGTACTCATCCGTCACGCTGTACTTGTTGGGAACATACTCGAAAATATATTTATAGGCTGCTGCCAATGACTCGGGCAGGATTCCGCCTTCGCCGGACCCCATGGCCGTCCGGACCTGGGCGCTGCCCCGGGCCAGGGCCAGCTTGGCCTCCCGGGACAGGGCGCCAAAGGACATGTGGGTGACAAAAATGGGGGTTTCGATCACAAGGGGAACGGCCGCACCCGGACCGATGATGGTTCGCGTGCTCACCGGCTGGCTCTTGTTCAGCGGCAGCCTGGCAAGCTGGGCCCCCTTGATCAGGATTTCATCCCAGGAAAAGGTGGGCACCCGGGTCCGCATGGGTTCGATCACCGACTGGCCGGTGACAGCGGTGCGATGGATGTCCGCCATGTGTATCTCCAGATCGTCTTCCCCACGGCGCCACTCGGCCAGATACTCCTCTCCCATGGTGGGCAAAGGGGCCGGGGCGACAGGGACAGGTGCCGCGGTTGCCACCCGGGTAAAAACCGCCTTGCCGGACCCGCAGACCGGGCAGGTCCAATCGTCGGGAAGCGTTGCCCAGGGCACCCCTTCCCTGGCTTCGTCGTAGATATGGGAACAAAGACCGCACTCGTAGCGGGACGGTGCAAGCTCGTCGGGTTTGCCAGGGGGTGCAATCGACGGTTTCAGGGCCTTTACGACGATAAACGCGGTTTTTGGTGAACCGCAGACAGGGCATGCCCAGTCAGGTAAAAGCGCATCCCATGGGGTTGGTTCGTTTGCTTCATCAAAAAGATGGGAGCACAGACCACATTGCCATGCTTTCATGCCATACCTCCCAATAATATTTTTACTCAAATACAGAAATCGCGAACGCTTTCTTGAGGATAAAAAGGCTTTCTGACAGGGCCGTTAATTCGATCTGAATTTACTTAACAGATTTCTTAATAAACTCCTCAAAGGCCTGGTTATAGGTCTTTGAGGTTTTCACCGTTTCCAGGGCAGCTTCATAGGAACGGAGATGTTTTTCAGCGCAGGCTTCGGACATGACCGAATAGAGACCGACTTCAGTGCCGTCAAGTTTCAGAATTTTCAAATCCTGTAAAAGACTATTTCTCTTTGCTTCGTATACCAGGGAGTAATAGTCCGACAGAGCGGCATCGATGCGGCCATTTTTTACTTTCAGGAGATTTTGCAGGGTCCAGTTTCTTCCGGTAAGGAAACGGAATTTCAGACGTTCATCTCTCAACATCGCCGGAAGATAAGCCTCTTTTAAATACCCGATGGTAATTGGCAACAGATCATCGGTCGATCTTATCGTCTGCAACGGGTGTTTTTTTTTCAGCGCGACCGCCATGACCATGGACCCAAACGGTTCAGCTGGGTATTTGAACCTGGCCGCGCGTTCCGCGTTCTTAGCAAAAACCAGCCCGATATCAATATCCCCGGTCTCTATATATTTCAGCAGACGGGCATTGGGAAGAAATATGAACCTGACATCCCCCAGTTTCATATTTGTATTAACCAGTTTAAAATAATCTATCGCAGATCCGAGATCCTGCCCATTCTCAAACATTGCATGGGGTGGAAATCGGAAGTACCCCACACGCAAAGGCTCAGCATGCACCAGGGTTGCAAGTGCCAACAGGAGTAGGACACCCCCGGTGCAAACCCGTGAAATCATCCGTTTCATTCCATCATTTCCTCCTCACTTTTCAGTTAAGACTGAACAGCCCTTATCACATAAGGGAATGACTTTTCTTTCTGAAAGATTCAAAAAACGGTGAGTAAAAATTCAAAACAATCACGAACGGTAAGATATGGTATTAAATTACCAACATCAAACATGGATGTAAAGGACTATTTTGATTCAATTTTGTTACAAAGGTATCTGAAACTCAGGGTTCAGGAGTCCAGCAGTTGACGAATCACAAGGAGAAGCCCTTGAATGTCCACAGGCTTTTGAATATACTTTTTAATACCGGTTTCAACGGCTTTTTCTTCATCAAAAGATTCACTGTAACCGGTACAGAGAACAATAGGAAAATTTTTACTGATTTTCAAAATCCCGGTTGAAAGTTCAAGGCCTGTCATTTTAGGCATGGTCATGTCAGTTATGAGCAGGTCAAACTGAGAGGGATCTTTTTTAAACGCATCAAAGGCATCCCGACTGTTTGAAAAAGCGCTCACCCCATACCCATAGTCTTTCAGGAATTCCCGGGTTGATGTGAGGATGCTCTCTTCATCATCAACCACCATGATCCTTTCCGTCCCCCCCATGGCAGTCCCGGCAGAATCATTTTCAGATTCCACAGGAGCTGTTTTTTCATCGGCCCTGGGGAAATACACATAGAAGACAGATCCTTTCCCAACAACACTCTCCACTTTGAGATGGCCCCCATGCTCTTCAACGATCCCGTAAACCAGTGCCAAGCCCAGGCCGGTACCTTCCCCGACATTTTTGGTGGTAAAATAGGGATCAAATGCTTTTCCTAACGTTTCTTCATCCATGCCCTGCCCTGTATCGCTCACCTTCAGCTCAAGATATTTACCCGCCGACAGATTGAGATCAGGAGGGAGATCCAGATCAGACATCTCAACTTCATTCAATTCAACCGTTAATATTCCCCCGTCGGCACGCATGGCATGGTAAGCGTTTATGCAAAGATTCATGATCACCTGATGAATCCGGGTAGGGTCTGCCATCACCAGGGCTTTTGAGAAAACCTTCTCCCGGATCTCTATGGTGGACGGAATTGAGGATCGTAGTAATTTAAGCGCCTCTTTCACCACAACCGAAATGTTCAGCAGATATTTTTCGTCCTCGGTCTGCCTGCTGAAGGTGAGTATTTGCTGAACCAGCCCGGTTGCCCTTCGTGCCCCTTTTAGAATCTGATTGATATGGCCCTTTGCCTTTTCAGGGTTTTCATCGATATTCATTTCAGCCAATTTTGAATACCCGAAGATACCGGACAGGATATTGTTAAAATCATGGGCAATCCCTCCGGCAAGGACGCCGATCGCTTCCATCTTATGGGCTTGCTGGAGCTGGGCTTCTATCTTTTTTATTTTCGTTGTATCCCGCAACACATTCAGCATGGATACAGATCCATCGCCATGGGCAATGGGGGTTGCGGAGATATGAAAGGAACGGTTATCCCTGGCACTGACAATATCCAATTCATTGGTATCCCCCTTTTCGATGATCTCAAAATGACACCACGGGCATTTTTCATCAAAATCATGGATCACCTTAAAACATTTTTCACCCGTGGCATCACGGCCTGTCCTTTTGATCATGGTCGGGTTCATATATTCAATGATAAAATCCTGGGAACTGATATATACGGGCTCTATCATGGACTCCATAATTGCCTGATATTTCTTCTCACTTTCCGACAGTTCAGATTCCTTATTCTTAAGATAAGTGATATCCAGGGCGGAAAAAGTTATCCCCTTTGAGAAATCATCCAGATCGATTGGAGTGGAACTCAGGAGCACGTCGATGATGTCCCCATCCCCATGCTGCCATTTTGTCTCAACGGTTCCCGTTCCGTTCTTAGACAGCTGGGAATATTTTTCCGTTCCCACATACTCATAGTCTTCCTGGGTCGGATATAATATCCTTGCGCTCTGCCCTATCAGTTCTTCCCTTGAGAATCCGGTTATTTCACACAGTTTATCATTCACCTGATGGATCACCCTGTCATAAACAAGCCCGATACCCGTCGGTGCCGCCCGGAATATGCTTTTGATCTTTTTTTCGCTCTTTCTTAACTTATCTTCTGTCCTTTTGTGCTCAACCAATTCCTTTGACAGTTTCGCGGTTTTATTTTTAACCTGGATTGCCAATACCCATGACCAGACAAACCCCGTGGCCACAAGAATTAACAGGGGGATAATTGCCCACAAGGTTTTTTTAAAGATACCAGTGTAGCTTAAAGATTCTGTGTTAAACGCGCCAAACCATTTTTCATAAATGGCATCAAACTCCCCGGACGTCTTTATGAGAAAAAGCCCTTCGTTGAATTTCGCCAACAGGTTATCGTTTCCTTTGGTAACGGCAATACAGTATTTCTTCTGAAGAATGGGCTCTCCAACAGACTTGATGGTTGAGATACCATTTTTTTGTAACAAATATATTCCCTGGAGACGTGAAGCAATGGCACAATCCCCCTGCCCCCGGGCAAGGGTTTTGATCACATTTTCCCAATCATCTTCCAGGATGAGCTTGTTGCTGATATTATTTTCAACAACATAATCATGCTCAAAGCCCTCTTTTTGAAGAACAATGGTTTTCCCTGAACATTGACCGATCCCGGTTATTGATGAATCCTTCCGGACAAAAACACTATAGGTGGAAATGAAATGGGGAACAGAGAAATTAAGTTTTTCTCCCCTGGCCTGGCTGCGGTACATGCCTGCCAGGGCATCGATCTCCCCGTTTTCAAGTTGCTTTCGAACCAGATGCCATGGCCCAAGGTCAACCTTAACCGCCATGTTAGTGGCCCGGGAAATGGCCTGAAGGATCTCAATATTGAAACCGTCGGGATCGCCATCTTCATTAAGGAACTCAAAAGGGGGATAATTATGATCCCCCCGAACAATTATAGCTGGAGGGGCATTTGCAGGGTTTCCGGCAAAAGCCGAACCACACATCAAGCTGAATAAAATAGTAACAGCAACGAAAAAAAGCAGATGTTCTTTATGAAATTTCATTAAATTCCCTGGCCATTCTCAGCCTGTAAAATCACAAAACATTTTTTCTATACCCAACCCAACAAAAAGAGGAGCATACTATAGATGGCGGAGGCAGGCAAATTAAATCCCAGATTAAACGCCCAGCTTTATTGAACAATCGTTGAAATACAGATCAAAACACACCATATGCACATATTTCGATTCAGGCGCAACCGGATTGGAGAACAGCGTGGAGCTATAAGAAAGGGCGTGGTTCATGACAGGGAGGGCATGGAATGGAAGGGCACGAATTACCGTCTCCAGGGAGCGTCTGAAGACGGTTCAGGCCGGTCATCCGCCCCCCATTCCCATCCGGGACAGGTGGCAGAGGACCGGCATTTTTAGCGGCCCGGGACAGGCCGGCAGGCTAAATTACAAACTTACCCGCAATGGCGCTCAACTGGGCAGCCATTTTATTCAGGCTTTCAGCACTCAACCGCACCTGGCCGCTGCCATCTGACATTTCACCGGCTTCCGTGTTGACCAGGGAGATATCCCGGGCGATCTCCTCTGCCACGCCGGAACTTTGATTGATGTTCCCGTTAACGTCCCGGATCCCCTGGTAGGTCTGGTTAATATTGTCTGCAATCTCAGTTGTGGCTGCGGACTGTTCCTCAACAGCGGCTGCAATGGTTGCAACGATCTCATTCACACCATTGATAACAGAGGAGATCTCATCAATCTCATCATTGGTTAACCTGGCCGTGTTCTGTACGCCCTCAATCTGTGATTTGATATCAAGGGTTGCCTGGGCGGTTTGCCTGGAAAGCTCTTTAATTTCGCTTGCCACAACGGCAAACCCTTTGCCGGCCTCCCCTGCCCTTGCAGCCTCAATGGTTGCGTTCAATGCAAGCAGGTTGGTCTGTTCCGAAATATCGGTAATGGTTTCCGTAACCTTGCCAATGGCCTGGGCCGCCCTGCCAAGTTCCACCATTTTAGTGGAAACGCTTTTGGATTTATCTACGGCTTCATGGGAAATTCCCCTGGCCGTTTCAGCATTCTGGGCAATTCCACTGATGGTGGACGTCATCTCTTCGGTGGCTGCGGCAACATGATTCACACTGGTGGAAGCCTGTTCCATGGCTGCTGCCACGGAATTCATATTGGAGCTCATCTCTTCTGCAGACGCGGCCACAGAATTGGATTTATCAAAGGTGGAACCGGCTCCCTGGGTCATCTGTTCGGATATGGCGGACAGATCTGTGGAAGATGATACAAGGATGTCAATACCACTTGTAATTTCAGAAATTATGGACGAGAAAGAGCTTACCATGGAGTTAAGCGCTTCTCCCAACTCAGAGATATCATCCTGACCGCTGGTATCAAAGGAGACATTCAGCTTGCCGGAAGCCAGGGTTTTCACATTCTCATCCACCATCTTCAATGGCTTGGAGATGCTTTTAACAACAAAGAGACTGAATATTTGAGTGATCAGGAAGAAAATAACAGCAGTCACCAAAAGAGCAACGAGCGCTTTTTGAACAACGGTCTGGTTTACCAATGCGGTGATTTTATTTTCATATGCTGTGATGTTATCCAGATAGATACCGGTCCCGATCCAGAACTCAGTTCCCGCGATCATCTCTGAATATCCGAGCTTCAGGGTGTCTCCGGCACCTGGTTTGTTCCACATGAATTCAACAAAATCGCCCCCCCGGGTTGCATTTTCATACAGTTCCCAGATAGACTTTACGCCATTCTTATCAATAAGATGACCAAGGTCCTTTCCCTCAAGCTGCTTTTTGATGGGGTGTACCACATTCACGGTTTTACTATAGATAAAAAAGTACCCGGACTTATCCGCTTCAAACCGTATAGGGTATACAATCTTACGCATGACATCTGTTTTTGCTTCATTACCCTCAACACCTTCCAGGGCCCTGGAAAGTGCCGTCGCAATTGTATGCACAGAGGCTTGCAGCTTTTCTTCCTGGGCTTTATGCAGTACCTTTTTTGCCTCTTCTATCCCAACATCCTTGGTTACGCCGATATAATGGAACGCCGTGACTGACAGCGAAATAAAAGAAATTGATATCATTATGAGGATGAAATACATTCTTGTCTGAATCCGAAAACGCCTTAACATCTATAATACCCTTTCAATAATTGTTTTGAGTGAAACCATGACAGCCCGGAACAGAACAGAAGCACTGCTTCCCATTGGCAACAGATCGATCCATCTGCCCCATTCAGGCTATTGTCCAAAATAACAAGCGGAGACCTTACAACACAAAGATTGGCAAGGCAAATTTTTTTTATCCCGGCAACATAAAAACCAGGGAGAACCCGGCAAAATGCTCCCTGGAATCAATATCCTCCTTTCTCAGGTCATCCCCCCCACCCGGCTCCACTGAACAACGCTTTCCGCCTCATGGTTGAGGAGATCCCGCTTGCCGGTTTCAAAATCATTAATCATCACACCATTCAATATCGATCACGGTACAGTATTTAAAAAACACCGTGCTCGTTCCATTACAAGTTTTATTTTCAGATGAAGTATTCAGGCATGAAATCCAGGTCTATTGGATAGAATAGGAATCATGAGGTGTTAGTTACTCTAATTAGTAATTGTATTTTGTAGTTCTTTTGAAAGCTCTTGAGCTTTAAGAATTTGCTCATAAGATAAATAGCCAGCCACAACAGCCCTGTTTTTTAAAGCATTGTTATCTTTAGCCGCTGCCAGATCAAACCATGCATATGCAAAAAGATAATTTTGAGGGACGCCTTTACCTCTCATATGCATGATCCCAAGATTGAATTGCGCCTTACCATGGCCCTGTTGGGCGGCTTTCTCATACAAAAAAACAGCTTGCTTATAATCCTGAGGCACGCCTTTACCTTTTTGATATATCAACCCAAGATTGAATTGTGCCTTCACATGGTCCTGTTCTACGGCTTTCGTATACCAGTAAAAAGCTTGTTTGTAATCCTGTGACACGCCTTTACCGCTGTCATATAGAATCCCAAGATTGCATTGAGCATTCGCATAGCCCTGTTCCGCAGCTTTCGTATACCAGTAAAAAGCTTGCCTGTAATCCTGTGACA
>JAQYWC010000007.1 GCA_030145245.1 Desulfobacterium sp.
CAAGCACTGCTAGATCAACCGCTATATTGTGTTCCTTTGTCAACGGGGATTCGTATCCGCAGCCGACCAGCAGCAAGATCGCTGTGGCAAAAACCATCATTATATATTTCATTGTAATATCCCCCTTTCTTCAATGCTAACACGAAAAATCACCGGCTTGCCCGTGTGCATTTTTGTTGTTTTACAACCGCTAAAAATGGTTTAATCCTATCTCCAATTTTTTGGGGGAGGATCAATACATATTAAATTATGACATTAAGTAATTTGTCGCTAAGTATTTTAGTAGTTTGGCACTTGTATACGAAGAATAATTTTGGTAGTTGTCTCCCTTGCCCGAATCTGCAAAGTCTGACACCGATTTTATGGCAAACGTTTTAGGGCGGGGTTTAGGGCAGTTTTTTGCAGCGTGCATTAAACCATAAATCTCCATTTCGATACCGATTAACTTTCTATTCTGGCTCAATATATCTTTTACGATTTCGTTATTTGCTAACACAGCTGCTCCTGAGGCAATAGGGCCGATACGAAGTTTTAAACTAGTATCTGGTTTATCTCCAACCCATGAATTCTTAATTCTATCTAAAATTTCTTGTTTTGATCTAATTTGTTGAAATATACCCAGAAGATCGGTGTCCAAAACAATTGGTCTAGGGTCTGGCAAAAAGGTAGGGTCTCCTTTCTTTTTTATGTATTTACCACTACCATAATCCCAAGATTGTTCAGCTATAAGAATATCTCCAATATTGGTTTTCCCTTTAATACCCGCACTTATACCAATCATTGCTAAATACTCTGGTTTAAAATGTTGAATGATTTTCATAGAAAGTGTGGCTGTGCTTGTCATGCCCATGTGGGGGCAAGCCGCTGCAATAAAATGGATTTCTTGGTCCTTCTCTTTATTTTTGAAGGCACCCTTATAATAATTTGTAGCATCTCCTTTGATTCTGATTGAGTCCCAGCCATCAGCTATTTGTTTTAAAGCTCCTAATTCTAATTCGTCAAGAGCACAAACAATACCTAATTTTGATTCGTAATTTTCTTGTGGGCTGTTGTTTATAGATAGCATGGATGTAACCATGCTATTAATCTTGAAAGAAATCTTATCTTCCCAAATGGAAGAGGTCGGGTCGTATTTTATTAGGGATATTAAATGAGCATCGAAAAAATTTCTAAATTCATCACAAATTTCATCGTAGGCTGTTATGCCAATAATATTTAGTGGAACATTATATTTGTTAGGGCTATTGAAAATTACTTTTAAGAGGTCTACGCCACCGCTCTTGTTAGGCATTTGACCGAATCTGTTAGGCACCTGGATATCTATAATAAGCAGATCATAGCTATGTTCTTTTAGGAGCCGTTTGGTGTTTATAGTATCTGGAAGGATCTCTACGCAATCCTCAGCAATATATTCGTTTCTCTGAATAACCTCAGATATTTTTATAGCTTTTTGCGCATTATCCTCAAGGACCAATATTTTAAGCATTTTTATTCTTCGCCTCTTCCTGAAAATTTTTCAATTGCTTTAATTAATTCAACTCTCCAATTATTTTGTGCCGCATTATAATAAACACAACCTTTGTAGTTATTTTGATATGTACATTCCAACTCTTTGCATACTTCTTTTAAGGAGATGCTTTTTCCTTTTTCACCGAATTTTTCGAATTGGGTCAAAATTATCGCAGGGGTGTTTATCTTTTTTCTTTTCATTTGCCGTAAGATTTCTTTGCCCCCAAATATTCTGGGGCGTCCTCCGGTTTCAAAAGGGGTAATATCAAATGTAGGCATACTCATGTCTAAGATTAAAAGATCATAATCAGAGTTAATTAATGCGTTCAAACCTGTATTGTATGAGTACTTTTCCGCTATTGAGATAGTGGAAAAATACTCATTTAGACATTCTTTTATTTGCCTCAACTTATTTTGATCGTCTTCTATGATAAGTATTTTCATAAACTTATCTCCATCGATTGAATGTATAAGAAAACTTCAAATTGTTTATTATCTGTTATATTAAAGTCAAGTTCATGTTCACAAGCTAAGTCAATTTTTAGTATTTTTTCTATTTTATGGAAACCAGAACCGCCCTCAACTCTAACTTTTTCGAGAAACATTTCTTTTTTCAATGATTTTTTAATTTTTTTAATTTTTTGAAAGAGATCTTCAAAGTTCTTTTTATAGGTAATTGAGTTTTTAATAATTATTGTTAGATAATTACCGTCGTTGTGTGCTTCAATTTTAGCAGTATGGTTATTAACCTCATTATGTTTGAGTATGTTGTCAAATAACATGAAGAATATGTTAACGAAATCCTTCAAAGTATAGCCTTTGAGTTTTTTCCCATAATCATTCGGATTTTTTATAGTTAATTGGTAGTTGGGGTTTATGTTGTTAACCATTTCTAAAGCAATATTAATTGGAAAAGATATATCATATGAGTCTATTTCTGAACCTTTTGCTCTACGGAACCAGTTGGCTATTTTATCAATCTCATACTGTAACTGTATCCTAGCATTATTAATTACTGTAACCAATTCGACAACATCATCCCCATAATCGTTGGCTTCTTCTATTTCTTTCGCGAGTGCTATAAAAATGTAATTGAATTGCATTTTTAAAGTAGTTTTGAAAATATTTCTGATTTGTTGGAGGTTTATTTCTGTTATTCGCCATAATTCTTCTATAACGGTATCAAGAAATTCTTCAAAACTAACGGTTTCATCAATTTTCTTTTGCAACTCTTCTATTTCTTCAATAATTAGAAAGTAATTGAAGAGTCCATCTGATGGAATTTCTTCAGTTTGTATTTGAATCCATTCATTTTTGACTGCTTCAATAAGGGTATCTATTTCTTCAGAGAACTTTTTCAGAGATTTGTCTATGCTATTTTTGAAATCCGCATTAATATCATCGAACTTTCTTAGCCAATATTCGTTAATGTTATATTCTCCGTTCAAATTTTTTTGTGTTATAAGTTTGAACGCTTCTAAAGGACTTCTTAATTGACCAATTAATGTTCCGTGCCTAATACCTACACTGAGATATCCGTCTAAACCATACTCGTTGTTGGCAACAAATTCGTTTCTAATCTCAAATACTAAATTGAAGAACAAGTTATGCCTGTTGCTACTTGGAACTTTGATTTTTACATTTTCAAACTTTTCATTTGGGATGATAATATAATCTGGGTCTTCGTTAATTGACAAGACGGATGCCAATGAAAGGTATCTTGCATAGTTTTCTTTCAGTCGTTTTTCTAAAGATTGTTTAAGGCCATCGACATCGACATAAATTTTACTTTCTTCGATTTCTTTTAGGCCTTCCCTTATCATCAATTGTTGGCTAATTGTTTTTATCTCATCCGTATAAGTAGAAAAGTTATCATCGTCAATTTCAGTGAGTAACTGGCATACTAAAATTCGTTCTCTTTGGACCTCATCTGAGCTTGTAAAAAACTCTGATGAATCCATAACACTATTAACGCAAACACTACGCAAAAAGTATGTCAAAGCCTTTTTTTCAAACTTATTAACGACCCTCCTAAGTTCGGATGGTTTTTTTAGTCCCTGAGTCATTAAGAAATCTTCATATGCCTCAAACAGAAACATATCTTTTTCATTACTAATATACTTAGAGTATAAATCAAAAATAATCGGTATTTCTAAACCTGGATTTTCTAATTCAAAGTCGGATAGAACTTCGACAAGCTCTGATATCGGCAATATCGGTAGAAATTCTCGGTTTAGTATATAAGTATCACAAATAACTTTAACGCATTTTAGATAGGACTCGCTTTCTATATGGCACCTAATTATTCCAGAGATGGCATCTTGATATGTTAATGGGTCATCAATATTAAGTAAGTTTTTAAAAAATAGCATCGCCTCCATGGGCTCATTGTTTTTTAAAAGTGAAATAGCTTTGTATTTCTGTTTTTGGTTTTTAAAAAGCTCTGTTTCATGAAAGTAGTCTGAATTGATATTTGTTTTGTCTGTATTTGAATCTAAAATTATTGTTGGTGACTCAGGGAAAAATTTAATAAGTTCCGAATTAAAAAGGGTTGAGTATTTCTCGTCAAGTAATAAAAAAAATTCTGGGAGATACGGTGTTGAGTTTAGAAGACAAAATCTCTCCGAGTCTGTTGCAACTCCAAAATTTCTTGGTTTATATTCTTTTATACAAAAAGAAAGAAGCTGTACAGCCCATCTTTGCCAAGAAAATTGAGTTATGATTTTTGCAAGTTTCTGGAACGACTCCCTTGCTGAATCTGTTTTCAAAGCTATGTTAAACATTGTTTTAGAGATATCATTTTTTAAGGAAGTGCTTGTTGTGTTTATCTTTGTATGCCCAGTTTTTATAAAAGACTTTATGTAGGTATTATGTATAAGTATTTCACTCGGGTGTTTTTGTAAAAATGTTTCGCTTAACGCAATAGTCTCTTTATAGTTTCCGGTGTTGTAATTATCTAAAATCTTGAATATACTCTTTGTCTTCTCACAAGGAGCACCCATTCTTTTTAGGCCATGGGCAATTAAGAGGTTTTCTATTGCTATGTCTTGTATTTTTTTTTTTAAGAGAGAAATAGCTTCTTTTATATGATTTAGGTTAACACCTTTAGAGGTCATTTTCTGACATATGCGTATAAAAAAGAGATATCTATCAATAATTGAGGAAGCAAATTCTAAATTTAACAAATCAGTGAATTTGTCATCTATATCATCCATAAATAATGGATTTAATTTGAAATAGAAAAACTCCATAATCGAATTGGAGTTATCTGCTTCACTGAAAGTCTTTTTTAGGGCTTCGTTGAATTTAAAATACGAAAGGTTAGGCTCTGCACGCATACTATAAAAATCAATAAGTACGCTAACAAATGGATCATTATCTTTTTCATTTACAATCGAATTTTTAAATTCGATTTGTTCTTCTAAACCTTCGAATTCTTGGATTGCAGCCAATCGGTTTTCTATTAGCCAACTTGACCATCCTAATTTTGCTTCAATTTCATTTAGACATTGGTATGCACTACTTTTATTTTTTAGAAGCAATGCTTTTTCAAACTGGTCTTTTTTTTCAAGAAAGAAATTAATTTCATTGTGGAATTGTTCTATTAAAAACGCATAAAGATATAGACATTTGTCCAAGGGAAAGTATGCAAAAGGGATCTCTCTTCGAAGCTCCTTTATGTTATATGGGCTGCAATTCTTTAATAGATATGATCTATAGGCTGGAAGCTCCATTAACAATGGTAGTGTCTTTTTGAATTCATTAAAATTGATTGCAACGATATGACGTGCAAGAGATAATTTAGGATTTTTCGTTGCTCTCAAAATCCCTTTGAGTTTTAATGTCGCAGGCTTATTTTTTTTGCTTTTTTTTTTGTTCATATCACTTTGCGATTAAAATTATGTTTTGGATTAATTATAGGACGTGGATAGATAGCTATTTTTTAGAGTTTTAAATTGATAGAGTAGCATATCTCAAATCCTTGATTTGTTGGCTAATCAATTTAAGGAGTTTAGTAATTATAGTCTGAAAAAAGTTAAACTCTATAATTGATGCATAGTCAATCAAAAAATTTCGATCTTTGCTTTGCATCATTTCGAACTGCCGACTTTTCATGTTATTACGGAAAAAACGTTAAGTTAAGCAGCCTCCACGAGACCAAAAAAAATCATGAAGCTGTCTTCAACTTATTTGTTGGTCGAACCCGGTTTGCCGGGTGAGACTGGCACGATATTTTTCCTTGGTGTAAAGTAACTTTTTGCCTCTCCCGTCCGCCCGTAGGGCTTCGTCCAACGTTTACATCACCAGCCAGTGAACTATTGAGTAAAAAAACAGCGAACCCTACTGGTTTGGTGAATGTGCTGGTTCGGTGATTTTTAGCTTTTCATTTATTGATGGTAAGAAATTAATTTTATATATATGAGTGTGTTGCATAAAAACATAAACAATATTAGATGGTCGTATAGATCCGACCCGCAGCCAACCAACAGCCCACACACAAACAGTTTTCTCCGAAGGTAACTTTGTCCCGGAAGCTTCACACCTGTTAATTACTTCCCACGCATATTCCGGTAGGAAATCGGCAGCAGAATGTCGTATTTATTATTGCTGTAGTGTTATTTTCATAGCCACTTAGGCAACTTATTATCGCATCTAATGCTGCAGATAACCGGTATATATAGACTTAATCCGTGGTGATTATCTCAAATCCTCCAAAAATATTGACGGGCCAAGCCTCTGTAACGCCAAATCCTTTAGTCCTGTAGCGCCGACAATCCCACCCCATTTCTTTAGAACCCACTGCAAAAAACTCTTCTGAGCATATGCTATACCAAGGCTGTCGCTAATCTCGTAAACCGCACTTGACCCCGTTTGTTTGAGGTAATCTGGGTAGAGTCTCTCTGCCGCACTAACTATATTTTGTAGAAATCGTCCCAGAGACTGACCTTCTCTAACCGCACGTTCGGACAAATCAACCCTGATTGCTCGATCAAATCTCAAGCTTGCTTGATCGTTGTCAACTTCAAGGTCTATCAGGATAAGATCCGCATTCCCACCAAACTCCGTTAGGCCATTTTTTCTTAGGAAATTGCGAAAGTCCTCAAAAGCGCTAAGTTCAAACTCCATCAGGTCGTTCCAACCAAGATAATGAAAGTCAATAAAGTTCTTCGACTCTATATCCAACAGGTGGAAACGACGCTCCAACTCAACGGCGGTAGCATCGCCACCGTTGGCTTCATCAATAACGAAGAATAGACCGATGGGAAACGAGAATCGTTTCATACCGGATTCTTCACGAAGTGCGTCGATTCGATACTCCAAGTTAGCTCTAAACTTTTCTATATCCCAACTGTGCATCACCATTGCCATGTCTTGGCCCTCCGTTTTGAGAGGTGTCCTGTAATTGCCGGCTGAAAACAATGATTTACGCACGGCACAGGCGTGACTTTATGGGGTGAAATGCCCCTATACGTGAGTCCTGTTAACTGGTTATGGTTAACATAAGTATTAGCCGAAAACAAGGGCGGAACCGCGAAAAACCGTCCGAAGGAAGTTGGAGTGCAAAAATATGAACCGACGAACAGAATCAGCATATAAGGTCCAGTCTCCGGGTAAGTCAGCAGGTCTGCCCTTCGGGCTGCAACATGACAAAGCCCTATACTCAGGAGATAAGGTAAATGCTGCGGTTGTGTAGTGACAGTTCACGTCCTTATCCGGGAAGATCTGTTTCACATGCCGTGGATCTTACTGTAGTAATTCCCGGATCGGACCCTACCGGGAAACCAAGGTTCTGGCATCACCGGCTGTTGTCGACGGTGATGAGTCCTTTATGGAAACACGAACAATAAATATTGTTATATCCATTCATTACAAATTTGATTTCTGTAGAAGTCGGAATGAATATCGAATTGAGGTTCAATATTTTCGGTTAGTAAATAACTTTGCTCATACACACTGAGCTTTAAAATATCTCCAAGCCACATGATTACATTACCTTTAATGTTTTTTCCGAAAGGGATTTGAACTCCTTCCTTTAAAAATTTTATGGTACCAAAGCTATCTGATGCGAAATGACTATTGTAATCATTATGATGCATGTATTTAGTTAATACTTTGGAAGAAAAATATACGGGAGTTAAGTAACCGTTTGATGGTGGTGGCGGATTAAATAGCCCTGGAATAAAATGATGTTCAACTGCTGAATATAAAAGATTAATATTGTTAGCAATTGGGAATTTGATACGATTGAAAAAACCAAATTTATTTATTCGGATTTCAGAAAAGTTTGAATGTATAGCTTTCGCACATTCTTCTTCGATCAATACGGCTGTAACAACGGGAAAATATATTTTTCCAGTTAACGGGCTTTTTAAGTATGGCGTTTTTGAAAGACATATTTTAATATTTTTGTAATAAATTGTTTTTTGATTCCATACTAAATGAAGTGGTTGTTCTTCTTCATCAAAATACGAGTAATGTGGTTCGAGAATATCTATATGCATTATTCTTATTCCTACCTAACGCTGCGTTCTGCGGTAAAATTGAAGCGAAGCGGAAAATTTTCCAACAGCAGCGTCTTCTTATACGCCACTGGAATCTATTTCAAATAAATCAGAATATTCAGAATCGTACTCAGCAAATGAGTCACTACGTAGTAAGGAGTGCTCAACATCTAAATATATAATTTTTGCCTGACATTTCAAGGGCTTCAACTTTTCGGAGTCCATCCCACATACGAACAACTGTGATTCTTCTGGAAGCTCTTCAAGGAGCAAAGAAACTATGCTGTCGTAATGTTTTGCAGCTTGTTCATGTTGATTCGGTGTATCAATAACAAAGGGGCACAATACATGCTCGCCATATTTTTCAATCAGGTTATAGATACTAACATAATAGGCAAGCATCGCTCTTGTTGACTCTGCCGCACCTCCGCTTGCAGCGACTTTTGCATGATTTTCTGGGGATTTAATTGAACTTGCGTCAACTCCAAACGCCTTTAGCTTAGCAAGATAACGAGGGAAAAATTCTTGAAACTTCTCTTTAACTTGCTTTCTACTCTTTTTTGATGCTTTTGTTCTCCCTTTGACCAAAAGTTGTTCTTCAGTACTTAGACGATGCAATCTTTCAACCTTAATGCTCCTATTCCCTTCAACTTTCTTTTTTACTGAATTCGAAGCGATTGTTTCTATAACAGAGGATAAAGTTCTATTGCTATCCTTATCCGATGAGTATTTTTTATCAAGAGAGCTAATATGTTCCCTCACCGCGTTAAAATCGATGTTTTTTTTCGTTATTTCATCATTCAACACAACCAGTTCTGAATTAAGCCTATTGAGAATATCTTCGAACTGTTTTTTATCTTGTAGCAAAGAAAATCTATTTACAATCGAATTGTCATAAATGGCCCCACATGTCGGACATTGAATGTCTTCATCCAGTGATTCAGCAAATTCATAGTCTTCACTTGCTTCATTAAATGAATTCTCAGCCACAATAAGTTGCGACTCTATATGTGCTTTTTCAGCTCTGATAGATGCTAATTCTTCGAAGAGAATCTCTTGTTGAAAATGCAAATCCATAATTTCAACATTTAGCTGTTCTTCGACTTCGTTTAGTTCTTCACCTTCTATGACTACGCTACTCTCAGACGGGAATTCACTCACAACAGAAATTGCAGTATCTAAGCGCTCAATCTCTTTATTGACTTCGGAAGCTTCTACTTTTTTTGAGTAGATTTCTTCAGTTGTATCAAAGTAGTCCTTTCCAATCATCCCTGAATGATAGGGAATGATGGTCTTTTTCCAATTAGAAAATTGCCCCAAATTACCGAAACTCGCCCAAGCATTTGCCCAGCTCTGCTTTTGATCAATATAGAAAGGCAAGAAATAATACACTGGTGAAGGTGTCATAACTTCATCCTTATTACGCAAAGCTAAAAGTGCGTTAAAATCGAACAAGCCCATAATCTCAGATGAAAATTTGCCTCCAACTGTGGTGAATACTTTGTACCTATTTTGATAGTCTCTTAGGATAAATCGACTCCCGTGCCTGGCTATCTGATATGATTTTCCTTTAACCTCAAAATCCAATACCACCCTACAATCAAGAGATTTCCATTTGTCGTCAAACTGGGGTTCACAGCCGAAACACCAAAATATATTCTTTACAAGAGATGATTTTCCAACACTATTCTTCTCGTTTGAGAGTATTAAGTTGTAACTCCTTGAGAAGTCGAATTGTGCAGCTTTCTTTTCTATCTTGCTTATTATTGTCAGTCGATTGAAATACATTTCTTTCATCAATTCCTCTCCTCAAGCTTCGCACCAATCTTTTATAACTAAAATTATCTTTTCTCATATTTCAACACCCGCTAAAAGCTCATACAAGAAAGCACCTGTTCTATCATCAGGCGTTGAAAAAAAAGATAGTGTGCGCTCATTTAGCACATTTACCACAGCAACTTCCAAGTCTTTTGCGTTAGAGTGTTTATGAGCCATTTTCTCTATACTATCAACAATATCCACGGAAACTTCGTTTACCAGACTTTCTCTACTTGCTATTTTTTTTGTGTAATAACGGTTGAAACCTCTGACAATCTTTCTTCGTGATAGGGAATTTAAGGAATATTCGTCTTTTAGGATTAGCATTAATTCAGTGACAATATTCTCATCAGGTTTCCGACTTATATGCTGTTCAATAACGTCTGAAAGTTGCCTGTGAGTTATCGCTTTTTTCCGAATGGCTTCATCCCAGTCTTCATAGTCAAAGCTATTTTCACCTTTTCTACTCAAGTCACGGATGATGCAATCATATATAGAATTGGAATTGTATTTTATGCCAGGGACCAGTTTATTTATTAATGAACTGATTTTCCCCTCAACGACATGATCAAAGCCTTTCTCAGGCAATTCAGGTATTACAAAAGCCAACTTGTCGTAAAAACCTGACGTCCCTTTGATGTGAGCTATACAGTCAGCTATCTTTTTTTCTTCCTCACAACTAAGCTGACCAGAACTAATCACTTCAAAACTGTACCCATTCTTATGAAGGTCAAAACTATACCCCCCAGTCGAAACAAAGTTTACCCTTGCAATTTTATCTGAGTATAATTTTCCACAACAACTTTTCGCTAACTTTTCGATTAATGATTGAGATTCACTTTTCGATATTTTTGTAAGACTGTGGATAGTATGCTTTTTAGACGTTTCTTTAACTTGATTAAATTCAAAAGTGGTTTTATCAACATCTATAGAGTTCGCAATAGTAACGTCTTCATGCTCTTCTATGAAAAGAGCGAACTCGTTACCATTCTCATGTTCATCCAGCATACGGCAGAATGCCCAGTGGTATTGGAAATTATACTTTCGAAAAGTATCGCTACCTGATTTTTCCCTCTTTGGTTCAAGCCCTAAAGGGTTAGTTTTTCTCTTTATATACTTTTCACCCATCTCTAATTCCTTTAATTGTAACTATCTATACTCATCCTGCCTCACAAAGCATAGAATATTTAGCTCACTGGCTTTTACACGTGTGGTGGCTTGTTGATAGGCCCGGGTAAGTGGGGTGGAGAATTCTCCCTAACTGCCGCTGAAGCGTTGCTTCTCCCTGTTCGTATAACGAAGTTATCCGGCAGAGAAGCAACGCTTCAGCGGTAGCATAAAATCGGACAATTGTCCCGCCCGCTCCCGGATGTCCTGTTCAACGATTGAGCTGTGGGGCCGCCGAACGAAGTGAGGGGACTAACGCGCAGCGTTAGCGGTCCCTCACCAGCGACTTGTTATGTTCTACTCTTCCGCAATAGATGCATTCTTAACAGAATTATCTCTTACAAGAATCTCTTTTTCATGATCTTGAGGATCAAAATACAAGACTTCATCTCTTTCAATAATTGCTTTTGCGACAACACCACCCTTCTGGTCAGAATATGTCGTAAAAGCGAACTGCCTCGCCTTTGCTATGCTCAATGACCAGTGCATACCGAATGAACCAGAATCGTACTCTTTAAAACTCATCCCCCTAAAGGCAACTACTCGATTAGGTAGATGGTCATTGACTTGGCAATCTGGAACAATACGTTGTTTTATATAAATTTTCGGCCCTTTATATTCAGCTTGACGAAACTTGAACAGCTCTATCAACCCACCACAATAGAGCCTGTCGAAATATATTATTATTTCATTTGCACACTCAAAAACCTCATCTGAAATATTTATTTGATTATTCAAATAATTAATACATCGATCACGAAACTCTTCAAACTCAACGTGTTGAGTGATAATGTCACGATCTTTTTGCAGAGTTGAGTTTTCATCATCAATCATAAATCTAACCAGGCCATCAAAAGCGATGGCTTTATTATCACCTATTTTGCTGATTAAATTAGCCTCATAAGCTGGAACCTTAATACATAGCTGGTCTTCAAGAAATTTTGCACTCTGGTTACTAAACACAAATGGCCATCCTTTATACGAAACATAACATTTCCAAATAACAGGCTTGTCAGTGTTCATTTGGCTTGTTGAAATCATTTTTGGTTCTTAAAATGCTGTTTTTAGGGGCAAAAAAGTTAACCTAAGACGACTTTAAATGTTAAGTGATGTTTTTTTCTATTGTTCCAGGAGGATCAAGTTCAGGTAAATTGAATGTCCTTTGGAAAAAATCATCTTCATAATTCAAAAAGTCATCCATAACCAAAAAAGCTTTACCAACTTCATTCAAACTTAAAATTAGTCTGTAATGATCACATTCTCCATCATTACTTACAGGTACAATACAATTGGGTTTTTGATACCATTCTTCAAATGGTTTTGTATAATAGGTCTCCCCGTCTTCTTTATCATATCCCATATAACATTCTGCATCCCAGTCAGATTCCATGAAATCTCTATGTTCATCTTCATCTATTTCAAAGTCTGCCCATGGAATTATGTGTGTGAGAAATTCTTCAATTGATGCACCTGGGATATACACAGTTGGCCACACTTCAGCCTCAACATCATCTCTTGATTCACATTCAATTGTTATTCTGTACCTGGATAGAGATTTATTAATCCAATCTAAAAAGTTTATTGTGACAAGTTCCCCACTCTCCACTAATTCGATCCACGGCCTATCAAATTGGAGCTTACTTAATTTTTTTAAGTATGGGTTAGGTTGGATCAACGATTCAAGCTCTTCAAGGCTTTCAGCTGTTAAAATTTTAGTCTTCGGCATATTAATTTTCCAGCCTTTGCCTGTATTAATAGCTGTTTCATCATTAATATGTTCCCAGTAAAGGATGTCTGAATCTGGGTCATATAAAACGATTATGACAGGAATGGCATATGCACACCAATAAGTGATATGTCTTTTATCTGTCCTAAAGACATAGGCATCAGAAGTATCTTCTTTAAAAAAACTGCTGCCTGATTTTATTTGAATAGCTATCAGGTCACCTGTCATTACGTCATTTTTGATTATCTCCACTTGAGCATCAATACCATGATCGTGGATCGGTTGTTCTCTAAACAACCAGCCATGCAATGAAAAGAACTTGTCAACTGTGGTAACTCCAAGCCGTTCTGTTTGTGGTTTATTCATTTATTTATTTATTTTACCTTGTTAATGATAGTGACAATGAGAAACTCACACCATTTTGATATCAGAATTTTTATTGCATTTTTCATAACACTCAAACAATCAGAGTGAATTAAACGAAAAATGAACAATAAGTTGACCAGTTTTTTTTCCGTTTATTCCCCAACTTTCGAACTGTCGGATAACATCCGATTCGTATCAATTTGAATAGGCTTTGACAATGTTTTTTGGACCGTGCTAAGCTGTTCCCTAACAGTTTAACACTCAAAATTGAATGATAAACGGTTTTCCGGATAACTCCAAAATGATCCCAATCGAACCGAATTTATTGAAAAATTACAAATTTGTGTTGCAGGCAAACAAGATCCCTTCGAATACCCATGGGTATTATATGAAATGGCTACGGTTCTATCTGGATTTTTGCCATAAATACGGTTTCAGGAAAGCCGATCCCGGAAGTCTGCCTCCATTCATTGAAAAACTCCGGTCAAAAAAACAGAATTCTAACTTCCTGCAGCAGGCATCCCATGCAGTTCAACTCTTTTATTCATTGTCCCGGCAGGAACCTGCTTCAAAGCCGTATACGCCCGGAGTCGATTCAACTCAAAATGTAACCGCAAAAGAGAATGAAAAAAGACTTACAGCCAAAGGCTATACACGAGAGACGACCTCTGCTTTTCCAGCCGAAGCCCCCATATCCGGTGAGCCGGAGAATCCGAAACAAAAATGGCAAAAAGCTGTAGCAGCACTGGCCAATGAAATAAAGGTTCGTCATTATTCTCCCAAGACGCTCAAATCCTACAGGACCTGGGTCTATAAAATACAGGCCTTTTTAAATTCCAAAGCTCCGGAATCACTTGATTCGGAAGATGTAAAACGATTTCTAACCCATCTGGCTGTTGAGATGAAGGTTTCAGCATCTTCACAGAACCAGGCTTTCAACGCCCTATTGTTTTTTTATCGTCACGTCCTTGGCAGAGAGTTTGGAAAAATAGAAGGAGTGGTCAGGGCAAAAAAACGACCATATATTCCGGTTGTTCTTTCCAAAAATGAAGTCCACAGGGTTCTGGAGAATCTGCCCTACCCTTATGATCTGGTGGTCAAGTTATTGTATGGATGCGGGTTGAGGCTGTTTGAATGTCTGAACCTACGGGTCAATAATTTTAATTTTGACGGAGGAATATTGACCATACATGACGGAAAAGGCAAGAAAGACAGAACGCTTCCCATTCCGGAGAGTATAAAAACAGAACTGAAGGCTCACATGGAACGGGTGTATAATTTACACCAAATGGATCTTGCTAAGAAATATGATGGCGCATTTATGTTTGACCGCCTCGAAATCAAATACAAAAATGCTGGAAAAGAATTTATCTGGCAATGGTTTTTTCCTGCAAAAACATTCACCTACGTAAAAGAATCAAAGGAGAACAGACGGTATCATTTACATGAAACCCATGTCCAGCGAGCCATAAAAAAGGCTGTGGGAAAAGCCAGATTAACCAAACGAGCAACCGCACATACGTTTAGGCACAGTTTTGCAAGTCATTTGCTCGAAGCCAACTATGATATTCGTACCATTCAGGAGCTTCTGGGTCACAGTGACATCAGAACGACTATGATCTATACCCACACAGTAAAATCCAGAACCTTGAAGGAAGCCAAAAGCCCGCTTGACTTATAAAACGGCTGAGACAATAAATAGCTCCGCCCCGCCATTTACAACCCCGACAATCTCGCAAATGGAGAAAAGCAAAACAGATTAGAATCATTGCTGTTATATAAAGGGGTTCCTATAAAATCAACAACAAAACTTCTTTATATAGTAATCCGTCTGTTTTGCCTTTCTTTTTGGGGTTTTAGGCGTGTCAATCGAGCCCCAGGGTTCCGCCCGGATTCATGATGGCGTTGGGATCAAAGTGGCGCTTCAGGGCTTTGAGGACGGCCATCTGCTCTTTCCCAAGGTGATTCTCCATGAACGGTGCCATGAGCCGCCCTACCCCGTGGTGGTGGCTCAGGGAGCCTTTGTTGGCGTTGATTTGTTCAATGATGCCCTTTTGGAACTGCCTGAACTCTTTGAGATCCTTGTTCCTGGTGATGAAGATGAAGTAGAGATTGGTGCCCTGGGCATAGAAGTGGGAGGCGTGGGTCATGCAGATGGTGCGGGGGTTCTGCTTGATGTGCTTTCTTACTGCGGTGTGGAGGGAGTGGAGGTTCTCCCAGGTGACGGAGCACTCGAGGGTGTCGATGAGCACGTCAAAGTCGTTGAGAGCGTCCCTCATGTAGGGATCGGAGAACCTGCCGTGGCTCCATTTTTTCATGGGGTAGCCGGTGATATACATGCCTTTGTTTTGCTTGCACACCTTTTTTATGTTGGCCTTTACGGTGGCGGTGAAGCGGTGGTTGCCGTCGGCCTGGCCCATGAGGAGGCATCTTTGGTTGGGTTTGAAGGATTTGAACTGCATGAAGCGGTCGAGGAGGCTGTTGTGGATGCCGTACATCTTCATGGCCACGTCGGTCTCTTCGGGGTCTGAGATCCTGAGCACAGAGGGCATGCCGAACTCGCCCTGGCAGATCTCCCGGGAGGCGGTGACGGCGGCTTCCCAGGTGGGGAAGATGAAGCCAAAGGTTTGGGTGTTTTTGGGGAAGTGGCGGAAGATCTTGAAGGTGACGGAGACGAGTACGCCGAAACAGCCTTCGCTGCCCTTCATGATGTCGTTTATTTTGGGGCCGGTGGCGGTGCCGGGGAACTCTCTGGTGGTGAAGGAGCCTGTGGGGGTGACATACTCCTGGGAGATCACAAGGTCATAGGCGTCGCCGTAGTAGGAGGAGGCCTGGCCTGCGCCGAGGGTTACGATCCAGCCGCCGACGGAGGAGTGCTCAAAGGATTGGGGGAAGTGGCCGCCGGTGTAGGCGTGGGCCGCTTTGAACCGTTTGGGGGCGTTGTTGAGGGCGGCCTCGTAGTCCGGGCCCATCATGCCCGGCTGGACTGTTATGGTCTGGTTGGTCTCGTTGAACTCCAGGATCTTGTTCATGTGGGTGCCCATGACCAGGGTGACGCCGCCGTTTCTGCACTCAAGGCCCTGGGTGACGGAGCTGCCGCCGCCGTAGATGTGGACGGGGATGCTGTTGAGGTTGCAGTGGGTGACGATCTGTTGGATGTCGGATTTGTTCCTGGGGTGGAGTACGATGTCCGGGAGGTGTTCGATGACGTTGTGCCTGAGCCTGAGGATATCCTCCATGGATTTGCCTGTGGCATGGAAGAGGCGGGCATAGGTGGATTGATCGATGTTGTCGGGGCCGACGATTTGGGTCAGGGCAGTGAGGTCTTGGGGGGTGAGGTTGAAGGGGATGTTGTCGGTTACGGGCTGGTCCCCGGTGGCTGTTTTTTTGGTGAAGTGGTGGTCAGGGAGCTCCAGGGTGTCTTTGATCACGGAAAAAAAGCCCTGGCTGGGGTGCTTGAACTGGTCGGGTTTGCCCCACTTGAAGATGGAGCGGAAGGTGCCGGGTTTGGGGGGTGTTGCTTCAAAGTTTGGAAACATGGTCTCTCCTTTCTATTCAGGGTATCCTGTGATCTCCTGGATTTCGGTGTAAAGGGGTTCAAGGGCCCTGAAGATGCGCTGGTAGACCCTGGAATAAAGGTTGTTATAGATCTCGACGTTGGCTGGGTTGGGGGTGAACACGGTCTTTTCGTGAACCATGGCGTCGATGGCTTTGGGGATGGACGGGAAGATCCCAAGACCGGTGGCTGTTATGATGGCGGCGCCGAGGCCGGAGGTCTCATGGGTTCTGCCCTTGACCATGGGGAGGTTGAAGATGTCTGCGGTGATCTTGCAGATCTCGTCGCTCTGGGAGGCGCCGCCGGATACGGCGGCCCGTTGGGCGGTAAATTTACCGCGTTTCTCCATGGTGTCGAGGCCGTCCTTGAGGGCGAAGCCCAGGCCCTCGATCACGGCCCGGTAGATGTGGGCCTTGGTGTGGATGTCGCCGAACCCGATCATGGCGCCCTTGGCACAGGGGTGCTCCAGGCCCGGTCCCCAGTAGGGCTGGACCACGAGGCCCATGGCGCCGGGGTCGGTGGTGGCCAGGTGCCGGTCTAGGACCTCTTCGGCGGCAATGCCGAGTTTTTTGGCCTCGGCAACCTCCTGGTGGGCGAACTCGTTCTTGAACCAGGTGATCATCCAGAAGCCCCGGAAGATCTCCACCTCGGGGTTGTAGCGGGAGGGGATGGGGGCCGGATAGGGCGGCATGAACCGGATGGGCTCATAGTATTTATCCGTGGTGGTCTGGACCGTGGCCGTGGTGCCGAAGCTCAGGCTCACCATGGAGGAGTCCACGACACCGGCTCCCAGGGTCTCACAGCCCTTGTCCGAGCCGCAGGCGATCACTTTGGTTCCCTGGGTGAGGCCCGTGGCTTTTGCGGCGCTGGGGGTGATGGTGCCGATGGGGTCGCCGGGGTTGACCAACTGGGGCAGCTTCTCCCTTGGGATGGGGAAGAACAGGGAGGGCAGATCGTATTTGGAGGCCCAGGCCATGGTCTTGTAATTAAAAGGAAGGTGGCCGATCTGGGAGGCCACGGAATCCAGGAACCTGTTGGTGAGGCGGTGGTTGAGAAAGCCTGACACCTGGAGGTAGCACCGGGTCTTGTCCCAGAGCTGGGGTTGGTTCTGCATGATCCAGTTGCACTTGCCCTGGGACTGGATCCCCTTGACAAGGCCGTCTACCCTTGCAAGCTTGAGGCCCATGCTGAGGAGGCCCTTGTTGCCGAATGGGGGGGCTGCTTTGCGCTGGTCAAGCCAGATGATGGCCGGGCGAAGGGGGTTGCCGTTTGCATCCACATTGATCATGGTGCTGCGCTGGGAGGTCACCCCGATCCCGGCAATGGACTTAAAGGGGGCTGGGTGCTGCTCCTTGAGATTCTTGCAGGCGAGGCAGAGGCTGTCCCAGTAGATCTCGGGATCCTGCTCGGCCCAGCCCGGCTGGGGAGAGACATAGGGGGTGTACTCGATCTGGGACCGTCCAATGAGGGCGCCTTTGTCTGAAAACAGGAGCGCCCTCAGGCTCTGGGTTCCGCAGTCTATTGCCAGCAATGTCTGGTCTGCCATATGAATCCTCCAAGGTTTTAAAAAGGCGAAGAGTAATAACGGCTCCAATGGGTCAGGTACTGCTGTTGTTCTTGGTCCCAACGCTGGTCGTCCCAGTTGAGAAGGGGTTTGCAAATGGTCTCAATGGCCTTGAGATGCTCCTTTGCGCCCTGGGGAAGGAGAACGCCCAGGCGGGTTCTCCTGAGGAGCAGATCGGACAGGTGGCGCACCTGTTCGTGCTGGGCGGCATGGGCCAGCTCGGCCCAGAGGGTGGCGGTGGTGCCAAGGTGGGTGAGGTCCTGGCCGGACCGGATGATGTCGGCGGCCCTGTTGCCGTAGCGTCCATGGAGCCTGCGGAGGTCCGTGGGAGCGAGGGATGGTGCTGGGGGGGGCTCCGTGGGGGGGATGCTTAGAAGGGGGTCGACATTTTTGGAACCGGACGGCAGATAGGGCGTTGCCGCCTTGATGGCGTCCCTTGCAAGGAGGTTAAAGGTGGTGAGCTTGCCGCCGGTGACGGTGACAAGGCCCTGGTCTTCCCACACCACATGCTCCCTGGACTCCTTGCTGGCATTGGTGCCGCCGTGGCTCAGGACGGGCCTCACCCCGGCCATGGAGGCGATGCAGGCGTCTGGGTCAAGTTTTAACCCGGGCATGGCAAAGGCCGCGCCTTCCATGAGGTATGCGGCCTCCCCGGACTGGATGACGGGCTCTGTGTTCAGTCCTAGTTTGTGGTCCACATCGGTGGTGCCAAGCACAGCGCACCCCTCCCATTGGAAGATGAACACGGGCCGGTTATCCCGGGGATGGACAAAGCTGATCACCCTGTCATCGGGGATCGACTGGCCGGGAAAGACCAGGTGGCTTCCCCTGAGGGGCCTGAGATGCAGGCCCTTCTCCGGGGAGGGGTGGAGCTCTTCGGCAAAGGCGCCGGTGGCATTGATGACCACCGGGGCTGAGATCTCCATGGTCTTGCCCGTGTCCGTGTCCCGGGCCGTGACCCCGGCAACCCTGTTCCGGTTATCTCTGTTCACCGCGCAGACCCGGGTGTAGTTGAGGGCGGTGCCCCCGAGATCGGTTCCCTGGGAGATGATCCTCAGCACGAGCCGGGCGTCGTCCACACTGGCATCGCCGAATGTGAAGCCGCCGGTGAGGTTGCGGGTGTTGATAAAGGGAAGCGACGCCTCTGTCTGGGCCCGGTTCAATCCCTTGTGCTGCTTTTTCATGGCCATGAGGGAGTAGAGGGAAAGCCCAAGCCCCATGGTGTTTTTTGAGGGGCCGTGGCCTTTGTAAACCGGCATGATGAACTCAAGGGGCTCCACCAGGCCCGGGAAGATGGAGAGGAGGCGCTGGCGCTCCTTGACCGAATTCCGGGTCATGAGGAGCTTGCCCTCTTTCAGGTACCTTAAGCCCCCGTGGACCATCTTGGAGGACCGGCTGGATGTGCCCCAGGCAAAATCGTTCTGCTCCAGGAGCAGCACTGATATGCCCATGGTTGCGGCCCTTAAGAAGATACCGGCGCCGGTGATGCCGCCGCCGATGACCACCATGTCATAGTTGTTCTCTATCTTGTTCAACATCATTCTTCCTCCTTGAGTTCCAGATGGGAATGCTTGTTTCCATGGCGTTTCTGACACATTGTTCCACCAGCTCTTCGTCCCTGGCAAGGGAGAGCACCAGCTCCTGGTAATAGGCAACCGAGCTCTGCCGTGCCAGCTCCTCCTGGAAATAGAGCTCTCCAAACCCGTGGTAGATGGCTGTGAAATCGTTGAAGATGAACCGGAACACGGGATTGTCACTGAGGGTCACCATCAGGAGCTGCAACTCCCAGTCGTATTTGGCAAAGTCCAGGGGCGATTCGTCAACACCGGGGGCATGTTCAAGATACTCGGAAAGCGCGGGGGAATCGTTCCGGGCGGCCATGCGGGCAATGCCCGGCAGCATGACCGAACGCACCTGGAGCAGATGCTCCACCATGGAAGCGGAAAGGCCCTTGCCGTATCCGGCCATGGAGGCGAGGAGCGCAAGCCCGCCGTTGTTGAGGTAATCGTTGACCCGGGTGGGTTTGCCCTGGCTGATGGTGATCCACCCCTTGGAAGAGAGGCGCTGGAGGGTTTCCCTCAGGGTGGGCCGGGTGACGCCCAGGGTGGTTGCGAGGACTCGCTCGGCAGGAAGGGCACTGCCCGGGGCATAGTCCTGGTTCAGGATCGCTTCCAAAAGCAGGTGCTCTGCATGCTCTGCGGGACGCATGGGTTTATTCATGGGGTCTCCTTGTTGAGTTTGGTCTCTGGTAAGAGGTCATACCAGTTGGACAATTAATCGTCAAGGCTCTTTCGTATTTCGCGTAAATAACTTTATTTATTTGACATGAAAGAGGATAACGACTATTTGATGGGGCTTGGTATTTGTGAGATGTTTTTCTGTTAACTTAACATGGAAGATAAACATGGGTGGATTTTTTGGATGCGCTTCAAAAGAAGCGTGCAATAAAGAACTTTTCTACGGAACCGATTACCAGTCCCATCTGGGAACCAAGCGGGGCGGGCTCGCCACGGTTGGAAAAGATGGATTTCAACGCACCATTCACAGCCTTGAGAATGCCTACTTCAGGTCAAAGTTCGAATCAGACCTGGACAAGCTGACCGGCAACATGGGCGTTGGAGTCATCAGCGACACCGACTCCCAGCCGATCATTCTCCACTCCCACCTGGGACGGTTCGCCGTGGTCACGGTGGGAAAGATCGCGAACATTGACGAACTTGCAGCCGGCGCCTTTTCACAGAACATCCACTTTGCAGAGACCAGCAGCGGCGGGATCAACCCCTCCGAGCTTGTGGCCATGCTCATCTGCCAGGCAGACTCGTTCAAGGAGGGCATCAGAAACGCCCAGGAGAAGATCAAAGGCTCCTGCTCCATGCTGGTCCTCACGGAAGCCGGCCTCTATGCCGCAAGGGACAGGCTGGGCCGAACCCCCATCAGCATCGCCAAGGGCACTGACTCCTATGCGGCGAGCAGCGAATCATGCTCCTTTTCAAACCTGGGATATGAGGTGGACCATTACATGGGACCCGCCGAGATCGTCTTCATCACTGCTGAAGGCTGGGAAACGGTACAGGCCCCGGGCAAAGAGATGCAGGTTTGTTCGTTTCTCTGGGTCTACTACGGCTACCCTGCCTCCTCCTATGAGGGAATCAACACCGAGCAGGTCCGGTACAACTGCGGCGCTGCCCTGGCCCGGAACGAAACGGAAAAAGCCGATTTTGTGGCGGGTATCCCGGATTCAGGTATCGGCCATGCCGTGGGATTTGCCAACGAGAGTCACACCCCCTACATGCGCCCCTATGTGAAATACACCCCCACCTGGCCCAGGAGCTTCATGCCCCAGAACCAGGCCATGCGAAGCCTGGTGGCCCGGATGAAGCTGATCCCGGTCAAGGAGATCATCCAGGGTAAGCGCATCATCTTTTGCGATGACTCCATTGTCAGGGGCACCCAGCTCCAGGACAACACCCAGATCCTCTACGAATACGGCGCCAAGGAGATCCACATGCGGGTCGCCTGCCCCTGTCTCATCCACCCCTGTGAATACCTGAACTTCTCCACCAGCCGGTCTTCCATGGACCTTGCCGGCAGAAAGGCGATATTCGATATCGAAGGACACAAGGACACGGATCTTACAGCCTACGCCCAGCACGGATCGGAGCAGCACACCCGCATGGTGGAGCGGCTCACGGAACGCCTTGGGATCACAAGCCTGAGATACCAGAAGCTCGACGACCTGATCCAGGCCATCGGTCTTCCCAAGAAACAACTCTGCACCCACTGCTGGGACGGCTCAAGCCACTTTTAGCCCCGGTTGTTAAAAAAATCCGCCATGACCTGTGCCGGGCACAGGTCATGGCAATCGCTATACTCAATAATCCAGGTTCCTGGGTTGAGTTCCCTTCCCCACATGGAATAGACTGCAGACCTCCCCAGATCAGCAGGCAGCTCTTACTATCAAAACATCCATTTTGCTTTTGCTGTTGTTGGTAACTTTATTGTTGAATCGTTGGGCCTCAATAGCAGTAACCGTAAAAAGCAATCGAAGAATCAAACGGCAGATTGAACTGGCTGCCGACCAGGACCTGGGAATTATCACAATCGAATCTCAAGATACCTGAATAGCAAATCATAATTCATATACAATCGATTTCATTTGCAGTTCTCACCTCCCTATATAATAAGGATACTTTTTTGTGCGTAACCGGGTATGAGGAACCACCTTAAAGAATCATACATCTTAGGAAAATCACCTCTTGCGTCAGCCTATGAATAACCGAACACGATACACGAAAACCCATTTCGCTTCTTTGAACATTTTAAACGACAAAAACACACCAAAACCACTTTTCGCCACAAAACCAGCCCAAATCACACACTATAACCCCTTGGCATCATGACAGAAAACAACGTTTAGCTTAATGAATTCATTTTTATCATTTTTTCCACTTGACGAGCACTTTTTAGTTTGTTACGTCTGTATCGTACAGAAAATTTCTCAACTTCGACTCGAGAACCATGTCCCCTGAAAAGTAAAAGGCATTTTGTTTGCCTTATATATAAAAATTTACTTTTTCCAAATCACGAAACAGAGTGTTTCACACTAAAGACACGCTCACGGGGGAGTAATATTCAAATGTCTATCAAACAGCCAAGAGTCCTTAACCGCAACGACGTGCGTCATTTAAAGTAATTGACTGCATACATCACCACGGTTTTTTAAACTGAATTGACTGGCTTTGTATCTTTGACAGGAGGTTGTTCTCAGATCACTAACGCTGTACACACAACAAAATGAGAAAAATCATGAAAAAACTGACTTCCTATTTCTTGCAGCCGTTTAAGGGTAACATTTCAAAAACTTACACGATCAACGTCATCCTATGGACTTGTCTGCTCGGGTTCCTATTGGTTTTACCAAAGGCTGTTTTCGCAGAATTCGCAGAAGAGGACTATAACCCAGACCCCGGCCAATCCGTTTCCCAATCAATACACCAGAGGCTACCAATCCACGCGTTGCGCAACATAACCAATGACGCCTCCCCCTGTGGGGCCAAAAGAATGATCATCCGCCTGAAACGACGGCCCACAAAATTCCTGAAGAGAATCGCCGCAGGCGGTGAACCACCCGACGCGATCGCTCGTTTGAAAAAAGATGCCAATGCGAGCCAAAGCGATCTCATTCACTATCTAAATCGCAGAAAAGACAATTTTCGCAAACCATATCGTTTTCAGAAGACCAGCAACGCTCAAGAAGCCCCCCAAACGATCAAGGAAACACGCAGCTTCTGGCTTTCAAATTGCATCGTTACAACCGCCACAGATGAAGAGATAAAAGAAATAGCAACACATCCGGATGTGGAAGAAATCTTTGAAAATGTCATTCTCAGCATACCCACCATGGATGTTGGCGAGTCATCCCCTTCACCCGTCCATGATTATCCATGGAATCACAAGGCTATTGGCCTTAGTGAACTCTCAGGATACGGGCTTGACGGCCACGGTGTGAGGCTTGGATACATTGACACGGGTATCGATCCGCAACACCCTTATCTGGCCGGAAAAATTACTAACTGGGCTGAATTTGACTTTTATGGAAAAAAGATCGACAGTTCCCCCCATGATTCCCATAAGCAGGAGCATGGCACCCATGTTGCCTGCGTTCTCGCAGGCGACACCATTGGAATCGCACCGGGAGCCACTCTCAGTGTGGCACTGGCCCTACCCAACGGCTACGGAAGCCTGGAACAGATCCTGTCGGCCATGCAATGGATTCTCAATCCCGACGAAAATGACGATACCGACGATGGAGCCCAGATCGTCAACATGTCCTGGGGAATGTGGGGAGACTACCCTCTGTTGCGGGAAGCCGTCCTGAACATGATCGAAGCAGGCGTACTCCCTGTCTGTGCCATCGGGAATACCGGAGAATTAACCACCCTGTCCCCGGGCAATGTACCGGAAGCCATCGGCGTCGGTGCATTGGACCAAACCGATGAAGTCCCATGGTTCAGTGCAGGCGATGAAGTCTACTGGGACGGCAATCCTTTATTCAAGCCCGATCTTTCGGCGCCGGGTGTTGAGGTCCCGGGAATGGACAGTCTTGGAAACGCCTTGTCCCTTAGCGGCACCTCGTTTGCGGCTCCCCATATTGCCGGCGCAGGAGCACTTCTTCTTCAGCATACCCCGGATCTTACACTTGAGCAGTTAAAAGGATTTCTTCTTCATACAGCCACGGATCTTGGCGATCCCGGCCATGACATACGATATGGAAAAGGCCGGCTGAACATATCCCTGGCCATCGATTTCCTGGAACGATACCAAAGCCGTTTCAACACCTCAGATCTGGTGCTTGAAACCATCAACCCCTTGGATAATGGATCGTCCCTGACCTTTCAGCAATATTTCTCAGATGGAGAAGGAGGTCTTTCAGGGCCTGTTCCCCACAAGGTGGCCCTTGGATCAGGACTGACTCCCCTTGGCCTTGCAGATGTAAACGGTGACGGTTATTCAGATCTGGTGGTAAAATCGACAGAAGCCATCGCTGATGGCGATTTTCAAATCAGCTACAATGTCTACCCATCGGTTGAGGCATCAGGCTTCTCAAAGAACGCCTATACATGGTATTCCTTCAATTCAAAAACCAAGGATCCTTATACATTCATTGGTCTCGGGGATGTCACCGGTGATAAAAAAGCCGACATGGTTATTGCCCAGGACACACTGCAAAGCAATTCCTATTATCAATGGGACATTTCAGTCATTCCTTCACCCCAAAGGACCGCCTCCGAAAGTGTTCCCGAGATTTGGTCCACCTTCACGGCCTACAAAATATACTGTGTAGAGTTCAGCCTTGGAGATATCGATGGGGACCATAAAACAGATCTTATCATTGGAAAACGATACAAATACTACAACAAGCCGATCTATTGCTATTCCAGCCCCTCAAACGGAACATCTTTTAACGCTAAAATGAGTTATCCTACACAAATTACCGCTTCGTTCTATGGCCCTCTGAAACTGATGAAAAGCGGTGATGTTAATGGAGACGGCCTGGATGACCTGATATTGCGAGCCGACATGTTCAATCCCCGAATAAGCACCCCTGTCTATGTTTCACTATCCAACGGCCCGGGCACATTTAAACATGAAACCCAATGGGCCGCCCTGCCCCTTCAGACCGGAGGCAGATTAGAAAGTTTATCCGACATGGATGGAGATGGCTTAACCGACTTGATTGTCAGGAATTCAGAATCAAACCCGACACTGAGAGTCTGGCATTCCAACGGCCAGACACAGTTTCTCCGGGCCAGAGCTGATTTACTTAATCAGGACGTAATCAAGCCGGATACCGACATTGGCTTCATTGGAGCAGCCAATGTCGGAATGGGTGACTGGAAATAAAGCATTTATGCTTATCAATCGCTATAACAATTAACCACCTAAGGAGACAAAAATGAAAAAATTATTGTTACGGATGACCCCGCTATTCCTAATTTTAATTGCGACAGGTGCCCATGCCGCCCTTATATGGGACAGCATTGACTCCGCGTTACCCAAAGGGGGAGCAACACAGGTCACCTATGAAATCCCTTATAATGGCGGAGAATTCTTCAATTGGGATACCCCATTTTATCTCGACAGTTTTCGCGGCAACATAGCGGCCATCAATAACATTTCCAGCCAGTTGGTAGGCATGAACCAGAAAAACTATACAAGCGATGCGAAGGCGTCACTTACCTCTATTGCTGGTGGTTCAACCCTTGAAAACGGTTTTTCTAATACCCTTGGCTCAACCCTGAATTATAGTGATTTTGATGAAACAGACGCCATGATGATTCGTCAACAGCCTATTTCCAGCAGCTTCAGAAACTTCACCACCACCGCAGATGGAACAGCCACCATTGAGGCTGAGATTTCAGGTGCCACTGACTTTTTCATGGAAAATTTCGATGTGACCACCGGCCAAGCCATAAACCCAATGGCCCCCTACTTTGGCTTCACAATAGCATCGACCACCGAAGTCATCTCCTTCAGCAAGACCCAGGGGCAGGTATCCGCAACCTTCCAAAGCATAAAACTGGATAACGTCACCCAAGCCGGCACCATTTCAATGGAACTGAGCAGCGACCCCGACATCTACTATGTCCTACGCACAAGCCTCACCTTGAATACCTATATTAGTAATGAAATATTAGGCTCTGACGGCACGGTTATTCCCCTGGCCGATCAGACCTTTAATATAGGAGAATGGATAAATTCCGAATGCACCACGCCATTGGCATTGAGCTCCTCCGTCACTATGGCGACACCGATCCCGGGTTCCCTGCTTCTTTTAATATCAGGCATGGGAGGAATGGTTACGTTTAACCGCCGGTTACGGAAAACAACCGGCTCATGATAACGACTTTATGACTCAAGGAAAGGAGGTGATGAGTTTCATTGTGGAAGGTCTTAGCCCAAGCTCGATTTTGTTCAAATTAATTATCTTCAACAACATTTAAGGAGAATCGCATGAAATTCAAGAATTTTTTAATGACAATTGCAACCCTTTCTCTTCTTTGCTCCCCGGCCTATGCAGGCGACAGACCTGAATTCGACTGCGTTGGAGACGATACGGCCAATTTTTTCAATGATCAAATTAAAGCCCTTGTGATTGCGGAAAACCCATGGAATGCAGAATCTGCATTTGTTAACGAGTTTTTTAATGCACCCGTCCAGCTTACTCCCGATATCTGTTTCCCAGGATACGACTCAGCTTATACCCAATGGAGACGTCCTGCACGGTACGAATGGCAGATCGTGCTTCAGATGGATCCCCAAAGCGATCTTGACCTGAACATCGTGGATTGTGTTGTAAAACACAACTCCAAGACAGCTTTTGGCTCAGGTCCTTGGGAAGGGGCTGACCAGACCGGCAGATACCAGACAAATGACGGCGTTCCTTTTTTCATCCCTGCTGCAAATCCCATGGTAACGGTAGAAGCGATTCCTGGACCAAACGCAGTATTTGGTTTTGAGACACCGTTCTTCCTCACAAACCGCAGCCAGGGTGGACTTGCTGAACTGCCGTTCGTGGATCTTCTCTATACATCCAAGGCTCTCTGGGAAGAGGGACTGGTTGCAAGAATGCCTGAGCATATGATCGCAGCTCCTGGTGATACCGTAGAGTATCCCCTCAGTGCAGGCGACATCCTCAACGTCAAGATCAACATTCCTTTTCTCAATTCTGTTGATCTCCGCTACGGCAGTGACAATGTATGTATAAAATATGTCGGTATTGACGGAACCATTTTCACACAGGCAGCGGCAGTACCTCAGTAAGATTTTAAGGGCTTAGTTAAGACAATCCACGGGGGGGGGGAAGCCCCCCCCCATTTTCATGCTATCCACGATTCGAAAGGAGATCAACATGGGCAGAACCCCTCTCCGAACATTACTCACGGTTACCGTGCTTATCGTAAGCTGTATAATAGGCTATACCATGATCCATTCCCCGGTTCAGACAAAGCCCCATGAACAAAAGGAGATGCCAGAAATAACAACCAACGCTCCTGAAAAAAAACAGATCAAAGAAATAGATGAACCCGAGACAACATCCCATGCCGTCAACGCCACTCCCCCCCTTGCGGGTACAAGCAAAACCAAAGTCGCTACGGAAAAGATTCAAAGTAAGCAGGATATCTCAGCATTGGTGAGCAGCGTCCGGAAACTCAGGAATAATCCGTCCCAGAAAACCATCAATCAGCTTAAAACCTTTTTAGACAGCAGGGAAAAAGTCCTGGTACTTTCAGCCATAAACAGCCTTGCCATAATCGGAAACAACAGCGTCTTTAAAGATGCTGTATTTAATATACTAGAGAAAAAAGCCAAGGACAGATATTTCCCAGAACGGGGAGAAGCACTCATCACAGCGTCGCTTCTTGTAAAGGACAACCGGATCATCCCTGTTATTGAAACATTTATCTCTGAAGAGGATCGCAGTGAAGGCTCTTTACGCTCTGCTGCCAGTGCCCTTGCCGCGCTGGCAACACCGGAATGCGTCACCCCCCTGGAACAGATATTGGAAAAATCATTTTCCCAGGAAATTCACAACCGTGTCTTTAACACGCTCAGCAAAATCAATACCCCCGAGACCCTTAACATTCTGAGTCACTATCTTTTATCAAACAATCCAGAGGATCAAGTTTTCAGCGCCAAGGCACTTTCACAGCAAAACAACATAGAATATAACGATCTCCTTTACCAGGCAATCTCGGAAAAAAAGCTGGGACAGGAAACGCTATCGGTAATTTCCAGAACTCAATCTGGGGTAGAAATTTTAGGAGATCTGCTGACTGATACGAATTATGAGAAAAACGATAAACTGAACGCCCTTAAAATACTCAAAAAAAACATCCAATTATCGACAAGCGATGTTCGGGAAGAGATCATCACAACAGTTGAACCACTACTTGACGATGAAGATCCGGATCTGCAGATGCATGCCCTGAAAATTGTCGGCACAGGCTTTGGGTCCGAAACAACCGCTGAGATCATTAGCCCTAAGTTCGAATCCCCAAACAGCACCATTCGTGAAACCGCTCTGGAGGCTTATCTTCCCTACCTCAATGAGAATAACTACAAACCGGTTCTGGAGATGATATTGGATGAAGATGAATCTGTACGAAGGAAAGCGCTCTCCCTGTCCTTTGTCTATATTAACGATTCTGACCGCTCTCTACTTGAAAAAGCCCTGACCCATGATGATGAGTTGATACGTAACCAGGTTTCCCAAGTATTGAACTAATGGAGGCAACAATGCATCTTAAATTTAAAAAGCACATTTTGTTTAACCCTTCCGTCTGTCTTATCGTTTTTCTGCTAATGCTGTTGCCGTATCCGGTTCTCGCGGAAGAACCCGCCGATGATTCAATACTTGCGACGGTCAACACCGTCCCCATTCACCAATCTGAACTAAACAAAATAATCTCCCAATATAAGAAAAAATCCGGGAAGAAAACAGTCTCACTGGATGAAAAAAAGCAGATGCTTAAAAACCTTACCATACGCCAGTTGATATTGCAGTCCCACGATGCACAGGCCATGGAAAAAGAAAGCGCTTTCATAAACAAAGTTGCTGAGTTTAAAAAAAGTCTCATCATATCACAGTTCATCAAACGGCATGTTGAAAAACAGACCCCAATAACGAACGAAGAGCTAAACAACTACTATCAGAACAAAAAAGCACAGTTTTCCTCAGAGATAGAGATAGAAGCAAGCGTCATTCTACTCCGAACCGAGAACGATGCAAAAAAAATCATGGAAAAGCTTAGTGCGAAGGAGCCTTTTGACACTTTAGCCAGAGACCATTCCATTGATCTTCCATCTGCTAAAAAAGGCGGAAGCCTTGGAAAGGTAACACGAGGATCGGTATTTCCAGAGGTCTGGAAAGAACTTCAAAAACTGGCTGAAGGTGACGTCAGTGACATCGTAGAAACCAAATATGGTTTTAATATTTTAACCGTACAAAAAATTCATCCTCCAGAAATAAAACCATTTGAAGCGGTTAAAAAAGAGATAAAAAACGCTCTCCTTCCCCAAAAAAGAGAAAACGCATATGACGTAATGGTAAAAACGCTTGAAAAGAACGCCGACCTTACGCTATTTGAAAACCGCCTTGCCGGACTTGAGGTTAACCAATAGACAACGGGTCCGTATACCAAAATAACCGTTAATAACTTATTTCAAATCCGTTTACCTGTTTTTTACTAAAACAAAGTGGTCTAAAAAAAATGAAACTTAAAACATCTTTATTGATCAGTGTAACGCTTGTATTTCTGAAGGCCATGGTCTTTGCAGGTGGGGTACCGGAATTTGACTCTGTTGGTGACGACACCTCAAATTATTTTGAAGACAATATCATAGAACAGGTAACGGCTGAAAATTATTGGAATCAAGCCAGTGATTTTAGAACAACTGATTCCATAGGAACGGCCATTGAAAACGATTCAGGCATGCCGATGGGGGGAATGGAATACTTCAACCCTCCGGTTCAAATAACAGAGGACACCTGTTTTCCCGAATATGTCTCAGCCTATACCCAGTGGAGGAGGCCTGCCGAATATGAGTGGCAAATGGTTCTTCAGATGGACCCCCAAAGCGATATCGACATCCATATCGCGGAGTGTATACTGAAACACAGTTCCCAAACTGCCTTTGGCTTAAAACCATGGGAGGGGAGTGAGCAAACCGGCCGGTACCAGTTAACCAATGGATCATCATTTTTCATTGCAGGAGCCGCCCCCTCAATCACGGTGGAAGCAAAACCAGGTCCCAATGCGGTGTTTGGCTTTAATACACCGTTCTTCCTTACGAGTCGGACCAGTGGAGGATTGATGGCAATTCCTTTAAAGGGGCTTAACTACAGTGCCATTGCCATATGGGGAACAAACCTTGTTGCACGAATGCCAGAATTTCTGGTTAACGCACCGGATCAAGGCATAGAGTATCCCCTCAGCGCCGGTGACATCCTTAACATTAAAATCCGTATTCCCTTCAACAATTGTGTGGATATCCGATATGGTAAGGACAATGTCACTGTCCGATATATTGGGACAAACAATACCATTTTCACCAGCGCCTCACCATAACGTCGTCATGTCTGACACCATCGCGTGCCTAAAGCATAGATCTTGCGGCACTTAATAGTCCAGGCTGTTTTCCGTGAACCAGGCCATGGGCTCGGTGCTTGATCCCAGGATCCGCTTCAGGATATCGTTCATGGTTGCAGGATCGTTGTCAAACCCGCCGTGCTCCCGGCTGAGGCACCTGGACTGCTTGCCCTTCTCCCCCATGGAGTAAACCAGGGTCAGCCGGTCCTGCTTAATGCCGGTGCAATGTCTCTTCATGCCGAGGAGGGGGGTCTCCCGCTCTTCCTCAAACGCCCTGGAAACAAGATAGAGGAGCGATTTCCCATACACTTTCACCACGGTGTCTGCCTTCTCCAGCTTGTCGGTCATGTTGTAGATCACCATCTCATGTATGCCGAACCCGTTGTCCCCTGCCGACAGCAAGGGAGCAAAACAGGTGTTGAAATCGTCAATGGTGCAGGCCGGTGCCATCAGGCTTACCGTTGCAACGGTCAATGACGGCCGGATCTTTTTCAGGCTTTGGAGCAGGTGGGCCATAAGAATCGCCCCGGTGCTGTGGCCCGCCAAATGGATCCTGACATTTTCGGGCAGGGAACCCAGCAGGGTCTCAAGGGTCCGGATACCGGCATTGCCCTCCTTGAACGGAGCGGTTGCCCCCTGCTTCATCTCCCGCCACAGGGCCCGGCCCGCAATGCGCACGGACCGCTCAAGCCACCGGTCCCAGGCACCGGGTATGGCGTTCCACAACCCCTGGGAACGGTCTTTGCTCTCCATCTCCCGCCGCAGGACGATATCCTTGATCTCCTCCAGCAATCCCGTGTCGTACATGAAGTGGTATGGATAGATCCCATTGCTCTTAAAGGTTGATTTCATGGCCGAGATCCGTTTTGCAGCGCTTTTAGGACTGTTGAGGCCGCCGTGGGCATAGAGCAGAAGGTGGCTGTACTTGTCGCTGGCAGAGAGCACCCCGGCGGTTTCAGCGACATCGTCAAGGGAAGAGAAATAACGGCCTGAGGGGTGGAAACCGCCATCATCCATGTGAACGAAATGACCCCGGATCTCATGGCGCCTGGGGGAGCGTATGCCGCCGAACCGGGCCGCTCCCGCACCCTCTTCCCTTGTGGGAAACTGGCTGTGCCGGGAAGACCAGAGCCTGGGGGTGGAAACCGCAAGCCGGACCACCCAGGCATCAACGATGTTCTGCTGCCAGTCTTCATAACTCCACAGGGCAAGGCCGTCATACCCCCACTTCATGCCCCAGGAGTTCTGAACGTAAAACCCCTCGCTTCCGTACCCGACAATGGCAAAAGCGTGGCCCCCCAGGGGGTCGTCCATATGAAGGATGCGCCCCCTGGAGATGTTGGCCTTGTACCACCCCCGGTGCACCTTTGCCGACACAAAAAGAACGCCCACCTCGTTCAGGGCCGCGTGAAAATCCTCGACCCTGGAGGAGAGGCGGTAATAGGCGCCTGGCATGGTGTTCCCGGCATTCCCGGCCCGTTCCACCGTCAGCCCTGCCCGTTTCGCATTCTCATAGGGCCAGAGCTCCTCTGCGCACACCCCCATGTTCTGCCAGCCCCGGATGGCCCCCCGGCAACTGGATCCCGAGTACCCCTCCCCTTCCCATTCATCGAATTTCCTTGCCATCTCGTACAGCATCCTGGGGCTGACCCTCAGGTTTTTCTTTTTTCGCTGATAGAGAAAGTTGATGCAGGCGGCAAGGCCAAACCCGGTGCAGGCCCCCTCCCTTCCCTGGTCAAGGATGACCAGATCCCCAGGAGGCAGGATCTCGTCTTTTAAGGGTATCAGGGCCGGCTGGTAGACAAGGTCCCTGATATCCGGAATATCGGAAATAGTGTTCAGTCGGTATTTGTCCTGGGTTACAGGATAGATATCACCCATGGGGTCACTCCTTTGGTTGAATGTTAACACTGTGAATCTGCTTGAGATGCAGGGATCAAAAACCGGAGTTTCTGGAGAATAACTTAAATATGAGATTCAGGGTTAGCCCCATGACGTCAAAAAAAGTCAGTCTGATCAATCATGGCCCTTTCAGAATTGAATTGCAGGCGATATAGAAATCATAGACGACCCCCGGGTGCTTGTCAATCCCCTTTACTCCATAGCCATATTCGGGTATACACTCTCCCAAGTGGCCTCTGCCGACCATCGGCATGGGCGCATTGTTGAACGACCATAAATCTAAATTACGGTGTAGAACCATGACGAAAAACATTGCCCACAGAGGAGCAAGAAGCGTTGCCCCTGAAAACACCATGGCAGCGGTCAAAAAGGCCTTTGATTTTGGAGCCGACCTCTGGGAAACCGACGTGAGTGTAACAAAGGATGAACAGCTCATCCTCTTCCATGACAATTCCCTGGTGCGGACCACTGATGTTGAAGAGCGATTCCCTGGCAGGGAGTCCTACCTCTTTACCGAGTTTACCCTGGATGAGATCCTGGAGTTGAGTGCCGGCTCCTATTTTGAAAAAACCGATCCATCCGGAGAGATCGCTGCCGGCAACGTCTCCAAAGAGGAGCTTGCCTCCTACCGGGACGAGCGGGTACCGACCCTGGAAGAGGGCCTGGTGTTTACAAAGGAGAACCACTGGCAGGTCAACCTTGAGCTCAAGGATCTGCCCGGAAGTTTTGCCTCCTTCCCCCTGCCCCGGCACACACTTGCCATGATCCAGCGGGTGGGCCTCAGGTTTGACCAGTTTGTCATCTCATCGTTCAACCACGGGTGGCTCGAAGAGATCCAGGCCATGGAGCCGCGCATCGAGGTCCAGGCTCTGCTGGGCTACGACCCGGGCGATCACCTTGATTTCGAGGATTTCAGGTTCCCGGTATACAACCCGCGGCACACGGAAATGGATAAAGCCATGATCAAAACCCTGCAAGAGAAGCACAAAAAGATCAACCTCTTTACGGTGAACGAGGCTGAGGAGATGATCCGGTTCCTCAAGGCCGGGGTTGACGGCATCATCACCGATTTTCCCCAGCGGCTCAAGGCCATTCAGAAATAAAACAAACGTAAAACAAAAGGGGTCAGACTTAGCTTATTGGCTCACATAAAAGGGGTCAGACTTAGCTTATTACCGTTTTTTTTAAAAACGGTAATAAGCTAAGTCTGACCCCGAAGCATAGAGGAAAAAATGAAACAGCAAGAAAAAGTCCTTTGCATCAAGCGCAACACCCTTCCCGCCCCCTGGGTGGAAGAAAAGAGCATCATCAAGACAGACGAAGCCGCGTTCTTTGACATCTGCGAAAAGGCAGGATTTCACTGGAAGGAACGGGGGGTGGTCGAAACAGACCCGTCGTTCAAGCAGATCATCCCCTATATTGTTCTCCAGACCGCCGACGGGAAACAGACCGCCATATACAGGCGATGCGGAAGCGAAAAGCGCCTCCACGACCTCTGGTCCGTCGGCATCGGCGGCCACATCAATCCCGAAGACAACAACGGCCCCTCCCCCTCTTTCAAGGAGATCCTTGTGGCCGGCATGACCCGGGAGCTTGACGAAGAACTGGTCAAGCGACCCAATGGCCAGGCCCCGCGCTTCCGGGGAACCATCAACGAGGAGGCGACAGACGTGGGCAGCGTCCATTTGGGCGCCGTGTTCACCCTTTTGACCGAAACCCCGGACGCATTTCTTCCCGGAGAGGAGCTGGTGGACTTCACCTGGGTTGCCACCGACACCCTGGCCGATCTCAACCTGGAGCTGTGGTCGACATTTGCCCTGGAGATCATGGGTTAAAACGTGTGGAGCAGCATCTGCTGCTTAAGAAGATTTTCCTGGGCGATGGGGGCGATATCCTGTTGCAGCACTTTAATACATTGCCCCACCGCCCCCTGGGCATCGATGAGGGTCGGATCATCTTCAAGCACCCTGAAAAGCGCCTGGACCACGGCCGGATCAAACCCGAGATTGGCCTGGTGCAAAAGGTGGGTTAAAGCATCATACAGGTCCAGCCGTTCCAGGTGACTCCTGCCGGACAGCATGGTCTCAAAAGCATCGCACACGGCAAGGATCCGGGCCCCTAAAGGAATGGCCTCTCCCCGCTTGCCATCGGGGTAGCCGGAACCGTCAAACCGCTCATGGTGACTTAAGATCAACGGCCCCAGCTCATCAAGGAACCGAAGGGGTTTGATAATCCTGGCCCCGATAACAGGATGCTTCCTGATCCTGTCCATATCTTTCAGGGAAAGCGCACCCAGGCGTTCCAGGATTGCATCTTCCATTCCGATCTTTCCGATATCGTGGAGAAGGCCTGCATGGAATATGGTCTCAACCTCCCTGGCACCAAGCCCCATCTTCGCTGCCACCCGTTTTGCAAATTCCGCCACCCTGACGGAGTGGCCGTGGGTCTGTTCATCCTTGGCCTCAAGGGCCAGGACAAACCCCTCCACGATCTGCCTCAGGGTTTCAACCATCTCCCGGTCATAAGAAAGTGTTCTTCCAAGGGCAAGGGCCCCCTGCTCTCCCAGGGCGGTCACAAGCTCGATCTCCATGGGCGCAAGCCGTTTCTTCCCTGTAAAATAGACGGCCAGCAGCCCCCGGAACTCCCCGGTAATGGAGAAGAACAGGCCGGTCACCGACCCCACCCGTTTTTTTCCCAGGCGTTCAAGATCGGGAATGCGGGGGTCGTTCCTGGCATCATCGATGAAGACAACCGGCTCCCGGTCAAAAATCGTCATCAGGGTGGAAAATTCCACCTGGGCAAGGCTCTGGTAGTGAAACCCGGACGAGATTCTGGTCTCTATCCGCTCTTCTGCGTGGTTGAGGATCCAGAAGATACAACCCTTTGCACTAAGGATATCGGTGAGGTGATCGACGATGCTCTTGAGCACCTCCCGGGTGTTTGTTCCAGAATGAATCGCCTTGCTGATCCGGGCAAAGAGCTTGAAATACCGTTTATACGGATCGGCCCCGGCGGGTTCCCTGGATTGAAAGAATGGAAAGGTCATGAGAAAAAGTTAAGTGCCGTCTGACTGAACCGGTTATAGACAAGCTTCTGCATCTGGGCCACCGAAGTGAGCGCATCCTTGAGGAGCACGGTCTCTATATTGGAAAGCTCCGTCATATCCACATGGTTGTCCGGCTCAAGGTTCTGCCGGACCATGTTGAGGTTGCCCCGGATTCTGAGCATCACAAGGGTTTCAAAGCTTGCCCGGAACAGTTCCGACTTTTTCTTTGAGATTACGCCGGCCCGGGTGAGCGCTTCCAGGCGGCCGAGGGTGGAGGGCTCGCTGATCCTATTATTGACCGCAAAGAGCCTGATGCCGTTGATCATGTGAACCAGGCCCCCGCTCTTGAGGTTGACCAGGTTTTTCTTTGGACCGCTTTTATCGGTACGCACCGATCCCATGAAGGTGATGGGAACGGAAAACTTCATGGCCTCGTTGGTGAGCATGTGGTTGATCTTTTCCGGATCGTCAAACACCGCGAAGATCTTGCTCCATAACCGGTCCGCCAGGGTCGTATCCCCCCATACCGGCCTGAAATCGAGCAGGATAGTCATGGTGATGGAGTCTTCCGGATCATAGGTGCTCCGCCAACTCTCCACATAGGAGAGCCACTGGCTTAGGGATCGTCTCCACTTTGGGTTGGTTCCCATGACATCTCCCTTGCAGAGCTTAAACCCGCATTGGTCCAGGCCATGGACGATGATTCCGGCCAGGGTCTCAAAGTAACGGTCCACCTGTTCCAGGCTCTGGTCCACGGGATCGGCATAGATCAGGGCATTGTCCTGGTCGGTCCTCAGGGTCTGCTCATGCCGGGCGTCGCTGCCCATATTGATCCAGCAGTAGGGCACAGGGGGCGGACCCAATCCCTGCTGCTCCATCTCCTGCTCGGACACCCGTATCACTGCCCGCACCAGACGCTCATGGAGTTCGGACATCACCTCGAGTATCTCCGGCACCCCGGCCTTCTCCACCATAAGGGCGTTCAGCACCCCGTCGATCTCCCTGCTTGCCCTGATAAGGCCTTCCAGGGTGTCAAGGGTCTCGATATCCTTTAACAGGGTGAGATTCCCCATGCTTCTCGACTTGACAAGATCCACGGCCGTCACGATTCCCACCAGGCGATCGCCTTCCACCACAACAAGGTATTTGCTCCCGAACCGGGTCAGGCTCACCAGGACTTCACCAGTGAAGGCATCCGGGGCGATCCTGTTAAATTCGACTTCCATTACCTGGTGAACCAGGCAATCGTCCACCGGACAGGTGCGGTTTGTGATGAGGTGTTTTACCATCAGCTTCTCCGTCACAATACCCACGGGAAGTCCGGCTTCATCCACCACCACGGTGGAGCTGATCCCTTTTTCCGCCATGCGCCTTGCGGCAACGTCCACCTGGTCAAAAGGCCTGCACATGGCAACCGAGGTGGACATGATCTCGCTCACCCGCTTTCTGAACAAAGGCATCTCTGCACAGGTTGAACCGCCCTGGCCCTGCTCTGACAATAGCTTTTCATAGAGAATCCGCATCCGCTCCGCCAGCAGGACACTGAAATAGCTGGAGAATTCAGGCTGGCAATGGATGAGGGTTTCAAGGGCGGTTCTCGGCACAAGGATGGCGGTCAGGTCGTCCCGGACCCTTGCCGCGGCAGTATACTTCCCCCGGGAGAGCACAACGGTTTCGCTGAAGAAGTCACCCGGTTTCCTGAGCCCCACCACAGACTCCATGCCCTGCTCATTGGTTACCGTGATCTCCACAAGACCCGACACAATGATGAAAAGGGTATCAAGGCTTGCCTCCCCCTGCCTGAACACATAGGTGCCCGGCCGGTACTCCTGAACAGCCACCTCGGTTGAAAGCCACTCCAGGATCTCCGGTTCAAGGACCTTAAAGGGTTCTATTCCCAGAAGGAGATCAAAGATTCCCTGTCTATCCATAGGATCCACCCCTCATTCAAGATTATCAAAACGAATCTATTTGCCGAATCGAACAGCCATCTCCCACAGGTCGGCGTTGCCCTGGCTGTTATGCTGCACATATTCCGCAAGGTCAGACCCGTCAAGATCCCTGTCCCTGTCCACATCACCGGGAAGCGCCACAAGCACCTTCATAAACGGATCGCCCATGAGATTTAATGCAAACTCAAGCCACCGAACCGAACCGCCAGACTCTGCCACACCGGCAAGAGCAATCTTATGGGAGGCATGAACAGCCCCGATTCTTCCCTTAAAATCAAATGGCGAAGGATCCCCCCCAAGGCCGCTCTCCATCTCATTTCCATAAAAGAGATCCCTCATAAATTTCCTGGCAAACCGAAAGGAAGTGCCAATATCATTTGCAGAATCACTGAAATATCCCCACCCATACCTGCTGCTTCCGATGTAGGCCACAGCCCCGCCATTCCCGCTTCGGATAAATGCTTCGGAAAGGGAGGAACCACCAGACCAGTCAAACATGTTTGTGTTGCATGCCATTGTGTAAATAAGCCCCTGGGTTGTCTGGTTAACACAAGCATTGGCATCACTGGTTGAAAAATTACTTCCGGATTCAACCGCCCAGGCATTGGCCGACCCATGGGTGGCAACAAAGATCATTGAGTATCCGCTGTTTATCTGATCCGTTAAATTGCCTTTGGTAACATCATAGGAAGCGTCCCCGGCAAAATCACTACCTGTGTCATAAAACCGGTACCGTGTTCCCTGCCACACTGGAGCGGGTGCCACATTTTCATGTACATACTGGTTCCAGAGATATTCACTCTTCCAGTGTGCATCGCTTTTTCCATCCCAGGTATTCCACAGCTTAACCCCTGCCAAAAGAACGCTTTCATGAAAGAAAGGATCATACGCGGATCTTTCATAGGCCATGACTTTTGAAACAAAGGCCACCGCATCCTGGCCGCTCCCCACAGAAGCTCTGCCAATGAAAAGATCAGGATAAAGATCGACACTGTCGCCATTGCTAAGGCACTCACAGGCACGGCTGTCATTGTCATCATTCCAGTCCATGTCATCCAGGCCGGCATAATAGATATCAGACGGGATTGTAGCGTCGGTTTCATATTTGCCGGAACCGATCGGTACGGATGCAAAGCAGTCATAGTCCGGGACTTGATTGCTGTCCCCCCCAAGCAACACCCAGAGCGTTCCCCGGTTGACAGCATAATCCTTTATGCAGCTCTTGATCTTTTCCTGATCCGTTCCAGCCCCTGGATATTGTTCATAGATCTGTTCCACAGACATAACCCGGGCGCTCACCCCCATGGCCGCCCTGTGATCGGCCAGCACCTGGAACTCATCAACAAGATCTTCTGAAGTGATTATCAGATAATCACAAGGAGTCTCTGCGTAAGTCGCAGACGCAGTGGACGAAATGGAAGAATTTGCCACAGAACGGTCCTCTTCCGGGTTTATGACAATGCTATCCACATAGCTTTTCATAATGCTGGATTGGGCTGTTTCAGGATATTCCATAGCCCCTGAAGCTCCCCTTTTCAACAAAAAACGCCACCTTATTTTCTCGTTGATGATAACAGAGCCTTTCCCACCGGCTTCAGCCCCTTTTGCCCGGGCCTTAAACTGCACAGGCCTCAACCTGAAAACAAAAAAAGTGCTGTTTCGTATCCGGGCTGTTTCAACAAACTCAACAGGACTTTCCGGAAAAGGCCTTTTATTTTTTACGATCCTTGAGTTCAAAGGAATAAACTCATTTCTATGGGCTGCTGAAGAGTGAACCTGGGGCTGTTTGGGATAGATGTCAGCAACCGCTTTTTCCCGTTTCTGATTCACCTCAACCGTCTCTATGCCGCAAAAAACAGCCCCCGGTGGTACAAGGATATTCACCACCCTGACAGGGAGGAGCGGATCGCCACTCTCCTTTGCAAAAAGGGTGTACCCGTCACCCTTGATCTGCACAAGATCGCGGCCATCCCGCTTTGATATCCGGGTTTCAAGACCTGTCATATCGCTTTCTACGACCAGAACCTCTTCCCCGGAATCAAAACGCTTCCGGTTAAAACTTTTCCTCATTACCCCATTCTCCTCAACAAGATGCACAGTCTTTGAATACGCAAGCCCCAAAGGCCAACCGGGTAATCCTGACAAAAAGAACACTATCAACAAACATTGTAATATGGATCTGTTTCTAAACATGGAACAACACCTTCTGAATCTCAAAAAGCTAAATGCATCAAAACCACACAGACACCTGATACGAAAATACCAGATGCCTGTTTAGTTGCTGAATCCAACTTCCCGCCAACAATCACTACTTCCCCGGGGGTGGAGGTATCCGGTTCTGCATTGGGAGTGGGAAAGGGAGTCCCCTGTTCTCCAAAATACCAGTCCACATCATTCTTTTCAACAACGGGTGAACCGTGATCCGAAGAATCATAGGTCAGTTTCACGCCGTAACTGAGAATCGGATCGGCTTCCACATCCACAGATAGATATACCGCCAAATCAGAATCAGTATACGCACCCTCAGCATATACGTTAACCGTTGCTGACGCAGCACCAGCGAAGAGAGAGACCATCGCAAAGATGCCAACCAAGCATTTTGCATATTTTCCCATTATTTGCACCTCCGTTCACATAATTATATGACACAAAAACGACAAGTTAAATGGTCCATCTGTTCATGTTGGCTGAGACCTGTCAAATTTATCCACATGGAAACCAATAATCTTTTACAGGCAAATTTTATACCAAAAATTCGCAATTCATTGACTCTATCCAGAACAATTCACTGAAATTTTTAAACTGCCGGAAACACAGTCGAAATTTTCAATAAAATATTTCATTTTACAAACTAACACTTGCAAATTTCCCAATGCTTTGAAAAAAAATACAACCTTTATCGCCCTAAAAGGTCCGAACGGTGTAATTCCCCCCTATAGATTAGGATTTTTTTTCACAGTTTCAAATTGAACAATAACGTCACGAATAAAGAATAGCGTTCATCAAACGAGAACCAACTATTTGTCTGTTACTTACATTTTTGAACTCGAACCAGGAGCAACCATCGCCAGTAAAAGATATAAAGGGGATGGAACAACGCCACTGACAGATGCCAGCATTCAACTGACGGCACGGTACGGGAACCCATGCGGAGAAAGACAGGAGATTGCCTTGGGGAAGAATACAGCCAGGTTCTTTCACAGGCTGAATAAGGGCTTATCAACGGTTCCTGAAACAGTAAAGGGAATTCCCCCCTTTTTAGAATCCTCAAGCATCATTACAAGGGGAAAAATCCTCGGGAATTTAGAAAAATAGTCCGTATGGGGCTGGATCCGGCCCTTCAGATTCAGGCGGCTTTTTTCAACTGGACGGTCCAGCACAACGCTGCCGGTCGCCGTGATATCCGCCTGTGAACCGGATGCGCTGAAGCTGATAAGCTTCAGCAGGTAACCCTTCACACGAAAATCCATGTTGATCCGTTCAAAATCAAACTCTGAAATTCCCAGTTGGTCAAACACAGCACTCTTCACCAAGGCTCTGCATCCTGAGGCGGAGATGTTCCCCCGACCGGTCGCAGCGTCTCCCCCCGGCACCTGATAAAGAAAGTCACCGTCCAGGATGAAACTGAGCCGGACATTTGCGGAAGCATTGTTCAACCGCCATCCGTCGACCTCCATCCCTGAAACATGGAGTTGAAGCTTGCCCTGGTCCATGGAAAAAGGGATCGCTCCTGCGAAACTGCCTGTTAAGGAACCATTGTAGGCAACGGCCTTGAAATCGGCTCTCTTATCGGTTGAAAAGAGGGATAAGAGCTCTGGGAACAGGGATGCGGACTGAAGCACAAGTGCGGTTCCACCGGGCATAACAATTTTTGAATTGACCGCCATGACCCCCAGGGGAAAGACCGGTCCCACCTGTTCGATGGTAAACCTGTAACCGGGAAACTGACGGTTCAGCCTCTCAACCGCAAGTTCAGTTGCCCTTTTTTCAGGAAACAAGAGAACGCAAAAAAGAAAAAAGGCCAAAACAGAATAGGCACCATATAATAAAAAGGATTTACGAACCACCATAGGAACGCTCCATTGATACAAATTTCAGGGTGGAAACGATGAAACATATGGCCACTATACAAAGTCCCGAAAAAATTGCAAGGACTAAGTGATGGTACAAGGGCAGGATGCCTCCGATAATAGCGACCTTGAGGATTAACCCGAGGAAATTAAAAAGAAATGTGACTTTTTATCTACAATTCTGTGTAAACAAGGACTTACGAACCACCATAGGAACGTTCCATTGATACAAATTTCAGGATAGAAGCGATAAATCATATGGCCACGATACAAAATCCCGAAGAAATTGCAAGGACTAAGTGATGGTAACAGGGGCAGGATGCCTGCGGTAATAGCGACCTTGAGGATTAACCCGGGGAAATAAAAAAAATTGTGACTTTTTATCTACAATACTGTGTAAACAATGTGCGACATGCCATCCCATCGGTTTTCGCCGGACCATCCCCAAGGAATCGCGATAGAATCATAAGCACTGATATCCGGGGCAGAGGAGAGCAGCAAGATATCTAAAAACCCCTTTCTCAAATCTTGGCATTATATTTGCTTACATAGTAACAAGAAAGACAAGTTGAGCTAGCATAAACAACTGGTTTCTCATTAATTTTTAAAAATTTGTTTATCTGAAAGACCTTAGGATTGTTGTAAGCTTCACTGCCGTTTTCTACTGTTTCTTTTTCCATATCTTCGTGGAACGATCATTCCTTCGTCCTTGCCCCCATGTTGTACTCCTTTTGCTGCCATTAACGATACGGATAACTGTTTAATGCCTGACGCCATCGGAGCCCAAACCAGAACAGACACCGAGAGTTCTTTAATATCAACACATTAACGTGGATAGTCTTGTCAAAAACATAGGATCAGTTTGCAATTTTGACAGCGTTTATCAGCCCCAAAGGGTTTTGAAACGAAATTATTAAAGGTGAAAATCATGAAATCAGCCATTCACGTTATTTCGCAACCCAATATCATTCCATCAACTATATCCCGGGTTTCTAATGGGCATGTTCTCTGTTTCACCGTCCTGATAGCTGCGCTGCTGCTTGTAACGGCCACAGGATATGCAGGCGATGGGGACAACATAAAAAAACTCTCCCGGGACAAAGCCCTTCCCTTGTTAGACAGTTCCCAGAACGGTGAAGCAAAACGATTCATTATCCGGCTGAAACAGCGCCACCGGTCAAAGCGGGGCAGGATGGCCCGGGGCGATAAAAAAGGCGAGGCAATTGCACGGTTAAAACAGGAAGTCCAGTCAAATCAGGAAAAGGTGCTTCAATTACTTAGCGAGAGAAAACTCTACCATAAGGGAAACCGCCGTGGTAACCGTTACAATCGATCTGCCATGAGCCCTCCGGCTATGCAAAGCCCTCGAAGTTTCTGGCTTTCAAACTGTATAGCGGTAACAGCCACGCCGGAAGAGATAGAACAGATCGCCGGCCACCCGGATGTGGCCGAGGTGACCGAGAATGTGATTCTAAGCGTCCCCACCATGGACATAAACGAATCAAATGACGACTTGGCTCCTGAATTTTCATGGAACCAGCGCCTCATAGGACTGGATGCAATCTTTGCCTCCGGCCTTGACGGACGAGATGTGAGGGTGGGAATCATTGACACCGGCATAAACCCCCTTCACCCGGACATTGCCGGAAAAATCACCACCTGGGCCGAATTTGACTCCTTTGGAAACAAAATCGACAGCGCCCCCCACGAGTCCCATAAAAAGGAACATGGAACCCATGTGGCCTCGATTCTTGCAGGGAATACCACAGGTGTCGCCCCGGGCGTAAGCCTGACTGTTGCCCTTGCTCTTCCCAAGGGTTTTGGCAGACTTGAACAGCTTCTGGCAGCCATGCAGTGGGTACTCAACCCTGACAACGATGCTGCAACAAACGACGGGGCCCAGATAGTCAACATGTCCTGGGGCCTGTGGCCAAGCTCAACAGTACTGCGGGAAGCGATTCTGAACATGGTCGAGGCAGGCGTCCTGCCGGTCTGTGCCATCGGCAATGTAGGTGAATGGGCCACCTTTTCCCCTGGTAATGTTCCCGAGGCCCTAGGAGTCGGAGCCGTTGACAAGAACGACATCGTTCCATGGTTCTCTTCCTGGGGAGAAGTCCATTGGGATGACATTTCCCTGCTGAAGCCGGACATTTCAGCCCCCGGGGAGCAGGTTCCCACGATGGACAGCCAGGGCAACATGGTCACACTTTCAGGAACTTCCATAGCCGCCCCCCATGTGGCCGGCGCCGGTGCCCTGCTGCTCCAGCACACCCCGGAACTGACACTAAACCAGCTTAGAGCCTTCCTTCTCCGTAGCGCCAAAGATTTAGGACCACCAAAATCAGACTATTATACCTCCTACGAATACACCTACGGAAAAAGCAGGTTAGACGTGGCAGCGGCCCTGGACTTCCTTGAACAATACAGCCCAGGTTTAAACAGCAGCGATGTGGTGGTGGAAGCCATCAACCCGTTGGACGATTCCCAAGCACCCATTGTTTACCAATACTTTTCCGACGGCAAGGGAGGTTTTTCAAAACCGGTTCTCCTCCACGTCCCAGGAAATTCAAATACCGAATTGATAGGGCTTGCTGACGTAAACGGCGACGGTTATTCAGACCTGATCGCAAGGGAGACAAAATCCCTTGACACCGGCGAATTCAGGATCACCTACACGGCCTATCCTTCCGAGGATGCGTCGGGGTTCTCCACCCGGGGCCTCACCTGGTACTCTTTTGTGTCACCCACCCAGGGGCCCCCTGAGTTGATAGGCTTCGGTGATGTCAACGGCGACCAACAAGAGGATATGATCCTCGCCCAAAGCACGCTTTCCCCCCCCTATTACCAATGGCAAATGCTTGCCGTGCTCGCAGGGGAGAGATTCGACCTTGAAAATCCCCCAGAGCTCTGGTCCGAGATAAAAGTCCATCGTGTTTACACCACTCATTTTTCCCTTGGAGACATTAACGGCGACAGCAGGTCTGATCTGATCGTCGGCCTGCGATACCAATACTACAACAAGCCTACGTTCTATTCTTTCAGGCTATCCGACGGAGAACGGTTCGACGCCTCCTACAACACCTATCCGAAACGGATCAACGCTTCGTTCTACGGCCCCCTTCGTTTGTTGGCAGTCAAAGACGTGAACGGAGATGGATGGACAGATATGATCCTGGGAGCCGATTTTTTCCGGTCAGGATGGGAGACGCCGGTATATGTAGCCCTTTCCAACGGACGTGGAAGCTTTTTCACCGAAAAAATATGGGCAACCCTGCCCCTGGAAAGTGGTGGCAGGATCGAGACGGCATCAGATATGAACGATGACGGCTTAACGGATATTATCATCAGAAGGTCGGACATGGCCTTGACACTGGATATCTGGCTTTCAAACGGAGAAAATCGGTTCGTAAAAAAACAAACCCAATGGCTTAATTTGGAATCAATCCCCACGGACATGGATGTCGGCTTCAAAGGAGCTGCCGATATCGGGCTGGGGGATTGGAGAAGATAATCTTTAATTAACGAACCAAGGAGGTAAGACATTGAAACGATTAACAGCAATCTTAACCCCATTATTTTTACTTGTGGCAGCAGCAACAGCCGCCCATGCAGCCCTTGTATGGGACAGTGTAGACTCGACCTATCTATTGGGAGGACCACCTTATTCTTCCTACGACGTCACCAAAAACGGCGGCGAATTTTATAACTGGTCTATCCCCTATTACCACTCTGAAATGGGACTGGTCTCACCGGTGAAGGATATTAACGCGACCGCCGTTGGAAACACCCAGGTAAACTATCCAAGCGGGGCATCGATGAGCTTTGACAGCCAAATAGGTGGTGGGCTGACAACCAGCGGACTTTCCAGCAACATTGCCACAAATATTGACCATAACAATTTGGGAGCATCGGACGGGGTTATCGTTCGTATGTATTTGAAATCCTCCCTACGGAGGACCTTTACGTCCACCGAGGATACGGCAGCCACCATTACGGCAGGGTACACAGGAGCTGTGAACTTTTATGAAAAAAACTACGACTGGACGACCTCATCAGGAGATCCCATCAACGTGATGGACCCCTTTTACGGCTATAAAATAGAAACTTTCACAAGTGTCAGGACCTTCGACAAGTCACAGGGTCTAATCGCTTTTAAACCAGAAATCCGTTTGAACAATGACCAGTCAAACGCAAGCTTCACCATGGACCTGGTAAGTGACCCTGATATCTACTATGTCCTCACTTCATACATCATAATTCAGGCAGAACTCTGGAACGCAGACCCGTACTTTAACAACGTTGAGGTTCTGGATAACCAGGTGTTTGAGATTGGAAATTGGGACAACCCGGCATCTGTGGATCCTTTGATGTTCACAAGCTCCGTGATCCCGCTGAATACCCCTGTACCCGGATCCCTGGTTCTGCTTTTGTCCGGATTGGGAGGATTACTAACAGCAAGGCGCAGGTTACCCCACAAAAACTGCGACAGCTGATATCTGATAATCCCGGTTCGTAAAAACAAAAGGGGGTGATTCCCATGCTTGTATAGCATCTATTTCAAATGGAAATCTTTAAAAACCGAACACCATTATTTTAAGGAGAAACGTCATGTTGAAAAGAATCTTAACTCTGATGGCAACACTTGCAATTCTTTCTTCCCCAGCCTTTGCAGGGGACAGGCCCGAATTCGATTGTGTCGGTGACGATGCAACCAATTATTTCAACGATGCCATCAAGAATATGGTTGTGGCAGAAAACCCGTGGAACCTGGCCAGCGACTTCACAAACACCATCTATCCTAGAGAATATTTCACACCTCCGGTGCAAATGACCCCCGACATCTGCTTTGACGGCTATATGTCCGCCTATACCCAGTGGAAACGTCCTGCCATGTATGAATGGCAGATTGTCCTTCAGATGGACCCCCAGAGCGACCTTGACATAAACATCGTGGACTGTGTTGTAAAACACAACTCCAAGACAGCCTTTGGGGTCAATCCCTGGGAAGGCGCAGATCAGACCGGTCGTTTCCAGTTGACCGACGGCACATCCATGTTCGTTGAAGGGGCCAATCCCGCGGTTACAGTGGTAGCCGCCCCAGGTCCCAACGCTGTATATGGGTTCAACGCTCCCTTCATCATGACAAACCGTACCCAGGGAGGGCTCTCGTTAGTCCTACTGGACAATCTTCTCTACACCTCCAAGGCACTATGGGAAGAAGGCCTGGTTGCAAGAATGCCCCTGTTTCTTGACAATGAGTTTCCTCTAAGTGCCGGCGACATCATAAACATCAAGATCTTGATCCCCTTTTCGAACTCCGTTGATATCCGTTACGGAGAAGACAATGTTTGCGTTAAATACGTTGGTATAGACGGAACCATCTATACTCAATAGCCATCCGGCAAAGTAAAGTCCCATGCAATTGGTGGGATTTTACTTAAAACAATGAAACCGGGGGGGAACCAATGCCCCCCGGTTTCCTTTTCAGACGAACAACTAGGAGATCACCATGGGCAGAAAATCGATCATCTTGACCATCACGGTTTCCGCGGTCATTGTCGCTGGTGTCATAGGTTACAACATCTTTGATATACCGGTTACCGGCACCCCCTATGATGGAAAAAACAAAGTCAAACTCCAGACTGGAAAACCCAGTCAACCAACAGACGAATATCCAATTTCCACGGCACAGGCAAAGGATGAAGCAAAACCTGTTAAAGACACCCCAACAGAAG
>JAQYWC010000025.1 GCA_030145245.1 Desulfobacterium sp.
GCCGCTCCGGGCTTTTCTCATCTGCTTCCTTGATCTTGAATTGAATTATACGAATAAAATGAAAGATTTGAAAAATCTTGTCTGAATAAAATGGAATAAAATCTCACAACATAATCAAACTCGCTGCATAACTTGCATTATTCGTAACCCTCCCGGTATCGAATAATGCAAGCGATATTATCATCAAAAATAAAATCATAGCCAGCCCCACAACATATGGTATTGCAACATTTTTATCTGAAGACTCGGGAATCAAACCGTTACCTTACTCTTGAAATGGAGAAGAGCTGTTTATAAGTAATTCTCACCACTGTTCGGATTTTGTGCCCGCTGAAGGAGATCACTTATTCAAATGATATTGATGCGATTTTATGGACATCACCGCTGACAGTGATATTGTTTATCTCACCGTTGTTGGCTTCCAGGCAAACGTCTATTTTGCTGGGTCGGCCAACCATGCGGCCCTGGTTTATCTGAAACGGGGTATTGGGGGAGACCATACCTGCTTTAAATAGGAAAGCGCCAGCAGGGCCGGCTGCGCTGCCAGTGGCAATATCTTCAACTTTTCCTTCGTTGTCCCATGTTCGGCCTTCCAAGGTGTTTACATCTAAAATATAGGCAAACTTGGCACCGTATCGGCTTAAAAGGGCTTCAAAATCCCGGGTCTTTATTCTTGCCTGCTCGATACCGCTGATGACAGGAACGATTAAATAGGGAAGGCCTGTTGAAATGACCTCCAGAGGGATGTCGGCCGCATTTTTCTCACCCAGGTTCAGGGCCGATAATACTTCAAGGCTTTCTGATGCCTTTAAGATGCTGATGAATTCGGGAGCGCCCAGTTCCATGGAAGCTGAGTAGTAATCTCCTTTAGCGTGGCTGATGAGACGGACATTGTTCGATCTGAGTTCGATATTCCATTCATGGCGATCTTGGGTGCCGTACTCTTCGTGGAGGTGGGCGGCCAGGCCGATAAGGGGATGGCCTGCAAAATCCAGCTCCTCTTCCATGGTGAAGATTCTGGCTTTAACGCGATTGGGTTCCGACGTTTTCCGGACGAATATGGACTCGAACTGACGCATCTCCTGGGTTAAAACCTGCATCTCTTCGGATGAAAGGTCTGTATAATCCCAAAATATGGTCAGGCCGTTGCCGGTTAATTTACTTTCGGCAAATACATCGACCAGCTTTGCCTTGATACCTTTGATTTCCATGTTGAATATCACTCCGTTTAGTATATCAAGGCAAAAGCCGGCCGTTGGGTTCTTAGTTCGGATGCCGAGGCATCCTTGTGGTCACAGGGCTTTTGTGCCCGTGATGGCGTGGATGGCGTTTACCTTTTGCATGAGTTGATCAAACTGCGCAGGCAGCAGGGACTGGGCCCCGTCGCTGAGGGCCTCGTCGGGCTTGTGGTGGACCTCGACCATGATGCCTGCGGCTCCTACGGCTGCGGATGCAAAGGCAAGGGGCATGACCTGGTCCCGGACGCCGGCGGCGTGGCTGGGATCGACGATCAGGGGCAGGTGGCTCTCCTTGTTGGCCGCAGGGACCACCGAGAGGTCCAGGGTGTTCCTGGAGTGCTTGACAAAGGTTCTGATGCCCCGTTCACAGAGGATCACCTTGGGGTTGCCCTCTTCCATGATATATTCTGCGGCCATGAGCCATTCCTCGAGGGTGGCGGACATGCCGCGCTTGAGGATTACCGGCAGCTTGGAGCGGCCGGCCCGTTTGAGCAGGGAGTAGTTCTGCATGTTCCGGGTGCCGATCTGTACGGCATCGGCATAGGCTTCCACCAGGTCGAAGTTCTCAACGTCCATGGTTTCGGTGACAACGGGAAGGCCGGTTTCCTCCCTGACTTTGGCGAGTATCTTCAGGCCCTCTTCGCCAAGTCCCTGGAAGGAGTAGGGGGAGGATCTGGGTTTGAACGCACCGCCCCGGAACACTGCGGCGCCTGATTGTTTGACGGCCTTTGCAATGGTCAGCGTCTGGGTTTCGCTCTCAATGGCGCAGGGTCCTGCGATTACGGGCAGGTCCTGGCCGCCGAACAGGGCGCCGCCTATGGATACCACCGTGTTTTCAAGCTGGAATTCCCGGCTCACAAGTTTGTACGGCTTTGTCACCGGAATAACCTCCTTTACACCTTCAAGGCCCATGAAATGAGCGGCATCCACCGATCCTTTGTTATAGAGGATCCCGATGGAGACCCTGTCTCCGCCGGGGATGGGCCTGGCCGTGAGCCCCCTTCGTTCTGCAGCCGTTACAACCGATTGGACAGTCTTGTCTGTGGTTCCTTTTTTCATTACTATCAGCATTTCTACCTCCATGACCGTTTTTTAGTATCACCAAACACCTTTTGCAGCAATAAAAAAAGGTTGCGGTAAAACCCCCAACCCAAAAACAAAAAAGAGGTTGGGGGCGTTGTGCCCGCAACCTCTTGTTATTACACCTTTTAGACCGTATCAGACAGAAAAAAGTGTGCGGGCATCCCTATGGGTCCAGGAGCGCCACCATTTACCCGCAGCAGAAAACTGGTCTGCCGCAAAAAATACAATTTCTGTTTGATAATAGTTCATAATTAAACTACATAGGATTACGGACGAAGTTTTGTCAACAAAAAACATGAAAATAATGATTAAAGATCGTTTCTCAGTGTAGTTCATTACCCACGTCCTTAAGGAGCCACCATCATGATTGAGACACTGGCGCGCAATATCTTCTGCATCAAGATCCCCCTGCCTGAAACCCCGCTGAAATCCCTTAACTCGGTTGTGATCAGGGGCGAGGAGCGAAACCTTGTCATCGATACCGGGCTGAACCATGACGACTGCTTTGACGCCATGGATGCCGGGTTGACCGAGCTTGGCATCGACCGGAACAAGACCGACTTTCTCATCACCCATCTCCATGCCGACCATTTTGGGCTGTTGCACCGGCTGATTACAAAGGAGTCCAGGATCTACTTCAACCGGCCGGAAGCCGAACTCCTGGAGGCCTGGGAGGGGTGGGACCCCATGCTCGAGGCGGCACGGGTCAACGGGTTCCCCGCGGAAAAGCTGAGGCAGGCCCTGGAGAATCATCCCGGGTTCAAGCACGGCTCCAAGTGGCGGCCGGGCATGCGGGTTATCAATGACAATGACGAAATTTCCGTGGGGGAGTACACCCTCCGGTGCATCGAGACCCCGGGCCACACCCTGGGCCACATCTGCCTGTATGAACCGGAAAACAGGATCTTCATGTCAGGGGACCATATCCTGGGGGATATCACCCCCAATATCCAGTGCTGGGAGGAGGGGGAGAACCTTCTGAAGGACTACCTTCAGAGCCTTGACAAGGTGTACCACCTGGAGGTGGACCTTGTGGTGCCCGGGCACAGGAGTTTGTTCACGGACATGAAAAAGCGGATCGACCAGCTCAAGGCCCATCACATGGAGCGGCTTGGGGAGGTTGAAACCATCCTCTCCCAGGGGGCCCGGGATGCCTATGAAACCGCCTCCCGGATGACCTGGGACATCCGGGCCAATTCCTGGGACGACTTCCCCATTGCCCAGAAGTGGTTCGCAACCGGGGAAGCCATCTCCCATCTGCATTTTCTTGAACAGTCAAACAGGATCGTAAAGCATCTTGACGGGGATATAATTATCTATTCGGGGTGCTGATCCGTTCAAGCTCCTCTTTCCTGAGATCCTTCCTGAGCACCTTGCCCACATTGGTCTTGGGCAGGCTCTCCCTGAACTCCACCTGGGTGGGGAGCTTGTACACGGCCAGCCGTGTTTTGCAGAAATCGATGATCTCTTTTTCGGTAACCCGGGCATTCTCCTGCAGGACCACAAAGGCCTTGATCTGCTCCCCCCGGCTCTCATGGGGGATGCCCACTGCGCAGGCTTCCACCACATCGGGGTGCTGGAAAAGCACCTCGTCGATATCCCTTGGGTAGACATTGTACCCGCCTGAGATGATCATGTCCTTGATCCTATCCACGATGAAAAAGTAGCCGTCATTGTCCATCATGGCAACGTCGCCGGTGTAGAGCCATCCCTTCTCCAGGGTTACCCGGGTCTCTTCGGGCATGTTCCAGTATCCCCGCATCACCTGGGGACCCCGCACCACAAGTTCGCCTGGCTCATTGGCCGGCATGGAGAGGTTCCTGTCCCCCAGGTTGGCGATCCTGCATTCGGTGTCCGGCAGGGGCACGCCAATGCTCCCGACCTTTCGTTTGCCCTTGCCAAAGGGGTTGACATGGGTGGCGGGGGAGGACTCGGTCATGCCAAAGGCCTCGATGATGGTGGATCCTGTCTTCTCCTCAAACTGGGTGATGACCTCCTGGGGCAGGGGGGCGCTGCCTGATAGGCACAGCTTGATGGAGGTAAGATCGCTGGTTCCGATTTTTGGATGGTTGAGCAGGCCGATATACATGGTCGGTACCAGGGGCGCCAGGGTGGGCCGGAACCGGGTCATGGCCTCCAACAGCTGGTCGGGCTGGGGCTTGGGCACAAGGATGCTGCCCCATCCCCTGAAGATGGGAAAGTTCATGGAAACAGTGAGCCCCATGACATGGAAGAAGGGCAGGGCGCCCAGGACGATCTCGTCCGGGGTGTCGATCTCCGGCAGCCAGGCATTGAGCTGCTGGATCTGCATGCTCAGGTTGGCGTGGGTGAGTTCCGCGCCCTTGGAGCGCCCGGTGGTGCCGCCGGTGTACTGGAGCATCGCCGTGTCGTCAAACGCGATTTTGGGCTGTCTGGCAAGGGGGGCGGCCTGTTTGATCAGGGGCTTCCATTGATGGAGCCTGTCTGCCGGTGCAACGTGGGCCGCAAGCTTTTTTTTCTTTGCCACCAGGGGAAAGAGGAAATTCTTGGGAAAGGGCAGGTAGTCGCCGATGGAGGTGTAGATGATGTTGCGGATGGATGTCTTTTTTCTCAGGGCCACCATCCGGTCCGCAAGCAGATCCAGGGTGACAAGCAGGACCGCTTTGGAATCGTTGAACTGGTGACTTAGTTCCGCGTCCGAGTAGAGGGGATTGTTCATCACGGCCACGGCACCGATCTTGAGCGCTCCATAGTAGGCGGCCACGCAGGGAATTACATTGGGCAGGAGAAGGGCCACCCGGTCTCCCTTTTTTACGCCCATGGCGATGAGGGTTGAGGCAAAGGCGTCCACCATGGCGCTTAAGTTTTTGTAGGTGAGTTTATACCCCATGAACGAGAGAGCCATGGCGTTGGGGCGATCTTTGGCGCTTTGATCGAGAAATTCGGGCAGGGTTCTTTTTTCATAGTGGACCTTTTCCGGAACGCCGGTGTCGTAGTGGGCAAGCCATGGCTTTAACGAGTAGGGATCGATGTCTGTTTTCATCGTGAGCCTCCTGTGTGTTTGGGATTATGGTTTACTGCTCCTGTTCAGTTGAAATCATGTGTTAGAATTTAATTCTCAGCCCGGACATGAGCGCATCAATATCGTCGAAATCGGTGCCGTCCCGGACCAGTTCGTAGTGGCGGTATCCAAAGTACACTTCCGTGTTCCAGTTTTTCAGCTTCTGCACCGCCAGAACACCTATGGTATCGCCCTTGTCATCGTTTTCCTTCATCTCTTCAAACCTGCCGTAATCGATGGCAAAGGCGGTGCTGCCCAAGTCAAACAGTTGGGCAATGTATCCGACTTTACCATAGTAATAGGTGGCATCCTCCCTGCCGGAGGTTTCATCTTCCCGTAGCCCTGAGGCCATGGTCAGGTTCAGGCCGTTGTTCGCCAGAAAGGATACGGACCCGGATACCTGATTATCTTTGGAGCCCGAACCGCTGTAATTGACATAGGAGACGGCGCCGGCAGCTTTTACGCCTGCAAATTCTGTCTTATACCGCAGGGCGACATTGTCACCATCGGTTCCGTCATCCGAAGCGCTGGAAACAGCCAGGCTGAATCCTTTGTATGAAGGAGAGTCATAGCGGATCCGGTCTTGCCGGCTGAACCCGTCCAGGTTGTTGAATGCATCGCTGACCTTGGCCGCGGAGAGGGTGTTTGAGCCATCATCATAGAAGCGAATGCCGCCGGCCATGGAGTGGGTTTTGGAGGAGCCCACCACGGCTGTACCGGAAAGGTCAACTTCGGTTGTGCTGTCCGAGGCGGTTTTGCCCTGGCCAACTGACAGTTTTCCGAACCGGCATTGCAGAAAAACCTCTATGATCCTGTCCGCGAAATTATCATCGTCCGTATTGGACTCTTCCTGCCATACCTTGTTGCTGGCGTTGGATTCATATTCGTATTCCAGATGGCCGCCCACGGTGAATTTGTCAATGGGTTTTGCCGTGGCTTTCACGCCGACCCGGGTTGAGCTGTTGTCGTTATCCACATGATAAAAATCATCTTCGTTTCCATCATCTGCATAGAGTACGGCCCTGTTGATCTGCCCGTGAACCTCCACCTTTACTTTGTCAGTTTTGCTCACCACCATGGCTGCTGTGGCAGCCCCGCAAAACAGAGCAGGCCCAATCATCAGGACACCAAAAAACAACAGTTGTTTCACAACGAATGTTTTCATTTTTCCCTCCCCCGTTGCATACACGATAAAAAAAGGATCTGCCCGGCAACCCCCGCATCTTTTTAAACTCGTAAAAGATTCCACCCGTAAAAGCAGGGTGTCGAGATGGCAAATTTGTCTATAACATAGCCGGGGTGTGGTGACGCGTGTTCTGTCGAGTTGATCCGTGTTGAGTCAGCGTTAAATCGTGTATTGCCAAACTTCCTGGAGTTGGGAATCTGTACGGTAAAAAAAATGATGCATGCCATTGAAAAACATGCATCATTCATTTCTAACAGAAGCTTGTTTTTTGTCAAGGGAAGGATGTTTTTTATTAAGAAACCGTTATGGGTAAATCGCGCAACACCCCCCATGGGTAGGGCTATGGGGCGCTTTTGGGTCAGGTTGTGGGGGACGTTGCCAGGGTGGCCTCGGGCATGCCCTGGTCCAGGTATTTTCCGGCCAGGTCGATGTAGACCTGCTTGCCGAAGTTCCACAGCTCCTGGTCCTTTTCGTTCACCTCCCGGATGGGCTTTGCGGGATTGCCCGCGGCCACCATTTTGGATTCGATCTTCTGGTTGGACCGGACCACCGAGCCTTCGCCCACGATGCTCCATTCGCCGGTTTCCGAGAAGATGCTCAGGATGGCTCCCATGCCCACCACCGAGTAGTCGCCGATGATGTTGCCGTGGAGGATGGCGCCGTGGCCCAGGGTTACCATCTTGCCGATCAGGTGAAGGCCGCCCGGGGGGCAGTGGATGATGACCCCCTCTTCAACGGCTGTGCCATCGCCTATGACGATGCGGCCGTAATCCCCGCGGATGATGGCACCGTGGCCGATGTAGCAGTTTTCTCCGATCTCCACATCTCCGATGACCCGGGCCAGGTCGCTCACATAGCTTCCCCTGCCCACGGTGGGGGTTTTTCCGTCAAAGTGATAGAGCATTTGTTCCTCCTTATTTTAGCGTCTGTTTCAGCTTGCGTCTCAAGATCTTTCCCACCCCGCTTTTGGGCAGGGCATCCATGAATTCCACCGCCCTTGGCACCTTAAAGGTGGCCAATTGCGTTTTGCAGAAGTCGATGATCTCCTGTTGGGTGATATTTCCTTTTGCCTGGGGTGTCAATGCGATAAACGCCTTGACCGTCTCTCCCCGGTAATCGTCGGGTACGCCCACCACAGCGGCCTCAACAACATCCGGGTGTTTGTAGAGCACGTTCTCGATTTCGCAGGGAGCGATGTTGTACCCGGAGGCAACGATCAGATCCTTGAGCCGGTCCACAAAGTGGACAAAATCGTCGTCGTCCAGGAATCCGCAGTCCCCGGTTTTGAACCAGCCGTCGGGAAGAAAGGCTTTTTCGGTATCTTCCGGTTTGTTCAGATAGCGTTTTGCCACCTGGAGTCCCCTGTAGCAGATCTCGCCCGGAGCGTTCCTGGGCAGGATGAAGCCTTCCTGATCCACGATCTTCACCTCGGCAAACACGGGAACCCCGATGGCGTCCGATTTTTCCTTGAGTCCCGGGATGCTCATGATCCCGCCGCTGTTGGTCTCGGTCATTCCCCAGCCGTTGACAAGGAGGGTGCCGGTCCAGCCGTGCCACTCTTCCTGGATGGCCACGGGCACGGGTGCGCCGCATCCCACGGCTGTTGTGAGGGTCGTAAGCGGATAGCGGTCCAGGAGTTCCTGTTTGGACAGCATGGCCGTGAACAGGGTGGGCGGGGCAAAGAGCACGTTGACCCCCCAGGTGTGGATGGTCCTGAAGCACTCCTCAAGGTCGAACATGGGGATGGGGATCACGGTTCCCCCCTGGTACAGGGTGGGCAGGAGATGAAGAAAATAGCCGGCCGTATGGAACATTGGCATGATGGAGAAGTTGATCTCCCGGTCCCAGTTCCTGAAGGCGTGGGTGTGGGTCAGGGTGTTGAACACCAGGTTCCTGTGGGTGGAGACCACCCCCTTGGCGCGCCCGGTGGTGCCTGCGGTGTAGAGGATAAAGGCCGTGTCACTGCCGGCAACCGTGTGGGGCTGCGGCGGCAAGGCAGTTTGCTTCTCCAGGGCCTCCACAAGGTCAATGGTGCCGGGAACGGGTGCTTTGGGAATGTCGAAAAGGGGCTTGATGCTGTCGGAGATTACGGCGTCCGGGGCGGCAAAATCCTTGAGGTTGGTGACGATGATGTTTCTCAGCACCCCTGTTTCATGGAGGGGCTTCAGGGTGTCGTAGAGAAGATCGAGGATGACGGCGGTGGTGGCCCCGGAGTCCTCGATTTGATAGGCGGCCTCGTCGGCCTTGTACATGACGTTGACGGGGGTGTGGACGGCCCCGATCCTTGATGCACCCAGAAAGGCGACAATGTGCTGGAGGGAGTTGGGCAGCATGGTGGCCACCACATCCCCGGGCTTGACCCCAAGGTCCGTCAAAAGGGCTGCGTAGCGGCCCACCATGGCGTCAAGTTCGCCATAGGTGGTTTTCCGGTCGAAAAAGATGACCGCCGTTTCCCGGGCATGGGCTTTTGCGCTTTTCCGGAAGAGCTGGTAGATGGAGATGTCCGGAATTTCCGGAAGCCTTCCCTGGTACCAGGTGGGGTGGCTTATCACATAGGCCTTGTCCGGGGCATAGGTTCTTCCCTGGGCGATCCAGGCTTCGGGATAGTTCAATCCATGGTAGCAGTCCCAGAACGCCTGGTCGTAAAAGCCGTTGCCGGCCTCTTTTCTTGGTTTCATCATGGCAAGCATCCCTGTATTACATTAGTTTTGAGATGATCTCCTTCATGATCTCCGTGGTTCCGCCGCCGATGGAGAGGATCCGGTTGTCCCGGTAGAGCCGTTCCACCACAGATTCACGCACATAGCCTGCGCCGCCGAAGATCTGCACCGCGTCAAAGGTGACCCGGTCGCTCACCTGGCAGGCAAAGTTCTTGGCCATGGAGATCTCCTTGATCTGGTTGATCCCGGCGTTCATTTTGGCTGCGACCCGGTAGGTGAATTCCTGGCTCACCTCCACCTGGGTGGCCATCTCGGCAAGTTTGTGCCGTGTCACCTGGAAGCCTGACAGGGGCTTTCCAAAGGCTTCGCGCTCTGTTGCGTACTTCATGGCCTGTTCCAGGGCGATCCGGGCGGTCATGTTGGCCATGATGCACAGCTGGAGCCGTTCGCTCTGGAAGTTCTCCATGATGTAGTAGAAGCCCTGGTTCTCCTCGCCGATGAGGTTCGAAACCGGTACCTTCAGGTTGTCAAAATAGAGCTCGGCCGTGTCCGAGGCCCACCACCCGGTTTTCTTCATGGGGGGGGAGGTGGAGTATCCCGGGGTGCCGGACTCGATCACCAACAGGCTGATGCCGTGGGCATTCTCGCTGCCCGTGCGGACGGCGCAGGTGATCTGGTCCGCCCGGACCCCGCTTGTGATAAAGGTCTTGCTGCCGTTGACCAGGTAGTGGTCGCCTTTTTTTACGGCCGTTGTTTTGAGGTTTGCCACGTCCGAGCCGCCGCCGGGTTCGGTGATCCCAAGGGCTGCGATCCTGTCGCCTGCGATCACGGGACGGACAAACCGCTCCTTTTGTTCTTCGGTTCCCTTTCTGATGATGGGGGGGATGGCGATGTCAATGGAGCCAAGGCCTGCCACAAGCCCGCCCGAGGTGGAGCGCATCAGCTCCTCTCCCACCACGATCTTGAGAAAAATGTCCCCGGGGGTGCCCCCCAGCTCTTCGGGATACCCTACTCCAAGAAGCCCGAGCTCCCCTGCCATCTTGTAAAGTTTTTTGGGAAACGTGGCCTTCTCCTCCCACTCGTCAATGTTGGGGAGGATCTCCTTTTGTACTAACTCTCTGACCGATTTTCGCACAAGATCGTGCTCTTTGCCGAAATAGTGCTGAAAATCGTTTTTTGAATCCTTTTGATCGGCCATGGCAAAGCTCCTTAGCTTAAGTAAACGGTTTGGGTCCGCTGGACGGGGGGCCTGCAAATGCCTGGGCGATGGTCATCCACTCTTTTGCCGTATCTCCCGTAACACGGAGGCCGGTGTCGTCCACATGGCGACGCTGGGTCACCACCAGGCAGAAGTCCAGGGCCGTGCCCGTGACCCGGTTGGGCCAGTCTTTGTCCCCAAAGGTCCAGGTCTCATCGGCCGGGCCCGTCAGTTCCACACGGACCTTGTCCCCAGGCTTTGCCATGTTCCGGTTGACATAGGCCCAGCCAAAGGTCTTTACCCCGAGAAGGGCTATGTGTTCAAGGCCCTGGGTCGGGGTGCGCTCTATCCCCAGGGTGTCCAGGATATCCTGGCCGTGGGCCCAGGTCTCCATGAGCCGGGCCGTGGCAAAGGAGGGGGCGGTCATGGGGGGGCCGTACCAGGGATGCTTTGTGTCTGGCGCAAGGGCCTTCAGGGCATGGACCATGACGGTGCGCTCCCGCTTCCACAGATCCATGAGTTCCTTTGGTTCAAGGTTCCTGCCGGGGCCAAGGGAGAGTTCAAACATCTCTTCCGGGTCCTTGCAGATTGTGAGGATCTCCTCCAGATGGCCCTGGAATGCCTTGGGGTCGGTGATGGCAAGGGTGGCCTTGTTATCGTAATAGGCGATGTGCCCGATCTCCTCCCGGATGCTCCAGTTGCCAAAGGGGGTCACCCGGTTCCATTCATCCGGGTCCAGGGCCCCAAGGGCCTTGTCAAGGGTGTGGTACTCCTTTTCAAGTTCTTGGCACAGGGTCTCCATGAACACCTCCTGTTAGAGTTTAATTGCCGCCAGAAACCCGCCGTGGATGGCATCGTTGATCTTGCCGGGCTTTACGCAGTCGCCAATGGTTGTGTAGTTGATATCTTTACCTTCAAGGGCCTTTTCAAGGGTTTGCACCGGCCGGGAGCCCAGGGCCAGGATGATGGTGTCAAAGGGCTCTTCTTCCCGGGTGTCATCCTTCTGGCAGCACACCTGGCCGTTGTCAACGGATTCCACCCGGGTGCCTGTCCGGACGGTCACCCCGTACCTGTCAAGGTTGCCCAGGAGTACCCAGCGGGTGGATTTGCCCACATCGCCCCCGGCCCGGTCGAGCATCTCAAACACGGTCACCTTGGACGATCCGTTGAACATGTGGTGCTTCAGGCGCTGGGCATCCATGGCGTCATAGGTGAACAAAAAGTGGAGCATCTCCGGGGAGAGGGTGCCCTTGGTCGCGGCAAAGAGAGCCGTTTCAAGGCCCACAGCCCCGCCGCCGATGACGGCCACCTTTTCTCCCAATGGTGGATTGTTCTTCAGCACCTCCCAGGAGGTGAGCACCCGGGGATGGTCCACCCCATCTATCCTGGGAACAAGGGGTTCGGCCCCCTGGGCCAGGATCACGTGGTCAAAGGCGCTTTTTTCAATGAGGTCCGGGGTCACCTCGGTGTTGAGATGGACAGGGATCTTGTAGCGCTGCACCATGGCCCGGTAGTACCGGATAAACTCGTTGAGCTCCTGCTTGTGGGGCGGGGCTGCTGCAATGGGTATCTGGCCGCCCATATCCCCCGCCTTTTCAAACACCTCAACTTTATGGCCTGCCCGGGTGGCGGTCACGGCCGCCTCAAGGCCTGCCACTCCCGCGCCCACCACCATCACCTTTTTGGGGGAGTCGCTCTGGTAGATGGTGCGTTCCGCTTCGAACCCGGCCCGTGGGTTGCCGGTGCAGAACACGGGCAGGCCGGAGAAGATCTGGTCCGTGCAACCCTGGGAGCAGGCCACACAGGGCCGGATCTCGTCGGCCCGGTTGCTTGCTGCCTTCAGGGGCCAGAAGGGGTCTGCGATGAGCACCCGTCCCAGGTTGACCATGTCGGCATACCCCTCCCGGATGAGGCTGTCCGCCTCTGCCGGGCTGGTGATGCGGTTGGAGGCCATCACCGGAACGGTGACATGCTCCCGGATGTTCTTGGCCAGAAAGGCAAACCCTTTCCTGGGCAGCTCCATGGGCAGCTGGGGCACCTTGGACTCGTGCCATCCGCCGGTGACGTTGATCACGTCCACCCCGGCCTCCTGGTACACCTTTGCGATCTCCGGGGTTTCAAGATCGGTGTTGCTGCCCTCCACAAAGTCGTTGCCCGCCATCCTGATGCCCAGGGGGAAGTCGCTGCCCAGGGCCTTTCGGGTGCGTTCGATGGTCTCCCTGGGAAACCGGGCCCGGTTCTCAAAGCTGCCGCCGTAGTTGTCGGTGCGCTGGTTCTTCAGGGGAGAGAGGAACTGGGTCAGAAGATAGCCTGCCGATGCAATGATCTCCACCCCGTCGAATCCTGCCTCCCTGGCCCGGGCGGCGGCCCTGGCAAAGCTGTCCTGGACCGTGTCGATCTCCTGGCCGTCCATCTCTTTGGGCGTGGTCTTGGAGTAGTTGGAAAAGATGGGCGAGGGGGCCAGGGGCGTCTGGTTGTCGATGAGAAAGGGATGGCTGTATCCCCCGGCATGGAAGAGCTGGATCCAGGGGCTTGCCCCGTTCTCCCGGATGGCTTGGGTGAGCTTTTGGAACTCCGGGATCGCCTCGTCAGTGTCAATGCCAAGGGCGGCAATGCCCGATCCGATATAATCCACCCCCACCGGCCCCACCGTGACGATGCCGGCGCCGCCCTTTGCGATCTCGCTGAAAAAATGGTGGTAGCGGTCGTTGAGTTTACGGTCATAGGAGAATAGCACGCCCAGGGAGGGGTAGGCGATCCTGTTCTTTATCTCAAGCTTGTTCAGGGTGATGGGGCTGAATAGGTTCGTATACATGGCTCTCCTTAAAATCCTGACATTTTTGCGATCACATCACTCATCACTTCGTTGGCACCGCCGCCGATGGAGATGAGTCTTGAATCCCTGAAGGCCCGGGATACCCGCATTTCGTTCATGAATCCCATGCCGCCGTGCATCTGGAGGCAGCCGTCCATCACTTTGTTGAGAAGGGTGCCGCCCATGAGCTTGCCCATGGAGATCTCCTTTGAGGCGTCCTGGCCCGCCATCTTCATCCTGACGATGTGGTAGGTGAGCTGCTGGAGGGCTTCTATCTCGGTGAGCCACTCCACAAGGCGGTGGCGGAGCACCTGTTTTCTGATCAACGGCTTTCCAAACACCACCCGGCCTTTGAGATACTCGATGGTCTCGTTGATGATCTCCCGGGCGCCGATGTAGGAGAGGGGCAGGGCGCTGAACCGCTCGTGCTGGAACTGCATCATCTGGTGGATAAATCCTTCGCCCTCGGTGCCGATGAGGTTCTCGGCCGGGATCTTCATGTTGTCGAAAAAGAGCTCGGCCGTGTCGCTTGACCGCATGCCCAGCTTGTCGAGCTTCTTGCTCACCTGGAATCCGTCGATATCGGTGGGGACCACAAACAGGGAGAAGCTGTGGTAGCCGGGATCGTCGCTGGTCCGGGCCAGAAGGGTGAGGAAGTCGGCCTGGAGGCCGTTGGTGATAAAGGTCTTTGACCCGTTGAGGATGTAGTGGTCCCCTTTTTTTTCGGCAAAGGTCTTGAGGGCGGCCACATCGGAGCCGGCATCGGGTTCGGTCACGGCAATGGCGGCCACCATATCGCCCTTGAGGGCGGGCTTGAGATAGGTCTGTTTCAGGTATTCGGAGCCAAAATCGTAGATGGACGGGGTGGCCATGTTGGACTGGACCGCAATGGCCATGGGGATGCCGCCGCACTGGATCCTTGCAAACTCCTCCAGCACAACGGTCTCGTACCAGTAATCCAGGCCCTCGCCCCCGTATTTCTCGTCGTAGCGGATGCCGATGAAGCCCAGCTCCCCCATTTTCTTGAACAGATCGTGGAGGGGGGTCATGCCTGCCTCTTCCCACTCTTCAACATGGGGGTTGATCTCCTTGTTGACAAAATCCCTTACTGCCTTTCGAACCAGTTCATGGTCTTTGGTAAAGTAGATGTCGCTTCCCATGGGTATATATCCTTTGTTGATAAAGTTAGTTATTGTAGGATGGCGGCCGGTACTTTGATGCGCTTTGCCCTGAGATACTCGCCCAGGGTCTTTGCCTGGGGATCGCTCCTGAGGGATGCGGCAACCCCCTCGCCAAGGACCCCGCGTATGTAGAAATTAAGGGCCAGAAGATTGGGGAACTCGTACCGGTCGATCTCAAATCCCTCCATGTCGGGCAGAAGTGTTTTCAGCCGCCCGGTTGTAAGATAGTCGTGCAGGAACGAGAACGCCTTTGGCGTCTTTGCCCACACCCCCAGGTTGGCGTTGCCGCCTTTGTCCCCGGACCGGGTGCCGAACAATCGTCCCAGGGGAACCTCGGTCAGTTCGTCCATGGCGACTTCTTCCAGTTCTATTGTCACAGGGTCGACAGTGACGGTCTCGTCCATGGGGTCAACGCTGTCCACAATAAGCTCCGTGTTGTTGACAAACACCTTTTCCCGGATGAATTTTTTGCTGACAAGGGTGGGCCAGTGCTGGATCGCCGGGGTGGCCTTGGCCGGGGGTGCGGTGAGGGTGAATCCGGGAATGTTCGACAGGGCGAGCTCCACAAGCTTTGCGGAAAAGAGCTTGCCCACCTTTTTCTGGTCCGGGTCCATGAGGGAGATCCTGAGCCGTGCATGGGCCTCGTCGTTGTTGGTGGGATCTGGTTTGTCCGACCGGATCAGCTGGACATCCACGGCCGCGAACTGGTCCTTTCCCCCGAGAAGACCGAACAGGGCGTCTTCAACCAGGGCCGCCTTTTTTTCTATGTCAAGGCCGGTCAACACAACGGTCATGGTGTTGCGGAATCCCCACAGGTTGTTGATGCACACCTTGGAGAAGGTGGTGGGGGGCTCTCCTTTGGTGTTGGAGGCTGCGACCCGGTCCTTGTCCTGCTGTTCCAGGCAGATGGTGTCAAACCGGGCTGTGACGTCCGGGGTGAGGTAGCCGGGCTCCCTTATCTCGTACATGAGCTGGGCTGTGACCGTGCCAACCGAGACAAGGCCGCCCGTGCCCGGGTGCTTGGTGATCACAAAGGATCCGTCTTCATGGATTTCGGCAATGGGAAATCCCATGTTTTTGAACGAGGGCACCTCGTCAAAGAAGGAGTAGTTGCCCCCGGTGGCCTGGGTGCCGCACTCGATGATGTGGCCTGCGGCATAGGCACCGGCCAGCTTGTCCCAGTCATCCTTTTTCCAGCCGAACTTCCAGGCCGCAGGACCGGACACAAGGGCGGCGTCCGCGATCCTGCCGCCCACCACGATGTCCGCCCCCTGGTCCAGGGCCGTTGTAATGCCCCAGCCCCCCAGGTAGGCGTTGGCCGTGATGGGCTGGGCCTTTGCTTCCTTCAGGGGGATGTTCTTGTCCAGGTGGGAGAAGGTTTCTCCCTTTTCCTGGAGGTCGCCAAGCCTTGGCAAAAGATCGTCCCCCTCGATGCAGGCGATGATCGGGCGGATGCCCAGGGCCTTTGCAATCTTGCCAAGCTCTGCGGCAAGTCCTTTGGGGTTGAGGCCGCCGGCATTGGCAACGATCCTGATCCCCTTTTCCATGCAGGTGCCCATCACTCCTTCCACCTGTTTCAGGAAGGGCGCGGCATAGCCAGCTTCCGGGGATTTCATCTTCATGCGGAAGAGAAGGGCCATGGTCAGTTCCGCCAGGTAATCCCCTGTGAGCACATGGATCTCTCCCCCTTCAATGAGCTCTTTGGCCGCAGTCATGCGGTCTCCCAGAAAGCCGCTGCAATTTGCGATGATCAGCTTCTCGTTCATGGTCTCTCCTTTTATTCGCCTGTGAAGACGGGCTTGCGTTTTTCGAGAAAGGCGGTGATTCCCTCTGTGGCATCCCTGGTGGTGGCCACCTTGGCCAGCTGGTCCGACAGATGGTTGACCGCCTCCCCAAGCGCCATGCCCTCAACGGCGTTAAAGGCCTCTTTGCCAAGGCGCATACCAATGGGGCTCTTTGCGGCCAGGGCCGACAGCACCTTGCTGACCTCATTGTCAAAGTTTTCCTGGGGCACCATCCGGGTGATCATGCCCATCTCCAGGGCCTGCTTTGCCGTGAGCCTCTCACCCAGCAGGATCATCTCCATGGCTTTTTTACGCAGCACGTTCCTGAAGATCAGGGCGCCGATCATCATGGGAAACAGCCCCACGTTCACCTCCGGGGTGCCGAACAGGGCGTCCTCCCGTGCGATCACCATGTCACAGGCCAGCATGAACCCGGTTCCCCCGGCAAGGCAGTGGCCGTTGACCCTTGCCACCGTTGGCTTTGGAAACTGGTAAAGCCTTGTGAGCAGCCGGGCATAGCTTCGGAACATGTCGGCGGCTCCGGTTGTGGCCATCTCTCCACCAAGGTCGGCCCCGGAGCAGAAGACCCGGTTGCCGGCTCCGGTGATGCAGACCACCCTGACTGCCGGGTTGTTTTCGGCCCTGTCCAGGTAGTCGAGGAAAAGCCTGACCGCCTGGCCGGAGATGGCGTTGCGATGGGCTTCACGGTTGATGGTGATATGGGCGATGGCCTCGTCCCTGGAATATATAAGGTCGGTTTCCGGCATAACACTCCCTCCTTAACAAATGGTTAGATTTTTTGTTGTAAATAACGACAATAAGCTAAGCCTGACCCCCTATGGTTGATCCTCTATGTCGACGAGGATCTGGCCGGGCATCACCTTGTCGCCCTCGGCCACGTTCACGCTTGTGACCACACCGGCGTAAGGGGCGGTGAGGGTGGTTTCCATCTTCATGGCCGATACTGTTACCACGGGATCTCCCTGTTCCACCCGGTCCCCCGGGGCTACGGCCAGGAGGATCACCACGGCCGGCATGGGCGGGGTCACCTCGGTTTCCGCCGTGGCCATGCCTTTGCCACCGCTGGTTTTCGTTTGTTCTGCCAGATCCGCGTCCCGGACCGTGAAGGTCCGGCCGTCTATCATGATCACCTTGGCGCCATCCGTCCTTGTGACATGGGCATTGAAGGTTTGCCCGTTCACCTGGATGGCGATCTTATGATCCGAGATCCTTGCAAAAGATACCTCGAACTCGTCCTGGTCCACGGCGGCCTCAAAGCTGTTGTCGCCGGTGATATCCACATGGACAGTGTCGGTCCTGTCGTTGATGGTAAGATTGTATTCCACAATACCCTCCAAATACAGTTAGAGTTGCCAATTCCCAAGGGTCTGGAACGGGGTGGCCACCGTGTTGTTGGCATCTGCCTGAACCGTGGCGGCCTTGGGGGGCGAAAGTTCGTCGGCAATAAAGGCGAGCCTGGCCATGGCGTCTCCCGTGTTTCCCGGCTGCCAGTCGGAGAAGTGCTGGTCAATGAAGTTGGTGAACGCCTCCCCCTGCACAAAGGGATCTGACCGGAGCAGATCCATCAAAAAGTCGGTTGGGGTGCGAACCCCCAGAATCACATACTCCTTCAGCGCCTTGACCATCTTGGCAATGGCAAGGTTTCTTGACTCGGCATGGACCACAAGCTTTGAGAGGATGGGATCGTATTCCACAGGCACCTCGGCCCCGGAGTATACTCCGCAGTCGTTCCGGATGCCCGGGCCCGTGGGTTCCTCCATGAACTCAATCCTGCCCGGGCAGGGGAAGAACGCCTTTTCAGGATCCTCTGCATAGATCCGGCACTCAATGGAATGGCCCCGTGGGATAATCTCCTCCTGGGAGTATTCAAGGGGGTTGCCTGCGGCGATGAGCAGCTGCTGGCGAACAAGATCGATCCCCGTGGTCATCTCAGTGACGGGATGCTCCACCTGGAGCCTCGTGTTCATCTCCAGGAAATAGAAGTTGTTGTCCTCATCCACCAGGAACTCCACTGTGCCGGCATTTGTGTAGTCGGCGGCTTTGGCTGCGGCCACCGCGGCCTTGCCCATCTCCTGTCTCAGGTCCGGTGTCAGGCAGGTGGAGGGTGTCTCCTCGATGATCTTCTGGTGGCGCCGCTGCACCGAGCACTCCCGCTCAAACAGGTGGAGGGTGTTGCCGAAGTTGTCGGCCAGGACCTGGAACTCGATGTGCCTTGCCCGGGTAAAGAACTTTTCAATGTAGATGTCGCCGTTGCCAAAGGCGCCCAGGGCTTCCCGTGAGGCGGCTTGGCCGGCTTCGACCAGGTCGGACGGGGAGTCGACCCGGCGGATGCCCTTGCCGCCGCCCCCGGCCGTGGCCTTGATCAGGACCGGGTATCCCAGGGTTTCCGCCTCTTTTAACAAGGCGGCAGGATCGGTTATCGCAGTGGTGAGGCCGGGGGTGACCGGCACGCCGGCCCGAACCATGATCTTTCTGGCCGTGATCTTGTCCCCCATCTCGTGGATCACCCGGGAGGAGGGGCCGATGAAGATGATCCCCTCGTCTTCGCATCTGCTTGCGAATTCCGGGTTCTCCGAGAGAAACCCGTACCCGGGGTGGATGGCCTGGGCGTTTGTTGCCTTTGCTGCCTCGATGATGGCATCAAGGTTGAGATAGCTCAGGTTTGGTTCCGGCGGGCCGATTCTCACGGCATGGTCCGCTGCCAGCACGTGGGCGGCAAGTACGTCTGCGTCTGAATACACCGCAACCGTTTCGATCCCCATCTCCCGGCAGGTGCTGATCACCCGCAGGGCGATCTCACCTCTGTTTGCTACCAATATTTTCTTGAACATGATCGATTTCCTTATGGGGTGGCCAAGGGTTTACATTCTGAAGACGCCGTATCCGTAAACATCGTCCCTGATGGGGGCGTTGAGGGCGGCTGAGATGCCAAGCCCCAGAACGTCCCGTGTCTTGGCAGGATCGATGATGCCGTCGTCCCAGAGCTGGGAGGTGGCGTAATAGGCGTTGCCCTCCTTGAGGGCATTGGCCATCACCGGCTCCTTGATGAAGTTGACCTCCTCCTCGGTCATGGGGTCCTGGCCCATTCGTTTGCGCTGGTCATTGGTGATGGTGATCAGGACATCGGCGGCCTGGGCACCGCCCATGACACCGATCTGGGAGTTGGGCCAGCTCCAGAGAAACCGCGGAGAATACGCCCTGCCGCACATGGCGTAGTTGCCGGCACCAAAGGAGGCCCCCACGATGAGGGTGAACTTGGGTACCGTGGCCGTTGATACGGCATTGACCATCTTATGGCCGTCCTTGGTGATGCCGCCCCGCTCATACTCCTTGCCCACGATGAAGCCGTTGATGTTCTGGAGAAAGAGCAGGGGAATCTTGCGCTTGTCGCAGAGCTGGATGAACTGGGTCGCCTTTTGGGCGCTGTCTGAAAAGAGAATCCCGTTGTTGGCCAGGATCCCCACAGGATAGCCGTGGATGTTGGCCCAGCCGGTCACCATGGTGGGGCCGAACATCTCCTTGAACTCCAGGAACCGGCTGCCGTCCACGATCCGTGCAATCACTTCCCTTGCGTCATAGGGCTTTGAAAGGTCGGGGCTCACGATGCCGTAGAGCTCTTTGGGATCGTAGAGGGGCGGTTCAGGCGGGGTCATGGTGAGCCGGGATTTTTCGTTCTGGGGCAGGTTTTTTGCGATATTCCGGATGATCCGGATCGCTTCGGCATCATCCTCCGCATAGTAGTCCGACACCCCTGAGTCCCTGCAGTGCATCTCTGGCCCGCCCAGATCGTTGGCCGTGACCTCTTCCCCTGTGGCTGCCTTGACCAGGGGCGGGCCGCCCAGGAAGATGGCGCCATGGCCCTTGACATGGACGATGTCGTCGCACATGGCCACCCCGTAGGCACCGCCGGCCGTGCACAATCCCATCACCCCGACAATCTGGGGAATGCCCATCTTGGACATCATGGCCTGGTTGCGGAAAACCCTGCCCCCGTCGTCAAGATCGGGGAAGATCTCGGACTGCATGGGAAGAAAGGCCCCCGAGGAATCCATGAGGTTGATCACAGGCAGGCGGTTTTCCATGGCAATGGTCTGGCCGCGGAGGGTTTTCTTTACCCCCATGGGATAGACGGCGCCGCCTTTGATGGTGGCGTCGCTGATGCTGATGAAGCACTCTTTTCCTCCCACCATGCCGATGCCGGTGACAAGGCCTGCCTTGTGGATCTTGGTGTCGTACATCTCCTTGGCCGCAAGGGGTGCGATCTCCAGGAACGGGGTGTTCCTGTCCAGGAGAAGCTCCAGCTTCTTTTCGCAGGGCAGCTTGCCCGACTCCTCCTGGCGATGGAGCGCCTTTTCGGAGCGTTCGTGCATGGCCCTGTCAAGCTCCTTGTTCAGATCCTCCACAAGGGCCGTCATCTCCTCATAATTTTTAGTGTACTCTTTGGAACCGACATCAACTCGTGTTTCAATAACATCCATAGTCTTGCACCTTTCCTGGGTTCACGTTTCCATGGTATTGATATAGCGCTTTATGTTTCAGTCGATGGTGCTGTGAAGCTTTTTCCTATTTGGCAACCCTCCGCAGGCTCCAGCAGGAGGTCTCCTCCTCCCTGGGCTTGATCCCCTGGATGATGGTGTCGATCAAAGGGTCCACAAGCTCCATGAGGTCGTCGGGTTTTCCCGTCATGAGCCAGGCGGTCACCACATGTTCGATGGTGCCGATGATCATGGCCCGGACCAGGTAGGGGTTGGTATCCTCCTTGAACTCTCCTGCGGCGATCCCCTGCTCCACAATGGTGGCGATGTTCTTGATGCCCCTGCGGATCACAAGATGGCCCTCGGTCTCAAGGAACCGTTTGTTGTGCTTGAGGATCAGCATGATGATGGCGGCAAAGTCGGGGTTGTCCCTGTAGGAGGAGAAAAAGAGGTAGATGATCGCCCTGAGCTGGTTGGCCGCCCCCCGGATCATCTTGAGGTGGAAATCGGTGGTCTCAAAGAGCTTGCTTGCCGTTGCAATGGGGATGGCAAAGAGCAGGCCCTCTTTTGTGGTGAAATATTCGTAGATGGACGCTTCGGAGATCTTTGCAAGCTTTGCGATCTCGGCAATGGTTGCGTCCTGGAATCCTTTTTGGGCAAACACCTTTTCCGCCGCCCTCAGGATCTGCTCCTTTCTTGCTTCGATTTTCTTGGAATTCGCCATACCTTCCTTGCTGTTTTTACTGTTTTGCATGGCCCCTTCTAAGGGCTTTTATAACCTTTTTTTCATAAAAATAAATCTGAGACTTTTTATTTTGTATAGAAAATAGAGTGAGACTTGGTAAAAAGTCAACAGGTTTTTTCGCAATATTCTCTCTCTTTGTTGGTAAGTGGCTGAAAGTTCCCGTTTAAACAGCGTTTTTTTCTGCTTGCGATGAATGCGCTAAAAAGAGGATGAAATAGGGCGGTTGGGGAGGAATGAAAGTGATGCTCTGGGATGGTTGTTTGCAGTGGTACTGCCTGATATGATAGGGTATGTTGGTCATCGTGGGGGGGCAAAAGGCGGGCGATCGCGGGCGAAAAGGAGAGTGAAGCAGAGTGGCGCAGGAGTTTTCGGTTTGCCATGGGGTGTTTCTTTTCGCCCACTTGTCCGTATGGCTGCCGGTCTATGTTTGCAAAAGGGTATCTTCAAATCAAGGAACCTGATATAAGACCTCACTTGGTGTGATAACAACGGGGGTGGGAACTCCTAATAAAAACAGACAGGAACAGGAAAACAATGAAGCGTAGTTTGATCGTCAAGGGAAATTTCATATTTACAAAAGATTCGGAAAAGTTTGAGATTTTTAAAGACAGTTATCTGGTTGTAAAGGATGGCAGGGTTGATGGCATCCATCCCCAGATACCCGGGGAGTACAATGGCTGTGAGGTCCTGGATTACGGCGACAGGATCGTGATTCCCGGATTCGTGGATCTCCATCTCCATGCCGCCCAATACCTCCAATGCGGCATCGGCATGACCAAAACACTGCTGGATTGGCTCAACGACTACACCTTTGATCTGGAGCGCCAGTTCCAGGACAGGGAGTTTGCAAAGGCGGTCTATTCGGAGTTTGCCGCAAAGCTTGCTGCCCACGGCACCCTCAGGGCTTCGGTGTTTGCCTCCTCCTCCACTGAAGGCACGGAAGAGCTGTTTGACGCCCTGAAGGCCCAGGGGGTCGGCGCCTATGTGGGAAAGGTTAACATGGACAGGAACGCTCCGGATTTCATCCTCGAGGATACGGCCGCATCCATTGACGGCACCCGGTACCTGATCGAGAAATACGGTGACGATCCCCTGGTGAAGCCGATCATCACCCCGCGGTTCGCTCCCACAAGCACGGACGATCTCTTGAAATCCCTGGGCGATCTTGCCGTTTCCAAAGATCTCCCGGTCCAGTCCCATCTGAACGAAAACAGGGATGAGATCAAGTGGGTGCAGTCCCTGTTTCCCAAATCCCGGCATTACTCCGATGTCTATGACCAGCACAACCTCTTTGGCCAGACCCCCACCATCATGGCCCACGCCATCTACTCCAGCGAGGAAGAGGTGGCCCTGGCACAGAAAAATAAGGTGTTCCTTTGTCATTGCCCGGATTCCAATATCAATGTCAGGAGCGGCATCATGCCGGTCCGGCGCTATCTTGAGATGGGAATGAACCTGGGGCTTGGCAGCGACATTGCCGGGGGCCACAGGATCGGTATGAACGATGCCATTGTCCGGGCGATCCAGCTCTCAAAACTGAGGAGCATGGAGTTCGAAGGGGAAAAGCCCCTGACCGTTTCAGAGGCCTTTTACCTGGGCACAAAGGGCGGCGGCCGGTTCTTCGGCAAGACCGGAAGCTTTGAGCCGGGCTACTGGTTCGATGCCCTGGTGATCGAGGAGTCTCCCTTTGTTAGGGAGCGGTACAGCCTTGAAGACCGGCTTGAAAAATTCCTCTATACCGGCGATGACCGGCATATCAGTGCACGGTTTGTCCAGGGCAATAAGTTGTAATGAAAATCACCGCGTCCCCCCGGATGCATGGTGGGGGAAATTCTATTTCCCGGCGTTGATTCCTGAAGGTGCCGGAGGAGAGAGCCAGTCAATCAGATCAGATGCTGTCTTCTCCGGTGCTTCTTCCATGGGGACGTGGCCCAGGCCAGGGTAGGTGATGAGCCGGGAATTTTTTATCTCCCTATGGAACCTGTGCCCGTTTTTCAGTGGGATCCATTGATCGGCCTCTCCCCACAGGATCAGGGTGGGCATGCTGATCCCGGGGATGTTTTCAGGTTGCTGCTGCAGTTGGCGCATTCGGTCCAGCATGGCCTGGCGGTTTCCCCGGCGGAGCAGTAATTCATGGTAGCGGTTAACCAGCGTATCTGTTACCCGGGAGGGATCCCCGTATACTTCCAGAAGATTCTTTCTTACCATGAACCTGGGCGTAACATGCTTGATCAACTGGTTGAGAAGGGGTACCCGGCCCAGTCGAAAGATCATGGGCTGTCGGTCCAGGTGATATCCCCCGGAATCTATGAGTACCAGTTTTTTAATCTTTTTAGGGTGAGTGATGCTGTAGTGAAGGGCAATGCCACCGCCCAGGGAGTTGCCGGCGATGATCGGGTCCGCAAGTTTCAGGGTGGTGATGAATTCGTCCATGAAGGCCACATATGCCGGATAGGTGTAGTCCCGCTCCAACGAGGGGCCGGTCAGACCAAAGGCCGGCAGGTCCAGCCGCACCACCCGGTATCGGGGGGCAAGGATTTTTGTCCACCTGTCCCAGGTGTGAAGGGATGCCCCTGTGCCGTGGATCAGCAGGAGGGTATCGCCTGTTCCCTGGTCCCTGTAATGGACATTAACGCCCTTGACCATGATAAACCGGGAGTGTTCATCTGTATATCGCTCTTTTAATTTGTCCAGGGGAATATGGGCGCATCCTGTTTGTAAACAGAACAGAATGGGCAGTAAAGAAAGATACTTTTTCATGGATCCTCCGAATTGATTCTGTTAACTCGAATCTTGTAGCTTTTCGCATATGAGTAGAGCCCATTTCTTATCGTAACAGGCAAAGCAGGCATCCATTAGTGTTCGAACATCAATAGGATGCTTCAGGTGTAGCATCAAAATATTTTAGTTGCAAGATGCAAATAAAATGCTTGCACATTGCAAGTAAATATCGTAACCATGATCCATGGAACCCCAAAATCCCCTATCCCAGATTCCCCGGCAAGATTTTGATGATGCGCTGTTTCGCTGTTTTCGCGCCATCTATAAATTTGAGCAGGCCAAGGTCCATCGCTTTGGCCTGAATTATGACGCCATCTTTTTGCTTCAGTTTTTACGCAGGCAATCTCCGGCAAGAATGAGCGCCATTTCCAAAGAGATGCAGATTCCCATCAGCACGGCCACACGAATGGTGGACCGGCTGGTGGCCAAAGGTGTGGTCTCAAGGCAGCGGGCTTCCGGAGACAAACGGATCATGCTTGTCTCCCTTGCGCCCAGTGGGGAACGCCTGGTGCAGGCGGTTGAAGACCATTCCTTTGAGACCATGAACCGGAATCTTGCCGACGTTGATGATGCTGATATCAAGGCGTTCTTTGAGACCGCCCTTTTAATGGAAAAAATACTTAACATACCCGAAGAGCCTTGACCGGCTGACCTGTATGGGCGGACCGTGACTGCCGAATTGATACCTGATTACCTATTGTAATAAAAAATGGGATCGATTCATCTGCGAAGAGCTATAAGCCATTGGCTTTTGGGAACCAAAAGGAGATGGGGCATGCATTACGATTTTGCGATCATCGGCAGTGGTTTTGGTGGCAGTGTGTCTGCGCTGCGCCTGGCGGAAAAAGGGTACCGGGTGGCGGTGATCGAACAGGGGAAATGGGTGGACCCGGCCCGGATGGAGGCGGCGGCCCATGATTCAAAGAAATTGTTCTGGATGCCGGGCATTGGGCTGGACGGTTTCTTCAGCCAGTCTGTGTTCCGGCATCTGGGCATGGTGGGAGGCGTGGGGGTGGGCGGCGGCAGCCTGGTATATGCAGCCGTTCTTCTGAGGCCCAAGGATAAATTTTACGAAGATCCCCTGTGGAGCAGCCTGGGCATTGACTGGAAAAGGGAGATGGCCCCTTATTACGAAAAGGCTTCCCAAATGCTGGGGATCACCCCAAACCCGGGGTACGGCACCATGGATGAGTACCTGAGAAAGACGGCCCAAGAGATGGGGGCCGGCGCAACCTTTGGCCCGACCCCCATGGGCATCTATTTTGGTACCCCCGGGGTGATGGCTGAGGACCCGTTTTTCAACGGCCACGGCCCGGTCCGGACCGGCTGCCACCTTTGCGGGGAGTGCCTGACCGGGTGTCCCCACGGCGCAAAGAACAGCCTGGATAAAAACTACCTCTACCTGGCCCAGCGATCCGGGGCTGTCATTCTTCCCGAACGAAAGGTGGTGAAGATCGAACCCATGGAGAGCGGGAACTATCGGATCTCCATGAAGCATCCCCTGGGGTCCTTTAAAACCCATCCTCCCCTCACCGCCGCAAGGGTAGTTATCGCAGCCGGGGTGCTCGGCTCCCTGGAGCTGCTCCACCGGTGCAGGGATGTGACACAAACCCTGCCCCATATCTCCCGGCAGATGGGCAGGATCGTCCGCACCAACAGCGAAGCCATTGTGGGCGCCCTGTCTCCTGACCCGGATCTGGATCTCTCCGGGGGAACGACCATCTCTTCGGATTTCTATCCTGATCCCCACACCCACATCACCCAGAACCGCTTCCCCAGGGGGTTCACCTTTAATAAATGGTATTTTGCGCCCATGACCGACCATGGCCGTCCCCTGGTCCGCTCCCTGCTGGCCCTGGGGAAAATCCTGGTCAACCCCCGGCCCATGCTTGAAAACTGGTTTGCGAAAAACTGGCACAGGCGGGTGACCATTCTCACGGTGATGCAGAATCTCGACAACCAGGTCTCATTGGGGTATGGCCGGAGTTTTCCATTCCTGTTTCTCAAGCGCCGCCTCAAGACCGTTCCGGTGAAAGGCAGGGAGGCGCCGACCAACCTTCCCGTTGCCAACCGGGCCGCATCCATCCTGGCACGGCTGACAAAAGGCGTGCCCTTGAACATCATCATGGAGAGCATGATGAATCTGTCGTTCACGGCCCACATCCTGGGCGGATGTCATATGGGGGCCTCCCCGGACAACGGGGTGATCGATACCAGTCACCAGGTTTTCGGGTGCCCGGGTATTTATGTGGTGGACGGGGCGGCCATATCCGCCAATGTGGGCGTGAATCCAAGCCTCACCATCGCAGCCATGGCCGAAAGGGCCATGGGCCTGATTCCTTTGAAAAAGGAGATGCCCAACGGATATTTAACAAATCCCATAACGGTTAAAAAGGAGGCTCCCGTGAAAAAAACTGTCAAACGCCTGCTGATGGTTACCCTGTTGTTCCTTTTGCTCAACCTGGCCCTGACCGGGATCAATATCTTCCAGAAAGGCGGTCCCTACGATGGCCGGCCCATGGAAGAGATCCTGGGACGGCCCCCTTCCCAGGCGGTTTTGAGGGACATTGAACAGCTGGAAAAACCGGAAGTGATGCAGCTCTTTTTTGCTGCCCGGGTGCCGGAACTCTCCAATATGAAAGGGGAGTACAAGGCTGTCACCCTTGGAGTGGGGGTGCTTGCCCCTGCCGTGGATTTCTATACCCATCATCTTTTCGGGCCCGGGCACTGGGAGGGCAAGGCGTTCTGTCCCACGGGAGAAAACAGGGGCCGGGGATATAATCTCTTTTCCGTTAAGGATGAAAACAAAGATCCGGTCAAGGCCCGGGCAAGGAGAATTGTGACCTTTGTGGGACCGTCCAATATTGATGGTAAAACGTCCTTTCACCTGGAATACAGGACCCACAACCGGGGGCTGGTGAAAACCATGCAGGATGAGATCCGCCGGATCAACGACCGGCTGTTTATCGGCATGGGTCACATGGCCGTGGGGGGAGGGGCCATGAATCCTGCCCCGTTTGTCCTTTACGGCAAGCCCGCTCCGTGGGTGGGCGCAGATGCCGATGGATAGTCCGGCCAGGGGAGTCGGCGGTTGCGCTTAATATCCTGCATGGTTGCACCATATGTTGTTCTTTCTCAATATGCTGATACTTTTCATGGAACCCCATGACCGGGCGGTACCGTCAGTTAGCCCCTTTCCGGTCTTCCTTTGGGCTGGAACGGATATTGCTAATTTAACTGGCATACTGGCACTGTTCAGTGCCCCGGCGTCCCCATGGAAACAGGCCTTCAGGCCACCTAACTTCAAAGCAAAGGATATTTAGCATGGCAAAAGACCTCTATTTTACGAAGGATCATCAACTGGTCAGAACGGCTGTGGCGGATTTTATTAAAAAGGAGATCAACCCCCATGTGGACCAGTGGGAAGAGACCGGCTTAACCCCCCTCCATGACATCTTTAAAAAGATGGGGGAGCTCGGGTTCCTGGGGATCCGGTATGATACAAAATACGGGGGAGAGGGCCTGGACTATTGGTATGAACTGGTTTTCCTGGAAGAGATCGCCAGGATTCAATCCGGCGGCGTTGCCCTGGCCATGATGGTCCAGACCAACATGGCGACTCCTGCCATCTACGATTTTGGCAGCGACTACCTGAAGGAGGCCTATCTGAAGCCGGCACTGGAAGGAAGAATGGTGGCCGCCATCGCTGTCACAGAACCGGACGCAGGCTCTGATGTGGCCAACATAAAGACCACGGCCACCCGGGAGGAAGACCATTACATCCTCAACGGTTCAAAAACATACATCACCAACGGTACCCAGGCCGATTTTCTGACCCTGCTTGCCAGAACCAGTGATGATCCCGGCTACCACAGCTTTTCCCTGTTTGTGGTGCCCACGGATCTTCCGGGATTCCAGGTGAGCAAGAAGCTTGACAAACTGGGCATGCGCAGCAGTGACACGGCCGAACTCTTCTTTGATAACATGAAGATCCCGGCCGAAAACCTGATCGGCACCGAGGGGGAAGGGTTTATCCAGCAGATGATGCAGTTTCAGCATGAACGGTTCAGCGCTTTGCCCCTGGCCTATGGCACCGCCGAGATGATCATCAGGGAGACCGTGGCGTATTTGAAACAGCGGGTGGTCTTTGGCAAACCTCTGATCAGGCAGCAGGTGATCCGCCACAACCTGGCCCAGTGGCAGGCTGAGATCCTGTCGGTGAAACAGCTGACCTATCACATCGTCAGGATGAAGATGGCGGGTCAGGATGTCGCAAAGGAGGTGTCCATGGGGAAACTTCTGGCGGCCCAGCTGGTCCAGAAGGTGGCTGACGGCTGTCTCCAGTATTACGGCGGATCCGGGTTCATCAACGAGATGCGAATTTCACGGTACTTCAGGGACTCTAAGCTGATCTCCGTTGGCGGAGGGGCAGACGAGGTGATGAAGGAGATCATTGCAAAACTGGAAGGATATTGACCCGGGAATTTGACATTTCGCGGTCAATATTCAATAACAGCAAACCACCTGTATCCATAGAACCTTTGAAAAGGAATCGACCTTGGAAAGAGACAGCAGACTGGATATCCTGAGTTACGCCTCCATCTTTGAAGAGGAATTTTCAATCGACTGGGTCATAGAGCTCACCGGGAAAAAAGCCCTGGTTGTTCTGTCTGCCCTGGAGTACGGGTGTGGGCAACAGTGGCTGGAACCCAAGGGCACCGGCATATTTTGCTTCAAGGACCTTGACCGGCTTTCCCGGATCCGGGCCAGCCTTGGGCCTGACAAAACCCGTCGGCTCCACACCCGGGCCCTGGAGATTCTGTCATCAGACCTGCCCGACATTCCGGAAAAAAACAGCCGTCTGGCAAAGCATCTGCTCAACATTCAAAACGATCTCCAAGGGTGCCGGCTGCTGCTGGAAGAGGGCTCGGACCACAGGAAAGCCTGCCGCCATGATGACGCCAGGCGTTACTATGACAAGGCCCTGGCGGATCTGGAACACCACAGGGGGCCCACGGCCGACGCCCTTTTCATGGCCACGACCCTCCAATATGCCAAGATCTGGATCACCAGCCAGAGCTACCGGCACGCCCAAGCCATATTGAGAAAGGCCATTACCAAGGCAAAGGCGCTGGAGGACAAGGCCGCATTGCCCCTGCTGCGCCTGCACCTGGCCCACCAGGAGCTGTTTTTCGGACAGTATTCGGAAGCAGAGAAACAATTTGAACTGGGCCGGGCCATGATCGGGGAGACCGAGAACCCCTCCCTGATCAGGTCTGCCCGCTTGTTCAATACCTTTCTTCTCTACTGGAAGGGCGAGTTCAGCCAGGCCTTTTCCAGCTATGAGGCCTATATCCCGGCCATTGAAATCCCCCCGGAAACAAGGTTCGACTGCATCGCCAAACTGATCTCAGGCCACGCTTCAGGGCTGATCGGGCAGATCACCCAGGGCATGGGCATGATCGATTCCGTGCATCAGCATTGCACCAAAAACGGGGATCTTGCCATTGCCACCTATGCTTCCCTTGCCATGGGATCCCTGCTTGGGCTGGTCAACCGGTTTAACGAGGCGATCGATTATTACGATAAAGCCCTGGACGAAGCCATGGCAAGTCAGAGCACCCGTCCTAAAACCTATGCGCTTCTCTCCCTTGCCCATGCCAACTTCAGGCTGAAAAACAACCGGAGATCGGTGAAATATCTCCGGGAATACCTGGCCATGAGTAAAAAGACCCGGTACCAGGTGGTCCAGGATCCTTTTTTGTTTGAAATCTGCTGGGCCATGGAGCAGGGTGAATACCCCGGGGTGGAAGGGCTCTCTCTCTCCGAAGAACTCAGCCAGGCGGAAAAAAGCCACAATGTCTTCATGCAGGGCATGACCGATTATTATAAGGCCATGACCATGGAGGGTGCCGATGCACCGTTTGGAGAGGTGATCGATCTCTACAAACGATCCATGGACCGGATTCGCTGTTCCGGCCATCAGGTGTATCTCGCCCAGGTGGGGCTCTCCATGGCCAGGCTCATGCAGCGCAGCGGCCGGGAAAAAGAGGCGCTGGCCTGCGCCACGCCCCTGGTCAAGACCCTCTCTTCCATTGATGAGCACCTGATCCCGGACGATTTTCTCTTTCTGGCCAAGGCGTCCCCCAGCAAGGCGTTCCTTCTCAAGGAGATTTTGAACCTCGGCCAGGAGATCGTCAACATGCGGAACACCCACGATCTCCTGGGCAAAATCATCTCAACGGTTAACCGCATCACCGGGGCGGAACGGGGCGCCATCTTCCTGGCCGGGGAGAAGCCCGGGGAGCTGCACCTGGAAGCGGCAAAGAACCTCACCCAGGACCATATTCTTTCAAAGGATTTTGCAGGGTCCATGGAGATTGTGGAGCGCATCGCCCGATCGGAAAAAGGGGGGATCTTCGAGCCCGTGGTGGACCCTGAAAGCGACCTTGCCAAATGGGAACGGATCCGCTCCCTGATCTGTGTGCCCATGCGGCTGAAAAACCGCCTGATCGGTGTGCTTTATCACGACAACCGGCTGTTCCAAAGCGTGTTCAGGGAATCAGACCTGGAGATCCTGAACTACTTTGCCGCCCAGGCCGCCATTGCCATCGACAATGCCCGGGTGTACCAGACCCTGGAAAATCTCTACCAGAAGGAGAAGGAGGAGAAAAAATACTACGAAGAACAATATCTTGAGAGCCTGGCCGTGGATGAGATCGTTGGCAAAAGCGCGGCCATCAAGCGGGTGTTTTCCCACATCGAGTCGGTGGCGGAGACCGACACCACGGTTCTCATCACCGGAGAAACCGGGGTGGGTAAGGAGCTTGTGGCAAGGGCGGTGCATCGAAACAGCCTGCGCCGGGAGGGGCCGTTCATCCGGGTCAACTGCGCCGCCCTGCCGGAAAGCCTGATCGCAAGCGAATTGTTCGGCCATGAAAAAGGGGCCTTTACCGGCGCCACCAAGCAGAGAATGGGCCGGTTTGAGCTGGCCGACGGCGGCACCCTGTTCCTGGATGAGATCGGAGATATTTCTCCCTACATCCAGGTGCGGTTGCTCAGGGTGCTGCAAACCCATGAGTTCGAGCGGGTGGGCAGCCAGAAGACCATCCGGTCCAACTTCAGGCTTTTAACCGCCACCAACAAGGATCTCAAGCAGGAGGTGAAAAACGACCGCTTCAGGGAGGATCTTTTCTACCGGTTGAATATCTTCCCCATCCACATCCCCGCCCTGCGGGAGAGGGCGGAGGATATCCCGATTCTGGCCCGGCATTTCCTGAACAAGAGCGCCGAACGGTTGAACAAGCCCACCCACAAGATCTCAAGGGAGGAAACCGATAAACTGATGGCCTATCGATGGCCGGGCAACATCCGGGAGTTGGAAAACATTGTTGAAAGGGGGGTGATCCTCAGCCGTGGAGCCCACCTGCGGATTCCCAAGGCCGGGTTTCAGTCCAATATCCCCATGGTGGAATCTGCGGAACTGTCCCTGGAGGAGATGGAGCGCCAGTATATCCTCCTGGTTCTCAAACATACCGGCGGGAAAATCAACGGACCCGGGGGGGCTGCGGAAAAACTGAAACTCCATCCCAGCACCCTGCGGTTCCGCATTAAAAAACTGGGCATCGTTCTGGAACGCAGCCCCAGCCGGGTCAGAGCAACAACAGATCACACTGGGTTGTGACCGCACGGGAGAAGAGATCGGTGATATGGTCGATCTCCTTCATCTTGTCAACCGGGCGGTCCGGGAAGAGGAGCCACCGGAGCGCCATGTGGATAAAGACGCCCATGAACATGTTGCAGAAGACCCTGGGGTTGATCTCCTTCCTGAACACCCCCCGGGCCTGGCCGTCCCGGACGATCTCTCCCAGGGAGGCCATATAGGTTCTGTGCTCTGCCAGGGCCTCGGACTGGTAAAAACTTTGGTTCATGAGGGAGTCCATGATAAAGACCTTCAGGAAATCCCGGTTTTTGAGGAAAATGCAGAAATGACGCCTTAAAAACCGGCGCAGCCTGGCCAGGGGAGAGGTGAGGGCAAAGGGCCCGGTCAACTGGCTTGTGAGGGCGGTGATGCGGTGGCAGGAGATGGAGATGAGGAGGTTTTCCTTGCTCTTGAAATAATCGTAGATGGATCCCTCCGCCACCCCGGCTTTCCGGGCGATCTGGGCGATCTTGGTCTTCTCATACCCCTTTTCGGCAAAGATCGCCTCGGCAGCCCTGAGGATGCGGCACCGTTTCACCCGGGTATGGGGCAGGGGCTTTTCCTCGATCATGGCAAAGAGAATCCGGAGGATATCCTCCCAGTCGCTTACGATGTCCCGGGTTTCGCCCAGCATCACGCAATTGATCGCTTCCATGTCCACGGTGCCGTATATCAGTTCATTGATCAGGCGCATGTCGACATCCCGGCGATAGAGCCCGGCCTGAACCCCCTGGTTCAGGATTTCGGAGCAGATCCCGGCGTGCTCCTTCATGAGGGCATAGGCTGAGGAGTCGTAAAACTCCCGGCTTGAGCGGTATTCAAACATCAGGTTCCGGACAAAATCCCGGTTCCGGTCGATGTAGACCAGGGCGTACCAGGTGAATTTGCTCAGGCGGGACTTGGGCTCGGAGATTCCCTGGAGCTGGTCATGGAGTTCCCGGAGGGTGTCCTTGATCCGTTCCCGGGCCACGGCAAATACCAGCCCTTTTTTGCCCTTGAAGTACCGGTAGGCATGGGAATGGGCCACATTGGCCCGGTCGGCAATGTCCGCGATGGTGGTGCCTGCGATCCCCTTTTGGGCCAGGAGCTCCTCGGCGGCCCGCAGGATTTTTGCTTGGGTTTTATTCATAATTTTTTATTCTTGAATCAGATTCAGTTGATACCCATCCATGTACCACATACCGATCTTCCAGTAAAGCACCTTGGGATTCTTCATTCTGAGTCATATTCACATAAAATCCCGGTATTGTTTTTCCCAGTTACCCAGGAGATCCTGGAATTATCCCAGGGGCAGGTTCTTCACGATCCCTGTTTGTGGGATTGAAAGCCTCGATTTACAGTGTGTTGAAACGAATATTGCGAAAGGCGCTTTTTTTGCTTGACAATCGTGTTGGGGTGTTTCATAAATGAATTAAGTTCAGAACTTAAATCGTATGAATAAGTTTTGAATGACTTACCCTGTGAATTTGATCCAGAAAAATTTGTTTCCTTTATCCAAGGATTATCTGCACCGGACGGATCCTGGGTCGGCCCCATGGTTGAGCCAGCAGTTAAACGGGACCGGCCGGGCGTACATAATAATCCTGGGGAAATCATGTCGGAAAAAGGAGGTGAGAAAAGCAAGTCAGACCGGCCCCACGGGGTGTTTTTTTTGAAAATTTGTAGAACGGTGTTTGCAGCCATGAGGGTTGCTCACCAAACCGAAGAAAAGCCAAACTGCAGGTAACTGCGGGACGGAAAGCCACGGGGTCCGCGTCGGTTCGCGGATGGACGGGCTGCCTCTGGAAAAGTCAACCAACACTTTTTTAGGAGGTTTTTTAGGATGAAAAAATTAACCGGACTTTTGATCGTCACTCTTCTCGTTGTCTCCCCCATGTCAGCTTCAGCCCTTGAAGCACTGACCGATTCCGCCATGAACCAGGTTACAGCCCAGGCCGGTGTCAACATCGGCGCAGATAACATCATTATCTACAAGAGTGAACTCACAGCCAAGAAGTATGTGGATTCCGACGGTATCGCAGGCGCTATCAACGGCCATATGGTCTATCAGGGTGATGGCTCCGAGGCAGCCCTGTATGTGCAGAACTCCGACACCATCACCCTGATTGACGGCGTTCATTTTGCCGGCGGGACGCCGGATACCAACCTGAACATCGAGTGGGGCACGACCATTAATGCCAATGTCTACACCTACGATGCTGACGGGAACCGGCTGACCGAGACGTTTACTGCGGGTGCAACCCTTGACCAGCTGATGGATCATAAGAAAAAGACCCTCTCCATCGACATCGCCAATATTGTTCTTGGCGCCGACAGAACAAAGACCGCCGTGGTAATCGGTCTTCCCACCATCGTGATCCAGACCAATGGCGGCACCCAGGTGGTCGGACTTGAAAACAGGAGTGGCGCAGCCACAGCGGAAGACGGCGAGCTGATCAAAATCGAAAAACCCCAGACCGTGGTGGCCATCCTCGACGGCATGGTGACCATCTCAGCCCATTAATCGCAATTACGACAAAAAAAATCTGCCATCCCCTCCCCTGGCGGAGGGGATGGCGTTTATGTCTGGACGAACCCGATCCGGCCAAGGAGAGAAAAGACCATGAACGTGAGAGCGCAACTCCTGGTCCTGGCGGCTTTTGCCGCTATTTTGTTTTTCATCCCTTTTCCAGCCCCTGGCCTGGAAGAACTCTCCGACCGGCAGCTCAGCCGGGTCACGGCCCAGAGCGGCCTGACCCTGGGGGCGGACCAGGGCGTGTTTTACTTAGATGCCATCGGGTTGGGCTTCAGGGATGCCGGCACCCTGGACCCATGGGGCACCCCCCTTGGGGTTGACGGGTATCTGTGTGGGGATCTTGGGGGAATCTTCCTTATGGACACCGAATTTATCATGGATATCGGGAATTTTCTTGAACAGGATTCGATCCTTGTTCAAGACGACGCAGGGGGCGGCACACCAGTTTTACGTTCCCTTGACCATCCCCTGAACGATACCCCCATGCTCTTTTTGAGCCAGACAGGGGGCAGCATCCATGGCACCTTCCGGGTGACGGATATTTCCACCTGGGATCATGGGGCTGGAGCCGAAGGGGTGTTGGGAGACCTTTCCCTGTCCGGCCTTTCCGTTTCCAGCGCAAGGATAGCGTTCTTTGCCCCGACCGGGGGGGCAGGAATCCGGGTTCTGACAGGCGCGGTTGTGACGGCTGAAACCATCCGGTTTTCCACCCTGGCCCAGGAAAACGATCTCCTGGTTTCAGGGGTGATGCTGGGCAACAGCTTTTCCGGCACCCCCCTGCCCGATGACAACCTGGGGAACGCCCCCATTGACACAAGTTCCTGGGCCTTGGAGAGCGGTTCCTTCAACCTGGGGCTTCCCTATTCTTACAATGATATCCCCGGGGTGCCGGACCCTGACCTCACCGCCCTTCCACTGTCCGTTGATGTGGCCGGGGACCGCCTGATCGGCCAGGCCACCTGCCTTGTGATCAACGCCCCCATGGAGGGGTCCCTGCGCATTGAAAGCGTCTCCTCCAAAGGGTTTGACCTGGGCCCCATCGCCATTGACGGCCTCAGGCTGTACAAAAACCTGATAGAGTTTCCGGGCAGGGGCATCGGGCATTGACCGATTATCAAAGGAGGAGTTGATTGTGAAACCGACCCAGGCAGCCCTGTTGATCCGGGCCGGCCTTGTTTTCCTGATGGTTTTTTTTCTTGGGACCCTCTCTTCCGGGGTCTGCAAAACAGAGATAATGACAGACACTGAGCTTGCCCTGGTCACGGGCCAGGGCACCACCAACCTCTATGTGGAAGGCAGCACGGTGAGGCTATTTCTGGATATTCACATGGAGCCCTACGGCACCCTGGCATCCGGCAAGGCCGGGTATTGGAACCGGGGCACCCCGGATGATCCTGTCTTTGGCTGGGACATGAACTGGAAGAATGTCGTTATTGGGGAAAGCTACGACAATCCCCTGGTGATTGACGGGCTTGTCCTGCAGGTTGAGTTCAACCATGATGTCTCCGCACAGGATAAAAGCCTGACCCGCATCATCATCGGCACCAACCATATGAAAGGAGAGATCTCCGGGGATTTCCCATCCACCTCCGGCGCTGTAAATCCCGGGGTCCTGGGCCTTGGCGGCACCGATCCCCTGGTCATGATCCGGGGCGACGCCCTTCAGGCCCATTCCCTGCTCAACATGGACGGCGGCTTTTTCCTTGAGATTAACCTTGATGGCCAGAGCCCTGAAAGGGGCGTGCGGGCCATCATAGGCTACCCGGAATCCGCTGCCGTGAACATGACCTTCACGGGCACGGACTGGTGGAGCCAATAGTCCAGTGGTTACGAAACATGAAAAGGAGAAAAGCATGCAGACGATTTTACTGGTTCAGTTTTTTGGGATTTTCCTGTTTTCAACCCTGGCCCATGGAATGCCCGTCACGGAATCCGTGGAGATCCTGGGAACCCCAGGCAAAGATGAAACTCTTTTGACCCGGTCCGTTACCTTTAATTCAGGGGATGCCAGCCATTTCGCCTATGCACTGAAAAAAGGGCCCCATCTTGTGGTCAAGATCGACGGCAAGCCCGGTGCACCCTATGATAACCTGGCCACGGGCACGCCTTTGTTTAACAGGGACGGATCCCGGTCCGTATATATCGCTTACCGGGGAGACAAGGCCTTTGTGGTGGCGGACGGTAAAGAGCTGTCCGGTTTTGACCAGGTGGCGGATCCCCGGTTCAGCCCGGACGGAAAAAGGCTGGTCTACCTTGCCCAGACCGGCAGGGAGCAAATGGTTGTGGAGGAGGGGAAGATTCTGGCCCGTTTTGACGGCATCCTGGGGCAACCCAGGTTCAGTCCGGACTCAAAACAGCTGGCCTTTCTGGGGGTGAAAGACAACAAGGTTTCTGTGGTGCTTAACGGCAGGCCCATCATCCGAAATTGCGAAAATGCCAGGGAGCTCACCTTTAGCCCGGATTCAAACCACCTGGCCTTTGCCCTCATGAGAAAAGGACGATGGTTCCTTGCCAGGGATAAAAAAATATCAGAAAAGGGGTATCAGAACATTCAAAGCCTGCAATTCAGCCCGGATTCCAACCGGTTTCTCTATGCCGCCCAGGAGAACAACCAATTGTTTTATGTTGAGAACCAGACGGAGATGCCCCCCTATGACACCGTGGGAAACCTGGTTTTCAGCCCGGATTCCAAGCGGACGGCCTATCCTGCCCTGGCTGGAAAAATTTGGCGGGTGGTCCTGGATCAAAGGGAAGGCCCGGGGGTTACCGAGCTTGCCACCCTGACGTTCAGCCCGGATTCCCAACGCTTTGCCTACGCCGGGGTCATAAACGGTGACAAAGGGGTGGTGGTCCTGGACCAGACGCCTGGCCAAACCTATGATGCCGTTGGCCAGCCCGTGTTCAGTCCGGATTCCAGGCGCCTGGCCTTCAGGGCCCGAACCGGCCGGCAGTGGTGTATGGTCCTGGACGGCAGGGAGGGCACCCCCTATGATATGATCCGGCTGCCGGTGTTCAGCCCGGACGCAAGTTCCCTTGCCTATGCAGGGGAGAGAGCGGGCAAACGCTTCCTGGTGGTCAATGGAAAAGAGGGCGCACCCTATGAAACCGTGGGCCTTCCCTGGTTCAGCCAGGACGGCAGTCATCTGGTTCACACCGCCATGGACCAGGATAGAAAATGGCGGGTGATCCTGGACGGAACCCCCATGAGCAAGACCTTTGACGGCTTTCTAAAGGGGGCTCCCATTGCATTCAGCGGCCTGTCCTGCCGTGGATTTGCCCTTGATCTGGATGACGATAAAAAGGTGACCTTTTACCGGTACGAGCTGGGGTTCTGAAACGATTGTTTTTTGGGGCCTTGAGGAGAGCTGTGACCTGGTCCAGGAACCCGCCGACCTTGTCAAGGTTCAGGAGATCGTTCCCCAGCCGGTCGGACAGGGGGGTTCTTAGTCCCACCCCATGGGTGTCCAGGGAGAAATCCCTGGTGCCAAGCCGATGGATCAATGCCGCCAGATAGGGACCCACATTCTCCGGGGAGAGCCCGCCTGCAAAGCCAAACTTCATCTCCGGACACGATTCTCTGATCTCCGAATAGACCGCCACGGATCTGTCGAGGTTTGAACCATGGAAGAGATCCCCGGACGGGTCGATGAGGATACAGTCTGCAACGCCCTGGTAGATCTTGAATCTTCTTGCGATCTCCCTTGGGGACAATTCACACACATGGCGGTTTGCCGTAAGGATGATCCTGAGGAAGGGGAATCTTTTCCTGATCCGGTGGACCTGGCAGATATCGGGCCAGGGTTTGTCGATCTGCAGGGTCCGGCAACGGCAACGGTCCTGGAACATGCCCATCAATTGACCCACCTGACCTGCCAGATGTTCCATGTTGTTGGTGTTGTACTTGAGGATGGTTCCGAGTTTCCCGTTCACGGCCTTGAAGATGTACGGGAGGCTCTTCACCTTTGGGTGCCTTTTTCCCTTTATCTTTTTCCCGGCCAGGGATTTGGACTTCACATAGGTTGAGATGGCGGGACGATAGTCCGACACCCGGGTGTAACCTGCATTCTTGAAGGCGGTTAGGGTTTGTACGGCTTCTTCGGCAGTGGTGATTCCTGAGATGGCGATATAATTTTTCATGGAGAACCTCGTTTCTCTATATTAAATCGTCTTCCGGAGGGGGCGGTCTCAACCGGTTTTGCCAGGGGGGTTATTGGGTTAAGAACAGGGTCATACTCTCCGCATAGCAGGCGGATTTTTTACTCCCTTTTATCTCAACCGTGTGGTTTACCGTGGTCAGGATCCTGCCCCGGCTTTTCTCCTCCACCCGGGCCAGGATGATCCGGTCCCTGATCATGGAGCCCACCGTGACCGGGGAGAGATGCCTGATCTTGTTCATCCCGTAATAGATGGCCATGACAGCCCCTTCGGGAATCACCATGAATTTCTCATGGAAATGGGTGAGCAGGGAGACGATGAGAAACCCCTGGGCAATGGTCTTGCCGAAAAATCCTTTCTGGGCGGCTTGCTCATCCAGGTGCACCCAGTGGTTATCCCGGGTGCAATGGGCAAACTGGTTGATTCGCTCCTGGTCGATGGGGAACCAGTCGGATACCCCGATCTCCTTGCCTGAAATTTCCTTCATCCCTTTTAACGGCAGAATTTGCATGATTCCTCTTTTGTGCGCCTGGAGTCGTTATTTATTTTCCCTGGAACCTGGGTGCCCGTTTCTCCTTGAACGCCCTGGGACCCTCCTGGGCGTCCTGGCTCATGAACACCGGGACGGCCAGCTCCACCTCCCGGGCCAGGCCTTCGGCAAGGCTGAGCCCGATATTGGACAGGACCGCCTTTTTCACCGCCGTGACCGCCAGGGGGCCGTTCTTAACGATGATCCGGGCCAGGCGTTCGCACTCTTCAAGGACCTTGTCCCTGGGCACCACCCGGTTGATCAGCCCCAACGCCAGCGCCTCCTCAGCCTCCATCAGCTCGCCTGTGAGCAGGAGCTCCATGGCACGGGCATGGGGAATCTGGCGGGGGAGTTTCACACTGGATCCCCCCATGGGAAAGATGCCCCACTTCACCTCCTGGAGACCGAACTTTGTCCCTTCCGCAGCGATGCGGATGTCCGTGGAATAGAGCAGCTCAAGTCCGCCGGCAATGGCCTGGCCGTTGATCCCGGCGATGATCGGTTTGAAAATCTCAAGGTCCCGGAGCAGGGCCTTCTGGGCAATCATGGGATCGGCCCGGACCATTTTTTCCGCTTCGCTCACCGGGGTTTTCGCCCCGGTGAACAAGGGGATCAGGGTATTCAGGTCGGCACCGGCACAAAAGGTCTGGTCTCCGCTGCCGGTGACGATGGCGCAGCGCATGCCGGGGTCGTCCCGGAAATCTTCCCATGCATTGATCAGCCGGACAATGGTTTCGGGATCCAGGGCATTGTGGGCCTGGGGCCGGTTCAGGGTGATATAGGCGATCTGGTCTCGCTTTTCATAGATGATGGTCATCTCTTTTCTCCATGGTGTGTGACCCTGCCGTGGGGGCAGGGCGGGTTCGTGTTATTTGGGCAAGGGAATCAGAACGCTCCAGGTCAGGGTGCTTCGGCAACCGGCTCAAAATGGTCGATATCCAGCAGGGTGTTGGTGGTGGCCGGGGAAAAGACCGCCGTAACCTCCATCCCCTTTTCCACCCGGTCCGGGTTCACCCCTTCCAGGATATGGGCCATGGGGGTGTCTGCCCCCTTGAGGAGAATCATGGCCAGGACAAAGGGCGGCTTCCGGGGCAGGTGCTTGTCCTGGTACCGGATCACCGTGTGATTGACCACCGTTCCCCTGTTGGATACCGTTACCCATTGGCTGCGGATATCCGCCATGCAGCGTTCGCAGGTCTGTCTTGGGGGCACAAAGACCCGGTTGCAGGTGGTGCATTTGACCCCCATGATGGTCCGGTGATCCCGGAGGGTTGTCAGAAACGTGCTGCCTGTCCGGCCTGCAAAATAGGTATAGGGCAGGGCCAGTTTGCCGTGGATGATGTAGCTGTCGCTCTCTTCGCTGTTTTTCATGGATCACCTTGCCTGTTCATCGATTTCGAAATATTTGATATCGTCAATGCTGCCGGATCGCTCTTCGGCCCATACCGGTCTCAGGCGGGAGCCCCGGGTTATCCGGTCTCCCATGACGATGCCCATCTCCACCATCTCCAGGTGCTCCGGCCGCAACAGATGCCAGAACACCTCCTCTTTTTGGCATCCGTCCAGGAGGATACCGATGGCGCCATAGGGGGTCTCCCGGCTCTCCCCGGTCAGGGGATCGGGACTGGAATAGTAGCAATACTCCATCATCCGCATCTCCCCCCTGGGACCGATCTCCACCCATTCCCGGTTTCGCACCCGGCAGATGGCGCACATCTCCCTGGGGGGCGACTGGAGCCTGCCGCATTCCGGGCATTGGATGGCCAGGATCCGTTTATCCTTAAGGGCGGTTAAAAATTTCCCCATGACCGGGCCCGTGGCAAACTTCTGATCCACGGAGATGGTCTTCCTGAGGACAATCAGCTCCTGGTCCGCCATGGTATCTAAACTATCACTGACCTTGACGTTCATCTCTTCTTCCATAATCCCCTCCCTACCAGTTTAATTCTTTTTCCAGCATCATCAGTATGGTCCACATGGTGCCCCCGAAGGAGGAGGCAATGGCATGGTTCACCGTTCCCGGGATCTGATGGGGGCCGGCATTGCCCCGCACCTGCTTGGCGGCTTCCGCCACCCGGACCATGGCCGTGGCGCCGATGGGATTGGCCGCCAGCACCCCGCCCGAGGGATTGATGGGCATTTTTCCGCCCCCCATGATCTCCTTTTCTTCGATGAGGCGGTAATGCTCATCCCCCTCCAGGAGAAAGAAATCCCGGATCCAGTCCGCCCCCCACCATGCCGAGGGATCGTACATCTCAAACACGTCGAAATAATCCAGGGGGGCTGTGATTCCGTTGCGCTCATACAGGTGCCGGGCGGCAAACCTGTGGGTGGTTTCGTTGGGATAATGATTGACGCACAGGTTCAGGGTCTCCTCCCGGTGAACCGTGATGTGATCCCGTATCCACACGGGATGGTCACACTGCTGTTTTGCCTTTTTTTCGCAAGAGAGGATCATGGCGCAGGCCCCGTCGGACTGGGAGCACATGTGAATAAGCCGCAGGTCTCCGATCAGGGGAGGGGAGTTCTCCATGAGATCCTCCATCTGGTCCCAGTCCAGGCCAAAGGCCCGGTGGGAGTTGGGATTGAGGCAGGCATGCTTGTCCATGATGATCCGGTAGAGCATGGCCACCCTTTTTGCCCTGTCCGCCCCGAACTCCGCGATCGCCTTGACCGCGGCCGAATCGGTCAGGGCGCCGGACTGCAGTTTCCTGGCCCACAGGGGATCGGCCATGTTGGTGATGCCGCCGGTGGTGTGTCCCTCCTGGAGCTTTTCAAATCCAATGGCCAGCACTGTGTCGTACATGCCGGACGCGACGAGGTTGTCCGCCGCCCCCACCAGGGTGCCGCCGGTGGTGCCGCCGGTGGTGAGCCTGAAGGCGTCCTTGCCCCGGGCGCCGGTGCCAAGGGTGTGCCACAGGTCTGGCTGGTGCACCATCTCAAACAGCTCCATGTTGCCATGGACCACGCAATCGATATCATCCATGGTGAGCCCGGCGTCATCCAGGGCATCCTTTACCGCCTCCCGGATCATCTCCGGCTGGTTCACATCCTCCCTGTGGCTGGAAAACCGGGTCTCTCCGATCCCCACGATCCCTACATGTCTGTTCTTTTCTCTGAAGCTCATGATCCCCCCTCTATTTCTCAAGGATTAACACGGCGTGGTGCTGGCCTGCCGCCCCGGTTGTCCCATGGGCAAGGGCCTTCCGGAGGCCTGTCACCTGATTGGTTCCGGCCTTGCCCTGGAGCTGGGTAAAGCCGTAGGCGGCCCTGGCAAGGCCTCCCAGCATAAGGGGATTGCCGTTGAGCATGCCCCCGGAAAGGTTGACATGGTGCTTGTCCATGCCGCCGGCCTCCATCCAGGCCGGGCCCCGGGCCTTGCCCGTGATCCCGGTCCCTTCGGCCCAGAGGGGAAGCTGATAGGCGCAGGCGTCGCTCAACTCCACCAGGTCCAGCTCTTTTGCAGGATCTGTGATGCCGGCCATGGCATAGGCCCTGGCACAGGCCTTTTTAAGGGCAAAATTGGAGACAAGCTCCCGGTCCCCCAGGAAATAGCTGTCCATGCAGCTCCCAAACCCGGTGAGCCGGACAGGGTTGTCCGTGAACTCATGGGCTCTCTCGTCGCAACAGAGGAGAAATCCCACGGCCCAGTCGGTCACCGGGTAGTTGTGCATCTTCCGGATGGGATCGGCCAGCAGGGGAGACTCCATAACCTCCCGGACAGATAACTGTTCATTGTCCCGGGCATGGCGGGTGCGGGCGCCGTTCTTCCGGGACCGGACCACGATGTTGGCCAGGTGCTCGTCGGTGAGGCCGGTCTCTTCCATGTAGGCCCTGGCCTGGAGTGCCGCGGCATTGAGATAGTCAAGCCCCAGGGGGCGGGAATAAAAGGGATCAAAGGCAAGATTGGTGCACATGTTGCGGCTCTCGCTCTGGGACTCCTTGCAGTGGCCCATGACCAGGATGAGGTCATCGTGGCCGGAGAGGATGCAGGCCATGGCGTAGCCCAATGCGCTGATGCCGTCCTGGGCAACCTTCTCCTCCCCCCGGAAGTGGGCCCCCACCACGTCGGTGACGGCCGCGTCCGAGATGGTCCTGGCATCAAATACATCGTCGGAGCAGGTCACCACGTTCCGGATCCCCTTGTCCATGTCAAAGGTGACGTTGGTCTGTTCCATGATGGATTCAAAGCAGTCAATCAACATCCCCTGGAACCGGTGCTGCCAGATTGCAGGTTGGTTCTTGATCTGTGCCATGGCACAGATTGAAACATTGCGGGTCATGGGCTCTCCTCCTTAGTCTGGGCTGGGATCATGAAATCGATCAATTTTCCGCCTCCTCAGTTTAGATCGGCGTACATGGAATCGATCAGTTCTGCGTGCCGTTCCAGGATTACGTTTCGTTTCAGCTTCAGGGATACGGTGAGTTCCCCGCCCTCGGGTGAAAACGGCTGCCGGAGAATCCGGTATCGTTTGATGGTTTCATACCGGGCAAGGTGGGTATTTCGCTCCGCCATATGCCCGGCCACGGTCTCTAAAAACCGGTGGTCCTCCAGGAGCTCCTGGGGCCGGTCAAAGGGGATCCCCTCTTTCCTTGCGATCAGGGCGGCCTGTTCCAGGTTGATGTTCAAAAGGGCGGTCAGGAACTTTCTTCGCTCGCCAATGACGATGACATGCTCGAACAGGGGATCGAACTTGAACAGCCCCTCGATCTTCTGGGGGGCGATATTCTTTCCCCCGGAGGTGATGATCAGGTCTTTCTTTCTGTCGGTGATCTTCAGGAATCCGTCCTCAAATTCGCCGATATCACCGCTCATGAGATAGCCGTCTTTGGTGAAGGTCTGGGCGGTTGCCTCCTCCATCTTCCAATATCCGCTGGTGATGTTATCCCCCTTGATCAGAATCTCACCGTCCTCCGCCAGCTTGATTTCCACCCCGGGAATGGGCTGGCCCACCGTACCGATGCGGTAATCATCCAGGCGGCTCATGGTGGCCGGGGCGCAGCATTCTGTCATGCCGTACCCCTCCACCACGGTGATGCCGGCGGCGTTGAAGAAGAGGATAATCTCCCGGGAGGTGGGGGCCCCGGATGCCGTCATCCAGCGCACCCGGCCGCCCAGGGCCTGGGCCAGCTTTTTGAACACCAGGAAATAGGCCAGCTTGTACTTGAGGTGAAGAAGGGGGGAGATGCTTTTTTTCTGCTCCCGGAGGCCGCTGATCTCAATGCCGATCCTGTGGCCCCATTTGAAGATCTTCTGCTTCCACGGCGGTTCCTGGTCCACCTGTTCCAGGATCTTCTGGTAGACCTTCTCACACACCCTGGGCACGGCCTGGATCACGTGGGGCCGCTTCTCCTTGACATCCCTTGCAAACTCCAGGATGCTCTCGGCAAAGGAGGCGGTCACCCCCGTATACATGCCGAAAAAATGGTCGGTCATGCGCTCATACACATGGGACAGGGGCAAGAAGGGCACCACCTGGTCGGTGTCAAAGCAATACTGGGGCCTGACGCTTGACAGGCTGTGGAGCACGGCCATGATGTTTTTATGGGTGATCATGGCGCCCTTGGGCGCCCCGGTGGTTCCCGAGGTGTAGACGATGGTGGCAAGATCCCCGGGTTCAACCGCCTGGCTGAGCTCTTCAAAAAGACCCGGGGATGCGGCCTGTTTTTGCCGGCCCAGCTCGCAAAGCGCTTGAAACCCCATCACCCTGTCAATGGTTTCCCCGCCATCCCCGTTGTCCATGACAATGATCTGTTCCAGGTGGGGCAGGCTTTCAAGGCAGGCCAGCACCTTGTCCCGCTGGGTCCTGTCTTCCACCACGATGGCCCTGGCACCGGCGTTGTCCAGCACATACTCCACCTCTTTGCTGGTGAGGGTGGTATAGATGGGCACCACCACGGCCCCGGCCCCCAGGCTCCCCATGTCCGTGAACAGCCATTCCAGACGGTTTTCGGACAGGATGGCCACCCGGTCTCCCTTTGCCACCCCGAGGGAGTGGAGGGCCAGCCCCACAGACCGCGCCGATTCATAGTATTGCCGCCAGCTTACCGACTCCCAGACCCCGTTGCTTTTTTTCTCAACCGCGGTCCTGTTTTCGTATTTATCAGCCCGGTTCTTGAAAACTTCATTGATTGTCTGTTCCATAGAAACCCCTCTCATGGTTTTAACTTACACAACAAAGGAGGAGATGATCTCCTTCATGATCTCCGTGGTGCCCCCGCCGATGGAGAGAATGCGGTTGTCCCGGTAAAGCCGTTCCACCAGGGATTCCCGCATGAACCCGTACCCGCCGAAGATCTGGACAGCGTCATAGGTTACCTTGTCGCTCACCGTGCAGGCGAAATTCTTGGCCATGGAGACCTCCTTGAGCTGGTCCGTACCGGCACCGATTCTGGCCGCCACCCGGTAGGTGAACTCGGTGCTCACTTCAACCAGGGTGGCCATGTCCACAAGCTTGTGCCGGGTGACCTGGAACCCGTTGAGTTTCTTGCCAAAGGCCTTGCGCTCCTTTGCGTAGTTCACGGCTTCCTCCAGGGCCATCCGGGCCGTCATGTTGGCCATGATGGCAAGGGCCAGTCGCTCCTGCTGAAAATTGGCCATGATGGCGAAAAAACCCTGGTTTTCCTGGCCGATGAGATTTTCCCGGGGCACCCGGCAATTGTCCAGGTAGATCTCGGCCGTGTCCGAGGCCCACCACCCGGTTTTCTTGAGCTTGTTGGACACCGAATAGCCGGGGGTGTCCCGCTCGATCACCAGCAGGCTGATGCCGTGGGCTCCGTCGGGTCCTGTGCGCACGGCGCAGGTGAGCTGGTCGGCCCGGGTGGCACTGGTGATGAAGGTCTTGCTGCCGTTGACCCGGTAATGATCCCCGTCAAGCTCGGCCGTGGTGGTCAAATTGGCCACATCCGACCCGCCGCCGGGCTCGGTGATGCCCAGGGCTGCGATTCTCTCCCCGGCCAGCACCGGCTCGACAAATTTCTTCTTCTGCTCGTCGGTGCCAAAGGTCACGATGGGCGGCAATGCGATGTTCAGGGAGCCAAGACCGCTGGTAAACCCGCCCGAGCCCGACCGCATCAGCTCTTCGGTGACGGCTATATGGAAGAAAATATCCCCGGGGGTGCCCCCCACCTCCTCGGGGAAGCCCATGCCGAGGATGCCCACCTCGGCCGCCTTTTTGTACATGCTTTTGGGGAATTCCCCGGCTTCCTCCCATTCATCGATAAAGGGCTTGACCTCCTTGGTGATGAACTCCCGGATCGCCTTTCTCACACTGTGGTGGGATTTTGAAAAATATTCCTGGTACGTGGATGTTGTATTGAATCCGTCTGTCATCTGTTTCACCATTGACTTAAGCTTAAGAATTTAAAGATTTCATGGGCCCATTCGCAAAAATCCGGCGCTACTCCTTGTCCATGGGCACCGGCGGCATCACCAGGGCCGATCCCTCGGCCACAAGTTTGTTGTGCTGGTTGGTAAAGGTTAATGCCATTCGCACCCAGCGCCTTTCCGGCAGTTTCTCCACGATCTCACCGGTGGCGGTGATGGTGTCCCCGAAATAGGTGGGGGCCTTGAACCTTGTTGTGACCTCCAGGGCAATGGTGCCGAGGCCGGGCAGTTTCATGCCAAGGACCGGGGCGATGAGGCTCTGGGGAAGGGCGCCATGGGCGATGCGGGTGCCTAAAGGCGTGGCCTTTGCAAACTCCTCATTCAGGTGCATGGGGTTGAAATCCCCGGATATCCCGGCAAACAGGTAGACATCGGTTTCACTGATGGTCTTGGTAAAGGAGGCGGACATGCCCTCCTCAAGCTGGTCATAGGTGTACCCCAGCTCAAATCCGGGCCTTTGGGTAACCGGCCTGAAATGGTCGATATCCATGATGGTGGCGGTGGTTTTTTTGGCAAATACCGCCTCCACCCTGAGGCCTGTCTTCATTTTGGAGAATGGTATTCCCTTTACGATGTGGGCAAAGGGCGTGTCTGCGCCGTCCAGTTTGACAAGGGCGGTTATATAGGGCGGTTTCAACGGCTGGTGGGGCTCTTCGTACCGGACGATGGTAAACCCTGTTACAGTACCGGTGTTGGGCAGTTCAACCCAGTTGTCTGAAATATCCTCGAAACAGACCTCACAGGTGGATCTGGGCGGAACAAACACCTTGTTGCATTTATTGCACTTCAGCCCAGTTATCTTTTTCTCCTCCCTGAGGGAGATGATGAAACGGCTTCCGGTGGAACCTGCGAAATACTGATAGGGCAGGGCCAGTTTTCCATCGATGGTAAAGCAATCCTTGGTCTCTGTTGTCATGGTGTTTCCCCTTTTCCTCATGGTCCGTTAATCATCGATGATTTCAAAATATTTGATGTCGGTTACGCTTCCGGTGAGGGTATCGTTCCAGACGGGTCTTACCCGCACCCCCCTTTCGGCCCTTGGAATGTCGCTTGCCTTGAGCTCATGCCACATGGTTTCATGGCCCTTGCACCCGTCCAGCAGGAAATGGCAGGAGCAGTAGGGGGTCTCCCTTGTCTCCCCGGTGAGGGGATCCGGGCTTGCATAATATGCCACATCCGGGGTTGAGATGATCCCTTCCGGCCCGATCTGAACAAACTCCTTACACCGGACCACGCACTCGGCGCAGACCTCCCTGGGCGGGATCTGCAGGCGCTGGCATTCCGGGCACTGGTTGGCCAGGATCTTTTTTTCTTTCAGGGCATTGAGGAAATGGCCCATCACGGGACCTGTGGCAAAGGTCTGGGGAATGGAAAGCACCTGCTTGAGCGCAATGAGCTCCTCCGGGGCCTCCTCCGGACCTGCCGACGGGGGGCAGTATTTCTTAAAAAACCTGGCGGCCGTGGAGAGGATATCCAGGTTGCCCTCAACCTTGAGCTTGCCAGATGAAAATGCGGTTATGCCGTCCAGCTTTCCCAGGGTGATGGCGATCCAGTCGTCATCTGCGCAGGTGGTGGTAACGTCGGGATTGGCAATGCCCTCCAGCACCTTTACCTTGCCGTATGCCACGCATACGGTCCATTCTCCCCCGCCCTCTCCGGTAATGCGGTAACCGCAGTTGGCGGTGATCCCTTTCACCCCGTCCGGATTGACCCGGGACTCCATGGTGGCGAAGATGTCGGCCACCGTGACCTCGGCCGGCTGGGGCTGGTATTTTTCAAAGAATCCGGCAGCTGCAACCAATAGCCCCATGTCCCCCGTGACCTTGAGCTTCCCGGATGAAAATGCGGTCATGCCGTCCAGTTTCCCCAGGGTGATGGCGATCCAGTCGTCCTCTGCGCAGGTGGTGGTGACGTCGGGTTTCACCAGGTCCTCCATCACTTTTACCCTGCCGTCTGCCACGCACACGGTCCATTTGCCGCCGTTGGGTCCGGTGATGATATAGCCGTAATTGGCTGTGATGCCGTCAACGCCATCGGGGATCACCCGGGCTTCCATGGTCCCGAAGATATCGGCCACCAGGCCTGCCGTGGTTTTTTCCGTCATGAAATACCTCCTGTCTGAATTTTTGCTCCTTGCATATGAATAGCGCCCATTGGTTACTTTGACTGGTAGCGCAAACATCTTTAAAGAGTTGGATTGTTGTGTACCATCACAGCCCGGGCAGATCCCGGGTCAGAAGGGTCAGGACCGTCCACATGGTGCCGCCAAAGCCCGATGCCAGGGCCGTGTTGACCTGTTTGGGCACCTGATGATCCCCTGCGGTCCCCATGATCTGCATGGCGGCCTCGGCCACACGGACCATGGCCGTGGCACCAATGGGATTGGAGGCGATCACCCCGCCGGAAGGGTTGACGGGAAAGGCGCCGTCCAGGGCGATCTCGCCGTTCTCGACCATCTCCAGGTGCTCGTCTCCCTCCAGGAGGAGAAACTCCCTGAGCCAGTCCAGGCCCCACCAGGAAGAGGGGTCGTACATCTCCATCATGTCGATCTCCTTTCTCGGATCCATGATGTTGTTTCTCTCAAACAGCTTTTCTGCCGCATACCGGTGGGTGGTGGTCACGGGGGCGTCTCCGAAGATGGCAAAATTCTCCTCCCGGTGCACGGTGATGTGATCCTTGATCCAGGCCGGCTGTTTGCAGTGCTGCCTGGCCTTTTTCTCGGAGGCGAAGATCATGACGCAGGTGCCGTCGCTCTGGGAGCACATGTGAATCATGCGCAGCTCCCCCACCAGGGGGGGTGAATTTATGGCCAGATCCTCGGCCTGGTCAAATTCAAGCCCCAGGCGGCGGTGGGCCTTGTTATTGTTCATGGCGTGCTTGTCCATGGTGATCCTGTACAGCATGGAGGCCCGCTTGGCCCGCTCCTCCCCGAACTCGTCCATGAGCTGGGTGGCGGTCATGCCGGTCAGGGCGCCTGTCTGGAGTTTCCGGGTCCAGAGGGGGTCGGCCATGTTGGTGATGCCGCCTGTGGTGTGTCCCTCCTGGAGTTTTTCAAACCCGATGGCCATGACCACGTCATGGAGCCCGGACGCCACCAGGGCATCGGCTGCGCACACCAGGGTCGCCCCGGTGGTTCCCCCGGTGGTCACCCTGAGGGTCTCCTTGCCAAAGGCGCCGGTTCCCAGGGTGTGCCAGAGGTCGGGCTGGTGCACCATCTCAAACAGTTCCATGTTGCCATGGAGGACACAGTCGATGTCGTCCATGGTCATGCCCGCCTGGTCAAGGGCTTCCAGGACCGCCTCATGGATCATTTCAGGCTGGTTGACCTCTTCCCGGTGGCTTGAAAAAACAGACTGCCCCACTCCGATCACGCCCACGTTTCGGTTTTTCTTCATGTTTCTCCCCCTTCTAATCCCTTTTCAGTGTGACCACAGAATGAAACTGGCCTGCGGGTCCCATGACGCCATGGGCAAGTGCGGTTTTTGCTTTGTCCGCCTGGCGGGTGCCGGCCTCTCCCTTGAGCTGGAGGGCTGCCTCCGCTGCCCGGACAAATCCGCCCAGCAGCAGGGGATTGCCCCCGAGCATGCCGCCGGAGAGGTTCACCTGGTCCCTGTCCCAGCCTTGCTCCTCCACCCATTTTGCTCCCCCAGCCTCGTTGCAGAGGCCCAGCCCTTCCATCCACATGGGCAGCTGGTAGGCGTACTGGTCCGAGAGTTCCACCAGGTCAAAGGCGGATTTCGGGTCGGTGATGCCGGCCCGGTGATAGGCCCGCTTGGCTGCGGCTTTCAGGGCAACATTTGCGCCAAGGTTCCGGTCCCCCAGGAAAAAACGGTCCATGCTGTTGCCAACCCCCGTGATCCACACCGGTGTGTCGGTGAACTCATGGACCCGCTCTTCAGCGGCCAGGATCATGCCCACGCTGCCGTCGGATACGGGATAGGCATGGAGCTCACGGATGGGGTCGGCCAGGTATTTCGATGCCAGCACCTCTTCCATGGTCACCCTTTCCGTGTCGGGCAGAAGGGGATTTTCAGCCGCCTTTTCCCTGGCCCGGACAACGATCCTTGCCAGGTGTTCGTCTGTGATTCCGGACCGCTCGCCATAGGCCTGGGCCTGGAGGCCTGCACTGACGCAATAATCCAAACCCACCGGCCGGGTGTAAAAGGGATCAAATGACAGATGGGTGACCATGTTCCGGCTCTGGCCCTGGGATTCCTTGCAATGCCCCAGGAGCAGAACCACATCCACATGGCCGGACCGGATGGCGGCAAGACCGTAGTAGAGGGCCTGGATTCCCTCCTGGGCGATCTTTTCTTCGCAGCCGAAATGTCCGCCCAAAAGATCGGTGAGCCCGTTGTCCGAGATGGTTCGGGCATCGAACACGTCGTCGGAGCAGGAGATGCTCATGCCGATGCCTTTTTTTTCGGAAAAATCCACGCCCGTCTGCTCCCGGAGGGATTCCAGGACCTCCAGAGCCATGTTCTGGAACCGCTGGTCCCATTTATTCCGTTGAAAGGTTGTCTGGGCAACGGCGCAAATGCCTACTTTTCTAGCCATACAAGTGCCTCCTTGGTTGTTAGATTTTTTTACGGCTGTCGTCTGTCTGTTACGGCATGCTTTTCCATGGGGATGTTTCTTTGTTCCGGATATAGCAGTTCCAGAAATCGCCTGCTTTTACGGCCCTCAGGATACTGTCCCTGTCCCGGGGGGCATCCATTTCAATCCAGGCCCTGCCGCATCCCAGCCGGGTATGGGAATCATCTGTGGCGATCTTGGGAAAAGGGATCGATGCCACCTCATACTCGGGGCAGCGAAATCCTTTGGACGTTATTTCCACGGCATCCAGGGGAAGGGTTTGAGACACCTTAAGGATGCGATCCCGGACCTTGTCAAAGGGCAGGTCCAGTTCTGACGGATGGTTGAAAATATGGAGCTCTTCACGGTCTCCGCAGATATGGTTGATGTGGAGATAGCCCTTTTCAAACACGGTTCTTTCAACCCCGGTAAAGATGATCAGATCGGTCTTGATTCCGGCCAGACCGGCATAGCAGTCCGGCCGCATGAGGAAATCATGGTCGGTAAGGGCGATGAAATCAAACCCCAGCCGTTCATAGACGCTCACCACTTCCCGGATGGCGAGTTCACCATCGGAGCAGGTGGTGTGGATATGCAGACCGCCTTTTAAATGCATGGATCGTCTCCCAAAGGGTTGTGGGGTGGCGTTGTGGGGGCCAGGCCCCCGGCGACTCTGGATTGCAAATCAGGACAAGGGTGGGGGCCTGTTATAGGAGCCCCATGATCTCCCGGGCCTCGGCCGGGGTGGCAATGGGCCGGCCAAGGACGTTTGCCACGGTTACCGCCCATTCCACAAGCTCGTAACTGCCCTTGGCAAGTTCCCCGTTGGGCAGCCGGACATTGTCTTCAAGGCCGACCCGCATGTGGCCGCCAAGCATGCAGGACTGCATGATACTGGGGAACTCCTCGTTGCCCACCCCACAGGTGGTGAAGTTGCTGTTTTCCGGCAGGGCATGGTAAAGGGCCATGAAGGCATCGGGCCTGAAGGCCTGGCCGCCGGCCACGCCCCATACAAAATTAAAGTTCACAGGGTTGGAAAAGATGCCCTGCTTGCCGATGAGAAGCGTGTTGTCCAGCCCTCCCATGTCGTAGACCTCTATCTCGGGCTTGACCCCGTTTTCCTCCATGGCCTTCCCGAAATCCTGGAGCATGGTGAAGGTGTTCTCGAATACATAATCCACGAAAATCTGTCCGCTTTTGCGGTCCAGCATGCCGAAATTCATGGTGTTGGTGTTCAGGGAGGCCATCTCAGGTTTGATTTCAATGATCTGGGTGATCCGCTGCTCCGGGGTCTTGCCCATGCCCACAGCTGAACTCAGGTTCACGATCAATCCCGGGGTCCGTTCTTTGATGGCATCATGGGTCTCCCTGATCAATCCCACATCATGGGTGGGCATGCCGTCTTCCTGGCGGGCGTGGACGTGGACCATGGCAGCGCCGGCCTCGTAGCACCTGGCCGCCTCTTCGGCAAACTCTTCCGGTGTATAGGGAACCGCAGGATTGTTGTTCTTGAAGGTTCCTGCTCCGGAAAGCGCCGCTGTGATGATTACTTTTTCAGCCATCTCTTCATCTCCTTCACCTTGTTAAATTGATGTGGAAAAGAACCCGGTGGAAAACCGTGGTCAGGCAAACGGGCTCGGATTTTTTGCTTTACTTCCTGGTGCTGATAAAGAGCAATAAGCATGCCTGTTTCTATGGGGGTGGATATTGCCTATGTTTACAAGGAGTTGGGTGAGTGTCTTCTTGGGGGGCATCCATGGCCAGGTATCAATATATTGATGAAAGACAAAATCCTGCGAATCAGGATGCGTTGAAACATTGGGGGGGCAGGAAGCGCTGGGCAGGGTTTGTTCGGGGCATTAAACGCAAAAAAGCCGTTGAGAGCATTTAGTCTCTCAACGGCTTTCTTATATATGGTGCCGAAGGGGAGATTTGAACTCCCACGGGTCGCCCCACACGCCCCTCAAGCGTGCGTGTCTACCAATTCCACCACTTCGGCATTTTAACTTGTTCGTCTCCGGCGGGTTGAGTAACTCCCGCTTTTGATTTGGGGTATATACCGTTTAAACGGGTGCCATGTCAACAAAAAAATGCGGATCATGGAAAGTTGTTTCTATTCTTTTGAAGAAAACAAGGTTTTGGAGGCTTGTCAGCTGTTCAGTTTTTATTAAAGTTATGGTACCTTATTTCCGATGATCTTTTAGTCATATGCTCTTAACAGCACCATCAAAGAGGAGACCACCCCCATGGGGTCAATTAACCTGGCAGCGGTAAATACTTTCCCCTCCCATCCATTGCACACTACTTCAGCTGAAAATTGTTGCCCTAAAGTCCAGGAGAGTTCCCCTGTAACCCATGGTTCTCAATCCTCCCAAGCCACGGAGGCGGCAGAGGCAGGCATGAATGGTTCGGAAGAGGAATCCGAGAGCCCATTGCCGTCGCCATCAGAGGTGGTGGCCAAAGAGAGAGAAAGAGCGGAACTCAGTGACCTTGCGGTAACCCTTGGGGTGTTGGAGAGGACATTGACAGATGCGGTTTCCCAACTCAGCGAGAAGGAGCGGTCTGACTTTCTTTTAGCCGTGGTTAAGACCGGCGACCGTGTTGGGGAATTTATCGATACCACCCGGCACCTGACCGGCAGGCAGCGGAAAGGGTTTCTGGCCCTGTCGGAAAAGCTGCCCAAAGAGGGGATGAAAAATTTTCTGACCGCTGTACACAACGCTCCCCAGGATCTGGAGCGCATGATCGATACTGCTTCAAAGCTGTTGGGCAACGAGCTTGGGAACTATCTGTCAGCTGCGGCCATGGCCGGGGAGGATCTCTCAATACTGATCAAGGAGGTTAACCGGCGCCTGGAAGACTCCGGGTCCCCGGGGAAAAAGGATCTGTCCGGGTTTCTGTCTGCCGCAGCCAGGAGCGCCCAGAATGTGATGATCCTGATCTCAACGATCCAGGATGTTTCCCAGAAGACCGGCAGCAAAATCCTGGCCTATATCAATGCCCAGAATACCGGGGAGCAGCTGGCCGATTTTATTTCCATGATGGATGGGGCAGGGGAAAGGGCCATCCTCAAGAGCATGGACCCGGACCTGCGCCCGGCTGGGGAAGATACGACAACTTTTTCTGGGGCTGCATCTTACACAGACTCCGATTCCGGGAAATTCTTCTCCCGGGTTGAACATATGGGGGATGATCAACTTTCAGAGCTTGCGGCCATTGCCCATGGGCTGGAGCTGACAGACCGGAATGTTTTTCTTAAAATGGCCTCCGGCGCAACAGAAACCACAGGTGAACTCCTGGAGGTGGCAAGTGCTGTCACCCGGGCGGAACAAAAAGAGTTCCTGGGTGTGGGCAGTCATCTTGCGGGGAACAACCTGAAAAACTTCATCCGGAGCGCCAAAACTGCCGCCACCAGCTCTCCTGCCGGCACATTCCCGAACCTGGTCGGCCTGACCCGGGACCTGAAAGGGAGCGACCGGGAATATCTCCTGGAGGCAAGCGCTACGGCCGAGCCCGGGGTGCTCAGCGATTTGATGAACATCACCTCAGAACTGGGGGAGAAAGTGAGGGAAACACGGGAAGATGATCCGGGAGATGACCGGGTTGCTTTAGCCCGGCACAGCTTCCTGACGGTTGCTTCGGACGCGGGCCATAACCTGGAACCACTCATCCGCATGACGGAAACCCTTCTGGAGACAGGGGACGGGGATTTTATCGAGATCCTCGACTCTGCCGCGAAAACTGGAAAGTACCTGGGCGGCTTTATCCAGGCTTACGTATGAGCCGGTGGTGTTTTTTTGAAAAGGCTTCGTTGTAGAGGGTCTGGTCCGGGGAGGGGGCTCCCCGGACCATAAACCTGGCGTTGTTACCAGGTCGTTTTTTACTCGTGGGCGTCCCAGGCAAGGTCAAAGGACTGCTCGTTCTGCTCAAGGTTCGTGATCACAAGGGATGGCATGATCCAGGCCTGGTCGTCGCAGTCTTGGGTCTCTGCCACCTTGATGCTGGGATAGGCTGTCTGCCGGGCGATCTTTTTTACCGTGAGAAACCGTGTGGCGTTTTCCCCTGCCGAAATCCTTGTAAAGGCCAGGTGGTTGACATTGTTTCTCTGGGCCGCCTTCTGGTAGTTTTCAAACTCCTCCATGTTGTAGAGCTTGCCCGGCACCACCTCCATCTGGCTGGTGCTCCTTGTATCGACATCCAGGGAGATATAGTATTTATGGTCTTCAAAATCGATCTCATATCCGTCGTACAGGGTGTAGACATTGCCTAACAGGGTGATGAGCTTTTCAAAATGGTCGATCTTCTTGGCATACCGCTCACCTTCCTGGTTCTTGCCCACATGGTAATAGTCGGCCATGAACAGGCAGTGTTCCGGCAGCAGGATCAGCTCCTCTTTGTTGAACTCCTTGAGGATGTGCCGCTGGATGGTTTTTCGCACAAGCTCCGCCTTGGTGGGCCGGCCTGAGATGAGAAAATAGATGCCGTCCAGTTCCTTCTCCTTTCGCCATTCCGTGAGCAGCGCCGCCTGCTTGCCGAACAATAGCTCCAGGAATCTTGAAAACTCCTTGTCCATGAACCGTTCCGATTCCCACCAGAGGCCATCTTCGTCGGGCCGTCGTGTGTCGGCATACCGCTGGGCAAAATATTCGCCTGCCTTTTTTTCCGAAAACGACTCTTTTCGTTTCAGGGCCGTGGTGATGCCAATGGCCGGATCCTGGTAGGTGTTGATCAGAAGGATGCTGGCGTCGGTGGTAAGCCCCCCGATATCGATGTGGCACACCACAAAGTTCAGCTTTTTTTTCTCCTGGTTTCTGACCCGGTTGTGGGAAAAGAGGAAGTCCACCTCTTTGAGGTCCGGGATTCTGTCCTTGTGGTTGGACAGCTCCCAAAATGGCATGAGCTTGATCAGGTTGAGAAAATAGAGCTCACAGGCACCGTTTTCATCGGCCGAGATGTTGACAAAGGTTTTCCGCAGGTGCCTCAGGTTGTCGGGAAACACCTGGCTCCACTTGTTGTGGTTGGCAAGATCCATGCACACGGAAAAGATGTTTTCCCGGTATCCGTTTCTCAGGTTCTCAATGAAGAGATCCGGCACCGTGACCCTGATCTCGGTGATGGTGGGGATGGCCGGTCCGTTCCAGGGCCTGCCCTCCCTGGGTTCGGTGATGAATTTGAAGCTCTCCTCCAGCACCTTCTTTATATAGAGCTTGAACTGGGGTACGTTGCCCTTGTAAGCGGCAAACTTGCTGGCAAACACGTATTTGGCGCTTTTGACGATCTGGCTGGAACTGACGGACGCTTCACCCATGTTGGCAACAAAGGCAAAATCCCGGTCATCCCCGGAGGGCGGGTTGATGAATGCAGAGGGAAAGCCGCCCTGGTCGCCGTTGTTGCAGTTGACCACGTACTGCCAGGAGTCGGTGATCTTGTCCCTGCCAAAGCTGCAGGGCCAGCAGAGCACCGAGGTGCGGTAGGAGCCGAAGTCCACGAACAGGATGTACTCCTCATGGTTGTTGGGATCCCTGGGGGTCCGGCCGGCAATGGTCTCATAGTAGAGCTTGTCATCATCTTCCAGTTCCAGGTTGAACTCGTCAATGGATGGTTTCTTTCGTCTAAAAAAATCAAACAGCATGGTTGCTATCCTCCATATCCCTTTCCATAAGGGCATAATCCCCCCGCAGCAGTGCATTGGGGACATACAGTTCGGCCATGTTCATGATGATGTAGGGAAGATCCTGTTCCCGGGTGTTGAGGAATCCCTTGTTTTCCGGGTCAATGCGTTGAAACAGGGTGTTCCACATGACCTTGGCAATGGCCTTGCTGCGGTCAATATCCCTTAGGAACTGCTCCAGGTAAAGGGAGAAGATGGTGACCCAGAACTCCTCGTGGTTGTGGATGATCCCCTCCTGGGAATAGGCCAACTCCGATTCAAAGAACTGCCGCAGGGACCGGTAGGAATCGTTGAGTATGGCCTGGCGCATCCGTTCCTTGATCTCCGCCATCTCATCATAGTTCATGATCGCCTGGTAGCAGTCCAGGGCCTGGGCATGGATTTCGGTGGCCTCCATGATCCAGGGTCTCAGGAACAGGTTGTCCAGGGCTTCCCGGATATAGGAGGAGGTGCACAGCTCCTTGAGCATGCGCCTGGACCAGGAGATGCCGCCGTCCAGGAGCACCTGCTCTTGGATCTCTTCAATGTCCCGGTATCTGGAGATGTTGCGTATCCAGGTGTCCACGTGGGGACCTGGGGCAACAAAGCTGACCGGATAATTGAGGTTGCAGGGGTTGACCAGCTGGATCAAAGTCTCAAAGGTTCTGTAGCTCTGGAAATCGCTCTGGATATCCTGCTCCACATTGGTGTTGCCGCAATAGCTTGCAATGGCGCTGTCTCCCTGCATGGAGATCACTAAAGGAAGCTTGTGGTGGGACCGGTTGGTCTTGAGCACATCCCCGTATTTCTTCAGGATGGCGTCCAGGGGGTGGCCCGGGGGAATGGCGATCTTGTGCTGGAAACAGGTCACCAGGATGCCCGGGTATTTCACCAGGGTGTCCAGCATGTTCTGCTGGAAGAGCAGGTGAAGCTCCTTTTGCCTGTCCATGGCATCGGCGCCCTCCTTGATGCCCGGATACTCGATCACCGGCAGGGTCATGGGGGTGTCCCGGGCAGGGATTACCACCCGGAGGAGATAGTCGTCCGGTTTCGCCCCGTTGGACAGATCATAGAGCCGGTTGAACTCTTTCTGGTTCAGGTCGTCCCGGATGACAGCGCCCGAGGAGATGGATACCTGGCTGATGGTGACCGCCGTTGCCTGCAGGGAGGGTTCCACCAGGCAGGGCACGGCCGTGTTTTCCGAAGTGGTGCGCATCTTGACGGAAAAGATCTTTCTTAGTTCATCATTGTCAAAGAGATCCAGGAGGTAGCTTGTCTTAAAGGATTTATCCGTGCCCGTGATATGGACGTACACCGGGGTATCCACCGAGGGGACGCCGTGGAGGCAGTCCCGGCATTGGTCAATGGCCTTTTGGGCCTTGTCCCCATGGCTTTCCGGTACGGTTGCGAGTTTATCAACAATGGATTCAATATCCTGATGCAGCTGCATCAGACGATCTTGATTGGCATTCATGTTAAGGTTTATACTCCTTGGGCCTTAATTGATCTCTAGGATCTGGTGGTTTCCGTCGTCGGATTTAATGATTTTCAGCCGGGTGCGTCCGAGATCCAGTTCCATGTCCGTGATGTCGTGCTTGAAGCTGAAGGTGATGCTGTCTTTGAACACCATGAAGGAAAATGGATTAAAGAGGTTGACCGTGGCCTTTTCAAAGGTGGCGGACTGTCCGTCCCTGAATCTGGCCTTAAAGCTGTCCACCGGCTCAAACAGCCTGACAATGCCGGTTTTACCCGGGGTGATGTTGACGGACTGGTTGGAAAAACTGTCATCCTTGGAGAGCTGGACCAGGGTGGTGTTCACCTGGATGGGGTCACGCTTCAACGACAGGTTGCTCTCCCGTTCAAATGAGGATTTGGTGATCAGGTTGGAGAGCACCAGGCTTGTGACCGGATCGTAGCACTGGATGCCGTACTTGCCCTTGGAGTCGGTCATGAGCAGTTCCCTGTGCACGGTAACGGGCAGAAGATGGTCCGTGGGGGTCAGATTCAGCTCACTGATCTTCTTTTTGAGCACGTCCAGTTTCAGGGCCTGGCCCATGGTCTTGGTGAAATAGGTCAGCGAGTCGTCCGACAGGCTGAGCCGTTCGGCCTGGGAGTTGTTGATGGGAAACCAGGAAACATCCTGGGGCGTCCGGGTGTTGAGAAGGTGATCCCCCAGGCGCCTTGGTACCAGGGTGGCCTTGTCCCGCTTAAAGAAAGCGGCAAAGTCAAGGTTGCCGGCCTTGTCCGTCTGGGTCAAAAGATACCAGTCAATGTTTTCCAGGGGCTGGTCGATCCTCAGGGGGGTAAAGCTGTACACATCCTCAAGAAAGCTTTTCATCTTGAAACTGATGCCGTCCTCCTGCAGGAGTTCGGAAAACTCATTGGCGTCCCGGAGTTTGGTGTAGTCCCGGTAGGAGATCATGTTCTTTGTCAGGAACTTTGAGATCTCAGCGCGCTTGATATCCAGGTCCCCCACCTTGAAGTAGAAAATATTGCTCGCATACCCGGACTGTTTACAGGAATAGATGTTGGCAAGGCGCATGAACTCCGTGTCCTGGAGTTTTGCCTGATGGCGTTTTATGGCCTTTGCCACGTCGGTGTTGTAATTGAAGTAGACGAACAGGGCAAGCCTGTAACCCTGGTTGTTATCCTTGGCATGATCCCCCTGGTAAAAGTCCTTGTCCATGGATGACAGAAGGTCGGAGATATACTCGGGCCGCAACAGGTCGTCGGCGACCTTTTTGGTAAATGGCCGTTCATCGCTCTTCCATTGGTACACCTGGGGAAACATCATCTCATAAAAGGCCATTTCAGGCGTATTGATGGTGGATGTCAGGCTTTTAAAGGGGAACCGTTTTTCCAGATACACATATTTGTAGAAGCCAAAGGTTGCCGCAGCCACAAGGCAGGTAACAGCCAGGGCCGCCCCCATCCGTTTCAGGCTGTGGTTCCGGATTTTACTTCCCTGGAGGATGGTTAACAGCCGCCTGGCTCTGTCCTGGCCCGTTGTCGCATCCCTGTGCACGATGTTGGCGCCATAGGCCATGACCCCCTTTTTCTTTCCCTGGGGCCGGAAAAAGGCCCAGGAAGAACCGATGTTGTCTCCCCTGGCTACCCGGATCTTCAGGTAGTCGATGAACTCCTTTTTTTCGGCTGAGGTCAGCTTTGACATGGGAACATGCTCCATGTCGGGTTCCAGGGTTATGAGACCGTCAACGTTGATGACCTTTATATCCAGGTGGGAGGTGACGCTTTGATAGCGCCTCACATCCTGGAAAAAACTGCACTCCCTTGGAATGAGAGTCTCATAGGTCAGTGGAAACTCACGGATTTTTTTGATGGTTAGCTCAAATTCATCAAAACGCCCCATACACTTTTTCTCCTCTATCCCTTCACCTGTATCTCCCCTTGGGGGGGTGTGCCGGTTCGCACTGCTTCATAAACAAAATCATGGAATATACCATAGAAGCATCTGTAATTTCAATGGCTTCTTTTGGTGATTCCCGGAGGCCTGGGCCCGGAAACTCTGTGGATGGTTCATGCGGGGGGCAGGTGTCGGGTTTGAGGGGGGGAATAAAAACCTTGACATCCTCAAACGGGTGCTGTAGGGAAAATGGTGAACCTAAACACACACTAAGAGAGGATCAATCACTCCATGTCCCGATTTTTTGCAGACGTTTATTTCTGGTATTATTTTTATATCACGCGTCCGCCCGGGGTGAGCTGAACTCTTCTTGACAGAATAAAGCGATCAAAGCCGTGGGCAACTCTCCCACGGCTTTTTTATTTAAAGGCCGTGGAGAAGCTCCTGCTCCATGGCCTTTTTTATTTAATCTACCTTAGGAGACCGTACCATGAAACAGACCTATGATGTAAACGTGGAATCGTTTGAGCCCCTGATTGCCCCAAGCGCCCTGAAACAGGAGCTGCCCATGACGGAAGCGGATATTGCCACGGTGGTATCCAGCCGGGCAACCATTGAGAAGATTTTGCGCAGGGAGGACAAGCGAATGCTGGTGATCACCGGCCCCTGTTCCATCCATGACGACCAGGCCGCCCTGGAGTATGCTGAGAAGCTCAGGGATCTCAGCCGCCGGGTGGAGGACCATCTCTTCCTTGTCATGCGGGTCTACTTTGAAAAACCCAGGACAACGGTGGGCTGGAAGGGACTGATCAATGATCCCTGCATGGACGGTTCCTGCGACATGGGGGCCGGGTTGAAACGGGCCCGCAAGCTGCTGTTGGAGATCACCGCCATGGGCGTGCCCACGGCAACGGAGATGCTGGATCCCTTCACCCCCCAGTATATCGCAGGCCTTGTAAGCTGGGCCGCCATCGGGGCCAGAACCACGGAATCCCAGACCCACCGGGCCATGGCCTCGGGGCTTTCCATGCCGGTCGGATTTAAGAATTGTACGGACGGCGGCCTTGCCAATGCCTTCAATGCCATGGTGGCGGCCGGATCTCCCCAGAGTTTTCTGGGCATTGATCCGGATGGTCGGTCCAGCATTATCAAGACCAAGGGCAATTCCGGGGCCCACATCGTTCTCAGGGGAGGGGTGAGGCCCAATTACGATTGTGTGAGTGTTGGGGAAGCCATTGCCCAGCTCAAGTCAAGGGAGCTGCCCCAGGCCATCGTGGTGGACTGTTCCCATGCCAACTCGCGAAAGAAATTCCAGGGCCAGGCCGTGGTGTGGCAGGATGTCCTGAACCAGAGATTCAACGGCAATGATGCCCTGGTGGGCATGATGCTGGAGAGCAATATCAACGAGGGCAGCCAGGCCTGCAATGTTGATCCGGCTCAGTTGAAGTACGGGGTCTCCATCACGGATGAGTGCATCTCATGGGACACCACAGAGCAGCTCATCCTGTCTGCCCATGACCAGTTCAAGGCCCGGTAACCCCGTGCCTGAAATACATGATCCCTTAAGGCCTGATAAATCCGGGCCTGAAGTATAAATCCTTTGGGAGAGCTTTTATGAAAATTCTTGATATCCAGGGCAGTACCGGCCGTTCCACCCTCGCAATAGGGGAACGGCTGGGAAACCTTGGCACCTATATTCCTGACAACAACAACACCATCATCATTACCGACGCCCATGTGCGTTCCCTTTACCAGGATCAATTTCCCCCCTGTCCCATCATCGAGATCGGTACGGGAGAGGGGATAAAGAACCTTGACACGGTCCAGGCCATTTATCAGCAGCTGGTGGAGCTGGAAGTGGACCGCTCCTGGTTCATTGTGGGGATTGGCGGGGGCATTGTCTGCGACATCACAGGGTTTGTTGCTTCCACCTTTCTTCGCGGGGTGCGGTTCGGGTTTGTTTCCTCCACCCTCCTGGCCCAGGTGGATGCAAGTGTCGGGGGCAAAAACGGGGTTAATTTCTCCGGCTATAAAAACATGGTGGGGGTGTTTAACCAGCCTGGGTTTGTGATCTGCGACATGGCGTTGTTGAGGTCCCTTCCCCAGAGCGAGGTCCTGTGCGGACTGGCCGAGATCATCAAGCATGCCTGCATCGAGGATAGGGCCATGTTTGAATTCCTTGAAGCCTCATCTGGCCTGGCCCTGGAGCTGGACCCCCATGCCATCGAGCGCCTGGTCCATGATTCCGTGGTGATTAAATCCACCATTGTCAACCGGGATGAACGGGAGCAGGGGGAGCGCAGGAAGCTCAATTTCGGCCACACCTTTGGCCATGCCTTTGAGAAGATCCTTAAGGTGCCCCATGGCGAGGCCGTGGCTGCCGGCATGGTGGCAGCAGCAGCCCTTTCCGTGAAAAAAGGGTATTTAAGCCCGGAAGAGTTCCATCGCATTGAGGCCCTTTTGAAAAACGTGAACCTTCCCACCCGGTTTTCCCTTTCCGGGGCCCAGGTGTTGGATGCCATGCGCCGGGACAAGAAGAGGGAAGGGGAGGCGATCCATTTTGTGCTGCTCAAGGGGCTGGGCCAGGCCGTGGTGGAGGCCATTCCCCTTGTGGAGCTTGAAGCTTACATGGAGGAGCTGGACCTGTTTTAACGACGGGGCATGACGAGCCAATGGGGGCCGGGGGATAACGCCCCCGGCCGCTCCCATTGCGAACCGGTACAGGGGATAGGCGGTTACGCCTGGCCGGCGATTTTGATGCTGAATCCCGGTTCTTTTTTTGCCGCATACATGGCCTTGTCTGCCGTTTTGACCAGGGTGTTTGCATCCATGCTTTTTTCAGGCGTTGAGATGGCAATACCGATACTGCAGGAGACCGACGTTTCCGGGATGGATGCTTTAATTTCATCACATAATCGTTCAGATACAACCTTTCCATCATTCAGGCTGCGGGCTGACAAAATAATGCAGAATTCATCCCCCCCGTACCGGGCGGCCACTTCGTTCTCCCGGGTTACTTTTTTCATGGCGTTGCCCACGGCGACAAGCACGGCATCCCCGGCCTTGTGTCCTTTGGAATCATTTAATTTCTTAAACCCGTCCAGGTCAAAGTAAATGAGCACGGTGGAACGATTCACTCGGTTCGCCCGGGATAACTCCTTTTTGAGTTCTTCATAAAAGGTATGCTGGTTCAGCAAACCGGTCAAGCCGTCATGGCGGGCCAGCTCTTTGAGGGATTGTGTTCTTTGGGCAACGGTTTCTTCAAGGGACTCGGCATAGTTCTCCAGTTCATCCCTGCTGCGCCGGGTCTCGGCGATCAGGCTGCTGATGTAGGTATCCACCGTTAAGGAGAGGTCAAACATTAAAATTTTTTCAACAGCCAGCTGGCTCATCATGCAGGACTCACAATCACGGTCGCTCTGTTTTGAAATGAGTTCCCGCAATATGGCACTCAGGTTATGGACTGCGGATATATAATATTTGGGATCCAGGCCGATTCGTTTATGGACCACCCCCACCCGCAATCTTGAATGGACATACTCTTCATCATACTGCCCGTCAAAAAGGGTGAGGATGTACTGGCGCTGATAATTTTTAAGCCGTGACAGGGTCTCGGCATCGCCGATCACCCGGTCCATCTCATCAAAGGGGAGGATCTTTTTATAAAACAGGTCCACAATATCATCAATTTCACCGGCAATTATCTCCCGCATGGATTCAAGCTGTCTGGCATCCTGGTCAGTGAAGTTCAGGTATTTTTTCCGCCGCAGGATTTCCCTGTCGGTGATTTTTAATTGCTCCATCAGGGTCTGATCCGTGGTTTTCATTCAAAAGATCTCCTTATCGTTTAAAAAAGCCCTGGGTGCCAAGGCAGAACTTTACCAGCATCAACATCACCGGCACCTCAATCAGCACCCCCACCACCGTTGCAAGGGCAGCACCCGAGGAGAGGCCGAACAGCATGGTCGAGGTGGCGATGGCAACCTCAAAATGGTTGGACGCACCGATCATGGCCGCCGGGGCGGCGTCTTCATAGGAGAGGTTCATGAGTTTGGCAGCACCATACCCCAGCCCAAAGACAAGAATGGTTTGCAGGAACAGGGGGATGGCGATCCAGACAATGGTCAGCGGGTTGTTCAGGATAACTTCGCCCTTGAAGCTGAACAGGAGCACAAGGGTGGTCAGGAGGGCAATGATGGTCACCGGGGTGAGCACGTGGAGAAATTTTTCCTTAAACCAGGTTTCCCCCTTTGATGCAATGATCCATCTCCGGGAGATAAATCCTGCCCCAAGGGGGAGAACAACATAGATGGAGACCGACAGCAGCAGGGCCTGCCAGGGCACGGGCAGCCGGCCGACCCCGAGAAGGAAACCGCCCAGAATGCCGTAGAGCAGCAGCATGGTCAACGAGTTGATGGCCACCATGGCCAGGGTCAGGCCGTCGTTTCCCCGGGACAGGTACCCCCACACCAGGACCATGGCCGTGCAGGGGGCAATTCCCAGCAGAATGCAGCCGGCCAGGTAACTGCGCCACAGGGGGATCTCCAGCAGTTTCACCCCCTGTGACATCACCACGGTCCCGGCGCCGTGCACGGAACCCACCGGCAGGTCCAATCCAAACGGCATCTTTACCAGATCCGTGGCATCCGGGCCAATCAGCTGATTGAAAACAACGCCCAGGAACAGAAGCGAAATGCCATACATGGTAAACGGCTTGATCGCCCAATTGATGAAAAGGGTTAAAAAGACCGGCTTGCCGCTTTTGCCGGCCTTGATGGCCTGGGTGAAATCGATTTTCACCATGATGGGGTACATCATGAAAAACAGGCAGACCGCGATGGGGATCGACACCACCGGCGCTCCGTTGACGGAGATGGACATGGTGTCGAGGGTCTTTGCTAAATTGGGCGCAATTTTCCCCAGCAGGATGCCGCCGATGATGCACAGCCCCACCCACAGGGTCAGATATTTCTCAAATATGCTGCTGATCTGCCGCTCTTTGGATGGATCGCTTTGGCCTGCCATTTGATCTTCCTCCCCTTTTGCGTCATTGTTGGGTTTGATCTTTGTCCAGGGAATACCAGTCTATCTTCCGGGTGATGTACATCACCGTGGTCAATACGATGAATAGTCCAATTCCTCCCATGAGCAGGGCATAATCTTCAAGTTGAAGGACAATGTATAAGTATGTGTACAGGACGATCAATATGCCGAACACCGTTAATGCGAAATAGTTATTTTTTAAAATCCCCCTGGAGTAACCGGTGATGATGGTGGTGATGGCAGCCGCAGATAGAATATAGGCAAGATCGAAGTTCAAATGCTCAGAGAGTGAGAGTAGTAAAACGTAAAATAAAATAATGGCAAGGCCGATTAAAATGTACTGAATCGGATGAACTCTTTTTCGGTTGATCACTTCTGAAAAGAAAAAAGCGGAAAATGTGAAAACGATGAACATCAACGCATATTTCGATATTCGAATGGATTTTTGATAGATGTCCGCCGTGATCAGCAGTCTCAGGCCAAAGGAAGATTCTCCCACCCTATATTGATTCCCCACCCAGAATTGAGGAAAGTTCCTGTTCAGGTGCAGAATGTTCCAGGTGGCTGAAAACCCTTTATTGCTCACCTGTCTTGATACCGGGAGGAATGCGCCGTTGAAGCTGGGGGAGGGCCAGGTGGATTCAAGATTGACACGGGTGGTTTCACCCATGGGGATGAAGCGGATCTGTTCACTGCCGTTCAGGTTCAGCTCCAGGGAAAAAGGGATATCTTTCTGGCTCGGGGAGAGGGGAATAACGCTTTGTACGCCGGATGACGCAATGTCCGTTGTTTTCAATCCCGGGCCTGCCTTATACTCGTTTCCATTGAATCTGATGGGTATATTGTTCCGGATGCCCTTCATGTCTGTGATCCCAACTGAAAATGCGGCTTTTTCCCAAAGCACATTTGCAGGATCGATGTTGTACTGGTTGAGCATGGGCATTGAAAAACTGCCATTCATCTGGATTTGAGTGTTATAAAGGACCGCTTCATACAGGCTTCGATATCTGATGGTCGGGTCTATCTGCCCGGTAATATCGATGCTTTCAGGTAAAACATGAAAATAGCGGATATTGAATTTTACCTTGTCGTTATCGTCTTTGTAAAAAGACTTAAATGGAACGCTTATAAAAGGGCCAGTAATGGTTTGACTGTTTCCCCATTTCTGGTTGATCTCCTGAACCACCATATCTCTTCTTGACTCCCTTTCCCGCATCAGTGACGAGACCATGGAGGTTGGAATGATGAGAACCAGAACCAACAGGCCGATGGCTACAATTTTCAGGGTGGCGGAGTTTCGGATAAAACTGCCTGTTTTCGTGACTGTGTCTTGTTTGCTCATTTTTTGCACCAGACTCCTCGTAGATGTTGTGATATTGTTCATGGATGATCTAAATATCAGGGGCGTTCCCCGGATGGCAAGGTTTTTCGCCACACCCGGATTCAGGGGAACGGAACGATCTCCTGTTGCTTTTCATCCCATACTTTCAGCCGGACACAGGCAAGGCTTTTCCTGAGGGTGAGGGGTGTTATGGTTTGCAGTGCCGGAACGGCATCGTAACACTGCTTGAGTTTGTAATTGGGGATTCTGGGGTTCAGGTGGTGGATATGGTGGTAGCCGATGTTGCCTGAAAACCAACCTAGCAGCGCCGGCAATTTGTAAAAAGAACTGCCTTCCATGGCCGCGCGTAACGGCTCCCATTCGCGTTTGCGTGCCCAGTATCCCCCCGGAAACTGATGCTGCACGTAAAACAACCAGATCCCCCCTGCCCCTGCAAGCCACAACACCGGCAATTGGATCATGAGGTAGGTCTGCCACCCAAGAACCCGGGCACCAGCCAGGACCATGGCAAGGATGAGCAGGTTGGTGAAAAGAACGCCCATTTTTTCCTTCCGCCGCACCCGTTGGGTCGGGAGCCGGTTGCTGAAAAGAAAAATGAACAAGGCGCCCAGTCCGATCAGCACCAGGGGGTTGCGGTAAATTCTGTAGAGCCATTGTTCTTTTTTTGATGCGTTCTCATATTCCCTTCGCGTCATGGTCCAGATGTCGCCGAATCCCCGGGCATCGAGATTCGCGTAGGTCACATGGTGGCGAAGGTGAATGAACCGCCAGTCTTCAAACGGCGTAAACACCAATACCCCCAGGAGATAGCCGAAGAATGTGTTGACCCGCCTTGCCGGGAAAAAAGAGCCATGGACACAATCGTGGAACAGAATGAATATCCGGACCAGAAATCCGGCGGCAGGCAGGGCGATCATCAGGGTCAATGCGTAGGAGTAGCCCAGTTGGATCGACCGGATCATCAGGTACCACAGGCCGGCGTAAGGGAGTAGGGTGTTTGTCAACTGCAGGATCGCTTTTCGCCTGTCCGGCTTCCGGAATGTCGTAAGTGTTGGAGACCAATCGGGCCGGTTGGGGCCGGGATTCTCTGTTTCTCCATTGCTGCCGGCCCTGTTGGATTCATGTACAACCATGTTGAACCCTCCGCTTGGCTGTTCACTGTTTTTGAGCCTTGGTGCTGTTTTACCGTTAGCACAACTATTGGCTGAAAACAAGGGGTGAACCTTGGTGGGCGAGGTTCTGTGATGATAATTTTTACAGGCTTTCTTCCCCTGTTCCTTCAATGATGAACCCTGGGATGGAATAGGCTTGTGTTTTATCCATGGAACTGGTAGCTGGGAAAGGTTTGTGCCCATGACAGCAGTTGCAGGTCGCCTGATCGGGGACAATGATCCTTTGGCTAAATCTATCACAATTTGGAGCGGGTATGAAGTTTGATCCTTTGGTTTTCGCAGAGATGAATCGCAGGGAATGTGGGGAAAACTATGACGCCATGGCCTGGGTTGCCGAACAGGCGGCCATGGATGCCGGCCACAGGCGCGACCGGCTACTTGAGGCTATTTTTTCTTCCCATGGCAATGGGGGGCAATGGGGGTTTGCCAACACCAAACCGTTTACCGGCGCGCTTTCCCCCGGTTGCCAGTTGTGCGGCCAGGGGGGCTGGTCCTGTTTGTTTGTCAACAACCTGTGCAATGCAAACTGCTTTTACTGCCCTTCGTCCCAAACGGACAGATCCGTTCCCGGCACGGGCAGCCTTGAATTTGATAATCCGGACGATTATGTGGATTATCTCAACGCCTTTAACATCCGTGGGGTCAGCTTCAGCGGGGGGGAGCCCACCCTGACCTTTGACCGGGTGATGCGGTTTTTAAAAACCCTGAGACAGCGGGAGGTTCGCCCCTTCTACATCTGGATGTACACAAACGGCATCCTGATCACCGAAGAGAAGCTCAAGGCCCTCCGGGACCAGGGGCTTGATGAGATCCGCTTTGATATCGGCGCTGATGGGTACAACCTTGACAAGGTCAGGCGGGCCGTGGGCATCATTCCTAGGGTCACGGTGGAGATCCCGGCCGTTCCGGAGGATCTTGGGCGGTTGAAACAGGTGGTTTACGAGCTTGGCAACATGGGGGTGGATTTTCTGAACCTCCACCAGCTCCGGTGCACCCCGTTTAACAGGGAGAAGTTCATGGGCCGGAACTACACTTTTCTTCACGGTCCCGGGGTCACGGTGCTTGAAACCGAGCTTGCCGCCCTTGAGGTGATGAAGTATACCCTTGACGAGAAGATCCCCCTTCCGGTCAATTATTGTTCCTTCATCTACCGGCACCAGTTCCAGGGGGCAGGGACCCGCCGGCGAAACGCCCTGCTGGTTAAAAAGGATTACGAAGATGTCACGGAAACCGGGTATATCCGCTCCATGGTCCTGGAGGGCGCTCCCGAAGCGATCGGCCGTATGAACGATGGGCTGGTTTCAGCCGGTTGCGATCCTTGCCTGTGGCATGTTCCGGGGAAAGGGGACCGCCTGCTTTTTGGCAGCCGTCTGTGGGACCACATGGATTTTAAAGGCGTGGAACTGTCTTTAAGTTATTTCAATACCGCCCTGAGGCCGGCACTCTCCTATCACTATCCGTTTAAGGAGGTTGAACTTAATTCCGGGAAAAAGGTGGTGATTGAACGGCGGGCTGAGCAGCGGGGGATCCGTGTTGCACCGGGCATGGTCCAGGGGTTTTTTGATCGGTTTGTCCGTGAACCGGTAAGTCCCGGTGATACGGATTCCATGGCGGAGGTTGCGGCCTATGAGGCGTTCAGGCCGGGACTCATGGACTACTTTTAAATTGCCGGGAGATCTTTTCCAACGGTTGGGATCTCCCGGCAGGCTATTTTACTAGTTGGCTGTAAGCATGGCCCACTGGGGAATCATGCCGGGTTCAATGGAGAAAACCGTGGTCCCAAGGGCAAAGAAAATCCCTGTGATTACTATGATACCGATGAAATTGATCAAAATACCCGCCTTGACCATGTCGAACATCCTTATCTTGCCGCTGCTGAAAACAATGGCATTGGGCGGGGTGGCAATGGGCATCATGAATGCGCAGGAGGCGGAGAGGGTCGCCGGAATCAGCAGCATCAGGGGGTTGATCTTCATGGCCACTGCCATGGATGAGAGAACGGGAAGAATCATCTGGGTGGTGGCGGTGTTGGATGTCAGCTCCGTCAAAAAGGTGAGGGTGGTGCAGATGCTTGAGATCATCACCACGGGACTTGTCCCTTCCAGAATCTGGAGTTTGTTGCCGATGAACGCCGACAGCCCGGAGAGCTGAAATCCCTTGGCCAGGGCAAACCCGCCGCCGAAAAGAAGGATAATTCCCCAGGGCAGTTTGGTAAACACCTCGCTGCCCAGGATGGTGGCGGAGGTGCTTTCCTTCCGGGTCACCGGAAGAAAAAACAGGATCATGGACATGGCAATGGCCACGGTGCCGTCATCCACCAGGGAGGGAAACGGCAGCATGGATGCCCAGCCCGGCACAACGGCGAATCCCAGGTTCAGGTTTTTTCTGAAGATCCATAAAAAGGCGGTCAGGGCAAATACCATGAGCACCTTTTTCTCCTCAGGGGAGATGGGGCCGAGATCCTTGTACTCCTTCTCCACCACGGTGGGGTCGACCCTTACATGGGCCGGGGTCCGGTAAAACACCTGGGTCAGCAGGAACCAGATGATGGCGATCATGACAACGGTCAGGGGAAGGGCCATGAGCATCCAGGTGCCGAAGGAGATGCCCGGTGCGGCCGGGAAGAGCTGCTCAAAGGTCCGGCTCAGCACAAGGTTGGGCGGGGTGCCCACCAGGGTTGCGGCACCGCCCATGGACGCGGCATAGGCAATACCCAGCAGCAGGGGGATGGCAAAGGACTTGGTGGTTTCCTCCCCAAACTGATCCTCCATCTTCATGATGATGGAGAGGCCGATGGGAAGCATCATCACGGCGGTGGCGGTGTTGGAGATCCACATGGAAAGAAAGGCGGAAGCGAGCATGAACCCGAATATGATCCGGGAAGGACCGCCGCCGATGGTTTTCACCGTGAACAGGGCAATCCGCTTGTGAAGATTCCATTTCTCCATGGCGAGAGCGATGAGGAATCCGCCCATGAACAGAAAGATGGTGCTGTTGAAATAGACCCCGGCCGCAGTTTTGCCCTTCATGATGCCCAGCAGGGGATAGAGGATGACGGGAATCAGTGACGTGGCCGCAAGGGGGATCGCCTCGGTTACCCACAGCACCGCCATGAGAACAGCCACTGCCGCCATGCGCGTGACCTCGGGATGGGCCGGGTCAAGGTTCATCATCCACACCAGGGCAAAGAGTACAGGCCCCAGTAGGAGACCTGTCATTTGCAGTTTGGACCTCTTATTCATGTTCACTTCAGACGCCATTAATACTCCTCCATTGGGTGATAAGCTTATGGTTTTTTACTTTTTTCTATTTCTCCCATAGGCAAGTTGTATGCCAGAAGAGTAATGGCCCGCACAGGGCGTCCTGCCCTGTGCGGGTCCTGGTGAGGCTTGCCTTGTTTTCAGGGGCGTTTCAGGGAAAACAGATTCCTTGAATCCCTAAGGAACGGGGGGCATTGGTTGCTGTTGTTCCAGGGCTTACGGACTAAAATTCACCGCCATCCGGCGAATTTCCGCCGTTTTATCCCAGGTCCTGGCCATTTTTTCAGGCCGGGTGGTGAAAAGGTTTGTGCCTGGCCCGCAAACATACTAAGGTAAATACCCCTGTAGCGGTTTGACGGCCATCCATGGTGAATTGACTGGTAAAGCGGTTTTTTTGAATGACACAAGAGATTGAATAGATGCGTTATATGAAATTTGGAATATTGAAAAAATTTTTGGGCGGTTTTCTGCTCCTCTCCCTGCTGCCCCTGGTGGGCTTAAGCGTTTATACCTGGATGCGCATGAACAGTACCGTTTCAATCCTTGTCAACAGCAGCAGGAATGCGTTGACCCAGAATTCCATGTCCCTTCTCGAGGCCCGGGCCCAGGCCATTGCCGGTCAGGTGGAGCAGCTCCTCTCCGCAAGCATGGACGATTTGAACATGCTCGCCACCCTGCCGGTTGATCTGAAGATCTACCTGGATTTTGCCGGGGTTCACCATCGGGAGATATGGATGGGCGCGCCCTTTCCCGTTTCCCGGGAGGGGATAAAAAAAACGATCCCCCTGTACTGCGAAGTCACCTTTGCCGACCCCCTGGGCCGGGAAAAGATCCTCATCAAAGGGGGTGGGGCCGTGGAACAGGGCAGGGATGTCTCCGGCCAGTTTCAGGGCAGCTTTGGCCAGGAGAACTATTTCACAGGGGCCATGGCCATGGCGGACCAGGCGGTCTATGTCTCCCATCTGATCGGTTACCATGTGGAGAGGGAGGGGGAAGCCATTGGGGATGAAGCCGTGGAACCGGCCTCTGGCGGCCGGCCCTACCGGGGCATCATTCGATTCGCCAAAAAAGTGTATCACGAAGGACGCCTCCTGGGGGTTGTCTCCCTGGCCCTTGACCACCGGCACCTCATGGAGTTTACCCAGCATGTACTGCCCTTTAAGGATGAGAAGGTTGTGTTTCCAAGCTATGCCAGCGGCAACTATGCCTTTATATTTGATGACGAAGGGTGGATGATCACCCATCCCAAACCCTGGGACATCCGGGGCAGTGACCGGAACGGCCGGCTGGTGGATCCCGCCTCCGACCAATACGAGCAAGCCCTGATCAAGGCGGGAAAACAGCCCTTTAACCTTCTCCATGTTCCCTTTGTGCACGAAAATTATCCGCAGATTGCCCGGGAGGTGATAGCCGGCAGGTCCGGTGTCCGCCAAACCTCAAGCGTGGGCGGGATCGCAAGGGTGCTTGCCTATGCCCCCATAAAGTTCAACCAGGGGGAGTTCCGGAAAACCGGCTGTTTCGGCGGTGTCACTTTAGGGGCCCAGACCGAAGTGTTCCACAGGACCGTGAACCGCACCTTTGATGAGATCCACTTCATGCTTGGCAAAACTGCGGGCAGCTATTTCTGGTTGATCTTTTTTACCGCCATTGTCGTGGCTATTGCTGCCGTGTTCCTTGCCCGGAGCTTTACCCGGCCCATCCGCATGCTCATCGGAAAAATAAGCGAGATCAGCCGGGGACATTATGATGTGGACATCTCCATCACCAGCGGGGATGAGCTGGGCATCCTCGGCCGGGAGTTCTCCATCATGAGCCATAAGCTCAAGCAGCACGAAGAGCACCTTGTCAAGTCCCTGGATGACCTTGAAAAGCATGTGGATATCCTGAAGAGCATCCACTCCGCAGGCCAGTTGCTCACCTTTGCCTTTGACCGGGAAAAGGTCTATGAGGTGATATTGAACACCTGTGTTACGGGCATTGGATTCAAGCGGGCCATGCTCTTTATCCCCGATGGAAAACATGGCCGCCTTGAGCTGGTAAAGGCGGCAGGATTTGACCTTGCAGTTGAAAAAAAGATCCATGCCACTGCCCTGGAACCCATTGGCGTTGCGGGTGCTTCCCTGAACGGGGCTCCAAAGCCGGCCATCTTCCATGACCTCATTTTAGATACCCTCTATGGGAGAATCACCGGCATCATCGGAGAGAACGCCATCTCCCTGGCCCCCATCACCATTGACGGCAGGCTGACAGGGGTGCTGGGGGTGGATGTGGTCAAGGGCAAGAGCAAGATCTCCGAAAAGAGAACAAAAACACTGAACATCGTGGCCAATGAAGCCGGCATGGCCATTGAGCGGGCCCGGCTCATGGAGGAAGCGGTTAAGCGGCGGGAGTTCATCGAGAGCATTTTCTCCAACATGCTCAGTGGACTGATCGTGTTCAGCAAGGGGGGAGCCATGCTTTCGGCCAACCCAAAGGCCCTGAAATTCTTTAATTGCTCCTGGGACGAGATGCGCCGGTCGAATATTGAGGAGCTTCTTCTGCCCTATCCCGCCCTCATGGATTTGATCCGGGCGGAGCGGCCCGAGGGGGAGATCCGTGGGGCGCCTGTGGACCTGACCCTGCCGGGCAACAAGCATATCTACCTGGAAACCTCCATCTCAACCATCAAGGGCGGCCCGAACAATTCACAGCCCTCCACCCTGGTGATATTCAGGGATATGACCAAGAGAAAGAACATGGAAAGGCATATCAGCCGGTCGGACAAGCTGGTCTCCTTGGGGATTCTTGCCGCCGGTATCGCCCATGAGATCCGAAATCCCCTCACGGGCATCACCCTGGTGCTGGACGATCTCCATGACCGGATTCCCAACAGGAACGGTGACAGGCTGCTCATCCAGAGATCCCTGGAGGAGATTGAAAAGCTTGAAAACATTGTGAACCGGCTGTTGGACTTTGCCTCCAAACCCGGCCACAGCCCGGTGCTGGAGGATCTCAACAAGGTGATTGACGACACCCTGTTTTTTGTCACCAAGCAGTGTAAAAAGCATGGGGTTGAGCTGCGCAAAGATACGGCAGAAAATCTTCCCCGGGTGAACATCGACCGGGAGCGGATCCGCCAGGCCATTTTGAACATCGTGCTCAATGCCTTGAATGTCCTGGAACAGGGCGGAGAGATCACCATATCCACGGAACTTGTGGTACAACAGGGGGCGAGGTTTGTTGTGCTCTCCATCCGGGACAACGGACCCGGTATTGCCCAGGATGACCTGGATAACATTTTCGATCCTTTTTTCAGCCGCAATCCCGATGGGTTTGGCCTGGGCCTCTCCATCACCCACACCATTGTGGAGGAGCATGACGGAAAAATCGTGGTGGAAACCGAGCCGGGCAGGGGCTGCTGTTTTAAGATCCATTTGCCTGCAAATTAATTATTTATTATGAATTTACGGTTTTAAGAGATGAATAAAAAAATTCTTGTTGTGGATGATGAAGAGATCATCCGGGAAAACCTGCACCGGATATTGACCGAAGAGACCTATGATGTCTCCACCGTGGCCTGTGGCCGGGAGTGCCTTGATTTTATCGCGAATAACGATATTGATATCGTGCTTCTGGACCTGAACCTGCCCGATCTGAACGGCATCGAGGTGCTGCAGCAGGCCAAGGAGCTGGAGCCGGATCTGCTGGTGATCATCATCACCGGGTATGCCTCCATCGAGTCTGCGGTCAAGGCCTTGAAGCTCGGGGCCTATGACTACATTAAAAAACCCTTTAAGGCCGATGCCATCAAACTGATCCTGAGGCTTGCCATGGAAACCAGCCAGCTCAAGCAGCAGGTGGGTATCCTCAAAAAAAGCCTGAACCTGCCGGACCAGATTGATGTGGTGGCCCAAAGTCCCCAGATGCAGACCATCATTGACCAGGCCCGGGAGGTGGCCCGCCACGAAAGCGCCAATGTCCTGATCACAGGGGAGAGCGGGACGGGCAAGGAGGTGGTGGCCCAGACCATCCACCATGCAAGTCCCCGGCGGGAGATGCCCATGGTGATCATCAACTGTGCAGCCCTGCCGGAGACACTGCTGGAGAGCGAGCTGTTCGGCCATGAAAAGGGGGCGTTCACCGATGCCGTGAAAAAAAACAAGGGCCTGTTTGAGATGGCCGAGGGCGGCACCGTGTTCCTGGACGAGATCGGTGAGATGCCCATCCAGCTCCAGGCCAAACTCCTGGGGGTGCTGGAGCGCAGGTGCTTTCGCAGGATCGGCGGCAACCGGGACATTAAAACCAATGTCAAGATCATTGCCGCCACCAACATCGATCTTAAACAGGCCATTGCAGAGAAAAAATTCCGGGGGGATCTCTATTACCGGCTCAGCGTTTTTCCCATCCATATTCCCCCCTTGCGGGAACGGTCGGAGGATATTCCGGCCTTTGCGACCCTGTTTTTAAACAAGTTTTCAAAGCAATTTCATAAGAACTTCACCGCCATCACCGATGAGGCCCGGCAAAAACTCCAGGAATATGCATGGCCGGGCAATGTCCGGGAGATGAAAAATGTGTTTGAGCGGATCTGCATCATGCACAACGACAAAACGCTGAACCGGTCCCACCTGCCCCCGGAGATCGAGGATTCCCTGGCAGAATCGGAATCCTTTGTGGAGATCCCGGAGGAGATCTATGACATTGAATCCGTGGTGGAGGAGGTGACCCTGCGCCTGATCCGAAAGGCTCTGAAAAAGAGCCGGGGCAACACCACAAAAGCCGCACAGCTTCTGGGCATTCCCCGGGGAACCCTGCGATACAAGATCGACAAGCTGAACATTTAAAAATTGCGAAGGCTCAGAAAATGGCTTCAGCCTTTTTTAAATCATGGACATCATCGATCTCCATCCATTTTAAGCCGTTGATATTGCAGGTGCCCAGGTCAACTTCGGTCAGGTGCCTGGATAATACCTGGTCATAATAGATATCCAGGTGCCCGTGCTTTACTTCAAATTCAAGGAGATCTGACAATGTCTGACCGGTCTGGTTCATGATCTTCAGCATGCCTGCTGATTTATGCTGGCTGCTGTCATATTTTGACAGGGTGTGGCGGATGATATCGATCTGTTCGATCCATCCGGTTTCATTGGTGGTCAGCATACATCCCTCCTTGAAAAGGATGAACTTGTCAACCACCCAGTATGAATTGGCATCGGTCTCCAGCAATTTTGCCAGCACCGCCTCTTCAAAGAACAGGTCGCCTTCAATCAACAGCACCCCATTGTCCGCAATTAGATGCTCCCGGGCAAGCCACAATGAGTACATATTGTTTGTTTTATGAAAAATGTCGTTTTGAACATAGACAATATCCATGTTTTCGAACCTATGGCCGATCTCATTTTTGATGAGATCATCCATATATCCGGTCACGATCACCACCTCTTTAAATCCTTTTGCAGCCAGATGGTTTAATGTGTTGACCAGAATCGGCGTCCCATTCACTTTAACCATGCATTTGGGGAGGGTCTCGGTGATGGGTGCTAATCGACTTCCCAGCCCTGCAACAAGGATCAGGGCTTTTTCCATGGGTGGTAGCATGCTAATTCCTCCAGATTTTAATGGGTTGTTGAGGCAACACGGGGCATTACATGGTGATAAGGTCTCTTAACGCTTCATAGTTGTTGTTGTAGGCCACCCGGTAGTAATGCTGGTCAAGGCCGGTTTTGTTGGCGCAGTTCTTCAGGTTGAATTTCAGGGGCTTCAGGGTATGGATCATGGCAAAGTTTGCTTTGCTTGGGAAAACCTTCAGGAACTCGAATTGCTCCAGAAGCGCGATCATCCTGGCAGTGCCCTGGATGATTTTTATCCTGGATGAGTCATAGGCCTCTGCATTCTCCAGGATGAGATCAAGTAAATATTCCGTGATGGAATTGATGTTCCAGATGGGGATAAACGGCGCAAGTGTTTCAATGAATGCTTCATCCTCCGATGCAATGTACCCCAGGCGCAGGCCGCAGATACCATAGTTTTTTCCCAGGCTTTTTATGAGAATGACATTCTTTCCTTTGGGGCAGGCCGGGATGGTTTCATCCACAAAATCGATGAAGCTGATATCAATGGCAAACTTAACCTTTGGAAAGGCATCCACCAGGGCCTGTATGTCATCACGGTAAAATCCGGTGGGGTTGTTGGGATTACAGATGCAGACCAGATCGATATGGTTTTTTTCGATGGCATCCATGATCTCTTGGGTGGTGGCATCATAGGCAATGGGAAGATGTTCCGTGATTTCCCATTCATTAAAATTGGGTACGGTCACAAGTTTCCTGCCAGGGGTTTGCTGCAGCAGGATGCGAATGGCTTCACAACTGCCGTTCACGGCAAGGAGGGGCAGGTCGATTTTTTCAACGTTCTTTATCTTTCCGGCAATGACTTCCTGGTTGGAGGGATAATAGCGAATGAGGTGGGGCAGATTTTCACTGATCTTAGTCATCATCCCGGGGGAAGGAAAATAGGGATTGATCATAAAGTAAAAATTATGGGTATCATCATCCATGTGTCGTATCAACTGATCCTGCATCATTCAAAGCTCCACAAAAAGATTAGTAATAAGATCCGCGAACAGATTGTCGGGGAGGGGGGCGGTCAGCCCACGCCCAGTTGCCGGAGGGTTTCCTCAAGGGAGTCGATCTCATCCGGGGAACCGGCCATGAGAATTACTGCAAAATCGCCTGTTTCCTCCAGGCTGTCACAATTATAGGGAAAGACGGATATGGGTTTCCGGCCGTCAAAAAGAACAGGGGCCAGTTGCCTTGAGAGGGTATTGAATGGGCAGGGCGAGGTCCTGGCTTTGATGAATTTCCAGCAGGGGACCGGACCGGTCAGTTCTTCAGCGTTGGCCACAATAATACTGACATAGGAGGAGCCGTTAAAGCGGGCATTGTTCTCCACCGGATATATCCCTGTGTCCGTTACAATATAATCGATGCCGATCACACCGACGTAGTTTGTTGTTGCCAGATGCTGAACGATTTTAAAGGAGGTCCCTTTAATCCGGCTTAATTCTTCTGAATCCGGTTCCTGCTTCTTAATGGTTGCAATATGGTGAGTTCCGTTTTTACATATCTGATCCCGCTTGCCAAGATGCTTTATTTCCCCTTTTCTGGTGATGATCCATTGATCATTGGGGGATGAGATGACATCTAGGAATGGTTCGATGATCACATGGCCGACACCGTGATTGGAGATCTTACGGTACAAGGCATTGATATCGTCTCCCCGTGTTCTGAAAACCATGGAGACCCCGGTATTGTCCAGGGTGCCCCGTACAAGAACCATGGGGTGGTCACACAGATATTGCCGGATGATTTTTTCCATTTCAAACGGATTTTCAGGGTTTTCCGGGCAGATCCTGAACAGGGTATCTTCGACCACAGGGATATCCAATTGCCGGCAGATGTTTTTGAACTCCGCTTTTTCGTTATATCTCCATGTCAACGAGGCTGCGGCACCAAAAAGATCCGCCCTGAGTGCTTTTGTCGCCCTCTTTTCCAAACTTCCGGAAAACCACGGAACATAGACGGGCTTTTTATTGATCCTTTGAATGACTTCCCTGACCGGTTCCGGGTTTTCAGCGATCAGGCGGGAAAGGGGTGTGTTTCCGGTTGAGCAATCATAGGCCACCACATGATCGGTTCCAAGGCCGAGGGAGCGGAGCCAGCTTTGGTAGTCCCTGTCCAGTTTTCCTCGCAATACAACGATATCTTCTGATCGGGCTGCCGGAAGGGCCCGGTCGCATTTTGAATGGATGTGGCCATTGGACCTTGTGAACTGAGATAAATTATCCGCACCGTAGACGAGGCATTCGTTGTCGCTGTTTGAAATGCAATCCCTGAATGTTTGAGGATGTTCCATCATTGTTTTACTATTACTCCTGTTGACGGTTTTAACGCCCTTTTCAGACGGGCATTAAACCATGACCATAAATCAGCGTTAAGATTAAGATATAGGCCACGACCAGGTAAAACCATTTTCCCTGGTATTTGGGGGTGGGGACGGGGGAGAGGTTCAGCAGGGAAAGTCCAATGAACAGGGCCGATAAAATGATCAGAAACAGGGAAGGACTGAACACGCCTTCAAACAGGAAGACAAAAGCAAAGATAAATATGTTGTTGTCCAGTGACAGCCCCATGTATGAGCCATCATCCGTGAGGCCAAAAAGGTTAAAATAGCTTAACCGTAATGCATTTGACCCAAGGATGCAAAAGACCACCGGTAAGAGCCAGGGGGAAAACTGTCCATAACTTAAAAGGAATATGGCCGGACAGGCACCAAAACTTATGATGTCGATCATGGAATCCAGCTGCTGGCCAAACCGGCCGAAAACCTCGGGCCGTTGTTTCATCCGCCGGGCAATCATACCGTCGCAATAATCAAAGAAAACAGCCCAGAGCATGGCAATGACGGCTATGGCAAAATGGTGCAGCAAAGAGAAGTAGATGCTTAAAACCGTACAGAAAAGCCCGGTCATGGAGCAGATATTGGGAAGGTCCCGGGCAAAGTCAACGAATTGATATTGATGTGATGCAGGGCGGCTTGAATTTTCCATGGGCAGTATCCGTTTGTTAACAGGATTCATGTTTACGTGGTGGCCGGATTTTCAGTTAAATTCGCTTCTCACAGGTTGAATCCGTTAACTGGAATTTAAGATCAGTCTGCCCAGTGATGAAAATTCTTCCAGTTTTCTTTGAATCATGTGAATGTCGAAAAAATCGGTAAATTCGATCAGTTCCCTGCTGAAATCCGTGAGGGGCATGATGTGGTGCTGCCTGGCCAGGGAATGGAGTTTTTGGGCAAACTCCATGACATCGTTGACAATAATCGCTTCTTTGAGTGATTGAGACCATGGCAGCATTTCATTTTGTAAAATATCTTTAAACTCCTGGGAGACCGTATGGAACTCCGGGAGTGGTTTGCCGGATTCGGAGGGGGGGGAGATTAAACGGGGTGATGATGGGCCGTCCCAATGGTCACGGTTTAAGGCATTTTGATGAACCGTGAAATAATTGTCACTGATGTCCTCTTTCACATTCTCCAGCACCACCGTGAATATGCTTCCTGTTCCCAGGGTGCTGGACACCTCAATCCGGCCCCCCATTGCATTTGTCAGTCGTTTGCAGATCTGGAGGCCCAAACCCGTGCCGCCGTATTTTTTCATAATGCTTGAGTCCAGCTGTTCAAAGGATTCAAACATCTTTTTAAAGTTGGCTTCATCAATTCCTATCCCGGTATCTTCCACGGAGATATAAAGATCACAGCATTTTTCAGTGCCGGGTTTGGTCTTTTGCTGAACCATGATTTTGATATGTCCCTGATCGGTGAATTTCGTGGCGTTGCCCACAAGATTGACTAAAATCTGCCGCAGCCTGACCTCATCGAGTAATAAGCAAAAGGGAAACTCCGTTTTTATCTCCACATGAAAATCAACCCCTTTTTCCTGGACAATGGGCCTGAACATCTGCCCGATCTGATCGATCAGCGCAGTGATACTGACCTTTGTGTTGATGATCTCAAGTTTTCCGGCGTCCATTTTAGAGAGATCAAGGATGTCGTTGATAAGGGTCAGCAAACTTTCCCCCGCAGATTTAATGGAGTTGATATAGCTTTGCTGTTTGGGGTCCGGGGACATGGAGAAAAGCAGGCCGCAAAATCCGGTCACCACATTCAGGGGCGTCCGGATCTCATGGCTCATATTGGCAATGAACTCGGATTTCAACCGGTTGGCCGCAACGGCCGCCTCCCGCTCTCTCTGGGCGTTCTCTTTTTCAATTCGCTCGCTGATATCCAGAACCGATCCTTCATAATATGAAAGATTGCCACTGGCATCCGTGATGCCTTGAACGGAAAGGGAGCACCAGCAATGGGTCATGTTTTTCCGGAGGATCAGGGTCTCAAATCCGAGAATGTCTCCCCGGGCTTGAAGTAAGGCATTAATATGTTCAAAATCCGCCGGGTTTACAAACAATAGTTTGTTGAAAAAAGATAACTCCGTTGGCGCATCATATCCCAGAAGCTTTGCCAGGGCCGGATTGGCATTGATGTAACGGCCATCCGGTGTGATCCTGAATATACCTTCAATGGCATTTTCAAACAGGCTTCGATATTCTTTTTCGGCTTTTTTTAATTCCCTGGTGCGTTCATCTACTTTTTGTTCCAGTTCATCCCGGGCTTTAATCAGAAGATTGTTCTGCCGGTTGATTTTGTTTTGTGATCTCTCCAGGTTAGAAGCCATTTGATTCAATGCATGGCCGATATTGCCAATCTCGTCATTGCTTTCCGGGTTGATCCGGTAGCTCAGATGGCCCTGGCCCATTTTCTTAAGGCCTTCCACCAGATCTTTGATGGGCCGGGTGACTGAGTTGGCAATGATTAAAATCGAAAATGTCACCAAAATAACGATCACAAAGGAGATGGCCAGGAACAGCTTGCGCATCTCCTTGACCGGTGCCAGGATCTCACGGGTCTGGGCGCACACCACAATGGTCAGTCCGATCTCGTGAAAGGTTTTAAACACAGCCGTTATTTGAGCATACCGCAGCTCATATTCAAGGACGCCCTCCTGCTGGCCCAGCATTTTTGTGCCAAATTCAAGGTCGCGTATGTTGGTGCCCAGGAGTTGGGGCGCCCTTGAATGGGCAATAATCTCACCATCTTCTTTAAATACATAGGCATAGCTGTTTTTACCGATCTGAATGGTGGTGACAAACTGGTTGATAAAGTCATCCACGTTAAGAACACCAAACAGCACCCCCATGACGGTTCTATTTTCCATGATCGGGGACGCAATGATGAAAACAAGGTTTCCGGTTGTTCTGCTTATGATCACCTCCCTGGAAACATGGATGTTGCCTTTCATGGCTTCCTGGAAATACTGTTGGTCTTTTGCATTGATGGCTCCGATGAGGCCCGTGTCGGATGAGGCAAGGATCTCCCCCGTTGGACCGGCAACCACAATGTCTTCATAATACCCGTAGCTTTCTTTTATCTTTTTCAGTTGCCGGCTGGCATAGGTCCGGGCCGTTTTCCCCAGAAAGGTAGACCGAAGAGCTGTTTCATAGAGTCTCTGCTGGCTCCAGTTCTTAATGTCAATCCGTCGGTCTGAAATCCAGGTGGACATGCCCCCAACCGTTGTGTCAGCGATTTGATCGATCTCTTCTATGATCACATGGGTAAAAATACTTCTGGCCTTGGCAAAGGAGATAAAGGCAAACAGCCCCATGCCAATGAGGATAATGACCACTGTGGGAATGAGGAATTTATTTTTCAGGCTGGTCATCGTTTGAAATACCATTGATCGGCCCGGTAGGGGTAGGCATATCCATAGTAGAAGGAGTTGATTTTCCAGGCCGGTGTGTTGCCAAGTTTGTTTGAGACAATGGTGACAAGCGGCACTTCACCCAGGGTGCCGATGATGGTTAAATTTTCAAGGCTGATCCGAACGATCTCCCTGCCAACGGCATCATACCAGTCGGTTCCGGGTATCGTGGAAACAAAATCCAGGCCCAGTTCCCACAATTCCAACACCCAGTCAGGCGGTTTGATCCCCAGCTTCCCCTTACTGTTTTGCCAGTCTATCCAGGGCTTTCCCATGATTGGATGGATGGTGGCATAGGGGGGCATAAATGTCGTCGGTGTTGCAAAAAGGGTGGGTTCAAAGGGTGACATCCACTCACTGGTGATATCCAGGGTGTTGGTCTCCTGTTTTTCCCTAGTCTCTTTGGTGGTCACCTCTTTGAGAACCACCTGGATGCCGATATCTTTCCAATTCCGGGCCACAAGCTTTGGAAAATCATGGGACCATACATATTGAAGGGTGTATTCCCACAAGACGGATAGGGGACTGCCGTCTTTTCGGATGCGGATGCCGTCGGCACCGCGCTTCAGTCCCATCTCATCCAGCAGGGCATTGGCCCTGTCAGGGGCATACCCTGTCATGAAATTTTTTTCTGACCAGCTTATGAAAAGGGTGTTTTGCGGCAGGGCCTGCTGGGGCTTACAAAGGCCCAGGAACAGTTTCTGATTCAATTCCTCCCGGTTGATGGCCAGGGACATGGCGCGGTTAAACCGGGCATCCAGGAAAATCTCCCTGAGCACGGGGTCCCTATGGGTTTTATTGAAAATAATGGCCGGACCTGCCCCTGTCTGGGGCAGCTGTATAGTGAAATTGCCTTTTTCCTGGTTTTTTTTCAACTCCGGATAGAGGTCAAGGGGCAGATTCTGGGATTTCTGATCCACGTTGCCGTTTTTGATCTCCCCGGCCCAAAAGGTTCTCTTTAGAAATCGCTCATGGTGATAATCAATATAGGGAAGTTGATTGCCGGCCGTATCCACCTTGAAATAATATGGATTGGCCATAAATTTGCGGGAAGCCGGGGTGGGGTCATCGATTAGAATGTGGCTCTCAAGGGTGGGTACCTTTAATCCGGAAGGCCGCATCACCACCGAATCCGTCCATTTGCTCCAATATTGGCGAAAGTGCTGGGTCCAATCCCTAAACCCTTTTTTTACAGCTGTTTCATTGGCCTTTGGATTATATTTAATATGAAACGCTTTTAGGAAATGCATGGGGGCGTAGGGGTCATAATAGGACCCCACTCCCCCCAGGTAGTACAACAGCGTGGTATAGGGTTTGTTAAACGTAAATTTCACCGTGGTGGCATCGATCTTTTCAACCTTTGTGTCCAGGTCGCCCCAAGGGGTTGGGACTTCCGGGTGTATCTCCTTGTTCATGAGGATATCATTGAACCAGAAAACAACATCGTCGACGGTAAAAGGCGTTCCGTCGGACCAGCGGTGACCTTTTCGCAGGAAAAAGGTGATCCCTGAATAATCTTCATCCCATTTCCATGCTTTTGCAACATTGGGCACGATGGTGCGGGCATCGTCATTAAACCGGACAAAATTGGTGTGCCGCCAGGATAAGATCTCCGAAGTACCGCTTTCAAAGGAGAGGCTGATCCCACGGAGGGTGCCGCCGTACTGCCCGATCTCCCCATAGGGAAGGACGACCAGGGGAACGGCCGGTAATCTGTCCTCAACCGGGGGAAGCAGTCCTTGTTTTACCTTTTTCGCGAATAACGGGTTTTCATGAAAGCCAAGCCGGGTTTTCTGATATGTTTCATACTGATCCAATTCAAGCTGCTGGGGATACAGGGTTGCAAGTCCTTTGGGATTGTTGACAACCGGCCATTGGCCGGCCAAGGCTTTCGAACCTGGCAACAGAATAAGGGAGATGAAAATGAACAGCAAAACCGCGCCATTCCTTATTTGATTTCGATTGTACACAGTTCCTAAAATATTTTCCTCGCTCTCAAGAAGTCTTGATATTGTTGAAATATTTCTTTGAAACTTTACAATGAACAATTTTTTATAGCATATTTATATCAGTTTCCAAAAGAAAAGAATGAAAACGAGGTTGAGATATTAAAACGTCGTTATTTTGGGGGCCTGACGGTAGAAGAGACTGACGGGTCAATCGAGTTGCCGGGGCTGGCGATCCGGGTGTCTGGACGCGGGGGGAGGCGCCCCGGTGGGGTGCAGCGGTTCCGGGCATACTGGCATTTACCCGGACACCCTTGGTGAGTGAATTTGCTGTGGACGGTCTGTCCGGTAACATCCTTCTGGCAAAATAGGATGAAACATTTATCACATTTCCCTGGGAGGCAATCATATCCTCCGGGAACGCCTGGGTCAGCAGGTCGGGTGATTTAAATTTCCATCTCTGTTTTGAATGCGATGGTCGCATCACTACTTACCTGTACCTTAACCGGTTTGCTTACTTATCCTGGTTAAAAGACTCAAGTCCGGTTGAAGGTTATTTAACGTTTTCTTGCTTTTAATTCCTACCATGACTTTCGAATGTCCGGAGGAGACTATCTGTATGGGACATTGTTCATCAAGATCCCGGGAGGACAATCCAAGCGCATTCGTAATGCCTGTTTGGGTTTTGCTATCAACAGGGTCGGATATCTCAATATCTCAATATCTCCCTGGGTCATTTACTGATTACACAAGGCTCAGGGCTGCGGTTTTTTAGTGCCGGCGGAATTTGTCTTGTTTTGCTGCATATACGGTTTTAGTAAGAAAAGCCAGCTTCTTGAGATGTTTTCATACTCATCAATACAAAGATCTGCTCTATCTTCCGAAAAACCGGTCTCTTTTCTGAGGTAGGCATATTTTGCAGGATCGCTGCCATATACATGACACAATGTCGTGTAAAAACGCTGGAGATCAAGGCTGTGCTCGTCCAGGAAGTCTTCCGCTTCAAACGACTCTATATCGTCACTTTCCAAGTCAAATAGGTCCGCTGCACTGATGGCCATCTCAGCACCGTCTTCAAAGAATTCAATCAGCAAAACGCTTGCCAGTCCATCTGCGGCATCTTCCTCTTTGCCTAACACCGGAAGTTTGTAGATATAAATCAGTGCATGGGCTAGCTCATGGAACAGGGTATGGGTCAGCGCGTCCATGGTTGCCTCTTCCACGCTTACGCCTGTTTCAGAATAATCAGCCGCCCGGAACCGGCTCCTTACCTCCTGGATAAATGTGTAGGGAATGAGAATCTCATTTGATTTGTCATCATACAGGGGGCCCTCTTTTCCACCTAATTTGAAATCCAGAGGTTTTGGCATTGGCAGCCGGAAAAGATCGTTTATGAATGCCACCACATCTTCCATCTCACCCGACTGTCTGATCTCTTTTTCTATCCCGGCTTCGAGTTTGTTCGCCGGCATATCATAGATAAGGCGTGCCTGATTTTCAGCGAAGGCAGACGGGACAAAAAAAAGGGAACAAATAGTTGCAAACAGAACTGCTCTTGGGTGCATAAAATCTCCTGTGCATAACCCCATTTATCCGGTCATGGACTATTCTTGAAGGTATTTCAGGGTCAGGGTTGAGTAGAGCCGGGCCGGGGCATAGGAGAGCTTTGCCTTTCTGAGACCCGGAATGCCCAGATCCTGCTCCCGGTTGACAAGGGTGCATTTGCCGGTGAGGTGCCTGGCAGTTTCCTGGTTGATGGCCTGGGAGACCCCTTTGAAGCGGTGGTCAGATTTCTCAAAATGGATGTCATGGGTGGAGCCGTTCAGGGGACTGAAAACAGCAAAGGCCACAACCGCCTCGTCCACCAGGATGGCGATGCCTTCAAGGCCCAACGGGTCAAAATGGCGGAACGCTTCCTTCAGGGCCAGGTGTTCCTCCGTGGTGGTTTGGGAGATGGTGGCATTGCCCTTGTAGAGGCGCTCTGCAAAGTCAAGGCAGAGGGCTCTGACCCGGCCGGTCATGGTTGCCACCCGGGCGTCGGGGTATGTTCTGTTGAACTGGGACACGAGGTTGCGTTTCTTGTGGAGCTTTTTTCCCTTCAGTTCAACAAGTTCCTCGGTGCGGTAGAGGTAGTCGGCAAAGTCCCTCTCCTCGATAAGGGTGTAGTCGTGGTTCAATTCCGGGTGGCTTTCTGCATAATCAAGGGGCACCAGTCCCAGGTCTCCGGGCATGCCGGCCTTGATCAGGGAGCAGGAGAGCTGGGAAAGCTCGCTTGGGGACGGTTTCGGCCCCAGGGGCATGAGGGTGTACCCCTCGACCCCGTCATGGATGAGAAGCCTGTCCTGGTGGAGGGTCCAGGAGAGGCGGTAGAGTTCCCGCCAGCAGAAGAGGTTGGCAAAGCTGTATTCGCAGCTCATGGGGGTGAAACGATGGTTGAAATCGTTGATGAGCGCCTTGTCCTTTAGCTCAACGGGCTTGAATGGTGCGATGGTTGTCTGCATGCCGATTAATTATCCCCGGTAGACAAAGGGGATGTGCTCCTCCATGGGTTCAAACCCGATACTTTCGTAAAAATCTTTGGTGCCGGGGGTGCCGATAAGGCCGATCCAGTCCACGCCTTTTTCCTGCAGGTGCCGGATGATCAGTTGGACCATGCCCCGGCCGAGCCCTTTTTTCCGGAAAGGTTTGAGCACCACCACGTCCTGGACATAGGCGTCGCTCACCTTATCTGAGATGGCACGGCCCATGCCCACCATGGTCTCTTTGTGGAAAGCCCCTGCAAAACAGGCGGAGTTTTTCACAAGGGTGTCCAGAAAGCCCGTGTCCATGTCGTACTCGCTCTTCCACCACCCGGCGTCCTTGTAAAGAGCGATGATATCAAGGGGGTTGGCCCTGTCAATGATCCTGATCCGGATGGCGTCGTTTTCGGCAGCCATGGGCTTAGAGGTCCCTTATGAGTTTGGTCATGAAGTGGGGCAGGACAAAGGATGCCGTATGAATTTCCGGGGAATAGTATTCGAGTTCCTCCTGCATTTCGCTTGTGATGATCCTTGCCGGGGTGCTTAATTCCGGTCCCTTGGAACCCAGACAGATGCCCAGATGTCCGCCGGGGTAGGAGGGCACCAGCATGTAGGAGTATGCCTGGACGGGAAACAGCTCCCGGGTGATGGTCATGAGGTTCTTGACGCACTCCTGGTGGATGAAAAAGGATTCTCCCTGGGTGGCGACGATGCCTCCCGGTTTGAGGGCGGCCTTAAGCCCTTCATAAAAGGGCCGTTCAAACAGGGCCTCACCCGGACCGATGGGGTCGGAGGAGTCCACGATGATCACGTCGTAGGTGTCTTTATGTTCCTGGATGAACTTGCTGCCGTCGGCAATGTTGACCGTGACCCTGGGGTCGTCAAATCCGCAGGCCATGGAGGGCAGGAATTGTTTGGCCACCTTCATCACCTCGGGGTCGATATCGCAGAAGTCTATGGCTTTTATGCAGTCGTGGCGGCCCAGCTCCCTGAGGACACCGCCGTCCCCGCCGCCGATCACCAGAACCCGTTCCGGGTTGGGATGGGCAAACATGGGCACATGGGTGAGCATCTCCTGGTAGGCGAACTCGTCCCTTTCGGTGAGCTGGATGATGCCGTCCAGCACCAGCATCTTGCCGTGGCCTTTTGTCATGTAGAGGTCGATCTGCTGAAACTCGCTGCGCTTGCTGTAGAGGGTCTCCTCTATCTCAACGGAAAGGGCCATGCCGGGCCACATGGGGCAGATCTCGGAAAACCATCCGTTCATTATTTTATTCATGGGGTGTACTCCAAAGGGGAAGGGGTTATTGTCTTAACGCAAGGTGCATCTTGTAGTGTGCGCCCTTGAAAAAGGACAGGGCAAATTCGGCAACCTGGCGGGGATCATAATATTTGCAGGAGAAGATATCGAGATAGGCCGTGTTGGAGGCGTTGGCAAAGTGGCCTGAAACCAGGGAGGTCTCGATGAGTTGGGTCATGCTGAATCCTGAAACCCGTTCATCCTCTCCAAAGTGGACCACCTGGCAATGGCCGAACCGCCTCATCTCAATGAGATCGCACAGCTCCGTAACATATCGCTTGATGGCGGCTTCATCCCGGATCAGGCCGGGGTCGCATTCGTAGAGGTCCACGGAGGTGAGAACGCCCCAGGGTGCCTTCCTCTCCACCTCTTTTTTCCATGAGATGGGGTAGAGACCCGGTGCTGCGACCATGTCGTCCGCGGTTCTTTTCTCGGATGTGTAGGGGATGAGTCCCCGGTTTTTGTCCGAAGAGACAACCACGTTGGTGGAACCAAGGGAGGCGGCAAGGGAGTCCACTGCCTTTTTAAGGTCGATGCTGTCGCCGCAGGTAAAGATGTCCACTGCGGCATAGTTGTGCTCGGGCCAGGCATGGACGGTGAAATGGGATTCTGCAATGATCACCACCCCGCTCACTCCCTGGGGGTCGAACTTGTGGAACGAGGAGTTGATCACGGTGGCGTTGCTTTCGCGGGCAGCCTTTAAAAAGATTGCCTCAACCTTGTCCGGGTCGAGGAGCGCCTTGGGCGCACAGTCGTAATACTCGATGGTGATCTGTCGGCCGAGGGCAAACAGGTCTTGCTCGGGGTCGTCTCCGGGGATTTTATCGTTTTCTATCATTAACAGTAGCGGTCTCCACGGTTCCAGGTTTGGTTCGGGTTTCAGCCGGAAAATCGGCTCTCCCTGTCCAGGCAGTGCCACTCTGTATTATATGCCCTATCCGGGATAGGGCAAGGGGGAATGGTAAAAAAAAGCAGGTCAGATACTCCGGGGGGTGGGAAAACGGTACAGGGGGATGGGATGGGGGCAGGCACCATGGCCTTGTTCAGGAGATGGTGCCTGCTTTGTATCGTTATTTGCTACTCCATGGTGGACTGAACAAAGGCGAGGGTGTCCCTGACCTCTTTTTTAAAGAAGCAGTTCAAACCCGGGTGCCAGTCGGTCTCCGTGAGCCGCTTTCGGATCTGTTCGCCGGTGGCGTGTCTCAGCTCCTTTTTCAGGCCGATGAAGGGACGGGCCGGGGTGTCGATCCAGAGGGCCACCATGAACTTGGCCGTGTCGATCAGCTTGTCCGCATCAACCACCTGGTCGACCATCTCCCGCTCAAGGGCGGTGTGAACGTCGATCATCTCGCCAAAGTACATGACGTCCCGGAACCGCTTGTCGCTGTCCAGGCCAAAGCGCATCACGGCGCTCTGGGCCGTGGAAAGGGGCACCCCGATCTTGACCTCGGACATGCCCACCTTGATCTTGGGATGGTCGGTGATGATCCGGTAGTCCGACGCCATGGCAAGGATCAGTCCGCCTGCTGCCGAGTGACCGTTCATGGCGCAGATCACAGGCTTTGGGCAGAGAAAGAGGTCCAGAAGCACTTTGTCCGCATAGGTGAGGAACTCCACGGCCTGGTCGAGTTCCTCAAATCCCATGAAGGTATAGAGGTCGAACCCGCTGGAAAAAAAGCGGCCGTTACCGGTGAGGATAAGGCCCTTGATGGTCTCATCGGTTGTTACCTGCTCCACAGCCGCCTGGAGCTGGTCCAGTGTTTCACGGGTGATGGAGTTTGTTTTACCGTTGGTAAGGGTTGCAATGAGAATCTGATCATCCAGTCGAGTTTCCAGCATGGTTAAACCTCCGTATAAGTGTTGTTAGGACATAAAACTCCAAAGAACGCCTGCTGCGATGGCAGAGCCGATAACACCGGATATGTTGGGTGCCATGGCGTGCATGAGCAGGAAGTTTGTGGGATCTTCCCGCTGGCCCACCACCTGGACCACCCTTGCGGAGTCAGGCACGGCAGAGACGCCGGCAGCGCCCAGAAGCGGGTTGATCTTCTCTTTCAGGAACAGGTTCATGAACTTTGCAAAGAGAAGGCCGCAGGCCGTTGCCACGCAAAAGGAGAGGGCGCCGAGGAAGAAGATACCAACGGACTTGGTGGTGAGGAACACATCCCCCTGGGTGGAGGCACCCACGGTAACGCCGAGCAGGATGGTCACCGAGTCGATGATGGATGTTCTTGCCGCAACGGCAAGCCTTTCAGTAACCACCGCCTCTTTCAAAAGGTTGCCAAAGCAGAGCATACCCAGGAGGGGCAGGGCCGCCGGCGCCAGAAAGCAGCAGAGCAGGAATGCGACGATGGGGAAGAGCATTTTTTCCCGTTTGGATACTTCCCTGGGCTCTTCCATGCGGATGAGCCGCTCTTTTCTCGTGGTTAAGAGCCGCATGATGGGCGGCTGGATCACGGGCACAAGTGCCATGTAAGAGTACGCTGCCACGGCAATGGGGCCGATGAGTGTGGGGGCAAGCTTGGCGGTCAGGAAGATGGCCGTGGGGCCGTCGGCGCCGCCGATGATGCCGATGGATGCGGCCTCATGGGGGGTGAATCCCAGGGCCAGGGCACCCAGAAAGGTGATGAATATGCCTGCCTGGGCCGCTGCGCCCAACAGCATGAGCACGGGCCGGGCCAGCAGGGTCGAGAAATCGGTCATGGCGCCGATGCCAAGGAAGATCAGGGGTGGATAGACCCCCTGGGTCACTCCCATGTAAAGATAGTGAAGAACGCTGTTGGTTTCATAGATGCCAAGTCCAAGGCCCTTGAAAACCGGGATATTTCCCATGAGCATTCCAAATCCGATGGGCACCAGCAAAAGGGGTTCGTAATCTTTTGCAATGCCAAGATAGATAAAGACCATTCCCACAAGGATCATGATGATGTTGCGGTAGTCGCACAAAAAGAAACCTGTGTTGTGAAAAAAATCTAGAAAAAGAGTCTCCATATGTTTGCCTCTGCTTGCTACTCGTTTGAGTGGTTTTGTCTATGAAACGAATCGATCAAACGCTTCTCTGTTAAAAAGATAGTGACCCTGGTGGTCGGGTTCGATGATCCGTGCCTTCAGCAGGTGCTCAAGGCTTGAGTGGGGGCGTTCAAGGCCGCTGATCGTGGCCAGGTGGAGAAGGCGCTGAAGGGAGAACGCATCGTCCATGGTGTTGATCAGCAGGTGGAACTGGCGTGCCGACGCCTTCTCTTTGGTTGTAAATGGCGGAAGTTCCTGTTTCGGGGCTTCCACAACCTTTTTCTTGAACAGCTGGATGTTGTTTCGGTTGTCCCAGAGATCCAGAAGCTTGTGGATCCGGGAGATGGACAGGGAGAGGAGCACAAGGCCTGTGAAGACGATGGATACGCCCACGGCTGAGATCGCCCATCCGTTGTATTTTGCTATTGCTTCTATTCCGTACAAGATCTTACCTCCGCTTAGTAGTGATACTCGGTGTCCGGAGACGCCTCTTTTTCCACAAAGGGAAGGGTCTCTGTCAGAAAGGAGTGCCACTGGTGCATGATGGTTTCTGCCAGGGCCGAGTCTTCTTGGATAAGAGCGATGAAGTCGTCCCGCTTGATGGCCAGCACTTCGCCCCGGGTCAGGGAGATCACGGTGTTGATGTATTCTCCCTTTGACGAAAGCAGCTCCATGCCGATGAAATCGCCGGGGGTTTCCATTACCGCAGTTTTTCCGTCAGCCATTGCGATGAGCAGGGTTCCTGATCCCAGGATAAAAAATTGGGTCGCCTTTTCTCCGCTGGTTGCAAGTGTTTCTCCCTCTTGGATGTCCCGTTTTTCCATGAGCGATCCAATTCGTTTCAGATCGTTTGGTGCGAGGGAGCTGAAAATAGTGCCTTTTTCAAGAATCTTTAATTCTTCAGACATGGTTTCCCCGTTTTGTTGATAGAATGGTGTTAGCGTAATAAAATAATCTTTTAACCATAGATTTTTTCTTTTGTCGATAAAAAGTTTACTTCTCTTTCTGAGAAATACAGAAGGGGAAACACGGGGGTGTTGCCCGGAATCGCCCTGGTTTTTGCCGCTATTTCAGATCATTATGGTTGACGGAAACGGATAGAATATCGTATTAAGGTAATTTTATTTAAAATTAATTTTATAGGAGTTTACAAAATGCATTTGGTCAAGCGTTTGCTGGTGTTGTGTTGCTGTCTTGCTCTGCTTTCAGGGGTTGCCTTTGCCAAGGACAAGAAGCTTAAAGCGGGTTTTGTATACGTGGGTCCTGTGGGGGATTACGGATTTACCTACGGCCATGACGAAGGACGGCTGTTTGCCGAAAAAGAGCTTCCCTGGCTTGAAACCACCTATATCGAGTCTGTGGCTGAGTCTGATTCAGCAAGGATCATCGACCGGTTCATCCAGGAAGAGAAGTGCGATGTGGTTTTCACCACAAGCTTCGGCTACATGGATGACACCATCAAGGCGGGACGAAAATATCCCAGCAAGACCTTCATGCACTGCTCCGGGTTCAAGAGTGCCAAGAACGTGGGCACCTATTTTGGCGATCTCTACCAGATCTACTACCTGAACGGCCTCATGGCCGGCGCCCTGACAAAGACCGACAAGATCGGTTATGTGGGCGCATTCCCCATTCCTGAGCTTGTGCGTCACATCAACGCCTTTGCCCTGGGCATCAAGGCGGTGAACCCCAAGGCCGAGGTGGATGTTCGCTGGACCTATGCATGGTACGGGCCTGACAAGGCCAAAGAGGCTGCCGAGTCCCTCATCGGAGAGGGATGCGACACCCTGGCCTTTACCGAGGATACCCCGGCCGTGATCGAGGTGGGACAGGATCACACGGAAAAGGGAAAGCAGATCTACTCCTTCAGCCATTACAGTCCCATGCAGCCCTATGGAAAGGATTCGGTTGTCTCAGGCCAGCTCATGAACTGGGGCGGCATGTATGTCAAGGTCCTCAAGGCGATCCACGACGGTACCTGGACCAACGAGGATGTCTGGTGGCTTGCAGCTGAAGAGGCTGCCATACTTGGCGGCAGCAAGGAGGAGATCATCAATCCCAAGTTTATCGATGAACTCAAGTCCATCAAGGTGGATGCCGGGGATCTTGGGAACCTCTCCGTGTATGACCTGGTCCTGAAGCGGTATGCCCAGATGAAACAGGGTGTGGATGTATTTGATCCCTATGAGGGCCCGATTACCGACAACACAGGCGTCCTGAAGGTCAAGAAAGGGGAGCGGGCTTCCAAGGACGAGCTTCTCAGCATCATGTATTTTGTGGACAATATCAAGAGTTCCATCCCTAAATAGGGGATGACATCAACGGGGCCGGGATGCATATCCCGGCCCTTTGTTTTTCAGGAGAGATATGAGAAAGATCAAGAAGCTTGAAATGAGAGGAATCTCCAAATCATTTCAAGGCAATCCAGCCAACCGGGATATCAACCTCACGGTGAACTCCGGCGAGATCCTCGGGCTGCTCGGGGAGAACGGTGCTGGAAAGACCACGTTGATGAACATCCTCTATGGGTTGTACCAGCCGGACAGCGGCCAGATACTGATAAACGACGAAGAGGTTCGCCTTACCTCCCCCCTTGACTCCATCCACCACGGCATCGGCATGGTGCACCAGCACTTCATGCTGGTCCAGAACCACAGCGTGCTGGAGAACATCGCCCTGGGATATGAAAAAACGCCGTTTTTCTTCCCAAAGATCCGAATCCGGGACAAGGTGGTGGAGTTTGCCAGGCGGTTCAACTTTGCCATGGACCCCACCATGAAGATCTGGCAGCTCTCTGCCGGGGAGCAGCAGCGGGTGGAGATCATCAAGGCACTGCTGAACGGGGCCGACCTTTTGATCCTGGATGAGCCCACATCGGTGCTGACGCCCCAGGAGATAGAGGACCTGTTCCATATTTTGAAGGACATGAAGGCCCAGGGCCACATGGTGATCATCATCACCCACAAGCTCGACGAGATCATGGATATCTGTGACCGGGTCACGGTGATCCAGAAGGGAACTGTTGTTGGCAGCGCCGACACCGCCACCATGGACAAACGCTCCCTGGCCCGGATGATGATCGGCCGGGAGGTGCTGTTTAACGCGGAGCGGGAGCAGCTGCCCAAGGGCGACACGGTTCTTAAGGTGGACGGCATCACCGTGAAGGGGGACAAGGGCACCCCGGTGGTGAAAAACATGAGCTTTGAGGTGTATGAGAACGAGATCTTCGGCGTGGCAGGGGTTGCCGGAAACGGTCAGCGGGAGCTTGGCGAGGCCATCACCGGCATCCGGGCCATTGAAACCGGCCGGGTGGAGGTAAAGGGGGTGGATACCACCAACATGTCCCCCAGGCGCATCTATGACGCCGGTCTCTCCCATATCCCGGAGGAGAGAATCCGGTTTGGTATCGCGCCCGGGCTTTTTCTCTACGACAACTCCATCCTCAAGCAGCACCACCTCAAGAAATTTTCCAAGAAACTCTTCCTGGAGTACAGCCAGATCCGGGATCATGCAAAATCCCTGGTGGAAAGCTACCGGGTTTCCACCCACTCCATCGATGTCCAGACAAAGAATCTTTCCGGCGGCAATATCCAGAAGCTGATCCTGGGCCGGGAGATCAGCGAAAAACCGCCGTTGCTGGTGGCCTCCCATCCCACCTACGGCCTGGACGTGGGTGCCACCGAGTACCTGAGGGAGGAGCTTCTGACCCGGCGGCGGGAGGGGGGCGCCATCCTGCTCTTCTCCGAGGATCTGGAGGAGGTGATGAAGCTGTGCGACAGGATCGCCGTCATGTTTGAGGGCGAGTTCGTCGGCGTCCTTGATTCCGGAGATCCCAGGCTTGCCGACATCGGACTCATGATGGCCGGCTCCCTGCGGCTTTGATTAACCTATTGCAAAGTAACACCATTAAACAGCCATGGAAATTCCCATGGGTGTTCATCAGGATAGAAATCATATGTTAAGAATAAAAGTCAGTGACAGGGCGACCACCACGGGATTGCGGTCTTTCATGACCAACATCGCCTCCCTGGTTGCAGGACTCTGTGCCATCGGCCTCATCTTTGTTGCCTGCGGGGTCAACCCCTTTTACGCCATCTCAAAGATCTTTATGGGCTCCTTTGGCTCCATGTACGGGTTCAAGGAGACGGTTACCAAGGCGATTCCCCTCATCATCATCGGCGGCGGTCTCACCCTTGCCTTTAGGTCCCGCTTCTGGAACATCGGGGCCGAGGGCCAGCTTCTCATGGGGGCGATCTTCAGCACCTGGGTGGGGCTTGCCTGGGGGCCGAATCTTCCCTCCTGGGCCATCGTTCCCTTGATGTTTGCCGCCGGATTCCTGGGCGGTGCCCTGTGGGGTCTGATTCCGGCCATCCTCAAGATCCGCTTCTCCATCAACGAGGTGATCTCGACCCTGATGCTCAATTACATCTGTGCCGAGTTCATGACCCTGCTCATCGTGGGACCGTGGAAGGGACGGTCCCGGTTCGGGTTCCCCGGCACGGACAATCTTCCGGAATCCGCCATCCTCGGGGTGATCTCAGGCTCCAGGATCCACTATGTCACCCTGATCCTGGCCCTGGTCTTTGCCGTCATCCTTGCGGTGGTGGTCTACAAGACCCGGTTTGGGTATGAGGTGAGGGTGATTGGAGAGAATCCCGATGCCGGACGGTATGCCGGCATCAACTTTTTCAAAACCTCCCTGATCGTCATGGCGGTCAGCGGCGGCATGGCCGGGATTGCCGGGGTCGGCGAGGTGGCGGGCATCCACCATTACCTGACCTATCCCGCCTCCATCTCCTCCGGGTACGGGTTCACGGCCATCATCGTGGCCTGGCTTGCCAAGCTCAACCCCCTCTATGCGGTTGTGTCCGGGCTCTTCTTTGCCGGCATCCTGGTGGGGGGCGATGCCATCCAGATCTCGCTGGGGCTTCCGGCCGCCACGGTTCAGATCGTCAACGGAACCCTGCTGGTCTTCCTCATCATGGGAGACTTCTTTTTTAAGAACAAAATTACCATACGATGGGGTAAATAGATGGAAGATGTAATCATATCAGTAGTTCAGCGCACCATGATCGCAGGCACCCCGTTGCTTCTGGGAACAGTGGGCGAGGTGATCTGCGAACGTTCGGGAATCCTTAACCTGGGAGTCGAGGGGGTGATGAGTGTGGGGGCTGTGGTGGCCTTTATCGTCACCTATACCACGGGCAACCCGTGGCTGGGGCTTTTGGCCGCCATTGCGGCGGGCATGCTCATTTCGATGCTCCACGCCTTTGCCTCGGTGACCCTCCAGGCCAACCAGGTGGTTTCAGGCCTGGCCCTCACCATGATCGGCCTGGGCCTCTCCGGCATGCTGGGCAAACCCTATGTGGGAAAACCCCTTGCAGTTAAGATGAACGATGTGGCCATCCCCTACCTCTCCGATATTCCCGTGGTCGGACCCATATTTTTTAACCAGACCCCCTTCTTTTACATGGCCATACTCCTTGCCTTTGCCGCCTGGTTTTTCCTTGAAAGAACGAGCCTCGGCATCAAGGTCAGATCCACGGGAGAGAACCCCAGGGCCACAGAGACCCAGGGCGTCAACGTTACCCTGGTTCGCTACATGAGCGTGATGATCGGCGGCGGGTTTTCCGCCATGGCCGGGGCACACCTCTCCACCTCCTACTCCAAATCCTGGATCGAGGGGATGACAGCGGGCCGGGGATGGATCGTCATTGCGCTGACCATCTTTGCCCTGTGGAATCCGGGCAGGGCGATTTGGGGCGCCTTTCTCTTTGGCGGCATCTTCGTGCTCCAGTACCTGCTTCAGCCCCTGGGCATATCGCCTAATTTCCTGGCCATGCTGCCCTATCTGGCAACCCTGGTGATCCTTTTGGCCGTGAGCCTCAAGGACAGCAAAAAGCTCAACGCACCGGCCATGCTGGGAGAGCCCTACAAACGGGGAGAGCGGTAGAACAGCTACCGTTGCTTTTTGTAAGAAAAGCATGAACACTGCACCAATCCCGGCCCGGACACAACTCCTTGTGTCCGGGCCGTTTTCTTTTATACTTTCTTTGACAAAAAACAAGATCCTATCCTAAAACCTTCACACATATAAAAAACGAAAAATCGTGACAGGAATCTAAGTACTAAAGGATTTCAACCCAAATGGGAGGAACTTTTTGGGGATAAGGAAGGTTTCCGGCATTTCCAAGGATCAGGCCAGGGAAAACAGGCCTGCTACACCTATGACCAGCACTGGTCCCCAATCGGTCACCAGGTGGTCGCCCGCACTCTGTACGACTATCTCGACCGGTAGAGAGTGGTCAGGTTTCCTGTTTATGAGACGGCCAGGACAATGGCCAGGTAGCGAAGGGCCTTTCCGGCTGTTACCAGGATCAGGAAGAGGATGAAATTGATTCGCATGACGCCGGCGGCAAAGGTCAGGGGATCCCCGATGACGGGAACCCAGGCAAACAAGAGGCTGACAGCCCCAAAGCGGTTGAGCCGCCCGGTGGCCCTGGCAAACTCCTTCTCCGTGATGCGGATCACCTTTTTAACAAGGAATTTACTTCCCCACAGCCCCAGGCCGTAGTTGACCACAGAGCCCAGCACATTGCCGGAGGTGGCAACTGCCATTGTAACCATGGGATCAAAGCCGTTTGCCAGCAGAAGCCCCAGCAATACTTCGGAACTCATTGGGAGGACCGTGGCCGCAAGGAACGAGGCGATGAACAGGCCTGGATGGCCAAATTGAATTAAGGTTTCCATATTATTCGGGAACGCCCATTGGATAATGACCTTGTTGTGGAAGAGGGGGGGAACTTATAATTTTAGGGGCGTCCCCCTTATTTTTTGAAGACAGCGGCGCTCCAGCCTTTCTCGTCGCGGCTCCAGGTGCAGGTGAAGCCAAGCGTTGTGTAGTGGTCCATGAGGCCGTCCCGCTCCCAGGTGCGTATGCCGGAGAGGATCACAAGGGCATGGGGCTGGGTGACCTCGTAAAAGAGCTGGGAGAGCTGCCTGAGGGTGGGATACCGAAGGTTTGCGCAGACAAGGTCAAAGGGGCCGTGGGAGATCTCCAGGAGTTCGCCGGTCACCTCTATCCTCTCTTCAAGCCGGTTGAGAGCCACGTTGTGCTTTGTCTCTGACACACAGTTGAGGTCGGTATCCAGGGCAAGGCAGGTGTCACATCCCGCCTTGACCAGGGCCAGGGCCAGTACGCCTGAGCCGGTGCCCACATCCGCAGCCCGGCGGGGAACGGCCGTACCGTTTGTCGTAAGCAGTGCCTGGTCAATGGCTTCAAGGCAGAGCCTAGTTGTGGGGTGCCGGCCCGATCCAAAGGAGATGCCCGGGGCTATGACGATCTCAAGGGCCTGATCGTCGGCTGTTCTGTTGCCCCAGGGACTGAGCACAAAGTGGTCAGTGATTTGCACAGGCCTTGAGAAGGACGGCTCCACATGGGTGGCGCCAAAGTCGTAGGAATAGGCAATCTCACCATCGGCCACCAGGCGTTTCAGGACGCGTCTTGCCTCCCCGCAGGTGATGCCGCTTTCCCGGGCAAGCTTGATGGCAAGATCCCTTGGCGTCACCCGGGTTTCCGAGGCGTTCAGTATCCTGAGGAGGCGCTTCTCGTTAGAGGGGGTCATGCCCCTCTCGTTTCAGCAGCTCCGTGTACCAATTGGCAAACGCGTACATACCTCGGATCTTCTCCTCGTCGTTGATGATGCCAAGGCACATCTCAAATGCGCCCTCTGCATAGGAGTTGGAGTAGTCATCGTCGCTGGTCTCCGTGAGAAATTCACGGATGAGCTGCTGGGTGGTGCGTTTGGTGCCGTCTTTTCGGATCTCGATGGGATCCTTGGGGGTCTGGGTCGGATCCCAGTTTTCGTAGCCGACCTTGTCGATCTGCCGCTTTCCCCGCTTTCCCATGGAGTCATAGATCGCTTTCTTGCGTGCCTCGATCTCTTCCGGGGTGAAGTTATCCATTTGTTTTGACTCCCAGGTATTCCTCGTTAAAGTCGGTGACCATGGCCATGGATACGGGAATGAGCATTTCGCACATCTTGATATTCTCAGAGTTGATGGCACGGACCAGTTCGGCCGAGATGAGCTGGAGTTGGGAGTAGATGGCGTCCATGTTGACCGTGGGGTACTTCTCCCCCTCCTTGAAGTTGGTTCTGCCGCAGATGTGGCTCATACCTGCGCTGGAGGTGGGAATGCCGTAGAGGCGACAGGTGATGGGCCTGGAGTCGTAGAGGATGCACATGTTGTTGGCCCCGAGCAGGGGGCAGCGCATGCGCTCCATTGACATTTTGCCGAGGATGTCCACCTCGTTTTTTCCGTCTTTGAACTCTTTGTAGGCGTCCCGTTTCAGCTTGAAAATGGCGCGGTCGGTCTTGGCCGCATCGTCAATGAGAGCGCTCTTTTCCGTTCCTTTGAACTTCTCGTTGAACTTGTGGTTGATGTAGATCGCCTCGATGATGGTGAGGTCAAACATGGCGTAGCAGCAGTCGCTGCATTTTTCCCGGCAGAACACCTCCTTGGGATACTCCTGTTTTACCTTCGCAAATACCTGGTCAACGGTTGAGACCAGTGCCTCATATTTTTCAAAATGCTCTTTAAAATCAATACCCATGGTAGATTCCTCTATTTTCCTATGCAGAAGTTGCTGAAGATTGTGTCAAGAATGTCGATTCCTGCGGTGTCACCAATGATCTCGCCAAGCAGATCGGCTGCATTCCGTATGTCGATGGCAAGGGTCTCTTCCTCCTGGTCGTTCAAGAAACCGGTTTCCACGGCTTTCAGGATTTCGACCGCCCGTTCAAGGGCCTTTCTGTGTCTCAGGTTGGGCACCACCGACGAGGTGTCGGCAAGATCCCCGATGGAGAGATCCGTGATCTTCTTTCGAAGCGCGCCGATCCCTATATCCGCTAGGGCGGATACCCTGACACTGGGAAGCTTGGCAAGTGCAGGGGGCAGGTCTTCAAGGGGATCATCAACCAGATCGATCTTGTTGATGACCAGTATTGTTTTTTTGTCTTCCGGGACGATGGCCTGGAGTTCGGTTTCGGAGATGTCGCTGCCCGCACTCTTCATGAACAGGATCAGGTCGGAGCTGGCGATGTGTTTTTTAGCTCGCTCGATGCCGATCTTCTCCACAAGGTCGTCGGTCTGGTGCATGCCTGCCGTGTCAGAGACAAGGAAGGGAATGCCGCTGATGTTGAGGCTCTCTTCGATCAGGTCCCGGGTGGTGCCGGGAATCGATGTGACAATGGAGCGCTCTTTTTCAAGCAACCGGTTCATGAGACTGGATTTGCCGACATTGGGGGGACCGCAGATGGCAAGCTTGATGCCGTCCCTCAGGAAGTGAGCATCCTCATATTTCTGGATGAATCCCTGGCATGCGGCCAGGACCGACCGGACCCGGTCGAGGCCCAGGGTTTGGGGAACCAGTTCCTGGGTCTCATCCGGAAAGTCTATGGCGGCTTCCACAAGGGCGAGCAGTTCGATCAAGGTGTCCCTCGATCCCTGGATGGCCTGCTTGAGTTCCCCAAGGCTCTGGGAAGCTGCGATTCTCAAGGAGCCGGTGGTTCTGGCATTGATGATGTCGGCCACGGCCTCGGCCTGGGTGAGGTCAATGCGGCCGTTCAGAAAGGCCCGCTTGGTGAACTCGCCGGGATCGGCTATTCTCGCTCCTGCCGAGATCACCTGGTCAAGGATGGTTGCCATCACAAGGGGACCTGAGTGGGCCTGGATCTCCACGACATCTTCGGCCGTGTAGGAGCGGGGCGCCCTCATGGGGAGGAGAAGCACCTCATCAATGACCCGTCCGGTCTGGTCCTCGAACAGATACCCGTGGACGACCCTGTGGGATTCAAGGGCCGGATCAGGGTCCGGGCCCGTGGTGCCGGTTCCGAAAAAACGTGGAACAAGCTCCATGGCCTTGGGTCCGGAGATCCTGATAATACCGATTCCGCCGCTTCCAGGTGGTGTGGCTATGGCGGCTATTGTATCGAACTTCATCTTTTTATTTTCTGCTGTGTCTTCGCTTCTTGAATGCACCTTTCTTCGGAAAGATCACAAGCCTGCGGTAGTACCCGTCACCCATGCTTTGGGTTCTTACCCTTGTGTCGTCTTTCAGGGCAAGGTGAACAATGCGTCGGTCCTGGGCGGTCATCTGGTTGATGGTCGCGGGTTTACCGGTCTTTTTGGCCTTTTCCGCCATCTTGTGTGCAAGGCTTTGGAGGTTGGCTTTCCGGGTCTCCATGTATCCTTCGATGTCGACCTTGAGCCTTACCCTGGATTCACTCTTCCGATTGATGATCTTGTCCGTGAGAAACTGCATGGCTTCCAGGGTCTGTCCCCTTCTGCCGATGAGGACACCGGAGTTGCCGCCTTCTACCCTGAGCAGCAGGCGGTCCTGGTCTGTCTCTGCAATCACCGTGGAATCGGTGGTGATGAGATCCACCATCTTCTGGAGTGTCTCTATACCCAGGGCAACTGACTCTTCGGAGACATCCACAGGAATTTCATCCTTGTACTTGGGTGGATACCCCTCGTCCCTTTCATCGATCTCAACATCCTCTTCAAAGTCCGGGAGATCCTTTTCAGCGTCGGCCTCCTTTGCTTCAGGCTCCGTGGCTTCAGGCTTTGCAGCCTCAGCCTCAGGCTGTGTGGGCTCGGGTTTAGCATCCTCGGGCTCTGTGGGCACGGGCTTTGGGGCCTCAGGCTTTACGGGCTCGGGCTTGGCGACTTCAGGCTCCGGGACTTCGGTATCTTGAAACTCGGGAGTTTCTAAGTCCTGCTCCCATTTGGAGACAACTTTTTTGTCGTTCTTCTTCTTGGGAGCAGCTTTTTTGTTGGGAGCAGCTTTCTTGGGCTGGCTCATTTTCGGCTTTTTCTTCGGACGTTCCTTCTGCTTTACCGCTGGTTCCGCAAAGGCTTCGTCCACAATGGACATGACGCCGTCAAGCTCGTCGTCCTCAATGGCGTCCCTGTCAGTGCCGTTGGTGGAGATCTTTTTTTCAGGCAGGGTGGCCCTGATTCTGGCCTTTTTCACGCCCACTATTCCGAAAATTCCCGAAGAGCCTGAGGAGATCACATCATAGGATAGCTTCTTCCTGGTCACATTCAAGGCTGCGCAGGCCTTTTCAATGGCCTGTTCGAGATTCTTTCCGTCAAATTCCTGGGTCTGTTTCATGCTACCTCCGTGGTGTTACGCAAATTTCTTTTGAATGTAATACTGCTGACCGATTGAGAGCACGTTGTTTACAAGCCAGTACAGAACGAGCCCGGCAGGGAAGTTGATGAAGATAAAGGTCATAAACAGGGGCATCAGCATCATCATCTTAGCCTGGGTGGGATCCCCGGTGGATGGTGACATCTTCTGCTGCAGAAACATGGTTGCGCCCATGATAATGGTCAGTACAGGTATGCCGTGGGGTGCCTGCATAAAGGGAATGGCAAAATCAAAATGAAAGAGCCGGTCGGGAGCTGAAAGGTCGTTGATCCAGCCCATGAAAGGGGCATGTCTCAGCTCGATGGCCTGGTAAAGCATACGGTAGAGGGCGAAGAATATAGGCATCTGCACCAGCATGGGAAGGCATCCGCTCATGGGATTTACCTTGTAGGTCTTGTACAGGCCCATTACCTCCTGATTCATTCGCGGCTTGTCATCCTTGTACTTCTCCCGCAGCTCCGTCATCAGGGGCTGGAGCTTTTTCATGTCGTTCATGGCCTTGTAGCTCTTGGTGCCGAGGGGCCAGAATACCAATTTGATGAGCAAGGTCAGGAGCATGATGGCAATGCCGTAGTTGGGGATGATTCCGTGGATGATGTTCATGCCTATGAGGCAGGGTTTGGCAAGGATATCAAACCAGCCGAAATTGATCGCTTTTTTCAGGGAGTTGTCAAAGGAACTGAGGAGCTTGAGGCTCTTGGGTCCCATGAAAAAGTCAAATGAGGCGGTGAACTGCTTGCCCGGATCCAGTCTATCCATGGACTGCACATACTTGGTGGTTACCACCGGCTCCTGGAAAGAGATCTTTACCTTGGCTTCTTTCTGGGATTTCGGAATCAGGCAGGAGAGGAAGTAACGGTCGGTATATCCGGCCCAGTCGATCACACCTTCGTAGGTGTCCTTGTCCTCGAGTTTCTTGGTCTTGACGTTTTCCAGCTCGCCGTTGATGAGTGCTGTGGCACCCTCAAAGGAGAAACGGGCGTTCGCAGGGTCCACCATGCCGGGAATCGCCAGCACCAGGGAATCCTTCAACGGCATGCCAGAGCGGTTTTTGAAAACAAGATCAAATCCGATGAGATAGCTGTCTGCCGAAAAGGTGAACACCTTTTCAACGACAATGCCGTGGGGGGAGGTCCATGTGAAGGCGAGGCTTTTCTCGCCCTGGGTGAGATCCAGGTGGGCAGATTCAGTCTGGGCTGTGAAAACAGCGTTATCGAGACCCGGGATGCTGTCTCCCTCGAGCTCGAAGCCGAAAAGGCCCGTACCAAGATCCGGGGATACCATCTCCTTGAGCGGAGAGTCGGCCTCAACCTCTTCCCTGAAGTTGTGCAGGGTGAAGCTTTTGACGTTTGCGCCGTTTTCGGAGATGACGATGTTATAAAATTGGTTTGAAACCGAGATGGTTCTTGCGTCCCGGGCCGGGATAGATGCCGCGGCTACCTCTGTTGCGTCGGTTCGTTCTTGTGAGCCGGGCGTATAATCGGCAATGGGGGTGTTACTTGTCTCCCCGGTTGCAGGCTGCTCACTCAATGCCGGTTGCTGGTCCTGCTGGACCGGCACCGGTGTTGTGTCAACAAAGAATAAATTCCACCCTACAATAACTACTATTGAAAGGATAATGGCAATAAATAGCCGTTTCTGCTCGTCCATCTTGTCTCCCAGTGATGAATAAAATGTTGTTCAACGCAGATCACATGGAAAAAAGGAAAGAGAGCATACTTCAGGAGCGGGTCAGGGAACAGGGTCATAACCTCCAGGATGGAACGGGTGGCATTTCAATATACGCTTTATTGCAAGAAAAGAGCCTTTAAGACTGCCATAGGTGGTGACAGCCTCAAACGCATATTGGGAACACGATGGATAGAAACGGCAGGTCGGCCCTGTCAAGGGAGAAATAAAGTATTGGTATACCTTGATGAGTAACAGCATAGACCGCTTAACCATCAGATTTTACAATCTTTTTAAATAGTTTGCCAAGTTCATCTCTGACCTCCCGGTTAGAAAGGGAGGCCGCGTATTTCCTTGCTATGATGTTGATGTCCCGGTTTCCTGAGATCGCGTCTCGGTTTTTCCTGTAATATTCTCTGACAATCCGCTTTATCCTGGTGCGCTCTACCGCATTTCCCACTTTTTTTGATACAGTGATCCCTATACGGGTTCGATCGGTTTCAGCATCCGACATGGCTGCTATGAAACATCGCGTGTGTATCTTTCTTCCGAATCTGGATAATTTTAAAAAGCTGGCTCTTTTTAAGAGCCGCTCATTTTTAGGGAACGAATAGCTGCCCAATCTTTAAGCCTTTGTTACGCAGTGAGCTTTTTTCTCCCCTTAGCCCGTCTGCTGTTTACAATACGTCTTCCTGCTGCTGTAGACATTCTTTTTCTGAAACCGTGGCGTCTTGCGCGTTTGATCCTGCTGGGCTGAAATGTTCTTTTCATGACTTAAAAATCCTTACAAGTTTAAAAACAAAAAAAAATCGGTGTGGTTACCACCGCTCTAAACTGCCATAATAAACATCAAATTTTAATTCATTATTGCTGCTGTGTCAAGATTTCATTGCTAAAAAGCAATGGATTATTTTTTCAGGGTCTCGAAAATATGGTATTCCTCGATGTGATAATGGGGTTCGGGATAGATGGCAATGGGTCGTTTTATCTCCCGTTCCAGGGAGGCGATCAGATGTTTCTGCTCCCCATGGAGCAGCTGAGCTATCTCGGGATGAACTTTTACTGTGAAGAGGTTGCCCATCATGTCATTGGCCTCGTTCATGAGGTCCCGGTGGATCTTGTGGCAGATGGAACGCTTGGACAGCAGCATGCCGTCCCCCCCGCAGTAGAAGCAGGGTTCACACAGGGTCCGGGTCAGGTTCTTTCTTACCCTTTTCCGGGTCATCTGCACAAGACCCAGTTCAGACAGGGGCAGCACATTTGTCTGGGCCTTGTCTTTTTTCAGGGTCTCGATGAGCAGGTTCATCACCTTCTCCTTGTGCTGGTTCCGCTTCATGTCGATGAAGTCGATGATGATGATGCCGCCGATGTTCCTCAACCGGATCTGGTAGGCTATCTCCTTGACCGCCTCAAGATTGGTCTTGAGGATGGTTTCGTCAAAGTTGTGCTTGCCCACGTACCGTCCGGTATTCACATCAATGGCCACCAGAGCTTCGGTGGGATCGATGATGATGTACCCCCCGGATTTCAGCCACACCTTTTTCTTCAACGCCCTGGCAATGTCGCCCTCGATGTTGTAGGCGTCGAAGATCGGCTCCGTTCCCTGGTACAGCTCCACGGAGACCTTCAGGTCCGGCATGAGCTTGTTCAGGAAGGAGCGAACGCTTTCGTACCCGAGCTTTGAGTCTATGCTCAGCTTGTCTGCATCGTCGGTCAACAGGTCCCGGACCGCCCTGAAGGTGACGGTCAGGTCCCGGTAGAGGAGGGCCGGGGCAGAGCAGGTCTTGCTCTTTGCCTGGATCTCCTCCCAGGTGTTGGTGAGGAAGGCGATCTCTTTTTTTAGCCGATCCTCCTGTATGCCCTGGGCTGCTGTCCTGAAGATGTAGCCAAAGTCGTCCTGGCGTACCGTGGACAGCAGGTCCTTGAGCCGGGCCCGTTCGTCATCGTCTGTGATCCTTTTTGAGATGCCAACATGGTCCACCGTCGGCATGAGGACCATGTACCGGCCGGGCAGGGAGATGTGGGCCGTCACCCTGGGTCCCTTGGTGCCGATGGGGGACTTTGAGATCTGCACCAGGATCTCCTGCTCCTCGGTGACCAGCTCTTCTATGCTTGCGTCGGCTGCAAACGAGGGCTGCCAGCCCAGGGTGTTATTGGGCTCATCCTGGGCCTTGGGGTCTGGATCGTTTTCCTGCTCAAACCGCTTGGCTAACTCGTGGCTGGTTTCGTCATAGATGTCGTCCACGTAGAGAAAGGCCGCCTGTTCCAGGCCTATATCCACGAAGGCCGCCTGCATCCCTGGAAGAACCCGCTGGATCTTTCCCTTGTAGATGTTTCCTGTGATGTTAGATTCATCACCCCGTTCGAGGAAGAGCTCGGCAATGGTGCCGTTCTCAAGGAGGGCAACCCGGGTCTCGTGCTCGGCGGCGTTTACAACAAGTTCTTTCAGCATATGGCCTTTCCCTGTTTGAGTTTGAGAATGTTTGCTGTCTGTACAGCCGTCTCAGGAACGCCAAGGATCGTGGTCAGTATTTCGGCCGGCCTGATGGTCCTGTCCTGATCCTTCACCAATACCATCTCGATGTGGGAGGAATCAAGGAAATCTATCCGCTGGACCATCTTTCGAAGATCCGTGGTCCGTGTTTTACCCTTGAAGTTGGTCTTTTCAACCTTGTACTCGGACAGGGTCATGAACTCATCTACGTCCTTCTGGTCCATGGTATGGCCGTTGAGGCTGATCCGGTAAGTGGCTGCCTCAAGGGGGTTCATTTTTTTATTGAGCATGGCCAGGGGGGCGCACCCGGTGATGGTGATGCTTTTGGGCAGCACTTTGTTGAGCCCGGTAACGATCTCCCTGGGGGTGGTGGAGAACTCGGCCGTGATGGTGAAAAACTCCTCCTGGCTTTCCATGCCCACGGGAAGGGGATTGTCAAAGGAGAGCTGCATGGAGGGGTTGAAACCCTTGGAGTACTTGACCTGTATGCCGATCCGCCGTATGCCCCTGCGGATGATCTTGGCCAGTTCCAGGTGGCCGAAGTGGCGGGCGTCACCCAGTCTTGAGTAGAAAACACGGTATTTGGTGAAGTTCAGGTTGTCGCTGGGCCTTGCCGACGGCCGGTCGGAGATGGTCAGGGCCTCGGATTTCTCATGGACAATGGGCTGGATGGTCTTGAAGTCGCAGATGCCGCACCCGGTGCAGCCTTCTTCCCTGCAGTCAGGGGTGGTCTCCAGGGCCAGGGCCTTGTTGAACTCTTTTTCCATGAATTCGTTGGATACGCCGCAGTCGATGTGATCCCAGGGAAGGGGCTCATTGGGTTCACGTTCCCTGGTGGTGAAGAAATGGGGATCGATCCCTGTTTCCTCAAAGGCTTCCATCCAGCGGTTAAAGTCGAACATGTCCGACCATCCGTCCAAACGGCATCCCTTTTCCCAGGCTGCTACCAGCAGCTTGGAAAGTCTCCGGTCGCCCCGGGCCCATACCCCTTCCAGGAGGCTCATGTTCGGGTCCTGCCACTTGAGGTTAACGCCGGGGTGCCTCAGGTTTTGTTTGAGAAAGTTGAGGTTGTCCTTGGATTGCTGGGTCGTGATCTGTGCGCAGCGCTGGAACGGGGTGTGGGCCTTGGGTATAAATGTGACAAAGCTTAGGTTGATGTTGCCCTGGCTCTTTCCCCGACCCCTGCCTCGACCCTTACCCTGGCTCTGGGGTTTGATGGAGGCCAGTTGCCGGGCCAGATCGCAGATCCCCTGGATATCCTCCTGGGTCTCGGTTGGCAGCCCGTGCATGAAGTAGAGCTTGATCATGCGCCATCCCAGGTCAAAGGCGTTGGTCACCGTGCCGACAATGTCCTGTTCCGTGATATTCTTGTTGATCACGTCCCTCAGTCGCTGGGTGCCGGCCTCAGGTGCGATGGTGAACCCGGTTTTTCTTACCTTTTTGATGATTTTCATCAGCTCCGGGGTGAGTTTTCCGGCCCGGATGGAGGGCAGAGAGATGGCCGTGCAGTGGTTCTGGTTGATGCTGAGCAGTTGCTCCATGAGGTTGGCAAGGTCGCTGTAGTCGCCCGTGCTCAACGAAAGCAGGGAGACGTCGCTGTATCCGGTTTCCTTCAGGGATTGTTCTGCAATATCCACAAGGTCCGGCACGGTGCGCTCCCTCACCGGTCTGTAGATCATGCCGGCCTGGCAGAACCTGCATCCCCTGGAGCATCCCCGGGCAATCTCGAGCCTGAGCCGGTCGTGGACCGGTTTGCCAAACGGAACAATGGGGGCGGTGGGGAAGGGGGTCTTGTCCAGGTCGGAAAGAACGGCCCTTTTTACGGTGGCATGTTCCGGATAAAGGGGCTCAAGGATCTGGAGGTCCTGGTCGTTAAAACTTGGGGTGTAGAAGGAGGGGACATAGACGCCCCGGATGGCGGCCAGCTCTTTGAGCAACCCTTTTTTGCCGCCTGTCCTGGTGCGTTTCCACTGGATGGTTTTTTTCGAAATCTCAAGGATCGCCTCCTCCCCGTCTCCGATCACAAAGAGGTCGAAGAAGTCTGCCAGGGGCTCGGGGTTGAAGGCGCAGGGACCTCCGGCAATGATCAGGGGAAACTCCTCTTCCCGCTGGTCTGCGTAAAACGGGATCTTTGCGCTGTCCAGCATGGTGAGGATGTTGGTGAAGTTGAGTTCGTAGAGAAGGCTGAAACCGATGATGTCAAAGGCTTTCATCTCTGTCTTGGATTCAAGGGAAAAAAGGGGGATCTCCTTCTCCTTGAGCAGCTCCTCCATGTCCTGGGCCGGGGCAAAGAAGCGTTCGGCCGTGATATTGGGCTCCTGGTTCAGGATGGTATAGAGAATCTGCATGCCAAAGTGGGAGGTGCCGATCTCATAGAGGTCGGGGAAGGCCAGGGCAAAGGTCAGGTCAACGGTTGAATGAATTTTTTTTACGGTGTTGGCTTCACATCCCAGGTATCGGCTGGGCATCTCAACCAGGGGCAGGATTTCTTGAATATTTTTTTTGTTCATGATAGGAAACTTTAATAATTATATGGTTTTAGTGTATTTGGCAAAAGACGTATTTATCTCATTTTGAGCAAGATAAAGCAACGATAACTTGTGATTCATGGAAAGGGTTGCCATGGGCGTGGGCGAGGTTGCGGAAAAACAGGAAGCCCTAGTGGCGGACCATAACAATGAAAGGTGTATGATGGAGAGAGTAAAAATAAACCGGCTGCTTGGATCAGAAACAGCCTTGGAGCAGGTGATAATCAAGGGATGGGTCCGGACCAAGCGTGATTCAAAGACCTTCTCGTTCATGGAGATCAACGACGGGTCCTGCCTCAAGAGCATCCAGGTGATTGCCGGGGAGGAACTTGCCAACTACAACGAAATCGAGAAAGTCACCACAGGGTCCGCACTTTGTGTGACAGGCCGGCTGGTGGAATCCCCGGGCAAGGGTCAGCGCTGGGAGATCCAGGCCGATGGGGTTGAGATCATCAGCGTGGCCCCTGAGAATTACCCCCTCCAGAAGAAGCGGCATACCGACGAGTACCTGAGGACCATTGCCCACCTCCGGCCCCGGACCAACAAGTTCGGTGCGGCCTTCCGTATCCGTTCCGAGGCGATCTATGCCATCCACAAGTTCTACCGGGACAAGGGGTTCCGCTGTTTGAGCGCGCCTGTGATCACAGGTTCCGACTGCGAGGGTGCCGGCGAGATGTTCAGGGTGACAAGCCTTGATCCGGCTGACGTGGCCAAGCAGGGACGGATGAACTTTAAGGAGGATTTTTTTGGTACCCAGGCAAACCTAACCGTGTCCGGCCAGTTGTCCGCCGAGATGTTTGCCATGGCCCTGGGGGATGTGTACACCTTCGGGCCCACGTTCCGGGCTGAGGACTCCAACACCAGCCGCCATGTGGCCGAGTTCTGGATGCTGGAGCCGGAGATGGCGTTCTGCGACCTGGATGCCAACATGGATCATGCGGAAGAGCTGGTCAAGACCCTTACCCGCCATGTGATGGAGCATTGTGCCGATGACCTTGCCCTCTTTACCCAGTTTGTGGACAAGAAGCTGGGGGGCGTGCTCGATACCCTGGTGAACGAAGATTATGCCCGGGTGACCTATGACGAGGGGATCGAGATCCTCCTGAAGTCCGGCAAAAAGTTCGAGTTTCCCGTGGAGAACGGCACCGATCTCCAGTCCGAGCATGAGCGATTCCTTGCGGAAGAGCATTTTAAAAAACCCGTGTTCCTGACCAACTATCCAAAGGAGATCAAGCCCTTTTACATGCGCCAGAACGACGACGGCAGGACCGTTGCCGCCGTGGATCTCCTGGTGCCGAGGATCGGCGAGCTCATCGGCGGCAGCCAGCGGGAGGAGCGCCTGGACGTTCTTGAGGCCCGAATGGATGAAATGGGGCTGCCCAAGGAAGATTACTGGTGGTACCTTGATTCCAGACGGTTCGGCACCGTGCCCCACGCGGGATTCGGTATGGGGTTTGAGCGTTTTCTCATGCTGGTGACCGGCATCACCAACATCAGGGACGTGGTACCGTTTCCACGGACACCGGGGAAGATCGATTTCTAATTCTACGTAGCCGGGGACAGGCTTAGCTTATATAATTAGATGGGGTCAGACTTAGCTTATTGCGCTTTTTTTTAAAAGCGCAATAAGCTAAGTCTGACCCCGAAACAAAAACCTAAGTCTGACCCCGAAGCAAGAATGCTAAGCCTGTCCCAAGGTAAAAAAAAGCCAAGTCAGCCTCCAGAAACAATCGCCCCCAAAACAAAAATATAAGCCTGACCCCCAAAACATGCCCCCATCCACACCTGCCTCAAATAAATAACCCTAAAAAATTACTTGCTTTTTTTATCCGTTTATATATGGATAAAAGACAGGCACCACATGGATTAACCAGGAAATTATAGGGGACGGTTTTCATGCCAACACTTGAAGAGCGGAAAATGGAAAGTACCGAAGATTTAAGAGAGCGGCTTGAGGCAAGAACCAGGGAGCTTGGGATCACCTACACCTTCTCCCAGTACATGGAGATGATGGAAACCTATCTGTTGAAGCTTGAGACCCGGGTGAAACGGCTTGAAGAGAACTGTAATATCAGCAGCGAAGATATCATGGATGGTTAAAGATGCCGGAGGCGACCGCCTCCGGCATTCTTAGTTTTAACGGTTGGCGTTTTTGATGGCAACCTCCTCAAAGGTTTTGATCTCCGCAAGTATCCGTGTTGATGCATCCAGGAGCTCAAATGCAAGGGCGGCCCCTGTTCCTTCGCCCAGGCGGAAGCCGAGGTCCAGGAGCGGTACAAGGTTGAGGCGTTCGTGCATGAACCTGTGGCCCACCTCGATGGAGCGGTGGCCGGCAAACAGGTAGGCCTTTGCCTTTGGGGCAAGCTCGCAGGCGATCAGTGCACCTGCCGTGGAGATGAATCCGTCGCACACCACCGGGATGCCGTGGGCGGCAGCACCGATGACAAGGCCTGCAAGTCCGCCGATCTCAAGCCCTCCCACCTTGGAGAGCACGTCCAGGGGATCATTGGCATCGGGCTTGTTCAGTTCAAGACCTTCCCGGATGACCCGGATCTTGTTGGCGAACATGGCATCGTCGATGCCGGTGCCCCGGCCTGTCAGATCCTTGGGGTCCATGCCTGAAAATGCCGCAATGATGGCGGCAGAGGGCGTGGTGTTGCCAATGCCCATGTCTCCTGTGCCAAGCATGTCCACCCTTTTTTCCTCGAACAGATCATCCACGATGCTGATGCCTGCATTGATGGAGGCAATGGCCTCCTCCCGGGTCATGGCAGGTCCTTTGGTGAAGTTTGCCGTTCCCTTTCTCACCTTTTTGTGAAAGATGGGAAGTGCGGGATCAAAGTCAAAGTTCACGCCGATGTCCGCCGCTTTGATGGCGGCGCCTGCGTGGCGGGCAAGCACGTTGATGGAGGCACCGTCATTGACGAAGTTGTCCACCATCTGGGGGGTCACTTCCTGGGGAAAAAGGCTGACGCCCTCTTCCACCACACCGTGGTCCCCGGCACAGGTGATGAGCACCTTGTTTGTCAGCTGCACGTCCAGGCTGCCTGCGATGCCGGCGAGCCTGGCTGAGGCATCTTCTAGGATGCCAAGGCTGCCGGCGGGCCGGGCCTGGTCGGCCAGGCGCTCCAGGGCGGTTGCATAAACGATTGCATCGGGTGTTTTGATGCTTGCAATGGTCTGTTCGAGTTGTTTCATGGTTTAGGCCTCAGGTGTTATTTTATCGTTCTTTATATCTTCCCTGAAAATGGTGTTGCCCTTTTTCATGGCGCAGAAGTCGCCGCACATGGTGCAGGTGCCGCCATCTTCCGGGGCCCGGCTGTTTCGGGTGGTCCGGGCAATCTCAGGAAAGAGGAGATGGGTTTCCAGGTCGTCCCACCGCATGTCCCGCCTTGCCATGGCGGCCAGGCGTTCGTTCTCCCTGCGGTCGGGATATTTGGCGATGTCTCCCACCCGTACGGCAAGCCGTGTCGCCCTGACGCCTTCCCTGACGTCGTCCACCGTGGGCAGTGCCAGGTGCTCGGCAGGGGTGATGTAGCAGATGAGATCCGCTCCGTGCCAGGTGGAGGAGGCAGCACCAATGGCGGAGGTGATGTGGTCGTAGCCGGCGCCGGTGTCTGCGGGAATGGGACCCAGCACATAGTAGGGGGCGTTGCCGCTCATGCGTTTCTCCAGGATGATGTTGGCCTGGATCTCGTCCAGGGGCACATGGCCTGGGCCTTCCACCATCATCTGGCATCCCTGCTCACGGCCAAGTTCAGCCAGCTCGCAGTTGATGATCATCTCTGCCATCTGGGCCCTGTCGTGGCTGTCATGGATGGCGCCGGCCCGGATGCCGTTGCCAAGGGAGAGGACGGCATCGTATTTCTTCATGAGGGCACAGACCCTGTCAAACTGCTCGTAGAGGGGGTTCTCCTTGCCCGTGGCATCCATGTAGGCCACCATGAAGGTGCCGCCCTTGGAGGCGAGTCCGCCGTACCTGAACCCCTGTTTCCTGAGTCGTTCGATGGTGTACTGGTTGATGCCGCAGTGGATGGCCATGAAGCTCAGGCCGTCGGCCAGCTGGCGTTCGATGAGATCAAAGAGGAATTCAGGATCGAGCTTGGAGGGGTCCTTGTACTTGCGGGCCGTCTCTTTGAAGGCCTGGTAGAGGGGAACATTGCCCACGGGCATGTTAACGGCCTTGAGCACCTCCTGGCGAACCTTGTCAAGGTTGCCGCCGGCGGACAGCTCCATGAGGGTGTCGGCGCCCTCCTCCTCGATGGCAATGGCCTTTTGCACTTCGCCTTCGATGCTGCAGATGTCGGATGAGGTGCCGATGGAGGCGTTGATCTTGGTGCGCAGGCCGGTGCCGATGCCCACCACTTTCTGGTTCTTTCTATTGGGGTTGGCGGGGATGACGATCTCGCCTGCCGCCACCCTGACACGGATGATCTCCGGGTTGAAGTTTTCGTCCTGTGCTACTTTCATCATCTGCTCAGAGATTATCCCGTCCCTGGCAAGTTCAAGCTGGGTCTTCATGATACCGCTCCTTTTTCCGAGGGTTCCGGCAAAAAAAAATCCCGGAACCGACGTGTGTCAGCCCTGGGATTTGCCATCTCTCCTGGGTAAGGTTTATTCCTCCGTCAGACAGGTCTTCTGACTCGCGGATCAACCGGATTACCGCGCCTTCCCAAAGACTTTTTAACCAGTCTTCAGTGGCTTTTTGCGGAATCCGTACTCGCATACAGCGGCGGGACCGTCCCGGAGTTTCACCGGGTTCCCTTGAATGCCCGTTAGGGCAACCTGACGGAGAACAAATTCTGGAGATTCATTATCATTAAGTTTGCGGCAATGTCAACACGGAATCCTGGTCTTTTTTTGTGGTTTTGGCAAGGAACAGCCCCAGAACCAGTGCTGCGATCACAAGACTTGCAATATTGGAGAAGGTTGCCGGCAGGTTGAAGCCGATCTTGGCCTGGAGGATAAAGGCGACATCCACGGCGGTCATGAAGGTGGCCGGGATGGAGCAGATCCAGTGAATCTTACCCTTTTTAGCAAGATAGATGGCCGAGGCCCAGAGCACCATCATGGAGAGCATCTGGTTGGACCATCCGAAATATCTCCAGATGATTTTGAAATCCACCTGGGTGATCATGAAGGCGGCAATGAAAAGCGGGATGGCAATGAGCAGGCGTTTGGCTGCCTTGGATTGATCCATCTTAAAGGTCTCGGCAATGATCAGGCGGGTGCTTCGAAATGCGGTGTCACCACTGGAGATGGGCAGGATCACAACCCCCATGATCGCAAGGAACCCGCCAATGGGGCCAAGGAGGGTGTTGCATGCCTGGTTGACCACCGATGCCGGGGATCCCGATGCAATCACGCTGTTAAGCGCTTCCGGGCTGTTGTAAAAGCTCAGGCCGACGGTGGTCCAGATCAGGGCGATGATCCCTTCCATGATCATGGAGCCGTAGAAAACGGACCGTCCCTTGTTCTCGTTGCGGATGCACCGGGCCATGAGGGGGGACTGTGTGGAGTGAAACCCGCTGATGGCACCGCATGACAGGGTTATGAACAGCAACGGCCAGATGGGTTTGTCCGTGGGGTGGGTGTTGGTGAAAAAATCCAGGCTGGGAAGGATCTCATATCCGTGAAAAATGAGGCCCGCCATGACGCCAAAGGTCATGAAGATGAGAAGGGCGCCAAAAACCGGGTAGAGCCTGCCGATGATCTTGTCTATGGGCAGGATGGTGGCCGTGAAGTAGTAGAGGAATATGGCACCGATGAGTAACTGAACATTCACGCCGGTCAGGTTGTTGAGCAGTTTGGCAGGGCCGAGAATAAAGACAACCCCCACCAGCAGCAGGAGGATGACCGAGAAAACCCGCATCACCTGCCGTGCCGGGGTTCCCATGAGGTCTCCCACCACTTCGGGTATGCTCTGTCCCCCTTGTCTCACCGAAAGCATGCCGCTGAAATAGTCATGCACGGCACCGGCAAAGATACACCCGATGACGATCCAGATCAGGGCCGAAGGACCGTAAAGGGCGCCCAGGATCGGGCCGAAGATCGGCCCTAAGCCTGCGATGTCCAGAAGCTGGATAAAGAAAACCTTCCAGGTGGGCATTGACATATAGTCGACACCGTCTTCCATGGTCTGGCAGGGGGTGGGACGGTTGGCATCGATGCCGAAAACCTTTTCCACAAATACCCCGTAGGTGAAATAACCGATAATGAGCAAGGCCACACAGCCAAGAAAAAACAACATATGATCCTCCAAAAAAAAATGTTTCCCTGAATGTCGGGTAACTGCTTAAATTTCCAGAGCAATCTAACCTGACCCGGGCGAGGGTTTCATCCTTTTCAGGCTGAAGCGTTGTTTTTGGGCGTTGAAATGACCTGGACGGTGGTTGAAGTGCCGGCCACGGTATTGAGTGGCCTTGGGATTTTAAAGGTGATACGCGTTCCCTGGTCGGGCCGGCTCTTGATATCCATCTTATACTGGGGCCCGTAGATCTGTTCCAGGCGGTGGTTGCTGTTTCTCAGGCCCACCCCCTCATGCTGGGATTCCAGCTCCTTTTTTTGGAAGAAGGTGTTGAGCTTGTCCTGGGGAATGCCCACCCCATCGTCCTCAACCAGGATCTCCAGGGCTTCCGGGAGCCGGGCGATCCGGAGGGTCACCGCTCCCCCGTTCTCCCTTGTGATGATCCCGTGCTTGATGGCATTCTCCATGAGGGGCTGGATGATCAGGGGAGGGATCGGCCATGGGCCGCATCCTTCTGCCACGTCGATATTGACCCGGATCCGGTCTCCGAACCTTGCTTTCTCAATGGCCAGGTAGGAGGTGATCTGTTCCAGTTCATCGGACAGGCTGATGAAGCCACGGCTGGAATCCAGGTTCTTTCTCATATACAGGGACAGATCCAGGATCAGCTCCCGGGCTTTTCCCGGGCGGGTCCTGCAGAAGGAGGCGATGGTGTTAAGGGAGTTGAACAGAAAATGGGGGTTGATCTGGGCCTGGAGGTGCTTTATCTCCGCATGGGCCAGCAGCCGGTCCTTGATCTGGATATCCTCCAGTTCCAGCTGGATGGAGAAAAGGCCGGTAAGGCCCCGGGCGATTTCAAACTGGATGCGGTCCAGGCTGTTTGTTTTCGTACCGTAAAATTTCAGGGTGCCCACGATGTTGCCGCCCTTTTTCAAGGGCACGATGATGGCGGAACAAAACGGGCAGGACGGTTCGTTGCACCGGATAAGGGAGCGTTTTTTGTGGAAAATGGGGGCGCCGGTCTCGATCACTTTTTTTGTGGCCCCGGTGCGGATCTCCCTTCCGGCCAGGTGGTGATCGTCTCCCTGGCCCACGTGGGCCAGGACATGGGCTTCGTCGGTGATGGCCACGGCTGCCACGGACAGCTTTTCGTAGATGATTCCTGCCGTGGCAAGGGCGGTGTCCATGTTCAAGCCGTCCCGCAGGTGGATGACCGTGTCGCCGGCAATGGCAAAGATCTTCTGGGCCTGGTTAGAATCCCGTTTCTCCCTGAACGCATACACCGTGTTGATCAGGTGGACAAAGAGGCCGGCGCCCAGGGCGTTTCCCACAATCATGGGCAGGGAGATCAGTTGAACCAGGGCCAGGGCATCGGGGTAGGGCCTGGACAGGGTGAGCACGAAAACCATGTGGATCCCTTCGCCGATAACGGCCAGCACCATGGCAATTCTCCAGTCCATGCTGCGCTCTTTTAGCCGGGTGTGAACATGGCCTGAAAACACGCCTTCAAAAATCGTGGCAATGGCACAGGGCAAGGCGCTGAATCCCCAGGGATCGATGATGAACCGGTGGGCGCCGGCAATGAGTCCTGCGCCCAGTCCCACCCGGGGGCCGCCATAGAGCCCGGCCGTGATCACGGCCATGGCCCGGAGGTTGGCGATGGAATTGAAAATGGCATTGCCGCTGTAAGTGCCAAGGATGCCGAACAGCCCGAAAAAGAAGATGAGAAACAGGCTGTGGAACCGGGAATCCTTGTTGAAATTGAGTTGCTGAACCGGGGAGATGGTCAGCAGGATAAAGGCCCCTGCCACCAGGAGTCCCACATGTTTGATCAGGGTGGTGATCAGTAAATAAATAGACATCTATGACTCTTTAAATCTCGGTTGTAAGGATTATATTCCCAGGCGGGTTTTAAACCCTTTGGCCCGGTTCCGGCTGACGATGATTTCCGTCCCGTCCTTGTCATCCATGACCAGGTTGTATTTTCCGTTGAACCAGGGGCTGAACTCTTTGATATGGTTGAGGTTGACCAAAGACACCCTGTGGGTCCTGAAAAAGGAGGCGGCCTCCAGGTGTTTTTCAAGCTTGTCCATGGTGGCGATGCCGTAGAGGGAAAAACGCGCTGAGCGGGTGTGAACCATGATTCGTTTGTCTTTGTAGATGCAAAAAACGATATCATCCGGGGCCAGGAGGTGCATGCGCCCCTTCTCTTCAACCGAGATACGGATGGGCTCCTGCCGGGCTCCCACTTTACCGAGAAGGGTCTCAAGCTCATTCCGGAAGGAGACCTCTTGGGTTTCCATCAATTTCCTCACCCGGTCGAGGCCCAGGGCGATCCGCTCGTCGGAAAAGGGTTTCATGATGTAGTCCAGGGCGTTCTCCTCAAAGGCCTTGATCGCATACTGATCATAGGCTGTCGCAAAGATGAAAAAGGGCTGTTTCTCCATCTCCATCAGCTCGGAAATCACCTGGAATCCGTTTTTACCGGGCATCTGAATGTCAAGAAATACCAGATCCGGCTGAAGCTTTTTTATCAGAAGGATCGCCCGGGAGGCCGAATCCGCCTCGCCAACGATCTCAATATCGTCGTGGCAGGAGAGCAGATAGCTAAGTTCATCCCTGGCCGGCTGTTCGTCGTCAACTATGATGGTTTTGATTGTCATGGGACCTGGTAACGCGTTGTTTTTACATCGTTAAAACCAAATATCAAGTTGGAAGATGCACTCTTTTTGTTGAAATTACAAGGAAAAAATGACATTGCCACTGATCTGCCGGCATGATGGAGGCCTGGGCATATCCTTATCAAAGGCCGGGGGAGACAAGAGGAGCATGTCTTGTCTGGTGTTTGCTCAAACTGCCCACGATGATGCCGCTGAGGATCGCGGCCGCCAGCATGAACAGTGAGACCACCGCCGTGTACCGGAACCCGAAGTAGAGGGTCATGGCGGGAAGAAAGGTGATCTTTACGGTCCGGTTGTAGAGAAACACGGCCGCCAGGGATTTTTTAAGGCCTTTTTGGGTTAATTCGTGGAGCAGGGGGTAGAGGATAAAGGGCGATCCCGGCACCAGTGTGCTGACCCCAAGGACCAGGGCCCAGCCTTGCCAGCCCGAGCTCTCTCCCAGGTGGCGCTCTATCCAGGCGGGGGGGAGAAAGTTGCTGACAAGGGCGTTGACGGTAAAGACAAGTCCCATGACAGGCATGAGCTTGACCAGCATTTCCCAGGAGTTTGCCAACGCCGTTGCCATGGTGCTGCCGTCAAAAATGCCGACCCCCAGGTAGATTCCTACCATGGTGAGGAAGAAGCGCATGCCGTTGGAGAGTCTTTTTTCCTGGCCGGGGGTGTTGTTGGCTGAGACTGATTTCATGGGCCTCCTATAACGCGTTCAGTGTGAGTGTGGTTGCAAGGGCGATCAGAACGGAGAAGATCAGGTTGGTCATGTTGCGCACCAGGGCAAATCGTTTTCCGAACAGGGATGACTCCAAAGGGATCGCCACCATTCCAATGGTTGCCCAGGCCACCATGAACGCCGTGACCGCTGCAACATGAACACCTTGGTCGAGAAAGTTGCGCCCGACGATATAGCTTGTCACAGGATTGCCAAAGGAGATGCCTCCTGCAATGGAGGCGATGATGGAATCAACCACCATGTTGCCGGAGAACAGGGACGTATATCTCTCCATCACCACGGGCATGACCAGGTTGACCATCATCACCATTCCCACCATGATCGGTAGGATCCCTCTCATCTGCGCCAGCGCTTTTTTCATGGTTTCCTCCTTGGGCTTGGAACGGTTGAAATCCATTGACATCCCACGGTTCAAACGGTAGTGTCATACCGTATGATATGAATAAATCATACTGTATAGTATGGACAATAAACACCCGCAAGTCTATTTGTCAAGATAGGAGATCAAAAATGTCAAAAGCCCTGGAAAATTACCATAAGAAAAGAACCCTGATTGTCATGGCCGCAAAAAAGCTCTTTCTCACGGAGGGGTACCGGGCCACCAGCATGGACAGGGTGGCAACAACGGCAGGGGTCACCAAGCAGACGGTTTACCGCTATTTTGCCTCAAAGGCCGAGCTTTTCCGGGCCACCATGGAGACCCTGGCAGGCGGTGCAAAGGGGAGTTATCTTTTTGGAGATGGGGAGGTCCGGTCGGAACTGTTAGGGTTCGGTTCGGCCTTTCTGACGTTTCATATGGACCGGGAGCGCCTGGATATCATGCGCTTGATCGTGGCAGAGAGCCCCAAGGACAAGGAACTTGCCCTGACCTTTTTTGACGCAGGTCCCAAGGGCGGGTGGGTCGCCATCCTCACCTCGTTCATTGAAACCCGGCTCTCCCCAAACGAAAGCCCCCATGTGCTGGCAAAGCTCTACTGTACGATGATGCTTTCCATGCGCATGCCCATTCTCCTAGGAATCAGGGAGGTGCCGGATCAAGGGGAGATCTGCTCCCATGTGGAGACGGTGGTCGGCTTTTTCCTGAAAGGCTGCGGGTGTTGACCCCGGTAGAAGCGGGATCGGGCTTATCGTTCCACAGCTATAGATGCTCGCACCCTAATTGATGTCTGTTTTGACTGTTGTAATAAGAAATGGACCCTATTTATTTGCGAGAAGCAATGGGGTGTCGCAATTTTTTGGCGCGCACTGGCTTTTTGGTTGTGCGTTTGCGATTTGCTTGATATCATTGTTCATTCAAAGTCTGGTTGGTTTTTCTCCATTCCATAGGGGGTCGCTCTTGGGATCGGCCCGGATCACTACTTTCCGATTAACGGTCAGGATCGTCATATGGAGTAGCAATCATGATCGAAAAAATAGCCTTGAAGAAAAAACTTATCACCCGCTCCCAATACGATGAGGCCGTTGCGGCCTGTGCACAAGCCCAGGACCGGGAGGCTGCCTACAAGGAATTTTTTATTTCCAGAAACTGGATCTCCGTTCGCGAAATGGGCGTATTGGTCAAGCTGGCCCATTCCCTTGAGATCATGCGCAAAGATCTTAAGTTCGGTGTCATTGCCGTTAAGCTGGGCTACATCAGCAAGAGTGTGCTTGGGCTCATTATGGACGACCAGAAAAAGGCGGTGCAGAGCAGGAAAACCCCTAAACTGATCGGCGAATTGCTCGTGGAGTCCGGCATGCTGTCCACAAAGCAGCGGGAAACGATTTTAAATGAGCAGCAGGCGTGCGAACAGGAGCTTGTTTCGGTGCCTGTTCCCCATGTGAGTGCCACCGAACCGGTTGGGGCCAGGAAGGAACCCAGGGTACCTCCGCCTGTTAAACCTGACGGGGAACCGCCTGTGGCCGAGTCTGAGCCCGAGCCTGTGGCGGAAGCGGGGGTAACGGGCAGATCCGTGGAGGGCGTACCCAGGGAGGGCAGCAAAAAAGAAGAGAGCAAACAGGCGACACAGGAGGATATCGGCTCGGGGCTTACCCTGAAGGTGTCTGGCAACCAGATGGAGGCCTTTCTCCTGAAAACCGAGGCGTTTGACGAGAATATCCCGGTGGAGGATGTCAGGGAGTTGCTCCTGGACCGGTTCATCCAGTACGGTATTGTGGATGATACCATGATTCAGCGCTTCATCCTTGCCAGGGGGTTCAAGAGCAAGGGGTTCCTGGTGGCCAAGGGGGTGGCGCCCAAACAGGGTCGGGATGCCAAGGTTGAGTTCTTTTTTGACACTGACCATCTTAAGGCCGGCGGCATTGATGAGGCGGGTGGGATCGACTTCAAGGAGCGGGGGGCGGTTCCCCTGGTGGAGGCGGGGGTGCTTTTGGCGGAAAAGATTCCGTCCCGGGAAGCTGTAAGCGGCAGGGATGTGTTTGGTGAGGAGCATACCGTGGCTGTGGCCCGGGATGTCCCACTAAAGGGCAAGGAGGGCACAAGGATGTCTGATGATGGGCTGCGACTCTTTTCAGCGGTCCGGGGATATCCCAGACTCTCCTGGTCCGGCTCCGTGATGGTGGTGGAGGAGTTTGTCACCAAAGGGGATGTGAACTATGAAACCGGCCATGTCAGATACAAGGGAAATGTCATTGTCAACGGCTGCATCAAGGACGGGTTCCAGGTGTGCGGGTGCGATATCCGTGCCGACGAGATCCAGGGCGGGGTGGTGCGTGCCGACGGAAACCTGGTTGTGGCCGGCGGGGTTAACGATGCCGATATCTACGCCCGGGGCAATGTCCGGGCCAAGTTTGTTCTCAAGTCCAAGATCGTCTGCCTTGGAAATGTTTTTATTGAAGCGGAAATCGTGGATTCCAGTATTGAAAGCAGCGGTGCCTGCATCATTGAAAAAGGGGACATCATCAACTGCGACATCAGTGCCAAGATGGGCGTGACCGTGGCAAACGTGGACACCGGGATCTCCAGGTCCAGCACCATTGCACTGGGCCGTGATTCCTTTGTCGATGGGGAGCTGAAAAAGATCCAGGGGGCGATCAAAAGCTGCGGCAGCCATATGGAACAGCTGAAACTTGAGCGGGCAATGTGTGTGGAAGAGATTGCCCAGCTCCATGAACGTTCGCTTAAACTTGCCCATGAACTGGACCGGCTTCAGGCGTTAGAGGGGCGGACGGAGGGTTTTCTGAAATTAGAGGGGGCGCTGAACGACTGTTTTACTCAGATCGAGCGCCAGGAGATCGCAAGGGACGAGGCGGATCAGGAGATTTCCGCTCTTTTGGAGAGGGTGGACGATCTTTCCTATGAGCAGGAGAACTTCAAGGAGTGGAGCCGGGTCAATCCGCCCAAATCCGTGATGGTGGTAGAGGGGGGACTGTACCCCGGGGTCACGGTTTATGGGCTCCATGCCAAAAAAATATTTAAAGAAAAGGTAACCAAGACAAAGATCTGCGAGTTTGTCGAACAGGATACATCCGGCGACACACCCATATACAGGATCGCGACCTATGGACACTGACTTCACAAGAAAGGTAAAGAGACAGAGGGACCGGTTGTTTCAGAGGCAGGTGCCCCGGCTCATGCAGGAGGGGGACAAGGGCCTGAAGCCCCTTGATAAGTATCAACGGAACGACGATCAAAAGGTGGTGGTCTCCGTCCATGGGGTGGAAACGCTGTTTTTCAAGCTGATGGGGGAGAATGGATTTGTCAATGCAGACGATTACCTTGCGTATCTTGGAAGGTTTCTGGAGATTTTCCGCCAGGGATCGGAAGCCTGCTCGTTTGACGATATCACCATCATTCCTGAAAGGGAGATCCTTGGGGCGGAAAACAAGGACAAGATCGCCCTTTTGACCCGGAATCTCATCAATGCCTACTTTAAATCCCTTGTCACCGAACCGGATTCGGTTAACGATCTCCTGCTGAAGGATGGATTAAAACTGCTCATCACAGTGGCAGGATTTGGCCAGAATAGTGACGCCTTGGTCGGAAACGCCCTTGAGCGGCTGATAACCAGCCTTGAGGGTGGGAAGCTGTGGGTCGCCTGTATTGATGAGATCAACCAGGCCTCCCTGGTGTGCAGGCTCCTGGGGGCTAATCTTCCAGCGATTGCCAAACAGGTGCTGGATCCCATCATCCTGGAGATACGAAAGGAGTTGGCCGGCCATAACCAGCTGCTCGGTAAGATCTTCAACGCCACGGACAAGCTCCATGCCCAGGGACTGGACAGGGAAAAACATGAAGCGGTGCAAGCCAAGCTCGATATGGCCACCCAGGGGCTTCTGGGAAAGATCGACCAGTACCTTTTCCATGTCCTGCACCTGATGGGTGCCGTCAATGCGGCGTCTGCAGTTCTGTTCGGCCGGCTTGACTCCCCTTTTAAGGATAACCTTGTCAGGATGTTTTTTGACTACACCCAGGCCGGTTCCACTGGCCCGGACAGTCTTGATGGTTCAAAGATGCGGTACCGGTTTAACACGCTTCTCAAGTACGAGAGTATCACCCGGTTTTGCCGGGAATTGCAGCATTCCCGCCAGCATCAGCAGCGTTTTCTTGATCTCTTCAGGCTCTGCTTCCGATCCCTGAAACAGGAGATTGAGGCCCTGTCAGGTCTGTCGGCCTTTGATACGATCCGGTTCAAAACCGTTTGCCATGAAATGAAAAAAGCCCAGGACCGGCTATCCCTGGACCCGGACGCACTGCCGGAAGAAAAGGACAGCATCCTTGAACCATATCTTTCTGTGATCGAAACGTGCAAGCCCGAGTCCCTGGAGTCGCTGATGGCGCTTTACGACGATCTTGTCATGATCACCTGGGACCGGTCCCGGGAGGTGGGGGACCGGCTCCGGGATGTATTGCTCCGGGGGTGTTTCAGTGCCCTTTTTGCATTTGAAAGCAATGGCGACATGGATGACAAGTCCATTGAGCCGATGATCCTTCAACTGATCTACAGCTATTCGCTGTACTACAAACCCCAGCGCTATTTTTTTCAAAATTTTTTTCACATCTACCTTGGCCATGACGATGGCTCCCCCTCCGAGCACCTGGCAGGGTTTATGAAAGCAAATCCGAGGGCCGCCATGGCGATCCTGTCGCTGTTTTCAAACCCCAGATATGTTTCAGAACTCCTGCCCGGGAAACAGATGGAGATGGCAAAGAGCCTGTTGGTCTCCTCTGCCAGAAAAAATGGGCGGTAGTCCGGGTCGCGGTATCTTTGGCCGTTAACGCAGCCTGAATTCGACCCTGCTCTTTTGTCCTGCGCGCTGGACAATCACCCCGTCTTCCATGATCCTGACAAGGCGGAAGCCTTCCACGGTTTGTCCCTCCCGGACAATGGCGCTGTTGATCACGGCCAGGCGCTCGTCTGCCTGTTGGGACCAGGAGATGGCGTTGATCTTCAGTATTCCGTCCCCAAGAAGCCGGATCTCTTTATCAACCGTGTCGTGGTGGGGCTGGGCCGGCACTTTTGGCTTTATCCTGATTACTGGCTTTGCTTCGGCCATTACTGGCTTTATCCCCATTTCGGGTTTTGTTCCGGTCATCTCCGGCATGGCCGGGGGGACGGGCAAAGGGATCTCCCCCTTTTGGACCGGAGGAGGGCTCTCCTTGGGGAGGCTTACTTCGGGTGGTATGGCCGGTTGTATGGGGGGTGCCATGGGGTTTGATTCTGTGGGTGGCGGTTCCCCCTGGAACCAACCTGTAAACAGGGCAAAAAGGGCAACCGACCCAAGGAGCAACAGCGTCAGTCCCCCTCCCCATAACAAGGGTTTCGTTCCGTTTGCCACCCAGGAGTGCTTTTCCTTCCAGAGGTTTCTTTCCTGTCGGAGGTGGATGTTGAGGGCAGGGGGATGTTCTGTTTCCTCTGCCAGGGACTCCTGCTCCAGTTTTTTCAAGGCGTTTAGTATGGTACTCACGGCTTAATCTTGATTCCTTAAATGGGGTGTTGAAGACGAAGGTTTTTTGTTGTAGAGAACGATCTTTGTAATGGGGCCAGCCAGGCCGTCCACGGTCAGGCCGTTGGCGGCCTGGACCTTTTTGATGGCCCTTTGAACCGGACCGTCGTAATCGGGGGTGATTTCGATCCCTGGAAATCCAAGTTCTCCCAGGAGCAGTTTGAGGTTGATCTTCGCGGTCCTGGGGGAGAGTCTGGAAATGATACCGCTGTATCCAAGCCGCTCCCTGTAGGCGATGTACGCATCTTTTGGCACAAGGGCCGACAGCTCCCGGACCGTCACCTTGAACTCTTTTGCGCCGGTTCCTGCAACAATGACACACCTGTGGTCGTTGGTGATCCTTATCATTGCAAGGTAAGCCTTTTCCTCCTGGTTTGGGAGGAGATAGGGAAGGATTACAGGCAGGTTCAAGGTCTCAACCATGGGGAAGGCCTCCTTCACCCGGATCACCTCAAGCCCCTCCTTGATGGCGGCGATCCTGAAAAAATCGTCATCCACAGGCATCTGGCTGATCAGGTCCGGGACAGGTGCGGCAGGCTTCCCGTTCCACAGGGCGATCACCCGGGAGAGCGCCGCTTCCCGGGTGGCAGTCGTTGCCTGGTCTGCCAGGTAGGTGCGGAGGGATCTGCTTTTTTCTTTTAACGGGGGCGCCGGGGCCGGCGGTTTTTGAAGGTTTGGTTCGATATTGACTGAGACCGGCTGGGGCGCCTCAATCCCAGGTGGTGCCACCGCAGCAGGGGAAAGGGTGTGGAAAAGGGGCGTTATCCTGGCCGGTGAAAACTGGAACAGGGCGATAAGGGCGATGGCAAGGCCCATGATTGTAGCAAATACGAGCTTGCTCCTGGCCGGGGCCTCTCCCGGGTGGCTTTTTGCCCGGGTGGCAAGCTCCTTGATGGCCAGTTTGGCCAGGGATTTTGTGACCTTTGGCCGGTTGAGGCTGTAGGCGGCCACCAGGGCGCGGTCGCAGGCGATGTTGATCAGCCGTGGGATCCCCCCGGAGTAGTCGTAGATCGCGTTCTGGGCGCTCCGGGTGAACAGGGCGCAGGTCCGTCTTGATGCCACGTTGATCCGATGGTCCATGTAATCCCGGGTCTCCTTCCGGGTCATGGGCAGCAGGCGGCAGCTCAGGTTGATCCGCTGTCCCAACTGGCGAAGGGCGTAGGAATCCAGCAGTTCTCCCAGTTCCGGCTGACCCACCAGGATGATCTGCAGCAGCTTGTTTTTCGTGGTTTCCAGGTTGGAGAGCATCCTCAGTTGTTCCAGGGTGTCGACGCTCAGATTCTGGGCTTCGTCGATGAGCAGGATCACCGATTGCCCCTTGGACCGTTTTTCAACGAGGAACGTGTTGAGTCCCCAGATCAGCTCGGTGGGGGTTTCGGCTGTGGCGTCGATGCCAAGTTCACTGTTGATTGCCCGCAACAACCCCAGGGCGTCTATCCGGGTGTTGAAGATAAAGGCCGCCTCCACATTCGGATCCAGGCTCTCCAGAAAGACACGGCAGAGGGTGGTCTTGCCCGTGCCGACCTCCCCTGTGATCTCCACAAATCCGTCCCCCTGGGTGGTGGCGTAGGTGAGATGGGCAAGGGCCTCTTCATGGCTCTTGCCCAGAAAGAGGAACTCGGGGTTGGGAACCAGCTTAAAAGGTTTCTCCCTAAAGCCGAAAAAAGCGTTGTACATGGTGATCTCCCCTGGAATGGTTCATGGTTTCAAACCTTGAGTTTAAATAGAAAAGGAAGGGCGCCAAGCCCTGCCAGGGCCGAGATGATATACATGGTGTCAAGGCCGGTATGGTCTCCGATGATGCCCACGGCAATGATGGTGGCGGAACGGACTACAAAGGAGACCATCATGAACAGGCCGTTGGCTGCGGCCGGGCTCTCTTTTCCGGTTTCCTGGACAATGGCGAGCATCACCGGGGTTGTGGCCAGGATGAAAAAGCCCGTTGCAAGGAGCATGGCAAACCGGATCAGGCCCGTTGTCACGATAAACCCGAAAAGACAGAAGGGGGCTGCGGCAAGGGCGATGAAGAGGATCCGCTTCCGGCCCATGCGGTCGCTCAGGGTGCCGCTCACAAGGACTCCTGCCACCCCCATGGCCTCATAACAGGCCAGGGCGGATCCGGCAAGCCAGAGGTTGCCGGTCTGTTGCTCCACAAATACCGGGAGAAACACGGCCATGGCCGAGTGCATGAAGGCCCTGGCCGTGAGGATGCCGGACAAGGGAACAAGCACCGGTTTAAGGGTGGCAAACGCCGAAGAGAGGGAGCTTTTGCCAGGGGCGCTCTTCTCGATCTCAACCGTGCCCAGGTTGAAGTAGAGCATGATGGAGGTGATAACGGCAAAGAGCATGACCGGGTAGAAGGTCTCAAGGCCGAACATGGAGACACAGCCGACGCCGATCAGGGGACCCATCATCCGTGCGCTCTCTCCGCCGGCCATGTAGAAGCTCATGCCCCGTCCCCTGTTGCTGCCCGATGCCTGGGCGATGAGGACCGGGGCCGGCACATGGAAGAGGGCGACGCTTGTGCCTGCCATAAAGAAGAGGATGAGAAGTGCGTGGAACGATCCGGCATTGCCAACAAGGCTCATGGGCACGGCCGTAAGGGTGGGGGCCAGGATCACCAGCCACCGTGCCAGGCCTTTTTTGTCTGCAATCGCTCCGATCACAGGGTTGAACAACGAGGGGAGCTGGAGCATGGTGGTGAGGAATCCAGCCTGGCCGAGGCTGATGCCGAGTTTGTCGATGAGGAGCGGAAGCAGGGGCGCAAGAAAGCTTGTGTAGATGTCATGGACAAAGTGGGAAAACGACAGAAGAAGGACGTTGGAGGTCTGGAATCGCTCTGTTTTCATTTGCTCCTTTCTTGACATGGGGGATGGAAGGGACAAAAGGGCCAAAGCCACGGGGGCTCCGGCCCTTTTGTTCAGGTCCCTGCTAATGCACCTTATATGTCGTAGTAGAGGTAGAACTCATGGGGATGGGGCCGTCGGCTCACCTCCACGGCTTCGTTCTCCCGCTTGTACTTGATCCATTTCTCCACTGCATCCTTGGTAAAGACATCGCCCTTGAGCAGGAAGTCGTGGTCTTTTTCCAAGGCGTCCAGGGCCTCCTCAAGGGATGCCGGGGCAGATCCCATCTCGGCCAGCTCCTCCGGGGGCAGGTCGTAGATGTTCTTGTCCATGGGATCTCCGGGATCGATCTTGTTCTGGATGCCGTCCAGCATGGCCATGGTCATGGCGGAAAATGCCAGGTAGCCGTTGCAGGAGGGATCCGGGGTCCTGAACTCGATGCGCTTGGCCGCCGGAGATTGGGAGTACATGGGCAGCCGGATGGCCGCGCTCCGGTTCCGGCTGGAGTAGGCAAGGTTGATGGGGGCTTCAAATCCCGGCACCAGCCGCTTGTAGGAGTTGGTGGTGGGGTTGGTGATGGCGCACAACGCCTTGCAGTGTTTCATGATGCCGCCGATGCCAAAGAGAGCCATCTCCGATACGCCGCCGTACTTGTTGCCGGCAAACAGTGGTTTGCCGTCCTTCCAGAGGCTCAAGTGGGTGTGCATACCCGATCCATTGTCCTCGAACAGGGGCTTTGGCATGAAGGTGACAGAGTGGTTGTACTTGGCCGCCACATTCTTCAGCACATACTTGAACCAGGCCAGCTGGTCTCCCATCTTGAGGAGGGTGTTGTACCGAAGATCGATCTCAGCCTGGCCGGCCGTTGCCACCTCATGGTGCTGGCACTCCATGGCAATGCCGAGATCCTCCAGGGTGAGCATCATCTCGGTTCGCATGTCCTGATACTTGTCAGCCGGGGGAAGGGGGAAGTAGCCCTGCTTGTGGCGGATCTTGTAGCCGGTGTTGGGCAGCTCCTCCCGGCCCGAGTTCCAGATCGCCTCCTTGGAGTCGATCTCGTAGAAGGCGGCATTGTTTTCCGAGGCAAAGCGGACATTGTCAAAGATAAAGAACTCAGGCTCCGGACCGATGAAGATGGTGTCAGCGATGCCGGTGCTCTTGACGTATTGTTCCACTTTTTTGGCGATGTATCTCGGGTCCCTGGAGTAGGGCTCGTGGGTGATGGGGTCGAGGATGTCACCGATCACGGTCAGGGTGGGGACTTCGAAAAACGGGTCCATCACTGCGGTGTCGGGATCGGGCACAACGATCATGTCGCTGTTGTCGATATTCTGCCATGCCCGCATGCTGGAGCCGTCAAAGCCAAAGCCGTCCTCAAAGGCGGATTCTGTGAATTCGCAGGCAGGAACGGTAAAATGCTGCCAGGTGCCCGGGAAATCCATATACCGGATATCGATCACCCGTACACTCTTCTCTTTTATCATTCCAACTATTTCGTTTGGTGTCATCTCTTTTCTCCACTATTAGTATCTTTGGCCCGGGCCATTAAAGGGCCTCGAGACCTTTTTCTCCGGTCCTGACCCTGACCACCTGCTCAACAGGCATGACAAATATCTTGCCGTCGCCGATCTTGCCCGTGTTGGCGGACTGGCAGATGGTTTCCACTACTTCATCGGCCCTGTTCTTGTCAACAATGATTTCGATTTTAATCTTGGGTACAAAGTCAACAACATATTCAGCCCCGCGATAGATCTCCTTGTGGCCCTTTTGCCGACCATATCCCTTGACCTCGGTGATGGTCATCCCATGGATTCCTATCTCGTTCAAAGACTCTTTTACATCATCTAATTTGAAGGGTTTTATCACGGCTTCGATCTTTTTCATTCAAAAATCTCCTTATAAGGGGACAGATTTCAAATCTGTCCCCATTGTTAAATCTGTCCCCATCATTGTTCCGGGGGGATTTCGGGAAGCGCCTTTAAAATGGCCTTTTTGATCTCTTCCACCCTTTCCGGTATGTCTATTTTCCGGTCTTCCATGGAGCGCACGTAAAACACATCCACCACCTGGTCCACTTTGGTGGCCACCATGGCCATCCTCACATCCAGGCCCTGGCGGTAGAGTGTGTTGGTGACGGCAAAGAGGAGCCCCGGGAAATCATAGGTAAACACCTCGATGATGGTGAAAAAGCTCGAGGTGGTGTTGTCGATATTCACGTGGTTGGGTTTTTGGAGCTGTCCTTTGTGGGGGACAAGGTGCTTTGGAACCTTCTCCTCCAGCCGCCCGAGAAAGGTGTCGTCGTTGAGCGCCTTGTACAGCTCCTGTTCCGCCTTTTCCCACTTTTCCGTCTCAAAGATCCGGTCGGTGGGGGGCATCACCTTGAAGACGTCCAGCACCATGTTCCCGCCCCAGGAGTAGCCCTGGGAGCCAACAATGTTCAGGCTGTTGAGGAAAAAGACCCCGGCAAGCTTGGAGTAGAACCCGGGCTTGTCCTTTCCGCAGATGGTCACGGTCCTGATCTTGGAGTCCTCTTCTTTGGTGATCTCCCACAAAAAGTCCTTGTTCCCCAGTCGTTTGAACAGGTCCAGGTGCTGGGTGATCTCCGGTGGCTTCATGTGGAGGAGATAGCGGGGGACCATGGTGTCCAGTGCTTTTTTCAGGCGCTTTTCGCCCCACTCTTCGCGTCTGAGCGCCATCACCTCGGTTTTCTTTGCCTGGATAATCCGGGTGGCACGTTTGGAGGCCAGCTCCCCTGTCTTAAGAATATTCAGGGTCTTGAGAAAGAGATCCCTTAACAGGTTTTCGGTCCAGTCGTTCCAGGCCTTGGGCCCGGTTGCAATGGAATCTGCCACGCTCAAGAGGTAGAGCTTTCTCAGCCTGCCCACCTTTTCGATCTTGCTTGCGCAGAACACGGCGGTCTCCTCGTCGCTGATGTCGCGCCGGGTCGCGGTCTTCACGAGAAAGAGGTGGTTTTCAACCAGGAATACCGCCTCCTCAATATCGGCAGGGGAGTATCCCAGCCGGTTCAGGATGGCGGCCGTGATGCTTGCTCCCTTTATGGAGTGTTCCGAAGCCGGATCGCCCTTGCCGATGTCGTGGAAGAGGGCTGCCAGAAGCAGTATCTTCCTGTTTCGCACCTCGTTGAAAACCGCTGAGTAAAAACCGTTTTCAGGGTCTTTTTCACGTCTTTTGAACTCGTTGATCACCTGGACGCAGCGGATGGAGTGCTTGTCCACGGGAAAGAGGTGGTAGTGGTTGTACTGGATCTTGTTGGTGATGGATGAGAACTCGGGTATATACCTTTCCAGTAGCCCGGTTGCCAGCATCACAAAGAGGACGTTGAATTTCCACAGGGAGGAGGAGAGGATCTTCTCAAAGTTTCGTGTGTTGGTTTTATCCCTTCTGAAACGGTGGTCCACAAGGTGGGCAAACTCCCCAACGATCCTTCTCGATTCAATGGAGAGCGGCAGCTTGAGCCGCCCGCTTTCCACAAAGATCTTCAGCAACAGCTCCGGGCGGGAGGGAATCGTGGCAACAGACGAGAAGTAGAGGCGGTTTTGTTTGATCACGATTCCGTCGGTCCGGGTGGGTCTCACCCGGTTGGACTGGGTGCGCGGGGGGCGGGTCTGGCGCATGTGCTCGGTGATCATCTGGTTGATCTGCTTGATGAAGTCGGTCCGGGTGTGGAGTTGCCCCAGAAAGGTCTCCACCCCGGCCAGGCCTTTTCTGTCCTTGAATCCAAGGCGTTTTGCCACCTCCACCTGGTGCTCGAAATGGAGCTGGTCGCACTTTCGGCCGGTGATGTGGTGGAGCATGTTCCGGGTGGTCCAGATGAAGTGGAGGGACTCCTCAAGGGTGGTCAGCTCTTCGTTGGAGAGGAAACCGTAGTGCTCAAGTTCCTTTCGGTTCTTGATCCCGGCCTTGATCCGCCCGTACCAGAGCAGGGTGTGGTAGTCCCTTAACCCGCCGTGGCCCGATTTGAGGTTGGGCTCCAGAAGATAGGCCGCGTCTCCAAAGTCAGAGTGAAGCTTTTCTCCGTGCTCAATCAGTCGTTTAAGGCTGTTGCCGGTATGACTTTTTTTCAGCTCGGCCCTGAATTGCTCCATGAGCTGGCAATAGATGTGGGATCCGCCGCAGATGAACCGGGCATCCAGCAGGGTCGTCATCACATCAAACTGCTCCCAGGCCATGGTCAGGCTCTCCTTGATGGTCCTGACGGCATAGCCCGTTTCAAGGCGGGCGTCCCACAGGGGGTAAACCAGTTCATTTATAAGTTCAGTGGCGTTTTCAGGCACCTCTTTTTCAAACAGCACAAGCAGGTCCACATCGGAATGGATGCACTGCTCCTGGCGGCCGTATCCGCCCAGGGCGATGATGGCCACGGGATTGCCCGTTGTCATCATGGTGCGGGCGGCCTTGCTTTTTGCAAAGACGGCGTGGAAGTATTCGTCCAGGATCTCGGTAAACCAGAGGAGAAATTCCGGCCGTCTCTGTTTCAGGAACCGGTTGACCAGGTTCTTTCGCTTCTGGATCAGTTGCTGGGATTCAAGCTCGTTCATTTTCTCCTGTGACCTTGGTGTCGATTATGGTAAAGCCGTGGCGCATTCAATGAAAATACAAATGCAATATTCATGCCGAAACCCAAGAACCCACCCATTGCCGGAATCTCGCTTGCGATTCCATGAAAGAATGGGTGGAACAGTGTTTTGTGTTACAAAAATGTAATAAAAACGATCAAAAAAAACAACAAAAATGTAACTTGTTGATGCTCGATGAACAACGATGGTGTTTTGCTGAAAGGGCGGCCTGCAGCCGCTTCACAAGGGGGGCGGCTGCAGTTGAAACCTGGTGTGGCGGGCCGATCGAGGCGCTATTTATCTAACTTCTCAGGCTCCTTGTCCTCCTCGGTTATTTCGGCTTCCTTCGTTGCTTTTTTAAAGTTTTTGATACCCTTTCCGATTCCAGAGCCGATCTCAGGAAGTTTTCCCGCTCCAAAGATGATGAGGATAATTACAAGAATAATTATCAGCTCAGGCATTCCAAGTCCACCAATCATCACACACTCCTATTGTTTCCGATGTCCAGTTGATCATATAAAGGTCAAGTAAAATTAATAACATCCTGCCATTAATGTGTCAACGGTTTAGATAATCACCCCGGGTGAGCTCCTTGACGGAGTTACAGAAACGTAACTATCTGGTTGGGAAATAAAAATATGCCTGAAAAAATCCCATGGGTTCCAGAAAAATCTTGTTAAGAAATTTTTTATGGTCTATCGTTTGCGGCGACACAAAATTGAACCCCTTCATTGATTAACGGGAGTCCCTATGACACACAACAGAGAATCCGGTTCAAAGTTTTCAGGTGCCACTAAATATGTGCTGGACAGCGAGCTTGCCGCCATCGTCAATGTCTCCATGGCCTTGGAGATGCCGCTGCTTCTCAAGGGCGAGCCCGGCACGGGTAAGACCATGCTTGCCTACGCCATTGCCGAAAACCTTGACATGCCCCTCATCGTCCTCAACGTAAAATCCAGCATGAAGCTTGTGGAAGCCCTTTACCAGTACGACACCCTGACCCGGCTCAACGACAGCCGGTTCGCAGATTCAAACCGGGACGTGAGCAACATCAACGATTACATTAAGATGGGCAAGATCGGCCAGGCCTTTACGGCAGACCGGCGGTGCGTGCTGCTCATCGACGAGATCGACAAGGCCGATACCGATTTCCAGGACGACATGCTGGATGTGCTGGACCAGATGCAGTTTGACATCATCGAGACCGACCAGACAGTCAAGGCGGTGAACCGCCCGGTGATCATCATCACCTCCAACGCCAAGAAGGATCTCTCCGATCCCTTCCTGGGACGGTGCAATTTCCACCACATCGCCTTTCCCGACCCCAAGATGATGAGGAAGATCATCGATGTTCACTTTCCAGAGATAGACAAAAAACTTGCCGAAAACGCCATCAGCTCCTTTTACACCATGCGGGAGCTTGAGGGGGTGGAGAAGAAACCGGCAACCCGGGAGCTGATCAACTGGTTCCGGGCCCTGAATGCCGATCCCGACTTTAGGGCCAAGGATCTTGTCAAGGGAGAACTGCCCTTTCTCGGGGTGCTGTTCAAGAAGAGCCCCGACTATGAACGGGCACGGAACATCACCTCCAGGCGACGGCTTTTTTAAAAATGAGGGGATGATCCATGTTCATACATTTCTTCTACAAGCTCAAGGAGGTGGGGGTTCCGGTTTCGCCCACGGCCTTTCTCACCCTTCAAAAGGCCCTGGACAAGGGGCTTGTCTCCTGTCTTGACGACCTCTACACCACGGCAAGAGCCATCCTGGTGAAGAGCGAGCGCTATTTTGATCTCTATGACCAGGTGTTTGCCTTCTGTTTCGAAGGGGTGCAGCTGCCGGAGAACGACGGGTTTGAGATCGATGAGATGGCCCGGGCCATGCTGGACGAGTGGCTCAAGAACCCCAAAAAGCTCGCCAATGCCCTGGGCGTGGATGAGTCCAAACTGGCTGATCTCACTCCGGACGAGCTCATCGATTACTTTAAGGAGCGGCTCAAGGACCAGGATGGCCGCCACGAAGGCGGGAACAAGTGGATCGGAACCGGCGGCACCTCTCCTGTGGGGCACTCGGGCCACCATCCCGGCGGGATGCGGGTCGGCGGCGAATCCCGGAACAAGTCGGCGGTAAAGGTGGCCAACGAGCGGCGCTACAAGGATTACTCTGGCCGTGGACCCCTGACCCAGGCCATGATGGGCGAGGCCCTGAAGCGGCTTCGCAACATGGTGCCCACCGGCCCCAGGGACCAGGTCAACATCGATGAGACCATCTACCGGACCATGAAGAATGCGGGCGAGATCGAGCTTGTGTTTGACCGCGCTATGCGGGACCGGCTCAAGGTGATCCTTGCCATCGACAACGGCGGGTGGTCCATGGATCCCTACATCGCCATGGTCCAGACCCTGTTCGACTATGCCAGGTCCCAGTTCAAGGAAGTAAAGACGGTCTTTTTCCACAACACCATCTACGACCATGTGTGGGAGGACCCCCAGCGCTACAAGAAGCCCATGAAGATCGATGATTTTATCAAGCGGGACCCCGATACCCGGTTCATCGTGGTGGGGGACGCCAGCATGGCGCCCTATGAACTCATGTCCCATGACGGCTCCATCCACATCCGGGAGCGAAGCGGCAAGCCGAGCATCGAGCGCCTGGGTTACATCTCAGAGACCTTTGACCACTCGGTGTGGCTCAATCCCGTTCCCCAGTCCATGTGGGGGTACACCCATTCGATCATGGCGATCTCAAAGATTTTTCCCATGTTCGAGCTCTCCCTGGACGGGCTTGAACAGGCCGTGACCCGCCTCATGGCAAGATAAGCTTTCCGGGGGCGCTGTGGATTGGAAAAAGCGCCCCCCTTGTGGCAGGGTGTTTAGAGGTCCACGTTAAAGAGCTTGCAGGTGTTCTCCCAGATGGTTTCCGAGAGGGTCTCAACATCCTCTCCCCTGATCTCGGCAAGCCTTTCCATGACAAGCCGTACAAAGGCCGGCTCGTTCCGGCGGACCTTGTTCTTTTGGGGGGCCGGGGTCAGATAGGGGGCATCGGTCTCGATGAGGATGCGGTCCTTTGGGATCAGGGTGGCAAGCTCCCGGAGCTGTTCCCCCCGCTGCTTGATGGTGAGAATGCCCGTGATGCCGATGTGAAACCCAAGGTCCAGGTACCGGAACATTTCCGCTTTTGTTCCGGAAAAGCAGTGGACAACGCCTTGGTTCTTCTTGAAACTGAAGCTCTCCAGCACCTGGAGAAACCGTCCTTCTGAATCCCGCTCATGAAAGATCAGGGGCAGGCCCAGCTCGTCGGCCGCCGCCATCTGCGCTTCAAGCCACTGCTCCTGAACGTTTGCCGGGGAGTGCATCCGGTTGAAGTCAAGACCCACCTCGCCCCAGGCCCGGACACAGGGATTCTCTGCCAGAAGCTTTAATGCCGTCATGGTCTCGTTGGAACAATCCCTGGCGTCATGGGGATGGATGCCCACGGCGGTAAAGAGGTTGCTTCGGTCTTTGGCAAGCTCAACTGCCTTTTTCGAGGTGGCAAGGGTGACCCCGGCGATCATCATGGCATGGATCCCGGCCTCATCAGCCCGGGTGAGCATCTCTTCGAAATCGTCGTTAAAACAGGGGTCGTCAATATGGCAGTGGCTGTCAAAGAGCCTCATCTCTATCTTCCTTATATAATGGTAAAAAAGCATCCATTTTTACAGCATAACACTCCCAATATCAAGGGAAAGATGGGGGCTCAATCGGGTTTGTCTCATTAAAAAACTTGATCCTGGCTCCCGGCACTGCCCAGGTTAAAGGGATCATGCACGGTGAAGTCATTTCCGTACCCATTGATGAAGACCAGGAAGAAGCGGCAAGGAAAAATCAGAAATTTGATCTCATCGCTCTGCCTGTCATTAATCAAGACGGTGCATTGATAGGGGCGGCTCTCTCCATTGTTACTGCCACATTGAAATTGGATCCCGCCGTGGTCGCAAGCCCGGCATTGACAACAATGGTGGATATTTCAGGATTCCTCATCTATTTTATGACGGCAAAGCTACTCTTGGGAATATGAGAGGATGGGATCATCTTTAATGGCTGTGGTTGCCTGTCTCCCTGGTTTATTACACCCGGACGCGCATTGATGTGAAGTTGTCCTCAAAAACAGGGGGACGTCAATATGACAGTGGGCCCTGGGAGATGTAGGATATGAAGATTTTTTTGGGCCAGGCACTTTATCTCCAATAAAGAAAGGTACCAGTTGCTTTTAAATGACAGCATTCTTGCAATCGTTTCAATGTTACTGTATCAAAATATGAGTAATGAAATACATAAAATTTCTGGATTCCAAATAGTTGTAAGGTGCTATCCAGCAAAAAAAGGTTTAAAGGATAACCGCAATATGAATGTTCGTGCAGAAACAACGCTCTTTCTCCTCATGTCAGTCGATGGAAAGATTTCTAGTGGGGAGAGTGATTTGCTCGATCCGGACAGGGATTGGAAAAGAATTCACGGAGTCAAAGAGGGTCTGGCCCAATACTACCAGGTTGAGCAAACAACGGATTTATATTCGTTGATCACCGGAAAAATATTGTATAAACTTGGATTAAATGAACTAGAAATACCTCAAGAACAACCGAAAAGCGCTGCTTTTCTGAATTTTATAGTTGTTGATCGAAAGCCATGGTTGACCACACATGGTGTCAGGGCGATAGCGAATGGGGTGAAGAATCTATATATTGTAACGAACAATCCTGCACATCCGGCTCACTGTTTGCAAAACGAAATAGATAATTTGAGAGTAATATCCTATCGGGGAAAAATTGATTTTTTAGATCTTTTTCAAAAGATGTATCGAGAGTATGGAGCCGAACGTATTACTGTTCAATCTGGCGGGACGCTAAATGCTGTACTTGTTCGCAGTGGACTTATTGACCATCTTCTTCTCGTCGTCGCTCCGTTGCTGGTAGGCGGCGAAGCTACTCCAACGTTGGTAGACGGATTTTCTTTTCAGAGTGAAACTGACCTCATGGGCATTAAGGCATTAAAACTTGCTAAGTGTGAAGCGTTGAAGGATTCGTATATTCGTTTGGAGTATGATGTGATTCAAAAGACAATTATAGATGCGAAATGATCAGGAAAAAGCCAACAAGCCAATGCTCCTGACGCCAAAAAAAACCGATGGTTTTATACATCGGTACCTTTCTAAGTGAATAGATATTGAGAGATGAGTGAGGCTTTATATTTGAAGTTCCTTGGCGGGGAGCCTTTCTATTCTTTAATCTCAGGTTGAACAATTGCTTGGGTTGCGGGATCGTAATATTGCTCCGCAACCCAAGAACCTTTGATTGTGCTTTCGTGTTTTTTGAGGTTATTTCTTTATCCGCTTCCAGGCTTTGGTGCCCAGCATGCTTTGGGGCCATTTGTCAAGCATTTCCAGAAACAGGTCAGAGGGGATGGTATAGGTCAGCTCATCTTTTTTTAAGTACTTCAGGCAATTGATGTCGAAACCGCCGATCACGGCTTTGGTTTTGCCCTGCTTGAGGAATTTTCTCGGCCAGGAGATCATCCCGCAGCAGCCCACACCAAAGGGGATCTGCACCGCTTCAGGGTCGCTGGTGAGGAAAACGGTCAGTGCATTCAGGCCTATCATGGTTTCACGGTTGGGAAAGAACACCACGAGTTCCGGTTGTTCATCTTCTTTGAACAGGCTCAAGGGCTGGATGACAAGCACCGGGGCCGTGGCTTTTGGCGGTTCAAATCCATCGTAAAACGCTTTGCCTGTTTCCGGGGAATCAACGTATCGTTCTCCCTCCATTTTACCGGGGATGCCCGTTGAGAGGAGAGCGGGTTCAAATTCCTCATAATAGGGTTTTAATCCCATGAAGAACGCGCCGCCCAGGCAGCCGTAATGTTCCTGGTCAAAATAGGCCGCAGCCTTTTCCCGGCGGGCCCTCCTTACTTTTCCCAGGACGCAGGAGATCCAGTTGACCTCGCCGTCTGACTCCTTTGGCAGCCGGCCCAGGGAAATCTGGGCTTTGGGTGTGAAACCTGTGGCGGGCTTTTGATCGGTGTAAAAGATCCCCATGGGTTCTTCTGTAATACCCAGTGCTTCCATGAACGATTCAAGCTTTTGGGTGAATTCCGGTCCGTTGACGGTATGGTTTTGCATTGTTCCTCCTTCAGGCATTGGGTGAACTGCTAGGTGGTGAAAAAAAAGATGGCGGTAAAGGAGCTCAGGATGCCAAGGCACTCTTTCAGGGTCAGGGGCTCTTTTAATATGAGGCATCCCAGGGTGAGGGTGATCACAGGGGACAGGGAGGTGAACATGGCCACCACCGATACCTTTCCTGATTTGACCGCAAAAAGAAATCCAAGGCAGCCGGTCAATCCGATGATTCCGGTGGCGATGCCAAGGCAGATCCCTTTAACGTGGATGTCCGGCCGAAAATCAACAAGGGTGAGGACGATAAAACCCATGATGGCGGCTCCGATGGTTTCATAGATCATGGCACTCATGGGGCTTACGTACCGGGTGGTGATCTTGGGGATAAAACTCCAAATCCCCCAACAGACAAGTGTCACAGATGCAGGCAATATCCAGGTGGGCATAATTGATCCTCCTCCTTGTTTTGGTTCTTAGCTTTGATTATCGTGTTCTTTTGGCAAAAGAATCAGAAAACCTCTTTGGGTCTGGCTTGTCCAGGTTCGGCTGTAAAAGGTTGAACCCTTGAAACAGGATATAGCATGGCACCGTTCCCAAAACGTCCCCACGAGCGTTCCCAAAGGCGGGACCAATAAAAAATTGTAAAAAAGATATCTTTGTTATACCTATGGTGCCTAGGAGAAAATTGCCATGACGGAGTTGAGATTTCAATTTTTCGGTCCCCCCTGCTTTAAATTGAACGGGGCATCCATCAGGGTTGGGCGGCGCAAGGCCGTAGCCCTGGCCGCATACCTTGCGGTCACGGGGAAAAGTCATTCCAGGGAGAGGCTGGCCGACCTGTTCTGGCCGGAGTATGACCGGGAAAAGGCAAGATCCTCCCTTCGGCGCACCCTTTCAGTGATGACAAAAGCGTTGGGTAAATTCTGGCTTGCCATTGACAGGGATACCATCGGGTTTGTCCCCCATGACGATCTTTGGGTGGATGTGGTACGGTTCCGGGAGCTGATTGCCCGGTCGTTGTCCGGCGCTGAATCCGTTGCGGTCCTTGAAGAGGCGGCCCTGATTTATGACAGTTCCTTTCTTGCGGGATTCAGCCTTGGGGACGCGCCTGACTTTGACGACTGGCAATTTGAGCAGGCCGAGGGGCTTTGCCGCAGGGCCATCCAGGTTTTGGAACGCCTGACAAAAGGGGGCATGGAGAGCGGGGAGTATCCCAGGGCCATTGGCCATGCCCGGGATTGGGTTGAGCTGGACCCTTTGAACGAAGTGGCCCACAGGCAGCTCATCCGGCTCTACTGCCAGATCGGTCAGCAGGGTTTGGCCCTTCGCCAGTATGAAAAATGCACGGGCCTGCTTCAAAAAGAGCTGGGCGTCCTGCCGGACGAGGCTACCTCGGCACTTGGTGCAACCATTCGGACAAAACCCCTTGTTACTGAAAAGCCGTTTTCCCTGCCTTTGACCAACCTGCCGGCCCAATCCACCCGCTTTGTGGGGCGAAAACAGGAGCTCAAGACCCTGCTGGACCGGATGAGCACTCCTGGGGTGAGGCTTTTGACCCTGACCGGGCCCGGAGGAATCGGGAAGACCCGGCTGGCCCTGGAGGCAGCAACTGTCTTGGAGGCCGCACCGGCCCTGGAGGCCTCACAGGGCCTGGGAGATGGTTTTCCCCAGTGTGTTTTTTTTCTTTCCCTTGCGAATCTTTCCTCCGTGGAAGCCGTGGTTTCGGCCCTGGTGAGGATCTTTGGACTCAGCTTTGATGAAATGAGCGATCCATTGAACCAGCTGCTCTATTTCCTCAGTTCCAGGAAACCCCTTGTTGTGCTGGACAACCTTGAGCACCTGCCGGAAGCCGGGATGCTGGTGTCGGAAATGCTGAACCGGTCGCCCGGGCTGAAGATCCTTGCAACCTCAAGAACCCGGCTGATGCTCAAGGGAGAACATCTTTTTCCTCTTTCCGGTCTTTTGTGCCCTGGCACGTCCTTGCAGGAGATGGACAAAGGTGCCGTTTCCAAAGCAGAGGAAAAATATGATGCTGTGGCGCTGTTTCTTTCAACCGCCCGGATGGTCAGGCCGGATATGGAATTGAATGCCGCAAACGTTGACGGGGTTGCACGCATCTGTGAGCTGACCCAGGGGATGCCGCTTGCGCTGATACTGGCCGCCGGATGGGTGGAGATCTTTCCGCCGGAAGAGATCGCGGATGAGATCCGGAAAAGTCTGGATTTCCTCAAGGCCGGGATCCGGGATCTTCCCCCCTCCCACCAGAGCATGCGGGCCGTGTTTGACTCATCATGGAACCGGTTGCCGGAAAATGAGAAAAAGATCTTTATGAAGATTTCGGTTTTCAGGGACGGTTTTACCATGGATGCCGTGGCTGCCGTGACCGGCACCGGAAGGAATTTGGCTGCCTCCATGGCGGCGAGCCTTGTGAGAAAATCCATGCTCAAAGCCGATCCTGGAACAGGGCGTTTCGAGATCCATCCGCTCCTGGGGCAGTATGTCCGGGAGGCGCTTGGTAAGTTGGGCCTGGTGAAAGGGATGATGGATGCCCATGCCAATTACTATCTGAACCGGGTCCATGAAAATGGAAAAGGGTTGATAGGGGAAGGGATGCTCGCCTGCCGGCAGGCCATGGATGCTGATTTTGCCAATATTCGCCAGGCATGGTTTTGGGCCGTGGATGAGCGGGATCTTGCCGCTTTGACCCGTGCCGCCACGGGCCTGTACGTCTATTTTGACATGCACACCCGTTACCATGAAGGTGAAGCCATGTTTCGCCCGGCCAAACAGATGGTTTTGGGGGCCTTCGGGGTAAACCCGGACCCGGGTGTGATTCTTTTGTGCTGGTTTGACATGCAGGATCAGCCCCTCTCATCCCAGGAGGCGTTCCAGGAGATAACGGGGGGTGCCCGGGTTTGCCTGAGAAATGCCGTGAAACGTAAAGACGGCCAGTCCAGGGCATTTGCTCTTTTGCTCCTGGGGGCCATTGCCTTTAAACAGGAGCGGTACCAGCGGGCCATCAGGCTTTTTCGCTTGGGTCTTGAAGCGGATCCCGGCCTAGAGCATTCCTTCTGGGTCACCATCCGTATTGCATTGTGCTGGCGGGCCCTGGGGCAGATGGACCGGGCGATCCTGGGGTTCAGGCAAAGCCATGGGGTCGGGAGCAGGCTGGGGGATGCGATCAAGTGTGCGTGGTCCCTCGGCAACATCGGATCGGCCGAGCTGTGCATGGGCAACCTGGAAAAGGCTGAATCCTGCCTCCGGTCGGCCGGGGAGTCTTTTGGGCGAATCAACGCGCCCCTGGGCATGGTGAGCTGCTGGGAGGAGCTGGGATTGATCGCTTTTTTAAAAGGGGATCTGACCCGGGCCGCCTTGCTGGCGGATCAGGCCATTGAGACTTCAAAGGATCTTGGGTTTGCCCTGTCACGGTATCAGAGGGCCCGGGCCCTGAAGGGGCTTGTTCTTGCTGCGGCCGGTGATCCGGACCTGGGGGAAACATGTCTTAGAAAGGTGCTGAAAACCGGAATGTCTAGTTTTACGGCCCACCTGGGCATGACTTTCTTTGCCTGTTTAAAGGGGGATCGTTCTGCTGGGGAACTACACCTGAAATCCGCTGCCCAAAGCGCTTCAGCCCTGCACAAACCCCAGTTGAAAGTGTTGTTGCTGTTGGCGTCAGCAGCCGTTGCGGCCCAGGCCGGAGAGGACAAGGAGGCTTGCGGGCTTTTGAGCCTTGTGTTCCATGATCCAAGCTGCCCCACGGGGCTTTTTGAGGTCTGGGAGTTTCCTTCCATCCTGGTTGCAAGGATCAGATCCAGGATGACTCCCGGGGAGTTTAGTCGAGCCTGGCGTAGTGGGCGATGATTTTGTCGATCTCACCGCTTTCATGGCACTCTTTTAATGCCTGGTTAAATTGTTTGAGAAACGGTTGCATCTTCAGGTCTTTGGAAAAACCGAGGAAATTGGGATCCTGGCTGAAGGGTTTTGGGAGGATGGCAAACTTCTCTTTGGCTTTAAGTAAATCTTCATCTTTCTTAAGGGTTTGAGAAAATGCGATCCTGCCGGGGCTGATGAGGGCGGCGTTGATGCCTCCCATCAACAGCTTATGCAGGCGCTCAACAGGGCCATAGTCTTTGACCGCATGGAACAGGCCGGATCTTTTTGCTTCTTCAAACTCCTCCCCAAAGCTGCCTGCCAGGCCGATACCCAGTTTTTTTCCTCTTAGATCTTCGATCTTGTCAAAGGGGAACTCTTTTCCCTTTAAGACCACCAGGATCACCTCATCATGGTAGACCACATCCGAATAGTCAAATATCTTCAGCCGTTCGTTTGTTTTGGATAATCCAATGATGCCGCCTTTACCCTGTGTGGCAAGGAGATAGGCCCGGGCCCAGGGGTAGAGCCTGATGGTGAACCGGCAGTCCAGTTTTTTTTCGGCATATCCCAGGATATCGATCAGGATGCCTTTGGGGTTGCCGTTGTCATTATATATCTTGGGGATCTTGTAATCGTTTCCCAGGATAACGATCTCCTGGCACAGGGCAGATGTGCCTGTCAATACCATAAAGGCGACCAGCAGAATGAGGATTTGGGAAAATTTGGATTTGAACAGGCTGTTCATGATTTCTCCCCTTTGACCATGTAGTTGAATTTGGGATTCAAATTTGTTGGTTTGGGGAAGGATTATATCAAACCTGGGGGGTAAAAGATAGGGGGCGAACCGGGAGATGGGCTGCGGGGCCGTGGCGTGGCCCCGCAACCTGATAATTCAGCTAAAGATCAATGGCAGATCTGATTAACGGATGCGCTCCTTGCCTTCCCATTCCCGGTCACGGAGCTTGAATTTCTGTATCTTTCCCGTGGCGGTCTTGGGAAGCTCCCCAAACTCCACATACCTGGGGGCCTTGAACCGGGCCAGGCGCTCCTTGGTGAATTCGATGATCTCCTCCGGGGTGGGATTGGTGCCGGGCCTTGGCACCACAAAGGCCTTGGGCGCCTCTCCCCACTTGTCGTCCGGCACGGGGATCACGGCCACCTCCATTACATCCGGGTGGCTGTAGATGACGTTCTCCACCTCCACGGTGGAGATGTTCTCGCCGCCGCTGATGATGATATCCTTTTTTCGATCCATGATCTGGACATAGCCGTCCGCATGGGTAACGGCCAGGTCTCCACTGTGGAACCACCCGCCCTCAAAGGCTTCCCTGGTGGCATCGGGATCTTTGTAATAGCCCTTCATCACGTTGTTGCCTTTCATGACGATCTCGCCGATGGTCTGGCCGTCCCAGGGCACGGATTCCATGGTCATGGGATCCTTTACGTCCATGAAGTGGGTCGCGATATAGGGCACCCCCTGGCGGGATTTCATGGTGGCCTGCTCGTCCATGGGCAGCCCGGCCCAGGCCGGCTGCCAGGCGCAGATGCTGTGGGGGCCGAACACCTCGGTGAGACCGTAGGTGTGGGTGATGGTGGCGCCGATGGCCTCCATCTCCTGGATCACGGTGGGTGCCGGCGGTGCGCCTGCCGTCATGATGTTGAGCGGGCGTTTGATCTCAAGGGTGGCGGCATCCGGGTGGGTACTCATGGTGATCAGCACCGTGGGGGCGGCACAGAGGTGGGAGACGTTCTCCCGTTCGATCAGCCGGTATATCTCTCCGGCCACCACGTTTCTTAAGCAGACATGGGTGCCTCCCACGGCGGTGACGGCCCAGGTAAAGCACCAGCCGTTGCAGTGGAACATGGGCAGGGTCCAGAGGTAGACCGAGGAGACGTCCAGCTTGGCCTCGATGATCTCACCCAGGGCGTTGAGATAGGCCCCCCGGTGGTGGTACATCACCCCCTTGGGTTTGCCCGTGGTGCCGCTGGTGTAGTTCATGGTGATGGTCTGCTCCTCGGTGTCGATCTCAGGATCGATGGGTTGGTCCGATCCGGTCATGAGGAACGCTTCATACTCCATCCCTTCAATGGTCTGGGGGGCGTCTGTGTCACATACCGTGACAAACGCCTTGACTTTTGGAACCTTTTCCGGCTCCACCAGGGATGAAAATTCGCTGTCCACGATCACCACCGATGCATCGGAGTGGTCAAGGATGTAGGAGACTTCGCCTGAGGAGAGGCGGATGTTGACGCTCACAAGGACCGCCCCGATCATGGGCACGGCATAGTGGGCCTCAAGCATGGGGGGGATGTTGGGGCAGATAAAGGCGACCTTGTCTCCCTTTTTGACTCCCAGCTCTTTGAGGGCGCAGGCAAGCCGGTTTACCCGTTGGTATAATTCCCTGTAGGTGAACCTTTCGTCTTTGTTCACCACGGCGGTTTTGTCCGGATAGACAAGTACGCTTCTGTTCAGAAAGTCGATGGGGGTGAGGACACTCTTGTTTACGTTGGACAGCTCCATTGGGTCTCCTTTCTTTTACGGGTTGTGGTTATATTCTAATTATTCTTACCCATGGAGGTTGCCTTTGTTCAATAGGTGAAAAGCCGATTCTTCTGTAGGTCCAGAACCTACATCAGGCGTCGTTGAGGCTCATGGCGTGCTTGAGCAGGTCATTGTTGTGGCGCAGGTGCAGCTTCTCCTTGATCCGCTCCCGGTAGGTGCCGATGGTTTTCATGCTCAGGTTCAATGTGGCTGCAATTTCCCGGGTGCTCATGCCCCGGCCTAGCAGGGTGAACACCTCAAGCTCCCTTGGGGCCAGGCGCTCCACCGGGGAGAGGTGGTGGTTTGAAGAGGAGGAGATCCCCAACAGCAGCTTCTCCTTGATCTCGTCACTCAGATAGATCTTTCCCGACAGCACGGTGCGAATGGCTGTTACCACGGAGACAGGCGCCTCCTGCTTCATGATATAGCCCCTGGCGCCGGCCATCACGGCCCGCTCTGCATAGAGGGATTCCGGGTGCATGGACAGGACCAGGGCCGGGATTATCTTCTTATGCCGGGTCAGCTCCCTGACAAGTTCCAGTCCGTCGCTATCCTTCAGGGTGATGTCCGCGATCAACAGGTCCGGGTCCAGGCGGGAGATTTCGTTCCACGCCTCGGAAGCGCTCTCTGCCCATCCGCATACATTGAGATCCCCCTCCTGGTTGATCATTTCGCTCATGCCCAGGCGAAACACGGGATGGTCCTCCACAATCAGAATCCTACTTGTCTGTTTTGCCATTATTACATTCCTCCTTACAGCAGTGCTATTCTTACCCGGGTTCCCCTGGGATCGTTGGTCTCCCAGGACACGGCGCAGTTGGCCCGGGCCATCCTGTGGACCATGATCTTGCGCCCCACCCCATGGTCATCCGGGGAATCGGGCATGCCCGATCCATCGTCGTCCACAAAGATCACCGGTGTGTCCTCTTCCCTGTCCACGGTGATGAGGATGGTTTCAGCCTCCCCGTGTTTGACGGCATTGTATACCGCCTCCTGGATCATGTAGTAGATGTGGGTCTCCCGGTTTTCGTCAAGGACAAGGGAGGTGTTTTGAACCAGAAGGCACTCCTTTCCTGAAAATGCTTCCACGGTGCGGCACAGCTCCCCCAGTGCCGATTCAAGGCCGTGGGCCACAAGGTGTGTGGGGCAAAGGCCCTTGGAGAGCGCCCTTGACTTGTCCGTTGCCTCATGGATCAGACCCCTGATGCGCTCGGCCAGGGCTGCATCCCCTGGAGACGATGTTTTGATGTTGTTTCTCAGCACCGTGCAGAACCCCTGGATGCCGATGAGGTGGGGGCAGAGATCGTCATGGAGATCCTGGCCGATCTTTCTCCGGATGGTGTCCCCCATCTCCTGGGCCTCCCTGTATCTCTCTTCGCTTCCCCGGAGGGCCTTTTCCATCTCCCTGCGTTCCGCGATCTCCTGGTTGAGGCTTGCGCTGTAATGTTCCAGCCGCTCCATGAAGATGTTGAAGTAAAAGAAAAGTTTCCCGATCTCATCCCTGGCAGAAGAGATGATCCTGGGGGTGAAGTCCCTGGACGTACCCGAGGATTCAAGGTGTGCCATGAGTTCCCTCAGCCGGGTGGTGATGGAGGTGCTGATCTTGAGGGTGAAAGGAATCGCAAGAATGATGACAATGGCCGTGGTGATGATGAAGATCATGCGGATGGTTTTCAGGGGGGCGTAGAATTCGTCCATGTAACTTGAGGAGGCCACGATCCAGTCAAATTCAGGCATGTAGGAGTAGATCACCATCTTTTTCCTGAAATCGGGCTCCCCCGGGTTTTTCCAGGAGTAGACGAGCTTGCCCTCTTTTTTTTCAAGCATGGTCTTGAAGAATTCCGACGGGGTCTCCTCTCTTTTAAAGATGTTGACCCCCTCCATTTTCGGGTGGAGCACCGTGTTGCCCCTGCCGTCCGTCACATAGGAGTAGCCGCTCTTGCCGAATTTAAGATCGAGGACGCCCTGCCTGAAATCCTCGATCTTGATCAGGTCCCTGAACTCATTCCGATAGGATGAGACGGAGATGATCCAGTCCCAGGGCTTGAAATAGGACATGTACAGGGCCTTGGGACGGGAGTCGGTTTCCGTGGGGTTTTTCCAGTTATACTCGATATACCCCTCCTTGCCACGGATCTGGTCCCGCACAAATTCAAACCCTGAGACATCGGTGCCCAGCATCCCCTTTTTCGGGTGAACCGTCACCACTCCCTTTGAGTTCAGGCAGTAGAGATAGCCGGATGTCCCGATGGTCTGGCTGCGCAAAACCGCGCTTGCCCGCTCTTTTGCCTCCTTCTCGGTGAGTTCTCCTTGTGTGTAGGCATCGTAAAAATGGCCCAGGATCTCCCGGTTCTTTTCAGCCACGGCCCGTAAATGGTTCTTGATGGAGACCGACACCGATGTGCTCACCATGTTGAACAGGGTGGTGGTGGAGTTGGATAGTTCGCTTTCGATGTTTTTTTCAATGGTATTGCCCACGGAGAGGTAGATGAAGAAATTGCCGGCCGTGGTGGAGACGATAAAGAGAGTAAGATATCCCATGAGAAGTTTCTGGCCGATCCTGAGATTTCTCCATGCTTCCATGACACCTCCCGTTATGTTCTCTGTTCTTTGACTTGTGGGATGTTCTTGGTAGGAACATCTGTTCTGGAGAGATAACATACTTTCAATGGCCTGTCAGCAGCTTTTCCGGGAAGGGCGATTCTTGATTCAAGGCCATGGGTGTGTTAGGAATAAAGAGTATACCCTACCAAAGGAGTCTGCCATGAAAACACTGCTTTTTATCGTGATGGCATCAATGCTGTTTGGCTCCCCGGCCTTTGGGGAGTCATTCAAACTGCTGAGCGCCGAGATCCCGCCCTACACCAGTGAAAACCGTGAGGCCCAGGGCATCTGCCTTGACCTTGTCCGGGAATTGTTCAAGCGGTGCGGCATGGGGCTTGAGATTGAATTTCTGCCATGGCACAGGGCCCAGCACAAGGTCCGGAGCGCCCGGTCAGGAAAAACGCTGTTCATTACCCCCCTCACACGGGTTTCCCAGAGGGAGGCTGTTTACGACTGGATTCTTCCCCTCCATGAATACAATTTGCAACTCGTCACCAATGACAGGTCAGTCCCTGTTCATGATGAAGCTGCCATGAAAGCGATAGGTATCTGCGTTTTAAGGGAGTCGCCGGCCCAGTACAAGCTTCGGCAGGAGGGATTTAAGAAGGTCTATACCAGGACGTCTGAACTGGAATGCCTTGAACTCTTAAAGCATAAGCGGGCCAAGGCGGTTTTCGTCCATGGCATATTGATGGGCATTCACAACTACAAGGCGTTTGGCGGCGATCCCAGGGAGCTGATCAAAGGGGTTGCCTATCCCGGGTGGGTGATCTATCTTGCCGCTTCAAAGGGGACGGTTTCCAAAGGGGTCCGGGAGGAATTGCAACGGGCCATGGACGGGATGAAATCCGACGGCACCTATGATGCCATTGTCAGGAAATATCTGGAGTGAAGGCCGGGAGGGGTTGTTTTGCAGATAAAGGTGCGCTCCCGGGGGAGCAGGAGCGCACCCTTTGTCAGTGATGTATCTTTCGGTCCTACGGTACCGCCGGCGTTCCGTGGGAGGAATGCCGGCGGGCCATGGTCTTGTCTGAAACCTGGATTACTGATTGATGCAGCCAGGGGCGGCCTGGTTGTTGCCCTGTCCGTAGCATCCCATGCCACCCCGTTTTCCCATTCCCCTGCAGCCTGCGGGAAAGTTGACGTCCGGGGCGATCTCTTTCGCCTCAAGGGCAAAGTTCATCCGTTTCTCCATCATGACCTTCTTAAGATCCCCGATTTCGCTGATGAGTTGGGAAAGCGTCCCTTTGTCAGGGGATGAGGTCTGCATGAGGATCCGCATCTCCGCATGTTTTGCATTCATGGTTGTCCGGGTCCCTGCCGTGTCATCAATGAATTTCTGGTGCAGGTCCTGGAGTTGGGTTTTTTGTTCGTCTGTCAGGTCTGCCCAGGGTCCCTGTGCATTGTTAAATCCCCGGCACATCCCCTTGCCGTATCCCTGGCCGTGGCCCTGACCTTGGCCCTGGCCGTGGTTCCAGGAAAATGCGGTTCCGGACATGCCGACGACGGCAAAGATGAGTGCTGCAACGATTATGATCTGCTTCTTCATGGTTGTCTCCTTGGCGGCGCTTGTGGCCGCTGCTTTGTTTGGTTCTGTTTTTCGGCCCATGCCGTTTTTTCGTTTCTGTCATATTCATGTAGCAAATGGCGTGCCATGTCGGTGTGGGAAGACCTAACTGTCTGAATATCTAAGAAAAGTGTCCTTTTGGTATCCAGGGGGACTGGTTTGTGTTAAAACCGACACTGGGTAGTTTGTATCCAGGTAGGGTATCCACATGGATACAAACTACCCGGCTTGGGGGCCAGGCAGGGCCGGAAACAGGGCCTTTCTGTTCCGGCATTATAATTGCTTAGCTGGCAAAGGGTGACAACAGGTGTCGCCAACAACCATGAAACAAGAGATGATTGAATGATGAACATAAAAAAGAGAGTGCCCGGCCTTTCCCCATTGATCGTGGCAGGGGTGCTCCTGGTGCTTGTGCCCATATTTGTGATCATGACCATGGACAGCATCCGGGAACAGAACACAAGGATAGTTGAAAAGCTTATCGGAAAAGGGACCTTTCTCATGAGGGCCTTTGAAGCGGGATCCAGGACCGGAATGATGACCATGAGCTGGGGGGTTGCCAGGGTTCAGAACCTTTTGGTGGAAACCGCCTACCAGCCTGGGGTTCGTTTCATGATGATCACCGATGACAAGGGGACCATCCTGGCCCACAGCGATCCCGAGCTACGGGGAACCCGCTACGCTGCCATGCCCAAGGTCGCCGCCATGGATGAAAAATCGGGTGTCCTCCACAGGGAGCTTGTAAAAGAGGACGGCAGCAAGGTGTTTGAGGTGTTCAAGGTCTTTACGCCGGCCCGGCGCATGACGGGGGCCAGGGCAGGAAGGCGGATGTGCAGGATGATGGCGGAGCCGTCTGACCCGGGATCGAAAAGGGAGCGTCCAGGGCGGCACCACGGGGCGGACGGGGACTGGTTCCGCGCCCACTTCTCCGATCACACGGTTGGGGAGTGCCCGGCCCTGGGCAGGCAGTTTATCTTTGCCGGCCTTGACATGGAGAGTGCCGAGTTTGGCAAACAGCAATACTTGAACCATGTGGTGTTGACCGGGGCCGGGCTGTTCCTGATCGGCTGTTTCGGCATTGTCGGCCTTTTTGTTTTCCAGGGGTATCGCTCCACCCGCTCCTCCCTCTCCAGGGTCAGGGCGTTTTCCAACAAAGTGGTGGAGACCATGCCGGCGGGCCTCATCTCCGTTAACCTGGCCCTTGAGGTGACCTCCTGCAACAGCGGGGCTCTTTCGATCCTGGATGGGGCAGAAGAGACAACACTTGGGCCTGTGGTGCCCCCGGCGCTTTTAGCGGTGGCGGAAACGGTAAAACAGCGGGGAGAAAAAGTGGAACGGGAGGTGGCCCTGACGTCCCCATCCGGCCATCCGCTTCTTCTGGATGTAACGGCTTCGCCCATCCCGGACGACCAGGGGAAGGTTTCCGGGGTGCTTTTGTTGTTCAGGGATTTGACCGAGCTTCGGACCCTTAAGATGGAGATCGAGCGGAGCCGCCGCCTGGCCGCCGTGGGAAAGCTTGCCGCAGGCGTCGCCCACGAGATACGAAATCCATTGAGTTCCATCAAGGGGTTTGCCACCTACTTCCGGGAGCGGTACAAGGATGTTGCTGAAGACCGGGAGATTGCCGACATCATGGTCCATGAGGTGGAGCGGCTCAACCGGTCCATCACCCAGCTTCTGGAGTTTGCAAAGCCCGTGGCCGTGGTGGCCAAGGAGGTGGATATCGAGGCCCTTGTGGTTCACTCCCTCAAGCTTGTGGAGAACGACCTGAAAAATAAGGGCATCACCGTAAATAGATCCGTTGACACGGACCGGAAGCGGGTGACAACCGACCCGGACCGGCTGAACCAGATCCTGCTGAACCTATATCTCAACGCCGTCCAGGCCATGGACAGGGGCGGGGAACTTGATGTGCGGGTGACAACCACTGACCGCCATCTGTTGATGGAGGTGGGGGACACGGGAAAGGGCATTGCGCCTTCGGCCATGGATCATATCTTTGATCCCTATTATACGACAAGGGCGGAAGGGACCGGGCTTGGGCTTGCCATGGTGCACAGGGCTGTGGAGGCCATGGACGGAGAGATACGGGCGGAGAGCCGGGAAGGCAAGGGCACGGTTTTTTTCCTGAAACTTCCCTGTAAGGACGCTTAGAGCTCTTAGCTCTGCTTTTCGAATTCTTTTGGTAAGAGAATCAAAAAAAACCTTTGGTCTGGCTTGTCCAGGTTAGGAGAAAGTATAGATGGAACCAAAGAACAGGATACTGGTTGTGGATGATGATCCCGGCCATAGGACCATGCTAAAGACCCTGATGACCGGGTGGGGCTATGGGGTCAAGGTGGCTGATGACGGCAACACCGGGGTGGACGCCGTGAAGGAAGAGAGCTTTGATATGGTGCTCATGGACATGAAGATGATCACCATGTCCGGCATGGAGGCCCTGGAGCAGATCAACGCCTACAACCCTTCATTGCCCGTGATCATCATGACAGCCTACTCGTCCGTGGATACGGCGGTGGAAGCCCTGAAAAAAGGGGCCTTTGATTATCTGACAAAGCCCCTGGATTTTGAGAAGCTGAAACTGACCCTGGAGCGGATCGTGGAGACCCTCTGTCTGAAACGGGAGAACAAGACCCTGAAGCAGAGCCTTGGCAAGCGGTTTGACCGGAGCAACATCATCGGGAACAGTTCTGCCATGGTCTCGTTGCTGGAAACCGTGGAGATGGTGGCCCCCTCGGATGCCAACATCCTCATCATTGGCGAATCCGGCACCGGCAAGGAGGTGATTGCAGGCGCCCTCCATCACAACTCCGGCAGAAAGGATCACCCCTTTGTGAGGATCAACTGCGCGGCCATCACCGAGACCCTGCTTGAATCCGAGCTGTTCGGCCATGAGCGGGGGGCGTTCACCGGGGCGGACAAGCGACGCAAGGGACGGTTCCTTGCGGCCCACAAGGGAAGCATTCTGCTGGATGAGATCGGAGAGATGAACCTTGCCATGCAGGCCAAGCTTTTGCGGGTGATCCAGGAGCGGGAGGTGACCCCGGTGGGCAGCGAAACCACCATTCCCGTGGATGTGCGGGTGATCGCGTCCACCAATAAAAACCTGAGGCACCTGGTGGAACAGGGGAAATTCAGGGAGGACCTCTTTTTTCGCCTCAACGTGGTGAATCTTGAGATTCCGCCCCTGCGGGAGCGAAAACAGGATGTGCCCGAGCTTGCCCTGCATTTCCTTAAGCTGTTTGCCGGGAAGAACAACCGGGAGATCAAGGGGTTTACCCCGGAGGCCATGGACGCCATGATACGCCATCCCTGGCCGGGGAATGTCAGGGAACTCATGAACTCTGTGGAACGGGGGGTGGTGCTGGCACGGTCGGATTATCTTACCATGGCCGACCTGCCGTTCATCCTAACCCCCGAAGAGACGGTTGCTGCCCCTGCCCCCGCCATGGACCGGCCGTTGGCCGAGATCGAGAAAGAGGCCGTGCTCAAGACCCTTGCCGCGGCCCAGAACAACAGGAGCGAGGCGGCAAGGCGTCTTGGCATCACCCGGAAAACCCTGCTAAAGAAGCTGAGGCTCTACGGAGAGGCGTGAAGCTGCGTTTGCCTGCTCCTGATCCAGGACCTTGCGAACGGTGCCGGCCAGGTCCTCCAGGGTGAGGGGTTTGGTTAAAAATTCCCGGATGCCCAGCGCTTCAGTTCTTTCAGCCGTTATCTTCTTGCTGTACCCGGTGCAGAGGATCACGGGCATGCCGGGCCGGATCTCCATGGCGTGGATGGCAAGCTCCTCTCCGGTCATTCCGGGCATGGTCATGTCCGTGAGGATGAGATCAATGCCATGGGAATCGCGTTTGAAAAGACCCAGGGCCTCTTCCGAGCCTGGGGCCGATTGGACATCATACCCAAGATCCTCGAGCATGTGGCTGAGGATCTCAACGATCTCCGGTTCGTCATCCACCACCAGGATGGTCTCGTTTCCCCTGGGAGGTGAAGTGTGTGCCACGGGATTTTGTGTGCCATCATCTTCTATGATGGGGAACAAAAGTTGAAAACAGCTGCCCTGGCCGGGGGTGCTCGTAACCCGGATCGATCCGCCATGGTCCTTGATGATGCCGTGAACCGTGGCAAGGCCCAGGCCTGTTCCCTGCCCGATTCCCTTGGTGGTAAAGTAGGGGTCGAAGATGGAGCCCATGATCGTTTTATCCATGCCGCATCCCGTGTCTTTGACCATCAGTCTGAGATGGGGGCCCGGGGTAAGATCGCAAGGCAGGTGGGGCTCACCCCCGTTGATGTCGATCCTGTCCAGAAGGATGGACAGCACCCCCTGTTGACTTTCCATGGCCTGGATGCCGTTGGTGCAAAGGTTCATCATCACCTGGTGAATCTGGGTGGGGTCGGCCATGATCTTCTCCGGTTTTGATCCCAGGTCCTGGTGGATTTCAATGGTTGACGGTGTGGAGGGCCTCACCAGTTTCAAAACTTCCCTGATGACCGGCCGGATGGTGCAGGGGGTTTTGGAGCTGGGGCTCTGACGGCCGCAGGTGAGTATCTGCTGGATCAGGTTCTTTGCCCTTTCACTTGCCGCAATGATGCGGCGGGTGAATTTATGGCACTTTTCATTGCTGTGGGAGACCTCCATCTGTATGAGCTGGGTAAATCCGATGATTAAACTTAAGATGTTATTGAAATCATGGGCGATGCCGCCGGCAAGGATGCCGATGGCCTCCATCTTCTGGGCCTGGCGAAGCTGGGTCTCAAGATGCTGTTGTTTTTCGTCGGCCTGTTTTTTTCGGGTGACGTCCCGGATAAAGAGCACACAGATCTTTGTGTCATCCCTGTCAAGCAGGGTCAGCATAATTTCCACGGGAACCGTGGTGCCATGCTTGGTCTCCAGGGTGGTTTCAAACGGGCAGGGGCCCTTGTCACATCCCAGGCCGGGCCATTGGGGGGCTTGCTCAATGGCCTGGGGTAATGCGGGAGCGATCCTGTCCAGTGCGATCCCCAATAGTTCCTCTTTTGCGTAGCCCGAGGCTTTGATGGCAGAATCGTTGGCAAAGAGGATCCGGGTGTCAAGGTCGGTAAAAATGATATGGTCGGAGGCCCTGTCGATGACGTGCTTGGCAAATGAGAGCTCGTTGTTGATGTGGAGGGCGGTTTTGGCTTTCGCCTGAAGGACCTGGTCGGCTCTCTTGAGTTCCCTGTTTTTTGCGGTCAGTTCCCGTGTCCTGCGGAATGAGTACCAGGCAAGGGAGAGGGAGAGAACAAAGAGCACAGGGAAGAGCTCGTCAAGTTCCAAGTGTTCGTATTTTCTTGTCAGGTGGAGGCTCTGTTCAAAAAGATCGAACCGGATGCTCAGGAATGCAGCGAAAATTGTGGACGTCGCAACCGTGACAAGGTCTGCTGCAGAGGGTTCAAACGGGAAAAACTTTGGGAAAATGGATCGGTGTCTGGGTGAATTCAACATCGTGTTTTACTTCCAAAAAGGGTGAATCAACAATATGCCGGTTGGACCAGGGCCTTGCCCCTGCTGGGGGCAAGGCCCTTTTGAATCATCTTCTATCCGGCCATATCGTGGTGGACAGCTCGGAGAGCTTGAACTTCTGGATCTTTCCGCTGGCAGTCATGGGATAGTCATCTACAAAGGTGACATAACGGGGAATCTTGTACCGGCTGATCTTGCCCCGGCAGAAATCCCTGACATCGCTTTCTTCAAGGGTCGCCTCCTCCTTGAGAACCACAAAGGCGCCTACCTCTTCGCCGTATTTTTCGCTGGGCACGGCAGCCACCTGGACATCCTTGATCTCCTCCATCTTGTAGAGGAACTCTTCGATCTCCCTTGGATAGATGTTCTCTCCGCCACGGATGATCATGTCCTTGTGCCGGCCGGTGATGGAGAGGTAGCCCTCGTCATCCAGGATGCCCAGGTCTCCAGAGTGGAGCCATCCGTCCTTGTCAATGGCATCCGTGGTGGCCTGGGGGTTGTTGTAATATCCCTTCATCACGTTGTAACCCCTGCAGCACACCTCGCCCTGGATCCCCGGGGCAACGGTTTCCCCGGTGTCGATATCGATCACCTTGAGCTCAATGTGGGGAAGGGCCTGGCCCACGGTCTCCACCCGTTTCCTTAAGTCGTCGTCGATCCGGGTGAAGGTCATGACCGGGCTTGCTTCGGTGAGCCCGTAGCAGATGGTGATATCCTTCATGTTCATCACCTCGATCACCTTTTCCATAACATGGATGGGACAGTTGGAGCCGGCCATGATACCGGTCCTGAGGGTGGAAAAGTCGAATTTGCTGAACATGGGGTGCTCGAGCACGGCAATGAACATGGTGGGCACGCCGTAGAGGGCCGTGCACCGCTCCTGCTCCACCGAGGCCATGATGAGCAGCGGGTCAAACCCTTCGAGGATCACCATGGAGGTGCCGTGGGTCACGGCCGCAAGCACGCCCAGCACACAGCCGAAGCAGTGGAAAAGGGGGACCGGCAGGCAGAGCCTGTCCTTTTCTGAAAATCGCTGGTTCTCTCCGATCCAGAACCCGTTGTTGCCGATGTTGTAGTGGGTGAGCATCACCCCCTTGGGAAATCCCGTGGTGCCCGAGGTGTACTGCATGTTCACCACATCGTGGCAATCCAGGGAGTCCTGCCTTTCCTGATACTCCTCGTCCGAGACCATGGCGGACAGGGCCCGGATCTCGGGGATGGAGTACATGCCCCGGTGTTTCTCCTGGCCCAGGAAGCAGACCCGCTTGAGGCTCGGGTAGCTGGGGGCGGAAAGATGACCACGTTGTTGGGTCTTGAGCTCAGGGATCAGGTCATAGAGGGTGTTGACATAATCGGTGTCCTGGAACCCGTCGATGATAAAGAGGTTCTCGGCCTCGGACTGCTTGAGAAGGTAGTCGAGCTCCGATTGCTTGTAGTTGGTGTTTACCGTAAGGAGTACGGCCCCGATCTTTGCCGTTGCAAACTGCAGGGTCACCCAGAAGGGGATGTTGGTGGCCCATACCGCGACCTTTTCTCCCCGTTTAACGCCCTGGGCCATCAATCCCTTTGCCACCTCGTCCACCAGTACTGAGAACTCCCGGTAGGTGAGCCTGAAATCCCTGTCCACATAGACCAGGACCTCGTTGTCGGGATAGCGCTCAACGGTTTGGTCAAGGATCTGGCCAAGGGTGCGTTCTTTGAGACCATTGTCTTTTGTCATGGCTGCCTCCTCCTACTCGGGTATGTAGATGACCGCATGGATCTCGGCCTTTTCGCTGCCTGCGCAGCTTACATAGTGGGGAACCACGGAGTTGTAGTAGACACTGTCTCCCGGGTTCAGGATGTGGGTCTCCTTGCCGTAGATCACCTCGATGCTTCCCTTGATGACGGCGATGAACTCCTCGCCTTCGTGGGAGGAAAGTTTCTTTGTCCTGGCCGATTCCGGGGTAAGTTCCACGAAAAAGGGCTCCATGTGACGGTCGGTCTTGCCCTTTCCCAGGGAGTAGAAGTTCAGGGCCGCAGGCTTGCCCTTGCCTGCGAGAACGCTGAATTCAGACTCCCGCTCCGACCGGCGAACAATAAAGGGGTCATCGCTCTCCTGGTCGTCCAGGAAGGTGCCGAGCCGGACGCCAAGGGCCCTTGCGATCTTCATCAGCGGCCCCAGGGGGGGGTAGACGTTTTCGTTGAGCATTGTGTCGAGGAAGCCTTGGTCAAGCCCTGTGAGCCCTGCAAGTGCTGCAAGATCAATGTCACGTTTTTCCATGAAATAGCGTATGCGCCGGCTTACTTTTCCTTCTTTCATCGTCCCTCCCAAATAAGTTTAAAAGAGTCCCTTATATAATAAAACCAGGGGGGTGTCAAAAGAAAGAGAGGCGAAACCCAGGCCCGAAGGCCCTGAAACTCTCAGGACAGGGTCTGGGCGACCAGGGAGGCTGCAATGCTCCACATGGTGATGCCGACCAATGAGTCCAGGACCCGCCAGGCAATAGGACGCTTGAACAGGGGGGCAAGCACCCGTCCCCCCATGCTCAGGCCAAAGAACCAGACAAAGGAGGCCAGGATCGCGCCCATTGCGAACAAGCGCCGCTCTTCTCCCATGAACTGGCTGCCGATGGTGCCGATGAGGACCATGGTATCGAGATAGACATGGGGGTTGAGCAGGGTTAGCCCCAGGGTGGCGGCGATGGTTGCCTTCAACGTGCCCGAGACCTGGTGGCTGGTTTCAAGGGAACCGGGGCTCATGGCCGATCGAAGGGCGTTGAGGCCGTACCAGAAGAGGAACAGGGCCCCTCCCCAGGCGGTCACCTTTGCAAGACCGGGATTTGAAGACACCATGCTGCCCACGCCGCAGATGCCCAGGGTGATCAGGATGGCGTCGCAGACGCTGCAGATCAGGGGAATGACGATCTCATGGTTTCGCCGGATTCCCTGGCTCAGCACAAAGGCGTTCTGGGCGCCGATGGCCACGATGAGTCCTGCTCCCACACCAAATCCTTTTGCAAATGCCATCACCATTGGGAGTACTCCTTTTTTCAATTGGTTGTTGAATTTTGTCTCAATGGCATCGCTTATACCCCGGCTCTTATATGAAGTAAAATTAATAGTTTTAATAGGGGATTAATTTTGTTAATGTGATTTATGCTTGATCGACGATCCATGGAGGCTTTGGCCGCGGTGATAGATGAGGGCGGGTTTGAACGGGCGGCACAAACGCTCCACATTACCCAGTCCGCTGTTTCCCAGCGGGTGAAGCTGTTGGAGGAGGCGGCAGGTCAGGTGCTGTTGATCCGAAGCGTTCCGCCAAGGCCCACCGGGGCAGGAATCAAGGTGTTGAAACATTGCAACCAGGTCCGGCTTTTGGAAGCGGATCTCCTGAAGGGGCTCAACCCCTTTTCAGAGAAACGGTTCAGGACCCTTGCCCTCGGGATCAACGCGGACAGTATTGCCACCTGGTTTTTTCCAGCCATGAACCCATATCTCGCAACAGAGCCCGTCACCCTGGACCTGAGGGTGGATGACCAGGACCAGACCCACAAGATGCTGAGAAGGGGAGAGGTGCTGGGCTGCATCAGTTCTCAAAAGGCGTCGGTTCAGGGGTGCTCGGTTGCGTTGCTCGGCACCATGAACTACCGCCTGGTGGCAACCCCCCAATTCATGGAACGATGGTTTGGCCAGGGCTTTTCAAAGAAAGGGGTTGCCCATGCGCCCCTTCTGGTGTTCAACAAAAAGGATGAACTCCAGTCCGGCATCCTTGGCCGGGAGTTTGGGCAGGTACCCCAGGATATCCCCATCCACTATCTTCCCTCCACGGAGAAGTTCCTGGAGTTCATCGTGGCCGGGCTTGCCTACGGTGTGGTGCCGGATCTCCAGAGTCTGGATCTGATTAACAAGGGGGTGCTGGTGGACCTGATTCCCCACGGTCACATGGCGGTCAGCCTCTTCTGGCACAGCTGGAACCTGAAGTCCCGGTTCATTGAGGGCTTCTCAAAACAACTTGTGGTGCGGGCAAGAGAGCTTCTATACTGATCAGCACTTGATAAATTCCACTGTATTTGACATACTCAATTTCAGTGGTATCACATCAAGCCGATGTGAAGATGTTTTTTCATAACTGTCCTTCGTGATGATCCAAGTCATTTGCTTCTTAGGTTCTCCATAAAACGTACAGGGTTCATACTATATTTTTTCTCTGCCATCTTGATAACTAAAAAGGAGAGTGAATTATGAAAGAGTTGATCAAGTACATTGCTCAAGCGCTGGTTGATCATCCGGAACAAGTGGAGGTTCAAGAGATAAAAGCCCAGCAAACCCTTGTCCTGGAATTAAAGGTTGCCAAGGAAGACCTTGGGAAAGTGATTGGAAAAAAGGGCCGGACCGCTTTGGCCATGCGAACTATTTTATCCTGTGCATCCGCGAAAGAAAAAATAAGGGCGGTGCTTGAAATTATAGAGTGATTGTTTTTTATCGTGCCATTCCCTCCGGCGACATGATGCCGGACCACTAACGCTTAATTTAAAGATTTTATACTGCAAGGCCCCATGACGGTTTTTACTAAAACCCGTGTGGCCAGGGCCGGGGCGCTCCTCTGCTGATCCGCTGATTTTTATTGCCTTTTAATAGGCGGTTTGGTAGTTTTACCTTTTTTATCTCTTGGGAGGAGTGGCCGTTGTTGAAAATCAGCAGATCTGTCCGTGGGTGGTGTGGGGTGTTGTCGGTGATGGCTGCAATTTCCCTGTGCCCTGTTCAGTCATCCCTGGCTGCCGGGACCCGGACGGCGGTGGACCAGGTGGGGCGGACAGTGACCTTTCCCGACCAGCCCCAGCGGGTTATCTCCCTTGCCCCCAGCATCACGGAGATCGTCTATGCCGTGGACCGTGGGGAGCGCCTTAAGGGCGCAACCATTTACAGCGATTATCCCCGGGAGGCCCGGGAGCTTCCCAGGGTGGGCTCCTATGTCCACCTGGATATTGAAAAGATCGTCGCCCTCAAGCCCGACCTGTGCATTGCCGTGAAGGATGGAAATCCCAAGGAGACGGCGGACCGTATCAGTGACTTCGGCATTCCGGTCTATGCCGTGAATCCCGTTGATCTTGATTCGGTGATCAAGACCGTGGGCCTTATCGGCTCGCTGTTGAACGCCGATGCCCGGGCTGCCCAGGTGATAGGCGACATGGAGGCAAGAATCCAGCGGGTGGAAAACCTGGTGTCCACCTCCCCCCTGAGGCCCCGGGTCTTTTTCCAGATCGGGATCTCCCCCATCGTATCCGCCGGGCGGGATACCTTTCTCCACGGGCTGATCCATCGGGCCGGCGGAGAGAACCTTGCCGGGAAACTGATCTCCTATCCCAGGTTCACCAAGGAGCAGGTCCTCGGTCTCAACCCGGACATTATCATCATCACCTCCATGGCACGGACCGAGGTGTTTGACCGGGTAAAACAGGACTGGCAGACCTGGCAGCAGGTGCCGGCGGTCAGGAACAACCAGATCCATATCGTTGATTCAAATATCCTTGACAGGCCAACCCCCAGGATGGTTGACGGCCTTGAGCTGTTGGTCCGTCTGGTTCATCCGGAGTTATTTTAATTGAATATGACCCACCGCTCCATCGCCTTTCGCATCACCCTGGTGACCGTTGTCCTGTCGCTTTTTCTTGGCCTTGCCATGTTCCTTGGCCTTGGCATCGGATCCACCTCCCAGGGACTGTCCACCGTATGGAAGACCCTGGTTTCCCCGGAAACCAGCGATTCCACCATGACCGCCATTATCTGGCGGATCCGGTTTCCCAGGGTCCTCATGGCCATGATGGCCGGCGCAGTTCTTTCCACAGGCGGGCTTGTGTTCCAGGCGCTCTTGAGAAATCCGTTGGCAGAACCCTATATCCTCGGTGTTTCCGGGGGATCGGCCATCGGTGCCATCATCGGCATCATCCTGGGCCTGTCCCGGTTTCCCGGGGTCGGGATCACCGCCTTTATGGGTTCCATGGTCACCCTGGTGCTGGTGGTGATCATGTCGTCGGGCCGTTCTTCCCTTAAAAAAGATTCCATGCTGTTGTCCGGGGTGGTTGTCAATTCCTTTTGCTCGGCCGTGATCATGTTTCTCATCTCCCTGACCCAGAACAACAAGATTCACAACATCATGTTCTGGCTCATGGGAGACCTGTCGTCATCGGATTTGAACCAGGCCGGTATTCTTGCCATGAGCATCATTCCCTGTTTCATCATTATCTTTGTTCTCTCCCATGCCATGAACATTCTGCTCATGGGAAGCGAGATGGCCCATTCCATGGGGGTCAACATCCGTGTTGTCACAAGCGTGCTCTTGATCACATCGTCTTTTATGGTGAGCGCCACGGTCTGCCATTGCGGCCTAATGGGATTTGTCGGCCTGGTTGTGCCCCACATTTTTCGCCTTGCCCTGGGTCCGGATCACCGGGTGCTGGTGCCCGCCTGTATTCTTGGGGGAGGCGCCTACATGGTGCTGTGCGATCTGCTTGCCCGTTGGATTCCCCGCCAGGGGGAGATGCCCGTGGGTGTGATCACGGCCATGATCGGGGCGCCGCTCTTTATCATGCTGTTGAAGCGGGGGAGGAGCTGACCATGGACGTTGCTGTTTCAGTGCAGGGGATCTCCCATGCCTATGGGAAAAACCGGGTCCTGGATAATCTCTGGTTTGATGTGCCCCAAGGCGCGTTTTTTACCATCATCGGCCCCAACGGGTCGGGTAAATCCACCCTCATGCGCCTGATTTCAGGGGTGTTGCGTTATGGCGCAGGCGATGTGCAGCTCCTGGGCCGTTCATTGAAATCCTACGGCGGAAAGCAGCTTGCCAAACGGGTCGCCTATGTGCCCCAGACCGTGTCGGCAGAGTTTCCCTTCTCCGTACAGGAGCTGGTGATGCTTGGCCGGTCGCCCCACCAGGGGATGCTTGGGATGAACTCGGGCAAGGATTATGAGATCGCACGCCAGGCCATGGCCTTTACCAACGTGGATCACCTGAAAGAGAGAACCCTTGACCAGATCAGCGGGGGGGAGCGCCAGCGGGTGTTCATTGCCCGGGCCATCTGCCAGGGGCCTGAGATCATGCTCCTGGACGAACCTGCCTCAGCCCTGGATCTTGCCCACCAGGTGATGCTCATGGATCTTCTGGACCGGCTCAAGCAGGAGACCGGCATCACCATTGTCATGGTGTCCCACGATATCAACCTGGCTGCCATGTACTCGGATGAGATGGTGCTCATCGCAGGGGGTAGTGTGGTTAAAAAGGGTCCTGCGGACCATGTCCTGGACGCCCGGGTGCTTGAGGATATCTTTGGCTGCCCGTTTCTCATCGATACCAATCCCCTGGGAAATGTTCCACGGATATTTCCCGTTCCCGACAAGTTCAAATCCCTGATTTAAGCCCATACAAGGAGTAACATGGCATACCTGTATCTCATGCTGGCAATCATTTCCGAAGTCATTGCAACATCGGCCCTGAAGGCATCGGCAGAGTTCACAAAGCTCGTGCCGGTCCTTATCGTTCTTGTCGGATATGGATTTTCCTTCTACTTCATGGCCCTGGTGCTGCGAACCATCCCCCTTGGCGTCACCTATGCCATCTGGTCGGGGCTTGGCATTGTGATCATCGCCGCAATCGGCGTGATCTTTTTCAAGGAGAGCCTGGATCTGCCGGCCATGGTGGGCATGGGCCTTATCATCGCAGGGGTGGTTGTGGTCAACCTCTTCTCAAAGACGGCCGGCCACTGACCCCTTGCCCCCAGGGGCGGACCCTCTTGGGTTGCGGGTCCAGGTTATGTGGGTGTCATGCCGAGGTGGTGGCAGAGATTTTTGCGGATAGCTCATGGCCCAGGGAGACGATCTTTTTGATCACCTCGGGCTGGTTGCAGGCAAACACCTTGAGACCGGAGAAGCTCACCGCTGCAAGGACCCTTTCATGGTCGAAGATCGGCACGCTGATGCAGAAGAAGTGGTCTGTGTACTCTTCGTTGTCAAGGCCATACCCCCTCGCCTTTGTGAGTCCCAGCTCCTCGTAAAGCCCTTCCTTGTCCAGGATGGTTGACTCCGTGAACTTTGTAAGCTCCATCTGTTCGATCTGTCTCTCCTGCTCTTTAGGGTCAAGGTTGGCAAGGACCACCTTGCCCGAGGCAGAGGCGTGCATGGCACCGTTCAGGTCCACGGGTTGGGATTGAATATAGGATTTGAGGGGATTGTGCTGGAACACGTAGTTGAGCACCCCGTCTTCGTAGAGGATCAGCGAAACCGACAGCTGGATCTCCTCGGCCAGCTGGGTCAGGCTTTCCTGGGCAACACTGTAGAGATCCTTGGTCCTTATATAAGCGCACCCGATCTTGTAGGCGTGGAAACCGATGGTAAAGCGCTTGTCGTCCAGGCGGAGCATGTGGATGTCCTTGAGGGTATGAACAATGTCAAAGACGCTGGTCTTGGGCAGGTCCAGGTGTTTTACGATCTCTGAAAGGGTCAGCCCGTTTTCATGCTCCGTGAGGAGATCCATGATCTGAACCACCCGAAGCGCTGTTCTGTTTTGTTTCATGCTGTTGTCCTAGTGCCAAAGCAGCAAAGGCGTCCCAGGGTGGTGGCGGGATCGCTGTTGGCGGTTTCTTCTGCTGTTATCGATGATAAACGCCAGGTGTTTTAATTAAAGACAGGCGTTGGTTATGGCCTCTATTCTTAGCAGTTCGGATATTCGAATGCAAGGACAAAAAAGGGGCTTTTTTGCGATTGCATTCGTGGAACAGGCGGATTTAACAGGAAAATGAGCGGGGCAGGCGGGGACTCTCCTCCTGCCCCCGCTCATTTTTTCCGGTAGCCGGTTGTCTCAGGCAGCTATCTTTTTAATGGAGACGGGCAGCTCTTTTTTCTCTCCGTTCTCATATTCCACCCGCTGGAGAAGCGGCGGTGAAAGTATTTCGCCATAGTCCTCTTTGATGCTTTTCATAAAGGACCAGACCATCACCAGCAGGGCAAACATAAGGGGAAAGGCCAGAACTATGGAGGATGCCTGTATCACCTTTAATCCGCCGATGGAGAACATCATCACGGCCATCAATGCCAGGATCACGGCCCAAAGCAGGCGGTTCCAGCGGGCGGGTTCATCTTCGCTGTGGAGCTCTTTTGTGGAGACCGAGGCCAGGATATAGGCTGAGGAATCCAGGGTGGTGGCCAGGAAGACAAACATCAGGACCACAAACAGGGGCAGCAGATAGGTGCCGAAGGGCAGGGATTCGAGTATGGTGGTAATGGCCTGGGCCGCTCCCTGCTCGGCCATCAATGCGGTCATGGATTGTGCCCCGTAGAGCTCGATGTTGAGGGAGTAGCAGCCGAACACGGCAAAATAGATCCAGCAGCCAAGGGGGCCCCAGATGCACATGCCCATGATCAGCTCCCGGATGGTCCTGCCCCTGGAGATGCGGGCGACAAAGAGTCCCATCATGGGAGAATAACCAACGGCCCAGGCCCAGTAGAAGATGGTCCAGGACTGGGGAAAACCGCTTTTGTCTATGGGGTCGGTCCAGAGGCTCATGCGGAAATAGTTGTCGAACATGAGACTCAGGCTGTTGGTGAAGGTGTTGAGGATAAAGGACGTGGGACCGGCCACCAGGACAAAGAGGGCCAGGGCCAGGGCCAGACCGATGTTTAGGTCGCTCAGCCGTGCGATCCCTTTTTTGAGTCCCAGGCAGACGCTGGTGCCGAATATCACCGACCAGATCACAAGGATAACGATGTTGAGCCAGAAGCTCTGGGGAATGTGGAAGATCCTGCCGATGCAGGCGGAGATCATGGGGGTGCCAAGGCCCAGGGAGGTGCCCACGCCGCCGATGATTCCGAACATCACTGCGATGTCCATGGCCTTGCCGATGGGACCGTTCACATGCTTGCCAAGCACGCTTTTTGAGGCGATGCTCAGGGTTAGCCGGGTCTCTTTCCTCACATAGTAGGAGTAGGCAATGGGGATGGTGGCGATGGTGTACCAGGACCAGCAGGTGATGCCCCAGTGGAATGCGCCGTAGGTGGCGGCCCACTCTGCCGCGTCATGGGAACCCGGGGGAAGGCCGAAGGGCGGGCTCTGCATGTAGTAGATGGGTTCGATGATGGACCAGTAGACCAGGCTTGACCCGATGCCGGCGCAGAAGAGCATGGAGACCCAGGTGAAGGTGGAGAATTCAGGTTTCTCGGTTGGGCCGCCAAACTTGACCCTGCCGTATCTGCCCATGGCAAGCCAGCCAAGAAGGGCGGCCATGGCAAGACCGACCACAAGATAGGCCCATCCGAAGTTGTCCACGATCCAGGACATGACCGAGTTGACGGTTTTGCCGGTGGCGTCGGGCCAGATGATGGAAGTGATGCACATGGAGAGGATAATCAGGAGCGAGGGCCAGAATATGTATGGGTCAATTTTCGAATTTTTCATGAAAACGTTCCTTTTTCCAGGCATGGAACCGGGGAAGGGGGCCGTAAAGGCTCGATTCTGCTGAAAAAGGATGCGCCGGCCATACCGTAAATTGGCGAAATTCGGGACCCGGCCAGGGAGGTGGAAGCCTCCCTGGCCGGTACTCTCAGGGTTATCCGTGGGTGAACAGACAGGAGGTCATCTGTTCACCCACGGATAACATGGGTGATCTTAAGCAGCCCCAAGCGCGGTTTTGCCTGGAGCCATGCTCTCCACCTTCCTGCAGTGGCGGAGGATTGCATAGGCGGCACAGGTGCCGATAAAGGCAATCACTGCGAGATAGATGAATATGTATGTGTAACCGGTGTTTCCGTAGTTGTCCAGCCAGGTACCGAACATGGCGGACATGAAAAGATCCGGGGTGTAGCCGGTGATGGATGCGATACCAACGGCGGTGCCTGTCACGGCCAGGGGAATCTTTGCCTCATCCACGATGGAGAAGAGTACGCCGTAGAGGGCAAGGCCCACGGCTCCGGGAAGCAGGGTAAAGACACTGATAAAGAAGGGCGATGCGGTTGATGGAATGTTCATGACGCCGATGAACATGAGCCCCAGGATGGTGAAGGCGGTCATGAACCACTTGCTGGTGGATTTGAACACCTTGTCTGCCAGATATCCGCCAACCGGTGCCAGCAGCATGAACAGATAGGTCCGGATGATGGAGAATATGCCTGAGTCCTCGGGGGATACACCGATAACGTTGGTCAGATAGGGGGTGAAGTAGGTGGTGGAGGAGTACATGGTGTAGCCGCAGAAGATCACCAGGGAGAAGAGCCATACCACCGGGTTCTTGACCAGCACCTTGACATCTTCGAACTTGATCTTCTCGTCGTCTGACACGCCGTCTTCGGCGTTATCGTTTTTCAGGATGAATACAACCATCAACGCTGCCACGGCCGTGGACAGCCCGATCACGGAAACCGCGTTGAAAAGGCTTCCCTTTGCCGTGGTGGCAAGGCCTGAGGCCCACAGGGCCGCCGAGTTGCCAATGGCGCCGGCGATGCCGTTACCGGCATAGTAGAGGCCGAAGATCACGCCCTGCTCATCGTCGTCCGCCGTCATGCGGATGGTCTTCATGAGGGAGCTCCAGAAAACAAAAGTGGTTGTTACGGCAAATAACAACCAGATCAGGAGCGAGATATTGAAACTCATTGTAAAGGTGAAGGCGTAGATGAAGGTGAGGACGGTGGTGGATATCAGGGAGAAGAGGATACACTTTTTGGCCGAGAACCTATCGGCCATCATGCCCCCGGGTATGTAGAGTAACATTGTGCCGGCCGCGAAAACCGAGAGAAGCAGTCCCGACTGCTGGTTGGTGATCCCCATGGCCTCGATCTGGTAATCGTAGAACACATATTTAATATAAGGTATCAAATAGATCGAACCGCCACTAATTGATAATGCCAATACCGTTAGATATTTCCGTAGTTTATTGTCCATAATACCCTTCTCAATCTTATTATTGGTTAATAATTCGTCACATCTCAATGGTAGTTTTGTGGTCAGACCCGACGAATATGTCGTCGGGTCTGAAGGGAATCGGTACTAGTTGTCCGGAGTATCAAAGACATCGGGAGCAAAGAGTTCCCGTGCGGCCTGGCGCTGGGTCTTGCCATCCGCTTTTGCTTTCTCAAACACCCGCTTCATCTGTCTTCTGATGATGGAGGTGGTGTCGTTGACGATCTCTTCGGGAACAGGCTCGATGATGCCGAAGACCAGTGCCTCATAGATGCGGATGCCGCCCATGTTGTCGATGAAGTCAACGGCGATGTCCACGCCCATCTTGGTAAGGATCTCGTCCGCCTCGGGGGTGACGGGGATGTTTGCCGCCTCACAGATGAGGGACGCCTTGACCTTGTGGGCGTTGTCCTTATTAATAACGTCCTCAAGGGCTGCGGGAACGAGGATGTCGCACTCAACGTCCAGCCACTCGGAGTTGGGCCGGGAGATGTAGTTGTCCTCAAAGGCCGAAGGATCGAGCTCGCCTTTGGGAAGGCGGGTCTTGACAAGCTTTTTCACGTCCAGGCCGTCCTGGCACTCGACCATGCCGTTTGCATCTGCGATACCAACGACCTTGTAGCCCATCTTGTCCAGGCAGAAGGCCATGCTGGCGCCGGCGCAGCCAAATCCCTGGAGAACGACCTTCGCGCCTTTTTTGCCCTGCTTGAATGTCCACGCCTCGTCCAGGCCGTGGGCACAGCCGTAACCGGTGATCATGTCGTACATGAGAAAACCGTCATAGCTCATGTCACAGGCATCGTCATGGTTCTTGATCCACTGCTGGAACTTGGGATCGTTCTTCATCTCCTTGGTCTGGGGAAGACCCACACCCAGGTCGTCCAGGATGGCGAGAACGTCTGCATAGTCAACCCCTAGATCGCCGCCGATGGAAACACCGGATGTGATGTAGGGAAGCATGGCGGTGAGATACCGTTTCAATACCTCCTTGGAATCCGGCGCCTTGGAGTCATAGGCAATTCCGCCCTTGCATCCGCCGGTTGTTACAGATTCGCACGCTTTGTATTTGTAACCCATGGTGGTGGCAAGACGGATTACCTCTTCCTTGGTGACGGTGGGATGCATCCGGGTACCGCCGCCGCAGTAATGGTTTACGAAGTTGTAGGCACACAGCCAGCCCTTTGCTGAACTCTCGGTATCATTCCACTCGACTACGATGTAAGGTTTCTTTTCCATTTTATTGTCTCCTCATAATAACGTGTGTTTTAAAAAAATGATTGCAAGTCGGACGTATCGGTTTTCTGATGGTTCTTCATCCTGTCAGGCCTGGTTAGGCCTTGACCACCAATGCATCTGCTGCGCATACACCTTTGCCCTGTTCATATATAAAGACCGGGTTGATATCGAGTTCCCGGATCGTCTCTTTGTTGTCGGCTGCAAGCTCGGCCACCCGGGCAATAGTAGTGGCCAATGCTTCGATGTCAAGGGGCGCGTTTCCCCGGTACCCTTCAAAGAGCGGAAGGGCCTTGAGTTCGCGCACCATGGCTTCGGCCTCGGTTTTACCGAAGGGTGCGGGCAAAAGGGCTGTGTCTTTGAATATCTCCACAAACACCCCGCCCAGGCCGCAGAGAACGGCCGGACCGAACTGGGGGTCGTTGTTCACCCCGATGATCGCCTCAAGCCCCGGTTCCAGCATGTGCTGGACAAACACCCCGTCCACCGTTGCCGTTGGCGCCTTTTCTCTGGCATTGGCCATGATCTCTGCAAAGGCCTTTTTCACAGCGTCAGCATCGTTCAGGTGGAGCTTGACACCGCCCATGTCGGACTTGTGGGGGATGTCGGCCGAGGCCACCTTGAGAACCACGGGATAGCCCACCCGCTCAGCCGTTGCCGCGGCAGTGTCAGCGGTTGCTGCCACGTCTCCGTCCGGCACGGTGATCCCGTACTTTCTGCAAAGCTGCATGCTGTCAAATTCGGACAGGGTTTTTGCCCCATCTAAGCAGGCCGTTTGGGGCACTGCAATCTCCAGGGTGTGGGCGGCGGGATCGTATTCCAGATACTCCTTGAGATACTTGAGGGCGGCAAATCCGTACACCGGCGGCGGCAGCACCGGCACCCCGAGTTTTTCGAGCCTTTCCCTGTATTCGGGGTTCCTTGTGTTTTCAAGGAAGGGCAGCATCACCATGGGTTTTGTCCGCCCCCTGGCTACCACCTTTTCGATTCCCTCGGTCATGTAGTGGATGCAGGGGTCTGCAATCTCCATGAGCAGGGTGTATCCGATGATCACAAGACCCACCTTGGGATCGTCCATGACCGCCTGGAGTGTGTCTGCATACACGTCCGCGTCATAGGAGATGGTGGCCGTGGTATCAAGGGGATTTGCCGGGCTTGCATAGCTCGGCAACAGTTCCCGGAGACGGGCCACGGTTTCCGGGGCAAAGTCGGGATACGGAATCTCAAAGGCTTCGCCAAGGTCGGCACACATGCCTGTCTCACCCCCGGAGAGGTTGATGGAGGCAAAGGTCGGTTGCTTGGGCAGCTCGGGCAGGGTGGAAAAAATCTGGGTGGTGGCCAGCAGCTCTTCCATGTCGTTGACCCGGATCACGCCGAACTTCTTGAAGATGGCGTCGTACATCCGGTCGGCACCCGAGAGGCTTCCGGTGTGGGAGGCTGCCACCTGGCTGCCCTTTTCGCTGCTGCCCGCCTTGAGAACCACCACGGGTTTGCGCTTGAGGGCCGCTTTTTTCAAGGCTTCGATAAAGCGGGCCGGCTGGGTCACCCCTTCCAGGTAAAGCCCAACCACCTTGGTGCTGTCATCGTCCACCAGAAAGTTAAGGTAGTCCTCCATGGAGACAATTGAAGCGTTTCCCGCCGATATGGCGTAGGAGAACTTCATGTTGGGGCTGTCCATGAGGGAGAGGCAGAGCTGGCCGCTCTGGGAGACCACGCCCACTCCGCCTTTCCGGTCCCGTTCTTCGGAGATAAAGGCAAAGGCGTGGGTGTTCTCGATATAGTTGACAAACCCTGCGCAGTTGGGGCCCATGAGGGCCATGTCCAGCTCCTTGCAGAGCTCTTTCAGCTCTTTTTCAGCCGCTCTTCCCTCGTCGGTACCCACCTCGGAGTAGCCGCTGGCAAAGACCACCGCACCCCTTGCTCCCTTTTCCCAGGCTTCTTTCAGCACCATGGGAACGATGCGCTGGGGGGTGGAGACAACCACCATGTCGATGGCCTCGGGCAGCTCGGCGATGCTCTTGTAGCACTTTTGGCCGAACACCTCGTCCCGTCCGGGATTCACAAAATAGACATGATCCAGGTTGGCGTAGGAGAGGATGTTCCGGCAGGTGTCCCCGCCAAATCCCTCTTTTTCGCTTGCCCCGACAACGGCCATGGCCCTGGGGGACAATAGTTTGTTTAAATCCATTTCAACTTACTCCAAAAAAATCGAGGTCCTGATCAGGCCTGCTCCGCAGCAGCAACGCCTGCCATGTAGCATTCCCGGTTCAGCGGTGTGTTCCTGCCCTTGGCATCAAAATAGGCGTCGATGCCGTCGGCGAAAAATTCCGGGGCAAACAGGCCGGTGGCCTGGATCATGGCTCCGAGCATCACAAGGTTTGCGCCCCGGATGTTCTTGAGCTCCTCGGAGATGGCTGTTGCGGCAACTTCCACCACCTTGAGGTCGCTCCTGAAGGTGCGGCCCTGTATGATGGTTGAGTTGGAGATCAGCACGCCGCCCGGTTTTACAAGGCTCTCAAACTGATCCACCGATGCCTCGTTCATGGCAACCAGGGTGTTCATCTCCTTGATAAAGGGGCTGTAGATCTCTGTGTCGCTTACCTTTATGGCGCAGCTGGCCGTACCGCCGCGCATCTCTGAACCGTAGGAGGGCACCCAGCTCACCTGCTTGCCGCCGTCCATGGAGATCTTGGCCAGGATGAGGCCTGCGGTGAGAATTCCCTGGCCGCCAAAGCCTGAACAAATAATGCTATTCATTGGAATCGCCTCCTTTTTTAACAAATTCGCCAAGGGGATAGTAGGTCGTGACCGTGTTGTCGATGTGCTCAAGGGATTTGTCCGGCATCATCTTCCAGTTGGTGGGGCAGGGGGAGAGAATCTCCACCATGGAGTAGCCGCCGCCGCTCATCTGGGTCTCAAAGGCGTTGCGGATATACTTCTTTACCCGGTTGATGTTCTTGATGCTGGTCACCGATCCCCGGGCAAGGTACCCGATGTTCAGATCCTTCATCTGGTTGATGATGTTCAGGGGCTGGCCCGTAAGATCCGTGTTGCGCCCCATGGGAGAGGTGACCGTCTTCTGGCCCGGCAGGGAGGTGGGGGCCATCTGGCCGCCGGTCATGCCGAAGATGCCGTTGTTGACCAGGATCGCGGTGATGTTCTCGTTTCGCAATGCCGCGTACATGGTCTCGGAAAAACCGATGGACATGGAGTCGCCGTCACCCTGGTAGGTGAAGACCGGGTTTTCCGGGCGGCAGCGCTTGATGCCCGTGGCAAGGGCGGCAGCCCGGCCGTGGGGGGACTGGATCCAGTCCACGCCAAAGGTGTCCACCATGAGGCAGGCGCAGCCCACGGCCATGGAGCCGATGGCCTTGTCCGTCAGTTTCATTTCGTCCAGCACCTCGGCCAGGATCCTGTTGATGATGCCGTGTCCGCAACCGGGACAGAATTTATTGTCTTCCACCAGTGCAGTGGGGATGAGTCGCTCAACCATTGCAAGCCCCCTTGGCCGTTTGTTTGATGCAGTCGGCCGCTTTTTCTACGATGTCAATGGGTTCCGGGATGTTCATCCCGGCAAGGAAATTGTGTACGGGTTTTCTGGCATCCAGTGACAGGAGCACATCTTCCTGGATCATGGGCATGGGGCTCAGCTCCACTGTCATGAACGAGGCCACCGTGTCCGGAAGTGCCTTGAACGCCTTGGCAGGGAAGGGCCACAGGGTGATGGGCCGGATCAGGCCGAGCTTGATGCCCTTTTCCCTTGCCAGCATCACAGCTTCCTTGCAGATACGGGAGGTGATGCCGTAGGCCACGAGAACCAGCTCCGCATCCTCCACCTGGATAGACTCCCACCGCTCCTCGTTGGCGGCCATGGTGTCGTACTTCTTCTTTACATAGGTGTCGAAATCCTCGATGTAGTACATGGTGGAGGTGATTCGTTTGAACGGACCGTCCCCTTTTCCTCTGGCCGCTTCAGGATTCTTGTTGGGATCGTGCTCGTGCATCTCGGGAAGATCCACCGGTTCCATCATGGAGGCGATGGAGGCGTCGGAGAGGACGAGGACCGGGTTCCGGTACTCATCGGCCTTGTCAAAGGCCAGGGTGGTGAAGTCCACGTTCTCCTGGATGGAGGCCGGTGCATATACGATCATCCGGTAATCGCCGTGGCCGCCGCCCTTCACGGCCTGGAAGTAGTCGCCCTGGGCCTGGAAAATATCGCCAAGGCCTGAGCCGTAGCGCTGGACATTGATGATAACGGCGGGAAGCTCGGCCGATGCAATGTAGGAGATGCCCTCCTGGAGCAGGCTGAATCCGGGACCTGAGGAGCTGGTCATTGTTCTGAAACCCGCTGCTGCAGCTCCGTGAACCATGGAGATGCCTGCAAGTTCGGATTCAGACTGGACAAAGTGGCCCCCCACTTCCGGCATGCGTTTGGAAAGATACTCCAGGATTTCGCTCTGGGGGGTGATGGGGTAGCCGCCAAAGAAGCGGCAGCCGGCCCGGACGGCCGCTTCGGCCAGGGCATCGTTTCCCTTCATAAGTTTTAGTGCCATGCTATTGCACCTCCTTGATTTCGAAGACATAATCCGGGCAGATTGTGTAGCAGGAACCGCAGCCGATGCATGTTTCCATGTCGACGGCGACGGGCTTATACCCTTTTTGATTGATCCTGTCGGAAATTGAGATCGCGTCCTTGGGGCAGGTTGGAATGCAGTATCTGCACCCTTTGCATCGCTCCGGATGCAGTGTCAAAACGCTTTTGGTGTTGTCTTTCTTTGACATTCAATGCTCCTTTACCCGAAAAAGCCCTTGTGGATGTTTCCAGGCAGATTGCAAAACCGTAACTGTTTACACTCGTCTCTTCGCAACTCGAGATATATTCTTATATACGCACACAAGTTCGTATATTCAAACTATGAAGTAGATAGTCCTTTGAAATAAGGATGTCAAGATTTATTTTTATATACGTACAGCGGTTCGCATATGCGATTTTTGAGCTGTTTTGGGGATGGGGTTATTTCTTGAACTGAAGGGGGGATTACACGTTAAATCGATGGGTTATATCTGTTTGAGAAGGCGGGGGGCCGGCAGGGAGATGGATGGGCCGGCCGGGCAACCGGCCCACAAATTTGAGTCAGACCCTATTTCCAGGAGAGGGAGCGCAGTTTGACAAGGTCATATTTTCTTGTTCCAAGCCCGATGGTTTCGGCATAGTCCAGCTGGACTTCCCAGTCCACATCGGGATAGAGCCCCTTGAACTTGTCTTCACCGGGCAGTGTGTTGTGTTTCAGGCAGGTGCCGGCAAAGGCCTCTTCGGCATTGACAAGGTCGGCCGATGCCTGGTCAATGGCCACAGGATCGGTGGAGGCAACGATCCCGATGTCCCTTACAATGGGGGAATCGTTGTAGGGCAGGCAGTCGCAGGCAGGGGAGATGTCGGTGATGAAGTTGATGTACAGGGCCTTGCCCTCTTTTCCCTGGAGAACGCCCTGGGTGTACTCCATCATCTTTTCAAGGAACACCGGAACACTCTGGTTCCACCGGATGTTCACAGCCCCCGTGGGGCAGCGGATGATGCATTCTCCGCACCCGATGCAGCGGTCGGGATCGATGGTGGCCTTCTTTTCCCCATGGATGATCGTCCCTTCGCCAAGGGGGATCGCCTCTTTCCCATGGGTGACCTTCTCTGCCGCAAGGGTGATCGCCTCTGCCGGACAGTTGTCGGCGCACTCCCCGCACCCGATACATTTTTTCTTCTTTATCTTGGGGCTCACCGTGGAGTGCTGGTCAAGCTTCCCCTTTCTTGAGGCACATCCCATGCCCAGGTTCTTGAGGGTGCCGCCGAAGCCCGACAGCTCGTGGCCCTTGAAGTGGGCCACAGAGATCAGGGCGTCGGCCCCGACGATTTCCGAGCCGATGTAGACCTCCTTGCAGTGCTTCAGGTCCACCCGGACCGCGGTTTCGCTCTTTCCCCGGAGTCCGTCGGCAATGACGATGGGGGCATTGTCCATGCTTGAATAGGAGAACCCGTTGGCAACGGCCGTGGTGATGTGGGAAACGGTGTCGCTCCGGGTCCCGGCATAGAGGGTGTTGGCATCGGTGAGAAACGGGGTCGCCCCGTTCTCCCGGATCGCCTCAACGATCCGCCGGATAAAGGGGGGGCGGATAAAGGCGGTGTTGCCCTTTTCTCCAAAATGGAGCTTTATGCCGGTGAGATCGTTCTCCTCGAGCACATCCCCCAATCCTGCCGTGGTGATGAGCCGGGCCAGTTTCTCAAGAAGGTTTTCCCTGGAGTTGGCCTTGAAATCGGTAAAAAAGACGGTGGCTGTCATGGTATTCTCCTATAATCGCTTACCGCGAAGGTGTTGGTTCGTTCCTGTTTTTTTGTATGAACGGGGCGTCTGTTGCTAAAGTTCCAAATTATCATGCGCCCCTTTGGGATTCAAGCAAAACCAGGGCAGGCTTTTTTTATCCCACGGGTTGTGTTCTTTGTTGACTTGGTTATACTGTTTTGGGCTGTGAGGGGTTGCAAATTTCTTTTCACAGCCGACAAAATTGTCAGTTTAACCATATTAAACATAAAGGAGATTGACATGGCCCAGATGACTGAACGGATGAAAGAGCTTTTTAACAAGGTTCCCGCAGCTATTCTTTCCACCGCCACCCGGGACGGTGTTCCCAATGCTGTGCCCGTGGGGGCAAAGAAGATCATCGACGACGAGACCATCCTCATATCCGACCAGTTTCTCAACAAGACCCTGGAGAACATGAAAGTCAATCCCAATGTGGCCGTCACCTGGTGGGAAGGCCATGAAGGGTACCAGCTCAAGGGAACCGTCACCATCGAAACCACGGGAAAACTGTATGAAGCGACCGCCCGCTGGATCGAAGACCTGGGCGCCAGGGCCGGGTTCCCCTTGAAATCCAAGGGTGCCGTGATCGTACATATCGATGCTATTTACGGGGTCTCCCCCGGGCCTGGTGCTGGAAAACAGCTGGCCTGATCGTTTGGTGCGATATGTTAAGTCTTTTTTGAGCATGGTATTAAACATGTGGGAAGGGGAAGTTTATGTATTAATTTACACAGTAATTGTGTAAATTAATACATACATCCATTGGAATTGTATCCAATTCTTTGGAGATCAGATAGACAATTATCAATATAACTATATGAAACAATGACTTACTTTTTTTCGCGAATCGTGGCATCGTAATTGCTGCATATTGAACCGGGTGTCAGTCTTTTCCGGATGGGCACGAAAAAATAAGACCAGCTTATTATTAAGGGGATGTCGCCTGGGCATGCTGCCGGGTGTCATCGCTTTTCTCTGCTTTATTCCTGGCATGGCCTGCAACTTGAAACGACACTGTTATTAACTGCGACTGCGAGAGAAAAAAGTGAAAAAATATTTTGTTTTGACAACTCTGGTGATGGTTGTGGCATCTCTTCTTTTTTATGGGTGTGCAAAGGATGAATCTGCGGTAAATGATGAGAAAAAGAATGTTCATTCTGAACGCAGAATGGAAGATTTTGAACTTGAGGACTATACGTCTGCCCGCCTTGAGTTAAAAAATGCCTTGGGCATCAACCCCCAATTTGCCAAGGCCAGATACCAACTGGCACTTGCCGATCTCAAGTTGGAGGGATCCCGGAATGGCGCCCATGAAATGGCCAAGCCCGGGAAGAAAAATCCCAGAAACCCTGATGCGCGCCTTAAACTTGCCGAACTGCTGTTTATAGCAAAACGCACGGATGAGAGCCGGGCGCTGACAGAAAAAATTCTGGAAGGCGACAAAGGGTATGCTGATGCCCTGGCTTTACTTGCGAAAATTCAGCTCAGTGAGAACTTGCTGGCAGATGCCGGAAAAACAATCGATAGTGCCATTTCCCAGGAACCCGGCCTGGCCAGGCTGTATCTGATCCGGGCGAACATCTTCTCAGCCCTGAAAGATGTCCCGGGTGAGGAAAAAGCCTTGAGAAAGAATCTGGCTCTGGAACCGGACAATCCCAAATCCCATAAAAACCTGGTCAATTTCTATCTGCGCCATGGCTGGCCAGACAAGGCCGTGGCATATCTGGAAGATACTATCAACACATATCCGGAATCTCCGGAGCTGCATATTAAACTGGCTTCCATTTATGAGACCGCTCGGAAAATTGACATGGCAGAAGACCGTTTTATCAGGGTTACGGAACTGGACCCGGATAATTATACTTCCTACCTTCTCCTGGGTCATTTTTACTGGCGGCGCAACAGAGCTGATGATGCTGAAGCCGCATACAAAAAGGCTTTATCCAAGGCCCATGGGACTGCTGATATGGAAGTGAAGGCTGTTTTTGCTCATTTCTATTTTAACCGGGAGAAATACGATCTTGCGGAAGAAAAAGTCGATGAAATACTTGTTGAACATCCGGGGTACCCCAAGGGCAATTTTCTCAAGGCAAGGCTCCTGATAATAAAAGGTAAGTATCGCAAGGCGCTTACCATTCTGGACACCCTTCTCCGGGAGCAGCCCGACTGGGTGGAGGCGGCCTATTTTAAAGCCGTTGCCCATTTTGAGCTTTACGAAATCCGCAAGGCCGAGCGAATGGCAAGGCATGCCATGGAAAAGAGTAAACAAGATGAGCGACCCCAGGCCCTGATGGGCCAGATCCTGCTGATCAAAGGGGAGCCGGAAACTGCGGAAAAGGTGGCTGCAGAGGCCTTGCTTAAAAATCCAGGTAATTTCAACGCTGCACTGGTCCTTGGCAAAACCCTTGTAGCACAAAATTTCCTGGATAAAGCCATGGGACATCTGGAGCAGATGCATTCCTATTATCCGGATGATATCGAAGTGATGCATCTCCTCGGCATCACCTGTCTGGCGTTGAATAAAGCAGAAAAGGCAGAGAAGTTGTTTGAACAGATTCTTTCGTTACAGCCGGACCATGTCCCGGCTTTGTCATATATCGTGGGAAACCACCTGAACCGGAATGACAGGAATGCTGCTGTCGAAAGGATTTGCCGGCAGATGGACAAAGCACCCGGCTGTGGGGAATATCCTTTGTTCCTGGGGCAATTGCTATATGAAGATGGCGCCTATGACCAGGCCCTTGGGATGTTCCGCAGGGCTCAGAAGCTCTCCCCGGATTCCTCAGCTACGAACCTCATGGCTGCCAGGGCGCTTGTGAAACTGGGCAAAAACAGCGAGGAGATCAAAACATACAAAAAACGGATTGAGAAAAATCCGGGCAGGGTTTCCTTATATATAAAACTGGGTGCTCTCCTGGAAGAGAACGGCGATACAAAGGGCGCAGGAAAAATATATGAAAAGGCCCTTGAATACAACCCTGAATACTGGCCGGCGGCAAACAGCCTTGCCAGTCTCAGGCTTAAGGCGGATGCACCGGATCTGGATGAGGCCCTGTTTCTTTCCATGTATGCCAAGTCCCTTGCCCCTGAAAATCCCCAGGTGAGCAATACCCTCGGGTGGGTGCACCATAAGCGGGGCTCCTACCAGCTTGCGTCGTCACATCTTCACCAATCGGTTCTGGCGCTGCCCAATAACCCGGTTGTCCGTTACCACTATGCCCTTAATCTGAAGGGCCTGGGAAAATCCGAACAGGCATTGGCGGAACTAAGAAAGTGCCGCACCATGGCAGGCGATTTTCCCGAACGAGAGCGGGTTGAAAAACTCATAAGCGAATGGGGATAATCTGGGGTGAACCGGGAATCCTCTTTCTCCAGGGAGGGGAGTATTTCAAGGACTCCCCCTTATTTTTGTTGATCTTTGGGCCCCATATCTTCTATTATCGAATGAACCCTTCATGGAAATCAGCTGTATAATAGGTGGTCTTGTCCAGGTTCGATAGTCTGGGAGTCGATATGGCCCGTTCCGACATGCATCCAATTCATCGCTTCAAGCCTTGGCAGGTGTGGCCCGGGTCCTATAAAAATCCTCCCCTGGGCAAACGCTACCCGTTCCCGGAAAGCCCGGGCCTTGAGATTGACCGCACAACGCCCATCGCCTCCATGGGCTCCTGCTTTGCACGGGAGATCAGGAAGCGGCTTATCGGGCGGGGCTATAACTACATCCGGGAGGAGGGGGATCATCCTGCTTCGGTTCATGCAAGTGCGGCCTGGGAGAGGACCTATAATACCTTTACCATGCGGCAGATCTTTGAATACACCTTTGGGACCTTTGAGCCCCATGTGCGGTGGTGGATCGCTCCCCAAACAGAAACTGTGCAGGACCCGTTTCGCAGGATTATTCTCTATGACAGCCTTGGGGAGGCAAACGCGGATTTCAGCCGCCACCTTGCGCATTCAAGATCGGCCCTGATGAAGGCCAGGGTGATCATCCTGACCCTGGGGCTGACCGAGATCTGGGAGGACCGGCTGGACAAAACCGTGATCTGCCTGCCCTCGGGCCCCTATGTCAACGAGGGGGGCGACATGGGCCGGTACCGGTTCCGGGTGACCCGGTACCAGGAGAATCTTGAGAACCTTGAAGCCATTTACAATATCCTTTCCCGCCACAACCCCGGGTGCAAGCTCTTGATCACGGTATCGCCGGTGCACCTCTGGGCGACCTTCAGGACCGACCTTGATGTGATCTCCGCCAGCTGTAACTCCAAGTCCACCTTGCGGGCCGTGGCTGACGAATTTGTCTCAAACCACGAAGATGTGTTCTATTTCCCGGCCTATGAAATGGCCACCATCCATTGGGTGATGATGGAAAAGAACCCCTTTGAAGGGGGCAAGGAGAATTTTCATATAAAGGCTCAGACTGTTGAGCATATCATGGAGCAGTTTTTTGTTCATTACGCCAGAGAAAAAGCGGGATAGGGGAGATCGTCCATGGAAAGTAATGGCACCTTTAACATCCTTATGTATTCCCACGACACCTACGGACTCGGGCATATCCGGCGAACCATGGCCATTGCCGAACACCTGAGTTTCCCTGACACCAACATCCTCATCCTCACGGGATCGCCCCTGGCAGGCAGGTTCACCTTTTCCCAGGGAGTCGACCATGTGCGCATTCCCGGGATGATCAAGCGGGCCAACGGGGACTATTTTCCCCTCTCCATCAGGATTGATCCCAGACACGCCCTGGAGATCAGGAAGAGCATCATCCTTGCCACCGCACAAACCTTCCGGCCCGATGTCTTCATTGTTGACAAGGAGCCCCTGGGCCTGAAGCGGGAGGTGCTGCCCACCCTCCAGTGGATGAACACCCACCTGACAAAATGCCGGACGGTCCTGGGATTGAGGGACGTGATGGACGATGCCGAAACGGTCAGGCAGAACTGGCGGGAAAAAGGGGTGTATGAAAACGTTGAGAAACTTTACAGCGAGGTGTGGGTCTACGGGGAGAAGGCCCTCTACGATCCGGTTGTTGAGTACGCCATTCCCGGGACCATCGCTAATAAACTCATCTTTACCGGCTATATCCCAAGGAAGATTCCAAGCCCTGACGAGGTCCGGGAGATCCGCAAGGGGCTTGATATCGCACCGGAGGAGCGCCTGGTCACCGTGACCACCGGGGGAGGGGGGGACGGGTTTATGGTGCTGGATTCCTACCTTGCCATGCTCGAAACCATGGCCAAGGGGTCGGATACTCCTTTGTTCAAGAGCGTTCTTATCACCGGACCCTTTCTGTCCGAGGATGACAAGCGCGCCGTGCTGGAACGGGCCAGGGCTCTTGGGGTGATCGCCCATGGGTTCTTTACCGATATGGAGCAGCTTTTTTCAGCCTCGGATCTGGTGGTCTGTATGGGGGGGTACAACACGGTTTGCGAAATTTTGTCCCAACAGACGCCGTCCCTGGTCATTCCAAGGGAGACGCCCCGGAAGGAGCAGCTCATCCGGGCCATGGCCATGGAAAAGAGAGGGCTTCTCGATTATATTCCCTGGGCCGGGGTGAGCCCTGAGTTGCTGGGGGAGAAGATCCTCGGGATCCTCGGCCATCCGGAACTGTTTCGCAAAGCCATGGCGGAATTCAAGCTGACCGGCATCCATCGGATCTGTTCCCGGATATCAACCTTCAGGGAGCGTATTATGCCGTGATCTCCTGGAACGGAAAAAAGGAGCGAAGACACCTCCGGTCCGGGCGCCAGGTGACCCTTCCCTTTCTCAAGTCAGTGGAGATCGCCGTCAAGAGCATCCGGGCGAGGTTTTTCCGTTCGTTCATCACCCTGTTGAGCCTGGTGCTTGCCATCTCGTTTTACAGTTATGTATCCGTCAACACCATTCTTTCCCAGGGGATGCGTCTGTCCCAGGATTTTCCTGCCGTGGAACAGCCGGTTCAGGAAGGGGATGGAGGGGTGGATCCGGCCAATGATCCAAAGCAGCGGTGGATTCTTTTTCTTTCGTTGCTGGTGTGTGTGGTGGGCATCGTCAACACCCAGCTCATGGCCGTGACCGAGCGGTTCAGGGAGATCGGTACCATGAAGTGCCTGGGGGCCCTGGACCGGTTCATCCTGAGGCTTTTCCTGATCGAGGCGACCATCCAGGGGGTGATCGGCGCCGCTGCCGGGGCGCTCCTTGGCACCCTGGTTTCGCTGGTGTGGTCGGTTTTACGGTTTGGCAGTCATCTGCTCATGGTGATCTCCTGGTCTGATATCGCCCTTTCCCTGGCATGGGCAATGGGGCTGGGGTGTCTGTTGAGCGTTATCGGCGTGCTGTATCCTGCCCTTGTGGCGGCCAGGATGCAGCCGGTGGAGGCCATGAGGGGAAGGGAGTGAATCCGGAAGGGGTAAGATAATGCTTACCGCCGTCCGGGAAAGCCGCCTTGGTCCATGGGGCCATGGGGAAGGAGTGAATATGGAAGGGGCCAGCCGAATCGTCCGGGTCGTCCGGGTGAAAAAGGACTTTACCATGGGAAGGAGCGTGGTCAGGGTGCTCAAGGGCATTGATCTTTCGATCCTTGCCGGCGAGTACATCTCCATCATGGGGCCTTCGGGCTCGGGCAAGAGCACCCTGTTTAACATGATCGGGGGCCTTGACAAGCCCTCTTCCGGCGCCGTGTTCATCGACGAGGTGGATATTGCCCAGCTGGACGCCTATGAGCTGGCCTGGCTCCGTTGCCGGAAGATCGGCTATATCTTCCAGACCTTCAATATCATCCAGGTGATGACCGCCCTTGAAAATGTGACCCTGCCCATGGTGTTTGCCGGGGTTTCCCCCATGGATGCCACGAAAAAGGGGATGGAACTCCTGGATCTGGTGGGGCTGAAGGAGCGGTTCAGCCACAAGCCGTCCGAGCTTTCCGGCGGCCAGCAACAGCGGGTGGCCGTGGCAAGGGCACTTGCCAACGATCCGGCCATCATCCTTGCGGACGAACCCACGGGCAACCTGGATCTTACCACCGGGGGGGAGATCATCGATCTGTTGAAGAGGCTCAGCCTTGAAAAAAGGGTGACCGTCATCTCCGCCACCCACGACTTTAAGATGCTCAACGTGTCTGACCGGGTGGTGTGGATCGAGGACGGCAGGATCGACAAAATCGAGAACAGGGATGAACTCTCCATCTCCATGGGGAAAATAGGAGATCTGTGAGTTGAAACGATGGCTTCAAAAACCGGGGGTGCTGATAATTTTTGCTGTAACCGTGGTTGTTCTTGGAACGGCCCGGGGTTCTGCAGCCGACGATCCCGGCTATTTCAGGGAGGTGGTCCAAACCCTGGCAAGCTTCGGGGAGAGGCGCCCGGGCAGCCCGGGGGCCCGGAAGGCGGCCCGGTTTATCCAGGAAGAGTTTGAACGGCTGGGGTTTGAAACCCGGGGGAGCCACAGGTTTTCCCTGCCGGCCATCACCGGCGGCAAGGCCGGCATTACCCTGGTGGCAACAGGGGCCAGCCATGGGATCGATCCATTGCTTGGCAATGTTATCTCGCCCCCCACCATGGGCCCGCCCGGCATGGCAGCACACCTTGTATATGTGGGAGACGGCGGGATCGGGGCGTTCAACAATAAAACCATTGCCAACGCCTGTGTGCTCATGGACCTTGATTCCGGCAGGAACTGGCTCAATGCCCTTGCCCTTGGGGCAAAGGCCCTGATCTATCTCAGCCCGGAAGAGACCGACAGGTTCCTGTATGAAGATAAGATGGAGCTGTCTCCGGTCCGGTTTCCCCGCTTTGTCATGGCCCGTTCCAGGGCGGAAAAACTGTTCGGCGATCTTGATTCCCTTGGAACTGCCCGGGAAAAGGTGACGGTGGGGTTGACCTCGGATCTTGCCTGGCACCGTGTCCAGGGTGAGAATCTCTACTGCCTGGTGCCGGGAACCGCCCTTGACCCGGAGATCATCGTGGTGGAGGGGTTCTACGATACCTCAGCCTTTGTGGCGGGCCGTTCCCCCGGGGCTGACCAGGCCTGCTCCATGGCAACCCTGCTTGAGCTTGCCCGCTATCTCAGGGACCATCCCCCCAAGCGGTCGGTCCTGTTGATAGCCACCGCAGGCCACGGCGCAAGCCTTGCCGGAATGCGGGAGATCCTTTGGAGCTTTACGGAGAAACAAAAATCCCTGAACGCCATGATGGATCGCCTTGATGGCGTCATTGAGGCGTCCGGTCGCTCGGTTTCAGCCCTGGCTGGCTTCCAGGCCATGGAACATCCCGACTGCAAAGGGTTTTTATCGATCCTGGAGCATGTTGCCGAGGATATCAAAGCCAGGGTGGAGGGGCTGAACAGCCGGCTGATGCAGCTCAGGCTTGCCGGTGTCGACCAGGATAATCTGATACCGTCCCTGGCACGGGAGCGGATGATGCTCAAGCAGCTTTCCTGGAAATCCGGGGATCAACCCCTTACCCTTGCGGAGAAAAAACTGGTGGCAGCCCTTGTGCCCATGGCTGTCACCCGGTTGGAGCGAAAGAGCAGGGATGCCTGGAACCAGAAGAAAAACCTCGATTCCTCCCTGGGGCTGAGGCATCTTATTGGTGACCGCAGGATACGGCTCTTCATCTCCCTGCATCTTTCCAGCCACGGCAACGGGGTGGGGGCCTTTAACCGGGGCGGGCTCTACCCCATCAAGGAGACCATCAACCCCTATCCGCCCTATGCCAGGCTTGACAGGGTGCTTGCCAATGCCGCGAAGACCCTTGACCGGCAACTGAACATGCCGGGGTTCTTCAAGGATACCCTGCGCCCCAGTTTCCAGCGGTCCTGGGACAGCCTTTTGTTTGACACGCCGGCTCTGGGTGGGGAGGTGAGCCAGCTGGCAGGCTTCCTCGGCTTAAGCCTTGTAACGGTATCTGATGCCCGGCCCCTGTGGGGAACGCCCCATGACCGGGTGCCCCGGGTGGACTTCAGCAACGCCCGGGCCCAGAGCCGGTACATAACAAAGATGATCGCCCTTGTGGCCGCAGCCCCGGAACTTGCCACGGGCCGTCAGCCCAGGAACGGTTTTGCCACCATCAAAGGCCGGGCCAATTTTTTGCGTGCAGGCGAGCTCTTTGCCGACGCACCGGCGGCCCAAACAATGATTCTCTCCTTCCAGGGGCCTGGCATCCGTCACGCCATGGCAGATGAAACCGGCCTTTTTTACATCAAGGGGGTGGCGGATAAAAAGCATGCGCTCCACAAGGTGATCCTCGAGGGATACCGGTTCGACCCTGGCACCGGAAGGGTGGTGTGGGCCGTTGACAAGAAAAAGACCTCAAAGACGGGGTACCGGGTCAAGGTCAACCGGTTGAGCAACGAGACCGACCTTGTGATCTTTCCCTGTCGCCAGACAACCCTTGTCAACCTCCTGGAGCCGAGAACCTTTGAGTACATGACAAAGATCCAGGTGCTGGACGGCCTGTTCGACGCCCCGCCCATCCGGTACTGGTTCAGCCGGATCGACACCCGGGCCTCGACCCTCTGCTCCCTTTTTTTGCCGCCCGGCTCCTCCCTGAAGCTGACCCTTTCGGACACGCTACTCACAAAGAAGCTGGTCCTCACCAATGCCGATCCAAATCATCCCCGGGGAAGCGGCTATGATATGGATCTCCATCCCCTGATCGCCCCCACCCAATTTCTTGGGGCCAGGGACATGTGGGCCCTGCTGAACCCCAGGATCGATAACCTTGAGGAAAAGGGGATCAACAACCAGAAGATCAGGGATCTCAGAACCCGGGGCAACCTTGCCCTTGATGAGGCGATCCGCTTTCGCGGGGCCGGGCTTTATGATGGGTTCTTCCGGGCCTCAGGAACGGCCCTGGCCCTGGCAGGCAGGGTTTACCGCCATGTGGAGACGGTCCAGAAGGATGTGCTGTTCGGGGTGCTCTTCTACATCGCTCTCTTTGTTCCCTTTGCCTTCTGCCTGGAGCGGTTTCTCTTCGGGTTCGCCAACATCTACAAGCGGATTATTGCGTTCCTCTGCATTCTTCTTCTTCTTATTGGGGTGATATATAAGGTTCATCCCGCCTTTGAGCTTGCCTACTCCCCCCTGGTGGTGATCCTAGCCTTTTTCATCCTCTCCCTGTCCGCCCTGGTCAGTTGGATCATCTTTCGCAGGTTTGAAGAGGAGCTCAAGGGGGAGGGGCAATCCATGGGGGAGGGGACCGAGATCGGTCTTTTCAAGGCCTTTTCCGCCTCGTTTTTCATGGGGGTCGCCAACCTGAGGCGCCGGCGCATGCGAACCGTTCTCACCTGCACCACCCTTGTGATCCTCACCTTTACCATCATGAGCTTCACCTCGGTCAGGAATATCCGCAAACACACCCGGATGGTGTTTGACGACCATGCACCCTACCAGGGCATGCTCATGAAAAAGCTCAACTGGAAGCCCTTTCCCGAATCCGGTGTCAAGATCCTTGGGAACGCCCTTGACTCCCCTAATATCACCGCCCCCAGGGCCTGGCTCGAAGCCCGGGACAGGACCCGGGCGCTGGCGGTTCCCATCCGGTTCGGGAACGCCCATGCCACGGCCCACGGCCTCATGGGGCTGTCTACCCTGGAGCCACAGGTGTCGGGCCTTGGCCTCCATGGGCTGCAAGGCCAATGGTTTACGGGGGAGGAGCGCTACACGGCAATGATTTCAGAGACCATGGCCCGGCAGCTGAACCTTGATGCCGCCGACATCGGCAGTGCTATGATCGAGCTCTGGTCCCTTCCCTTCCGGGTGGTGGCCGTGTTTAACGAAAAAGCCTTTGACGGTTTCAGGGACCTGGACGGAGAACCCTTGAGTCCTGTGATCTTCCCGGACGAGGTGTTCCAGCAGACCACCCAGGCTGAAATGGACGCCATGGAGTCGGGGCAGGATGTCAAGGCGTTCCAGAGCCGGTACCGGCACCTTGGCTTTGACAGGACCGTGATCATCCCCCACAAGACCCTTGTCTCCATGGGCGGTCGTTCCGTCTCCGTTGCCATCAGGTCAGGGGGGGATATCAAGGCAATGGGTAAAAATCTGGTGGACCGGTTCGGGCTGTGGCTCTTTTCCGGGGAAAAGGACGGGGTCTATCTCTACAGCGCCAGCGACACCCTGGACTACAGCGGCATCCCCAACATCCTTGTGCCCATTCTGATCTCCGTGTTCATCGTTCTCAACACCATGATCGGAAGCGTCTACGAGCGGAAATCGGAGATCGCCATCTACACCTCGGTGGGCATGGCACCCCTCCATGTCTCCATCCTCTTCATTGCTGAGGCCCTCTCCTATGCCGTGCTGAGCGTGGTGCTGGGGTATGTTTTTGCCCAGGGTTTTGCCACACTCTTTGCCGGGACATGGGTGCTTCGCGGCATCACCGTGAACTACTCCTCCCTTGCCGGGGTGGCGGCCATGGTCATGGTGATGGGGGTGGTGATTGTCTCGGCCATCTATCCCTCACGGGTGGCCGCAAAAATCGCCATCCCGGATGTGGAAAAGTCCTGGCGGCTTTCCATCTCCAAGGGGGATCACATGGTCATTGATCTGCCGTTTCTGATGAAGCGGGGGGAGGAGATAAGCGCCGCAGGCTATCTGTACGATTATCTGTCTGCCCACAGGGAGATCTCCCATGATGTGTTCACCGCAGACGACCTTGTGGTGAATGACCCCATGAAGCAGGAGGAGGGCAGCTCCATACCCGTGTTCTCCATTGATTTCAGGGCCTGGGTCTCTCCCTTTGACCTGGGGCTGATGCAGGACGTCACCCTGACCTTCCGGGAAAGTGTTTTCCATCCGGGATATGTTGCCATTGCCATGGAGATCACCCGGCGGGCCGGGGAGCATAATGCCTGGTGCCGGGCCAACCAGCGCTTTGTGAACCGCATCCGAAAGCAGCTCATGATCTGGCGCTCCCTGGACGGGGAGCAGAAAAAGGTGTGGATCGGTTTTTTCTGTTTTCTTGCCGACAGGAGGATAGAGCATGTCTGACCGTGCCGACAACCGGGTGATCCGCCCCAGGGCCTTTATACTGGGTCTTTTTCTGGCCATGGTGATCTGCGCACTGACCCCCTTCAACAACCTCTACCGACAGGCAACGCCGTTGGGGGGCGGCTATTTTCCCCTGGCACCTTTTTACATCCTTGTGTGGATGACGGTGTTGACGGCCCTGGCCCGGCGGCTTTTTCCCGGCCGGACCATCATGACCGGGCTTGAGCTGATCTTCACCTGGATGCTCATGGTGCTTGTGGCAGGCATCGCCTACACGGGATTTGCCAGGACTTTTTTCATCAATATCACCGCCCCCCTCTACTTTGGTGCAACCGATCAAAAGTGGCAGACCCTCCTCTCCCCGCTTTTATCCGACGCTCTTTTTCCCAAGGACAAGGGGGCCGTGGAGATGCTCTATAACGGCCTGGAAGGGGGGCGGAACATGGGGTGGTTCGAACTTGCCGCAGCCGTTCCCTGGAGGGCCTGGGCCGGTCCGTTTCTCTCCTGGGGACTGTTCATGGTGTGTGCCTATGTCTTGATGCTTTCTCTCATCAACCTGATCAACCGCCAGGCAACCGTTAACGAGCGGATGAACTTTCCGTTGCTCATCGTTCCCAAGATGATGGAGCAGGCCGTGAACCAGAGCCGGGTGGGACCGTTCTTCAAGAACCGGTTTCTGCTGACGGGCATGGCCATCCCGGTTTTCCTCCACAGCCTCAACGGGCTGAATTTCTATTTCCCCTGGGTACCCCAGATCAACACCCTGGTCCTGGCCGGATCCTATTTCCCAAGGCAGGGAATATTTGCCGGCTTTGTCAAGCTCAAGCTCTACTTCTATCCCGCCTTTATCGGGTTTGCCTATCTTGCCTCAAAGCAGGTGTCGTTCTCGTTCTGGTTCTTCTTTTTCCTCGGGGCGCTTTTCACCGGACTCCTCAAGGTCACGGGCCACAGCTTTCCCGCATCCGAGCTTGGCATCACCTTCGGTCCCACCCTTTCAAGGCCGGAAGAGACCCAGATGATCGGCGCATTTATTGTGTTCTTCCTGTTTCTTCTCTGGCTTGCCCGTTTCTACTTTAAGGAGGTGGTGCAGCACGCTTTTTTCATGGAAACCGATCATCCTTCCGTGCCCCAGGCGCGATGGGACAGGATGGTGTTCTGGGCAACCCTTATCTCCTTTTTCGCCCTGGTTGCCTGGCTTGTGTTCCACGGGATGAATTTTATCGGGGCCGTGGTCCTGCTTCTTTTTTTCATGATGTTCATGATGGTGGCCACCCGGGTGGTCTGCCAGGGCGGGGTGACCTATTTCACCCTTACCGTGGCTCCTTTGGACGCCCTCAACACCCTGGTGGGCCTGAAGATCTTTTCCAGCCTCGGGCTGCTGCTGGCCGGGGTGACCCAGAAGGTGCTCTTCGTGGATCTCAGGGAGTCGGTGCTGCCCTCCATTCTCCACACCCACCGGGTGGCAAGAAGGGTGCGCTCCCAGGGAATGATCGCAGGGGCAATATTCGTTGCCATGGTGGTTTGTTTAGGGGTGTCGGCCGTTGCCATGGTGCTTTTGTGCTACCGGTACGGGATACGGGAGCTGGGGCTTGACTGGGCCACCCGGACCACGGTGTCGGTTTACAACAATCTTGTTCCCCTGATCCACGACCCTCCCGGCCAGGGGGATTCCATTCGATGGTTTGCCCTTATGGGGGCCATGGTCATGGTTGTACTGGTGGTGGGCTACCATCGGTTTTACTGGTGGCCCCTCCATCCCATCGGCTACCTTATGGTCTATAGTTCGGCCATGAAGATCCTCTGGCTCAGTTTCTTCATCGGCTGGATCTTCAACGCCCTGTGCATGCGCTACGGAGGGGTGACCCTGTATAAGCGTATGCGCTATTTTTTCGTTGGATTGATCCTGGGGGATTTCCTCATGGGAGGGACTTTTGCCGTAATCGGCTTCTTCACCCGGACCGGGTATCAGGTGCTTCCGGGATAGGCAGGAGACCAAGGAGATACAGGCATGTACGATGACAAGGAACTCAAGGAGTACCGGGATCTGTTGAAGGTCCCGGATACGTTTGAGGAGGGGTTTGACTGGAAGACCGTGGTGGCGTCGGTGTTCATCGGATTCCTCATGATGCCCGGCAGCATGTATCTCCAGCTTGTGATCGGCACCGGCATCGGGCCTGCTGCCCGGTGGGTCACCATCATCCTCTTTGCCGAGATCGCAAAACGGGCCTATTCCGAGCTCAAGCAGCAGGAGATCTTCCTGCTTTACTATATGGCAGGGGCGGCCATGGCATCCCCCTTCCAGGGACTGTTGTGGAACCAGTACCTGGTGGGCTCTGACGCGGCACGGATGCTCGGCCTCACCGAGTTTATCCCCACCTGGATCGCGCCCCAGCCAGGCGCTGAATCCCTTGTGGAGCGGACCTTTTTCCACCGGGAGTGGATGATTCCCATCCTGCTCCTGGTGGGGGCCCAGGTGATCCAGCGGGTGGATCAGTTCGGCCTTGGATACGCCCTCTACAGGATCACCTCAGATGTTGAGAAGCTTCCCTTTCCCATGGCGCCGGTGGGGGCACTGGGCACCATGGCCCTGGCCGAGTCTGCCGAGGAGAAGCGCCAGGGCTGGAAGTGGCGGGTTTTCTCCATCGGGGCGGTGATCGGTTTTGTGTTCGGGGGAATCTACGTGATCGTACCCACCCTGTCCGGCCTTATTTTCACCGAACCTGTCCGCATCATTCCCATCCCCTGGATTGAACTCACCCGGCACACCGAAGGGGTGCTGCCCGCCGTTGCCACCGGTATCCAGCTGGACCTGGGACTTGTGTTCATCGGCATGGTACTGCCTTTCTGGGCGGTTATGGGCGGATTGATCGGGCTTGTGATCACCCTGGTGGCCAACCCGATCCTCTATAAAGTGGGGGTGCTGAGCAAGTGGCATCCGGGCATGGGCACGGTGGAGACGGTGTTTGCCAATAACTTTGATTTCTATATGAGCTTTGGCATCGGCCTTGGCCTCTCCATCGGCCTGATCGCCCTGTTCCAGGTGATGGGGTCGTTCAAGGGAAGCACCCGGCCCCGGGGCAGGCTCCGGGACCTTTTGCACCCGCCCCCGGGCCGGGGTGACTTTGATTTCAGGATCGCCATCGCCATCTATGTGGTGTCAACCCTATCCTATGTCGCCCTGTGCATGATCCTTGTCCCGGGGTTTCCCTGGATCTTTTTTCTGGCCTACGGGTTTGTGTATACTCCGGTGATCTCCTATATCACGGCACGGATGGAGGGGATCGCAGGGCAGTTTGTCTCCCTGCCCCTGGTCCGGGAGGCAAGCTTTATCGCCGGGGCCAAATACTTCGGCTACCAGGGGATCGAGATCTGGTACGCCCCCATTCCCATCCACAACTATGGTGAGGCCACGGTGAATTTCCGGCAGATCGAGCTCACCGGCACCAGCCTCCGGGGGATCATCAAGGCCGAGTTTGTCGTGTTTCCCGTGGTCATGGCGGCAAGCCTGCTCTTTTCTCAGTTCATCTGGCGCCTTGCCCCCATTCCTTCTGCCAGCTACCCCTACGCCCAGGAGCTTTGGCATCTCCAGGCCCTGAACACCCTTTTGATGCAGACCTCGACCCTGGAGGGCAACTCCCTGTTCTACCAGGCCTTGAGCGGGACAATCGTGTGTTCCGGGGTGGTTTTTGGCGTTGTTGTTTACGCCCTCCTGAGTCTGTTCGGGCTTCCCATCCTGCTGGTCTACGGGGTGGTCAGGGGGCTTGGCCAGAGTACCCCCCACGGTCTGATCCTGGAAGTTACCGGGGCACTCCTGGGCCGGTTTTATTTTTTGAAACGGTATGGAAAAAAGTGGCGTCAGTACGCGCCGGTTCTTTTGGCAGGCTTTTCCTGCGGCATGGGGCTGACCGGGATGATGGCCATGGGCTTTACCCTGATACTGAAATCCCTGGGCCGGATGGCCTATTAAATGCGGGTACTTGGAGAATGATCATGAAAAACCTGTTTTGCATTATCGGTTGTGCGTTTTGCCTGATGTTTCCCCGCCTTGGCCAGGCTGCCCTTCCCATCCATCTTGGGGGATTTGTCCTGGGAGAGGATATCTCAGACCACCGTGGGAGGATCAAGATGATCTCCTGCAGGCCCATGCGGTACATGGAGTTTATCGGGGAAGGGGAAATACTGCCCATCCCGGGCTTCAAGAGCGGGCTGATCGCCTTTGGCAACTGCGACAGGCCCAATAAAATTGTCCGGATCAAGCTCAAGTACGAGGACGCCTCCAAGGGATTTTTCAAGAAGTTGATGGAGCGGTTTGAAGAACGCTTTGGCGCACCTTCCGAGTACCTGGGAGATCCGTTCCAGATACTGATCGCCTGGAAATGGACCTTTACGGACGGCAACGGCGGGCGGATAAGCCTGATTCTCCAGCACAACACCAAGGCCACCGATGAGAAGATCGGTAATGCCGTAAAGCTGAGTCTGACAAGCCAGATCGACCGGGAAAGGGACTGTTTCAAGGCAAAACACCCAAAAGGCAAAGGCCAGGACCGGAAAGGGAAACAGGCCCGGGGCCGGAAAATGTGGAAACTCTATGTCCCCTATTAAAGATGGAGAAACAGATCAAGGCAAATGCCGGGAAGAGAGGCGGCCATCCCAGGCATCTCAATTTAAAACCATTGCCTGGAACGGCATCTCTCTTGCGGTGCCGGAGGAGTGGGACCTTGGGGCCATGGGGCTAAACCATCTCCTGTTCGGGGAGAACAGGGAACCAAGCCTGGAGGTTACCTGGACAGAGGGGTCGGCCCGGGGCAGTCTGGAAAAACAGATGAAGCGGTTCACCTCCCGTGTCCGGAAACGTTTGGGCATAACGGTCTCTCCCCTCCGGATTCCTTTTAGCCCCGTAAACCCCGGTTCCCCGGTCACCGTGGCCGGGTTTTCCTGGAAAACGGCCACCTGCTGGGGCAGGGGGGGGCTGGTACTGTGTAATCGCTGCCGAAGGATCTCCATGCTTCGTTTCTTTGACCGGTGGCACCCCCTGTCCGATTCCCTGGTTTCGACCATTGTTGGATCCTATGAAGACGGCTGTGGTAAGGAGGGCTGTTCATGGCAACTGTTCGGCCTGGGCCTTTCAACCCCTGGCGGGTTCAGGCTGGGCCGATATTCCTTCAGGCCGGGCGCTTTTTCCATGGCGTTCAAGGGCCGGGGGCAGGGAATGACGGTTTACTCCTGGGGACCGGCCTCGTTTCTCCTCCTTAAGGGCGGGCTTGCTGAATTTGCACGCCAGCGGATAGATCTTCCTGACAAAGCGCCCTTGCAGGGAGAGGGGGAAACCGGTTCTTCCCTTGTGTGGGAGTGGCAACGGTTTCCCTGGAACTTTGGGTTGCTGCAATCCTATGAACGGTTCAGGATCTGCCATGACCGAACCATCAACAGGATACTCGGTCTTAAACTGGTTTCAAACAGCCGGGAGGGTAGAAAAAAGATGGAAGGATCGATCATTTACCATGACATCAAAGCGTAACATTGAATTAAACCGTAGCGATGCCCTGTCGTGCATTCCCGAGAAGAGCCGGGATGTCCGGGAGATATCCACTGGGGCGGGGGCCCTGGTCCTCGCCCATGGAGTCTCCTATCGCCCCTTGTTCCAAAAGGTGAGGCGGCTTGTGGGCCGGACCGGTTCAACAACATTCACCCGAAAGGTGGAACTGGATCTGTTGGGTGCCCAGGTCTGGAACCTGATCGACGGAGAGAGGGACGTTCTTGCCATCATCCGTCAATTTGCCGGCCTCCACGGGCTTGATATCAAGGAGGCGGAGGTGTCGGTGACCCTCTTTCTCCGCTCCCTTGGAAAAAAGGGGCTGATCGGCATGGGCCGGCGTTGAGGCAATCGCCTATACCACCTGAAGCGCCTGTTCCAGGTTCTGCTCAATGGTGAGGTAACCGTCAAACCCTGCGATCTCGAACACCTCCCGGACATAGTCCTGGAGGGAGCAGAGCACAAGGCTGCCCCGGGTGCGATTCAGCACCTTGACAGCCTTGAGGATGACCCGGATGCCGGCGCTGGAGATGTAGTCCAGGTGCTCAAAGTCCATCACCACCCGGGTGGTTCCGTTTTCAAGGATCTGGTCGAGCCTCTCCTTGAGCAAGGCGGATGTGTTGGAGTCGAGCCTGCCCTTGACCTTGAACACCTCAACTTTGTTTTGCGTGTTCTGGATGATTTCCATAGCGCGCTATCCTTGTGGGTTGTTGTTCTTTTTGTCCCGGCTCTGTCCCTTCGGCCTGTCCGAATCTCCCAGCCGCTTTTCCAGGACCATGATGTTTTTACCGTTTTTTCGTTCATAGGTGCAGGTGTCGATGAAGTGTTTGACAAAGTGGATGCCGAGTCCTCCGATAAGGCGCTCTTCAATGGCGCACCCGGTGTCGGGGCTACATTTTTTTGTGGGGTTAAAAGCGGGCCCGTCATCTTCGAAGCGGATGGTCATGGCGGTGTGGTTGCACCTGAGCTCTATTTGGATTTCATGTTCCTTTTCATCGGTGAATCCGTGGTTGACGATGTTGGTGAAAAGCTCTTCAAGGATCAGGTGGATCTCACAGCGCTTTCTTTTGGAAAAGCAGACCGTTTCCGGCATTTGCTCCACAACCCTTCGAATGGTTTCAAGTTCAGCCAGTCTGTTTTTTACCTGTATTCGGAATCGATGATTTTCCACGTCTTATCCCTGTGCCTGCAAGGTTGATAAAGATCAAGCGGGGTCGGGCTTAGCTTTGATCAAGTGGGGTCAGGCTTAGCTTATTGCGTCAGATGATGAGCCATACATAATCATGACAATAAGCTAAGCCTGACCCCGTACTAAGCTCGACCCCGTTTCTTTTATATTAAAGGTATGGCGTTAACCGGTAAAAATCAACCGGGTTTTTCACGGGGTCATATGAGGCTCGATCCCAGAAGATCCTTGACGTCGCCCCCAGGCTTTTGAAAGTGTTCGATGGTTTGCTTTTCTGACAGGTCTATTTTCCGGGCAACGGCCTTGACGATCTGCAGGGTCAGCTCTGGAAATTTTTCTATCACCCGGGTGAGTTTCTCCCGGGTCATGACCATTGCTGTGAGGTCGCTTGCCGCCCTCAGGGAAAAGAGCCTGGGCATGGGCGCAAGCATGGACAGGGCGCCCAGAAAACTCTCTTTGGGGTAGTTGCGTACTATGGATGCTTTGCCGTCGCTTTTCAGGATGAGGTCGGCGCTTCCTGTAAGAACGTAATAGGAACAGCCGTCGTCCTCCCCGGCTTTGAAGAGATAGTCCCCCTGCTTGTATAATTCCCGGGTGCACAGATAGGCAAAGAGTTTTACCGCCTCCATGGGAAGGGGTGAAAAAACATGGGTCTGCCTCAGGACGGCAAGGTTTGACAGGAATTCGGAACAATCTTCATTGGTGTTCATGGATGAGTTCATAAAGGTATCCCTTTTGTTTTATCAGTTCGTCATAGTTACCTATCTCGACAATCTTGCCGGATTTCATGAAGGCGATCTTGTCGTACTCCTTGAGGGTGTCGAGCCTGTGGACCACGGCAATGAGGGTGGTTTTTCCCTTGAAGTTTCTTGCCAGTACTTTCTGGATCCGCTGCTGGGACCGGTTGTCCAGGGCCGAGGTGGCCTCGTCCATGATCAGGATTGAAGGCGATCTCAGAAATGCCCTGGCAATGGCGATCTTCTGCTGCTGCCCTCCGGACAGCCGGTTGCCGCTGGTGCCCACGTCAAACGCCATTCCGATCTCGATTACCCTTTCCAGAAGGTCCTCGGCCACCAGGAGGCGGACGATGAACTGGTTTATTTTTTCCTGGACATTGGTGCTCAGGCTCTTTGCCCGTCCGAACAGGATGTTGTTGAGGATGGTATGGGTGTGGAAATAGCGATCCTTCTGGAGAAAAGTGATGGCATGGGGCCGGGTCTTGAGAATGCTTTCCCGGAACATCCGGCGGCCGTCAAGGACCAGATCTTTGAGGCGGTCGGGCATCAGAACGGTCTTGTGCCTTCCCGGGGAAAAGCGGAGGACAAGCTCCAGGAGAGCCGATCCCTCGGCCGGGTCGATTTCATGAAGCGCTTTCTCCCTGATCCCGGTCACCAGGGTGCTGTAGGTGTCGAACTCCTCGGGCTTGAGGGGGCTCTGCTCAAAAAGCAGGGCTTCATCAGGGAAAATTTTGAGGATGTCCACGGTCTGCTCAGCAAGGCTGCGTGCCAGGGTTAACAGGGGCGTTGAAAGACCGGCATCCTCCAGGAAGGTGAGAAAAAAGGAGCTTTGGGCAAGGTTGTCTGCCTGAAATTCCTGATCCATGGGGGTGCCGAAGATGATGTTGTCGCTGATGCTGGAGTAGTTCAGATACCGGGTTTCGTTGAAGAACTCCACCCCTTCGTCGATTTTATCTCCAAACTCCTCCTGGAAGTGTTTCCGCACCCGGATGATCGTTGAGGCAAGCTCCTGGTCATCCGGGTGGATGATGGTGTTCAGTCCGAATCTCAGCACATCCACAAAGATTCCCGATTGCTGGAGCACGGAAATGAGGTCATCCAGGCTCGGCTCCTCCCTCTGCTCCAGTAACCCCTCCTCTCCATGGAGGGCGGCATGGGCATAGAGAAGATTCTCCTTGATGGTGCCGCTGAAGATAAAGGGATGCTGGGAGACAACCCCCATGGTGTTGACCATGTCCGCCCGGGTCAGATCCGAGATCTCGGCCCCTCCGATGGTGGCACTGCCCGAGGTGTAGTCGAAGAGCTGGGCAAGGCAGAGGGCCAGGGTGCTCTTGCCGGAGCCGGAAAAGCCCACCAGGGCGAGGTGCTCCCCCGGGGTGAGGTTCAGGGTCACCTTGTCCAGGAGTTTCAGGCCCTGGCCAATCTCCAGGGTGAGGTTCTCCGTTTCAATGGCAGGCGTAAGCCCAAGGGGGGCCCTGGTCTGGGGCAACAACCTGTGGGCCATGGGCAGGTCGTAGAACTGCATGGTCTTCTGGTAGGCGACTGAGCCGTCCTGGTACACCTGGTAGAACTCGATGAGCTCCTTCCAGGGGTCGTAGAGCTTTTCCTGGGCAGAGAGAAAGGCGACCAGGGCTCCCAGCTCCAGCTGGCCCCGCATGGTGAGGTAGCCGCCCAGAACAAATATGACCACCGGCCCCAGGCTGGTGAAGAGGTTGTTGGTCACCTTGACCGCGGATTTGAACAGGTTCCATTGTATCCGGATGGTTTTGAGGCGGTCCACCAGGAGAAAAAATTTTCGGTATTCAAGGTTAAAGGCACCGTTGGCCTGGACCTCGTGGAGTCCTGAAACAGACTCCACAATGGTTGAGGAGAGTGCCCTTGAAACATTGACCCGTTTTCGGTTCTCCCGGTTGACCCGGCGTTGAAGAATGGGGATGACAACCAGCATCATGGGATAGATGGTCAGCGAGATCCCGGCAAGCAGGGGGTTGAGCCTGAACAGGTAGGCGGCAAAGGCGACAAGGGTAAGGATGTTGGTCAGCGGGGCTGCCACGGCCATGCCGATGAAGTTGCCGGGAAGGGCCAGCTCATTGACAAGGGAGTTGACCACGGTGCCGGGCTGGGTGGTTCTGAAAAAGTCCAGGGGCATGGTCAGGATGTGTTGAAACAGATGGGATCTCATGGCTGCCGTTGCCCGCTGGCTGATCACCGTCTGGATGATGTTGATGGAAAATTTCAGCAGGGAGGCCGCGATCACCGACGATAGATAGATGACGCAGTAGACGGCCAGAAGATCGATTTTTTTTAGATATATGGCTTGGTTGATGATCCTTTTTTGCATCTCAAGGGGGATGAGCCGGGCAAAAACCGTGACCATGATGATCACCACAAGCAGGATCTGGAGGAAAACACTTCCCTCAAATACCCATGAGCCTAAGCTGCGTTTCACAATCGGTTGCTCTTTTTTTTCCATGCAGGTTTCCCTAGGTCGGTTAGAGGAGCTTAATGATGACCATGGTGATGTCGTCCTCCATGGGCACCCCGGCTTTAAAGCGCTTAAAGTCCTTGATGAGCATGGCCTGGATCTGGTCCGCAGGCTTGTCCGGATGCTGTTTTACAGCATGGCGGATCCGCTTTTCTCCAAACATTTCCCCCTCTTTGTTCCTGGACTCCTTGAGCCCGTCCGAGAAGATCACCAGGATGGAGCCGGGTGTCCAGCCGTTGATCCGGTGCTCCCGGGACTCCATGGTTTCATCCACCCCCAGTGCCATGCCCTTACCCATGAGCATCTGGAAACTCTTGGTTGCAGGGTCAAATAACAGGCCGGGTTCATGGCCGGCCCTCACCCATTTAAGGGTCTTGCCGGCAGCATTTATCTCCAGGAAGAAGAGGGTGGCAAAGCGTCCTGTCTCGTTGCTGTCCCGGGTCAGGTGGCGGTTGACATCATTGATCAGGATCGCCGGGCCCTGGTAGGATTCCGCGGCAAACCGCATGAAGGCCCGGGCCGTGGTCATGTGCAGGGCGGCTCCCACCCCGTGGCCGGCCGAGTCGGCCACGGCAATGCCGAGCCTGCTACCCGGAAGCGCCATATAGTCGAAATAGTCTCCTCCGACCTCCTGGCAGTAGAGAATGGTGCCTGCCACGTCAATGCCCGGGTAGGCGGGGACCTTGGATGGCAGCATGGTCTTCTGGAATTCGGTGGCCACCTTGAGGGCGGTGAGCATTCTTATTCTGTCCCTGAGGCTGTGGATCATGGTGTTTGTGTAGCCGGCGATTGCGCCGAATTCGTCGTTGGTTGCCACGGGTACGAACCGGGAAAGATCTCCCTTGCTCACCGACTTGAGGATGCTTGTTTCGGTATCGAACAGGATTTTCAGGTTTCTTGAATAGGAGATGAGGATATTGACCACCATGAGTACAAGCAGGGCCATGATGAACGAGATCTCCTTTAAGATGGTTCTGGTGGTGGCCGGCATGACCATGGCGATCTGGTGGCTGTCCATGCTATTAAGCCAGGAGAGATCCCTGGAGATGATGAGGATGATGATCACCATGACGTACAGGGTGGTCACCAGGGCCACCATGAAAAATTTCCGGGTCATGGGCCGGAGGGCGTCGGGAGTCCTGGGGGGGGACTGGGCGTTCATCCCCTCTTCTATAATCGCCCTTTCCCTTCCAAGGGAGAGGTCAAGGGCGATGAAGAATCCAAAGGCAAGGAACCCTATGAAGAACATGGAGCCAGAGGCATAGGGGATGCCGTAGTAAACTTTGTTGGCGCTGATGGCCATGAACCCGGCCATGCTGAAGAGGGCATATTCCAGGATGAATTGACGCCTGGGCTGTTCAAACAGGGGGGCGGCATGGATATAGCGTGCCATGATAAGCCTTCTGAGGGCAAAGACAATCAGCATGGAAACCAGGATGGATGCCCCCAGCATCACGGAGGGCAGGGCTTCGAGCATGGGTCAGACTTCCCCGCCGTAAAACCCCAGTGCCAGGGCGGCAAACAGATAATGGATCGCGATCCGCATGGAGGTTAACCCCCTTTAAAAATCGGTGAATTCATCCTCGTCAAAGGGGATGACCTGATCCGGCCTCACTTCACCCTGTCTGGGCGCTGCAAGGGGCTTTGCCCTGGCCTGTGGCATCGCTGCCACCGGGCGCATGGCCTTTGGTAACGGTTTTGCCGCTTTGGGGGCGTTGTGGGAACCAGCACCTCCCACCAGGGCCGCAAGCTCGTTGACAAACTCCCGCATGCTCTCAGCCTGGGCGTTCATCTCTTCCGAGGCACTGGCAGACTCTTCCGCATTGGCGGCGTTCTGCTGGGTCACCCGGTCCATCTCACCCACGGCCGTGTTGACCTGCTCTATACCCGTGGACTGCTCCCTGGAGGCTTCGGAGATTTCGCCGATCAGCTCTCCCACCTTTGACGAACTTTCGGCAACTTCAGTGAATGCCTGGTTGGTCTGATTTACAAGGTCGGATCCGTCCTTGATCTTTTTCACGGTGCCCTCGATCAGTTCCGCCGTGTTCTTTGCCGCCTCCGCCGACCGCATTGCAAGGTTCCTCACCTCCTCTGCCACAACGGCAAATCCGGCCCCCGCCTCTCCGGCCCTGGCCGCCTCCACCGCTGCGTTAAGGGCCAGAAGGTTTGTCTGAAAGGCGATCTCATCGATGGTCTTGATGATCTTGGAGGTCTCGTTGCTCGCCTTTGAGATCTCCTCCATGGAGAGGGTCAGGTGCTCCATGGAGCTGTTGGCCCGTTGAACCACCTGGTTGGCCTCGGTCATGAGCTTGTCAGCCTGGCCTGCGTTTTCTGCGTTTTGCTTGGTCATGGAGGACATCTCTTCCAGTGAGGAGGAGGTCTCCTCGATGGATGCCGCCTGCTGGGACGACCCTTCGGCCAGGGACTGGCTTGCGCTGGATACCTGGCTGGATGCTGCGGCCACCTGGCTTGCGCCTTCGCTTAAGCCTTCGATGACCCCGTTCAACGGTTTGGTGATGGCCCTGGTGATGACAATCGCCATCAAAGTGCCCAGGATGATGGCAATGAGGGTTCCTATGAGCATGATCCGTTCGGCCGTAGATATCTGGCTTTCCATCTTGGCCTTCTGGTCCGCCCTTGCATCCGCACACACCTCGTTGGCACCCCTGGCGGCAGTCACCATTGCGGTGTCGGCAAGGGTCTGTTTCTCCATGAACCCGGCAAACCCTTTGAACTCTTTTAAGTACCCGTTGATCGCCGTTATCACATCATTGACCTGTTCGATGTTGTTGGCCTGTTTGAACCGTGATTTCAGATCCCTGGAAAGGGTGAGAATCTTGGTTATGTTGGCGTCAACATTGGCCATCCATTGGGGATCGCCGTTGGAGATGATGAACTCCTTCTCGTTTTTCCTGGCATCGATGAACCACTTGATGAGTCTGTTTGCATCGTCTGCCTTGGCAAGCTTATCTGCAAGATTGTCCGTATCATCTTTGTCTATCAAAGCAAGCTGTTGCTTCTGATCGAGCCGGATGGCCTCTGCCTGGGCCAGGGCCGTCCTTGCCCGCTCCCTCATGGCGGTCATGGTGGCGTCTCGCTGGTGGTCCAGCTCCACATACTCCTTAAAGGCTTTGCCATAGGCGGTCACCTTTTCAACCACCTGGGCCATCTGATCCTTGTTGAGCTGCTGGTTGAATTTGCTGCCGGTATCGTTGGCCTGGCGGATCAGTTTGATCACTGCCTCCTCCACCTTTGTCACTTCGCTATCATCATCGCGGATGATGTAGTTCTTTTCATGCTGCCGGGTCTCGAGAAGCATCTTGACAAGGCGGTTGACGTCATCGGCCTTGTCTACCCTTGCCACGACTCCGGAGAGGCCGTTGTAACCGACATAGGCGATGGCTGCGAGAAAGAGGAGCATAATGGCGAAGCTGCTGAAGATCTTTGTGCCAAGTTTCATGTTCTTAAACATCGTATCCTCCTTTTTTGTTTGGGAATCGTCAGAATGTAGGCGTCAGCAGGCCGCCTGTTCAAGCACGGCTATCTCCTGGGCGCTCAACACCTTGTCTATCTCAAGCAAAATTTTCACCCCGCCCTCCAGCTTGGCCATGCCAAGGATATAGTCTGTATTGAGGCTGGTGCCAAAGGCCGGAGCCGGTTCGATGCTCTCCGCTTTTATGTTGAGAACCTCGGACACCGAATCCACAACAATGCCCATGACGGTATCTCCTGATGATCCAATGGTCTCCACAACGATGATGCAGGTGCGCTCGGTGTAATCGATCTCCTCCATGGAAAACCGCAGCCTCAGGTCTATGACCGGGATCACCTTGCCCCGGAGGTTGATGACGCCCTTGACGAAATCCGGTGTCCTTGGCACCGAGGTGATGGGCATCATCCCGATGATCTCCTTGACCTGGAGGATGCCTATTCCGTACTCCTCCTGGGCCAGGGAAAAGGTGAGATATTTTCCCTCTTTTTCCAAAAGGTTCTCTTCCATGTTGATGGCTTGATTTTTTTCCATGGTTTTTGCCTCCCATTTAAATGGTTTTGCTGTTAGTCGTGTTCTATTAACGGCAGATAGAGATAAAATCTGCTTCCTTTTCCAGGAGTGCTGGTTACCCCTAAAGCGCCCCCGTGGTTTTCAACGATTGTCCGGACCATGGTGAGCCCCATTCCAGCCCCCGCCCCCCCGGGCCGGGTGGAAAAAAAGGGGGTAAATATGCGGGCCCGGGTTCCTTCGTCCATGCCGCATCCTGTATCGCTCACCGTGAGCTTCATGAATTTTCCCGGTTCCAGGCGTTTCCCCGTGCCTGACCTCTCCTCGATCCGGAGGGGCTCAAGGGTCATCCCAAGGGTGCCCGGGCTCTCTTCCATGGCCTGGAGGGCATTGATCCCAAGGTGTATCACCACCTGCTGAATCTGAGCAGGATCCGCAAGGACGTATGCCCAGCGTTGGTCGATCCGGGTTTGAAGCTCGATGATCGTTGGAAGGATGAGGCGCATGAGTCTCACCGCGTTCCTGACGATGCCGTAAAACTGGCAGGGCCGCTTGGGACTCTGGAACAGCTGCATCTCAAGCCCCCGGGTTAGCCGCCGCTTTCTGCTTGTCCTGCCGGCCTGTTCCACAATGGTGCACAAATCCGCCTTCTTGACCGGTTTGGTCAGGTAGGCAAAGAGGTTGTGGCGAAATCCTTCTGAGGCGGACTGAAAACTTGGATAGGCTGAAAAGAGGACTGTTGAGCAGAACGGCTGGGTCTTGACGATGTGGCCGACAAGTTCCATGCCGTTTCTGTTGCCAAGTATCCTGTCCACCAGGGCAACGTCGAATTCATTGGTTGCAATAAGGGTTTGGGCATTGAGGTAGCTGTTCGCCACCATCACGTAGTGGCCGGCATCTGTCAATATCCTGTTAAAGGAGAAGCAGATGCTCTCCTCATCGTCAACAACCAGTATCCGGGTCATGGCGGTTCTCCTCATCCAGGGACGCGAATGGCATCCACCCCTGGAAGGACTGTGCCTTTAGCCAGGTCATGGTGCTCCTCCCCTGTGTTTCAATCTGTATCAGCTGTTACACTTATGTCACCATGGGGGTGACAGGGGAGGGGGTCCGGGCTAAAAATCGGTGAATTCGTCCTCGTCAAAAGGGATGACCTGGTCCGGCCTCACTTCACCCTGCTTTGGTACCCCAAGGGCTTTGGCCTTGACCGATGGTGCCGCAGTCACCCTTTGTATCGCCTTTGGCAGCGGTTTTGCCGTTGGAGGCTGGTGGTGGGAGCGGTTGCCCCCAACCAGGGTCATAAGCTCATTGACAAACTCCCGCATGCTCTCTGCCTGGGCGTTCATCTCTTCCGAGGCGCTGGCAGACTCTTCCGCATTGGCGGCGTTCTGCTGGGTTACCCGGTCCATCTCACCCACGGCCGTGTTGACCTGCTCTATACCCGTGGACTGCTCCCTGGAGGCTTCGGAGATTTCGCCGATCAGCTCTCCCACCTTTGACGAGGTTTCGGCTACTTCAGTGAAAGCCAGGTTGGTCTGGTTTACAAGGTCGGATCCGTCCTTGACTTTTTTTACGGTTCCCTCGATCAGTTCCGCTGTGTTCTTTGCCGCTTCCGCCGAACGCATGGCAAGGTTCCTCACCTCCTCTGCCACAACGGCAAAACCGGCCCCTGCCTCTCCGGCCCTGGCCGCCTCCACCGCTGCGTTAAGGGCCAGGAGGTTTGTCTGAAAGGCGATCTCATCAATGGTCTTGATGATCTTGGAGGTCTCGTTGCTCGCCTTTGAGATCTCCTCCATGGAGAGGGTCAGGTGTTCCATGGAGTTGTTGGCCCGTTGGACCACCTGGTTGGCTTCGGTCATGAGCGTGTCAGCCTGGCCGGCGTTTTCCGAGTTCTGCTTGGTCATGGAGGACATCTCTTCCAGTGAGGAGGAGGTCTCTTCGATGGATGCCGCCTGCTGGGACGACCCTTCGGCCAGGGACTGGCTTGCGCTGGATACCTGGCTTGATGCTGCGGCGACCTGGCTGGAACCCTCGCCCAGCCCTTCGATGATCCGGTTGATTGGCTTAACGATGGCCCGGGTAATGAAGAAGGAAATTACCAATGCCAGAAGGATAGTGCCAATTGTGCCGAATAACAATATCTTCCGGGTGTTGTCGGCCGCCGCTTGGGTCGCATTCTTTCGAGAGCCCATAAGGGCTTCCTCTCTTTCCTTAAACGTTTTTATATGATCCCGGAATTGGTCGAAATAGGCCTTGCCCTTTGCCTGGGCAACCAGCGCAACCACGTCCTCCATGGTTCTTGAGCCGACAATTACTTGCTTTCGGAGATGGATTGCAGGTTCTGTAATGTTTGTCTGCCATTCGTGAATTATGTTTTCGATCTCTCCCAGTAGTTGAACCTGGGCCGGGTTGTCATCTACTGTTTTTTTTAGTGATGAAGTCAATATCAGAAACTGTTCGTTGCCAGCCTTGTATGGGGCAAGAAAATCCTCTTTTCCGGCAAGAAGATAACCCTGAATTCCCGTTTCCATGTCAACCGCTGAGGCTTCAATCTGTATCGCCGTCTGAATCACATTGTGGGTATGCTCAATCCAATTGCTGCTGCGCAGGAGCGAACCAACACTTGTTGTCGCAGTTACACAAAGAATTACCACCAAAATTAATGGAAGACAATTTCCAGAGATGATTTTTGTCCGCAGTGCTAAATTTCCAAACCTCATTTTTCATCCCTCCTTATTCTTAATGGCTTTCTGGTTAATGGAGTTTGATAACGGCATGTCGAGTTAAAAGACGCTTCCTTTTTCAGGGGCGGCAAAGGGGCGGTGGTGGAATCCTTTGGATAGGGATTGAAAAACTTGGATAGACTGAAAGAGAGTCCGGTTGAGCAAAAGGGCTGGGGGGCTATCATCTGGCCGGCAAGTTCAGTTTTGCTTCTGTTGCCAACGTTCCTGTCCACCGGGCCAACGTTGAATGTAACGTCAATCACCACTATCCGGGTCATCATGGGTTTCCTTACCTGGGGGCGCGAATGGCAACCACCCCTGGTAGGCGTGTGCCGTTGGGTCCATTATTGCAACATTGAGGAGATTGGCGCGTTTTCGGGTACAGTGTTCGGCCAGGACAAGGACGGTTTTGGGATCAATGGGGTGGGACGCGCGAAGCAGGTAGTGCTGTCCCTTGAGCTTCAAGATATTTAAGTTCAGGTGGATGGTGGTTTCATCGTGAACAACAACAACCCTGGTCATGGTGGTTCTCCCCTATGTATGGCGTGTTTGTTTGCCTGCCGTTCTATTCCTGTTAATTGGATTCATATTCTTAATTGAATTCATATAGTGTGCCAGTCTTTTCAAAAATGTGGAGATCCCCTTTCCACGGTCCCTTTGGTCCTGGCATCCTCCCCGGGTGCTCCTCCCCGGTGTCTCAAACTGTATCGGCTGTTGCACTTGTGTCTCCATGGGGGTGACAGGGGCTTTAACCTGTGGGAGGGTTGATCCCGTATTTTGCGATCTTGCGGTAGATTCCCTGCCTGCTGATGCCCAGGAGGCGGGCTGCCCTTGCCTTGTTCCAGCCGGTTTTGTCAAGGGCGGTGACAACCCTTGACCGTTCCTGGTCAAAGCCGGGCGAGGCTTCCGCCGGTGCGGGGGAAAGCAGCTCATTGGGCAGATGGATCTTGAGGATGTAGCGCCCGTGGCAGAGCACAAAGGCGTGTTCGATGGCATGCTCGAGTTCCCGCACATTCCCCGGCCAGGAGTGGTACATGAACAGATCCATCACCTCGTCTGAAATTTTATCAATGGTGCGGTTAAAGTGGTGTTTAAACCGGTTGAAAAAATGATCGCTCAACAACGGGATATCCTCGAGCCGTTCCCGCAGGGGAGGCAGCTTGATCTCAATGACATTGAGCCGGTAGTAGAGATCCTTCCTGAACCGGCCCTGGAGGATCTTTGCCTTAAGATCCTGGTTGGTGGCGGCCACAATCCTGACATCGACCTTGATGGAGCGTGTGTCGCCGATCTTCTCAAACTCCCGCTCCTGGAGCACCCGGAGGAGCTTGAGCTGGACCATGGGCGAAATATCTCCGATCTCGTCCAGGAACAGGGTCCCTGTGTCGGCCAGCTGAAACCGTCCGGTCTTTTCTTTGACGGCCCCTGTGAACGCTCCCCTGACATGGCCGAACAGCTCACTTTCAAGGAGGTTCTCCGACAGGGCGCTGCAGTTGACGGTCACAAGGGGCTTGTCAGCCCTTTCTCCGCTGTAGTGAAGGGCCCTGGCTGTCAGTTCCTTGCCGGTCCCGCTCTCTCCGGTGATGAGCACGGTTGTGTCCGTGTCCGACAGGCTTTGAAGCAAGCGGTACACCTCCTTCATCTTTTGGCTCTTGCCGATGAGCTGGTGAAATCCAAACTGCTGTTTCACCTCTTTTTCAAGGCAGGAGAGCCTTGTGATGTCCCTGATCACAAGGACGGCCCCCCTGAGCTTGCCGTCAGTGTAGGCCAGGGGAGAGGCGTTGAGCAAAACGGTCTGGCCCGGGCGCTTTTCATGGCAACACTGGATGGAGACCTCCTTGACCGGGGTGCCGGCTTCGAGGGTGGATGAAAGGGTGTCAAGGCAGGCCATGGTGCAGGTGTTGAAGCTCCTGGTCATCTGTTTTCCCGTGATGGTTTCCGGGACAAGACCGCAGATGGAGGCCACCCTGGCATTGGCCTCGAGGATGGTGAGATCTTTCTCCACGGTGATGATGCCGTCCTGGATGCTTGAGAAGATCGCCTCAAGGTTGTTTCGGTAGGCGGTGTTTTCGGCTTCGGCCCTTGTTTTTTCATCCTCAAGGGCCTTGTGGCGCAGGGCAAGGCGGCAGGCGTTGAGCAGGGTTTCCTTGCGGACGGGTTTCGGAAGATAGTCAAAGGCGCCGAGACGGACCGCCTCGGTGGCTGTCTTAAGGTTTGGCTGGCCTGTGACCATGATCACGGGACAGGCGATGCCGAGCTTTGACACCTGCTTTAAAATATCGATGCCGGTATGGGAGTCCAGGATGATGTCGCTGATGATAAGATCCAGGCAGTGGTCCTGGATGGTTACCAGGGCTGTGTCGTAATTCTCTGCCACAACCACCCTGTACCCCTGTTTTGCCAGGTGGGTGGAGAATCCGAACCGTATTCCCTCCTCATCGTCAACGATCAGGATTGTTTCCATCACATAATTCCCTCCGAACCGGTTGCCACCGGCAGGTCAACGATCACCCGGGTGAACTCCTTTTCATGGCTTTGGAACGTGAGCTTTCCCCCGTGGCTTGTGACAATGCCGTGGCTGATGGATAGTCCCAGGCCCGTGCCTTGTCCCGGAGGCTTGGTGGAAAAAAAGGGGGTGTTGATTTTGTGGATGATGGCGTCCGGAATGCCGGTGCCGTTGTCGTAGAACATGGTCCGGACATGGGGGGCGCCGGCGACCTCAATGGGTGTGGCTGAGATCTCGAGCACCTTGTCCGGGTGCATGCCGGGAAATTTCTGGTTCAAAGCATACCGGGCATTGTTGATGATGTTCAAAAACACCTGCTGGATTTCCCGGCTCTTTGCACGGATTTCGGCAAGTTCATCCATTAACCGTGTTTCAAGCTTGATGCCATCCTTGGAGATCTGTTTCCCGATGAGGCTCAGGGTCGCCTCCAGAATCGTTCCCAGGTGAACCGGGGCATACTCCTCCTCGATGTCCCTGGCAAAGTAGAGAAGGTTGCTTACGATGGTTGCGATCCTATCCCCCTCCTTGATGATGCGGCAGGCAATCTCGCCGTCCCTTCCCTGTTCTTCGGACTCGTCCTTGAGGATCTCGGCATAGCTGATGATGCCGTTGACAGGGTTGTTGATCTCATGGGCAATCCCTGCGGCAAGTTCTCCCAGGGATGCCAGGTGGCCGATCTGGAGGGCTTCGGCCTGCAACCGCTTTTTCTCGGTAACATCTTTTTTGACGATGACGACCCTGTCAATCCGCCCGGTTGAGTCAGCAATAGGATAGTAGGCCACCTCCAGCCGGCGATTGCCCCGGCCCATGAATTTATGCTCCATCTCATGGTTGATCCGTTCCCCCCTGAAGCAGCGGTCAAGGCAGGGTTTTATGGTGGTGTCATAGAGCTGGCTGCCCATGACGGTCCTGACATGGCTGCCCACGATGGTTTCGCTTCCGGAACCGTTGTCGTCCAGGTAGACGGAGTTGGCCAGGGTGTATATCCTGTGCTGGTCCACCACGGCGATGAGCTCCTCGGTTCCCTCCACAGCCTTTTCATACTCCCTGAGTGCCTCTTCTGCAAGGCGGCGGTCTGTGACATCCGTTGCAATGCCTCCGATCTGAATTGGATGGCCTTCCGGGTCGAACACCACGCTCTGCCTGTCGCTCAGCCACCGGGTTTCGCCATTGGGCCGGATGATCCGGTATTCGTTCTGGATGGTCCCGCTTTTGTAAAGCTTGCTGCTCTGTTCCAGGACCCCGGGCCTGTCCTCCGGGTGGATGCACTCGGTCCAGAGATTGGGATTTTCAAAGAACTCGACCATGGTGCGCTGAAAGATGGGTTCCACTGCCGGATTGATGTAGAGCAGCTGGGCAGGATCGGTGGTGGTGGCGGCCCACACGATGTCGTTCAGGGATTTTAGGAGGTCCTGGAATCGCTGTTCACTTTTTTTCAGCGACCGGGTACGTTCTTCCACAAGATATTCCAGGCGCTCCTGATATCGGCGGTTTTCCTCTTTGAGCCGCTCTCTTTCGTCGTTCAGAAGCTTTACCCGGATGGCGTTCCGGATGGTTTTGAGGACAACATCCCTGGACACGGGTTTTGACATGTAGTCAAAGGCCCCCAGCCTCAGTCCTTCGGTTGCCGATTCAATGGTCGGCATTCCTGTGATCATGACAACCTGGATTTTGGGAAATTCCTTGCGGATGGTCTTCAACAGTTCTACCCCGGTCATCCCCGGAAGCAAAAGATCCGTGATCACCACATCCATGTCCGTGGTTTTGAGAATCTCAAGGGCGGTATAGCCGTCCCCTGCCAGGTGGACCTCGTGGTTTTCTCCCTGGATCAATCCCTGAAGCATGGTTCTGATATGCTGTTCATCGTCGACGACGAGTATAGTACCCATTGGTCTGCCCCGTGGTTTGGAAGGACTCTCTGATGGTTGGTATAACAAAACCCATACCATGGAAATCGTGGTTTTTCCACATAAATTACCAAAAAGATTTTTTAGGGGAATTGCCATGGCCTTTGTCCGTCCTTGACGAAATTAACGTTTTCGTGACCTGTGATCCGCTGAATAGGTTCTTTTGAGTGAACTCCGTTTTTTCAAGGGAAGATTCCTTGTGGGAAGCGTTGCGATTTTTTTTACGAAACTGTTTGATTTTTACTAGGAAAGTGTTACAAGGACAGATAGTTATTGACGGATATCAGCTGTAAAAAAATGATGAAAAGTGGCGAATAAACTGGGGAATAGAGGCCGGACCGATAGATTCGGGCTATTGATCTAAATCAAGAACAAGGGGTCAGGAATACAAGATGCTGGATACGAGGGTTGGACCCGATATCGCGGGTGAACTTGGTAAAATTAATGCTGAAGAGGCCATTGATGCAGTTTTCAGGCAGTATCTGGATGAAGAGCACTATTCAAGGATGGAGCAGCAGGGCAACATTGACGTCAGGAGAAAGATAGCCAATGCCATTGCCATCTGCCGGCCTTCATCTGTCTATATCAACATGGGGACTCCCGGGGACAAGGCCTTTATCCGCAAGCTTGCCCTTGAAAAGGGTGAAGAGCGACAGCTTGCCATGGAGAACCACACCATCCATAACGACCTTGCCGATGAGCAGGGGAGAATCATGGACAGAACCTTCTACATCGCGGACGAGTGGGAGGATGTTTCCTCCCTTGCCAACCGGATGACCCGGGAGGAGGCCCTTAAGGATATTGGCGGCAACATGACCGGCATCATGGAGAAGATGACCATGATCGTGGGGTTTTACATGCGGGGCCCGGTGGGCGCACCTGCATCCAACCCGGCCATTGAGATCACCAGTTCCGCCTATGTGGCCCACAGTGCGGAGATCCTTTACAGGAATTCCTTTAAGGCCTTTGGCATGGAGGTTGAGAAGCTGGGGCACTTTTTCACCAACATTCACAGCGAAGGACTGAACCGGACGGAGGACCTGCCCGATGCACGGGTCTTCATGGATCGAAGCTACCGCACCACCTTTTCCTACAAGTGCACCTATGCCGGAAACACCCTGCTCTTGAAAAAAGGAAACCATCGGTTTGCCGTGGACAAGGCCGTGTATGAAAACCGCGGCACGCAACTGTCCGAACACATGTTCATCACCGGCATCAACGGACCCGGGAACAGGGTCACCTGGTGTGCGGGAGCCGCCCCCTCGGGCTGCGGCAAGACTACCACGGCCATGGCCGGCAACCATTTTGTCGGTGACGATCTCGCCCAGATGTGGATCGCTTCCGACGGCTCCATCCGCTCGGTCAATCCCGAGTGCGGCATCTTCGGCATTGTGGAGGATGTCAACTGGGAGGGGGATCCCATGCTCATGGAGAATCTTCGAAAGCCCGGCACAGAGGTGATCTGGTCAAATGTCCTGGTGGACGACAAAAAGGTGCCCCATTGGGCGGGCAACGGCGAGGAACCTCCCAGGAAGGGCGTCAATTTCCAGGGAGACTGGCAGGAGGGTATGACGGACAAGAACGGAAAGCCTGTTCCTATCTCCCACCCCAACTCCCGCTGCACCCTGGCCTCCACGGCCCTTGCCAATTACTCGCCCGAAGCGGAAAATCCCGAGGGCGTCCCGACCCGGATATTCACCTACAGCGGCCGGGACAGCGATACCATGCCCCCGGTGTGGGTGGCAAAAGATTCGGATTCAGGTGTGGTGATCGGTGCCTGCATCGTGTCTGCGGCCACGGCCACCGAGGTGGGGGCCACAGGCGTCAAACGGGCACCCTGGGCCAACGCCCCCTTTATTCCCGGCGCCCTGGGGGATTACATGACTGCCCAGTTCGAATTCTTCGGCAATCCGGCCATTGCCGGGGATAAAAAGCCGGTGATGGCGGGGCTCAATTACTTTCTCACCGATCTTGCCCGGGGAGGAAGCGCCAAAAAGCTTCTGGGTGAGAAGCGGGACGTCAAGGTCTGGCTCGCCTGGCTTGAACGCTACGCCCATGGCGAGGTAGAACATATTGCCACCCCCTTGGGAAACCTTCCCTGCTACGAGGATCTTCAGGACCTTTTTACCACCCTTTTGGGGAAAGAGTATCCCCGGGAGCTCTATAACCGCCAGTTTTCCCTCTACATCGACAACATCGTTGCCAGGATCGATCTCCAGGTTGACGCTTATGGCAAGGAGGAGAACATTCCGGCAAAGTTGTTCACCATCCTTGACCTGCAGAAGCAGGGGCTGTTGAAGTTGAGAGACGAGGTGGGGCCCGTCGTGACGCCGAAGTAACCTGACGTTACCGGGATTATAATTTGCCGGGGGCATAATCTACCGATTCACCGGGGTCAGACTTAGCTTATTGTCGTTTTTTTAAAACGACA
>JAQYWC010000038.1 GCA_030145245.1 Desulfobacterium sp.
GGCAAATGGATCACCAATTAACCGCAGACACGGTGGTGGCCCAGATCAGACAATCCGGCGGCCAGGCAGTGGCCAATTATGATTCCGTTGCCACCATGGCCGGTGGCCGGAATATTGTGGATACGGCCATGGACCATTTCGGGACAGTGGATATCCTGGTGAATAATGCCGGTATCCTGAGGGACCGGACATTCATGAACATGACCGAGCAAGAGTGGGATGATGTCATTTCTGTCCATTTAAAAGGGGCTTTTTGCGTGACCCAGCCGGCCGTAAAAATCATGAAGGCCCGGGAATACGGGCGTATTGTTTTTACCTCATCTTCTTCGGGCATGTATGGTAATTTTGGCCAGTCAAATTACGGTGCCGCCAAAATGGGGGTTATCGGGATTATGAACACGTTGAAGCTTGAAATTGCCCGGTATGACATCAAGGTGAATACCGTTGCTCCCAATGCCAGCACCGGCATGACCCAGGGTGTTTTTCCCGACGAGGTGGCAAAAAAAATCCGACCGGAGTTTAACGTGCCCATGGTGACCTATCTGTGTGCGAAAGAGAACCCGGTATCCGGAATGATTTTCACCATGAGCGCCGGATGGTTTGCCCGTTCGGCCATGGTCTGTTCAAAGGGGGGCTGTATCGGTGACGCCCGACGGCCGATATCGGCCGAAGAGATCAGTGCTCAGTTTGACCGGATAATCAACCTTGAAGGAGCGCTTCCCTATGAGCATTGCGGTGAGATTTACAGCCTGGGAAGACCGCTGACCGGCAGATAGATTTTTTTGGTCCATTTCATCTTGATATTGTGGATTGAGTTTCCTGCTCAGAAAGATCCCAACATGCTTGTCTTGTAACTCACAACCCACCCCTCTTTTAGCCGATAGGGGTGGGTTGATCTTTATGGATTGAAAAAATATTTATAAATAAGGGTTGACATTATAAAAAACTTATGAGAATTACAATTTAAACGTTTAAGTAAATGTGCTAATAATTATTGAATAAATAGCCTTGGTCAGCAGGATAAACACATGGGAAATAAAAAAACCACAATTAAAGACATCAGTAAGATCGCAAACTGTACCGCTGCGACCGTCTCTATGGTGATGAACAATCGGCCGGGTATAAGCAAAAAAACTTGTGAGAGGGTTCGGCGAATCGCCGCTGATCTGGATTATCAGCCGAACATGGTCGCCCGTAATCTAGTCAGCAACAAAAGTAAATCCATTGGTTTAATTATCAATAATTTTTCTGATCATTTTTTTGCCTACCTGGCGGAGGGGGTCGAGAAAGAGGCTCGAAAGAGAGGGTACACAATTTTTATCTGCAGCATTGACAGTGATTTGTCACTTGAAGAAATGTACGCGGATATGCTTGTGGCGAAAGGTGTTGATGGTATGGTTCTATCAACTGTTTGCAGCGATAGCACCTATTTTGAAAAGCTAGACAGGATAGGGTTACCCTATGTTTTTGTTAATCGTAAGTCTTATCACCCGGATTTCGCAGGTAAAGTCAATTACGTTGTCCTTGATAATTTTGAGGCCGGTTACAAGGCCGTACAGCACCTTTACCGATTGGGGCATGATAGAATCGGCATTATCACCGGTACACTTCGATCCTCTGCGAACATTGAAAGAACCGAAGGTGCAAAAAAAGCTATGGTTGACAATGGTTTGAAAGTGCAATCAGGAACTGTTATCAATTGTGACAATTGTTACAACAAAGCCTATGAATTTGCAGAAAAACTTATACGAATGAAAGAATCGGTGACGGCTGTTTTTGCCGAAGACGATACAATGGCATTGGCTGCCCGTGAGGCCATCTTGAGAAATGGGCTGCAAATACCAGAAGATATGGCACTTATCGGTTTTGATGATACGAGAATGAGCTCTCTCGCCGGCATTGAACTGACGACCATCAGGGAAAAAGAAAAGGGCATGGGGCAAATGGGGGTAAATTTACTCATCGACAAAATCGAAAATAAATTTCCAGATGCCATTAATCAGGTTACTTTGAAATCAAAATTAATCATTCGTAAGTCTTGTGGTTACAGTAAAACAGGTTATGTGAGATAGCGAATCTAATGTGCTGTGTAAATTCTTGAGTCATACATTTAAAGTGAAAGGACCGGGTAGGTTCAATGGTTAATTTTTCCCATTTAGTTTAAACGTTTAAATAAAAGTTGTTTTCAGAAATTTGTCTGAATTACTAAAACTTATAAAGAGGAAGGAAACTAAAATAAAATGAATAAAAAAATGAATGAATCTTCTCATCTGATTTTACATAGAACCTCAAAGGATGAGCTTAAAAAGGGTGTTACGGTAATCACGCGTGGAGAGGGTGTTCGTGTCTTTGATCAGGATGGCAAGAGCTATCTGGATCTAAACTCAGGAATTACGCGCCCTGTTCATGTTGGGCATGGGCGGAAGGAGCTGGCCCAGGCGGCCTACGACCAGATGTCCACCTTAGCTTATTTTAGCCCATGTGGTTTTTCGTCTGAGCCTGCGATGAATCTTGCGGACAAAATGGCAGAAATTGCCCCGGCAGCCATTAATAGATTTGTCTTCGAATGTGATGGTTCGGAAGCCGTTGAAACATCAATGAAAATAGCCAAGGCTTACCATCAGATGCGCGGAGATAAGGGCCGTTTTAAAGTTATTTCCCGAGAAGGAGCCTATCATGGGGTAAATGGTCTTGGAGTGCGGGCTCTCGGAGTTGTTCCGATGATGCGCCAGATCATGGAGCCGTTAGCACCAGGGGGCGTTTTTATTAAATCGCCTTATTGCTATAGATGTCCACATAATTTGACGTATCCGAATTGTGACGTTGCTTGCGCTCGTTTACTGGAAGAGAGGATCTTATTTGAAGGACCCGATCAGATTTCGGTTTTCATTGGTGAAGCGATCCAGCAAGGATTCGGTGCTTATGCGCCTGTGAAAGAATATTGGGATATTATCCGAGAGATTTGTGACAAGTACGGAATATTGATGATTATCGACGAGGTAATCACAGGGTTCGGCAGAACCGGAAAGATGTTTGCCACCGAACATTTTAATGCCAAACCAGACATGATTACAATGGCAAAGGGCTTGACCAGCGGTTACCTTCCACTGGGTGGAGTCGGCTGTACAGATGCAGTTCAGGATTCCATCGAGGTCCTTAACCACCTGCACACATACGGCAACCACCCTGTATCCTGCCAGACTGCCATAAAGAATATCGAAATCATAGAAACCGAAAAATTGGTGGAAAATTCTGAGAAGATAGGGCGCTACTTTCTTGACGGCCTCGAATCCCTCACCGATCACCCGTCAGTCGGAGAGGTCCGTGGAAAAGGCCTTTGGCTGGCCATAGATTTTACAATGGATAAAAAGACAAGGGCAAACTACCCAGGAACAAGTTTAAACCGGATGATATCCCTGGCCATGGAAAAAGGCGCTTTGATGAAATCCATGGGCTGTGCACTGGAATTTGCTCCCCCATTGATACTGGCAAAATCGGATGTGGATGAAACCATAGAAATTCTGGAAGAGATTATCAGTAAAGAAGAAAAAGAACTAGGGTTGTAGGCAAGGGTTCGCGGGTAAATCCGCGAACCTTATTTCAAAACTTGTACTCACAAAATTAAAGAAGATACAGCTATAAAAATTGCGGACGGTATAAAAACCGTCCGCAGAGAAGACTTAACAGTTTGCCATTAGGGGCAATGCTGTCATGGGTAACATTAACCGAAAGTACTTTAAAGGAGCGTATCATGAAAAATCTTTTTTTGAGCCTTTTTATTGCAGGCCTCTTGATCCTGCCGTTTACCAGTAATGTGACTGAAGCCAATAGTAAAACATTGAAATTTGGTCTGGGGGAACCGCTGGCTTCAGACCAAGGCGTATTTGCCCTTCGTTTTAAAGAAATCATCGAAGAGGCGACCAAAGGCGAATTCACCATAGATTTGTTCCCAAACGGTCAGATGGGAAGTGAACAGGAAATGTTTCAGGGTGCGCGCATGGGAACTTTGGACATGTCTGTGGGAGCGGTCAATAACTTGACACCCTTTTGCAAGTCGATCGGCACATTGACCCTGCCCTACCTGATCAAGAATCATAAGGATGCTGTAAAACTGACCACCGGAGCATTAAATGATCATTGGGTCAAGGTTGCACAAAAAGAAGCCGGTGTCCGTATCATTGGCTGGGCCTATTCAAACTTCAGGGTTCTCACCAACTCCAAACACCCTATCACGACAATTGATGATCTGAAGGGGCTTAAAATAAGGGTTCCCAAGAATCCGATCATGATTGAGACCTATAAAGCCTGGGGGGTAAACCCTCTTCCCATGGCATGGACCGAGGTTTTTACCGGGCTTCAGCAAAAGGTTGTGGATGGCCAGGACAATCCAAACATCATTAACTATAACATGAAGTTTCACGAGGTACAAAAATACACCTCCAATATCCATTACCTTTACCTCCTGCAGCCAGTTGCTATATCTGAATCCCTCTTTCGTAAATTGTCTCCAGAGCTTCAGGTAACTTTTAAAATGGCAGGCTTACAAGCACAACAGTATCAAATGCTAGACCAGCTGGTTATGGAAGCCGAAGCAGTGAAGGCAATGAAGAAATCTGGCATTGAATATACAGAGGTTTCGGACGAAGAAATCTGGAAAGAAAAATCAATAAAGGCAGTCTGGCCGAAATTTTATGATACAATCGGTGGCAAGGAAGCGGTTGATCAGATCGTTGAAAAACTGAAATAATAGACGAGCAGGGGCAAGGGGATGACGCGAAATTGATCTTTCTGTGCGTCCCCCCCCTTGCTAATCCCCAATGAAATAGATCTCGGAGAAAAAACGCTATGAATACTCGCAGGTTATTCTCAATTATCAACAATACGGAGAATTATATTTCCCAGCTTCTCCTGGTATTTTTTGTGATACTTTTATTTATCCAGGTCCTTCTCCGGGTATTTTTTAGTTACGCGATAACATGGGGAGAAGAGTTGTCTCGATTTGCTTTTGTCTGGTTTGTTTATTTTGGGGCTGCTTATGCCACAAGCATGGATGCGCACAATCGCATCACCGTTCAGTTAAGAATTTTTCCACAAAAAGTACAGACAGCTATTTTAATTTTTTCAGACATGGGTTGGATCGCATTTAACTCCGCAATGATCTACTACAGCGTACAGGTTATTAGGTCGATGGGTGAATTTAAATACTTTTCTCCGACACTTGATTGGTCCATGGAATATGTTTTCTATATTTTTCCGATAGCTTTTTTGCTGATCAATATTCGAATCATCCAGGTACTCTACTTGAAACATATAAAAGGGGTTATTTTCAATGATCCAGAATAAGAGTAGATCACTGAAGCGCTTTATGCAAATACCCATTATGATAATGATATTTAGGAGGCGATTGTGGATGTAACGACTGTGCTTTTTGGTTTTTTTATTATTCTTCTATTGATCGGGACCCCGATTTATGTTGCCCTTGGGTCTGCTGCAATGATTTCCTTCCTTATTATGGGCGACAACGTCATGGCCATGGTTCAGGTTGCATATAACTCTGTTGACTCTTTTCCTCTCATGGCGCTGCCCGCTTTCGTTCTTTCCGGTGCCTTGATGGACCGTGGTGGTATTTCGAAACGATTGGTTTATTTTGCTGAAACGATCGTCAGCTCTTTCACCGGTGGAATTTCCGGTGCAGCGATTTTGGCCTGCATGTTCTTTGGAGCCATTTCGGGTTCCGGACCAGCCACAACTGCGGCTGTCGGTATGCTCATCATTCCCGCTATGATTCAGCGAGGATATTCAAGAGGATACGCCGGTGGTGTCACTGCGGTTTCCGGTGGTCTCGGCGTCGTTATTCCACCCAGTGTACCCATGGTCATATACGGTGTAGCTGCTTCTGTGTCAATCACAAAGCTTTTTGTTGCTGGGGTTTTTCCTGGAATAATTTTGGGTGCAAGCCTTTTGATTCTCAATTACTTCCAGTGCCGAAAATACGGTTACAAAGGATCCGGGGAACCTTTTTCATTTGTAACCGTATTGAAGAATGCGCGGGAAGGGAAGTGGGCACTTTTCACACCGGTGGTCATTCTGGGGGGGATTTACACAGGTTTTTTTACTCCCACAGAGGCTGCAGTGGTATCAATTTTTTACGCCCTTTTTGTGGGGTGCGTTATCCACCGCGAGCTCGATATGAAAGGCATCATGAGTTCTCTGGAGGTGACGACATGGATTACAGGACGTGTATTGATTATCATGTTTGCCGCAAGATGTTTCGGTCGACTGCTCGTGGCCTACCGCGTTCCAGACATGATCGCAGAAGCGATGCTGGCACTGACCAGTAATATTTTCATAATCTGGGCACTTGTCATTATATTTCTCTTGTTTGTTGGAATGTTTATGGAAACATTGGCTACAATTCTTCTTCTTACGCCAGTTCTGCTCCCTGTAATGGTGAAGTTGGGGATAGACCCCATACACTTTGGAGTGGTTCTGGTTTGCTGCTGTGAAATTGGTTTTTCTACACCACCACTTGGAGAAAATTTGTTTATCGGTTCTGGGATAGCAAAGGTCAGCATAGAAGACATTTCAGCAAAAGCATTGCCATTCGTTTTCGTCTGTGCCTTGTGTATACTTCTGATTGCTTACGTACCACAACTGACCCTGTGGCTGCCAAGTCTAATCAATTAGGGAATAAACTGTGCCATACTGCTACAGGATTGAGTATGCTTTGGAACAAAAACGCGCTTAACGTCATTATTGATTTCAAATTGTAATGACTAAATGACATCACTATTGCATTTTTTAAGAGATGCATTTTTTAAGAATAAAGTTCCTCTGAAAAATGGGGGAGTACATGAAAGGAACAATTGATATGCCCTTTGGTTATAATGGCAAAATTTTACATGTCAATCTTACCGATTCCACATGGGAAGTGGAAATGCCTGATGAGAAATGGTATCGGACATATATGGGCGGTTCGTCCCTGGTGGCCTATTACCTGCTGAAACATTTAAAGCCGGGGACAGATGCTCTGTCTCCTGACAATGTGATGGTTTTCGCCTGTAGTGTGGTCACTGGTGCTCCTATTTCCGGTTTTAACCGCTATTCCATTGGTGCCAAATCGCCACTGACCGGTGCTTTGGCAAGAACCGAGGCTGGTGGTTACTGGGGTCCTGAACTCAAGTTTTCCGGTTTTGATGCCATTGTGATCCGCGGTCGCGCTTCTAAACCGGTGTATCTCTGGGTCCATGACGGTGAAATCGAAATCCGAGATGCAGCCCTAACCTGGGGCCAGGATAATTGGCAGACGCTACAAATACTTAAAAAAGAACTGAATGACAAACGAGTTCGGGTGACATCCATCGGGCCTGCCGGAGAGCGGCTCATCCCTTTTGCCTGTGTGCAGAATGACCTGGAACATTATAACGGCCGTACAGGCATGGGTGCTGTAATGGGGTCTAAAAACCTCAAGGCAGTTGCGGTGAGAGGGTCCGGCAAAATGGATCAGGCTGATCCGGGTACGTTTAAAGAGATCGAAAAATGGCATGCCAACCGTATAAAAGTTCATCCGCCCAACGTGGGCCTCACAAAATTTGGGACCTCCGGCCTTGTCCAAGGGCTAAACGAAGCTGGAATGTTACCCACACGCAACTTTAAGGAAGGTGTTTTTGAAGGGGCTGATAAACTGGCTGCGACCGCTTACCATGAGACCATCTTTCACTCCAGGGGTACTTGCTGGGGTTGCAAGGTAAGATGTAAGCGCCGGGTGGAACTGGATGATGAAAAATATCCGCTGAATAAACACCTGGGGGGCCCGGAATACGAGGCCCTGGCCGGATTGGGTCCTTTGCTGGCAATTGATAACCTGCCGGCCGTTGCCAGGGGAACACAATTGTGCAATCTGCTGGGGCTGGATGTGATCTCCACCGGATCCATCATTGCCTTTGCCATGGAGTGTTATGAAAATGGAATTTTGACCAGAACCGATACCGGTGGGAGGAGCATCAACTTTGGAGATGCTGACGCCATGATTTGGTTGATCCAGGAAATTGCTGACCAGCGCGGTATCGGCAAGGTTCTCTCGCTGGGGGTCAAGCAGGCGGCCAAACAGATCGGCAGGGGGGCAGAACAATATGCCTTCCATATCAAAGGCCAGGAACTGGCTTTTCATGATGGCCGGGGCAAGACCGGCATGGGATTGGGGTTTGCCCTGTGTCCCACCGGAGCTGACCACATTGAAACCCCCCATGACGTAGCATTCCAGGGAGACGGCGTAAGCAAACTGCATCCCCTCGGACTTTTGGATCCTGTGGACCCGCTGACGACAGATGCGGCAAAGGTCCGTTTTTTCTCCCTGGGACAAAAAGCATGGGGAATCAATAATTGTCTGGGGCTGTGCAATTTCGTATCGGTTCCCATACACGCAATGACGTTTACCCGGCTGGCTGAAACTATCGGTGCAATTACCGGTTGGCAAACCAGCGTCTATGAGTTGATGATGCTTTCGGAACGTGCCAATGTTATGGCCAGGGTATTTAACAATCGGGAAGGATTCAGTCCTGAAGATGACACCCTGATACGCCGGTGGTTTGAAAAAATGCCCGGAGGACCGCTGGAGGGGAAATGTTTGGACCGACAGGAATTTCAAGATGCCATTTTACTCTATTATGAGATGTCCGGCTGGGATGCCCAGGGACGACCCACCCGTGGAAAACTCATAGAACTTAATTTGGAATGGTTAGTGGATTGAGGTATAATCAAAGGTGGCATCCATGGAAGTTGACGTAACCCTGTTTGCCCCCTTGTGCAATGGGCGGTTTAAAAAAAAACGAATCACAATTCCGGATTACACCTGTATAACAGACCTGCTGGAGGTCCTTGATATCAGCCGGGATGATGTGTGCATTCTCATCGTCAACAACCGTAACGGCACCTTTGACCAATTGTTGAACCCTGGAGATAAAATTACCTTCATCTCTCCCATCGGAGGGGGCTGAGCCAAAGCCGATCAACGAGCACATCAAAAAGTACTTTTTGATGTGCTATAGGTTCTAAATGTAAATATTTAATTATTTACTTAAGTATATATTATAATAAAACATAACGATAAAATTTAAGATAATGAACGCTTAAGTTTAAATAATAGTCATAAAAAAAAATTAATATCAAACATTTAAAAGGAGATATCCTATGATTGTAGGAATACCAAAAGAAATTATGTACAAAGAAAACAGGGTTGCTGCACTTCCAGAAACCATTGAAAAATTCAAGAAACTTGGGTTTGATGTCATTGTTGAAAAAAATGCCGGAGCAGGCGCTTTTACAGAGGATGATGCCTATCGTAAAGCCGGGGCACAAATCGCAGACGATGCAGCCGAGGTTTTTGACAAATCAGATATTATTTTAAAGGTCAAAGAACCCTTGTTCAATGAGCAGTTTAACCGTCATGAGATCGACATGTTAAGGGAA
>JAQYWC010000062.1 GCA_030145245.1 Desulfobacterium sp.
TAAGCCTGACCCCTAAGATTTAAGATTGGCGTCGTTGTTGGGACTCACTTTATCGCAACCGGAGAGATCAATGCAAGGTTATTCTAATTTGATGGAATGATCCACCACCAGGCCCTTCTCCTTATCCCAGGAGATGTTCATGTAGAGGAAACAGGGAAGACTGCCCGTAAGCCGGATTCCTGTCTTGATGTCGGTTTTAATAGGGACCGGTACCACTTCATCCACCTGAAACTGGGTTTTGACGGTCAGGTTCAGGGGGATATCGAAATCATGACGGATCTGACAGTTCAGCGGTTTGGTGGCGGTCAGGGAAAAGTCGTCGTTGATCCGGATCATCTCATCCATGGGAAATGTCACATCAATGGGCACGGCGGCCTGGATGGGGATCTGGGTATCGATCCCCAAAAGGGTTGTCTTGACGTATTGATCGATAAACAACTCGCTTTTGACGGCCAGATCTTTTTGAATCCTGAATTCATGGTCCAGGCTGACGTGGATGGGGGCATTGACAGGGATGGTAAAGGGCTCGTCTATTCCAAGTTTGATATTGCCCTTAATGGGAAGGTTGATGGCAACCGTCTCCTTGATGGGAATCTCCAGGGTCGTATCCAGGGTGGAAGAGATGGGCATGTGGGTATCGACCTGAAGATTGATCTGTCTCTTGATCTGGATGCCGTCGGAGGTCAACCGGACGTAGAACGGCCGGAGGGTGTTTTCATAAAAGGGGATCGCCTTGACGGCCAGACAGGCGATCCCCACCACCTGGGCCAGGACCATAAGAACGGCAAAGCCCAGGACAAATTGCCATATAATTCTTATCCCGGACTTTACCATGGGCGAAGAATCATCTATTTGGCCGGCACGTTGTAGGAGGTGCTATAGCTCCCGGCCATCTGGATGAGTTCTGAAACCGTGCGATACCCCATGGTGTTCACCGGGATGATCGCACCTGTTCCACCGTCAATGGTCAGGACCTCCCAGAGGTTACCTGCCTGATTCACCGGAACCTCAAAACGGCTTACCTCTTGAAAGCCCTTGAAAACGGTTACCACGGCCCCGGATGTGGTAAGGGCCGCGGCGTCTTTGGACAGATCATTGGTATGGTCGTGAACCCGGTAGGTGTATGTTCCATCAAACCTGTTCTTTATAACAATGGTCTCGATGCCACTGGGCGGCCCGCCATCCCTTTCAAGGACAATGTTGCGACCCTGGGGATTGCTGGTTTGCATATAGGGATAAAAGAGGTGAAACCGTTCTCCCGATTGGGTGGGGGCCACAAGATGGCTGTCCAGGTCCAGGTCCGAAGGACCCCAGGAGAGCACCAGGCGGATCTCATCCATGGATTTTATCTTCGGTTCCAGGGTTTTGATCTTCGGAGACACCCCGTCATAGGCGGCCACGGAAAAGGTGGTTTTATAATAGCCGCTGCCCTGGGCGGTAACAAAATAGGCACCGGCAGCAATGTCGGAGAACACCCCGGTTCCGTCCAGATCAGTGGTGACGGTCTTTATGGCGCCTTCACCCAGGTAGTGAAACAGACTCAGGGTGGCATTCCTTATCCTGGCATTGGAGAGGATGTCCTTCAGGGTAACGGAGATATCAGCTTTTCCAGACTTGGAAACGTCAAGCAGCTGGAGTTTACCCAGGGCGGTTTCGCCATCGGAGCGAACCACGATATCCTTGATATCCTGGAATTCAAGGGAATGGTAGCCTTCTTTTGAAAATTCCACACGGCAACCGTCAGCCAAAGTCCAGATAGTGAAATGACCGTCAGCGTCCGTTAATGCTGATCCGATGGTGCTCTCGAGGTGGTCACCGGTTTTTCGTTCAAAGGCTTCCACTAAAACATCTTCCACAGGCTCGCCGGTATCATAGTCCACCAGCAGGCCGGTCAGAAAGCCCGGAAGTTTTGGCAGTCCATTATCGTCAATGATGCTGATTCTAACCGATTCCCTGTCCACATTACCGCTAAAATCGGTTACCGTCAGCTCAAAGACAAAATCCTGACCAAATGAATTGACCTGGGGAGCGGTAAAGCCGGCCTCGGCCGTGTCAGCATTCCTCAGCTGGACAGTCGGACCATCGGTCTGAATCCAGGCGTAGCTGTAAATCCCGTCATCCAAATCATAAGACCCTCTTCCATCAAGGAGTATCTCCTCTCCCTCCTTTTCCTCCCTGACCGGTAATTTTCCTCCGGCAACAGCCACGGGATGGTAGAGGAGAAGATAACCGCAGCTCTCAAAAACTGTCTCGTTTTTTACGGCCTGGGAAAACGTCAGCTGGTCATCTTCCAGATCGTGGTCGACAAAAAGATTCAGTTCAACCTGGCTTTGGGTGTCAAAGGAGGACCCCTGCTCCCAGCATATCTGATCCGTGTCGGTCCTGACCAGTGCCATGGAGCTGAAACGATCGGTATAATTACAGGAAAAACCTGGGCGTCCCAAAAGCTTTAGATCCAGGTGGGGAGAGATCCATCCGGTGGTATCAAGGGCAGCGCTTAACTCAGGTTCTGAATAGGATACCATGACCGGGTCGATATCTTGATCAGTGACCTGGAGGCTGGTTCCGTCATAGTCAAAAAGCTGGCTGTAGTCGTGTTCGAATTCCAGACCGATGGTTGCCTGGGTACTGAATTTACCGCTGGAGTTTAGAAAAAGCTGGATCTCAGGCGCCAGGACCAGGGCACCCATGGCAAAGGGTTCGGTTTTTAAGACGGCCAGGAGCATGGTTTCATCGACCTCCGCAGCAGAACCCGATGAGAAAGTCAACTGCCCTGACTGTTTTACATGGGGCTTAAAACCCAGGTAGCGCAGGCTCCACAGGTTTATGTCCAGTTCAAGGTCAAACCCCAGGTCCAGAACAACCTCTCCTTTCACCCTGATCTGGTCGTTGGTTGTTGACAGCTGTCCATCCCTGTCACTCACCAGGGAATCAACGGTCAACAGAAATTTTCCGTCCCTGTCTTCGATATTGACTCCCGGATAAATCTGTTCTGGAATGATGTCAGACATGGTAATGGCTTTTTCAAGGTCCATGGTAAGGTATTTGAACGCGCTTTCAATGGGTGGAACGTCCAGGATCAACTCTTTGAAACCCTGGTATATCGTCATCTCCTTGACCCTTCCCAAAAGCCCTTGGGGAAAATTATCAGTCATTCTTCCGATCAGGATATCCCACTGGTCAATTGTGTTATACAACAGGTCGCTGGATGGCACGATAACCCGGTATGTTTCAGGATTAATTGAAAGATATTCAAAATCCGACTGCTCAAGGACAACGATTTTGTCTGAAGGGGTAAAATCAAATGTCCTTTCCATCAATAATTCCAGGGAACCCAGGGCGTCCTTGGAGTCCTTGGAGTCCTTGGAGTCCTTGGCGTCCTTGGCGTCCTTGGCGTCCAGAGGACCCAGGGGACCCAGGGAATCCGGAGAATCCGGAGAATCCTGGGAATCCTGGGAATCCTGGGAATCCGGGAATTCGTTAACCTCCTTGACCTTTCCGACAAGCTCCTGGGGAAAAGCTTCAGAATTCCCTGTTCGCAGAATGTCCCCCTGTTCGATTGTGCCGGACAATCGTGAAGAAGGTCGCACGATAATCCGGTATGTTTCAGGTTCAACCGAAAGACGTGCTAAATCTTCGGAATCAAGGATGATGGTCCTGTAGGACAGGGTCTGTTCAAACGTTTTCACAGTCAGGGTATCGGTGCTCAGGTCTTTCCGGATGGGGGCAGATGCAGGGGACCCATCGTCACTGCTGCCACTGCTGTTGCAGCCCCCCAATATGACCAGGAGAATAAGAAAGAAACCAAGTTTAACAGCTTTTTCTACAGACATATAGCCCCCTTTTTACCCATTATCCAAAATATTGGAGATGAAACAAGACGATGTTGGACTGTGGTCATAGGAAACCTCCTCTTCGTCCATGAATGAAAAAGACCAGGTGTGGTTGTAGAGAAGCGTATCGTTCTTTGAGTCCTCGGCCATATCGGCTGCCCGGGCTTTGGAGAGAATGGTGGCGGTATAGGTGATATAGGGCTTGAAGGCTTCGCCCTGGGGAAGCCAGATAGTACAGGTGGAGGGATCGTCTCCCCAGTCCTGGAAGAGCTTTTCAGGGCCGGAGTCAAATGGCTCCAGGGTGAACCCGTAGTAAGCCTCTTTTTTGTCGGTTCCAGGCTCAAAAAGGGTTAACGGATCCATGGGACGGGAGAAATGAACCGTGACGGACTCCCGGGTTAAATCAAATCTGGTTTCTCCATTGGGCGGATCCACCAAACAAACTTCGGGGGCCACGGTTTCCTGGGTATAAACGGTTTTTCCCCGGTTCTGAGAATCTCCTCTGAACTGGGGCCAGGGGGAGTTCTGGTGAACCTCCACATCGGTCTTTTCCACATTCTTGTCGCAGAAAAAAGAGTAGATGGAGCCGTTGTTATACCCGCAGGTTCCCACGTAGACATACCCGTTTCTGATCACCGGAGAAGAGGCTGTTACCGGCAAATCCATGGGGTACTTCCACTTCTCGTCCCTGCCATTGAGAGAATCTCCTTTTTTGCGGTCCAAGCCAAAAAAAGTGCCGTCCTTGGACGCGCAAAAGATATAATCATTGGACCCCATTGCCGGTGAGGCCATATGGTCGTCGGAAAATTTTTTATATGTGGCAAGCTCGTCCCCTTGCCGGTTAATGCCGTACATCCTGTTGCTGTTGGAACCGATGCACACGACCCCGTCGGAATCGATGGCGGGAGAGGAAGAAAAACCGGCACCGTGCTTGACAAACCATTTCTTCTCTCCGGTGGGGGACAGTGCAAATAAGCCGTTCTGGTCACTGATCCCCCCCCCAAAAGAGGATGTACCGAAAAAAATGGTGCCATCCCTGTCCAGGGCCGGGGAACCGCTTATTTCAGATTGAGCGTCGAATTTCCATATTTTAGAACCGTCCCTGGGGTCTACGGCATAGAGGAAGTGGTCCAGGGCACCGATAAAAACGGTACCGTCGAATCCGATCACCGGAGACGAGGTGATTTTCCCTCCGGTGCTGCAAGGTGGCCAGGCCTCCTTGCCGTTTTCGTCCAGTTTCAGGGCGTAGAGATTGGTATCTGTGGAGCCGATATAGAGCAATCGTAAATCCTCATCCAGGGCCGGGGAGGAATAAACCGGACCGTTTATATTGTGTTTCCAGACCAATTCTCCTTTCGGGTTAAGGCAATAGACAAACCCGTCCGTGGAGCCGAAATAAATATTGCCGGAACTGTCAATGGCCGGGCTGGAGTTGATGGAGCCGCCCGTGGGATAGCTCCATTCCTCAGTACCGTCCTTGGTGCTTACGGCATAGAGCAAGCGGTCCTCGGAACCCACGTAAAGGGTGTTGGCGTCCTTGCTGATGGCCGGGGTGGATTCGATGCAGCCCAGGGTGCCTCCGGCGGAAAAGATCCAGTTGGCGACCCCGATACGGATGGGTTCCAGTTTTTTTTGGTTCACTTTTTCTTCCCCGTCCTCGTTAACGGTGATCCAGTCAAAGTGGGCCTCAGCGTCATAATATCCTGGCAGGGGAAACTCCTGGGGATGTTCCACGGTGATGGTATCTTCCCCCTGGATCTCAATCGTCTGGGAAAATGCGTAGTAGTCCTGGTGGTCCAGCTTGAGCTTCACAGTGACCTTGGTCGGCAGCAGGTTCTCCTCCTCCTCTTCTCCGATGATGCCCTTGTCGTCGTTTTCGCCAGATTCTCCGGGATCAAAGGTGAAGGTGAAGGTCACCGATTCCCCCTTGAGAATGTACAGGGTGGAGGCCTGGGCCGCCATGGTCACGGCATAAGCCGGGGAGGCCGTGATAACAAACAATATCAAAAGAAAGAGTACCCTCATGGACCCACCTATATTAAAAAAGCGTTGAGATAAAACAAAGCTTGCCCCATCCGGTATCGTCGGTGCTTTCCGTGAATGGTTGCTCATCGATCCCCGAGTATAAACTGTCACTGTGAAGAAAAGAGACCAGTCCGCCAGGTCCGTCGCCCACATAGGTCAGCCGCTCTTTTTCATCCCCGGCAACACAGACCCCGGCTACGGAGCCCGGGGTGCCATAGTTGGCGATCAGGGTCAACTCCGGGGGCTGGTTATCGACAATTCCCAGAATCTGAAGACCGGCGTCACCGGTGGCCGTGTGGATATAGAAGTTATGGACAAAAAGGGCTTCGGCACTGCCCCCGGTGGCATAGGTGGCCACTATCCGGGGCTGGGCCAGGTCGGTGATATCCACAAGCTGAACCCCCTTGCTGCCATCTGCCACAACGGCATAATCGTCCTTGACCCCTATGTCCAGGGCTTCCCCCGGGGTCTCAAGGAAAAAAACCTGGCTTGGCGAGGCCGGGTCGGTGACATCAATGGCAAAGAGCCCGGAGCCGTTGACAACCAGGGCGTAGCGTTTGTCAGAGCCACTGGGTTGATAAATGGCCACGGCCCGGGCCTGGGCCAGCCCGAAATTGCCTTGGTACTGCATCCTCCCCTGGTCGTCCAGGCCGGCCATGAAGAGCCCATGGAGGCGGTCGGTGTAATAGAACAGGTTCTCGTCTTCGCCCCCCTGATCATCTTCGACTACAAAGAGAGTGATGTCCGACACATCATTGGGGCCGGGATTTTTAATCCCGGCCCCCTCAAGAAAAGCCGGGGCCGATTTATCGCTGACGTCAAAGACCGACACCCCGGCGGATCCGTCGGCCACATAGGCCCGGTCTTCCAGCACGAGGATGGCGTTTGCCTCCCCCGGGGTCGTTATATAACCGGCCTGGTGGTATTCCCCATTGGGCGAAAGATCCACGATTGTCATCCGCCCCGTTGCCTCGTCGTTGTCCAGGACATAGGCATGGTCCTCTTCCACAAAAACGGCATCTGCCCCGCAGGGGGGATCATAAACTGCGGTCTGGGTATAGACAAAGGAACCCGTCTTGGCAAGGGAGACCAGCCCGGTTCTCAGACTCGTCATGAAGACCAGGTCCCCGGCCAGTTGAACGCCGTATACGCCGGAAGCCTCATGGGTCCCGCCGTGCAGGGGAGTGGTTGGGTCAAAGGCGTCCACCACAAAGAGTCCTTTCATGCCATCGGCTACATAGACCAGGTGTCCGTCCAGAAAGATGCCCGAGGCGCTGCCCGGGGTTTCGATCTGTCCGGCTTTTTCGAGCTTGATGGTGGCAGGGTTGTCCGGATCGGAAAAGAGAGAGAGGATGGTAAGCCCATAGGTGGTGTCGGTGATATAGGCATATTTGCTGTCCACCGCAATGTCAACGACCAGGGAGACCTGGCCCCAGTATTGGGAGGTTCGCATGTCAAATCGCTCGATGAACCTGGGAATGGAATCCACAGAGACGTCAAAGACCCGAAGGCCGTAGTACCGGTCAAGGACAAAGGCGTACTTTGTGTTGTTTATGGTGGCGACCTTAACATTGATGTGGCCGCCGGAAAAGGTCTCTCCCGTCTCCTCGTTGGTGTATTCGGAAAATTCCTCAAAATAACCGAGTAAATTTGGGTTTGAGGGGTTGCTCACATCGATGATGCGCAGACCGAAAAAAAGATCCGCCAGGTAGACCCGATTGTCCTCAACGTCCAGCGCCGACCCGTAGATCGCATCCAACCGGTGATCTTTGAGAAGCTTCCCCCTTAGCTGGGGGGACAGAGGATCGGTCACATCGATGATTTTCAGCCCACCGCTGCCGCAGGATGCGTAAACCATGCCTGCTGCCTCGTCATAGACTATACCGGTGATCCCCTTCTTGCTTTCAATATAAATACGGGAACGCTCCTCCAGGGTGACGCTGTCCAGGACTACCAGGGCATCTCCCACTGCGAAATAGAGTGTGGTGCCGGCCTGGTCCGAGGCCATGGTTCCCGGTGTAAATTCCGGCCACTTGTTCTCAAAGGTGATGGACTTCAGGGTCTCCTCCGTTGCCATGACGGAAAGCGTAAACAAAAGAGAAAAAACCAGTACCAGGCACCATGCCATGGACCGGGTCAGCCATTTCCGATTAAAACCTGAACAATATGTTTCCTGCATAGCCGTCTTCATCTCCGGTACGTACCTCCAATGTGATAACCCAGTTTCTTGTGATTTCAATTCCTGCTCCTGCAATAAATGAGATGTGATTTGAATCCTCGAAATCTCCCTCATAGATGATGGGATCATTCTCAAGACCCAGTGAGGAAGATACGTTCCCGGTATCGGTAAACCGCTCATCTGAAAAAAAATGGGAGATCTTGCACCCGAGATAGGGGGTCAAAGATACGGTCACCCCGGTCACAGGCTCAAAGGCAAAACCGTCAACGGCCCCCACCAGAGCAAGTTGTACCTCGTGAAGGGTGGATTCATATGTCATGTAGTAGGATTCCGTTTCCTCGGATCCGGCCTTTTTTTTCGTATCAAAATCAATATACCGATAACTCAGATCCAACCCGAGATGCAGGGTATAGTTTTCACCGATGGTTTTTCTGAGGGGCTGTACGGTGATCCCTCCGCCGAAAACAGCAAAGGTATCGGTGTCAAAGGTGGTCGTAAGGCTGTAGGTGTTTTTGTTGTCCGTGTTGGTGTCTTTAAATGTAAAATCGACCTCGGCATCGGCATACCCGGCAGTAACGTAGATAAAGGGTAGATTTTTGAATTTAAACCCGGCCTTTAACCCGGTGTAGGTAAAGGAGTTCACCGATGACCGGGATTGGGTATGAATCCGTGTGTCGCCGATATCATCGAGCTCAACGTTTCGTTCGTCCTGCAAAGGAAAGTCGTTCTCCTGGGAATCGAACTCCAGGCTCACAGCAACCATGGATTGGTCCGCCTCCCAGGTAAAGAGTCCGTTCAGGTGGGCGGCAGATGCGGCCAGAAGGTCCCTGGGAAAAAAGATTGCCAGGAAAAGAAGAAGAATGATTATTTTTTTCATGCCTGTGTTTCCACTCTTTTTGTTTATTTTTGTTGAACTTCATACCGGTAGAAGGTGACCTTGCTGCCCTCCTCTTCCAGATCCACGGCAAAGGCATGGCAGGACGGCCCGTTGAAAACAACGGGGGTGTCCTTTAAAAATCCGTTAAAGGTCTTATCGCAGGGGACGGCGTCAATAACCAGGCGCCAGGTTTTTTCCTTTTCCATTGCCGTGTGGGCCAGGTGGTTGGAATCGGGACTGAACCAGGGGAGGCCCACGACGTTGAAGTGCTTGCCGGGCCGGCCGTTCAAGACCATGAACATCTTGCCTGAATCTTTTGCGGTATAGGCCAGGGAGGCGGAGTCCGGGCTGAACACGGGCAGGCGCACCAGGTCATAGGCATCCCCCTCTTTGCCGTCCAGGACCATGCGCCATTTTTTCCCCTTCCGCACCCGGAAGGCAAGATGTTTGGAATCGGGACTGAACACCGGCCGGCCCACGGAATCAAAGGAGTACACCCGGGTATTGTCCTCAACCACTGCTCCATGATCGTCATCGGTCATCCCGGAATAGACGAACCGCATGGAATCCTGGCTAAAGGAGAGGCTGGCCAGCTGAGAAAATTCCGGTCCCTCCTGACCATCCAGGATCACTCTCCAAATTTTTCCCGTCATGGCCGGATAGGCCACCCGTTTTGAATCCGGGCTGAAGATCAGATTTCCAATGGTTTCGTGGGAAGCGTGTGCCTTGCCGTTTTCCACGTAAAATAGTTTCCTTCCCTCCTGGGCAGCAAATAGAAAGCGGGCGGAGTCAGGGCTGTACCTCAGATTCTGGATGTTGTCATATCCCTGCTTGGTGATTTTTTTGTCCTTAGCCAGATACCATTTCCCCTTTTTCTTGATGGCAAAGGCCAGATGATTTGAATCAGGGCTGAAGGTGATCTCTTTGGCATTCTCGCAATTTTTCATGATCACCCTGCCGTTCAGCACCACATGGACCTGGTTATTCTTGACCCCCAGAAAGGCGAGATTGCGGGAGTCGGGACTGAAAACCGGATGGCCTTTGATGCCGTCAAAGGCGGCCTTGATCTTGCCGTCTTCCACCACAGCCTGGCCTTTATCGGTTTTCACCCGGTAGACCAGGCGCCTGCCGTCAAAGCTGAACAGAGGGCTGTCGATCTCATTAAAAGGGGACTGCTCGCTGCCGTCGGATACCACAAAGGCCTTTTGGTCCCGAAAGGCGATATAGGCGTTTCGTGTTCCGTCGGCATTGAACATGGGCGTCCCCTGGGCAATACTGTCATGGCCTGGGCCCTCTTTTCCATCAACGGTGACATACATCTGCCCATCACGACTTTTCACATAGGCCACATGGGAAAAATCTTCAGTATTGAGAACGATGGACGGTACATAAAGAATCTCGCCTTCACCAGCGCTGCCAACGACAAAGGCATTTTCAACCAGTTTATTGGCAAAGGTTGGGGGGGGCGAATGCCCCCAGACGAGACAGCACGCAACAAGGAAAACTCCTCTGATCGAAAACAATGTCCTAACTTTCATTGTCTGCATCCTTGGCAAGGGGGTTAAATCTATTGACCACCTTCCCCACCATACGGAAGGGAAGGGTTACAAGGCCGAGCACGCCGGAAATCCTGCGGCCCTGCTCTTCCAGTGGCATGGTGATACCGATGGCAAAAATCTTTACCGTCATGTCCTGCTCATAATCGAGTCCTGCATAGGAACTCCCGATATCGGTAAAAATGGTGGAGTTGAAGTTGGAACTGGTGTTGTTTGGCACCTTGTAGTCCCGGTAGTACAGGTAGCCGAAGCTGAGATCCAGACGCATGTTTTTTTTCTGTTTGAGACCGAGGCCCACACCAAAAAACTCGGCATCGGGCATGGAGGTGGCATCAAAGAGGTTCGCCTGGATGGAGGTGGGCCTTTTTTCGTAACCGGTCCGGACGCATAGCTTGTCCGTCACCTGGTATTCCAAGCCCACGCTCCAGTGCCAGGTGTCCTTCATGTCCCTGTCCACCACGATGGCATGGTCTCCGCCCTTGGCCCCCAGAAGCTTGGCCGACTGCAGGGGATGGATCTTCTGGTCAAAGGTGAACCGGCTCTCCTTAACGATAGACCAGTCGGCCCAGTGAAGGTCAAAAAGGAGTTTTAGTTTTTCCATGGGTTTAATCATGATCCCGGTTTGCACCCGCTGGGGGTAGCGCACCGTTCCTGTTACAGTTCCGGACTGATAGGGCACGGATTTGATAGGCAGATCCAGCATGCCGGCACTCTGGGTGGTCATGGGAGAACTGGCGCTCCAGTCCACGGTTGCCCGGTACTGATCGCTGTATTCGAAACGATAGTCCCCACGCATCTCTGACTTGATTTCGCTCTGGTAGCATGCTCCCCAGGAAAACCATTTTTGTGGCCGCCAGAGAATACCCATATTGTAGGAGGGGGAAAAGTCGTCCCTGAGATTGAGCTTTGCCCGGACGTTGTACTCATAGGGCCCCATGCCGCCGCCGTACCAGGGGGGGGGCATGGTCTCCTGGGAGATATAGGGTATGTTCAAATCCTTAGTGGCATCCCCCAGCACCCGCTGGAGGCTGGTCATCATGTTGGGAGCCCGGGAGTCTATTTCGGTTCCAAGGGCGCTCTGCCCAAAGCACATGGCCATGCCCATGGAAAGGGTGTCGCTGAATTTATAAGAGACTGTGGGGGCTGTGTAGATGAGATGCTGGGCATAGGCGGACTTCATCTTAAATCGCATGGGATCACCCTCGTCCCGGTGGGTCATGCCGCCGCCGTAAGGGGCGTAGTTGGCATGGGCAAAGGTCCATTTGGAATCCTTGGCCCGGGTGGAAAGTCCCATGGAGGAACCAAAGGAGAGATCCACCGGCCCGTAAAAGGGGATGTACATGCGGCCACCGGAGCTTTCGGTCGTTTTGCCGGCCAACGGATCCGGACCACCATGGGCACTCAATGGATCATCCGGGTTATAGGGAGCATCCGGTCCCCAGGTACCGCCCATGAGCCCCTCCCAGTCCTCGTCGGCAGTGAATTGCCCTTTTCTTTTCACGAAGGGAACCGCATAGCTGTTCCGAAGCATCTTGCCGTCGGGAAGCCAGGAGAGTCCGGCCGGGTTATAATGGGTCGGCAGGGTGCTTTCCGGATCCGCCGTCACCGTGTTGGCAAGGGAGATGGCCCGGGCGTCCACGGCCATCTGCTCATTGCTGACAGAAAAACCGGACCTGGGATTCACCAGGACCAGGGCCAGGACCACCATGAGCACCGTATATAGTTTAATCACGGCCGAACTCCATGGGCAGCCTGAAGGAGAGGGAAAAGTACTCGCTGTTACCCAATCCGATTCCAAGGGTAATGTTTAGCCTGAGTTTATTCGAAAGCCGCCAGGAGGAGCCGATGGAAAGGCTTGAGGAAGTTTTAGTGGGATAATCCTGGGCAGAGGTCTCCTTGTAGTACCGCTTGGACTTTAAGGTATAGGAGTAGGAGTACCCTAAGGTTACAGAGGTAATGTATGAAACCGAATAACCAAGACCGACGCTGATCCCCAGGGAGTCTCCCCGGTCGTACCGATCCAGGGTGTAAGAACCAATTTTGTAATCCAGATTCTTTATGGGAAAACGGTAGTCATAGGAAAAGGTACCAAAGGCCATGATGGGATCGATGGCCTTGCTGACTGATACACTTCCCTCCAGGGAATAACCGCCCGAGCCTGTAGAAAGGTCCTGATCGGGAATCACCTCATAGGGGCTTCTTCCCATGGGGCAGGTCAGGGTGGTATTGAGAATGACGGAGGGGATCTTCCCCCCGGACTTGACGGGCTGATAGCTCATCCCGAACCGCACGTCCCCGAAATCGGTCACATCCTTAGAATCACTCCGGCCCACGGCATCGTATTCGTACACAAAGGGAATGGCCGCCTCCAGGGTGAGGTTGTCCCGCATGGGATATTCAATGGTAAAGGTATTAACTAAGGTGTGGTTGCTGTTGTGCTCAACGATGTTTATTTCAGTGAGACTGTCATAGGCGAAGTAGGTGTAATCCAGCATATACTCAAAACCGAACCCGCCCTTTGTCATCAGGGTGTAGTTCCCGCCCGCCGCATCAAGGATATCCTCGTCCCGATCGTCTTTCTCCTCCTTGCTCTCGGTAAGCTCCCCCCGGATCTCTTCAGCGTCCAGCAGGGCCTTCATCTGGCCCTTGAGGGTTTCGATCTCCTCTTCCAGGGCCTGGAGTTCATGGGATGTGGCTGGTTCTTCCTCCCCAGGGGAAATGCTCTCTTCATTTTCCCAGGCGTCTTCCCCGGTCCCCCCCCACAGTTCGCCATCCCCGTCGTTCACGGCCTTGGTTTCGTCTGTCTGTGCGGAAGATTCATCCGCCTCAACAACTGCGGTTTCCGAAGTTCCGGGTTCCTGGGCCTGGGAAATCACAGGGACGGTCTCCCCGCTCTCTGTATCTTCAGAAACCGTTGGTTCCTCTTCCAGGTCCGGACCCGTATCTTTTAAAAAGGAATCCTTCGCCAGAACCATGGCTGGCTCAAGATCTTCCATTTGGGGTAAAACCGCAAGCCTTTTCTCGGCCTCTTCCATGGTCTGAAAGGGACCGGTCCTGACGGAATAGAGAAGGCGGCCGTCAGCGGCCCGGATGGGACTGATATAGGCATCGGGAATTGTTTCTTTAAGATCGGCCTTAAGTTTTTCAGCGTTTTCCTGGATCAGAAAGGCGCCGAACTGGATCTCATGCCCTGCCTTTTCTGCATGGGCAAAATTTACAAAAACCGAACACAATACGAGCAAAACCAAGACGAACCGAAATTTCAGATCCAATGCACCCTCTCTATTTTAGTTTGTTAAGGTCTGTAAAACTGCTTCTCCCCGGGGATATCATCCCGCTCGAAATAGTTAGGCAGTTCCATGGGTCTTGTACGGTTCCGGATCATGTCCCGGGTTGTATCTTCGGTTATGTACCGAAGGTCTGACCGGGTCAGCCGGAGTAAATTCTTGGAACTTTGGAGTTTCTCCGATGTAACTAGGAATATCACATTTTCGTACCATGCGTCCCTGAACTGGGCCATGGAGTAGCTGATGTTTCCCCGGAAGGGGTCGGCCAGAAAGACATGGCCGTCATGGACCCCTTTTAAAACAACGAAATGCCGATACTCAAAGAGTTTGATGGGAAGCAGGCACGGCCAGTATTCAGGATTTTTAATATCCTCTATCTCGGCCCGGTACCCTGCCGCCTCATAGCCCAGTACCTCGCACAGCCGTTTCATATCCAGAAGAGAGAAGGCCCGGAGTTTTTTGATCTGCTCCTTGTCTCCGTGTTTCATCAACCCGCGAATCACCCGCACTTCATCCAGGTTTTCCCCCAGGCCATGATTGAGAAGGGTAGCCAGGGACGCCGACCCGCAGGAGAAATCGTGCTTCTGGCGAACGATATTCTGGAAATCAAAATCAACCTTGGGGGAGATTTCACTTCGGAAACGGATCAGGTCATGGTTGTCGGACACCATGTTGATCTGCTTCTCGGGGATATCCGCCATGGGCGAGAAGTTCGTGATCAGGGCGGTCAATATGGCTGCGGCTATAATCACATGCATAATAATATCTATATACTCGGGGATAGGGTTTTGTAAAGTAAATAATGTTCTGTAAGGTAAATAGTCGTAAACAAACAGAACTATTGGTGCCACCAGTCCGTGCCGACGTCAAAGGTCATGTTGATTGCGGTGGATTCGGGGTAGCCTATTATTGTGCGGATGCCCCTGTCGGAACTCTGGCTGTCCAAATTCATTTCAATGAAGAAACCGCCGTTGATGTCAAGGGGACCCTGGAGGGTCTCGTCCCGGTTCATGGTGATGGGATCATCGCCGGTCTGCCCCAGCACCCCGGGGTGGATGGCGCCGGTGGAGGAGGCAAAGGTGCCGGAGATCCGTCCCGTCATGTTGTTGGAGCCCACCATGATGGAGGTGAGCCTTTTGTTCTGGGCAGTGATGTCATCAAATTCCACCCGTACCATGAGCCCGTCCATGACCAGGGGATTTTCATAGCTTTCCCCCAGAATGACATTCTTCCAGTTCGTGTCCCAGCCGTGGGAGGGGATTCCTTCCAGAATTTTCTCGTAGTACCCGGCCTTGATGGAATCGATCTCCCCGTAGGTCTCGCTATGGACGTCCAGGAAGAGCCGGACGGTGTTATCCTCGACATAGAAGTTGGTGACGCCCCGGCCGTTGATGGTGCCAAGCTCGGAATCTGGCATCCTGTCGAGCTTCGCAAGACAGGTGCCGGGCACTGCGAAAAAGAGCTGGAAAAAAGCGATAATAAAAACAATGATGTTATGTCTTGATTTTGTAGTTTCCATGGTATCAGTGTCCTATTCCCCTGCCTGGGAATTCGATAATATTTTTATAAAGCTTGATTCCGTCGATGGCAACTGGGCCATAGTCAAACCCCATGGAAGCGACACTTTTGACCCTCATGGATCCGGCCATTGGGGCATTGATGACCATATGGGGGGTGGTTATTGTGTCGCCCGTGGTATAGACATACCTGGGTCCGCCGGAAATATCGATGGAGAATGGAAGCGTTTCATTTTCATAGGATTCGTTCCCGATGGGATCATCCGTATAATGGGGAATTCCAATCCTGAAGCCGTCCCCGTCGAATTCCCAGGAAGCGGTGTTAATGGGTTCTGTACCCAGGTTGTCATCGGGAAGTGGATCTCCTGTGAAGGCAAACCCCTTCATCACCCCGGTGACCACCAGATCATCCTGTCCCTCCTGGGCTGAAAAAGAGAGGGTGTCCATGGAAGACCTTGCCTCGGCAAGTCCGCGAAACCCGCATATGTCGTCGGTGGGGGTATAAAGCTTGAGCTTGGTATGGGAGGTGGTGTAGTTATCGACGGACAGGCTTCCCAGGTGGATTTCCTCCTGTACAGCCTGCTGGTAATTCCAGACATGGATATCATTGTATTCAAAATCAAGAGTTGTTTCGCCATAGACCTGGGTGATGTTGATCCCTGGGATATCAGGGGAAGATCCGTCAAAGACCAGGTCACCGGGGCCGTGGATACTTCCGATATCCAGAGTAAACCCCGTATCAGCCATAAAAAAGGACCGGGCATCTCCAATGATATACCCGTCGTCAATGGAATTACCGCTTGCGTCCATGGTGTCTATTCCCATGAAAGAGAGGCCAGTGGTTTCACTTGTGACCAAAAGGCCGTCAACGGCAATTGAGATCCCGCCCTGGGCTGTGATTTTTTTCATCTCAGAAGAATTCATCCTCTCCAGGGCGTCACCCCCGGGAACATTCGTCAAAACGACAAGGAGAACCAGCATGACAAACCGAACAGATCTTCTTTCCATGGCGTTCCTCCGCTTCCCTTTGATGATGGCAGGGTAATTCTTCTGGGTTCCTGGGGAGCCTGCCCCAGAATCAGGGGACCCTCTTTCTCCCGGAGTATCCGGAAGAAAGAGGGTGGGTAAAAAGCTTCAGGTCATGGAATCATGCCTGAAAGATCTTTTTAGGATCAGTGGGGAGCGATCTCAAGAACGCCGCCCAGGATGTGCTGGGTCTTTGCACCAGTGGTAACCTGGATGAAAGTTCCCTGGGCACCCTGGTTAACAGCGCCGGCCTGAACTACGCCAACTGTGTAAGTGTCAGCAGTTGTGGTGATTTCCAGGGTGGGGAGACCGATGATAACACCGGTAACCTGCAGAGCGGCGTCGCCTGTTCCAACACCAAGGCCGTTGTTATAGGCTTTGCCGTCAGAAAGAATGTCCAGTGTACCTACGTCGATCTTGATGGCGTGGGCTTCATAGGCGTCTGCAATGAAGTCACCGTCTGTATCTGTGTTGAATGCGCCAAGGCTTTTCTGTGCGAGCTCAAGACCAGGAGAGTAAAGATCGGTTCCGTCATAACCTGTGATGGCCTGAAATGTCTTAATGGTGTGTTTGTCGGAGATCACGAGGCTTGCAGCTACGTCTGCGACATAATCGCCAGTAGCAAGAGCTCCAGTGGCAGAACCATCAAGATCGGTATACATCGTGGTTCCAACCCAGGTCTCCATGACGACATCGTCAACTGTAATGCTGACACCGGCCTGACCTGTTACGTCGTTCATGGCGTTGTCTGTAAGAGCTGTAAGAGCTGAAGCTGACATGGGGGCGAATGCGATGGCTGCGGCGGCGATAAAACCAGTAAATTTTTTCATTTTTTTCCTCCTAGAAAAGTTAGTGAAACTTTCAGAGGCGGCCCGACCATCCGGGAACCATTTCCCGGACTCGTGGCTTTCCGTCCCGTAGTTACCCACGGTTTGGCTTTTCTTTGGTTTTGGTACTAAAACCTTGAACCTGCGAACAATGCTCCTGAATCAATTGCTCCGGAATAGCGCTTCTTCCACCTCCTTTCTCCGGTTGGATTGCAAGGGGTTGCCAGTCAATCGTTTCTGGCAAGTCCTGCTGCAGGTGTTTGAGATGGTCCGCCCTGTGTGAAACTCAGATCTACGATAGTAACTCCTGCGCTTGTTCCTGAACGTTGTTCCTATAAAAAACTTGACTTGAACAGAATGTGAATTGACCATCCTCATCTTGTAAAAGTTTTTTAACAATAAGCGTTTGCGAAAGAGTTGAATCTGGTACTTGAGAAAGTTATGGCATAATATGATCAGCACACTTCTGCTCGATCGTTATGCGCCATCCTGATCGACATATATCAACCCGAACGGTGTTCTCATAAAAAACCATTCCACTCCAGATGTCAAGCAAAAAAACATAACTTTTTATGTGTTCTTTTACCGAGAACCAGATCTTATTGAAATTATTAAAGAAATTAAATGAGATTCATTTAGTGTTTTTTTCATATAAAACGGATTCCATTCCCATTATTCAGTTCCGTCAATCCAATTACACTCCCCTGACAGGAATCGGTCCCCATATTTCATCCATGGAAAGCCGGTGCCCCCCTGCCGAACCGATTCAGGTGTTTTTCCCTATAAAGGATCATAGGGATCTGTCTGAACGATTTCGTTTGACCGGTCCCGGCAATACAGCTATAGTTCAACAGCATTTACAAACAGGAAACTGTGTCCACAATAAAAAAGGGCAAACGCAGGAGAGTTGTTAATGAAAAGATTCAAAAACATCATCGCAGTGCTGGCCGCCGTACTTTTTATTCAAACCGTGTTTGCAGAAATGAAAGCCCTTACTAATAAAGAGATGGGCTCAGTCTCCGGCCAGTCTGGCCTGTTGGGAACCATGATCGGATTCTCCGAAGCCTTTGCCAGCACAGGGGGCAGCAAGGATGACCTGGACAAGGCCCTTTCATTCAACGTGGCCTACGCAAACAAGCTAAAAGACCTGAAGAGAAACATCCAATCCTTTGAAGATGTCTATAAAAAAATTGAAACCCACCCCCCTGAAGAGGGGTGGCAACATTTTGAACTCGAATACACCTCCAGGGATGAACCACAGATCCCAGGTGAGCAGCTGGCCTATGCCGATGTATATGAAAATCCTGTTGAATCGGGAATCGGACTGTTCGGCCTGGGCGGCTTCAAGGTGGAAGGCGGAGATGTTCACGTCAAGATGAGCGGCAAGGTCAAGATCGAATTCCGGCCCTGATGTTAGTAAAACCCTTACTCTCAGGACTTGCGGCATCGGAGATCATTTCATTTTTCCTGGTACGTGCCTCCAATCTCGATTTGGAAGAAACGGTCCGGGCCCTGGTCCAGGCCGGCCACCTGGTGGTACCCAATGCCCTGGTGGTTCAAACCCTGGGGCGTTTTCCATCGGCCTTTTTCCCGGCCCAGTTCCTGGTGATGACCGCAGGCCTTTTTGTCACTGGGATCTCTCTTCTGGTTTGCTTTGGGCTGGGCCTTGGAATCAAAGGTAAGAGGACCCGGGCAACCTTCTTTGTCCTCTTTTTTCTCCTTTTCAACCTCTTGGTCATCCTGGACCACGGCCTGGTCCAATCCTTGAAGGCCCTGCCCTTCACCCTGGTGATTCCCCTGGTTGTCTTTGTTACCATGCAGGCCTCCTCTTCTTCAAAAACCAGGGCAGTTTCCCGGCACAGCCTGGTCTCATTCCTTGCCGCCCTCTGTATCGGGGGAACCATTCTGGCGACCCAGGCGGATCCGGGTGTTTTCCTGAGGCTCAGGGACCATGTACTCTTTGACAATCTCCCAGGGAAATCCATTGTCAGCTATTACTACCGGTATACCCCCTTTGCGGCCCAGGCGATCCAGGCCCCCCTGAAACAGCAGATCAAGTCCTGCTGGATCCATCCGGAGATCGCCGGACGGAAAAGAGTGGAAAAGATCCTGGCCCGGTTTGGCTGGCTCACCGTGGCCCATGCCCCATCTGCCGGTCTCATCCTGGACAAAACCTCCGACCCCCTGAAATTTATCCTGGGAACCGCCCCCCCGCTCCTGCAACCGGGAAATCCGCTCTTTTCCAGCAAAAAGGTCATGGTGGGGGTGCAGGAGTTTATCTCATCCCCGAAACCCATTCTCGAGGCCTGTTCCCAAAAGGCGGATACCAGAGGGGGACTTCGCTTTCTCTGCCTCTGGGGAGTGGTAACGGCCATGCCTCTGTTTGCGCTTCTGGCTTTCTTTGTTTTCGCAAAATGGGGCGCCGGCACATTTCTTCCCCCTGCCCTTTCAGCACCAACAGCCGGGCTTCTTACGGCCCTCCTGCCGGTGCTCCTGATCTTTACGCTCATGCCCCGGGATCCGCATGGGGCATCCCCCCTTGGGGAGCGTCTCCTGTCGGAAAATGCCGGGATCAGGGTGGAGGCCCTGCGAACCCTGTGCCGGGAGAAAAGGAATCTGTGGGAGGTTGTTCCCATGGCCGTGGCCCGCCTGAAAAAGGGAACCACCCCGGAGCGGTACTGGCTTGCCAATGCTTTGGCCCTGGCAAGGGGACCTGAAAGCGCAGGGGTCTTAAAAGCGCTTATGAAAGACCCGGCCCTCAACGTCCGGTGCGCCGCCATCCGGGGACTCTTTCGCCTGGACAGGGGGCGAAGGACCCGTACACTTTTCAAGGAGATCATTGAAAACAGCAGCCACTGGTACGAGCAGCAATACGCCTGGCAGGCCCTTAGAGGGTGCCGGCCGTGACCGGACAAAATGAAGTTAACTTCAGCAGGTTGCTCTTTTTGTCCCTGGCAACCGTGTTTTTTTGCGAGCTTGTCGCAGCCCAGCCCTTCTCCTTTTTTTCGCCCCTGGAGAAAACCCTTGTTTTAAGGATGGTCCAGACAGGCCTGCTGGTCCTGATCCTCAGGAGGCATTCCACGGGGCCGGCCATGGCCGGCATGACCCGTGACAGCCTCGGCCGGGGAATCCGGACAGGCCTTGTCTGGTCCGGGGTGTTCGGTATCCTGGTTGCCATTGCAGGCGGGGGGCTCTTTCTTTCCGGGATCAATCCCCTGGAGATGTTGAGTTCTCCCATTCCATTCAAGGGAAGGGAATTGATTCTTTTTTTCATCACCGGCGGCCTGGTGGCCCCGGTGGCAGAGGAGATCTTTTTCAGGGGAATCCTCTACGGATATATGCGGCGCTTTTCCATTCCCCTGGCCGTGGCCATGACCACCCTGGTGTTTGCCCTTTGCCATGCCCGGAATGCGGGGATTCCCCTGTTTCAGATTGTTGGCGGTCTTGTCTTTGCCCTGGCATTTGAGCGTTCAAAAAGCATTGCAGCACCCGTTATCATCCATTCCCTCGGCAATCTGGCCCTGTTTTCAATTTCCGCATTCCCATGTTTCTGGAGACAATTTTGATTTCCACGCCATATTTTGGAACATCACCATTGATAATGATCACTGTTTATAGTAATGAATAATAAACCTATCTACGAACAGGAGGAATCCATGCTGCAAAAACAGACGTTAGGTCAGATTTTGATTCAAAAAAAGCTGATATCTTCTGAAAAAATTGAAACGGCTTTGCGAATTCAAACCGGAGGCAACCGCCGCCTTGGGCAGATATTGATACAGATGGGCCTGATCAAGGATGAAGAATTGTTCAGTGCCCTCTCCGACCAGCATGGCATTCCCATCGCCGATTTAAGTTGCGACATTCCCAGGGAGGCACTCAAAGTGCTTCCCCGGTATCTTTGCAAACGCTACAGTGTCATCCCCTTAAGCATTGAAAAGAACAACGTGTTGAATCTGGCCATGGTCAATCCCCTGGACCAGGCGGGACGAACCGATATTGAATCGTTCACCGGCATGGCGGTAAAGCCCTTTCTGGCGAAGGAGAAAGCCGTCTCAAAAGCTATCCATTCATCCATGCCCATCACCTTTAATAATCTTTTACATCCCCTGCTGTACAATCGCACACTGAAAATCGCCTCCACGATCATCCTGGTACTTTTGATCAGCCTTGGCGTTTTCGTCCAACGTGAAATACAGCTGGAGAAATACGGCACCATTTCCGAATCCGGCGATTTAAAGGTGTTTTCCAACCATGAGATGCTCATCGGCGTCGAGGGCAAAGGCGCCATCTCCCTCATCGGCCACGGCCCCTATGCCAAGGGATTTTACTCCGTGGTGTTTGAAAATGGAAAAGAGCTGTTAACCTTTGTGGATGAAAAAAAAGAAGTGCTTACAAAACAACAGTATGAATGGATTCAGTGGGTTGCAAACAAGAACCTTCCCTTGAAAAAATAAAGGATTTTTCCATGATAACCAGCCATCGTTTTCTGCCTCTGCTGATTACGGCTCTCCTTCTCCTGTGCGGCACCTCATATGCGGATCAGGTCACAACAGTCCGGGACACGGCCTATTCCATTGTTGATCTTTGCCAGAAGGCCCTTGGGACCGCCGAGCAGATCAAACTTGCAGAAAACGATCTTGTCATCGCAACGGAGGAGAAGAGGCGGGCGCTTTCTGTCCTGATGCCAAGGGCCACGGCCTTTGGGTCCTACATCACCTACAAGGATCCTGATACAAAGAATCCCGACCAGACCTCCCGGGGGGTGCGGCTGAACCAGTCATTCACCCTCAACGGCAAGGAGTTGATCGCCCTCAGGATCACAAAGGACGGCATAGACCAGAGCCAATGGATACTTGAGGCCGTAAAAAACAACTATATTTTTGAGGTTGGCTCCACCTACTTTAAAATACTGAGGAGCCAACGGTCCCTTGAGATCGCCCAGGCCGATGTTAAAAGGCTGGAAAAGCACAGGAATGCGGTAAACGAGCGGCTCAAGGTGGGGGATGTGACAAAAACGGCCCTTTACCGGGCAGAAGCCGAGCTCTCAAGGGCCAGAACCGAGCTTGTCAGATCAAAAAACGACCTGAGCCTTGTCAGGGCATCGTTGCAGAATCTTGTTACCATAGAGGACGATTTCATGCTCCGGGAGGGGGGCGCAGACCACTTCACCCCCTTTGTTTATTCCTTTAAAGAACTCAAGCAGGATGCCCTGGAAAAGAGGGCCGAAATTCTGGCTGCACGGAAAGCCCTGGAAATTGCAAAAAAAACGGTGAAGTATCAGAAAAGCGCCTACTGGCCCACCCTGGACCTGGAGGGAGGGTATTCCCACGCAAGGTCTGAATTTGACGAACCCATCTCAGATACCTCCACCACGGAAGACACCTCCATTGGCGCCAGCCTCACCTTTACACTGTTTGACGGGGGCTTGCGGGATGCCGACATCCGGCAGGCCCGGGCAGATGAACAAAAGGCGCTCCACACCCTGGAATCGGAAAAGAAAAAGACCCTGCTCCAGGCAAAACAGGCCTGGCTCTACTATGAAACATCCATCAGTGTACAATCAACTCTGAAGGATGAGCTCAAATCCGCCCGGGAAAATTTCAATGCCGTCACCATGCAGTTCACCTACGGCATGGCCGACAGCGTGGACATGATGGACGCAAACACCCTCCTTGTGACGGCCCAGCGCCAGCTGTCGGACGCAGACTACGGCCATAGCCTGGCCATCCTTGCCATCATGGTCGCAAGGGGCGATATCGTATCTGTGCTAACCCAGCACCCTTAATCCCCTGGGATCGATCTTCATAAAAAGCGGGTCCCCCGGGCTTGGAAGTGCCATGTTTGAGGGCACCTCAAAAACAAGCCGCCCATTGGTGTCGGTTTCCATTGAAATCTTTTGATAGCTTCCCTGGAAAAAACGGTCCGCAAGAACGCCCCTGATCCGGTTGTCAGTCAACCGTTCATATTCACTTGAAGTCACAGGGGCGGCCGCGTCCGGCAGAAGAAGCAGAAAGACCGGTCCCATGGCGCCCTTTTTGTCATCCATGGCCTGTTCCCGATAAAAGACAGCTCCCCCGGCCTCAACCCGGCCGTCCTCTTCCCTCTTCCCTTTTATAACATTCTGAAACCCAAGGAAATCGGCCACCCAGGGGGTTGACGGATTGGCATACAGGCTTTCCGGCGTGTCGATCTGCTGGATTCTTCCGTTGTTCATCATGCAGATGCGGTCTGCCGCGGCAAAGGCCTCGTTCTGATCGTGGGTCACGAAAATGGTGGTGGCACCCGTCCGGGTTAATATGGAACACAGATCAGCAAGGAGCCGCTCCCTGAGCCTGCGGTCAAGGGATCCCAGGGGCTCATCCAGCATCACAAGGTCGGGCTCAGGGGCCAGGGTCCGGGCCAGGGCCACCCGCTGGCGCTGTCCGCCTGAAAGCTCGTCCACCCGGCGGTGTCCATACCCTTCAAGATTGACCAGCTCCAGCATCCCATTGACCCGGTTGGCGATTTCGCTTTTCCGGCGCTTCTTCATCTCAAGGCCAAAGGCGATGTTGTCAAAGACATTTCGATGGGGAAACAGGGCAAAATCCTGAAACATCATGCCAAAGTTGCGCCGGTGGGGAGGAGTGTCAAGCAGGCTTTTCCCCCGGAAGGTCACATCCCCGGAATCAGGCTGTTCTAAACCTGCGGCGATGCGAAGAAGGGTTGTCTTGCCGCATCCCGAAGGGCCGAGGAGGCAGACCCGCTCGCCTTTTCCCATGGAGAGGTTGATCTGTTCCAGGACCCCGTAGGCTCCCATGCTTTTGTATATATTGGTTAAAACAAATTCGTTCATCAAAATCCCTGATCCCCAAAGGATCTAAACCGTTCAATAAATAAAAATCCCACGGCCGTCACCAGCATAAGCATGGAGGAGACGGCCATGGCCTGACCGTAGTTCATGGTTCCGGGCTGGCCCAGGAACCTGTAAATGGCTACAGGCATGGTGGAATATTCGGGCCGGGCAATAAACAGGGTGGCACCAAACTCCCCCAGGCTCATGGTAAAGGCAAATACGGCGCCAGCGGTGATCGCCCTTGCCATAATGGGAAGGTCCACATGGAACCACACCCTTGCAGGTGTTGCCCCGAGCAGGGAGGCCGCCTCCCTGAGACTTGCCGGAATTGACGAAATGGCCGGCAGCACGGATCGGACCACAAAGGGAAAGGCAACCAGGGTGTGGGCAATGGGCACCAGCATCACCGAGGTCCTGAGATTGAGGGGCGGCTTGTCCAGGGTGATGATGATGCCAAACCCAAGGGTCACGGCCGAGGTGGACAACGGAAGCATGAAGATCGGGTCAAGGAGGGCGCCGATCCGCTTTTTGCTGCGTTGGATGGTTGATGCCGCACACACGCCGATGACAACGGCCAGGGCCAGGGTGGCTGCGGCAAACACCAGGGAATTTTCCACGGCATCCACGGGAGAGACATAGAAGAGGGAACCCGAGGTGTTCAGGAACAGCTCCTTATAAAAGGCAAGGGAAAGACCGCCTTCAAACACCAGGGATTTTATGACCAGGGCTGCCATGGGAGCCAGGCAGAAAACCAGGATAAAGCCAACGCAGGTTGCAACCATGAACTTCTCTTTCAGGGTTACAACCTGCTTCAGGCCTTGGGACTGTGATTGGGGAATAAAGGTTGTGATCCTTTTCTGGAGGGAGGTGTAAACCCACATCATCCCAAAGGTGAAACCGATCTGGAACAAGGAGAGCACGGCTGCCCCGGGAAGGTTGAACAGGTGGGCGGCCTGGCGGTATATCTCCACTTCAACGGTTGCGAACTTAGGGCCGCCAAGAACAAGGATCACCCCAAAGCTTGAAAAACAGAAGATAAAGACGAGGATGGCCGAGGCAAGAATGGCAGGCCTGAGCAACGGCAGGGTGACCTTGAAGAAAACCTGCCACGGGCTTGCCCCCAGCATGGCCGCAGCCTCACGCGTCTGCTGCTGGAGAAAGGACCAGAACCCGGTGGTAATTCTCAGTACAACGCTGAAGTTGTAAAAAACATGGGCCAGAAAGATCATGGCAATGGAGTGTTCAAGATTGAGCCCGGCCACAAACCCGTTTTCCCCGGCCAGGGCCTGGAATGCCGCCGCAACCACGATGGTAGGCAGGACAAAGGGGATGGTTGCAAGGGTCATGATGAGTTTTTTGGCTTTAAAGTCAAAATTTGCCATCACATAGGCACAGGGCAGTGCACAGACCAGTGTCAACAGGGTTGAGATCCCGGCCTGCCACAGGGTGAACCAGACAATGCCGGCCATACGCCTGGAGGTGGCCAGATCCAGGAGCGCAGCCATGGAGAATATCTCGCCGGAAAAAAAACTCCGGTGAAAAATACCGGCCAGGGGATAGAAATAGAAGATTCCCAGGAATCCAAGGGGCACCAGGGCCACGGCAAGCCGGGGAATCCAACGACTCCCCTTTGTTACAACATCGATTCTGTCCACTGCTCTATCCAGGTGTCCCTTTTTTCGGAGATGGTTTTATAATCAATGACCGCCGGCTCATCCGTGATGGTGGCGTGCTTTGTGAATACTTCGGGAAGCGTTGCTTCATTGTTTGCCGGAAAGACAAACATCTGCAGGGGAATATCCTCCTGGAACTCCTTTGAGAGAAGAAAGTCCATGAGCTTTTTTGCAAGGGCAGGTTTTTGGGTTCCCTTGAGGATTCCGGCAAATTCGATCTGGCGAAAGGCTGTGCCATGCCCGGTCATAACCCCGGTGGGAGCTGTTTCCATGGGTGTCTTGGAGAAATAGACCTCGGCCGCAGGGCTTGAGGCGTAGCTGACGACCACGGGCCGTGTCCCCTCGGATGCTGCGGAAAATTTACCCCAGTAAGCCTCTTTCCAACCGCTTGTGATCAACACATCGTTATTTTTCAGCTGCTGCCAGAAATCAAGATACCCCTGCTCCCCGAACCGGGCAACCGTGGTCAGAAGAAAGGCAAGTCCCGGGGATGAGGTGGCCGGGTTTTCCACCACCGTAAGTCCCTTGAACCTGGGTTCCAGCAGATCTTCCAGGGTTTCCGGGGGGGCGATATTTTTCTCTATGAACCAGTGCCTGTCGTAATTGATGCACACATCCCCGTAATCCACTGGAACAAGCCTGTTTTCCGGGTCAAGCCTGAGGGATTCGTCCACATGGGCAAGCATTGGGGAGGAGTAAGGAAGAAAGAGATCCTCGGCAAGCGCCCTTGATATAAAGGTGTTATCAACCCCGTAGAAGAGATCGGCAAGGGGATTGTTCCTGGAAAGGATCGCCTTGTTAAGGGCCTCGCCTGCGTCTCCGGATTTAAGAAAGACAATCTTTGCATGGTTCTTTTTTTCAAACGCCTCAATCACCCGGGCGCTTGCAGAAAAGCTGTCATGGGTCATCAGGGTTATTTCCCGGACAGCATCGCTCTCCTTTATCCGGTCGTCCCTGGAACATCCTGTCAGGGAGAAGGCCATGACCAGGGAGAAAACCATGACCAGGGATATGACCTTTGAAATAGGGTGGATCATAATGCATACTCCTGTTGTTAAACATAAAAAAACCATCCCTGACCCTGGAAATGCTTAAGGATCGAAGATGGTTGCCTGACTCTCTTTCCTACGCCGGCATTATCCGGATCAGGTTACGCGGTCGGGAATGGCTCCCCTCTCAGCAAACTATTGGCTCCCGCTCTGTCTGCCTATTTATTAATTCTATTCCGCAACCATGTCAAGGCTTATCCCTTGAATCAGGGGTGTTGAATTGATATGACCGTTTCAAAATGAGAATTCTCCTGTCAGAGATTCGCCCTTGACTTAAGGGATACATGAAAATATAATTTAAGATAAGTTAATCATGCAGGTGAACCAGTGACATCCATCGCCCCATTATACCATTTAGGGAGGAAGCCACCATGTACGAAATCATCGCAAATCCTGAAGACTATCAAATTGACGATCTGATTAAAGGAACGGGCCACGCCCAGATCGATTTTTCGCTCCAAGAGAGAAAAAAATGGGCCAATGAGATCGACGGCTTTACCGGCAAGCTGGTTCGCTTCACGGAAAAAGCCCAGGAACTGGCCAAGGTCCTCCGGGGCGCGGACGCCATCACAACGACACCTGCATCGTTAAAGACCCTTAAGATTCAACTTTTCACCATAAATGACGCCCTGAACACAGCCCTTGAGATTTCAAAGAAACTTGAGGCAGACATCATACCCAAATAGGCGATCTTCTTCAAAAGCACCTGGGACGACGGGTTCCGGGTGCTCCGTTAGATTCGGTTGTCCACGACTAACCAGATGTTTTCCCCGCTGTTGTTCCATGGCCTGACCAGATTTCAAGGGCAGCAACCATAACCTTTTAAATACCGGAGGTTTACCATGGAGAAAACAGCAGAAAAAAGAGCCTTTGAACGCTTTGAAGACCAGGCGGAAATCATCTATGGCGTTTTAGATTCAGGCAGCTTCTCCAATGCAAAAATGTTTGACTGCAGCATGGGGGGGATGTTTTTCATGTCCAAATACGCCATGGAACCCGGCACCCCCATCTCCATCAGAATCAATCATCTCTGTTCGATCTTTGACGCCAGGGTGATTCGGTGCATGGAGATGCCCACCGAACCAACGCCCAAGTTCGGCATCGGTATCCAATACATGGAGCCTGTTTCAGAATAAGTGCCTTGACATGGAATCCTTGCTTGGCTAATGTACACGTGTATTCAGATTTTGGAATTCTTACTGATAAGGTTGTTCTAAAAAACGTGAATCCAAGTGGAGGTGAACATGGCTGAAAAAGACTCCATCATTCCAGAAATCGTCAACGAAGAGGGCGAAAACCCAGAAGAAAAACAGGCCGGTACGCTTGCCCTGCCCCAGCAGCTTTTGCCTGACAAGCTCTATCTGCTGCCCATGGTCGAGCGCCCTTTCTTCCCGGCCCAGGCCCAGCCAGTCATGGTAAGCATGGATCCCTGGAAGGAAACCTTTAAGCGGGTCAAAAAATCCGGCCAGACCGTAATCGGGCTCTGCTACGTTGAAAATCTTGGGGAGGAGGGAGTCGAATCCAAGGTCTTTCCTGAAATGGGGTGTGTTGTCCAGCTCCACCAGGTCCATGAGGTGGAGGATAAGCTGCAGTTCCTTGCCCAGGGTTTGAGGCGATTTAAAATCACCAAATGGATCAGCGATAAACCGCCGTACATGGTCTCGGTCAGCTATCCCAAAAGCCCTGAAGAGGATGAGGAGAGGCTGAAGGCGTATTCCATATCCGTGATCAAATCCATCAAAACCCTGCTTCCCCTGAATCCCTTGTACAACGAGGAACTCAAGCAATACCTGGCGAGGTTTACGCCCAACGACCCGTCCCTGCTGTCGGATTTTGCGGCCACCATCACCTCGGCCACGGGAAAGGAGCTCCAGGAGATCCTTGAGACCCTTTCCCTGTCAAAACGGATGGACAAGGTTCTGGTGATGCTGAAAAAAGAGCTGGAAATTCTCAAGATGCAACAGGAGATCAGCCAGGAGGTAAATCGCAAGGTCAGCGAAAACCAGAGGAAATTTTTCCTGAGGGAGCAGCTCAAGATCATCCAGAAGGAGCTGGGGCTGTCCAAGGATGACAAGACTGCTGAAATAGAAAAATTTACGGACCGCCTTAAAAAAATGACGGTGCCCGACCACGTGCAGGAAAAAATCGATGACGAATTTGAAAAGATCAAGGTGCTTGAAACCGGATCTGCCGAGTACGGGGTCACGCGAAACTACCTTGATTGGCTCACCTCCATCCCCTGGGGCGTCTTTTCCACCGACAATCTGGATCTTGACATCGCAAAAGAGATCCTGGAACGGGACCACGACGCCCTGGACGATGTCAAGGACCGAATCATCGAATTTCTGGCCGTTGGCGCCTACAAAAAGGAGGTCGCAGGATCCATCCTCCTGCTGGTCGGCCCCCCCGGCGTTGGCAAGACCTCAATCGGCAAATCAATTGCCGAGGCCCTGGGAAGAAAGTTTTTTCGCTTCAGCCTGGGTGGCATGCGGGATGAGGCGGAAATAAAAGGTCACAGGCGCACCTACATCGGCGCGCTTCCAGGAAAACTGGTCCATGCCCTGAAGAATTGCAAAGTCTCCAATCCGGTAATAATGCTGGACGAGATCGATAAAATAGGCATGTCCTATCAGGGAGATCCGGCATCGGCACTTCTCGAGGTCCTGGATCCCGAACAGAACGATAAATTTCTCGATCACTATCTTGATCTGACCCTGGATTTGTCAAAGGTGCTCTTCATCTGCACTGCCAACCAGCTTGATACCATTCCGGGTCCACTACTGGACAGGATGGATGGCATACGGCTTTCAGGTTATATAACAAAGGAAAAGGTGGACATTGCCAAACATCACCTGTGGCCCCGCCTTTTAAAACGATCAGGACTCAAATCAAAACAGCTGAAAATATCAGATGCCGTCCTCCGCCAGATTGCCGAAGGCTATGCCAGGGAAGCCGGTGTCAGGAATCTTGAGAAACACCTTGCCAGGATCGTCAGAAAATCCATTGTCAAGCTGATGAAAAAGCCAGGGATTGAACAAAAGATTTCGCTGAAAAACATGGAGGAGCTGTTGGGGAAACCCGTGTTCCAGAAGGAGCGGTCCATCACCGGCACCGGCGTTGTCACAGGGCTTGCCTGGACAAGCATGGGCGGTGCGACCCTGAGCATAGAAGCAGTGAGGGTGCATGCAAAGCAAAAGGGATTCAGGCTCACGGGCCAGCTTGGAAATGTGATGCAGGAATCGGCTGAGATCGCCTACAGCTATATTTCTGCCAACATGACAAGGTTCAAGGGCAACCCTGACTACTTTGATACCGCATTCATCCATCTCCATGTTCCTGAAGGGGCCACGCCAAAGGACGGTCCCAGTGCCGGGATCACCATGGCCACCGCCCTGCTCTCTTTGGCCATTGAAAAGAAGATTGACCGGCCCCTTGCCATGACAGGCGAGCTGACCCTGACAGGTCAGGTCCTTCCGGTGGGAGGAGTACGGGAAAAGATCATAGCGGCACGACGGATAAAAATCATGGAGATCATCCTGCCCCACGCAAATCAAAAGGATTTTGAGGAGCTTCCCGACCACATTAGATCCGGAGTCACGGCTCACTTTGCCAAGACCTACAAGGATGTGGCAAAAGTTATCTTCTAAAAAGAAGGGGGACACCCAAAGGAATGGGGACAGATTTTAAATCTGTCCCCGATTAGTTTAAGTTTCTCTTGGGTGTTCCACAGCATGTACGAAAAGTTTACATAATCTCGGCGATATTCCAAAATAGAAAAGCCCTGACCATCGAAAATCGATGATCAGGGCTTTATAAAAATAATCCGGCGGCGTCCTACTCTCCCACAGGGCTGCCCCTGCAGTACCATCGGCGCTAGAGATCTTAACTTCCGTGTTCGAGATGGGAACGGGTGTGGCCTCTCTGCCA
>JAQYWC010000027.1 GCA_030145245.1 Desulfobacterium sp.
CCTGACCCCGAACATTACGCCCCGTTATTTACTCCCGTTCCCGTGCAACCGTAGGAATAAAAGGAACCGGCAAGGGGAGCTCGGGGACCCCCAGCATGCGCCGTGCCCCGTTCAATGCGGCATCGATGTTGCCGTAAAGGTTCTCCTCGCCGATCTTGTAGTAAAGCCCTGACTGTTCCAGTGTGATCAAAGGCTGGGCATGGACCCCGGATAAGAGCAGGGTCGTGCCGTCGTTCAGGGTCTTGTCCACCAACTCCTCCAGGGCATGGAGTGCCGTGGCGTCGATAAAGAGGATATGGCGGCACCGGATGATCAGTATCTTGGGCGTCTTCCCCACAATCTGAAGGGTATCCTTGAACCGGTTGGCAGCCCCGAAAAAAAAGGGGCCGTGGATCTCGAACACCTCCACGCCTTCGGGCACTAACCGGTCCTTGAGCGAGTGTTGGTCTGTCTTTATGTCAACCGTACTTCTGCGGATGATGGTCGCCTTGGCCATGCGGTTCATGAACAGAAGCGCGCTCAGCACCACACCGGCTTCGATGGCGATGGTAAGATCCACGAACACGGTGAGAAAAAAGGTGGAAAGCATGACGAACACGTCGGTTTTCGGGCTCTTGAACAGTTTCAGAAAATAGCGCCACTCGCTCATGTGGTAGGCCACCACCATGAGAATGGCAGCCAGAGTACCCATGGGAATCAGGGTGGCCCACTTCCCGAAACAGATCATGATCAGGAGCAGGGTTGCCGCATGAACGATGCCTGCAACAGGCGTTGTACCGCCGCTCTTGATGTTGGTGGCGGTCCGGGCGATTGCACCGGTGGCAGGAATTCCCCCGAACAGCGGCACCACGATATTGGCAAGCCCCTGGGCCACTAGCTCCATGTTGGAATTGTGGCGATTTCCCGTGATTCCGTCCGCCACAACTGCAGAGAGAAGGGATTCGATGGCAGCCAGCATGGCAATTGTAAAAGCGGGAGAGATGAGTTCACGGATCATGTCAAATGTGACCCGGGGAATCGAGGGCTTTGGAAGCATGGTAGGAATGCTGCCGAACCTGCTGCCGATGGTATCCACGGGAAGGTCGAACAGGGAAACGACAAGGGTGGTCGCAACGATGGCGATCACCGATCCGGGAACCTTCCTGGTCACCCTGGGCCAAAAAACCATGATCATGATGGTGGCGCCTCCCATGGCCATGATGTTAAGGTCCAGGGTCGGGAAGTGATGGCCATAGGCAACCCACTTACCAATGAAGTCTGCCGGGATCTCCGGGATCTTGAAACCGAAAAAATCCTGGATCTGGGTGGTAAAAATGATCAATGCGATGCCGCTGGTAAAACCTATGGTCATGGGATAGGGAATGAACCTAATAGCAGCCCCAAGCTTGGTCACCCCCATGAAGACCAGCAGCACGCCGGCCATAATGGTTGCAACCATCAACCCCTGATATCCAAACTCTTGTACGATCCCGAATACAACGATGATAAAGGCGCCCGTGGGGCCGCCGATCTGAACCCGGCTTCCGCTGAACAACGAAATCAGTAACCCCGCCACCACGGCCGTGTAGATACCCTGCTCCGGTTTTACACCCGATGCGATGGCAAAGGCGATGGCCAGGGGAAGGGCCACGATACCCACGATAACTCCGGCCATAATGTCGTTTAGAAAATTTTGCCGGGAATAATGTTCCCGAAACACGCAAAAAGACTCTGGGACAAAACTAAAACCCATAATAAACTCCTGAAAATAAAAAAATATTTAGTTGGGTATCGAGTGATGTAGTGGGGGTCGGTCGAAGACAAGGCGGCGCAAACCATTCTGCAATCAGGGGATAGAAACTAAACAACCAGTAATTGTAAACACAGGTTTTGTTACTTAACACAGCCGAAAAAGAAGTCAAGAAAAAAACACCCTGCAATAAGAGCATCCGGTATATTTTTTGCAAATCTTTTTTTAACAGGAAATCGATCGATAGAAAAACAGGGGTTAGGCATTGTATTTTGGCTAATAATCTACTACATTATAGATAGTAACTGTTACAAAAAATATCACTTTTGAGAAACAGCGATCTTCTCGACGACAACCGAACGGAACAGGAATAAACATTGAAAAACCCTATCAACGCTATACCAGAAAAAAGGGACAGGGACGGGCCCGAATAACTCCCTATTAAAGGCCATCCTCCCCCCAAAGAAAGGAGGTTCCCATGAACTCCTGGCAGAAACCTTTCCACATGCTCATGACGGCCTTGGCCATGTCACTACTATTGTTCCTCCTACCGCTCCATGCCGACCAGGAAGAATTCTTTGCAAACGACTTCTTTGAGGTCTATGACGGTGAATTCAGGGACCGGGATCTGGAAGAGAGGGGGATGGCAAAACAGATCGCTGCATCATCGGCAACCGACATGCTTGAAAAAACCCGAACCGGAAAAAAACTCAACAGATTCAAGCGATCCATGATAAATCGTTTCAAATTTGAGTACAGGAAAAATTTCGACACCGGCAACGACGCCACGACCCTTCCCGGAAAACTGTCATCAGAATCAGATGCTCCGAAAGCCGAGCCCCGGGGATTTTCGTTTTCCGGAAAGCTCGATGACAACGCAAGTCCCGTGCTTGAGTTCAACACAAGGTTTACGCCGGTTTCCATATTAACACGATTTGATGCCCTGGATCATGAGTTTGACTGCGAAATCATAAGCAGGCCCATAGACCGAATCATGGGGGGCAAATACGGCATCGGCTTAACCTCGGACGGCTCAAAAACAGAGGCTGTTTTTAAGCTGAAGTTTGAATTTTAAACCCTTGGGTTAGCTCCGTGAACGATGGAGAATTCCGGATACTGCTTGATTTCATGGATTTATCCTTTCCAGGCTACAGAAAGGTGAGAAAAGGAGTCAAAAAGCGTGTGGTCCGACGCATGGTGGAGCTTGGAATCCCCAGCGTCATGGATTACCTTAAGCTTGCCCGCCGGGACAAAGAAGAATACCATTGCCTGCGGCTTATCATGACCGTCTCCATCAGCCGCTTTTTCAGGGACGAAATGCTCTGGAAAGACTTTTCCGGCCATGTCATGCCGGAACTTGCCGCAACACAGTCATCCAGGGTAACCATCTGGTGCGCAGGCTGCGCCCGGGGTGAAGAGCCCTACACCCTCACCATGGCCTGGAAGGTTCTCGGGCAAAAACTGCCCCATCTCCCGCCCTTGAAAATTGTGGCAACCGACATCAACCCGGACTATCTGGCCATGGCGAAACAGGGAGAATACAGGCAAAACAGCCTGAAAAACGTTCCCCCGGAAATCTGGGCGACCTGCTTTGAACCGACCCCCCGATCAAAATGGTTCCGGGTCAAGCCGGCATTTAAAAAGGGGATCGACTGGAGAGTCCACGACCTCCACGACGATCCCCCGGATGAACGCTTTGACATTATCTTTCTGAGAAACAGCATTCTCATGTACTGCAACGACGAATTAAAGGCATGGGTGTTAAGGCGGATCGTTTCCTCCCTTGCCAACAAGGGGTTTCTCATCAAGGGCGCCCACGAGCAGCTTCCCCGGGGGGCCCGGGAATTCCGGTCCTGTTTTGACTCTCCCTATATCTTCAGGAAAACCTAACCTGGGCAAGCCAGAACCCAAAAAGGTTTCTGATTCTCTTTCCAAAATAACACGAGAATCAAAGTTAAAAAGCTAAACCCTCAATTTTCGATCTTGTTCACGGCAAAGGCCTGGCCCCAGCTTTCAATGAGCCTGCGGGTCCGGTTCCTGAGCCGGTTTGATACGATCTGAGCCAGCTCCTCCATGAAAAAATAACCCAGGTGAATGTCGGCATCAAACAGAGTTTTAAGATCCCGGGCAGGCAGTGCCAGCAACCTGGTAGGTGCCGAGCAGATCGCCGTCGAGGTGAGAACGCCCGGTTCTATCATGGCAGACCACCCGAAGATCTCCCCCGAAACAATGGAATCCACCACGATATTTTTTTCAATGGTTTCGATACGGCTCTGGAGGGACTCTTCATACTTGATCTCGGTTTTCAGGATTTCGTCCCTGACCCTGATACTCAACTCCACCTCACCGTCCAGAACGCCGTAGACCGCCGTGGCAATATCGCCCTCACCAAAGATCCTCTGCTTTGAATCAAATTCCATAACCTCACAGCACTTTGCAATGCGTGTAATCATCTCCTCGGAAACCTTTGAAAAAACGGAAAAACGTTTAACCAGGTCATTCGTTACCATGGGACCTCCTCCTCTTGTTGTTCCCACACCTGCTTTGACGGGAAAAACCTAAGACTTGGGCGCTGGTTCATTGATTGATGGGTGGGTTTGAGTTCTGTGGATTTGGGATCCCTTGATCTGTAACACACTTGCTGAATCAAGATCTGCACATACCCGGTAAAGAAGACCAGGAGAAGATTCAGACGACCACAGAACTCATACTTGAATATAACACCGGAACCGCTTTTCCGCAACGTTCTGATCCATATTCACATCAATTTTTTAATAAACCTGCCGGCCGCCATGATTCCCTCTTCATCAACGAGCCGGATGGTCTGGGAGCCGACAACGGCGATGTCCGCCTTTCCTTTAAGAAACTCCACATCAGAGCGGTCCTTTACTCCGAACCCCACGGCCAGAGGAAGTTCGGTCATCTTCCTGCACCGGGCAAGATAGTCCCCAAGGTCGCTTGAAAAGCTAGTCTCTTTTCCGGTTACGCCCTTTCGTGCCATGCAGTAGACAAACCCCCGGGTCTGGGAGGAGAGAAAGGCCATGCGCCGGTCCGTGGTGGTGGGGGAAAAGATATGGATGGGAGCGAGCCCTTCCCTCTCCATGGCAGCAAGATAGTCCTTCCCCTCTTCCGGGGGAAGATCCGGCACAATGGCACCCTTAATGCCGATCCTTGCCATTCTTGCGGCAAATTTTTCAACCCCGTACTTGAACAGAATGTTGTAGTAGGTCATGAAAAGAAACGGAATGTCAAACCGTGCAGCCGCTTCTTCGGCAAACTCAAAACAGCGCTCCACACGTGCGCCCCGGTCAAGGGCCTTCTGGTTGGCACCGAGGATCACCGGGCCGTCCGCCATGGGCTCTGAAAACGGTATCTGGAGCTCCATCAGATCAACCCCTGCCTCAACCATCTGTTCGACGATGGCCATGGAGTCGTCAAAGTTCGGATATCCCATGACGATATGGGTCATCAGGAGAATATCCTTTTTCTTAAGCCGTTCGCTGATATAGTTTTCAAGCATGATACTCACCTGCCTTTTCCATGATGAACCGTTTCCAGGAGGGATCGCCAAGGGCATCGGCAATGGTGAAGATATCCTTGTCCCCCCTACCCGACTGGTTGATGATAATAGTATCATCCTTGGACATGGTGGGCGCCTCCTTGAACGCCTGGGCAAATGCGTGGGCCGACTCCAGGGCCGGAATGATCCCCTCTTTCCCCATGGTGAGCTTCAGGGCCTCGATCACCTCGGCATCGGTTACAGCCTCAAACCTGGCCGTTCCCTGGTCATGCATCTGGGAAAGGATCGGGGAGACCCCCACATAATCCAGGCCCGCCGCAATGGAATGGGTCTCCTTCATCTGGCCGTCACTGTCCTGGAGAAAGTAGGTTTTGTACCCCTGGGCAACGCCGACGCTTGCGTCATCGGTACAGAGTCTTGAGGCATGCTTTCCCGAAGCAAGACCATGGCCTGCGGCCTCCACCCCAACACACTCCACCTGGTCGTCGGGAAACCCTGAAAAGATCCCCATGGCATTGGAGCCTCCCCCGACACAGGCATAGACCCGGGTCGGAAGCTTTGATTCCCTCTCCAGGATCTGTTTCCTTGCCTCCTTGCCGATGATGGACTGGAAGTAGCTCACCATCTCGGGAAAGGGATGGGGACCGCAGGCTGTTCCAAGGACGTAATGGGTGGTGTCCATGTGGGAAACCCAGTCCCGGAACGCCTCGTTGATGGCATCCTTGAGGATCCTTGTTCCGTCAGTCACGGGAACCACGGTCGCCCCCATCTGCTCCATCCAGAACACGTTGGGACGCTGGCGTTTCACATCCACCTCCCCCATGTAGACGGTGCAGTCAAACCCGAACTTGGCTGCCATGGTGGCCGTTGCAACCCCGTGCTGGCCAGCTCCTGTCTCGGCGATCACCCGGGTCTTTCCCATGCGCTTTACAAGAAGGCCCTGGCCCATGACGTTGTTGGCCTTGTGGGCGCCGGTGTGGTTCAGGTCTTCCCGCTTGATGTAAATTTTCGCCCCCTGGAAGTGCCGGGTGAGATTTTCGGCATAGGTCAGGGGCGTGGGCCGGCAGGAATAGGAGCCCATGAGGTCGCAATACTCCTGCCAAAAACCGGGATCCGCCTTCAGCTTACGAAACTCAGCCTCCAGTTCGTCAAAGGTTGCAGTAAGGATCTCGGGCACAAAAGCCCCGCCGAACGTTCCGTAATACCCCCTGTCAATCATTGGGATACCCTCCTATGGTCTGGGAAAATGAATATCTGTCGGTGCGGCAGAATATCTGGGAATATACCCCGCTCTCCACACCGGGAAAATTAAGCGATCGCCTCACCCCGAGAACCGGATCCATGGGTTTGATGCCAAGGAGTTCGGCCCGGGACTCGGACAGTGTAACGATCTTAAAGGTTTGCCTGCCGTTTACGGGCTTAAGATAGAAGCGGTCCCACACCACCTGGGCAAGGGAGGCACCGGAAAGCTCCATGGTTTCGATACCGGCAAAAAGGATCTTGTCCAGAAAAAAATCCTCCACAAGCACCGGCTCTTTTTTGGCGAGGGTCAGCCTGGAAAACAGGTATGCCTCTTTTCCGCCAAAGGGATTCTCGCCATCGTCAACCACCTGAACCAGGCGGATGGGATCGAGGATCCTCACCTCGGTTGCGATCCCCTGTTTCTGAAACGCAGACGAGGTGCCTGCCAGGGAAAAAAGATCAATCTCCCTCTCCTTTTCCAGCACAAAGGTGCCGGAACCGCGCTTTCTTTGGACCAGCCCCTTCCGCACCAGCACATCAATGCCCTGACGTGCCGTGGGCCTGCCAATGCCGTAGGTTGCGGCAAGGGTTGTCTCAGGCGGGATCTTTGCTCCCGGCGCAAACTCGCCGGACCGGATGCCAGCGGTCAGAATCTCGGCCAGCTGGTGGTAGAGAGGTATGGGGGACTGCGGGTTCAGCATGGAGCGCTCCATTCGTGTGTCAGTAAAAAATCATTCCAATGGGTTCCATTCAAGCCCACATATGTCAAGTTGTCAAGACATTTTGACAGATATATCTATTTCAGGTTCTCCCCACGGGTTCCTCCTACTGACAGATGTAGCGGTAACCGACCCCGTGGACGGTAACGATGGTTAACGGATGGGACGGATCGGCCTCAACCTTTTTCCTCAATTTTGCAATGTGCTGATCAAGGGTCCGGGTGGTGCCGTAGTAGTCCATGCCCCACACCCGGTTGAGGATCTCGTCCCTGCCCAGTACCTCCCCGGGATGAGCATGGAGACAGCGGATCAGTTGCATCTCCTTTTGGGAAAGCTCAACCTCGATTCCGTCCCTGACAAGGGTGTAACGCCTGGGAAACACCTCACAATTTCCGAACCCGAAGCTATCCTGCTTTTCAGGACTTTCAGGTCTTTGGCACTGCCGGGAACGCCTCAGCACGGCAGAGATCCTTGCAAGCAGCTCATGCACCCCAAATGGCTTGGTAACATAATCGTCGGCACCGAGCTCAAGCCCCACCACGGTGTCGATCTCCTCGGACTTGGCCGTAACCATGATGATGGGTACCTGTTTGTCAATGGCACGGACCTCCCGGCACACGTCATAGCCGCTCTTTTCCGGCATCATGATGTCCAGGAGCAACAGATCGAAACCACCGTTTTGAAACGCCTTGACCGCCGCGTTGCCGTCACGGGCCTCGACCACCTGAAACCCCTCGCTCTCCAGGGTATCCACAAGCCCGGTCCGTATGTTGGTGTCATCTTCTGCAACAAGAATCCTTGTCTCATTCATCTTTTTTTGTCCCCACA
>JAQYWC010000058.1 GCA_030145245.1 Desulfobacterium sp.
AAGCACGCCGCCAGCGTTCATTCTGAGCCAGAATCAAACTCTCCAGTTAAATTCTTTGAATATCTTTTACGTGCTTTCAAAAGCACCCAAAAGACACGCTTCATCTTTATATGTCACTAACCAGTTTTCAAAGATCAAAATTGTGGTCGTTCGCAAGAACACTGAACTTCATCGCGAAGACTCAGTGAACCTACCTGAATACCCTTTTCTTGTCAACTGTTTTTTTCGCCCCCAATAACACGCTTTTATATATGGCTGAATTCGTAGGATTTTATTCAAACAAAACATTCAAGAACTTGTTGCTTCGCTCAAGGGCGGTCTCCTTATAACTGCCAACGAACCCGCCTATTTCCCGCAAAAAATCAACCCCCTGGTCATGGTCCCCCTCAAGAATGGCCTGGGTTCCCTCCTCCAGGGATTCACAATACAGTGACAGCACCTCCTTTACATACTTGTTTTCCCCCACCAGGGTCGTATAGAGATCAGGATCCTGGGCAAAGAGCCTGCCCATGATGTCCGAATTGAGCCTAAAAATGGGCGTTGAGATGGAAAAGACATCATTGGGATGGAGATCCATCTTCTGAAGGGTTCTTGCCATGGTGATGGTCACAAGATGGGTAAGTCCCTGGACAAGGGCCATATGCCGGTCGTGATCCCGGGCTGGAAGCTCGGTGACCGTTGCGCCGGCAGCTTCGAAAACCTGGGTTGCCCAGGCAAACCCCTTCCTTCCCCGACCGGGACAAAGGATGATATTCTGCCCCTCGATCCCTTTGGTAAACGGCCCGAACATGGGATGGGTTCCCACGACTTCAGCCTTGGAGTGGTCTGTCATGGCCGTAACAATTTCTTCCTTCTGGGAGCAGAAATCCATGAAGATCTGCTCTTCCCCCATAAGCGGCCCAATCCCGGCCGCTATCTTTACTGCCTGATCCTTTGATGTGCTTAAAATTACAACGTCGCACGCCAAAGCGAGATCCTCGTTGTTTAGCGGGGTGTTCAGATCCGAGATCATGACCCCATGTCCAAGGGCCTCAAAAAAATCCTTAAACCAGGTCCCCATGCTTCCCTTGCCACCTATGATTCCTATACTCTTTAACTTCATCCGATTGCTTTCTGCCGTAATAAAAGGTCTGCGATCACAATGGCCACCATGGCCTTACATACCGGGTTTATCCTGGGAATGGCTGAGACATCATGCCGCCCCCTTGTTGACAAGGTTGTCAGCTTTCCGTTTTCATCAACGGTTTTCTGTTCTTTGGTAATGGAGGGAATGGGCTTTACATGTACCCTGGCAATGATCTCATCCCCATTGGATATTCCGGCAAGAACGCCGCCACTATTATTGGACTCAAACCGGCCCTCCAGAATCTGGTCGTTGTTTTCCGACCCTGTCATTCCTGCGGCGTCACAGCCTGCCCCGATCTCCACCGCCTTGACAGCCCCGATCCCCATGAGTGCCCCTGCAAGCATGGCATCCAGCTTGTCAAACACCGGTTCACCAAGGCCTGGAGGCACGTTGACCGCCCTGATCTCAACCACGCCGCCCACGGAATCCCCCTGGCGTTTTACATCATTGACCCTGTTTTCCATCTCCTGCACAACATCATTGTCAGGGCACTGGAACCGGTTGTTCTCCGTATCGCTCCAGTCGATCCGGCTAGCCTTTACCCCTCCGAGTTCAAGGGTGCAGGTATTGATTTCGATCCCAAGGGTGTCCAGAAGGGCCTGGGCAACGGCGCCTGCCGCAACCCTTGCCGCCGTTTCCCGGGCAGATGCCCTGCCCCCGCCCCGCCAGTCACGGATACCGTACTTGGCAATGTAGGTGATATCCCCGTGACCCGGCCGGTACAACCTGGCAATGTCAGAATATGCCCTTGAATCGGCATCCTTGTTTTGTATCTCGATCATGATGGGAGTGCCGGTGGTAACCCCCTCAAACACCCCGGACAAAATCACCGGGACATCCGGCTCTTTTCTTGCCGTGCTTGCGGCGCTCTGACCCGGTTTTCTTTTATCAAGGGCCGCCTGAATCCGGGCCTCATCAAGGGAAATTCCTGGAGGACACCCGTCCACGACCACACCGATTGCCTTGCCATGGGATTCTCCCCAGGTGGTTACCTTGAAACACGTTCCAAAACTGCTACCTGCCATGGTTCATATATTCCTTTGTATGGTGGCTGCCACCCCGGCCGCATCCAGGTTTGAGGTATCGATCTCCATATGGGCAGCCTTTTTATAGAGGGGCGCCCGCATGGCCAGGGTATCCTTCACTTCATCTTCAATGCTCCGGTCGGTCAGGGCGGGTCTTAAGCCGGCCGTTTTTGAATCGTTTGACATCCTTTCTAATATGGTGTCCATGCTTGCCGTCAGCCACACCACGGTTCCGGCATTCTTCATGGCAAGAATGTTCCCTTGGTCCAGAACCACGCCGCCCCCCGTGGCAATCACCAGGCCGTCGATTTTCAAAAGGCCCTTCAAAATCTGGCTCTCTACCTTTCTGAAGCGTTCCCAGCCCTTGCTTTCCACAATGTCGGCAACCGAACCCTTCATGGTTTTTTCAATGAGATCATCGGTATCCATAAATTGAAGCCCCAGCAGGTCGGCCAGAATCCTGCCGGTCTCGCTCTTGCCTGTACAACGGTATCCTATTAAAATCACGTTCATGACAAGGTTTCAAAGACCTCCCAAAAGGTTGGAAATGATTTTCCAACACAGGATTCATTTTCAATGGAAACATTCTCAACCTTCAGGCCTGCCACACTGAATGCCATGGCGATCCGGTGGTCGTTGAATGTCTCGATGGATGCGCCATGGGGAGTACCTCCCGTGACCGAAAGCCAGTCATCCCCCTGGTCAGCCGATATCCCCATCTTCCTGAGCTGGGACACCATAGCCTCAATGCGGTCGCACTCCTTTTCCCTTAAATGGGCAATGTTGGTCATCCGGGTGGTTCCGTCTGCAAAGGCAGCAACCACGGCCAGGGTCGGGACCACGTCGGGACAGCGTCCCATATCAACATCAACAGCCTTAAGCTCGCCGCCTGAAACAGCGATCCCCTCGCCATCCTCCGCCACCTCGCACCCCATGCGTTCAAGGATGTTAACAAACTCAAGGTCACCCTGGAGGGAATCGCGACTAACGCCTGTCACCTTTACAGGACTTCCAGAAACCGCGCCTGCGGCCCAGAAATAACTGGCATTGGAAAGATCCGGCTCCACCGCAAAATGACCGGGAACATACTCCTGGCCGCCGGGAACACGGAACTGGGTCTCGGTGAGCCTTTGGGCAGTCACCTGGAACCGCTTCATGATATCCAGGGTAAGATCGATGTAGGGGGCAGACACCGGGGGACCGGACAGGGTGATGTGCAGTCCGTTCCTCAAAACCGCCCCCATCATCAGCATGGCTGAGAGGTACTGGCTGCTGGTGGAGCAGTCCAGGGTCACAAGGCCGCCCCGCCTGCTTCCCCCTTTTATGGAAACCGGGGGACAACCGTTGCCATTGACGGAAACGGCATCGATGTCAGCCATTCTAAGGCAGGAAAGAAGGGCATCCATTGGCCGCTGGTTCATTCGCTCGTCCCCTGTGAGGATATAGGCGGAATCCCCCAGGGCGGCAATGCCGGCGAGAAGCCGCATGGAGGTGCCTGAGTTCCCAAGATAGATGGGATCTGAAAAAGGCCCGGGTTTCCCGTTAAACCCGTTGATGGTCACCGAGTTGCTTCCGGTTTCAGTGATGGACGCCCCCATGTGAGCGAGGGTTGCCATGGTCAGTTCAATATCTTCACTTTTTAAAAGATTATCCACAACGGATTGCCCGTTGGCAAGGGCCGCACAGATCACCATCCTGTGGGAAACGCTTTTGGATCCCGGGACGGTAACGGAGCAGGAATGGATATTTCGTGTTTTTATATGTTTCATCGGTTTTCAATTACCTTTATTAACGAATTTTTCATGGTCTCTTTTGGCGCCTTTGTACCTGTGAACAACTCAAATTGTGCAGCACCCTGATTAACGAACATGGACAGGCCATCAATAACAACACACCCTTTTTCCATGGCAGCCCGGATCAATGCTGTCCTTACAGGGGTGTAAACGATATCCATCACTATCATGGAACTCTTCAGAATTCCAGGATCCAGGGGAATATCGCGGGTTTTGGGTGCCATTCCAACGGATGTGGCATTGATAACGATTTCAGGATCAACCCTTACCAGGTCTTCCTTATATATAAAGGTAGCCCCCAGCTCCCGGGCAAGTTCCCTTCCCCGCTCTTCCGACCGGTTGACCATGAAGAGCGCGGCGCCCTTTTGTTTCACACCAAAGGCAACGGCCCTGGCCGCGCCACCGGCACCGATGATCACCACCCTTTTTCCCGCAAGGTCACACACCTCCTCTATGGGATCCACAGCGCCCCTGGCATCGGTGTTGTAACCAACGAGCTTTCCATCAAGATTTACAATGGTGTTCACAGCCCCCATCTCCCGGGCAAGATCATCCACTTCGTCAAGAAAGGGAATCACCGTTTCCTTATGGGGAATGGTGACAGAGGCACCGGCAATATTCAGGTTTCTGACGGCATCAACCGCCTGTTCGATCTTTGAAACCCGGAATGCCAGGTACACGGCATTGATTTGACCCTCCGCAAAGGCGGCATTGTGCATCACCGGACCCAGGGAGTGGGAAACCGGATCGCCGAAAAGAGCATAGAGCCTGGTGTCTGAATTTAACATTGACGTTCACAACCTTAGGTTCTTAGTTTTAATTTTAAAGTTCACTGAATACGGGATAAGAGCCCAGGAGTTTGAGGTAGAGGCTGTTGGCCTTCATCTCCTCAATGGTGTCAAACACGACCTTGTCTTCAATGTGTCCCTCGATATCCATGAAAAAATAGTAGCTCCAGTTCTGGTGACGGGTGGGTCTTGATTCCAGCTTGACCATGTTTAGACCTGCCCGGTTCACCGGATCCAACGCCTTAAAAAGAGCTCCCGGCACATGGGAGGTGGCAAACATGACAGAGGTCTTGTCCTTACCGGTTTTTTCGACCTTGTCCCTGCCGATCACCAGGAACCGGGTGATGTTGCCGGAGAGATCTTCGATCTTTGACTCCACCACCTGGAGATTATAAATATGGGCGGCCCTGGAGCTTGCAATGGCCCCGGCATGATTCTCCTTGGCTGCGATCCTTGCGGCCTGGGAGGTGGAGGTCGTCTCCACAATCTCTGCTCCGGGCAGTTTTTTCCGAAGCCAGTTCCGACACTGGGCAAGGGCCTGGGGATGGGAATAGACTGTTTTTATGGCACCGATATCCCCTGAAGCCGAAAGCAGGTCATGGGAGATATGTTCATAGTGCTCGGCAACAATGGTGAGGTCAAACTCATAGAAAAGATCCAGGGTGTGGTTCACCGCGCCCTCAATGGAGTTTTCAACCGGAACCACCCCGTAATTGCTCTCTTTTTTCTCCACCTGTTGAAACACTTCCCTGAGGCTTACCTCATCTACAAATTGTCCCGAATGCCTGAAATGATTCAGAGAGGCGATATGGCTGTAGCTGGCTTCGGGTCCCAGATAGGAGATCCTGTTGGCGCGCTGGATCTGCCGGGAGGCCGTCATGATGACACTGTAGATGTAACGAAGCACATCATCCTCTAAAGGCCCCTGGTTAATGCGGGCAAGCCGTTCCAGCACCTTGTTTTCACGTTGCTGGTCAAGGACATCGGACCCGATCTCATCCTTGACCTCCCCGATCTTCTTGCCGATGAGCAGCCGCTTGTTGATAAGGGCGACGATCTCCCGGTCAATGCCGTCGATCTCGGCCCTGAACCCCTCTAACCTGTTTTCCAACGGTTGATTGTCTGTCGTGTTTGTCATTGCTCTAAAATACTCTCCTCTATACTGTGGCCGAAATGCCGGGCTTTGGTTTCAAGGGCGACCAGTACGGTGTCCCCCGGCTTCAGGTCCACCACGGAGATGGCTTCTCCCTTGGGAGAGGTCAGGCGGATTGTTTCGGCGTTCTGAACCAGCAGGGAGATCTCCTGCTCCTTTGCCCTTGCCTTGACCAGCATCAGCGGCCGTTTCTCTATCTTGAGACGCCCGGTGACCGCCTCAATGGTCCGGCCGTCGGCACAGGTGATCAAAATGGGATCTCCGGCCTCAAGCTCGGACAGGTAGCGGGTCCTGCCGCCGGGAACCCGGGTGTAGGCATGGACCGGTCCTGCATTCACCCGGAACGGACGGGCGGCCACATAGGGATTTTCAAGGCTTTCGCTATGAACCAGGAACAACGCCTTGCTGCTGTTTCCGGCAAGGATTCCCTGTCCGGGCGTCATCATGGTGCAGGTGTCGATACAGACCCGGTCACCCATTCCGGCCTGGGTGACGCTTACGATCTCGGCGGTTTCCAAAAGGGTGGTTTCACCTTCAAGGGATAGATCGGAGAAAAAATTCTTCAACTCAACACAGTTTTTGGGTTGATACACAATCTGGTCGACCCCATGTTCCAGGATCTGAAACGCCGTCTTTGCCTCGGCGGTTGTTTCCACCTTGAAGATCACGCTTGCTCCCCTGGCAATGAGGTTCTCCAGGGGAATAATTTTCCAGTCACAGGTATCTAAGATCACCGTTCCGGCCCGTGCGGCATCAAGTATCGCTTCCTCATCCTCCTGGCTCTCGATGCGGATCTCCCTGACATCCGTTCCAGGTACCAGATCTCCATCCGGCGCCATGATGACGATTTTACCAAGTTTTCTCACCTCTGCAGCATGGCCCTCGGGAACCATCACCCCAAAGGCCCCGCACTCAAGGGCCGTGGTTACTATCTCCTTATCCCAGGGCTCCACCCGTATCCATATTTTTTTCATATCCGTCTCCTGCTATACACTTTACCTGTCAAAACAAAAATTGGGCTCAATCCAAATGCGATAAGGTAAAATCAATGATCAGCTAAAATGCCAAGTGCTTTGTCAATGGATGCATCATCATGGATGATCGCCCCCATGGCCTCCACCATCTTCCCCGGATCATCGTGCTGGAACACGTTTCGCCCGATGGAAACGCCGGAGCCGCCCGCATCAATGCTCTCCCTGACCATGGTCAGGATCTCCCTGTCCGAATCCATCTTTGCGCCACCTGCGATAACCACGGGAACGGGACACCCCTCCACCACCTCACGGAACCCCTCGGGAGTACCGGGGTAGGCCACCTTGACAATGTCGGCACCCATTTCGCCCCCCACCCTGGCGGCATGCTTGATGGCATCTTTGTCATACTCGTTGGGAACCTTCTGCCCCCTTACGTAGATCATCACCAGAAGGGGCATGCCCCACTCCCCGGCAACCCGGCTGATTTTCCCGAAATCGTTGAGCATCCGGGCCTCATCCCCGTTGCCGAGATTAACATGGATGGACACGGCATCGGCCCCGAGCTTGATGGCCTCCTCCACGGTGCAGACCAGGGTCTTGGCGTTGGGCCGGGTGGAGAGGGAGGTGGAAGCTGAGAGATGTACGATGAGCCCGATATCCGGACCCTGACCCCGAAGGCCCTCCCCAACCAGTCCCTTGTGTTCCACAATGGCATTTGCCCCACCACGGGCCACTTTCCTCACCGCCTCCTTCATGTCAAGGATCCCCTTGACAGGACCTATGGAAATACCGTGATCCATGGGGACGATGATGGTCTTGCCTGTTTCTCTGTTGATAATGCGCTCAAGGCGAATCCTCTTTCCGATGACTGACATTTTTTTCTCCTTGAAAAGGAAAAAGGGCTGCAGATTTTTAACATCCCCGCAGCCCTTTAAAAACACAAAAGCCGCAGCGACCTTTGGTCTGCTGCGGCTTTTTCACTTTTTAGTTTAGTATCTTCTCTTTCAGTGCACCACAGGCAGACCGGTATTAAAATAATACCTAAAATAAAAGTAAAAGTTGTCTGCGTTGAATGTGATCACTGTATTTTTTTCCTTGGGAGTAGATACTGTTAATAATTTCGTAACAGCGTATAGAGTCTTTTTGTCAAAGTCAAGGCTTTTTTACTTCTTTTTTCAACATAAAGGTTTTGATCCTGTTGCCGTCCTTCTCCTTGACCGTGGCCGTATAGGGATCTATATCAATGCTCTCCCCCACATCCGGGATCCTTCCCATCCTGTCAAGGATGTACCCGGAAAAGGTATCGTAATCGCTGGAATCATCAATGGACAATCCCAGATTCTTGTTGATCTCGTCGATATCGGCCTTGCCGAGAACGATCCAGCGTTTGTCCTTGAGTTTGACCAGGTGGGGATCAAGCTGGTCTGTCTCATCGGATATCTCACCCACTAGCTCCTCAAGCACATCCTCCATGGTGACAAGCCCCTCCACACCGCCGTGCTCATCAATGACAATGCCGATGTGACTCTTCATCTGCTTAAACTCATGGAGCAGAGAATCGATCTTTTTGGATTCCGGAACAAAAAAAGGTTCCCGCATGATCTTCCGGACATCAAAGGCAGAGGAGTCTTCCGTGATACAGCGCTCGTGGTACCGGGCAAAAAGGTCCTTGATGTTGAGGATACCCACCACATTATCGATGTTCTCCTCGATAACGGGGATACGGGAAAATCCGGATTTAAGGATCGCCTTGATATCCAGAGGGTCGTCCACATCGATGACATACATATCCACCCTGGGGGTCATGATCTCGGAGGAGCTTGTATCGTCAAATTCAAAGATGTTGGAGATCAGCTCCCGCTCCTCCTCCTTGATCTCTCCTCCCTCCTCAACCACCTCCACCATGGTCATGAGTTCATCCTCTGTAACGGCGGGCTGGCTTGAATAACCGCCAAGGATCTTGGGAATAAAGTTGAGCACGGCAATGATGGGCAAAAACAGCTTTGACAGCCAGAACACAGGATAGATTACAACCCTGGCCACCAGGACATTGTTATGGGTGGCAAAGGATTTGGGAATGATCTCCCCGAACACGAGGATGAGAAAAGTCATGATGCCGGTGGCAATGCCCACGGCATTGGAATGGAACTGCTCCATGACAATGGCGGTGGCCAGGGCGGAGCCGCCGATGTTCACCAGGTTGTTACCAATGAGAATGGTTGTCAGAAGACTGTGGGGTTTCTTTTTCATCCGCATGATAAGCCGGTCAAACCGCGTGCCCTCCTTGGCCAGGTGAAGGGCCCTTACCTTGGAGATGGAAAATAGAGCTGTCTCGGATGAAGAAAAAAAAGCGGAAAGAATCAGACATAGAACAAGGAAAATCAACTGGGTTGGCATGGTATCGTGTTTAACCTCTTTAACATGAAATTTGACTGAATATTGATGGTATTAGATCATAGTCCCGGAAAATATCAAAGGGAAAAACGGGATTTTCTGTTAAAGACTGCGGGTTCTCATAAGTTCCAGGGCAAGCCTTGCCGTGCGCAGGGATGCTCCCCTCCCCCCAAGGAGTTTTCGAATCATTAAAAGCCTGGACCGCATCTGGCCGAGTTTTTTCCGGTTCAAGAGGGACACCGCTGTATGGGCAATGGTTTCAGGGGTAGCCTGGTTCTGGAGTAACTCCGGAACCACCTCGTGCCCTGCGATGATGTTGGCCAGCCCCACATGTTTAAGCCGGACAAATATCCTGCCAATGAAGAAGGTCAGGGAGGAAAGTTTGTAGACAATGATCATGGGAACCCCGCAGATGGCGGCCTCCAGGGTGACGGTACCCGAGGCTGCAACCAGCAGGTCTGCCCGGTGGAAGATAGACTGGGGAGTGCCTTTGACAAGGGTGAACAGGTGGTCCTTGTTGTATGGAGCCATGATCTGTTCCATCTGCTGGTGGTCCACGCTGGGGGCCGCGGACACCAGGAACCGGACATTTCCAATCCGCTTCCTGATAAGGACGGCGGACTCAACCATGGTCTTGAAAAGGGCTGAGATCTCCGTCTCCCTAGACCCGGGAAGAAGCCCGATGATAAAATCACCATCCTCCCTGGAACGGTCAGGCGTCATGGTATCGGGATAGCAGTCCAGGAGGGGATGCCCCACAAAGGTTGCGGGAATGCCCTCCTTCCGGAACATGGGTGCCTCAAAGGGAAAGATCAGGGCGGCATGATCCACAACCCGTTTGATGGTCTTGAGCCGGGAACGTTTCCAGGCCCACACCTTAGGCGTGATATAATAAAGGACGGGCACCCCGGCTTTTTTGGCAAATGCGGCAGCCCGGAGATTGAACCCGGGATAATCGATCAGGATGACAAGATCCGGTTTCGTGGTTCTGACCTTCTGCCTGAACAGGTCGAAAGCCTGTTTAATCACCCTGAACTGGAGAAGCACCTCGGTGAGTCCCATGACCGAGAGCCGGTTGATGTGAAAAAACAGCTCCATGCCCCGGGCTGCCATGCCGTCTCCGCCGATGCCGGAGATCTTAAGCCCGGGTTCCATCTGTTTCAGGCTTCGGACCAGGTTAGCACCGTGGAGATCCCCGGAGGGCTCGCCTGCAAGAATCATGATGTGACGGGGCTGTATAACCGGTGTCATTCCACCTCTCCCTCTTCCATGGCAACAATGGTGATACCGAGTTCGTTGGCCAGACCGATCATCTCTTCCCTGTCAAAGGAGAGGCTCTTTCCCGCCTCGAGCACCAGCACCGAAACCCCGGAAGCGTGCATGGTCCGGATGGTTTCAACCCCTGATGCGGGCAGATCAAACCTCAGGTCCTGTTCCGGCTTACAGAGTTTGACCACCACGGCTCCACCCTTTCCAAGGGAACCTCCCCTGGTAATGGTTGCGTCGGTTCCGTCCACCGCCTCAACGGCAAGCACGGTTCCGTTGCTGATCACAAGGCACTGGCCGATGTCCAGCCTGCCGATCTCCCGGGCCATGGACCAGCCGATTCGAATATCCTTTTTTTCGGCCTTGTTGGGCTTGCGCTTTGTCCAGCAGCCTTTGGGGGAGATCAGTTCCGGAAGGAGAAAGGTGGACGGCCGGATGGTGACCCCTTCCCCCTGGAGAAGATCTGCAAACGACCTCAATATGGAATCGTCGTGGGTATGGCCCATCCTGGCGATGAAAGCCAGGGCCTTGAGATCCGGTTTGATGTCGGTGAAGATCCGTGTTTTCCTGACCGTCCCGAGCATAACCGCCTCGGTGATCCCCTGGCGCCTGAACTGCTTCAACAGGCGCCCGACCTGGCCCAGGTGAAGCCATTCAATGGAGTCCACATGGTCGGCAAGTACGGAAGAGGCTTCGTTGACATAGGCTGCGGCATGAACTTCGTATCCGTTCTGCCTTGCCTTTTTAGCAAAAAGGAGGGGGAACTGGCCCCCTCCTGCAATGAGTCCGATCTTCATAAATTATCTTGTCACGCCCCGGTTGGACTCCTGGATAAAAGTCATGAAGTTGACCACCTCGGGAATCTGCTCCACCTCGGCCCTGACCCGCTCTGCAGCCTGTTTCACGGTGAGTCCGATCCGAAATACGATCCGGTATGCCTTTTTCAGCTCCTGGAGAGTGGATTTGGAAAATTTATTCCGTTTAAGCCCGACATTGTTGAGGCCATGGAGGGTTGCCCGGTCACCTGCGGCAATCACATAGGGGGGAATATCCTTGGTAACTGCGGATTTCCCGCCGATATAGGCGAAATCTCCGACTTTGACAAACTGATGAATCGCCACAAGGCCGCCAACCGTAACATTGTTCCCAAGTTCAATGTGACCGGCCAGGGTGGAGTTGTTGGCAAGGATAACCCTGTTACCGGTTTTGCAGTCATGGGCGATATGGGTATAGGCCATGAGGTAGTTCTCCTCCCCCACTTCGGTATATCCCCCTCCGAACTCGGTTCCCCGGTTGATGGTTACAAACTCACGGATGATGGTCGCCCGTCCGATCTTGAGGTAGGTTTTTTCTCCGTGGTATTTCAAATCCTGGGGAGCACCTCCAACAGAGGCGTACTGAAATATCCTGCAGTCAGGACCGATGGTAACGTATTCGTCAATGGTGGCATGGGGGCCGATCTCGGTACCGGCGCCGATGCGGACATCATTCTTGATGATGGCATAGGGTCCGATGGTGACGTTGGAATCGATCTCAGCTCCTGGATCAATTATTGCCGTGGGATGAATCATATAAAAAGCTCCGTTCGTGGTAAAACCGTAAAACAATTTTGATTGTAAATCATGACAACCGGGGTTGCAACAGTTATAGTTATTTGCACTCGAATGGATACCTGCTTTCCCTACCGAAACAGGAAAACGGCTCAATTCACATGCTATGAACTAGAATCGCGTTGTCCCGTCTCCTGGCGGTCGACCCGCTTTTCAAGGGCCAAAAGCCGTTTCCTGAAATCCGGAAGCCTTGGAAGAATCTTCCCCACCTTGAGCCAGAGCTTGTGGGGCATTTGGGGAATTCCGGAAACAACCTCCCCCGGTGGAACATCAGAGAGCACGCCGCCACCGGGTCCGACTATCGCGGAATCCCCAACGGTCAGGTGGCCCGACACTGCGCATTTTCCGGCAAGGATCACATTTTTTCCAATGGTGGCGCTTCCTGCCAGCCCCACCTGGGCAACAATAAGGGTATTCTCCCCAATGGTGACATTATGGGCAATGTGAACAAGGTTGTCGGTTTTGACACCCTTGCCGATCCATGTACGCCCCAGGGTTCCCCGGTCAATGGTGTTGCAGGCACCGATCTCCACATCATCGTCAATCTGGACGAATCCCGCGTGGATCAGCTTCTCATGGGCACCCTGGTTGGGTGTGAAGCCAAAACCGTCGCTGCCGATCACCGTACCGGAATGGATGAGGACCCTCTTTCCGATCCGTGTCTTCTCCATCACCGTTACATTGGGTTTAACGGTTGTATCGCTGCCAATGACGACATTGTCACCCACAAAGACCCCGGCCATGAGGCAGACACGGTCCCCAAGGGTGACATTGTCGCCCACCGTAACATTGGGGCCCATGGTAACATCTGTTCCCAGGGTAAGGCCACACCCCATGGATGCCATGGGAGAGACAGTACGGTCAGGCTCTTTTGCAGGATGAAACCGTGAAACGATCCTGAAAAAGTGGAGTTTTGGATTCTCTGATTTCACCAGGGTACAGGTGAGATTCTTTGAATCATCATTAATGAAATCCAGGGGGACGATCACGGCCCCGGCCCGGGTGTCACTCAACCGGTTCAGGAATTTGGGGTCTACCGCAAAGGTGATCTCGTCGGCCCTGGCGTCGTCAAAGGAGGAGACCCCGGAAAGTTCCAGGGCACCGTCGCCTATGACTTCGCAGCCCATGGTTGATGCCAGGTCGTTAATGGTAATTTTCATGGATCTGTCTACTGCTTTGCCTTTACGGAACTCTTATTAAACTCGATGATCAGCTTGTCGGTGATATCAAGGGCTTCAGGAAAATACATGACACCAGCGGCATTTTGCTCCAGGATGAGAACATAGCCATTATCCTTCCCAATCTTCTGGGCAAGCTCAAGGACATCCTTGTTGATCTTTGAAACAAGGCGGTTCTCAAGAACCTTGAAGGTCTCCTTATACTTTGCCTGCAAGGTCTTGAAGTCATTGACCTTGATCCTGAACTCACGCTCTTTCTCATCGCGCTTTTCCTTACTCATCACCAGGGCCTCGCGCTCGATGGTCTTTTTCAGCTCCTCAAGCTCAGACCCTCTGGCCTTAAGGCTCTCTTCCATCTCTTTTCCCTTCTTGTTTATTTCAGCCTTGGCAATCTTGCCCGGGCTTGAGGTGGCGAGAACCTTCTGGAAATTGACAATCCCGATCTTCGGCAGGTCTGCCGCAACAGCCGATGCTGCACCAAAGGTAAACAGTACCGCAGTTATTAGAGCCATTCGATTCAATGCTTTCATTGTATCCTCCTGATAAGTAAATCTTTTAGGGGTCAGGCTTAGCTTATTGTGACAAAACTCAAAAAAATGAGCAATTACTGCAATAAGCTAAGCCTGACCCCGGTTTATTATAATTTTGCTGAGGGCATTTTACAGCTCCCTGAAAAGGGGCATAGCCCGGTCAATCGTTAAAAAGAGCTGCCCATGGAGAACTCCCACCGGCTGTCACCAGCTGTGGACTCATCCGTATCATCCAGGGTTATGCCGTACTCGATCCGGATGGGCCCCATGGGAGAATACCAGCGGATGCCTGCGCCATAGCTTGAATAGAGTTCGTCGACAGCAAAATCTTCGCCCTTTGCAAACACATCCCCGGTATCGTAGAACACCACCCCGGAAAGCCCGACATCGTCCAGAAGGGGAAAGTTCAGTTCCGCATTGAACTGGATAAACTTCTCACCGCCCCTGATCTTGTTATCTTTGTTCTTGCCGGCATTGATATCCTGCCAGTCATAACCCCTTACGGAGTTGATGCCGCCAAGATAAAACTTCTCATAATCGATATCGATGTCACTGTCTGAGTTGTCGTCGAGGAACCCGGTCTTACCGTGGATCAGTCCCGTGAACTTCCAGAAGATCGGAAAGTGGATTCCGGATTCTGCAATGTACTTGGTGAAATCGATCTTGCCCCCCAGGGGACCGCCTGCATACTCCACGGAAATGCTGTTCAGCATTCCCTTTGTTGCATTGAAGCGTTTGTTTCTGGAATCGTACTTCAGGGAAGCGGTGACGCTGCTGGTCACATAGTGGCCTGAATCAACCGAGGTGTATTCATCCTGGACATTGGTGATATCAAAATCCTCAAATCCGTATTTTAACCCGATGCTGGTAAAATCAAAGATCATGTAACCGAGCCTGATGGCGCCGCCCCGGCTTTCCTTGTCATAGTAGTCATACTCCTTGTCCCAGTTGTAGATATCAAAGCCTGCGCTCAAGGGAATATCAAAGAGCCAGGGTTCGGTAAAACTGAGGGTGTATTTATTGGAGTTACCCGAAATTTCAGCCTTTAAGGTGAGGATCTGTCCCTTGCCAAAGAGGTTTCGTTCGGTGACCGAGACCATACCGAAAATGGAGTCTTCACTGGAATAACCGCCGCCAAAGCTGAAGGCGCCGGTTGCCTTTTCCGTGATACCGATATGAACATTGAGCTGGTCGTCCTGGCTTCCCTTGGAGGTGTTCACCTCAACGTTCTCAAAGTAGTCGATCCTTCTCAGGTTTTTCACGCTCGACTGGAGCTTCGACATGGAGTAGAGTTCCTGCTCATATATCTTGAGCTGCCTCCGGATCACCTTGTCACGGGTCTTTGAATTACCGCTGATGATGATTCGCTCAAAGTAAACAGGGGATCCTTTTTCCATGTTAAAGGTGATGTTTACAAGCTTTTTCTCCTTGTCCCGGATGATGGTCGGAGAGATGTCTGCGTTTGCAAACCCCCTGTCCGAGTATATGTCGGTAAGGGACATCACATCACTTCTCAGCCCCTGCCTGGAGTAAAGCTCGGAGGCGCTGGATTTGATGGTCTTCTCCAGGGTCTCAACGGGAACAATGATATCCCCCTTGAAGTCAATGGTTCCGATTCTGTACTGGAGCCCTTCGTCTATCTTGAACTTGACGGAGATGCTCTCCTTTCCAAGTTCTATTTCCGGATCCGACACCCTGGCATCCACAAAACCCTGGTCCTTGTAATGGGACTCGATCCTGAACACATCCTGGTCAAGTTCATTCCTGTCAAGATCTCCGGATGAGGTGAGCCAGTAGAAAAATCCCTTCTTTTTGGTCTTCATCACCTTCAGGATTTTTCTGTCCGAAAAGTAGTTGTTACCCTCGAACACAAGTTCCTCTATCCTGAGCTTATTGCCCTCTTCGATAACAAACTCGATGTCGGCCTGGTTGTTGTCAAGGGGGGTTATTTCATATCGGATGGCGCAATTATGATAGTTTTTTTCCGTGTACATGGCCTTGATTCTGGCCACATCGGCATCCAGCTTGAAGATATTCAGGATGGCGCCGGTGTTCGTCCGGGTCACCTCGGTGATCTCGGACGCCTCGTAAACATGGTTCCCCTTGATCTTCACCCGTCTTACGCTGGGTTTTTCAACCACAATAAAGACCAGCTCCACGCCTTTTTCCTGGAGGTTGCTCTCCACCCTGACATCGTCGAAATAGCCCATTTTATAGATCTTTTTCAGATCATCGGACAATTTGGCAGGATTGAAGATATCACCGGATTTGACATTGAGGATCCTGAGCACGGCATCGGACTCGATCCGCCTGTTTCCCTCAAGCTTGACCGCTGTGATGAATTTCTTCTGAAAAATGACGCTGGACATGTCACGGGAAAGGCTGCTGACAGCCGAGAAAAGTTTCTCCACGCCCCTGGCTTCGGCAAAAAAGGAATCGGGCGTCCTGGAATCAAAGGTTGCCCCCATCTTCGCATCAATGCTCAGCCTTCCTCCTGCCATGAATACGGAACCCCACACAAGGTAGTCTACCCCGTACCGGATACCGATCTCCTGGATCTTTTTGTATCCAAGGGTTAACCCTGCCGGCATCTCATCCAGGATCACGGTTGAGGCCCCGTCAGATTCAAAATTGTCCGCCATCATCTTGGATAGGTTCTTTTCAAGGTGGTTTATCCCTTGATCTGCATGCACAGTAAAGGGAAGAATTCCCACCGTAATATTGTCTTCGGCGGAAACATTGACACAACAAAAGAGAATGAGAAGAATCGCTATCAAGGATGCTTTCTTGAAATCACCATGGTTCATTTTTAAGGTCTCGATTAGGTTGGATGGTTTAATAATCATTGAAAAGGCACTATTCCACTATTTTTAAGGGTAACTCTCTGATTCATCAGGTTAGCAAGATCGTTGTTGTGGGTCACAACAATAACCGTCATGCCAAGCTCCTTGTTCAATTCCATCAGCAACTGATGAATCTCCTCGGAATTCTTTATATCCAGGTTGCCGGTGGGCTCGTCGGCCAGGAGCAGAAGCGGCTCCATAACCAGGGCCCTTGCAAGGGCCACCCGCTGCTGCTCGCCTCCGGACAGGTCTTCGGCCCGGTGGAAGAGACGTTCCTTCAGCCCCACACGGACAAGTATTGCCTCGGCCCGTTTTTCTGCCTCCTGTTTAGCCATCTTGCTGATCAGGCAGGGTATCATCACGTTTTCCATGGCAGTGAACCCCTGGAGCAGATGATGGAACTGGAACACAAACCCTATGGATTGGTTCCTGAACCTTGCAAGCCTCTCCCGGTCAAGGGCGAAAAGATCCCTGCCTTCAAAGAGCAGGCGTCCCTGGTCGGGCCGGTCAAGGGTTCCTATGATCTGAAGCAGCGTCGATTTACCGATCCCGGAGGCGCCCACAACGGCAATGGAATCACCCTTGATAATGGTGAAGTCCACCTGGTCCAGGATTTCGATCCTGGCCCGGATTGTATTATAGCCCTTGGAGATGCCTTCAAGGACCAAAAGCCGGGAGGTCTCTGTACTATCCATAACGCAGGGCCTCCACCGGATCCATTTTGGATGCCTTGTAGGAAGGATAGATGGTCGACACAAAGCAGATCACAATGGCGGACACCACGATGAACACAACGTCCATGGTTTCCAGTTGAACAGGAATGGTTGAAAAGGGATAAGCCGGCGGCAGGTCGATGAACTTGTATCTCTGGAGCAGGAGGCAGACGCCAACGCCTGCAACCGTTCCAAGCAAGGTGCCCAGAAGCCCGATGATCATTCCCTGGGCAACAAAGATGTTGCGAACCATGGCATCGGTAGCTCCCATGGCCTTGAATACGGCAATGTCCCGGGTCTTCTCCATCACCATCATGATCAGGGCCGAGGCAATATTAAAGGCCGCGACCAGAACGATGAGGGTCAGGATGACGAACATGGCCGTCTTTTCAAGTTTCAAGGCCGAAAACAGGCTCTTGTTGATCTCCATCCAGTCCCTGGCATAAAAGGGATAATCCAGGGTCTTCAGGAGTTCCGCCTTGACCTTGTCCGCCGAAAAAACATCATCGACCCAAACCCCCAGGGCGGAAACCCGGTTCTTCATGCCCATGAGCTTTTGTGCCTCGCGGAGATGAACATAGGCAAGGGAGCTGTCATACTCGTACATGCCGGATTCAAAAATCCCGGTCACACGGAACCGTTTCAAAGAAGGAACATGGCCCACAGGAGAGATCATCCCCCCCGGGGACATGAGAACGATCCTGTCCCCCACCATACTTGCCAGGTTTTTTGCCAGCTCCTTGCCGAGAATAATCCCGGGCAGACGGCTGTTGTCAAGATCAGGCCCAAGGTCCCTCTCAAGCTCCACCGGACTGAATCCCTTGACCAGGCTGACCCCCATGGAGGGATCCACCCCCCGGACCACCGCTCCTGAAAGGGAGTGGGCGGTTCGGATCATGGTCTGGGCAAACACAATAGGGGAGACCCCCTTGACACCCGGAATATCCTGGACAATGCCAACGGTCTTGTCAACATCATAGGCTTTCCCGGAAGAGTTCATCACAAGGACGTGGGGCTCCACACCGAGAATTCTGCGTCTGAATTCGGTTTCAGCACCGCTCATCACAGCAATGACGATGACAAGGGCCATGACTCCCACGGTAACACCGGCAATGGACAAGAGGGTAATCAGGGATATGAACCCCTCCCGTCTCTTTGCCTTGAGATACCGCGCAGCTATAAGCAGTTCAAGGGGCATAGGTTATGAAACGTTCTTCATGTGCGGAAAGAGGATCACCTCCCGGATGGAGGGGGAATCCGTCAGCAACATGACCAGCCGGTCAATACCAATACCTTCGCCAGCCGTGGGAGGCATGCCGTACTCAAGCGCCTCTACATAGTCGTTATCCATGACATGGGCTTCCTCATCTCCGGCAGTTCGTTTGGCAGCCTGGCCAAGGAACCGTTCATACTGGTCTGCGGGATCGTTGATCTCGGAGAAGCCGTTGGCAATCTCTTTTCCGGCAATAAAGAGCTCAAATCTGTCGGTGAGTTCCGGATTCTCATCACTCTTTCTGGAAAGGGGAGAGACCTCCACGGGGTAACCCGTAATAAAGGTCGGCTGGATCAGCTTAGGCTCCACAAGCACGTCAAACAGCTTTGTCAGGATCTTGCCATGCTGGTCCTGCTTGGTGATCTTTATGTTGTTATCATCTGCAAACTTGAGAAGAGCAGCTGAATCATCGAGGATCGCCTCGTCAACGCCGCCGATCTTAACCAGGGACTCAATCATTGGGATTCGCTGCCAGGGCTTGCCGAACTCGAGGGTGTCGCCCTGATACTCCACGGCGTCAGACCCGGTCACCTCGGTTGCGATGTACCGGAACATCTCCTCGGTGGTATCCATGAGATCCTCATAGTTGGCATAGGCCTGGTAGAACTCCACCATGGTAAACTCGGGATTGTGACGGGTGGAAACCCCTTCGTTCCTGAAGTTACGGTTAATCTCAAAGACCCGTTCGAATCCACCGACCACAAGACGTTTCAGATAGAGTTCCGGGGCGATTCTGAGAAAGAGTTCCATGCCCAGGGCATTGTGCCATGTTTTGAAGGGTGTGGCTTCGGCGCCTCCGGGTACGGGTTGCATCATGGGCGTTTCCACCTCCATGAAATCCCTCTTCTCAAAGAAGGAGCGCATGAGGCTCACGGTCTTGCTTCGCTTGATGAAGATATCCCTGGCGTCCTGGTTCATGATGAGATCAAGGTATCTTTGCCTGTACCGCTTTTCAGGATCCTTGATGCCATGGAATTTCTCAGGCAGGGGCCGCACTGATTTGGAGAGCAGCCTGAAGCTGTCTGCAAGCAGGGTCCACTCCCCGGTCCGGGTCTGGAACAAGGTGCCGGTTATCCCGACAAAGTCACCGATATCAAGTTTTTTAAAAAGGTCGTAGACCTCGTCACCCACCCGGTTCTTCTGAAGATAAGCCTGGATCGGCCCGGTCCGGTCCTTGAACCGGATGAAGGATGATTTACCAAACTTATTGATGGCCATCATTCTTCCGGCAACGGAAAAAACAGGACCTTCCTCCCCAAGGGTTTCGGGCTGCTTATCTATCAGGTCCTTAAGGTCTTCGATGGTGTGAGAGATCCTGAAATCATTCGGATAGAGATTGACACCGTTCTCTATCATCTCATTTATCTTCTCTTTTTTTGCTTTGAGTAATGCGCTTGTTTCATCCATTTTTTTCAACTATCTTTCATATATAGATAAGGTTATTAATCAATAAAAACTTGTTAAACTACCCCATTCCATGACTCAGTGTCAAGATTTTGTTGATGATCGGCCCTTCAGAATCAAGGTAAAAACCGTTCCCTTTCCGGGTTGGGTTTCAAAATCGATCATCCCTTCGTAGTTATCGATGAGCCTGTGGACGATGGAAAGCCCTAATCCTGACCCCGAAGGTTTTGTAGTAAAAAACGGGTCAAACACCCCGCCCTGGTCATCCGTGGAAATTCCGCTCCCGCTGTCCTCAACGGTCAGATAGACGTTCCCCCCCCGGGACATGGAGAGCTTGATTGCGACCACGCCGGCATCCCCGATGGCCTCAGCACTGTTTTTCAACAGGTTCCACAGCACCTGTTTGAAATGGCCCGGATCCATGGCCACCCACACGGGTGTATCCAGCCGGGTGGTGATCTGGATGCGACCGGCACAAAGGGCGTCCTGGCGAAAAAGTTCGACCACCTCGTCAATGGCAAGATCCAGCCTGATATCCTTAACCATGCCGCCCTTTGGTTTTGCAAACAGCAAAAAATCCGTAACAATGGCACTGAGCCGCTGGGTCTCCCTGAGAACGATCTGCATCAACCGCTGGTTCGAAGAACCCGGTTTTGTATCTTCGGCCATGAGTTGAATGGCACCGGAAATTGACGCCAGTGGATTTTTTATCTCATGGGCCATACCCGCAACCATCTCCCCCATGGCGGCCATGCGTTCGACCCGCTTGAGATGTCCCTCCACCACCCTCAGGTCACGGCGGGCACGCTTGGCCTGGAGGGCCAGGACACCGCTCAGCAAGGCAACGGCAAAACAGGCACATGCGATGATCACCACCCGGTAGGCAACCTGGGGAAAATCCACCAGAAAAGCAAGATCCCCATAGCCGGTCAGCGGCCGCAGAAAACCGTAGTATTCCAGAAAGATGAGAAGGGCATACTCCATGCTGCAAAAAGCCGCGACCACAATACTTCCTTGCCGCAAAAGCAGCATGCTGGATCCAATGATCCCCACAAGGTAGAGAAAGGTGATGATGCTTTCGAAGCTGCCGGTAACATAAACGATCAAGGTGATGACAAAGCTGTCCACAATGAGTTGAACATAGGCAAACATCACCATTGCACGAACCCTGGCCAGGACCAGGGCATACCCGGTGGACAGACAGAAAAGCAGTGCGGATATATAGTAGAGAGCAACAAAAGGCTGTTGACCGTAAGCGAGGTTCTCCCCTGTACAATAGATGACAGTGGAAAGAGTCAGGAGCGTTGCAAACACGGCCCTGATAACCATGAGCCAGCGAAGTCCCCGCACAAGATCCGGAGTGTCTGTGGCTTTGATGATTTCCACGGCTTATGGCCCCTCGCATATGTAAGGCAGATCAATTCGGGTGCGAACGTCTATAAATTTTACCCTACGGCTGCCGCCATTTTGAAGATAGGAAGATACATGGCAATCACCAACCCGCCGATGACCACCCCGAGGAACACCAGCATAAAGGGTTCGATCATGTCCGTCAGATTTTTCACGGCCTGGTCGACTTCGTCATCGTAAAAATCGGCAATTTTGCCGAGCATGGTATCCAGGGCGCCCGTGGACTCGCCCACCGCGATCATGGAACAGACCATGGAGGGAAACACCCCGCTCTCCAGCAGGGGATCGGCCATGGAACGACCCTCGGAGATTCCCTGTTTCACATCACTGATGGCAAATTCAACGGTCTTGTTTCCCGCTGTTTTCCCTACAATATCCAGGGCCTCCAGAATGGAGACACCGCTGGACATCATGGTGCCCATGGTTCTGGTAAATTTGGCAACCGCAACCTTTCGTATGAGCATGCCAAACACGGGAAGCCTCAAAAACATGTCATCCATGAAAATGCGCCCTTTTTCCGACATATAGATTCGCCGGATGAGAAAGGATGTCACCATAAAACCGCCGATAATCCAGAAAATCTTGGAGATTACGATATCACTCATGGTGACCACGAACATGGTGGGTGCCGGAAGTGCCGCGCCAAAGTCCTTAAACATCTCCGCAAAGACCGGAATGACAAACACCAGAATAATCCCCACCACAATCACGGCAACGGCCATGGTAATGCCGGGATAGGTCATGGCCCCCTTAACCTGCTTCTTCAGCTTTGCCATCTTCTCCATGTAGGCAGAAAGCCTTCGCAGAATAACATCGAGAATACCTCCGGCCTCCCCGGCCGCGACCATGTTGGTAAACAGTTCGTTAAAGATCTCCGGAAATTTCCCCAGGGAGTCGGCAAAGGTCTCCCCGGATTCCACCGATTCCTTGATCTTTTTCAAAACTTTCTTAAACGTGGGATTCTCCTGCTGGGCGTGGAGGATGTCCAGACACTGGAGCAGGGGAAGACCGGCATCGATCATGGTGGAAAACTGCCTGGCAAAGATGATGACATCCCCGTCCTTGACACTGGGCTGGAGAAACCCGACATTCTCGAAAATATCCTTGGGCTTTTCCTTGACCTTGATGGGGGTAATTTTTCGGCGGACAAGGCTGGACCGGACCTGGTCAACGGTTTCTGCCTCCATCTCACCCTTGACGGTTCTGTTTCTGGGATTTTTCCCCTTCCATATAAAAGCTGGCATGATCTATCCTCTTTTTTCAGGTTGTCGGTAAAGAACCTCCATCGGAACAGACCTATCGCTCCCCGCATATGAACTGAAGCATTTTTTATTAAAATCAGGTAACGCAGAGATCAATTCGAATGCAAACATCCATAGGTCTTATTCTTAGCATAGCGGTAGTGAGCGAACAACAGATTTTATGCCGGATCAGCCCCAAGTTCATTTGTAAAATTTTTGCAAAACCAGCTTTTTCCCTTTACAACACCTAACCAATGGTGAATATTAAGCATTTTTAATTCTCTTCAAACGGCCACAACCGGATGGCGAGATCAATCAACACAATGTAAAAACAAAGGATGGACGCAGTTGAAGCATACTATTTTTGACACACCTGGATTGGGAACACTCATGGGCTGGATTTCGATGATCTTCCTGAAACTGTTTGGGTGGCGGGTTGAGGGCGAAATGCCGGACACAAAAAAAATGGTTATCATTGCAGCGCCCCACACCTCAAACTGGGATCTTCCGTATACATTGTTCACCGCATTTATCCTCAAAACAGGGATATACTGGATGGGCAAAGATGCTATCTTCAAACAGCCCTTCAGAAACCTGTTCAGGTGGCTCGGAGGAATCCCCATCGACCGGTCCTGTTCCCACAGCGTGGTGAACCAGACCATCGAACAGTTTAACAAAAGGAACCGGCTCGCCCTTGCCATCGCCCCTGCCGGCACAAGAACAAAGGTGAGCCACTGGAAAACCGGATTCTACCATATTGCCGTGGGAGCAAAGGTGCCCATTGCCTTGGGATTCCTGGACTACAAGCGGAAAATAAGCGGTTTCGGCCCCCTCATCCATCCAACCGGTGACCTTGAGGCGGACATGGAGCTTATCCGGGCGTTCTATAAAAACATCACCGGAAAACATCCTGAAAAAGCAACGGATTTGGCAAAGATAAGAAAATAGAGCCCATAAAAAAGGCTGGCCTTGGTTTTATCCCCCAATAGTGATAATAGGAAGACCCATGTCAACACCCCTGAGCTGAAGGCCCTGGTGTTTTCGTACTGATTTTCATAAATAACCGTTGGAGCTTCAGAACATGGGTAGAAAAAAAATCAAGGCAGAGACCGTCATCACAAGCCACATCAATTCAGACTTCGATGCCGTGGCATCCATGCTCGCAGCCCAGAAGCTCTACCCCGACTCCGTGGTGATCTTTCCAGGCTCCCAGGAAAAAAACCTCAGGGACTTTTTCATCTCTTCCATGAGCTATCTCTTTAATATGGCAGATGTGAAAACCATCGATTTTTCCAGTGTAAAACGCCTTGTCGTGGTTGACACCAAGCAGAAACTGCGGCTGAAACCCGTGGCAGAGCTCATGGAAAAGGAGGGGATCGAGGTCCATATCTACGATCACCACCCTGCCCTTGCCAACGACATCAAGGGCAGTTTTGAACTGACCCGCCTCACCGGCGCCACCGTCACGATCCTGACCCGGATCATCAAAGAAAAAGAGATCCGGCTCACTCCGGAAGAGGCGACGGTCATGGCTTTGGGAATCTACGAGGATACAGGTTCATTCACCTATGCCGCCACCACGGAAGAGGATTTCCATATGGCGGCCTTTCTCCTCTCCTGCGGGGCAAGCCTGAACACCATTTCCAATCTCGTTTCAAGGGAGATCAGCCCGGGCCAGATCACCTGGATCAACGACCTGTTGAATGAATTGACCTGCCACAGGATCAACGGCTACGATGTTCACATCTCCACCATCTCCTCACCCGCCTACATCACCGACCTTGCCTCCATTGTTCAAAAGGTGGTGAAGATGGAGAACATCGATATCTTTTTTGCCGTGGTGCTCATGGGAAACAAGATCAACATCGTTGCAAGGAGCAGGGTCCCCCAGGCAGATGTGGGCAGAATTCTCTCAACCTTTGGCGGGGGAGGCCATCCCTATGCCGCTTCGGCAAAGATCAGCGACATCCCCCTTGCCCAGGTCGAACAGCAGCTCATTGAGACCATCCGGCAGACGGTCAAGGTATCCCGGGTGGCCAAGGAGCTGATGTCATCTCCTGCCATCACCATCAAGGCCCATGTCACCTGCAAGGAGGCCAGCCGGATCATGGCCCGGTACAATATCAACGCCCTGCTGGTCCTTGAGAACGAAACAAACAATGTGATCGGCTACACCACCCGCCCGGTGATCGACAAGGTGCTCTACCACAACCTTGAAGATCTTTCGGTATACGAGTACATGACCACCGAGATTTCAGCCATCTCCCCCAAAGCCGACCTTCCCGAGATTGAAACCAAGATCATCGAAGGAAAACAGCGCATCCTGCCGGTCATCGAAAACAACGTCCTCCTGGGGGTCGTCACCCGCACCGACCTTCTCAACTTCCTGGTGCAGAACAACAAAGACGCCAAGGAGTTGCAACAGGACGGGGTAACCTATGGCAAACATGCAAAAAAGCGAAACATCAAGCGATTCATAGACGAACGCCTGAGCCCCAAGATCGCAACCCTGTTAAGGGAGATTGGCGCAGCCGGAGACTCCCTGGGGGTCAACCTCTTTGTGGTGGGCGGCTTTGTCAGGGATCTTCTCCTCTACAGAAATGTGGATGACATCGATGTTGTGGTGGAGGGGGACGGTATCGCCTTTGCAAAAGCCCTTGCCAAAATGTGTGGGGGCAGATGCAACGCCTACAAGAAATTCGGCACTGCCGTCATCATTCTCCCGGACGGGTTCAAAGTGGATGTTGCCTCGGCCAGACGGGAGTATTACAAATTTCCGGCTGCGCTCCCAACCGTGGAGATGAGTTCCATCAAGCTTGACATGTTCCGCCGTGACTTTACCATCAACACCCTGGCAATTCATCTGAACCATGACGAGTTCGGCACCCTTATCGACTTTTTCGGGGCCCAGAGGGATCTCAAGGACCGGACCATCCGGACCATCCACAATCTGAGCTTTGTGGAAGATCCGACCCGGGTTTTCCGGGCCATCAAATTTGCCAACCGGTTTGACTTCACCATCGGCAAACTGACCTCAAGCCTCATCCAGAATGCCGTCAGGGTCGACTTTTTCAAGAACCTGAGCGGTTTAAGGGTCTTTTCCGAACTCAGACAGATCCTTGAGGAGGAAAACCCCATCCAGGCCATCAACACCCTCCGGGAGTACGGCCTTGAAAAGGTGATCCACCCCCAGCTCGTCCTGGACAAGGAAACCTTTGTCCTGCTTGAGGAGGTGAAGAAGACCCTTGCCTGGCACGACCTCCTGTTTCTGGATGAGCCCTATCTTAGGTGGTCTGTCTACTTCATGGTAATGGTCAGACAGTGCTCTCCAAGGATCATGGAGGAGATCGGTACCAGACTGAGGCTGTCCCCCTCCCACAAAAAGATCATCATCAAAGAGAGACTCAAGGCGGAACAGCGCCTCCACATCCTTGAAAACGATCTGCCCGGAACCAACAGCGACCTCTACAACGTCCTCAACATCTTCAAGCCCGAGCTGATCCTCTACATGATGGCAACGGCCAAAAAGGAAAAGACCGTAAAGGCCATTTCCCACTTTTACACCCAGCTGAGGAACACCACGGTCCAGGTCAGGGGACGTGACCTGATCAAGCTCGGGATAAAGCCGGGACCGGGTTTCAGGGATATTATGCTGGCCATCCTCAAAGCCCGGCTGAACAGCCGGCTTGTCACCCTTGAGGATGAGATCCAATTTGCAAAGTCCTATGTCCGGCAGAACAAAACCGTTGATTAATCCAACCGATTCTGTTAATGCCCTATTAAAAAATTCAAGGATTTTATTCACACTAACTTGTCATCAGGACCACGAGAGTATGAAAAACAGTGCAGACCTATTAACCGGAATAAACACAACAGGAACCCCGCACCTCGGCAATTACGTTGGCGCCATCCGCCCCGCAATCGAGGCAAGCAGGGAAGAGAACAAGAGTTCCTTCTATTTCCTGGCAGACTACCACTCACTCATCAAATGCCATGACCCTGAAAGAATCAGGCGTTCTGTACTGGAAGTTGCAGCAACCTGGCTTGCCATGGGTTTAGATACGGATCGGTCTGTCTTTTACCGCCAGACCGACATCCCCGAGATCCCGCAGCTGACCTGGATACTCAGCTGCATGACCTCAAAAGGACTGATGAACAGGGCCCATGCCTACAAGGCCGCCATGGCCGACAACGAAGCCCATGGAAGAAAGGATCTTGACAAGGATATCTCCATGGGACTCTTCTCCTACCCGGTTCTCATGGCCGCAGACATCCTGATGTTCAACGCCAAAAAGGTTCCCGTGGGAAGCGACCAGATCCAGCATCTTGAGATGGCCCGGGACATTGCAGGCCGCTTCAACCACACCTTTGGCGAGCATTTTGTCCTTCCCGAGGCGCTTGTGGATGCGGAAACTGCCGTATTAGAGGGTCTTGACGGAAGAAAAATGAGCAAGAGCTACAACAACACCATCCCGTTGTTTGAGCCGGAAAAAAAGCTCAGAAAGCTGATCATGAAGATCAAGACCAACTCCCTTGCACCGGAGGAGCCCAAGGACCCTGAAACCTGCACCCTTTTTGCCATCTACAAGGCATTTGCCACCCCGTCCGAGCTAAAGGATATGGAAAAACGGTATAAAGAGGGCATCGGCTGGGGAACGGTAAAACAGGAGCTGTTCGAATACCTGAACGAGCTGTTGAGGGAGCCCAGGCAACGCTACAACGAATTGATCGAAGCGCCGGGTGAGATCGACATCATCCTTCAGAAGGGCGCCGAAAGGGCCAGGGAGCAGGCTGCCCCCTTCCTTGATAAAATCAGGAAAGCCGTCGGCATACAGCGGCTGTAGATAGCCATAAAAATCCGTCCGGCAGAATTTCCCGATTTTGCCGGACGGATCGACACGCTTTAACCGTTACCCCTACCCCTTAAGGGCTTTTACCTCGGCCTCACTCAGAAAGCGCCAGGCACCATTCTTGAGGTTGCCGAGCCTGACACTCCCCATCCTGATCCGCTTCAGGGTCCTGACCCGGTTTCCGGTCTCTTTCACCATCCGCCGGATCTGCCGATTTATCCCTTGCTTCAGCACGATGTTAAAGCTGTTTTCATCAACCCGCTTCACCCTGGCCCTCCGGGTTCGCTTACCATCCAGGACAATGCCGTCCGCCATTCGCTTGAGGGCCTCGTTACCCATGGGCCCAGCGGTTTCCACCACATACTCTTTTTCATGGTCAAAAGAGGGATGGGAAAGCCGGTTGTGGAGCTCCCCGTCATCGGTGAGAAGCAGAAGCCCCATGGAATCCTTGTCAAGCCGGCCGATGGGGTAAACCCTCTCCTTGATATCAATGAGATCAAGGACAATCCGCTCCCCCTTGTGGGAACAGGAGGTTACGATCCCCCTTGGCTTGTTAAGGGCGATATATATCTTCTTTTTGCCGGGGGAGTAGGTAATCTTTTTTCCGTCCACCTCCACCCGGTCGGTTTCAGGATCGATTTTCGTTCCAAGGGAGTCAATGGTCTCGTTGTTGACACGAACCCTTCCTGCGAGGATATACGTCTCCCCTTTTCTCCTGGAACACACTCCTGCCTGGGAAAGGAACTTCTGAAGTCTCATGCTCATGAACGATAATCCGCGTTTATTTTAACGTAATTCTCTGAAAAGTCGCAAAACAGGTACCAGTCGCTGTACTCCCCGATATTGAGATCAAGGACCAACTCGATCTCATCTTTCTTCATGATCTGAGCAGCCTCTTTTTCCGCATCTTTTCCCTGCCATACCCCACCCTCAACAAGGGCAACATCGCCAAACTTCAGATCCAGCCGTTCCGGTTCCACCAGGGCACCGGATCTTCCTGCCGCAGCAACGATCCGTCCCCAGTTGGGATCCTCCCCGTAGATGGCGGTTTTGACAAGGTTGGACTGGGCAACGGTCTCAGCCACTTTCAAAGCATCCTCCGGGGTTTTAGCTCCGTTCACAAGAATCCTGACAAGTTTTGTGGCCCCCTCCCCGTCCCTGACGACCTTTTTTGACAGATCCAGAAGCACCTCGTCCAGGAGGCGCTGGAATTCAATGGAGTCGTCACTGTCCTCCAGAACCGCCTGGGACATGCCGTTTGCAAGGGCAAATACCGAATCGTTGGTGCTGGTGTCCCCATCCACGGAGATCCGGTTAAAGGAACGGTCACACGCCTTTTTCAGGCAGGCCTGAAGCAGTGTGGAAGGAATATCAAGATCGGTCACCACAAAGGCGAGCATGGTTGCCATGTTCGGCTTGATCATGCCCGACCCCTTGGCCATCCCGGTGATGGTAAACTCCCCGCCCTTTACCCTGCAACGCCTGGTTGAGACCTTGACCGTCAGATCAGTGGTCAGGATGGCCGTTGCAAACGCTTCCGTCTGATCCTCCCCCATGTTGCCGACAAGCCCGGGAATGCCCTTTTCGATCTTCTCCATGGGAAGGGGGGCGCCGATCACCCCGGTTGAAGACACCATGACAAGCTCAGGGGCTATTCCCAAAGCCTTGGCGGCAAGGACCGCGGTTTTTTCCGCATCCTCAAGCCCTTTTGTTCCGGTAAAGCAGTTGGCATTGCCCGAGTTCACCACAATTGCCTGGCAGAGCCCGGTTTTTATCCTCTCCCGGCCAAGGACCACCGGGGCTGCGACCACCTGATTCTGGGTAAAAAGAGCTGCCGCCCTGGCAGGCCTTTCGGAAAAGATAATGCCGAAATCCATGGAATCGTTAGTCTTTATCCCGGCACTGATTCCGTTGAACTTAAAGCCTTTCATATGTTCTCCTGTCAAAATATATAGTTATTTTTAATATAATAGCCTGCAATCATACACCCCAACACAGATTTTTGGAATATTTTTTACTTTTATGAATAAGGGCAATAAGCTAATAAGCCAGGCCTGACCCCAATTGATTTGACTTTTCGATTTTTTGTCATATTATTTGGCGCGTATCGGGGACAATATCGGGGACAGATTTCAAATCTGTCCCCATGGCTGGATTTTGAATCTGTCCCCATGGCTGAAACTTATCGGGGACCGATTTCAAATCCGTCCCCATGGCTGGAGAATTATGACGAACAATACCGAGAGTACATGCCCCGCATGCGGCGGCACCCTATACATCAAACGCTCCTGAACCAGGGTTTATTTCAGCTGCAGGTCCTGCGGCAAAAATTTTCCCATGGAAACACACAACGAACTCATGGACGATCGCCTTGAGGAGCAGCTTGCCAACGTTCCGTGCAACAGGCTATGACCAATTTCAAGATCACCATTGAGTACGACGGCACTCCTTTTTCCGGGTGGCAGGTGCAGAACGACTGCAAAACGGTCCAGGGTGAGATCCAACAGGCCCTCTCCCTGATCCTGAACCAGCCGGTGAGAATCAACGGCTCCGGCAGAACCGATGCCGGGGTCCATGCCCTGGCCCAGGTGGCCACCTTTAACGCAGAGACGGGAATCAAGTGCCAGGCACTGAAAAAAGGGTTGAACAGTGTAATCAAGGGACCCATTGTGATTCACGAATGCACCCGGGTTGATGACGGGTTCCATGCACGGTACAACGCCAGGGCCAAGGAGTATCACTACCATATCCTGAACAGACAGGATCCCTGTGCCGTTGGCAGCAATTACCTCTGGCACATCCAAAAGCCCCTGGACCTTACCGCCATGGAAGAATGCTGTGAAATCATTACGGGCACCCACGACTTCAAAGCGTTCGAAGGAGCGGGCAGCCCTCGCTCCACCACGGTCAGGACCCTGTTTTCGGCAGGGTTTGACACGGAAAACGATCACCGGCTCAGGTTCAGGGTCCGGGGAGACGGCTTTCTGAGATTCATGGTGAGAAACATCGTCGGCACCCTTGTACTTGCCGGAATTGGCAAAATTTCTCCCAAGGAATTCAAGACGATTCTCGAAAAACAGGACAGGAATCTTGCAGGTGCAACTGCCCCTGCCAAGGGACTCTTTCTGGTGACCGTCTTCTATAATTAAGGCCTGACCCCTTTAATATATTGACATGACCTCATTTTCAATCTATTAACCTGTGATGTTTTTTATCATAACTTTTTACTGTTAAAGGAAGGTTTTATGAAGGCTTCAAAAATTATCAAACTTGCCCTTGGTGCATTGTTGGCAGCTACATTGACGGTGGGTTGCGGTCCGAAAAAAGAGATGACAGCCCTTGAGAAGATCAAGGAAGCCGGCGTCATCACCGTGGGTACCTGCCCGGACTACCCCCCCTTTGAGAGCATCGATGACAAGGGCAACATCATCGGTTTTGACATTGATCTTGCCCGTGCCGTTGCGGCCGAGCTGGGTGTTGAGGTCAAGTTTGTCAACATGGGATTTGATTCCATCATCACCGCTGTAAAGAGCGGCCAGGTCAATGTGGGTATCTCAAGCTTTTCCATCAATGAGGAGCGCAAGGCCAGCATCGACTTTTCCGTCCCCTACCTTATCAGCTCCCAGGTTGTGCTGGTACAGAAAGATTCCCCCCTCAAGGCCATTGAAGACCTTACCGGCAAACAGGTTGCAGTGGCCATCGGAACCACCGGTGCCGAGGCAGCCAAAAGCATCGAAGGGGCCAAGCTCAAAGTCGTTGATGACAGTAACCTGAGTGTGATGATGCTGGGCAACGGCTCTGCCGACGCCGTGGTTATCGATGTGGCCATTGCCAAGGAGTACCAGAAAAAACGCGGCTTCGTCATCATGGAAAAACCCCTCCAGATGGAAGAGACCGCCTGCGTAATCATGAAGGGCAACGATACCCTCAGGCAGGAGATCGACAAGGCCATCGAAAAAGTAAAAGCCGACGGCTCATTTGATACCATCAAGGCCAAATGGGAAATATAACCCGTAAAAGGGCCTGATACGTTCAATCAAACCCGATGACCGGTTGGCTTTCCTTCCGGTCATCGTTATTTTTTAGGAGAAGAAACAGTGGATTTAACACTGCTATGGCAGCAAAAATTCTTTATGCTGGCAGGCGCGTCTGTCACCTTGCAGCTCACGGCCGGAGCCATCATCATCGGTCTCATCCTGGGTGTCATCACCGGGGTCGCCAGTGTCTCACCCGCCAGAACCCCCAGGGTGATCAGCGGCATCTATGTGCAGATTTTCAGGGGTACCCCCATGCTCCTGCAGATCTTTTTCATCTATTTCGGCATCCCCCAGCTCTACAGGCTCATCACGGGTAACTCCATCATGCCCGATCCCTTGCTTGTGGGTATCATCGCCCTTGGCCTCAACTCGGGCGCCTATGTCGCCGAGATCGTCCGGGGCGGCATCCAGGCCGTGGGCGACGGCCAGATGGAGGCCGGACGGTCCATCGGACTCTCCAGAAAAATGGCCATGCGCTACATCATCATTCCCCAGGCAATGAAAAAGATCATCCCTCCCCTGGGCAACGAAGTGATCGTCCTTTTAAAAGATTCCTCCCTGATATCAGTCATCGGCACCAACGAGCTCATGTACTCGGCCAAGGTGATGGGGGCGAAATACTACGACTATGTGCAGTTCCTGATGGGCGCGGGCCTGATCTACCTGACCCTTACCTTTGTGATATCAAGGGTGCTTGCCCGGGTGGAAAAAAAGCTCCAGTACTCCTAACCCCTTACTTTTTCCTCATGGTCTTGATGTAGTGGTTGTAGTGGGATATGACGTCCCGCCTGTAAAGGATTCCAAGGAGGACACCGTGATCATCCTCCCTGACCACCGGCAGGGCGTCAATGTTCTTGATGGTAAGCTTTTGAAGCACCGTGTTCAGATCCTCTGAAACCGTGGTAACAATGATGTCCGAGACCATGATATCCCGCATCACCACCAGGTCTTCAATGTGCCGGGCAAAAATGATCTCCCGGATGTCGGTGCTGGAAAAGATGCCGCAGAACCGGTTTTGCCGGTTCATCACCGGAAAGTAATGCTGCTTTGTCTTTGAAAAGAGCTGTTTGAATTTGGAAAACGGCATATCCTCGTGCACATGGATTGCGGATTTGACAAGCCCCATGAGATCCCCCACCTTTATGGTCTGGAGAATATCCATCATAAACTCTCCGGCATGGGCCGGGGATTCCACCCGGCTCCTCACCTGGTTGTGAAAAATGGTCCACCGCTGTGAAATAAGATAACAGAGGGAACAGACCAGTAGACTTGGCAGCAGGAGATGGTAGGAATTGGTCATCTCGCTCACAAAGATGATGGTGGAGATGGGGGTGTTGGAAACCGCCGTAAAAAAGCCCGCCATGCCCACGATCACAAAGGCACCGGGGTGGGTCACAACGGAGGGCATCACCAGGTGGAACAGCTGTCCCACCACCCCGCCCATGGCACCGCCGATAACAATGGACGGACCGAACACCCCGCCGCTGCCCCCGGAACCGATGGAAAAACTGGTGGTGAGAATCTTACCCATGGCCAGGGCAAACAGCACCTGAATGGAGAGTTCGTTAAAAATGGCTTTCTGGGCAAACCCATAGCCAAAGGCCAGGGTGTAGGGCAGGAAAAACCCGATGATCCCGGTGATGAGGCCGCCAATGGCAGGTTTTATATGATTGGGGACCTTCAGCCGGTGGAACAGCCCTGCAATCCCGTAAAACGCCTTGACATAGAAGATGCCCGTTGCGACAAGCACAAAGGCAAGAACAGTGTACGGTCCGAGTTCCAGGGGATTCCGGAACACAAAGTCAGGTGAGTCAAACAAAGATCCCCAGCCAAACACAAGGCAGAACACACAGTAGGCAACCACGGAAGAGATCCCGGCCGGAATAATTACATCCGACTCAAACTCGGGATCCCGGTAAAGCACCTCTGCGGCAAAGAGCGCTCCCGCAAGGGGAGCCCGGAAGATACTGCCCACCCCCGCTCCAACCCCTGCGGCCATCATGATCCGCCGCTCCCTGTCCGACAGCTTCATCTTCGTGGCCAGAAAGGAACCGAATCCCGCGCCGATCTGGGCAATGGGTCCCTCCCTTCCACCGGATCCGCCGGTGGTAAGGGTAATGGCCGAGGCCAGGGTCTTGATAAAGGGCACCCTGGAACGGATGAAGCCGCCCTTGGCGTGGTAGGCCTCTATGGCGGCGTCTGTTCCGTGGCCCTCGGCTTCCGGAGCAAATGTGTAAACCAGCCATCCGCTGACGATCCCCCCTGCCGCAGGAAGCAGCAACAGAATCCATGGGTTGAACACTGTGTTGGTGGGCGGCAGGAGATGGTGTTCCCCTGCCGGGGCATCGGGCCTGTAACCGGCCATGAGGTCCAGGAAATAATGGACCCCCAGCCCGCAAAGGTAATGGAACACGACGGAGCCAAGGCCCGCAATCAACCCGATGAGGATGAAATTGAACAGCCAGCGGCCGGCTACGGCAATGTCCGGGGATCTAAGCACGTCCGGTTCAGCTCCCTGTTGCCCTGAGATCGTTTATTCCCTTGAGAATGGTGTCGAACATCAACCGTACATCCTCTTTTTCAAGACAGGAGAATGCCACCCGGATATTCTTGTCACCAATGGCGATGAGGCCGGTTCCGTAGGTATCAAGGAGATGAACCCTCAGGGTTTCGGCATCCACGTCCTTGAGTCGGATGCACATGAAGTAGCCGGAGTTGAAGGGATAAACATCCCAGGCCTCACAATAGCCGGGATCCTTGAGCACTTCCTTGATCTCAAGGGCCCTGTCCCTGAGCAGGTCGAATTTCTCCTGCTTGAATTCAGCGTAATTTTCATGCTCCATGGACTTCAGCACAACGGACTGGCTAAGGTGGGATACATTGGAAACATTTCCCCTGATGCAGCCGGCCGTTTTTTTCTCCAGGGCG
>JAQYWC010000047.1 GCA_030145245.1 Desulfobacterium sp.
AAATGTATAAGTATCCAGATCCCCGACGTCAATGACGCCTTCATGGACACCGTCATTAGTTAACAATCCGTGCTCATTGGCTCCCGGTACCCTGGCGTAGTAGATGTTGTATGTAGCGCTGTTATCACCGCCGGAGTCAGATGCAATGATGGTATAAGTTCCGGTTTCCTGTGCAGTGTAGGCAATGCAAGCGGTAGTGTAACTAGTATCATAAGCTAACCTTGTACCGTCGGATGGCCCGAAAAGCTGCAGATTATTGCAAAAACCGCTATCGCCATCCAGGTCTGTCATCCGCAGTTCGATATGATCTCCGGCATTGGCAGTAAATGTGTATGTGTCCTCATCTCCGGCAGGAAGAATACTGCCGGTCACATGCCCTCCATTGGGAAGGTCTGCAGCGCCAGCGGTTGAATGGAATCCGGTCAGAAAGACTGCAACTATGCATAAATAGAAAGCAGTCTTGAAAAAACGAAACGTGTATTGCATTATCATCTCCTTTTTTTGAATCGATTAAATAGGTTTAATTATGGGTTTTAAGATGATTTTTGTGCTTTCGCTGTTAACGCCAATAGCTTTCGCCCGTAAAGTCCTCCTTAAACAAAGGTTAAAATAGTTATGTTAATAGAAGAAACAGGTTAATCTTGTCTGAATTCCTCGATGAACCATTTTCTGATGCATACTATTGAAAGATAGATTATGAAAGTCGTTAACATTTCAAATAACCGGCTCGCCCGGTTTATTTAAATTATTGAGTCATGCTTTATTTTTACAAATCAAAAATGCTACTGTCCCTTTCAAATTAGGAGTACAAAGCTCTATTTACCCATGCTTCTCAGAGGAGTGAGGGTGCCTTGACTGCTTTTGATAGTGTTTCGGAATCTATTTTACCTGTAACTTTAATTTTGGAGTTTATCTGGAATGCTTTGACTGCTTTTTTCATTTCATATGTCATGACATTTTTGTTCTGTGTAGGGTCATATGAAAAGGCGGAATCTACATTTAGGTAGTTACCAAAATTTGTATATACTTTGGTTCCAATTTCGTTCTCCCATTGTGATTTTTTATCAGGGGGTGCATTTATTTTTTTTATCACTGCAAGAGCATTATTATAAGCTAATGTTGCCTGAGCTGGCGATATTTTTTCATATTCACTCGCTTTTGTTAAAACCCCCTTAATTTTATTTGCAGATTTATTGGGCAAAAAAGATGCGATTTGATTAATATCGACTGATTTTAAAGAATCAGTATCCATAATAAGGGGCGTTGGAATTTCTTTTAAATCGTAGAGAATTTGGTAGGTCTTAACATTGCCAGCGGCCATTAAGGTTTTTGCATCGAGTCTACCTGCTTTTTTTACGGAAACTTTATTAGTTCGTTGGAATGTTGCTATTTTCTTGCTAAGTGATTCGAGCATTATAATTTTTTCATTTTTTAAATCATACTGAAAAGCCCGATCAAAAGGAATGTCAAAATACTTTGAGGCATATTCGTATGCTTGAGTTTCAAATTCAAAACTTTTTTTACCCTGGTATTCAGTGACTCTTGAAGCTAATTCCAGAAAGGCGAGAGAGGCCGCTGCATAATTGTTATCACTAATAGCACTTTGGGCTGAAGATAGAATATTTTTCAATAATTCTCTTGATGTAAAGCCTACTTTAAGCTCTTTGTTTAATGGGCATCTTATGCATTGGGGATCCATGTTCATATATGTAGGTTTTATTAATACTCTTTCACCAGCTTTACAATTTAATTCAAACTCTTCAAAACCTTTATTATAGATGTAACCAATACATTCGTCTTTACCGGATTCGTAAAAGCAATTTCGATCAGCTTTATTACTTTTAATGTATACTTCGCACTCAAAGCCGCCTTTTGCGGGAAGATCTTTTTCAAAAACAGAAATTTTAATGATACCTCCAAATGAAAGATTAACGAAGATCAAGGAAAGAAAAAAAGGTAAGGCAACCATTCTATTTTTCATTTGTGTCCTCCGGTTGCATATCGTTTTCAGCTAAACGCGTTTGGCAAACTGGATCAGTATCATCATTTTTGATTATTATTAAATATATTATAATCAAAGCAATCCAAAATCCAAATGAAATCCATAAGATAGTAACTTCATTTCTGATAATGAATGTTTCCCAAGAGGATTCGACCAAATTGACAGGCTTTTTTGATAATATATTCAGCTTGGGATAATTATCATTTGATGTTTTTACAAAAAACATGAATTCCCAACTGGGGTGAAATTGGGTTGCCTTTATTTCTATTTTTGTCATTCTTGAGTTATTCTTAAATATCGCTTCTTTTGGGTAGTCCAAAGAAACATTATCAGCGGGTGGAAGTCTTTTGACTTGGCAAGAGGTAAAATTACCCTCTTCCAAGTGCAATGAAAAAATCAAACCTTTAAATACTATATTTTTTGATAAATTTTTGACGTGATACATGCCGAGTTTTTGATTTTCGAACGAGCTATGGCTTAAGTCCCATTCTATGACAGGCTTGTCAATATATCTATTCGCAAGGTGAACTGCATTCCAGGATAACAATGCAAATATGACAGTTAACAGGTAGGGGAATTCTTGTTTCCTGAGTAATGTGATTATAAAGTCCATAGAAGAATCTCACTTTCAAGCTTACCTTCAGAAGCTTTTAACAAGATGGTGAGCAGTTTTTTTTTGTATATCTCCGTTTGTCGGGTAACACTCATGCTGGACCGAATATGAGATGGTTTGATGGCCTATTGGGTAACATTTCACTCTGTTTTCTAACAGTGTAATATTCCATTTCTACTGATAGACAGAATTCCGGATAACTCCGAAATGATTCAAAATCAAAATCAAAAAAAATAAAATACAAGTCAGCAGCAACAGGGGCTTGGGGGCCCCTGGCTTTTATGCGGGCAGGGCCTCAGCGGGCACTGCCATGGAGATGGCCGCAACCGGGCACTCCTTTGCGCAGAAGCCGCAGCCGATACAGCGCTTTTCAAGACCCAGCACGGGATAGGCATGGGGATCCTTTGAAGAGGGATCGCCCAGGGCGATGGCCCCGGTGGGACAGGCCTCCACACAGATGGTGCAGGCCATGCAGGTCTTGTGGTCAAAGCGGGGCTTTTCCCACTGGGGGCGCTTCACCCGCTGGATGATCTGGCCGAACAGGTTTTCCACCGATCCTGAGGGGCAGACCCTGCCGCAGGCGCCGCACTCCATGCAGAGGGCCGGATCGATGGCATGGAGCTCTTTTTTCTCTCCGGTAATGCAACCTGAGGGGCAGATCCGTGTGCAGGCGCCGCAGCCGATGCAGTTATCAATTATGGTAAACGCCATCTGCTTTCTCCCTGGGTTTTTCTGTTAATGGTTCAATGTTCTGGGCCGCCTGGGATGCGTGGTCTGTCATCTCCGGGGACGGCTTTCCGTTTGAGGGGTCCCAGCCGAACTTTTCCCAATAGTCGGCCATCATGGCGTCCACATCCACGGTTCGGCCCTTGTTGGCCCCCTGGGGCTGGGCGGGAATGCCCAGGGCCCTGTTCTTGATCTTGTTGGCCTTTGGCTCGATGCCTTGTTTGATGTTAAAGGCCTGCTTCAGGGTCTGGATCCTGGCCCCGGTCTCGAGGTACTCTTCCGGGGTGAGATTCCATCCTGCGGCTGCGTTGAGCCAGTCAAAGATCCGAATCCGCTTGGCCCCTAAAAAGGAGCCGAACATGCAGACTCCGGCGCCGTTGATGACGTTCATGAACTTGCTGTTCACGGCCCCGATCTCAGCATGGCGCTTGCTTGTCTTGTATTTGCTGGACTTCAGGTACATGGGGGGAATTTTTGGGATGCCCTTGGCCACCTTCCAGAGCTGGTACATCTCATAGTAGAGCCCGGCACCGTTGGTGTGCCGGCCTGGGGCCGGTTCCACGCTGTAGTGGAGGGCGAACCCGGGATCGTTCCTGGAGTCGTGCATGCCCGGCTCCTGGCCGCCGGCGTGGATGGCGTATTCGTCGGAGCCGTTGCCGATCTTTGCGGCAGCGACCTTGACCCCGTCGGCAAGGAGATCGCCGATCCCTTCCCGTTTGGCCATCTTTTCAATCAGGTACTCCACGGCTTTGGGATTGCCCCAGGTGAGTTCCACCCCGTCGGTGTCGGCGGTGGTGATGATCCCTTTCTCAAAGCATTCCATGGCAAAGGCGGCGGCATGGCCTGCTGATATGCTGTCCATGCCCATGCGGTTGAGGAGCTCGTTGAGATAGAAGATGGAGTCCACATCCTGGTTCATGCACAGGCCGCCAAGGGAGAGAACGGTTTCGTACTCGGGCTTGTGGGTCTCCTGGTATTTGCCGTTGGTGAGGCAGATGCCGCCGCATCCCAGGGGGCAGGAGTAGCAGTGGTACTTCACCCGCTCGCACTTGGTGAACACGTCCGGGTTGGAGGAGTAGCTCTTGGAAAAGCCCCAGTCCTTGCTGGTGCCCTTCCAGTTCTTGATGGGCGCGTCCCCCATCTCCGGGGACATCTGGTTCATGGAGACCGTGCCCCATTTCCTGAGCAGGATCTTGTAGAGCAGTCCGTCCTGGGTCAGGACCGTGGGTAGGATCCGCATGAGGGCGCCCACCGGGGCGGTCAAGGGACCTGCGATAAAGGGGGGCTGGAACTGCACCCAGCGGTTGCAGATCTGGCTGAGCCGTTTGATCTCGTCCCGGTTGTGGGGAACGATCCGTTTGGTGCCGGCCAGAACCACGGCCTTGAGGCCCTTTGCGCCCATGACCGCTCCCAGGCCGGACCGGGCCGCCATTCGGCCCTTGTCTGTAGAGATGCCCGATATCAGGGAGAGGTTCTCCCCGGCGGGTCCGATGCAGGCCACCTTGGCGTTGGGCCGGTTCACGGTTTCGAGGAGGGTGTTCTCGGTATCCACCGTGTCTTTGCCCCACAGGGGGGCGGCATCCCTGATCTCTTTCACATGGTCGTCGCAATAGAGGTAGACCGGGGTGTCGCTCTTGCCCGTGACAAAGATCCCGTCAACGCCGCAGCGCTTGATGGCGGGTGAAAAGTGGCCGCCGCAGTTGGCTTCGCCCCAGGTTCCGGTCAGGGGGGATTTGCCCACCACCATCCAGCGGCCGGTAAAGAGGCTGCCGGTGCCGGTGAGCAGGCCGGACATGAAGCCGAGCATGTTGTCAGGTCCCAGGGGGTCGGCATTGGCCGGGATCCGGTTGTAGAGCATCCACGCCCCAAGGCCCATGCCCGACAGATAAGACTTGTAGACCGTGTCGGGGATGATCTCCTCCCGGATCTCCCGGGTTGAGAGATCCACAACGAGCACCTTTCCCATATATCCTTTTTTCATAGATTTATCCCTGTTTGATTTTTGAGCGGTCCAGGGGAGCACCGTCCCAGGCCGCGGAAAGCACCATCATGCAGTCTTCGAAATCCAGGTCCTCGGGATTGTAAAAGATGGTTCCGTCCCCCAGGGCCGTTGCTGCAATGGTTTCAATGTCCGGTCCGGTGATTGATTGCCGTCCCTGGGGATCCTTGACCTGGCTGAAGCAGGTGAAGTGGCGTCCGTCGGTGGCGTCAAAAAGATCCTGGTTCAGTTTACGGATGGCGGCGATGGCTGTCGTGGCACGCTCTTTTGGCGGGGTGGTGGCATAGACTTCGCTGCCGGCCATGGGAAAGAGCAGTTCTGCGGTTTTCTCCTCTATCTTGTGCAGGTTGTACTCAAGGCCGTAGGGCAGGAGGATGGCCATGCAGGTGCCGTGGGGTACGTGGCAGACAGCCCCCACCGAGTGGCCCAGGGTGTGTACCATGCCCACCGTGGAGTTTGAAAAGGCGATGCCGGCCAGGGTGGCGGCCGTTGCCAGGGCAAGACGGCCTTCACGGTCATCGGGATTCCTGACCACGTTTACAATGTGGGTGCGGATCAGTTCGATCGCCTCCAGGGCATGGGCGTCGCTCAGGGGGTTCTTGGACAGGCAGGTGTATGCCTCAACCGCATGGGCCATGGCGTCCATGGCCGTTGCCGCAGTGATGTGGGGGGGCAGGGTCAGGGTCATTCTGGGGTCGATCACGGCTGCGTCCGGCAGCAAAAACGGTGAGCCAAAGAGCATTTTCTTCTTTGCTTCATGATCGGCGATCACCGCTGCCACGGTGACCTCGGAGCCGGTTCCCGCAGTTGTGGGAACGGCGATCAAGGGGTTGAGCTTCTGTTTCAGGGCATTGGCACCGGTGAAGGCCATGAGATCGTCGGCCCCTTGCGACACAAGGATGTTGACGCCCTTGGCCGTGTCCAGCACAGAACCGCCCCCCACGGCGATGATGGCGTCGCATTTATGCTTTCTGTAGACCGAGGCCAAACGGTTCACCACCTTGAGGTCGGAATCCGGCGGCACATCGTCCTCCACAGGGCAAGTGGGAAGCGCCTCCGCCATGGATGCTATCACGGTATCCACAAGACCGGCGCCACTCACCCCCTTGTCCGTTATGATCAGGGGCTTTTGGGCACCCATGTCCGAGAGGAGCGCCGGGATCCTCTCCAGGGTCCCATGGCCTGCAACCGTTTTTACGCCGCAGCAGAATTCATAGTAATCAGGCACGTACATGGTGGTCTCCTTGTTTCATGGGGTTTCCGGAATGGGCATGGGTCAGGATGGGCTTTGGCCAGTCGGTGGTCATCTGCTCCAGGGTGTTGAGGCTGATACCGGCGTCGCTAAGGGTTCTGGGGATGGCGGCGTCGGAGCGTTGGAACAGGCCGTTGATCAGCTGCCGCAGGATGGAGAGAACCTGGTCGAACCGCTGCTCTTTCGGGGTGGCGCAGTAGTTGTCCAGGCCTGTCATGGGCAGGAGCAGCCGCTCCATTGTGCCCGCGGCGTTCCCGGATCTGTACTCAAGCACGGCGGGCAGGAGAACCCCCATGAGGAGGCCGGGATTGACCGAAGAAAAACCTGCAAGGGATCGGCCCAGTTTCACCGTGATCAAGTCATCGCAGTTGGAGAACAGATAGCCGGAGATGGCGGCCGCGGTTGCAAGCCCGGCAAGGGCCTTTTCATTGGTTGCCGCTTTGGGGAAAAATCGCCGTGGCGCTTTGGGGTTGAAAAAGGGTTGCAGGCAGGGCTCAAGATTCTCCATGACAAGGGAGATGGCCGTGGCGGCATAGGATCGGATCAGGGGATTGGCGGTGGTCCCATGGGCCTCCGCACAGCAGGCAAGGGACGCCATGGCTTCACCTGTGACCGCTTCCAGGGAGTCCTGGGCCATGAGCCTGGGATCGATGACCACCTTGTCCGGCATGAGAAACGGCGATGAAAATGAGAGGGCGTCCAGGGAGGCCTCCCCGGCGGTCTCAAATCCGGAACCTGCCCCCGACGGGATGTAGATAAGGGGGTTCAGGGGGCGCTTGATCTTGCCGTTTCCCGACAGGGTTCTGAGATTCCCCGGGGTGTCGGACACAGCGATATTCAGCACCTTTGCCACATGGGCCACGCTATGGGGGCCAAGGGCGAGGATGGCGTCAAACCCCTTGTCCTGGTAGAGGGCTGCAAGCTCTCCCACGGTATCGACTGAGGCGGTGCCGTTGATGGAGTCAACGATCCCCAGGGTCATGCCCGACTCCCTGAAGGCATTGATCACATGGGTGGTTCCCTTTCGCCTGGTGACGGATTTGCTGGTGAGCACCAGGGGCTTTTGGGCGCCCACGGCCGTAAGATCAGAAGGAAGGTGCTCCAGGGCGATTTTTCCGAATCCGGTGGTGGACCGGCACAAAAATTCAATACTCGCTGGGTTCATTCTCTTTGGGCTCCTTATTTAGTAACCGATGAGGGTCCGTGCATTGACCAGGATGCGACCGATGATATGCTGTTTCAGGGACCAGCGGGGGTATCGCTTGATGGCAAGTTTTGCGATGAACTTGGGCAGAAGATAGACCTGGACGATGTCCATGATCCGGACCACGGCACAGGCATGGGGGAGATCGCCCTCCACAAACAACCGGCTCCTTGCGTTTGAAACCGGGGTGCTCTCCTGGAAGGTGAACAGCAGGAACAGGGCTTCGACGCTCTTGAGGGTCATCCAGAGGTCGATGGTTTTGTCCTTGACGTTACGGCCCAGGTACCTGACCCGGCCGTCGTCGTCCTTTCCCACCACCATCCAGGGGCCGTTGGGAAAGGCGCCCAGGGCAAAGTTGTATCCCTTGGGCAGATCTTCGAACTCCTGTTTTACCTTTTTGTCCACCTTGGCAGATGCCTGGATCGCCCTTCCCACAAACCAGAGCATCAGGTTCAGATAGATTCGTTTAAGGGGTTTTCCCTTGGGCTTGATTTCGACAAAATCCTCCATTGCAGTCTCCTCATATATTTAGGATGAACCAACTATTGATCTTGTTTTTTTGACGATTGTCCTACAGCATCAGGGTCTCAACGACGCAATCGGCCCGTTGACTGAATGAGAATAGAAATATCTTTGTGCAATGTCAAGCCCAAATAATGATACCTGTTTTTTTAACAGGTACACTGTTCTATCGGTGCGGGGCGGGGAAGGAAAAAAGACCGGCGGGAGAGGAATCTCCCGCCGGTCTGTGGCCCTTGTAAATCAGGGGGGGCTGAAACGATTAAAAGGCCAGGGTGCCGGAGATGCCGGCGGTGACCCCGGGCATGTCATACCCGTAGCGAAGCTGGTAGTCCTGGTCTGTGACATTGTTCACGTATCCCTTCAGGATGAACTCGCAGTCCTGGGGAAGCTTGAACCTGTGCTCCGCTCCGATGTTGACGATGGTCACTTCGTCCATGCGGTCATCCTGCTTGGAGTAGCGGCGGCCCAGGTAGTTGGCGTTGAGCTCCACCACCCCGTTTTCCCACAGCTTGTAGGCAAGGCCCAGCACCACCCGGTTCTTGGGCTGGTTCTGGAGCAGATAGTGGGTATCTTCGGTGTCCATGGGATGGCTGTCTGCATGCCAGTTCTGGAACGTGTAGGCAAGATAACCGCTCACATCATTCCGGAAGTTTCTGGACAGCTCCAGCTCCACGCCATAGACCTCCATGTCTATGTTGTAGACAAGGGCAGCCGGTGCGGCCTGAATATAGTTGTGCTGCTGGTAATCGGTTATGTCCTGGTAATACGCGGCGGCCCTGAACTTGGTGTTCTTCACGATCTCCTTGACGCCGCCTATTTCATATGTCCATGAGGTTTCTGTTTCTAAATCTGGATTTGCCTTTGCGTATTCTTCGTTGGACCCGGCCCGGGCCCATCTCCATATGTCTCAGACTCAGGGCATACGCATTTCACGGCTCACCGCGGCATAGAGGGCAAGGGTGTCATCCACACGGTAGTCCAGCCGTGCCTTGGGGCACCACTCCTCCTCTTTCCTCCGGTCCTTTGCCAGGGGGGTGGACCCAAATACGAATGAATCGCTCTCAAATTTATACCACCGGGTGCCAAAGGTGAGGGAGAGCTTGGTGTTCAGGGACCAGACATCCTGGAGATATAGGGAGCTGATGGAATAAAAATCCTTGTTGTCGGTGGTGCCCTGGTCCCGGTAGTCTCCCCCAACGGAGAGGGAGTGGTTCGGGATCAGATCCACATCCAGATAATCCAGGGAGAGGCCGCCTGTGTATTCTTTCTTATAATTGCTTGTGTCGGTGCCATCGGCGAGATGGGCATACCGGTTGCGCTTGGAGGTCTCCTTGTAGGCCATTGCCCGCACGACCCCGAGGGGTAAGGGCTGCTCAAAGAGAAGGCTCTGGGAGAGATATTCCTTATCCCATTCGCTCTTTCCACCGTCATAGCACTTGCCTTCGTTGTCATGGGTAAAGGTGTCGACCTCTCCTTTTCGCACGATGGGATAGTCGGAATCGTAGTTGGATGCGGGATCGTCAGGATCGTTGATCAACGCATACCCGGTCATGGTGTCGATATATTCGGCACCGTAGGTAATGGTGCCGTTGGTGGGCAGATAGAGGGAGATCCTGCCGGCGACATTATCGGTGTCATAGTCGTTGCCCCGCAGGAAACCGTCTCCCTCCCTGTGGGCGGCGGCAAAGGAGTAGCCGATGGTGTTGAAGGCGCCGCCGGTGATATTGGCGCTGTAACTCTGGTCTCCATGGGCGCCCAATCCCGCTTTTACCGACCCGCTGGGCCGTGGATCATCGGTCTTTTTGCCCTTTTTCGTGATGATGTTGATGGCGCCCCCCATGGAAAAGGGGTAGAGCAGGGAGTGACTGCCCCGGATCACCTCGATGGTGTCCACATTGTCGATGGGAAGGGTGGTCCAGTCCATCTTAAAATAGCCGTGGCTGCCATGGAGCCGCATGGGGCGGCCATCCATGAACACCTGGTACCGTGACTGGTCCATGCCCCTGATATAGACGCCCTCGGACTGGCTGGGGGTGGAGGAGGAGCGAAGCACGTTCACTCCCAGGGCTTCATCCAGAAGATCCGTTATGTTCTCGATCTTGCCCGCTTTTTTAAAATGATCCACATTGATCACCGTTACCTCCGGTGTCACCACCATGGAGTCTTCCCGTAACGGATGATCCCGTACAATGACCTTGTCCAGTCGATAGGTTGATTGTGCTGTTTCAGGCTCAACCCCTGCAAGCGCATGGGCCGGTATGGAACCCAAGCCCATGACTCCCGCGACAATGACAAGGCCGATGGTTTTGATTGCTCTCACAATACACATCTCCTTCCTCAAGTTAAAAGCATACGATCTCTGTCTCCTCGCATATGAATCGTTCCCTTTGCTTCTTCTAAGCAGGTAAAGCAGGTCTCAATACGAGTGCCGGGATCTATAAACGTTGCCACATAAGAGAAGGTGTCCGGACAGGCCTTGGGTCGTCAGGGCAAGGAAAATTTCTCCCCTGCCTGGGATTGACGGCAAAATGGCGCTGTGGTATTGGACAAAAGAATCCTCCTTGCTAAAAGGAGGGCCATGGGGGAAGCAGCGTCAGTACTTTAGCGGGTGCCGGCTGTTTTCCCCAACTCTTTCCTCTCTTTGTTTGTCAATCACCTGGTGGCGATCACCTCCTCTCAATTGTTGTTTGCACAAAAAAAAGCCATGAAGACAGCTCACCCTTTTCGGATGAAAGCCTTCATGGCATGTTTCTAAAGTACTGCTCGAATTTTAATTTCCTACAAATGCAACTTCTTGTCGCAATTCACGTTTTTTTCTTACTAGGTTGTTGCTTTTGTGTCAACATAAAACTGGTAATTTAATTCGGATAAGGAATGAAAAAAAAGAGATTGACTTTTATCTGTTTCTTCTATCTATATACCGATATGGGGTTGACGAAGGTTTTTTGGGTTGCCCTTATTTCCAGTCATAAAACAGCGTTTTTCAGACTCAAATTTGTCCGATAAATCTCCTGAATTGCAGCATGCCCTTGGGGTGCCAAAGTTGAAAAAATGGGTAAACCGTGTTAAATTAAGGAGAACGGGTCATGAATTTGCAAAACGTTCGTTGGGGGTGGCTCAAAATGATGTACCTTTATTCCGTAGCGATTGCAATTGCATTTGGACTGGGGATACTGCTTCCCCCGGACATGATGATTTCTGTATTCAAGCTGCCCCCTCCGGAACCAATCATGTTTGGTATCACCGGCGGGGCAGATCTTTCCGTGGGGATCTGCGCCCTCTTCGCCTTGGCCTTAAACGCGCCTCTTAAATTTGCACCGGTTCTCTTTTTTCAACTGACTTACAAATTGCTCTGGTTACTCTTTGTTATCTTGCCCATTTTATTTAAGGGCGAATTGCAGGGCTATGGATGGTTCTTGCTCGTAACTTATCTTACGTTTATTGTCGGTGACAGTATTGCCATCCCTTTTGCTTATATCTTTTCAGGAGATGAAGTGGCGGAAGTAGTAAAATGACAAGGGGCAGATTGACAATAACTTGAATGATCAGAAAAATCAAAACCAGGGAGGTTTGGAATGCAGATCGATTTTCATCACGCAGTTACCTATGTTGCAGCACGGCTGGCAAAGTTTTCAGTGGAGGATGCAAATGTCATCAGTTATTCTGCCCAGTATGTGGATGATGCGGTTAATTCGGGTACCATCAGATTCAGAAACAAGGCCATGTACAGCCGGATAAGTTCGGCCCACAAGATGCTGGATTATCGGAATTTCAAAGAACTGGCCAATCACTTCACCTGGATTCCGTTTCATTTCCTGCCGGGGAACGGCGGAAAAAAGGCCGGGGACAACCCTGGCGGCAGTTTTGTTAATAAGCTGGTCTGCTACCCGGATTCTCCTGTTGCCAACGATATGGTGAATTCCTGCATCGCCTGCCATGACAGGGAGTACGGGTTGCACCGCTTGGGGATCACCATGCATGTGCTGGCAGACACCTTTGCCCACCAGGGATTTGCCGGTATTAACCACAAAATCAATGAGGTTGAAGACTTAAAGAAAGAGGATGACGATCCATCCGGTCTTGTAAAAAAGCTGGGTGATTATTTTGGTGAGTTCTTTGATACGGTCAAGAACAAGGTGGTCAGTGACGCATTCCCCTTAGGGCATGGCGGCGCGCTGACCTGCCCGGATATGCCCTACCTGAAATGGACGTACACAAATGGGCTGGGGGATCCGGTGGTGCGGGATAATACAGAGATTTTCATGGATGCCGTTAAGAGAATACATGAAGCCATGATCTGCTTTCGGATGAAAGACCCGGAGTACACCCTGGGGGATCAGGACAAGATATCCCAACAGGACCTGGACAAGATCCGGGAGAATTTTCTGGATTTTGAAGATGAGGAGGGCGAAGACCGGCACAGGAAATGGGTGAATTCCATTGCCAACGGCGATTTCAGTTTTGCTGAAAAGGGCCAGGAAACCCTGTCCTATGTTCACAAGGGCAGGGATTCGTGGAAATACGAGGCCCTGGATACGAAAAAGGAAGTGGAGACCAAAAACGAGCTGTTTCGATTTGCCCCGGAATTTCTCGGCAGTGACTGGAAGCTGTTCCACGATGCCCTGCAGACCCACAGGATCGACATCATCCGGAACATTCTCCCAAACTACGGGATCTGTGTGGCCTGACCTGTCGGGCCGAACGGAAGTCCTTTTTCTCCCAGACGCTTAACTTTTTCAAGAAAAGAGGTTTGATATGTACGATAAAATAGATGAAATAAGGGATAAACTCAAAGGGTATACCCCCGGGAATATGAAAGAAAGCCTCCCGCTTCTGGATTCACTGCTGGAACTTCACCATACTGCGAAAGCCGCCGTTGACATTGAAAGGGCCCGGTATATGACGGCCCACTTAAAACAAACCGAAGATCAGAACATTCCCATGCCCGTGAGAAGGGCCCAGGCCGTCAGCAGTTACCTCTCCAGGCGAAAAGTCTGTTTCCATGACCACAACATGCTGGGCGGGGCCACCACCGGCAAAGTTCTGGGCGCGCCCCTGTATCCTGAGTTCTTCGGGTTGGGCATCTGGCCTGAGCTGGGGAACATCAGCACACGGACAGAAAATCCACAGCTTCTGGACAAAAAAGATGCCGATATCCTCAATTTTGAGGTGTTCCCCTATTGGATGGAAAAATCCATATCCGAGGAAGTTCGAAAGGTGGATCCTTACCGGCAGTCATTGCTGGAAAAGATGATCATCTATACCGTGTCCAAGGCCGCCACCATTTCCCATACCACCCCCTGTTATGAGCTGGTCCTTCAAAAAGGGATCAACGGCATCCTGGAAGAGGCAACACAAAAGCAGGCGGAATACGGTGAGGATGAAGAGAAATCCGATTTCTACCACTCTGTCCGGATCGCCATGGAGGGCATCCTTGATTATGCCGCCAATATCGCAAGGGAAGCTGCCCAAAAGGCGGATCAAGAGACCGACCCGAAACGGAAAGAGAATTTCCAGCGCATAGCCCGAATTTGCGAAAAGGTGCCTGCCCACCCGGCAGAAACCTATCATGAAGCGGTCAATGCCCTGTGGATCTGCCAGGTGGCTGTGTTTGCGGAAAACTCAAACATGGCCATCAATCCCGGCCGCCTGGATCAGATATTGTACCCCTATTTTATCCGGGAGTATAAAGCAGGAAAGCTGTCCGTGGAGGACGCTTTGAACATCACCGGGTGTTTGTGGTTTAAGATCGCCGATAATGTGAACCTTGTGCCGGAAGCGGCGGAAAGGCTGTTCGGGGGGGCCGGCGCTGTTCCTGCCGTCACCCTTGGGGGGGTGGACAGGGACGGGAACGATGCGGTCAATGAGCTGACCTATCTTTTACTGAAAATCACAGAGCTTCTGCCCATCCGGGACCCCAACGTGAACGCCCGGTTTCACCCGGAAAAGAATCCTGTTGCCTACCGCAACGAGGTGAGCCGGGTGATCCTGACCAACAAGGCGATTCCGGCCTTTTTCAATGATGTGGAGAACATCAACACCCTTGTCAACCAGGGGGAAACCCTGGAGCATGCCCGTGATTATGCCGTGATCGGCTGTGTGGAGCTGGGAAGCCAGGGAAGGGATTACAGTGCCAGTTCCTCCATATTCATGATGATGTATACGATCCTCTACATGGCGCTCCATAACGGCCGGACGAAGGTTACAGGGGATGCCCCCCTTTGGAAGGCCACGGGTAACCCTGAAGATTTTACTACCTTTGAACAGTTCTGGGATGCCTATGGTGAGCAGACACGGCTCATGGCTGAAAATGCGGTTGCCCTGAACAACACCTATGGCGAAAAACACCAGGAGTTCCTGCCAACCCCGCTGTTGTCCGCCCTGTTCAAGGGACCCATGGACAAGGGCAGGGACCTGATCCGGGGCGGGGCGGTGTATAACTCGTCGGGGGTGACCCATATCGGTTTCCCGGATGTCTGCGACTCCATCTGCGCCATAAAAGATATCTGTTTCAATGAAAGTAATTCGGAGATGTGCCTCTCCCTTACGGAGCTTGTGCGTGCGGTGGACAATAACTTTAAAGGGTATGAGCTCCTTGAAGCATACCTGAAAAACACGGCGCCCAAGTATGGCACAGACCATCCGGTTGCCGTTGAAATCTCCCAGCGATTGATCAAACTTGGATATGAGGTGTTCAACGGCCAGAAAAATTATCGCGGCGGCAATTACCGGGTCGCCTACTGGACAATGACAAACCATGCCGGATACGGCAGCGTGACCGGGGCCCTGCCCAGCGGAAGAAAGGCAAACGTCCCCTTTTCAAGCGGCATTACGCCGGTTTCCCAGATTGATACCCAGTTGACCGCCAGCCTGGATGCCGTTGCCGCCCTGAACAGTGAGCATACGCCCGGGGCCTATGCCCTGAACATGAAATACTCACCTGTGGAGTGTTCCCGGGAAAATGTGGACAGGTTCGGCAGCATTGTTCAGGCTTATATGAACAACGGCGGCCAGCAGGTTCAGTTCAATATTCAGGATTATGAGACATTGACAGAGGCCAGGGATTATCCTGACCGCCACCCCCATCTGCTGGTTCGGGTGTCTGGGTATTCGGCCTATTTCAACACATTGAACAAGGCGATGAAGGACGAATTGATCATGCGAAGCCAGTACAACCTGCCGTCAGGTAAATTTGTTCCTTTATAATCTGAAAGGAGTCTGAAATGGATTTTTTAAAATCACTTGAAGGATATTCGGAGAAGCTGCAAAAAACCATGATCAAAAACAGGTTAAAGAAACTAAAAGCCGAGATTGAAACCGAAGTTGCAGGAGAAGCCCTGGATAAACTGCTCTTTCTCCTGCTAAAGGCCATGGGCCTGCTGTTCCTTGTGGATAAAGAGTACAGAAAGAACATCAAGGATTTTAACGCCACCTATGTGATCTGCAGCAGGGACAAGAAAATCGATGTGTCCGCCATATTTAAAAAGGTCCATGGGCTTTTTTCCGAAAAAGACGGGATGGAGGTCAGGGATGTCATTGTTGAAAACCCCACCACGACAGTGACCTTCAGGGACGGAAAGGCAATGGCCGAGTTTCTGCTATCCGGCAATCCCGACGTTATCGCAGGGATGCTGGACAACCAGTTGAGTGTTTCGGGAAATTTGAATTATCTCTTCAAATTTGTCTACCTGCTGTGGCTCATTCCCGAACTTCTGGGTATCAATGATTTTAAGGAGCGGTTAAGCCATCAATCATGACTGCATCATAGAAAGACCGGAACCACTGATCTTTGATATTGCCCGGGGCTCTTTTGTGGACGGGCCAGGCATCAGGACCACGGTCTTTTTCAAGGGCTGTCCCCTGTCGTGTCCCTGGTGCCATAATCCCGAATCCCAGGCTTACTTCGCTGAGACCCTGTTTTTCCCGGACGCGTGTATCCGTTGCGGCAACTGTGACCAAGGCAAGGCCTGCCATACCCTGGCACGGCGCATCATTGGGAAACCCTACCCTCCGGAACAGCTGGTAAAGATCCTCCTCCAGGACAGGTCCTATTATGAGACATCCGGGGGCGGGGTGACCTTTTCCGGGGGGGAAGCCCTGGGGTTTACCGGGTATCTCTCCCGGGTGATCCCGGCATTGAAAGATGAAAAGATCCACATTGCCGTTCAAACCTGCGGGTATTTTGATTATAATCAACTTTCCTCAACCATTTTACCCATGATCGATCTGATCTACTTTGACCTCAAAATCATGGATGATGAGATCCATACCCGCCTGTTGGGAAAATCAAACCGGATCATCCTTGAAAACTTCAGCCGGCTTCTTGAACAGGATATCGATGTCCGGCCGCGGATTCCCCTGATTCCTCATTTGGTGGCAAACAGTAAAAACCTTGACGCCCTGGCCGTTTTCCTCTCAAAGCACAGGGTGAAGCAATGTGAATTCCTCTATTACAATCCCGGTGCCCGGGAAAAATTGATCCGGCTCAACCGTGAACCGGTGGACGATCTGCCTGAAAAACCGGTTCCCATGGCTGAAAACAACGCCTGGATAGACTATTTTAAGCAGAAGATAAAGAAAACTCCGGGCCGGGGTTAAACAGGCAGGTCCCACACTTGGCTCACCCCTTCAATGACCGCCTTCATGACCGGGTCCTGCCGGCGGGTTTTCAGGAAACCAAAGTTCAGATCAATGGTAAATGTCTCCCCCTCCCAGATGGCCAGCTCTCCTTTTTTTTCCGCTTTACGGGCATCATGCTCCATCAGTAGTGCCAAGCCGACCTCCCCGCAGACCAGGCTCTTGATGGTGGCTTCCTGGTCCGCCGTGACCGCAAAGGGCGGGTTGAGGCCCAGGAGCTGTAACCGTTCCCTTAAAATATCGTGAAAGGGGCATTGGGGCGGGTTCTGGATCCAGGGCAGGCGTGCCAGGTCCTTCCATTGGGCATGGCGGATCTCCTCTTTCCAGCCCGGAGGCGCCACAATCCTCAGGTTAAAGGTCTGCAGGTGGAGAAACTCCACCTCCTTTACCGTGTTTTTGCCTAGGAAATAACCGGCATCCAGGGTTTCTGATTTTATCTTTTGGAGGATGGTGCCTGAAATGGATTGGGTGATCTTGAATTGTATCCCGGGATATTTGGGGTGCATCCAGGAGAAAAAATCCCTGGTTCTGAGAAATTCGGAGTCGGAGTTCAAGCCGATGGTGAGATCGCCGGAAAGATCTTTTTTGAGTTCTTTTGCGTGGTTTAAAAAACGGGTGCCTGCCTCAAGGATCCGCATGCCGTCTTCCTTAAGAACGATACCGTGGCGGGTCATCTCCATGCCTTTGGGACTCCGGTTGAACAGGGGGAGGCCAAGCTCCTCTTCCAGGGCTTTGATGTGGGCGCTCACCGCCGGCTGGCTGGTGTTCATGCGTTTGGCTGCCCGGGTGAGGTTCTTTTCCTCGGCAACGGTGATAAAGGTGCGAAGCTGGTAGAATTCCACAGGTAATCGTCTCCATCAGAAATCGTGAACAAGGCCATCAGATCATACAATTGGATCATTCTATAGCAAAAAGGGTAAAGAAAATACAACCATTTGTTGGCAAGCCAAAACCATCATTAACAGTCCGGGAGGGGGATGATATGGAGAAAAAGTCGCGATCCATGGAGATGATAACCTATTTTTTTACTGCCGAGGATACAGGGCCGTTTCCCGGGAAAGGGCAGTGCAATTGGGCCGGGGGCGGCCTGCCCGGGGGGGCGGGCATCATCAAGGCTTTGTTCTGGTATCTGGTCTCCCTTGGGGTTGCCGTCTTTGTGGCAGCCCTGTGACGGAACGGTGAGGCGAATCGTGTGATAAGGGGTCTCTTTTTTTTCTTGACATCGTCAGAATTGTTTAATATGGTCCGTAGAAAGTTTGTTAAGCCAAACAAAATTAAATATTCCGAATCGGCAATGCCGGTCACACCAAAAAAAGGAGGAAAGCAGATGACAACCCAGCAGACAGAAGACAACCTGATACACCTTTGGGAGACCCACTCCTGCTTTGTCTGTCCCGTGGCCGGGTTCTGCTTTTCCGATTTCGAGATTAAAAAAATGCTGAAAACCCCAGGCAACCCAAAGGTTACGACAATGGGTTCCTATGAACTCCACCAGGCGATCATGGCGAAAATAGGGGAGAAGAACAGGACCTCTGAAAAGGCGGACCGATTCCTGAAAAACAAGTATGCCAAAGCGTTTGACCGGTTCGGCACCATGGATGAGGCGGCGTTTGAAAAGGCCTGGGCCAGGGCTGTGCTCACCGATGACATGGCCGCTTTGTTCTGCGTGGCGGCCATGCGAAACGATCTTTCCCCTGATTTCCTGTGCCGGGTGTACGGTGATGTTCACATGGCAGGATACGGGGCCATGGCCGCCATGGCGGCAGGTTTTAAGGAACGCGACGCGGCTGTGGAAAAAACCGGGGCGCTCAAGGCGCTCCTGGCAGAAGAGAAACACCGCAACGGGGCGCTGGTTGATGAAAACATCCGGCTTAAGGCGTCAGGGTCTCAAAAAACGGTTGTTCTCGCTCCTGAAATCGTTGATACGCCGGGGACTTCCGCTTCCTTTGCCGGGGACCGGATCCGGGCCCTGGAACAGCGGGTCGCCTGCCAGGACAAGGAGATCCGCAGGCTTGAGCGGGAACGGAGAAAGGCGGAGATCAAGATGTTTGAGGCTGCGGCAACCGGTGAGCAGCTTGAGCAGGAACTCAATCAGCTCATTGCCGGTTTTGCCCGGGTCCAGGCATCGCCCGTTTGCACCCAGGAGACCTGTCCCAACTTTGATGGCTGCTCCAAGCGGATTCTCATCGTGGGAGGGCTGACAAAGCTGAAGGAGATGTACCGGAAGATCGTGGAGTCAAAGGGCGGTATTTTTGATTACCATTCCGGGCGGATCAGAAACGGTAAAAACAACCTTGAGGCAAGGGTGAAGCGGTCGGACATGGTGATCTGCCCGGTCAACCACAACAGTCACAACGCCTGTATCAAGGTCAAGCATTTTTGTAATAAACACAACAAGGACATACACATGATACCCGGTTCAAGCCTGACTGCCATCTCCACGGTGTTTGCGGCACCCGGTCTTGAAGCGCCCAATGAACAATACCCATTAAATTAAGGGGAGGCTGTTATGAGTCGCACGTTTTCAATGAAATCCCATATCCTTGAAAAGGATCTTTTTATTAACCTATCCGGTGTGTTTGACGGCAGTTCCGCATGGCAACTCGCCAACACCATCCTGACCCGCTTCCACGGGGTTGGCAAGCTGTTCATCGACGCCCGGGATCTGTCGGCTGTGGTGCCCTTTGGTGCCGACATGATCGTCAATCTGGTCCCAAGATCCCTGGTCGGTGAGAAAAACGTGCTGATCCGGGACTGCAACGGAACCCACAGCGGCCTGGATCATTTCCAGACCCTGTCTGAAAATACATTCCCAGGGGAGAGTCATCGCAACTGCTTTTCAGCGGCAAGTATCTGCTGACAGGTAACCTGATACCCCGAATTGCCGGGGCAGGCGTCCCATACCGCCTGCCCCGGACACTCCCACCCGTGCTTGATTCCCCTGCCACGGTGAAATAGTGTTGACAGGGATGGCGAAATGCTGTTTTAGATGTGGCCATGCATTATTTAATAAGATACGCCATGACCCTTATCGTTGTCCTTGCTGCCGGAGTCTTTTGGGACCCTGGCCCGGGGGCGTTTGCCCATCCCCACGTGTTTATCGAGGAGCGGGTCAAGTTTGAGTTCGATACCAAAGGCCTTGCCGGCATCCGGATGGTCTGGACCTTTGACGACATGTTCTCCACCATGGTGGCCGAGGATTTCGACCGTAACAAGAACCAGGCCCTGGAACCGGAAGAGGTGGCAGAGGTCAAGAAAGGCATGTTTGACAACCTGGTCAACTACGGCTATTACGCCTTTGTGAAGATCGACACCAAACCCTTTGAGGTCAAGCACGTGAGTGATTTCAAAGCCCGGCTCCACAAGGGGGTCCTGACCTACGAGTTCCTGATTCCCTGCCCTGTGGCGGCAGCGGCCCAACCCAGGGTGGTCACCCTGACCTCCTTTGATCCCGACTACTATTGCGCCCTCTTTTTTGCAGAAACGAATCCCACCCTCATCAGCGGGGCCTCCGCCGTTGAGGTCTCTGCTTCCATCCGGAAAGAGATGGAAACCTCCTACTATTTTGGTATGGTCAATCCCTGGCAGCAGCGTGTTAGCTTCAGGCTGAAACCATGAACCGGTTGATCGCCCTGTTTATCCTTTGTACCGTTTTTCTGGCCCCGGTGGCCACCCTTGCCAACAACCCGTTTGCGTCCGGTCACTCCCGGCCTGAACCGTCTGTGGTAAATGCGAGCCCACGGTTTTCCAATCCGGTGATCGCAAGGATGATCATGCTCCAGCACACCCTGAAGCAGAAGATCACCCGGCAGGTGCGCCAGGCAAAGGCGGAGAAGAGCATTAAACCGCTCTTTGCCCTTGTGCTGCTGTCGTTTTCCTACGGGGTGCTCCATGCCGCAGGACCGGGCCACGGCAAGGCCGTTGCCACCTCTTACCTTTTTTCAAGGGGGAGACGGCTTGGCCACGGGCTTCTGCTGGGCAACCTTATTGCCCTGTTCCATGCCCTGTCGGCCGTTATTCTGGTGGTGGTGCTCCGGGAGATCCTGGATGTGAGCATCTCAGGCTCCCTGGACAGGACAACCCTTGTGATGCAGAGGATAAGCTACGCCCTCATCGCCATGATGGGAATGGTTCTCCTGGTACGGAACCTGATCAACTGGCGGCAGCGGAGCCGGCAGGACAACCCTACCAAGGCGGCTCCGAAAAGGCGAAATATCCTTGCCATGGCGTTTTTCACAGGCATGGTGCCCTGCCCGGGGGTGGTCCTGATCATGCTATTTACCATGTCCATGGACATGGTAGGCCTTGGCATGGTTCTCTCTCTGGCAACGGCCCTGGGAATGGGCATGACCATTTCAGCCGTGGTCACGGTGGTGCTTAAGGGCAAGACCATGACCCTGGGGATTCTGGACCAGAGGCCCGGCCTTGCCGAGACCGTGGAGCTCTCCTTTGAGCTGGCAGGCGCCCTCATGGTCACCCTCCTGGGCCTGCTTCTGTTTGGGGCGCTTACCCCATGAGTGTATTTGGCGTTTAAAATTTGATTGTTAGCGGGAGATCGTGATGTTGAGTTCAAAAATCGGTGGTGTTTCCAAACTTGGGTATATTTATGTTGTGGTGGCCGCCACCTTGTGGGCCTCTGCAGGGTCTGCCTCAAAGTTCCTGTTTAATGCCGGGGTCTCTCCGGATCAGCTGGTTCAAATCCGGGTGACCCTGGCCAGCGTGACCCTTTTCCTGTGGATCGTGCCCTTTTCCCGGCATCTGTTAAAGATCGCCTTGAAGGATCTGCCCTATGTGATGCTTTTGGGTACCTTTGGCATGGCCGCGGTTCAATACACCTATCTTCTTGCCATCAGCAAAATTAATGTTGCATCGGCCATATTGCTCCAATACCAGGCCCCGGTTCTGATCATTCTTTTTTCGGCATTGGTCTTGAAAGAGAAGATCAGCCGGCTGACCCTGGCCGCCATTGTGGCTTCAACGGCAGGGTGTTACCTGGTTGTGGGGGCCTATAACCTGGAGCTGTTCTCCATGAACCGGATGGGCGCCGTGGCAGGCCTTCTTTCGGCATGCGCGTTTGCCTTTTATTCCATGTACGGAGAGTATGGCATGCGCAAGTACAGCCCCGTTACCATCACCTTCTATGCCATGCTGGTGGCGGCCGTGATCTGGAATGTCATCCAGAAGCCTTTCAGCGCCTTTCAATTGGAGTACAGTGTTGCCCAGTGGGGATGGATCTTCTTTATCGGTATCTTTGGGACGGTGGTGCCGTTCACCCTCTATTTTAAGGGGATAAATCTAATACGGTCTGCCCGGGCCGGCATCACCGCAACCCTGGAACCCATTGCAGCAGGATTGATCGCTTACCTGTTTCTTGGAGAATCCATGGAGCCGCTTCAGATCGCAGGCGCTGTTCTTGTGATCATGGTGATCATTGTTTTGCAGTTGAACAAGGAAGAGGGTAAACCCACACCTGAACAGGTGAGGCTGTCGGGGTCAGGCCTGCACTCTTGACACATCACTGTGTCAGGAAGTGCAGCCCTGCCCCCTGTTGTTACATGATGTGGTAAACGATCACGGAGAGGGTAAAGGCAAGGCCGGTGTTGAAGACCACGCTGAAGCCTGCCCATCCCCAGGATGCCTCCCGGCCGATGACGGCCACGGTGACGAAGCAGGGGGCATAGAGGAGCACGAAGATCATGAGGCTCATGGCCGTGGCCCGGCTCCAGTTGGGATCGTTTGCAAGTCTGGCTCCGAGTCCTTCAGACGCCTCCGGGTCCACATCCCCCATGGAGTAGGCTGTGCCAAGGGAGGAGACGATCACCTCTTTGGCTGCAAACCCGCCCAATAGCGCGATGTTGGTCCGCCAGTCAAACCCGGCAAGCTTTGAAACCGGCTCAAAGGCAGATCCGACCCTGCCGGCCACCGAGTATTTGAGGGCTGCCTGGGCTTCCATGTTGTTGATGCCCATGAGCTCCTGTTCAAGTGCGGATCGCTGCTGGTCCGTGGTGGCCGCTGCAAGGGTTGCTTCAGCCGCGGTCCGTTGGGCCTGGAATGTGCCGGCTGATTCATCCGGAAGGCCGGGAAAGGTCATGGCGGCCCAGATCAGGATCGAGATGCCGAGGATGACGGTGCCCGCCTTTTTCATATACTGCCATGCCCGCTCCCAGGTGTGGATCAGCACGCCTTTCATGGTGGGGATCCGGTAGGGAGGCAGCTCCATGACAAAGGGGGTGGATTCGCCTTTGATCACGGTGGTTCGCAACAGCTTTGCCACCAAAAGGGCAACCACCCAGCTGATGATGGTGATGCCGAACATCACCCTGGCGGCATTGTCAGGAAAGAACGCTGCGGAAAGAAGCAGGAACACCGGAACCTTTGCGCCGCAGTTCATGAACGGTGCCGTAAGAATGGTGGCAAGCTTCTCTTTGGGGCTCCTCAGGGTCCTGGCCGCCATGACGCCGGGCACGGCGCATCCGCCCGGGATGCCGCCGGAGATGATAAAGGGCATGAGGGAGGCGCCGTGGAGGCCGAACATCCTCAGCACCCTGTCCATCATGTAGGCCATCCGTGCCATGTAGCCCAGGTCTTCCAGGATGGTGATCGCCATGAACATCACCATGATCAGGGGCACAAACCCCATGACCCCGCCCACGCCGCCGATGATGCCGTCAACCACAAGGGACTGGAGCAGGCTTTCCGGGATGATGGCGGTGGCCGCGTTGGTGAGCCACTCAAAGAACGCCTCCACCCATCCCATGGGGATTTCGCCGATGGGAAAGGTGATGTAGAAGATGCCGTAGAGGGTGGCAAGCATGATGATGGGGCCGAAAAACTGGTCGGTCACCACCCGGTCGATCTTGTCGGAAAGATGGCGTCTCTGGTGGGTGGTGTCTCCCTTGACCACTCCCTGCTTCATCATGGATGCGATGTGGCCGTACCGGAAATCCGCGATCACGGCCTCGGGCCCCACCTCCAGGGTGGTGAAACATTTCTCCTTTGCCTTGTCTGCAATGATTTTCAGCTGCTGGTGGGTCTTGGAGCCTGACCCTCCACCCAGTTTCAGGACCTGTTCGTCCTCTTCCAGGTACTTGAGGGCAATCCACCTTGAAGGAAAGCGCTGGTCCAGGAAACCGTTCGCCCGGATCATCTCCTCCATTTCATTGAGTATGGGATCCAGGACCGGTCCGTAGGAGATGTGAAGGGGCTGCCAGCTCTTCTCTTTTTGCCGGGCAAAGGCAACGGCATGTTGCACCAGGGCGTTTTTCCCAAGGCCCGTTCTTGCAACGGTCTCCACAACGGGAAACCCGAGAAGGGTTGAGAGCTTGTCTGTGTCGATGGTCTTTCCCTGCTTCTTGACGGCGTCCATCATGTTCAGGGCCAGCACCATGGGGGCTCCCAGTTCCATGAACTGGATGGTGAGGTAGAGGTTCCGCTCAAGGCTTGTGGCATCAAGGACATTGATCACCACCTGGGGACGTTCATCCACGATGAAATCCCTTGCCACAAGCTCTTCGGGCGAGTAGGCCGTCAGGGAATAGGTGCCGGGAAGGTCGACCACGTTCAGGCTGGCGGTGTCGGTCTTTACATTCCCGGATCGTCTCTCAACTGTAACGCCGGGGTAGTTGCCCACATGCTGTCGGGCACCGGTCAGAGCGTTGAACAGGGTGGTCTTTCCGCAGTTGGGGTTTCCGGCAAGGGCCGCTGTTATGGTGGCTGTCATGCTACTCTCCTGTTGGCTCAACCGTAATGAAATCGGCTTCGTTGTTTCTAAGGGTGATGGTGAAATCCAAAAGGCGAAGCGCCACCGGATCTTTTAATGGAGCTCTTCCCACGATCCGGATCTCGGTGTTGGGGACAAGTCCCATGTCCCTGATTCTTCTGCCGAGTTCTCCTGTGGCGCGCACCGATCTGATGGTTCCGGTCTGGTTAACCTGCATCTCCCTCAGGTTTATCGTGTTGGTCATGAAAATCTCCAAAATATTTTTTCATTATTAGTATCATTGACGCTGTCGTAATTAATGTTCGTTATAGCAAACATTTTGATGGTAATCAAATAAAAAAAAGGGGGACGCCCATAAAATTACAAGTTTCTCCCAAATGGAAGGGCTGGAAACAAGGTAGCCCAAGGGTCTTAACGAAGGAGGGATTCTTTTCGGGATGGGATGGATGATACAGTTGGATTTCTGGGCAATAGATATCAGGCAGGACTGGGGATGAAAGGTGTCATCTTCTTGAGATCGTTTTGAAGGGTCGTACCCGGAGTACCGGTTCTGAAAAATGCAAAGGGTAACAAAGAGGGGACGTCCTCAACTTCCTTACGGGAGAAACTTATAATTTTATGGGCGTCCCCAACTTCTAAAAGCGGGCCAGGTAGTTTGAAAGTTCCTTGCTCGCCTCCTCTTTTAACTGGGGGCACGCATCGATCGCTTTGGCCCCTTCAGCGAGTCTTGTGGCAAACACCATGCAGGTTGGCTCCCCGCACTCCCTGCAATTGGTCTTTGGCAGGAGTTTGAGGATCTCAATCAGCACCGGCCTGGGCATTCCCGTATAGCAGGGTTCAATTTCGGCCCGCTGCTCCCAGGCGTTGTTGATCTCATTTTTGAGCCACCGGACAATCTTTACCGCTTCTTCCTCATCCTTGAGCGCATTGACGGCGATTTTTTTTCCATGCACGGTGATCAGCTTGCCAGAAGCTTTGAAGGTCACGGCCGGAGGGTCTGTAAAATATTCAAATCCGCCAAGCACTGAATTTAAGTAAGGAAGGGCTTCACTGACATCCTGTTCAAGATGGGCAAAGCAATGAACCCCCAACGCCCCCGGCTGGCATTGGGATTTGAATATTTCCAGTTTGTAATTTTCCAGCAGCATATGTCTCTCCTCTTATGTTTCTAAGATGCGGATAAAAACGGGCTTGCGATAAAATAGAGTCCCAGCAGAATGATGATGGACCCGGCCATTTTTCTAAACCAATGTCCTGCACCATTCCATGCACTGTTTTCCAGCAGTTTCTTTACGGCGGCGGTGGAGCTCCCGGCCACAACAATGGGCAGGCAGTGCCCAATGCCGAAGATGACGATCAAAAGAATGCCGGTGGTTATCTTTTCCTGCACCGTGATAATGGCAAGGATGGGGGCGATAAACCCGAAGGTGCAGGACCCTGAAAGCACTCCATAGGCAAGTCCCAGTACAAACGCCCCCGGCATTCCCCTCAGGTTGAGCTTGTATAAAAGGCTGCCGGACATCGAACATTTTTCAACGCCCAGCATCCCCAGTGCCACCCAGATCAATATGAGTCCCACCAGAATCTGCCAGTAGTTTCCCACATCCCCCAGCATTCGGCCGAGAAAAGCGCAGATGATCCCGATCAGGGCGATGGTCGTAAACAGACCAATGGTAAACAGGATGGAATAGAGGCTTGCCTGCCTGGGTTTTAATATCTGTTCCTGTCCACCCACATAGGCAACGATGAGGGGAATCGATGCCAGATGACAGGGGCTGAAAAGTACGCTGATCATGCCCCAGAGAAAACAACCCATGGTGGCAAGCGTAATGCCCTGGGTCATCCATTGGTTTACTGTTATCAAGACAGAATCCAGCATATTTTATTATCCCTGCTTGTTAAGGTTGGGTGCTTCTACTCCCATTTTGCTCATCTGGTCAACAATGGATTTCTCATCAAAAAAGCCCACATGCCGGAACACCTCGTTCCCCTGTTCATCAAAGAAGACCTGGGTTGGAATCGCCCGTATCTTAAATCTTTTGGCCTGTTCCCTGTTCTCCCACACATCGATAAAAACAATGGCAGCCTTGCCCTCATAGGCTTTCTCAAGTTTCACCATGATGGGTGCCATCATTTTGCAGGGAACGCATTTTTTTGCACCCAGGTCGACCATGGTCACCATCCCCTTTACCGGGAGATTGGAGAAATCTTCGGCAAACACGGCTGTAAACGGGAAAACAATGACAAAGACAACACTCCAGAATGACAGCCAGATTTTATTCAGTCCCATGCTCAGCTTCTCCTTTTTTTTTGCAGGCAACGCTCTGTTTTACAGTTGATAAGTGATCAGGGCCTGATCCGTACCGGTCAGGCCCTGAAATCCTTGCTGGTCTCTATTTATTGAGCCATGCTTTAATGTCGTCTTTTTTGGGTACTTTGCCCGTGCATTTTACATCGTTATCAATGATAACGGAGGGGGTTCCGAAAACGCCGTAGGAAGCGATCTGCATCATATCCGTGACTTTCTCCACCGTGGCGTCCGCGCCTGTTTCCTCGATAACTTCCTGAATCAGCTTTGCGGTTTTGTTGCACTTTGCACAACCCGGTCCCAGTACTTTGATATCCATGTTTGACTCCTTTATATTGATTGTTGATTATTGATTATCGTTAATTGAATTCCAGGGTTCTATATGATCATGTTGAACAGATAGCCGACAAAAAGAATGCCGCAGGCAACAACGCCTACGAAGGTTGCAATCAGTCTGGGTTTCAGTACTTTTCTCAAGATCACCAATTCCGGCAGGGACAGGGCGATCACGCTCATCATGAACGCAAGGACGGTGCCAAGGGCCGCGCCCTTGCCAAGCAGGGCTTCCACAACCGGGATGATTCCTGCCGCGTTGGAGTACATGGGGACGCCGATCACAACAGAGAGGGGAACCGACCACCAGGAGCCTTTGCCCATGATGGACGCCATGACTCCCTCGGGTACAAACCCATGGATGCCCGCACCCACGGCAATGCCCAGGATGACATAGATCCAGACCCGGCCGATGATCTCTTTTACGGCATCCCAGCCGTAGACGATCCGGTCATTGAAGGTGAGCTTCTCTTCTTCCATGGTCACGGCAGAGACATTTGTCTGGGTGACCCAGTCTTCAATATGGTTCTCAAGCTTGAGCCGGCCGATCACCCAGCCTGCAAAAATGGCGATAAAAAGTCCGGTTCCCAGGTAGATGGCAGCCACTTTCCAGCCCAGGAGGCCGTATAGAAGTCCCAGGGCGATCTCATTTACCATGGGGGCGGCTATTAAAAAGGAGAAGGTGACACCCAGGGGCACCCCGGCGGTGACAAACCCGATAAACAGGGGCACGGCAGAGCAGGAGCAAAAAGGGGTCACAATCCCCAGAAGGGCGGCAAGCACATTGCCGGCAAATTCACTCTTGCCGGACAGGAACGCCCGTGTTTTTTCCGGTGTAAAATAACTTCTGATGATGCCCACGCCAAACACCACCAGAAACAGAAGCATCATCACCTTGGGCGTATCATAGAGAAAGAACTCAATCGAAGCCCCGAGGTGGGAGCCTTTTTGTAAGGGCAAAACAGAGTAGGTTGCCCATGCGGAGAGGGCCGGCAGGGAATGGTAGATCAGCCACCAGAGATATACCCCGATTGCACAGATGGGAATAATTGCAGAAAGACCCAGATTGGTCCAGGTCTCCTTTTGAAAGATGTTTGTTGTTGATTTTGATTCCATGATTTCTCCCGGTTTTTTCTTATATATGGTCATGTATCGATATGGATCGATAAAAAAATATGCTGATTATTTTCCGACAATATCTTCCCGGTTGATCCCGGGCAGCACCCGGTTCAACTCCCTGATCTCCTCCTTCTCATCCAGCCAGTGTTTCAGATTGCCGATCATGCTGGCGGAATAGGGGGAATCACTGCCGTCAGCCAGGGAGTAGTTGACCCATAGCCCATCCTTGAAACTCCTGACTAATCCTGCATCTTCAAGCATCTTCAGGTGCTTGCTGGCTGTTGACTGGGCAATCCCCAGGGTCTCCTTGATCTCACACACGCAAAGCGGGCGGGATTGAAGGATCTTCATCATCTTCACCCGGTTGGGATCAGAAAGGGCTTTCATTACTTTTATGAATTGCTTCATTGTGTCCTGTTTCCATCTATTGGTTTCAAGATGAGATTTTATTCCCAGCCTGTTTGATCAAATCCTTAAGCTTATTTCTGGACGGTACCTTTCCTGCAAATTTGACCTCATCGTTGATCACAAGGGCCGGAGAGCCCATGATTCCATACCGGCTGATCTCTTTAAGGTCACGGACATGTTCCAGGTCTGCTTCAATACCTGTCTCTTCTATGACGGCCATCATCTCCTGTTCCAACCTGTCACAACTGGGGCAACCCGCCCCGAGCACCTTGATTTGAATCCCCTCCACAGGCAACGCTTCAACCGCTTGCCCCAGATGCTTTTTATATTCACGAAGCAGGGCTGCTCCATAAATATCTGTGACACCTGAAGGGATATAGTTCTTCTTTGACAGTTTTTGGACCAACAGCCTGCTGATATCATGATCCGTCATCCCGGTGCTCTGTTTTGCGGTTTCAGCCAGAACATCCTTAAGGCCGATGATTCCGGTCATGTGTTTGCCAATTCTGATCTGTACTATTTCTGTCATTTGCCATCCCTTGTGACTAAATCGTTATGATGGAATATAGTGATGTGCGTGGGTGTTGTCAAGGACGGAAAAGACCTGTTTTGATTTAAAGCTGTTTATAGATGCTGAACCACGGTGTCCTTTGATCTCTTGATGGAAAATGTCCGGGACTTTTGGGGAATGGGCGGGTGTGACCCGTGAAGGAATGATGTCAAACCAGACAGAGCTGGTTTAATCCTTTTTGCCCAGTGTCTGCATCAGGCGCTGGAAGGCGTCGTTGAGTTCAACGAATTGTTCAGGGGTTCCGCCTTTGTCCGGATGGTGGGTGTGGGCCAGCTTTCTGTACCTTTGGGTGAGGCTTTGCCGGGTCAGGCGGGCGACCTCCCCAGGTTTCAGTCCAAATACGGCGGCAGCCGTGTCCACGCTGAGCAGGGGCTTGGGAGGGGGGGGCTTGAAAAAGCGGTGTCGGGCCATGAAGTCCCTTGCGAATTCGTCCAGCAGGGTGGTGTGGAGGTAGTCATTGTCGACAAAATGGATGAGGTACCGGACCAGGTAGGGGTGGAGCCCATGGTCCATGGAAGGGGAATCCTCCTGGAACAGCTGTTCATGGAGACGGCATAGCTCCTCTGAAAAATAGCGGTCCACCCGCTCCTGGTCCAGGGCCTGGGGCATCTTTTTCGCGAGAATCCCTGAAAAGAAACGATGTAGATCAAAGGCGGCAAAGACATAGGACTTCAGTTCCGCTGCTTCAAGTTTTGCCTCGTGCCGGAGAAAATATTGTTCGATCTCGTCCCGGCACTTTCCTGTCAGGTCTTTCATGATGGCTGCAGGCATGGCCTCCACCGGACCCTGGTCCATGGTGCCGAACCTCAGGTAGTGAAGCCTTCTTTTGTCAAAGGAGGAGATGGACCGGTGGAGGAGCTCATCCTCCTTCCGGGTGCGTTTGACACTTTTCCCGGAGCGGTTGTGGAACGTCTCCACGGTTCTTCGGATCCGGGGAGCGAGAAACGGCCAGAATAGGCTCTCCAGGTGGTCCGGGTCCACCGTTACCCCGGATTCCTCCAGGTGATCCACAAGGATTTCCGCGATGTAAAAGGCGTTGCCGCCGGGGTATTCGATGAATCGGGACGGATCGTTGCCCAGGTCTGCCAGGTCCTTATAGGTCAATCTGCCGTCCTGGCTGCGGCAGGTTTCCCGCAGGATATACCGGGGCTTTCCCTGCTGGATTCGTATGGCAATATACATGGTGTTCCTTTTCAATGGTCCTTGCCGCCATGGGGGGGGGGGCGC
>JAQYWC010000021.1 GCA_030145245.1 Desulfobacterium sp.
CCCGTTAAAATTAGTTGGGGTCAGACTTAGCTTATTGAGTCAGTATTTTTGACCAAACAGGCAAACGGCAATAAGCTAAGTCTGACCCCGATATTATATCGATATAGAGGACCAATGGAAAATTATAAAATAGTATTGTTTTTATGCAACTGGGGCCCCCACGGAGCCTTTCAGACACTCCAGGAAGATGGGTACAACATTCCCGGGGAAGTGAAGATGATCCGAATTCCCTGTACCGGGCGGATCAGCAAGGCGCTTTTGTTCAAGGCCTTTGAGATGGGCGCAGACGGAGTGGCTGTTGCAGGCTGCTCCCCGGGCACCTGCCGGTATGGCAGCGGCACCGACAACGCCGTTAAAAGCACCGGGGATACAAGGGCGATCATCGATCTTCTGGGCCTTGGGAAAGAGCGGCTGCAGCTTGCCACCTTTCTGCCCGATGATGTTGACGAGCTCAAGGCATTCCTGGACGACTTTCTGGCCGGGATAAAAGCCCTTGGCAAGAGCCCCATTGTTCCGGCTGAACCCGGGCTTGCTCCCCTGGTCTCCCAGGGGTTGCCACCCCAGGAGCTGATCCGGGAGATCATTGTAAAGCACGATGCCTATTCCTGCCAGGAGTGCGGCAAATGCACCTCTTCATGCCCCCTTGCCCTGTGCGGCAAGGCGTTCTCCCCCCGTACCCTTGTGAGTTCCCTGATCGCCGGGAACCTGGAATCCGAGGAGGTGAGGGAGAACATCTGGTCCTGCCTCACCTGCGGCACCTGCTATGAGCGGTGCCCGTCCGAGGTGAACTTTCCCCTCCTGATCCAGGATCTGAGGGGGGCGCTTTTCAACCGGGAGGAGAGCCACCAGACCCATGGCGGTTTTTTCCATTCCCTCATGCGCGCCATGGCAAGCCCGGACCTTCGGCCGGAACGGTGGCAGGACCTGTCTTCCGCCATCAAGACCGATCCCGCAGGCAAGACCCTGTTTTACGGGGGGTGCTCCCCCTATTTCGACCTCTTTTTCCAGAACCACCACGGGGTGAAGAATGCCGGCGTGCTCCTCGATGCTCTTAAGCTGCTCAATTTCTTTGATGTCACCCCCCGCATCCTTACGGACGAGCGGTGCTGCGGCCATGATCTGCTCTGGGCAGGGGAAAAGGACAACTTCCTGAAGCTTGCACAGCTCAACTGCGACTATCTCAACTCCCTCGGCATCAAGGAGATGATCACCGCCTGTCCCGAATGCTACAAGACCTTTGCCCACACCTATAAGGAGCACGGCCTGGAACTCAACTTCAAGGTGACCCATCTCTACGAATTCCTGGATGCCGAGCTTGAACGGGCCGCTGTGACCATTCAAAACCCGGACCTCACCTTTACCTATCAGGATTCCTGCCGTCTGAGCTCCCTTACCGAGGTCAGGGAGCTGCCGAGGAAACTGATCAGCCGGTTCAGCAACGGCGAGTTCGTTGAGATGCAGAACAACCGGAACACGGCCCTTTGCTGCGGCAACAGCGCCTGGATAGGGTGCGATTCATTCAGCAAGGCCCTCCAGGTGAAAAGGATTACCCAGGCCAGGGAGACCGGGAGCGATCTCATGGTCACCTCCTGCGGCAAGTGCCGGATCCATCTGAACTGCGCCATGGAAGATCCGTTTGCCGGCGACCGGCTGAGCATGGAATTAACAGATTTAACCAGCATCATTGCAGACCACGTCTGCTGGGAATAAAGGAAGCAAGATAAATGGAAACCAGCTTATTGAACCCATCGTCCCGCACACAGGAAACGTCGCCGGCCATTGGCGTCTATGTCTGCCAGTGCGGTCTTAACATCGGAAAAACCGTGGATTGCAAGCGGGTGGCAGAAACCGTGGCCGACCTTCCCGGGGTGGTCCTTGCAAGGGATATCACCTATGCCTGCTCGGAACCCGGGCAGATGGAGATCCAGGCGGACATAGCGGAGCACGGCCTTGACCGTGTGGTTGTGGCCTCCTGCTCCCCACGGCTCCATGAAGCCACCTTCCGCACCATGATGAAGCAGGCGGGCCTCAATCCTTACCTGCTTGAAATGGCAAACATCCGTGAGCAGTGCTCCTGGGTTCACATGAACGAGCCTGATGCCGCAACCGACAAGGCCCTTGACCTTGTCACCATGGCTGTGAACCGGGCAAGGCTCCTGACCTCCCTTACGGAAGAGACCATTCCCGTTGAGAAGAGGACCCTTGTGATCGGCGGCGGCATTGCCGGTATCCAGACCGCCCTTGACCTTGCCGACAACGGGTACGGGGTTACTTTGGTTGAAAAGAGCGCCTCCATCGGCGGCATGATGGCAAGGCTGGACAAGACCTTTCCCACCATGGATTGCTCCATCTGAATCCTCGGTCCTAAGATGACGGATGCCGGTCGGCATCCAAACATTACGCTTCACACCCTGGCTGAGGTTTCCGAGGTCGGGGGGTATGTGGGAAACTTTGACGTTGAGATCGTAAAGCGCGCCAAATATGTGGATGAAATCGCCTGCACCTCCTGCGGGGATTGCGCCGTTGCCTGTCCCGTGGTGTTCCCGGACGAGTTCAACGAGGGGCTTGGATCAAGAAAAGCGATCCACATTCCCTTTCCCCAGGCCGTGCCATCCTCCTATCTGGTCAACATGGATGAATGCATGGGCCGGGGCTGCTCAAAGTGCATGGACGCCTGTGACAAAAACTGCATCGACTTCAACATGTCCGATGATGTGATCAGGGAGAAGGCCGGCACCATTGTTGTTGCCACGGGCCTTGAACCCTATGACCCCCGGGCCATGGACGAGTACGGCTACACCCGGTTTGAGAATGTGGTCACCAGCGTTGAGTTTGAGCGCCTTGTCAATGCCGGCGGCCCCACCCGGGGAGAGCTTGTGCGGCCCAAGGACAGAGCCCTTCCAAAGGAGATCGGGTTTGTCCAGTGCGTGGGTTCCCGTTCCCGGCGCAGGGGCGGGGAGCACTGCTCCAACATCTGCTGCATGAACACCATCAAGAGCACGCTCATTCTCAAGGAGCACTATCCGGATATGGATATCAAGGTGTTCTACATGGACATCCGGGCCTTTGGAAAGGGGTTTGAGGATCTATATAACCGAAGCCGCAAGCTTGGGGTCAAGTATCTGAGGGGCCTTCCCGGTTCTGTTGAGGAGCTGCCGGACGGATCCCTGCGGGTGGCCGTGGAGAACATGGCAACGGCCCGGGTGGAGTTCCACGATCTTGGCATGCTGGTCCTGGCCCTGGGCCTGAACCCTGCCCAAGGTACCCAGCAGCTCCAGGAGAAGCTCGGGCTCCAGCTCACCCCGGACGGATTCTATCTTGAGGCCCATCCAAAGCTTCTGCCCGTGGATGCAGCCACCCGGGGCGTGTTTTACGCCGGGTGTGCCGAAGGACCCAAGGATATCAAAGAGAGCGTCACCCAGGGAACGGCTGCGGCCTCCCGGGCCGTGCGCCTCATGCACAAGGGCGAGATCTCGTCCGAGCCCATCACGGCAATGGTGGTGCCGGATCTGTGCAACGCCTGCGGCCTGTGCGCCAAGGTGTGCCCCTACAATGCCATCACCGTGGATGTTAAAAAGAAGACCCCGGCCATTGTCAACACGGCTGCCTGTGCCGGCTGCGGCACCTGCGGGGCCGAGTGCAGGGCGGATGCCATCGTCCTGAACCACTTCACCGACGACCAGATCAACACCCAGACCGACGCCATGCTCGAAACCCGGCCTGATGAAAAGATCGTGGTGTTTGCCTGCAACTGGTGCTCCTATGCAGGGGCTGATTTCGCGGGTGTGTCCCGCCTCCAGTATCCCCCCAATGTCCGGCTGATCCGCACCATGTGCTCGGGACGGGTGGATGAGAAATTCATCTGGCGGGCCTTTGAGAACGGTGCCCCGGTGGTGCTGGTGAGCGGCTGTCACATCGGGGACTGCCACTACATCGATGCCAATAAATGGACCGTCAAACGGGTGGAGCGGATCCACAAAAAGATGGCGAAAAAGGGGATCCGGCCCGAGCGGCTTCAGCTCTCCTGGATCAGTGCGGCCGAAGGTGTCCGGTTCGCAAAGGTGATGGAGGAGATGGAAACGCTCCGCCGGACCGTCACCTCAGAAGAGATTCAACAAACAATGGTATAACAAACAAAGGGGACGCTTCTATGGAACTGTCCCCTTTTCTTCTTTAGGATAAAAAAAAATGACTGAAGCAACCCACCCGCTAAATGAAGTTTTCCTGGCTTTCCAGGTGATCCCCCGATTGAAAGAGGGAAACAATTTTGAAGTTGTTGATAAAGCAATTGAGGTCGTCAAGAATGCAAATGTGCCCTATCAGGTAGGTGCCATGGAGACAACGATGAAAGGCGAACTCAACCAGTTGCTTGCCATTGTAACTGCAGCGCAGCAAGCTTGTTATGATGCCGGCGCACTAGAGGTTATTACCAACATAAAGATACACAGTAAAACGCTTGAGGCTACAGATACATTTTGCACTTATGATCGCGGAGTTACGCCGGCAAACCATATGTTTGTCGAAAAATAGCATTAACGTTCAAACCATACCAACTGATCTACTCAGAGCTTGCTGAATTTAAGTAAGGGACGGCTAATCACTTAGCTCACTGGTTTGCACTACGTGTAGTGGCTTGTTGATAGGCCCGGAGTAGTGGGATGGAGAATTCACCTTAACTACCGCTGAAGCAACGCTTCAGCGGTAGTATAAAATCGGACAATTGTCCAGCCCGCTCCCGGATGTCCAGATCAACGACCTAAATCTACGACTCGTCCGTAGCATTTTCGTTGTTGAAAGTAATGTGTATTTTTTCAATTTGTTAATTTGGTCCGACAAGATCTCATTCCGCAGCAGATATATATGCGCGATTTTCACACAGCAAAATGGATTGCATCCCTACTCTTTTCGCTCCCTGAATATCATATTTTCCGAGTCGCCAATGTCGTTTGGTTTGTTCAAACAGCGTGTCTTGGTAGAGAATCAGGTACCTATGGTCCCATGGGATGCCGTACCTGCTGAGAGCGTTTTTAACGCTGAATTGGTGCATTAACCATATGATTTTCTTATAAAGGGCATAACGTATTGATCACCGGGGTAAGGGAGAAAATCGAAGCCGACCGTGAGATCCTGGTCCGCTGCATGGAATGTCCTCCCCTGCTCGTGGGCCTGTCCCAATGCGCCCCCGGAAAGCACCTGGCCCCGGTCTTCTGGTTGGTCCTGTCCATGAACACCGGTGTGCTCACGGCCGTTGAGGGGGATCACATTCCGGTACCGGTTCTAATAAGCCAGGGTCATTTGTTACTGTCCGGCCAGTGCCAGGACGGCCTGTCGAACAGCTCCTGTCCTTTTATCACGGTCTGGCCAAACCGTTTTTCCAGCCGGACGGCATTGCAGCCCTCCCATGTTTCCAGCGCGGATATCAACCGCTCCGAGTGGGACACCACCCAGACCTGGGTGGTATCTGCCGCTCGGACAATCAGCCGGGCAAGGGCCGGAATGAGATCAGGATGCAGGCTTGTTTCCGGCTCGTTCAGCACCATCATCGGGCAGGGTCGGGGGGAGAGCAGAGCAGCCACCCACAGCAGGTACCGCAGGGTCCCGTCCGACAGTTCCGATCCCGTAAGGGGCCTCAGCAGCCCCTTCTGGTAGAGTTCCACGGCAAAACGGCCGTCCCTCTGGCAGGAGATATGCAGCCGGGAGCCGGGGAACGCATCCGTCACCGCATCATTGAGCGCCCCGTCATCCCCGATCTCAAAAATGGTCTGCAATGCTGCGGCAAGGTCCCTGCCGTCATGGTGGAGCACCGGGGTCCGGGTGCCCAGCTGGGGCAGCCGTGCCGGAGCCCCAGCATCCGTCCTGAAGTGGTCGTAAAACCGCCAGCCCCGGATCTCCTCTTTTAACCGGACCACTTCAGGCGTCCTCACCGGATCACTGATCTGGGAGAATATGCTTTCAAAGGTATTGGCAAAGGGGACCAGCACCTCCCACTTCCCCTTTGACCGGGTCTTGATAACCCCGCTGTTGCGGTCGATCAAAGCGCTGCCCGGCCGGAAGGCCTCTCCCGCCCAGATGCTCTCCCGCTTGATCTCAGGATCCAGGGCAAAAACAGACTGTGAAGGCGCGGGCAGTCCCAGGGAGATGGAATAACCGAAATCCTCACCGGCAAACCCCAACCGCAACCGCACGGCTCGCTGCCGTGGGCCACCCTGGATCGGCACCTCCCCCCTCTGCATCCGCCCGGTCAGCTTTTCCGGCCCGGCCCAGAAGGTCGAGTCCAGCCCTCCCTCCCTGGCCAGGGCGTTGATCACCCCGCCCTGGGCGGTTTCCGACAGGAGCCTCAATGCCCGGTATAAATTGGATTTCCCGCAGGCATTGGGCCCGCTTATGACATTCAGGTTGCCCAGGGGCATGACCAGATTGAGCAAAGACCGGTAATTCTCTATGGCAAGGGTATGTATCATCTATTCCATCCTGAACCTAAAATTCATTGCACATACCCGAGCCACGCCTACCGGGCTGTGATGTTCACTATCTCAATAATGGCGCCATACATATGGAAGCCCATCGCCCCCTTTTTCAGCCGGGCGGTCATGTCCACCTTCAGGCCGTCTTTCTTGAAAGGCTCCGGAAGATTGACCGGATCATACTTTTTCCCATCATCCCCCTCTATGGCATAGAAGCCTCCCACCATGCTCTTATACGTCACTTTCCCCACTATTTCAAACAGCTCTGGGTGAACACTCCCGGATGGGGCCAACCCATTCCCTTCGGTCTGGATTCCCTCTGAAGTTGCCTTGCCGTTGCAGCCGATCAACGCCACAATACAGATGAGAATCATCGATGCTTGTACAATATGCTTCATAACGGTCTCCCCTGTTTGATGTTCCAGCAGTTCCCGAATACTTCTCACCAGCTGTCCATGCCCTTCGTGAACGTAGATTCACATCTGTGCGATCAGCGAGTACGCAACCGCAAACTGCGCCAGCGCATAGCCCGCAATTGTGAACTGGCTGATGCTGACCACACCGATTCCGAATTGCGATAACGTAAAAATCCCGCAGGCGAACTGTCCGATGGCAAAGACCCCTTTGGCCGGAACAGGCCGCCTGCTCGGCCTGTATTTAAACGAAATATGGAGCAAAGGCAGGCCATGGCCTGTTCAGAGACCTCATGCTGGCATTCTCGACAAGGTTTATATGCCTCCTTTTCGAACAATTTAAATAAGCGCCATTATACGCTACCCCCCCCCCTATCCGTGAGGAACGAATGTAGCTTTTGGGCATCCCCTGCAGCGTGATGTTCGCCGTAGGCATAAATTTTATTTAAAGCTTTATAACCGGAATCGTTTTTGTTTGGGTACTCCATCGGATCGTCTAAGGTGTCTTCAATTACATCCCAGCTATAAAGCCCAATAGGGCGTTTCCCTTGATAGTTGTCAAGGCCAAAGGCTTCTACCATTTTACAAAGTAGCGTTTTCCGAATAAATATGGTAACAGTGATCACACGATTTATAGAAAAAAACTGTGGTGCTCTGTGTGATATGCGGAAACACCTATAGGCGCAAGTCACCCGGTTCATCCATTAGTAATGCTCACAGAAGGGCGGACTTGTATTATTTATATGGAGAATGGGGAAAAGATACACCGGTGATCGGTGTAGATTCTCCCATATCCTTAGAGTCATGGACCCGCTTTATGTCGAATCTTTATGTCTTGCCCAATGTTAATGCTCATGAATTCAACAGCATACTACTTGAATACGCCACCGACGGGATTTTGCTCACCGATGCCACAGGGCATGTCATAGCATTGAACAAAAGCTACAGCACTCTGTTTGACGTTCTTCCCGAGGAGGTCCTTGGAAGAAACATTGAGAAGCTGGCTGAGGAGGGTGCTTGGTCTCCGAGTCTGTTCCAGCGTGTGGCTCAAAAACAGGAAACGCTTTCAGTTGTTCAGACCACCCGCCATGGTAAAAGAATACTGTCCACCGGTACCCCGGTTTTCGATGATAATCAAACACTGCGCTATGTTCTGTTTAATGACCGGGATATGTCCCTGCAGTCGATGCTTGAAAGTCCAACCTCCGAACCCATCGAGGTGGCGGTTCATGCACAATCCAAAGAAGAGCATGGAATCGCTGAAACGGAACAGTACACCTTAAACGGGATTGTCATAAAAAGCGCCGCCATGAAAAAACAACTGCACCTGGCATTGCGCGTTGCAAAATTTCCCATCCCTGTGCTACTGACCGGAGAATCAGGTGTTGGCAAATCCATGATCGCGCGCTTTATCCACGATCAGTCTCCCAGGCGCGAAGGAACCTTCGTCGCCATCAACTGCGGCGCCATCCCGGAGCAACTGATGGAATCGGAGTTGTTCGGACACACCAAGGGCGCGTTTACCGGGGCAAGTACCCGGGGTAAAAAAGGCCGGATAGAGGCCGCACATGGCGGCACCCTGTTTCTGGATGAAATCAGTGAGATGCCATACCTTCTTCAGGTTAAACTCCTGCAGTTTTTGGAAACAAAACAGATTTATCCCGTTGGAAGCACCGTTGCCGTTCCCGTGGATTGTACCGTTATTGCGGCCACCAACCAGCATATTCCTTCCATGATTCGAAACAAAACCTTCAGGGAAGACCTGTACTACCGACTGAATGGGGTACCGATAGAGCTGCCTTCTCTCAGGGAGCGGAAGGAGGAGATTCCGAGCCTCGCACATTTTTTTTTAGAGCAGTATTCCGCAAGATTCGGCATCAGCGCTACACTAACAGACGCGGCTTGTAAAGCGATGCAGGGGCTTGAATTCAAGGGGAATGTCCGTGAGTTGTCTCATCTGATCCAGCGTTTGATTATCGTTGCTGAACAGGGATGTATCGACACGGATCATGTACGTGAATGGGCGGAGATTTCCGTCAGGTATGAAATAAGCGATACAGATGCCTACTCGGGGACCCTCAGCGAACAGGTGTCACAATTTGAAAGGGATCTTATCAGAAAAACAGTACAGCGCTGCGGGAACCAGGAAAAGGCAGCGAAAGAACTTGGCATGCACCAATCCACCTTGTCCCGCAAGATGCATTCCACTTCGTCATGATAAAAATATGCAATTATGTCATACCTATGCATATCTGCATAAAAAAACTCCGACCCGCCCCCATAGACCCTTGAAATAAGGTGTTTGCATTTATGGCACGCTCATTGCAACAGTCACTCGTCAAATTACAAACTCCAACAATGGAGTTTACTTTAAACAGACCTTTTTACTATTAGGAGCGAATCATGAATAAAAACATCACCACCCGCAACGGTTTCAAAAAAGATAATGAGGGGCGAAGGGCATCTTCACCTGTGATCCGTTGGGATTTTGAGTATGTTGTAAAACTCTATCAGCTTGTTCTGGCGATCATTCCCCGCCGTAATGCGGTTGAAGTCCAGGAGAGTGCGGGCATCAATCTAAAAAAGAGTTATGATGCACCTTCTCCTTTGGTTTGCTGGGATTTTGAGTATATTGTAAGAATTTATAAATTTGTCAGAAAAACATTGTCCCCCAGGAACGCTTCAGACCAGGCAAATAGTGGATTTTTCAAAATCCAAACCGCTCCCCGGAAAAAAGCACTTCACCATTGAGATGGAGATCAATGTCCCAAACGGCCATCTGGGGCTTGGGAGACTGTGAACTTGGTGAGTTCAGCATTTAACGATTGCCGTCCTTCCGGCAGGAAAGACGGCAATTTATCATGTTTCAACCAGTGTTTTCCGTTCAAGAAAAATTATTCAGGGGGGTAAGCATGCCCCGTCTCCGTTTGTCCCCCGTGTTCCCTTATTTCAAAAGAATAACTTACTATTTCCATCATTGCTTATCCTTTCTATTTCATATTGCCGTCCCCTGCAATGTTATGCTTTGATGGTTTTAAATTGCAAACTTTGCAGTGAAAAAACCAACAGCACAACCGAAAATTGCTGACATTGATAGAATCGGGATGATGCTTTGGGGAGCATCTTTCAAAACAAGCAACACAATAGGCAGCGCGGAAATTTCAGCAATTCCAAGTAAAATAAATAGCTTTTACAATCCCCCTTTGATCAACAAGTCAAACAATCGGTTACATTCTTTACCTGGATCATGCAGGTGCTCGACAACTTCTGTTGCCGTAATAAAGTCATACGTTTTTGAAAACACGCCTGTGTTGTTAACTCAACTTTCGGGGTTGGATATTGATAGTGCTTTTCAAGGAAGTAACATGCTGAAATGTAAAGGAAATTGATGGGGATTTCTCTCTATGATATACATTGTCTACCACTAAACAAAAAAGATCAAAGAAAGGAACCTCATCGAAATGCATAATACCCTGATAGTTCCTCAAAATTAAACGATATCTCCAGATAAACTCGGAATATTCGGAGAATATTTCTCTCTGCTAAAAGTAGCGGTCGGAAAAGATGCTGTATATGATTTCTTGAATTCATCCACATACAACTGGCGACGCTTCACCCTCCTTCTTTGCAGCCGGATTTATATTCTCATCAAAAATCTTCTTGATGATTCATCCGAAGAAGTCCTCATAGTTGATGATTCGACTTATGATAGAAGCCGTTCAAAAAAAGTGGAACTCCTTTCCAAGGTATATGATCACTGTACCGGTAGATATCTAAAAGGGTTCAGGATGCTTACACTTGGCTGGTCTGATGGGAACAATTTTTTAGGGGTTGATTTTGCCCTATTGTCATCAAAAGAGAAAGATAATCGGTACAATGAAATCAACCCCGGAATTGATAAAAGAACCTGCGGCTATCAACGCCGTAAAGAAGCGATAACGAAATCCACTGAATTGTTGGAACCTATGATCAAAAGGGCCCTTGGTCTCGGCCTCCGGGCAAAGTAC
>JAQYWC010000078.1 GCA_030145245.1 Desulfobacterium sp.
ACAAAAAGCGCAATAAGCTAAGCCTGACCCCGTCTATTCCAATAAGCTAAGTCTGACCCCGTCTATTTTTGTCTATGGCCCATGGGTTTATAGATATGACAACAACTCATCGGCCGCAGCCGAGGGTGATATCAACTCCTGTTCCACCGACCCGGATATTTCCGGGATTCGCTTTGAAATGCGACTATTCTGCCTGAACCTCGCCTTAAGACCCTCCTCCACCAGGGCCCACATCCAGGAGAGTGACTGCCGCTTCCTTCGCAGGGCAAACTCCCCTGTCCCGGTCATGATTTTTTTATGCTCAAGAACGGTATCCCATACATTCCGGGTGCCGTTTTCAAGGATTGAACTACAGGTGCAAACCGGGGGCCGCCAGGAGGAGGATTCAGGGGTGACGATGTGCATGGCGATCTCAAATTCCAGCCTCGCCTTTTCCGCCCGGTCGATGTTATCGCCGTCGCACTTGTTGATGGCAATGGCATCGGCCACCTCAAGCACCCCTTTTTTGATCCCCTGGAGTTCGTCCCCGGCGCCGGTGATCATGAGGGCCAGGAAAAAATCCACCATGGTGGCAACGCTGGTCTCGGACTGCCCCACCCCCACGGTCTCCACAAGGACCACGTCATAGCCTGCAGCCTCGCACACAAGAAGGGTCTCCCGGGTCTTTGCCGCCACCCCCCCCAGGGTCTCCCCCGAGGGAGAGGGGCGGATAAAGGTGGAGGGATGGGCAGCAAGCCTTTCCATCCGGGTCTTGTCACCCAGGATACTGCCGCCGCTCCTGCTGCTGGAGGGATCCACTGCAAGCACGGCGACCTTGAACCCATCCTCCACAAGCAAAATACCTAAATTTTCCACAAAGGTGGATTTTCCCACCCCGGGCACCCCGGTGATGCCCAGGCGCACGGATTTTCCAGTAAAAGGAAGAAGCCCCTCCATCATGGTTGCGGCAAGCTTCCGGTGCTCCGGAAGGGAGCTTTCAACCAGGGTGATGGCCTTGGCAATGCTTCGCCGCTGGCCCTGGAGCACCCCGTCCACATACTGTTTCGGATCAACACCATTGGTTAGAATCATGGATGGACTCACGCGCCAATGGCATTGAGGGTCCGGTTGGCCGAATCGGTTACCACAGTGCCGGGCCCGAAGATCTCAGCGGCACCGGCCTGGGTCAGGAAGTCGTAGTCACAGGGCGGAATGATGCCCCCCACAACCACCTTGATATCCCCGGCCCCTTCCTGTTTCAGCGCCGATATCAGGGCCGGAACCAGGGTCTTATGGCCGGCGGCAAGGCTTGACACGCCCACCACATGGACATCGTTCTCAACCGCCATCCGGGCCGCCTCTTCAGGGGTCTGGAACATGGGGCTGATATCCACGTCAAAGCCGAAATCAGCATAGGCCGTGGCAATCACCTTAACCCCCCGGTCATGGCCGTCCTGGCCCATCTTGGTCAGGAGAATCCTGGGCCGCCTGCCCGACGTTTTCTCAAACTCGTCGGTCCGCTTTCGAAGAGAAGCAAGAACCTCGGAATCACCGCACTCTGAGGCGTAGACACCCGAGATGCACTGGGTGGTGGCCACATACCTGCCAAACACCTTTTCCATGGCATCGGACACCTCGCCCACGGTGGCCCGGGCCCTGACAGCCTCGACGGCTGCGGCCAAAAGGTTGGAGCCATCCCCGGTGGCCCGGGTCAAGGCGTCAAGGGCCTTGTTCACCCGGTCGGTATCCCTGGTCGCCTTGATGGTCTTGAGCCGTTGGATCTGCTCCACGCGAACCTCATCGGAGATCTCAAGCACCTCCAGGGGTGCCTCCTCGGCAAGCTTATACTTGTTAACGCCAACGATCACGTCCTTGCCCTGGTCGATCCTGGCCTGGCGCCGTGCTGCCACCTCTTCGATGCGCATCTTGGGCATGCCGGTCTCAATGGCCTTTGCCATGCCACCCAGGTCTTCGACCTCCTTTAATATCTTCCGGACCTCGTCAATGATGTTCTGGGTTAAAGATTCCACATAGTAGGAGCCGCCAAGGGGATCTACCACGCTGGTCACCTTGGACTCCTCCTGGACGATGATCTGGGTATTTCTGGCGATCCTGGCCGAGGTCTCGGTGGGCAGGCCCACGGCCTCGTCAAAGCTGTTGGTGTGAAGGCTCTGGGTACCGCCAAGGACGGCGGACATGCACTCCAGGGTGGTACGGATGATGTTGTTATAGGGATCCTGCTGGGTCAGGCTCCAGCCCGAGGTCTGGCAATGGGTCCGGAGCATCTTGGATTTCGGATTCTTGGGATTGAATTGCCCCATGAGTTCGGCCCATAGGAACCGGGCCGCCCTGAGCATGGCGATATCCATGAAAAAGTTCATCCCGATGCCAAAGAAAAAGGAGAGCCTGGGGGCAAAGGCATCTATATCAAGCCCTGCGCCCATGGCCGCCTTGGCATACTCAAGGCCGTCGGCCAGGGTAAATGCCGTCTGGAGCACACTGTCCGCACCCGCCTCCATCATATGATAGCCGCTGATGCTGATGGTGTTGAACTTAGGCATTTTTTCGGAACAATATGCGATGATGTCGGAGATGATCCGCATGGATGGGGTCGGGGGATAGATGTAGGTGTTCCTTGTCAGGTACTCCTTGAGGATATCGTTCTGTATGGTTCCCATGAGCTGTTCGGTTTTCACGCCCTGCTCTTCCGCCGCCACGATATAACCGGCAAGGATGGGCAGCACGGCCCCGTTCATGGTCATGGACACGGACATCTTATCCAGGGGAATCTGGTCAAAGAGGATCTTCATGTCCTCCACGGAATCCACGGCCACCCCGGCCTTTCCAACATCGCCTGAGACCCTGGGATGATCCGAGTCGTATCCCCTGTGGGTGGCAAGGTCAAAGGCCACGGAAAGGCCCTTCTGGCCTGCGGCAAGATTTTTACGATAAAAGGCGTTGGACTCCTTGGCCGTTGAAAATCCGGCATACTGGCGAATGGTCCAGGGTCTTCCCGCATACATGGTGGCCTTGGGGCCCCTTACAAAGGGTTCAAACCCGGGCAGGTTGTCCATGAACTCGACCCTGTCCAGGTCTTTAGCAGTGTAAAGGGGGTTAATTTTGATCCCTTCGGGAGTAGGGGTCTCCAGGGACTCCAGGGGTTTTCCCCTAAGTTCTTTTGTTGCAAGCTCTTTCCAGGTATCTATATCAGGACTTTTTGACATTGAAATTTCCTTATTCATTCGGGATGACAATTCGCCATCCCCACGATTAATGGTAAAATTCGTATGACAACAAGGGTTACAAATCAAACAGGTTATCTTTGGCTAATCCCTCTGGCAAAGCTCCACCAGGACGCCGGATGTCGCCTTGGGATGAAGGAATGCTATCTTTGCCCCCCCTGCTCCCTTTCGCGGCGTCTCATCAATGAGCCGGATGCCCTTGGCCTTGAGTTCATCAAGGGCCTCTTCGATGTTTTCCACCCTGAATGCGACATGCTGGATGCCTTCCCCTTTTTTCTCAATGTACTTTGCGACCGGGCCGTCATCGGAGGTGGATTCGAGGAGTTCGACCTCACTTTCTCCAACGGGCAGAAACGCCGTCGTCACCTTCTGGGCCTCCACGGTTTCAGTTCCCGCGAATTCCATGCCCAAAACGTCTGACCAGAAATTTTTACCGTTCTCAATACTCTTTACCGCAATTCCCAGGTGATCAATTTTTAAAATGTTCATTTCTCCTCCTGATTATTTTATGATGCCCGGGTGGCAGCCACCGGTGCCACCCAGGCAGGTTTTCTCTATCTGATCCAGGGTTTGCCGACGGGAAGGACGTCCCGGCCGAAGACCTGGGCATAAATCACATGGGCCATCATGTACCAGGCACATAGAGCGCATAATATCAATTCAACACCCGCGACCCTGGTCAGCCATGGAAAGCCGAAATGTGCCAGGTCCAGGAGGATAAAACCGATGAGCAGAAGGGTAAAGGTGAGTCCCATCATACCGTGGATTTTCATGGCAGGAATCCACATGATGGCGGTATACAGGGTCCAGACCACAAGGAACCACCCCACGTCGGTACCGCTGAGCTTATAAATGCCAAAATGATTAAGGAGCCAGATAATACCCAATGAGATCCAAAAGGCACCATAGGAGCAAAAGGCGCTGTATCCGAAATTATTACCGACTTTAAACTCCTGGTAACCTGCGATCAATTGCGCAGCACCGCCGAACACGAAAGCGAGGGCGAGAACCGGTCCGATGCCGCAAAAACCAAGATTGTGAATTTGAAGAATCATTGTGGTCAGACCAAATCCTGCCAAACCTACGACTGCCGGATTACCTAATGCTTGCTGCTCAGACATCGTTCCCCCTAAGTTGTAATTATAACTTATACCGAAATATATTCGGCGGTAAAAACAAGCGTTGAGAATCTTCTTGGACCAGCAAAAAATCTAAAATCAGTCAGTTCGAAAAGTGTGACAATCTTCGTTCATAGAGGTTGAATTCAATGTCAGACAATAACAAGCCCAATGTTTCCAAACCTTAAGGTGGCTGGAACAAAAGCCCGAATATCTCAGCCACCTCCCACCATAAAGGTCTGTTATCAAAGAATATCTTAATTCTGCACAGATACGTCGCAATGACGATGTTTGGAACGAAACTATGAATTACCCGGAAGTAAATTTATTAGGAAGCGGACCGTTTTTTGGAAGTTACATGTTCCGGATTGACCAGATAGGATCCATGGACCCGGAGCAATTGATCTTCATTGAACCCCAGCGGGATCTCTTGGGGAGGGTGATTTATCTTTCCTGCAGGAGGGAGAAAGGCGTTCTATTGCGTGTCAAAAACAAGGGCGACCAGAAACACAAAAGAGGTCCTAGGCGTGCCAAAAAAAAAGCGGGCCCGGCAAGGTGCCGGGCCCGCTCCATATTCAACTTAAGGTCTACCCTATTACGGCAAGGACATCCCCCTTGGACACGGAATCCCCTGAACCAAAATTAAGGGCCATGACCTCCCCGTCCACTGGCGACGGCAGGGCATTTTCCATCTTCATGGCCTCGAGCACCACAACGGTGTCACCCTTTTTCACGGCATCGCCCACATTCTTCTCATATTTGATGATCATGCCGGGCATG
>JAQYWC010000056.1 GCA_030145245.1 Desulfobacterium sp.
CCGCCCCCCTTTAGTTTCCATTTACAGGTTCGTTTCAAGGTTCCATTTTGAGCTGCATCCTTCATAAATAAAGGGCTTCTGCAAATGAAAGCAATATAATGGAAACTACTTTTTAGGGGCTGTAATTACAGAATGGACAGGTAACTGTCTGGCCTGTCAAGGGATCCTGCTCCAGGGTGTCCATGGGCTTTAATCTCTACCTTTCAAAGTTGATGAACCTTGGGGTTTTCATGGTATCTGGTAGGTGAAATTCAATCGGAGTTAAAACCGCGATTTCCCGTGACTCCTCATGGGGCCCGTTTAAATCCATTCAAAGCTGACCGAACTTTACCTTTCCGGTGTCCGTGGTCCCGTGGACAATCCCCCCCCTTGTCCCTAACTGTCCCTACTGATTATTAAGTTTAATAGAGAAAGGGATAGTAACCTGTATCCCCTGGCACACTGTCTCCGGCGCCCATAGTTTTTTGGCGTGCAAATAGGTTGGACCAGGTGGGACAGTAGGGACAAACCTTTATTGACTGTTTTGTCAGTAGGGACAGGGGAAAATAACAGGGTGGCCAGGGGGGACATTTTAGATATCCTCCTGATCGGCATCCCAAGGGATTTCCATTTTAACTAATCTACAAAATTCAGCCCGGCACTCTTCAAGCGTGGGAAATACACGGAAATAAGCCCGTTCTCCATTGCGTCGACACCGGACTTTTCTTGCATCTTGAGTGTGACCACAAAAAATGAGGGAAAAATGGTTCAAAATGGTCCAGAACAGTGAGGGAAGATTAGAGGAGCCCCCTCACGTACTTTGGCCAGCGCGTCGATGGGGGCTCCTGCCACAACACCCTTAAATGGCAGGAAAAATGATGTTACTGGAGCCCTTTCTGCAACTTCGTCCAACCGGAGAACTATGTCACGGGTTTTGATAGTGGACACCTTGCGGTTTCCCAGGTTCAGCCTTCATTTTTTTGATAACTGGATCTGTCAACATCCTTAGAACTCCCTAATTGGGTGAAAACATTCACCGTTAAAACCCTCAAAAGCCCTGTAATAAGCCTACTAAGGCTTTAAAACTGGGTCCCTTTTGGGGTCCCTTTTAGCTCTGTGTAGAGGCGAGATTCAATGAAACACGCTGAAACGGACATTATGCCTATAAGCTCAGTCAGTGCTTTTCTGATTCTTTTGGAAAGGTATGAAACAGGGTGAAAAAGGTAGGAATTTGTCTGGGGGACAAGTGGTCGCAAGTTCAAATTTTGCCGTCCCGACCATCAAAACATCAAAAGGGGTTACGACTTATCGTAACCCCTTTTTTTTATGCAAAAACACCCGAGTTTTGAAACCTATCCCATCAACACTCCTCAAGCGCAGTAATGTCCGGGTGGCTCTTGACCGACTTCAGGAACTGGGTCGTCCGCTGGTCCAGCCGCCTTTTCAATACCGTTGCAAGCTGCTTCATCATCATGTATCCGATGGAGTTATCCTCGTCCATGAGATTACGCACCACTTCCCGGTTGATCACGTAGATTTCCGAATCCTCACAGCAGGTGGCGGTAAGGGCGTTGGCGCCCCTGTCAAGGAGAAAGGCCCAGCCAAAGGACTCGCCCGGATCGATGGAGTTGACCGTCACTGCGATGGTGTTTGATATCTTCTGCTCAAGCAAAATCTTCCCCGATTTCAACATATAGACGTTCTGGGCCTGATCCCCCTCCTTATAGATCACCTTACCCTTTTCAGCCTTAATGACAATGGTGATGGCCGAAAGCTCATCCAGCATGTCGTCGGTCAAATACTCGAGGATTATATTCTTTTTCAACTCATCCCTTGTTACCATGGAGATCCCCCACTCGTTAGAACGTTATATAAACACAAAGAGCATCACGATAAAGAGACCTGCACAGGCTGCAAACAATCCCACGGGCGAGGTCCCGGTTGCAAATGCCGCATCCAGCTTCTTTTTAAAAATTTCCCGCCTCGGGTGTGGATTGTCCTTATTTTTAATAAAAGGCACTATGGCCACCCAGGCAAGCCTTGCAGTCGCATCAATGGCAGCCTCGTTCACGGCACCTGTAAATTCCTTGACCAACAACCGGTCCATGACCCTGTTAAGCCCGTTCAAAAGGGTTGCGAGCCCGTTGGAAAGCCCCACCAGCGGCTTTCTGTAAAACCAGTCAAAATCAAGGTTAATGGCCCGTATCTCGGCAGGATAGATGCCGGACAATAGCAACAGGGTGAAGGCCAGGGCCGAATAGAAGAGCAGTTCCGTCTGTGTCACCACATGGGAAAGGGTATAGGGTTCGTAGAGCGCCGGATAGGGCAGAATGGAGTAAAGCGGCTTGTAAAAGGTGCCGTTGAAGATGCAGAGAAAGGCGGTGATACCCATGGCAACCAACATGTGTTTCGGTGCCTCCTTAACCCTGTGACCGGCATCGTGGCCAAAAAAGGCAAAGAACGGGATCTTGATTCCGGCATGGTGGAACACACCGGCCGAAGCAAAGAGCAGGACCAGCCAAACACCGACCATGTGATCTTTACCGGCCGCCGACATGACCATAGACTTGCTCACAAATCCGCTGAAGAATGGGAAAGCCGAGATGGATGCAGCCCCGACGATACAGAAGCCAGCCGTCCAGGGCATGGACTTGTAGAGCCCCCCGAGATCGGTGGCATTAATCTTCCCGGTTCGATGGATCACGGCCCCCATGGACATAAACAGGAGGCTCTTAAAAAGGATATCGTTACAGGCATGGGCCACGGCCCCGTTTATGGCAAGCTCGGTGCCGATGCCGATCCCCACCACCATGAACCCCACCTGATTCACGAGACTGTAGGCCAGCACCCGCCTCAAATCGTTCTCGATCACGGCAAAGAAAATGGGAAAGGCGGCCATGGCAACCCCAATCCAGATAAGCAGCTCAGTTCCCGGAAAGGCCCTGGCCAGGGCGTACACGGCAGTCTTGGTGGTAAAGGCACTCAGAAAAACCGTACCGCCGATGGTGGCTTCGGGATAGGCATCGGTGAGCCAGGTGTGGAGAAACGGCCAGGCACAGTTGACCCCGATCCCCATGAAGATGAGCCAGGAGGAAAGCCCCGTGAGCCCAATGTGGCCAAAATGGATGGAACCGGTCTCCACCACCATCATGACGATGCCGGCAAGCAGAGTCAGCCCCCCGGTCACATGAACCAGCAGATACCTGAATCCTGCTGCGGACGAGGACTTGGAGCGCCGGGCCCAGATCAGCATGACCGACCCTACGGTCAGGGTTTCCCAAAAGGCAAAAAAGGTGAAAAGATCGCCTGCGAATACGGCACCCAGGGCGGCCCCGGAATAAACAAACCCGGCCACATACTCAAGACTCTTCTTGACATGGAGAATGTAGATCACCGTCACAAAAGCGGCAATATGAAAAATATAGCCAAAGGCCAGACTCAACCGGTCGATCCGGACCAAAGTAAGCTCATAGTCCAGGAAACCTGCGGTCATAACCGTGTCCGCGGGAATGAGAAGCAGGTTGATCATACCGATCACAGGCAGGGAAACCACGTAGACCGAGCGGACCCGCCCCCGTAGAAACGGTATCACAAAGGCACCGAGAATAAAAATCATGAATGGAGGAAGCACATTAGTCATAATAATCCTCCCTTCTCTTTACCAGGGGACGCAGCACAAACCGTGACACAAGCACCAGGATCACGCAGGCGACAAACCCGAAGATCGCATAGAACACCGGCCAGTTCTCCCAGGGGAAGTGGGCGTGCTTGTGCACAAAAAAATCAAGGACAAACAGCAGGATTACCGAGCTGAAAAAGATGATGAGCAACCGCTTCACATTTTCAGGCTTGTCAAACAGATGGTTTTTTTCTCTTTCCATGACCTCAGACCTTTTTTTCCTTGTCTATAATGAGCTTAAGAATATCACGGCAAGGTAGAGAACGCTTGCCGCAAACACCACCAGAAACACGGGCTTATACCCCGGGACAGGATCGTGGGACAACTCTTGTTTATCCTCATTCATGGTCATTAGCCTCCATTGATTGATTGAACCGCAAGCTTTGCAAGATTCAAGAACGGCTGGGGATAGAAAAAGAGAACCATGGAGATACCGGCGGTGATGGTCAGGGGAACCACGCACCAGATAGGCGCCTCCTCCACCCGGTTCTCAAAGGTCATCTCCGGCTCGCTCAGAAAGAATGCATTGTAAAATACGGGAAAGAAGTAGGCGGCATTGAGAAAGGAACTTCCAAGCAGCACCAGGAGCAAGAGCATCTGCCCGGATTCAATGGTGCCCACCACAAGGTACCACTTGCTGATAAAGCCCCCGCAGGGAGGCAGGCCCACCACGGAAAGGGAGCCGATCAGGAAAGCGGTCATGGTGATGGGCATCTGCCGGCCGATCCCCTTCATCTGGCTGATGTTCTTGATTCCGGTGGCGCAAAAGATGGCGCCGGCACAGAAAAAAAGGGTGATCTTGCCAAAGGCGTGCATGGCGATGTGGAGCATGCCGCCGGTCATGCCCGAGGCAGACAACAGCCCCACCCCCAGGATGATATAGGAGAGCTGGCCGATGGTTGAAAAGGCCAGGCGTCGCTTGAGTTCATCCTGGGATAGCGCAATGAGGGAGGCGACCACCACGGTAATTGCGGCGATGGTACAGATGATCTCGTTGATGTGGAACGTGGCGAGGGTATCCACCCCCACGATGCCGGTAAAGACCCGGACCACGCTGAAGGCCCCGACCTTGACCACGGCAACGGCATGGAGCAGCGCACTCACAGGCGTAGGTGCCACCATGGCTGCGGGCAGCCAGGAGTGCATGGGCATGATGCCCACCTTGGCAAACCCGAACAGAAACATGAGGGAGAGCACAAGGGCAAGGCCGGAATTCACATGGCCTGCCATGACCCCGTGGGCGGCAAAATCAAGGGTGCCGGTAAAATGATAGGTGATCAGCATGGCCGGAAGGGCAAGACCAATGGAGCCGCCCAGGATATAAAAAAGGTATTTCCGGCCGCTGGTTCTGGCGCTGCGGTCCTGGTGATGGGTGACCAGGGGATAGGTGGCAAGGGAGAGCATCTCGTAAAAGAGGTAGAGGGTCAGCAGATTCGCGGAAAAGGCAACCCCGATGGTTGCAGACAAAGCCACGGCAAAAAAGGAGTAGTACCGGGTCTGGCTGTGCTCGTCAAGGCCGCGCATATACCCCAGGGAGTAGATGGAGGTGACGATCCAGAGGGAGGATGCCACAAGGGCGAAGAGCATGCCAAAGGCATCCACCCGGAAAGCGATCCCAAGGTCCGGAAAAATCTGAACCACGGTGTAGACCACGCTCTTGCCCTTTAAAACCAAGGGAAGCATGGAAAGCACCAGGAGGAACTTGATCGTTCCGGCAATGAAAGTCCAGGACTCCCGCATGTTCTGGGTCCGGGAGACAACAATGAACGGAATGACGACCAGGGATACGAGAACTGCAAGAAACGGTTTGACTGAGAGCACGGTTTCCATTGTCATGTTAGATCACCCCTGCAGGTATGGCAAAGTGAATGATGTTCGTGACGATCCTACCCGAATAGATCCCCAGCACCAGAAGCATGATTGACACAAAAAGAAACGGAACCAGCATGGCCATGGGCGCCTCCCGGATAACAGCGCCTGCCCCCCCGTGGCCAGCACTTTTATCGGAACCGTGGTGGTGGTCGGCAAAGGGCTCAAAATAGGAGATCTCGAACAACCTGAAAAAGAGCACTGCATTGATCAGCGAAGAGAAGATCAAGGCCGCGACAAAGGCATATTGGCCTGCAGCAATTCCCCCTGACACAAGATACCACTTGCTGAAGAAACCGCAGGTGGGCGGCACCCCTATAATAGAGAGACCGGCCAGCACAAACCCTGCCATGGTAAACGGCATGGAGCCAAAGAGCCCCTTGAGGTCCCCCCTCTCCTCGGTACCTGTTTTCCAGAGGAAAATCCCCGCTGCCATGAACAGGCAGAGGGTCATCACGGCGTCGTTGACGATGTGGAGAATGGCACCGGACATACCCATGCGGTTGCCAAGGAAGAAACCGCCCACCATGTACCCCACCTCTGCGATGATAATGTAGGTGAGCATTTTCTTGTAATCGGTCTGGGCAAGGGCAGACAGGGAACCGAACACAATGGTTGCGATGGCGACCCACACCAGGATATCTCCGGCGTTGAGATGATGGAAGGTGTAGTCCACAGAAAAGAGGTTGAGACAGATCCTGACCATTATATAGACGGTCACCTTGGTGGTCAAAGGAGCGATGAGCCCTGCCGCCGCAGAAGAGGACTGTGAGTACGCCCCTGGCAGCCATCCGTGAACCGGAAAGAGCGCCATCTTCACAAACAGGCCGGAAAGCATGATGATAAAGGCAAAGAGCACAATGCCGGAGTTCTGCATCCCCGGAAGGATTGCGGCAAGATCCGCCATGTTCAGGGAACCTGTGGCGATGTAGAGATACCCCACCCCAAGGAGGTAGAAGGTTGCGCCGATGGTGCCGAGAAAGAGATAGTTGAGGGTCGCAAGGGGCGCCCTCGTCTTTCCAAGCCCGATCAGGGCGTAGCCGGACAGGGATGCGATCTCCAGCAGCACATAAAGATTGAATGCATCCCCTGTGGCCGTCATTCCGATGAGCCCTGCGGTGAACAGTACATAAAGGGAGAGAAACGCCCCCTCCTTATCCTTGAACTCCCGGTCGATTGTCTGCTTGCTTGAGACAAGGTTGACCAGAGCCACTGCGGTGATCACCACCAGCACAAGGGCACTCAGGTGATCGATCACATAGACGATCCCCATGGGAGCGGCCCAGCCGGCAAACCGGTACTCAATGGCAACCCCGGTGTTGACCACCCGAACCAGGAGGGCTGCGGCCCCAAGAAACGATACAGACAATGCCCCGACCGCAATGGGAAAGCAGGCCCGCTTGTTGATGAAACCTGCTGCCGCAACCACCAGGGCCGCAAGAAGGGGAACGATAATGACCAGTGCAGGAAGTGTATTGACCATGGGTCTATCCCCTCCGTAAACGTTGGTTTATCTCATTTTCCTCAAGGGTGCCGTACTCCTTGTAGACCTTTATCGCCAGGGCAAGGGCAACCCCGAGGGTTGCGACGCCAACGACGATGGCGGTGAGCATGAGCACATGGGGAAGCGGATTGATATAATTGACGGCCTGGACGGCAGCGGTGCCGTGGCCCGTTGCCGCATGGGCAAGGTTGCCGCCGGTTTCAGGGGCATGGCCATGGAGAAGAATCGGAATGGTCGCCCCCTGTTTCGCTCCGATTGAGACGTAAAAGAGGATCACGGCGGTCTGGAAGATGCTCATACCGACGATCTTCTTTACCAGATTGTTCTTGGCAATCATGGCATAGAGACCGATCATCATCAAAATGATGTAGGCCCAGTAGTTAGCCCGGGAGATCAATACGGTTAAAAAGTCCATTTAAAGCCCCTCATCCTGTTTGCCTGCCGAAGACAGGTTGTAGTAGATCCAGATCATCACCGACATGACGGCAAGGGCAACCCCGATCTCCACGATGAGAATCCCGTGGGAACGGGCCATCACCCTGTCCGTTCCCAGGATCGGCGCAAGCGCCCCGTAGTTGAGAAAACTTTCGCCAAGCACGAGGCAGAGGGCGCCGGTACCGGCATAGATGAAGACACCGGCAGCGCTCATGATGGCGGCACTCTTCTCCCCGATCTTCGCCACCGTGGTCCTCAGGTTATGGGAGATGGCAAAGAGAATCACCGCAGCCCCCAGGACCACCCCGCCCTGGAATCCGCCCCCGGGGCTGTGGTGGCCGTGGGCCACCACATAGAGGGCAAAGATCTGGATAAAGGGAATCAGCAGCCGGCTGGTGCTTCGTATGATGATATCGCAGGGAACCCACTGGGAGTCGATGCGCTGGAACACCTCGGAATCCTCGGGAGCGGCCCCGCACTCTTCGATCCGGATGGTCACGCCGGTGGGAACATGGCGAAAATAGATCTCCTTTTCCTCCTCCTCGGGCAGGCGAAGAAGGAAAAAGCAGGCCAGGCCTGCCGCGAGAATCACCGTTGTCTCGAACATGGTGTCATACCCCCTGTAGTCCGCCAACACGGAGGTCACGATGTTGGGCACAGAGGTGTCAGCCATGGTGTGTTCGATAAAATAGGGAGAAAGATGGGTAGCCGCGGGAGAGTGCGGATCCCCGAAATCGGGAAACTTGTTCGCAAACACGATGAGAAGCGTCCCGCACAGGAAGATGGTCAATTTTCCGATGAGTTTCAATCCGTTGTCCTCCTTGTCGTATGAAATACCGCTGCCACACAGAACACCGTGCTCACCCCCGCCCCAACGGTTGCTTCCGTAAAGGCAACATCCACCGCCCCCATGATGGCCCAGAGAAGGCAGAGGAGAAAGCTGTAGGCACCCAGCAGAATCGCGGCACTCAGGAGATCCTTTACATTGATTGCCGCGATGGCGCAGACGATAACCAGAACGAGAATGATCAGATCAAGCTGCCAGATCATATGGGGTTCCCTCCCTTCTTATCTTTGGTCCACGGCTCCCGGACCGCCCTGACACCTGCGTCCACGATGGCATGGGTGGCCGTAGGACTGGTTATGAACACAAACACGACGATCAACATGATCTTGATGGCCACCAGAACATTGGCAAAGGAGAAATCGGTAAGAACGTACAGGGCAAGCCCGGCCATGGAGAGAAACAACCCCATGGTGTCGAGCATTCCTGCCGCATGGAGCCGGGAGTAAAAATCAGGCAGCCGGATGATGCCGATGGAGCCGCCCAGAAAGAAGAATAAACCAATTGCGATCAACAGGGCTGAGATAAGGTTCATCGATTCATCTCCTGATAGAGGCCTTTGCGTTTATGAAAATACCTGGATGCCGCGAGAACCGCGATAAAATTCAACAAGGCATAGGCAAGGGCGATATCGATGAACATGTCCACCCGTCCAAAGATAAAGCCGATCATGATCAACAGAACCGTTGTCTTGCTGCCGATGGCGTTGACTCCCATGATCCGGTCCTTTACCGTGGGACCTACCACGGATCGGTAAAGGGGAATTGCCATGAAAACTGAGAGAACCATCGCCGAATAGAGAATATAAGTATCCATTATTCACCAAATATCCTTGCGACCCGCGCCTCCATTTCGCCAGGGAGAGCGGCCGCCGAGTCCTTGTCAATGGCGTGCACCGAAAGATCGCCGTATGCTGAGATGTGAACCGTGATGGTTCCCGGAGTGAGCGTGATGGAGTTGGCAAAGGTCACCAGCCCCAGTTCGTCCCGGATCCTGCTCCTGAACCGCAGAATATGGGGATCGATACGCTCCATCATGTTGGGACTCAACACAAGGGCCATCACATGGAAGTTGGCAAGAAGAATCTGCCAGATGAGCCAGGGGAAGTAGAGAAAGAAGTTGAACCAGAGGCGGAGAATCCCCATGGGCCGTGGATTCGGGATGGACAGATCAGAGACAAACCAGGCGACAATGGCACAGGATATCATGCCAAGGCTGAGATGAAACAGATCAAACCGTCCGGAAAAGACGACCCAGAAGAGAAGCAGGATAAAAAAACTAATAACGAATGACGATTTGCGTTGTTGTAGTTTCACGACCGGAACCTCATATTATAAAAATATTAAGTGCACCGACTGCTAAGACTAAATCACAGAGAATGAATACAGTTTAATAACTGACTTAGTCAATTTTTCGCAAAAGGTCAATCGTTATTTCACAATTTAATCATAAAAGATTGTGATTCCAATTCCAGAGCCCCGGCCGCTGTTTCAGGGTCATCCCCTTGGGCACAGGCTCCTCCATTGTTGCAAACAGGGCGTATCCGGCCCGTTGGAGATCCCTGACCTTGGACGTCAGGTCCAGTCGCCAACCGGGATAAACCCAGAAGTTACCGTCCCGTCGCGACACCCATCCCTGTTCGCGCATGGGGCTTTCAAAGGGGGTATCCAGGAGGATATCGTCAGAAACGATCCTGGAGATCGCAAGGGGCCAGTTACCAGCCACCACCGCCCCAAGGGAAATGGGGGATGTCGCTGCCAGATCCAGAAATCCCTCCTCCCCCAGTTCCGGAGAAGCAAACGCCCCGGAAAATCCCTGGGTGCGCAAGCTCTCCAGGGCATGGACGTTGGCAATGTTGCAAAAGGGACCAGCCCAGAGCTCAAGATGGCTGGCATCATCGAAAAATGAGCGCTGCCACGGCACGTTCAGGACAAAGCGTTTCGCTCCCTTTGCCAGGGCATGGTTAACAGCGGAGATGTGGGCCGCTTCATCACCGGGCCACATCACAGGAGAAAGCCACCACCAGGTATCCCGGATCATGCGGTTGGGAAGCTTTTGAAGAATCCCTTCCGAGAGCCACAGGGCTTTTTCCCCTTCAGACCGGCCCCTGCCTGAGGTCCGGGTCAGGGTCATCTGAGTGCTTTTTTGGCCCCTGCTGCCCCCCCGCTTCCTACTGGTTTTCGGTTTCACAGAAAGGGTTTTTCCCTTCAGCGGCCTGACAACCGGGGACTCCAGCTGCTCGAATTCGGTGTTGAGTTCCCGTATCAGGGCATATACTTCACGCTCCCTGCGGTCCACGATAAAGACAGGATCTCCCTTTTGATACCGGGTGCCGCGATCTGCCCGCAGAACCAGCTTTCCCCGCTTGGGAACGGACCGGGTCACCCGCTGGATGGAGTGGCCCTTGCCGTCCTCATACCCGATTCTCAAGAGGTCTCCCTTGCACAGGGCCTCCCGGGTCACGAAAAAGGGTTGTTTTTCAACCTTAACCCGTCCGGCAAACAGACCCGAGCCCGTTTCCACATCAGACTTCAAGGGATTCTGGGGACGCTGGGGAAGCAGATTGTAGTGGGTCGACGGCCGTCCCATGGCATACTCGAGGAATGCAAGGGCGGTCCGTTTCTTTTCGGGGTCCTGGCCGTGATCCCGGAGCATGCGGTAGGCCTTGACCGTATAGAAGACGTAGTGGGGGCTCTTTTTCCGTCCCTCGATCTTCCAGGTGGTGACCTCGGGGATTGTCTTGAGCACCTTGGCAAGCACATCCGCTGAAAAATCAAGACATGAAAAGAATCGCTGTTTATTCCCCTTTTGGGAGTAAACCCGCCTGCAGGGCTGGACACACCTGCCCCGGAGGCTGCCCTTTCCACCAAACCAGCTGCTCCAGTAGCATCGGCCGGACACGCCGTAGCAGAGGGCACCGTGGACAAACACCTCCAGATCAAGCCCCTCGGGCGTCTTCTCTGCCATGGTCTTGATCTCATCCACATTCAGCTCCCTTGGCAGCACCACCCGGTCAAACCCGGCCTGTTTCACCGCTTCAAGTCCTGCAGGAAATGAGCTGTTGGCAAGGGTTGACAGATGGATCTCGCCCTTGAAGCCCAGATGGCGGGCAAGGCGAACCACGGCCAGATCCTGTACGATCAGGGCGTGGGGCCGGACATAGGCGACCAGCTTGGCAAGGATATTTTCGGTTTTTTCGATCTCGTTGGGCTTAATCAGGGTATTCAGGGCCACATGGACGGCTATTCCCCTGGATTGGGCCAGGGAGGTGAGCCGTGAAAGCTCTTCAATGCTGAAGTTAGACGCCTCCATCCGGGCCGAGAAAATTTTAAGTCCGCAATAAACAGCATCGGCCTTGGCAGCGATGGCCGCAAGAAATGAATCAACATCCCCTGCAGGCGCAAGTATGAGTGGTTTTGTGGTAGTCATGATTTATACGGAGGTCCCAGGGCAGGAAAACTTAATAAAACAACGCTTTTGATTTAACATAAACACTGCTCCAGCGAGTCACTCTAACCCAATTTATTCTTTTCTCTTCAAGATCTTTCCGTCGGCCATCGACATTAAGTCGCCGCTCAATGCCAACCGCCTGGAAACAATCCATATTATAGACCTGACGACGATCGTCCCCCGACCTTCGATCGATAGCCGACCGCTTCCTCAGGCCCTGCAAGGAATCTTTGTCTGCGCCTGCCCCGGTTTTTTTTCTATTATCCAAATTCCCCATGGGATACCTCCAAGGTTATGGACACAGCACGGTTCATCCAAAGATGATAACCTATTACACATATATAATATCCGTCCACCCGGGTGTCAAACAGAAACCAGAAACACCGGGGTCAGGCTTAGCTTATTGGCAATGCTTACTCACTTCCTTGAGTTTGATCACAATAAGCTCCTGACCCCAACAAACTTACGACCGGGTGCTCCTGGAGATTTTCATGGGCTGGCCCGCCACCCACACCTTTTTCAAGAGGCTGAGAATGGTGGAAGGCATACCAAGGGGAAGGTCCACAAGGGAATGATCCTCTTCAATGGTGATGGTACCGATGAATTTACTGTCAAGTTCAGCCTCATTGGCAATGGCTCCCACAATATCCTTGGGCCTGACTCCGTGGATACGGCCCACCTCAATGCGAAAGCGCTCCATTCCCTTAGGCGGAGGAGAGGATGGCCGTTTTTTAACCACATCCTTATCCGTTTGGGGTGCCGGTTGGGAAGCTGTTTTGGATGCCGTTGGCTTCACAGGTTTGGCATCGGGCCGAAATGACTCTTTGGCACGGGCCGGGGCTTTTCCATAATCCTTTTTTCCCTGGTATGCCGGCTTTTCCTGGTATGCCGGCTTTTTCCGCGCAGGCTTCGGGTCCGAGAGCAGCAAGGGCTTGTTTCCCTGCACCATCATGGCCAGGGCTGCGGCAATATCCAGGGCCGGGACATCCTGCTCCTGGCGATACTGATCCATCAGTTCGAAATAGGGCTCAAGATCCGTTGAGGCGAGGGTATCGGTGATGCTCTGCTTGAAATCCGCGATTCTCTTGTCATTGATCGCCTCGGTGGTGGGAAGCCGCATCATCTCGATCTTCTGACGGGTGGTTTTCTCGATCACCCGGAGCATCCACCTCTCCCTGGGAGAGACAAAGAGGATGGCATCCCCTTTTCTTCCGGCCCGGCCGGTTCGGCCGATGCGGTGGACATAGGATTCTGCCTCATTGGGGATATCGTAGTTGATCACGTGGCTCACCCGCTCCACATCCAGCCCCCTGGCCGCTACGTCCGTTGCAACCAGAATGTCGATCTTCCCGGCTTTAAACCGGTTGATGGTCCGTTCCCTGGCTTTCTGGGCAATATCTCCGTTCAAAGCCTCGGCCGCATATCCCCTGGCCTCGAGTTTTTCTGCAATCTCCACGGTTGCCGTCTTGGTCCGGACAAAAACGATGATGGCGTCAAAGACCTCGGCCTCCAGGATCCGGGTCAGGGCGTCCAATTTATGGGTTCCCTTGACCATCCAGAAACGCTGATGAATGGTAGAGGCCGTGGTGGTTCGCAGCTTGATGGTGACCTGTTCGGGATCGGTCAGATACTTGATGGCGATCTTCTTGATGGGAGCCGGCATGGTTGCCGAGAACAGGGCGATCTGACGCCCGGCAGGGGTCTGTTCCAGGATCCATTCAACATCATCTATGAATCCCATTCGAAGCATCTCATCGGCCTCGTCAATAACAAGGGAGGAGATATTATCCAGGTTGATGGCGCCCCGCTTCATGAGATCCATGAGCCGGCCCGGGGTGCCTACGATCACATGGACCCCACGCTTGAGCTGGTTGAGCTGGCCCCCATAGGCCTGCCCCCCGTAGATGGGCAGCACGTTAAAGCCCTTCATGCGGGCAGCGTACCCTTTAAACGATTCGGCCACCTGGATGGCCAACTCCCGGGTGGGTGCCAACACCAGCACCTGGGGTTTCTTGAGTTTGATATCGATGCGGGAAAGAAGCGGCAAAGCAAAAGCAGCTGTCTTACCGGTACCGGTCTGGGCCTGCCCCAGTACATCACGGCCTTGGTGCACATGGGGGATTATTTGGGCCTGGATCGCCGTTGGACTTTCATAGCCGAGATCATCCAGGGCCTTTAGGACAGGCTTGATCAGTCCCATTTCGCTAAAACCGGGGTGGGGCAAACTTTCAGAGGACATAATTTATTTACCTTGAGAACAAAAATAGCCGACAGAATCGGCATGGAAAATTTACAATGTAGACTATTGAGACAACTTTTGCAAACAAAAAAAATATCTAATAAATTTGTTCCCCACTCACTGTTTGACACACCCGGTTTTGCTTTTTATTTTAAGGATGAGGAGAATCGGTCACCGTCCACCATGGAGGTCCTAATGAACACCCAAAAGTATTGCAGAAGAAAACAGGAAAGACGATCCGGAAAGGACAGAAGACGCATCAGCCAAGCCCGCTATTCAGGCATTGAAAAACGGTTGCTGACAGAATCCAGGGACCTTTTTGACAGAAGAGAGGCCCACGAAACCTGGCTGGAGTACCAGTCTCCTGGTTAGGAGGCGGCCAACCGCCAGAATCAGCTATCCGGAACACGTTAGCTTCTCAGCTCTGATTTTCGTGTTATTTTGGCAAGAGAATCAGATTGTTTTTGGTGCTATCTTGTCCAGATTAGGTTTGACTTATCCAGGCAATGATCCTACTCTTTTGATTTTTTTGACCTAAACCAGGCAGGTTGACATGGAATCGTTGCCAGGAAGCAACAGGCGCACCAAATTTATATTTGCCCTGATCATACTTGTGGGCGCGTTCCTTTTTTCTCCGGACGTCAGGGCCCATGCAACGGGAATCACCCTGCGGCTGCTTGTGTGGGACGGCTATGTCTCCCCCATAACCCGGGAGCGCTTTTCAGCCGCGATCAAATCAAAATACAACATCGACCTGAACTTTGAAATCACCAACGCATCCGATCCCGATGATTTTTTCGACACCCTCCGCATGGGAGAGGCGGACATTATTTCACCGGCCCACAATCTTGCCAAGGATTCCCGGTACAACCTCACCACCAACGGGCTGACCCTCCCCATCGACCTGTCTGCCGTTCCCAACTACCATAAGCTCCTTCCCCACCTCCACAAACAATCCTGGGCCATGGAAAAGGGAAAGGTCTACGGGGTTCCTGTTGCCCACGGCATCTACGGCCTTGCTTATAACACCGAGCTGATCAAAACGGAGCCGACCAGCTGGGAGATCCTGTGGGACCCCCGGTACAGGGGCAGGTACACAGTCCACCACGATTACTATGAATTGAACATCTACATCTCCGCCCTTGCCCTTGGCTACGACAAAGACCAGATTTTCCACTATGACCGGATCAAGGGCCCTGCCCTTGAACAGAAGATAGACCAGCTGGCCGCCAATGCCGGTGTCTTCTGGAAGGGGTTTGACAGGCCGGAGCACTACCGGGAGATGGCCCTGGCAACCACCTGGAGGATTTCGTTTCCCCAAAACAACGACAGCTTCAAAAAATGGCGCATTGCCGTGCCCAAAGAGGGAACCACCTGGTGGATCGACACCATCATGATCAGCCGCACCCTTGAGAACCGCCCATTGGCCCTGAAAATAGCCCACGAGTTCATCAACTACCTTCTTACGCCCGAGGTGCAGCTTCTCTCCATCTCCAGGACATTGGGGACATGCCCGGTCACGGTATCGGCCCTTGACACCTACATGAAAACCCTGCTGCCCCCAGGAGATGCACCAAAGTTTGCAAGGCTCTTCAAGGGTCTCATCCCCTGGGAGACCCTTGCCACAAGGGACCGCAACGCCTTTAAACTATTGTGGAACGAAGCCCTTGCAAAGACAGAAAAAGGAAAATAATGCCACAGCGCCTGAACATGAAAAAAGGCAGGTCCCTCAGAACCGATTTCATCCTGGCCCTCTGCCTGACCACCGTGGTCGCCCTGGCCATCACCCTGTTCGTCAACTATTTCTTTGTCTACTCCAAAAACATGGCAGCGCTTGAAAAAAGCTCGGAGACAAAGGTGGCCAAGGCCGTGGAGACCCTGAAACAACCCTTGTGGCTCTATGACGTAAGCTTTGTAAACATCTACGCGGAGATACTTGCCACCGACTCGAGCCTGGTCCATGTTTCCATCTATGACGAGCGGGGCAGGCCGCTTGCCGCCATAACCAACCAGGAACGCCCCGAGCCTGGCCGCGACATAAAGTGGAGCCTGGAGCGCTCCATCCAACTGAAGAACCGGGAAGTCGGCCGCCTGGTCATGGAGTTCACCAACGCTGACATACGAACCCTGACCCGGGAGATGATGTTCTCCAACACCGTCATCATGCTGATCATCCTTTTCTCCGTACTTGCCATCACCTGGATACTGATGACCCGGCAGATCCTCTCCCCCCTGAAGATCATGGAAAAAAACTTCCACAGGATCTCGGCCGGAGACTACTCAAAACGGGCGCCCCTTGAAAAGAACAACGAGCTGACCCGCATCTCCGAGGAGTTCAACACCATGGTCCGGCAGGTTCAGCTGAGGGAGGAGAAGATAAGGGAAAGCGAGGTCAAATACCGCAACCTGGTGGAGAGCTCCTCGGATATCATCTTCAAGACGGACACAGGAGGCGATCTCGTTTTCATCAACAGAAACTTCAGCCAGTGGACCGGTTTTAACCCAGATGGATTCATTGGCAAACCCTTTTCCATCCTCTTTTCCAAAGAGTCCCCGTCCATGGACATCACCACCTTCAGGCAGAACCTGGTGCCGGGCAATCCAATCCTATGGGAACTTGCCCTTGTCAAAAACAACGGGGGGACCATCCCCATTGAGCTGAGCATCTCCGTCCAGCTCGACCTGAACAACCGTCCCGTGGGCACCACCGGCATCGCCCGGGACATCACCGAACGCAAGACCCTTGAATCCAAACTCCAGCAGAGCCAGAAAATGGAAGCCATCGGCACCTTTGCAGGGGGCATCGCCCACGACTTCAACAACATCATCGGCGGCATTCTCGGCTATGCCGAGATGATCGAAATGTTTGACGCCAAGGAGGATAACAAGCTCAAATCAAGGATCGACCATGTGCTGAAAGGGACCCACCGGGCCAGGGATCTCATCGAACAGATCCTGACCTTCAGCCGGCATTCGGATCAGAAGCAGCGCCCCCTGAGCCTCGGCCCCCTCATCAGGGACGGGCTGAAGTTCCTGCGGGCATCCATCCCCTCCACCATCGAGATCAGGGAGACCATCTCCGGCCGGCCATGTGCGGTGTGGGCAAACGAAACAGCCATCCACCAAATTCTGATGAACCTTTGCAGCAACGCCGCCGATGCCATGAAGGCATCCGGGGGAACCCTCACCGTGACCCTTGGGGAAGAACGGCCGGCAACGGAACCCACCCTGTCAGACATGGGCCCTGACCATGTGGTCACCCTAACCGTGTCAGACACGGGCGAGGGAATCGATACCAACATCCGGGAGAGAATCTTTGACCCCTTTTTCACCACCAAGGGAACCGGCGACGGTACCGGCATGGGACTCTCCGTGGTGCACGGCATTGTCAAGGAGCTCAACGGAACCATCACGGTCAAAAGCAACCCGGGCAAGGGCAGCAGCTTCAAGGTAAGCCTACCCGGATCCGACCATGGCCTGGAGGATGAAAACAAGAGCGAGCCCCCTGCCCTGGTTCCCGCCGGGAAAGGGAGAATTCTCTTCATCGACGACGAAAAGGAGCTGGTCAGCTTCAGCATGGAGATCCTTGAGCAGACAGGATATAAGGTGGTGGGAACCACGAGCAGCGTCCATGCCCGCAACCTCTTTTTAAAAGATCCCATGCAGTTCGACCTGGTGGTCACCGACCAGACCATGCCGAACATCACGGGATTTGATCTGGCAATGGAATTCTTAAGAAAACGCCCGGATCTCCCCATTATCCTGTGCACCGGCTTCAGCATGCCGGACCTTGAAAAACAGGCCCTGGCATCGGGAATCCGCGCCTTTGCAAAAAAGCCCCTGGGAGCCCGCCAGCTGGTTGATCTTGTGGGGCAGATGGTGTAAACCATGGCGTTAAAAACAGTCAACGACAACTGTTAACAAAAAAAGCCGGGAGAATTGAATGGCAAAGGTATTGATAATAGATGACGACAGGGAGATGTGCGCCATGCTCATGGATCTGGTCTCCTGCCTCGAGCACACGGCCGACCACGCCCTGACTCTGGAACAAGGGCTTTCCAAGGCGGTGTCCGGGGAGTTTGACGTGGTCTTCCTGGATGTCAGAATGCCGGACGGAAGCGGCCTTGACATCATCGCCTCCATCCTTGCCATCGAGTTCCCTCCTGAAATCATCGTGATCACCGGCCAGGGAGACTCAAAGGGCGCAACCCAGGCCATCAAAAACGGTGCCTGGGACTACATCCAGAAGCCCCTCTCCCCAAAAGCGATTCTCCAGCCCCTGAACCGGATCCTCAAGTACAGGGATGGGATACGCTCCATTTCAAGGCAATCGGCGCCGCTCAAGCGGGAAAAGATCATCGGATCCAGCCCCCGGATAAAAGAGTGCCTGGACACAATCGCCAAGGCCGCCAGGATCAACACCAACGTCCTTATTACAGGGGAGACAGGCACGGGCAAAGAGCTGTTTGCAAGGGCCATCCACGACAACAGCCCCAGGGCAGGCAAGCGGTTTGTGGTGGTCGACTGTGCCGCCCTGCCGGAATCCCTTGTGGAGAGCTCTTTGTTCGGCCACGAAAAGGGATCGTTCACCGGTGCAGACCGCTCCACCCGGGGACTTGTCGGCCTTTCCGACGGTGGCACACTGTTTCTGGACGAGGTGGGTGAGATGAACCTCAACCTCCAGAAGGCCTTCCTGCGGGTGCTCCAGGAGCGAAAATACAGACCCGTGGGCAGCAAGCACGAGCTCTCAAGCGACTTCAGGGTCATTGCCGCCACCAACCGCGACCTGGGAGCCATGGTCCGGGAAAAACGGTTCAGGGAAGATCTTTTTTACCGTTTAAAAGCCGTTCACCTGGAACTTCCGCCCCTGCGGGAACGACTGGACGATATCCAGGAACTGGTACGCCACTTTACATCCACCATCTACTCGGCCCAGTCAATGACCCCCAAGGAACTCTCCCCAAATTTCATTGCCACCCTGGAGAGCTATGACTGGCCGGGCAATGTCCGGGAACTTGTCAACACCCTTGAGGCGGCCGTGAGCGAAGCTTTTTACGAGCCAGCCCTTTTTTCAAAGCACCTGCCCTCCCAGATCAGGATCAAACGGATCCAGTCCTCCATTGCACCCAAGAGATCCCACGAAAAGGAGAGCCCGGTGGAGGCGTTGCCGGAACCCCATTCCGACCACCTTCCCTACAAGACGTTCAGGGAACAGGTGCTTGCCCGGGCTGAAACCGCCTATTTCCAGGATCTCATGAAAAAGACCCGGGGAGACATAAAACAGGCATGCGACCTGTCCGGGCTGGGAAGAACCCGCCTCTACGCCCTGTTAAAAAAGCACAGCATCAGCCGCATGGGATGGGACAAAAACGATTGACAGGCAAGTATTTAAACCCTTGATAAAAACGGACATATGTCCGGGAATCACGGATTTCCGGACAAAATAACCGGACACCTCTCCCGCCCCGGCCCGTCTTTTTCCGGGCAACCTGCCCCCGCCATCACCGTTTCAACATCATTCCGGTGCACATTCCCCCCAACAGCGCCTTCCTGGTACATATCTTGTAAACCGACCATGGTTAAACGGATCTATATTTCTTTTAATGCGACACCATGGGAGGAAACGTATGGCCAACATCGGAACGATCATCATCTACATCATCATGGCATGTGCCGTGGCAGGCGCCTTTGCCTACCTCAGGGACGAAGAGCACGGGCTGGGCAAGGAATTCATCGAAGGACTTTACAGCATCGGCCCCATATTTGTCCCGGTGGCAGGAATCATGGCGGCAAGCCCCTATTTATCGGCCTTTATCAAGGCCGTGTTCGGGCCGGTCTTCTCTGCCGTGGGAGCCGATCCTGCCATTGCGGCAACCACCTTCATCGCCGTTGACATGGGCGGATATCAGCTGGCCGACGCCCTTGCCCTGTCAAAGGAAAGCTGGATCATGGCCATGGTGGTGGGCTACATGTCCGGAGCCACCATCGTATTCTCCATTCCGGTGGGCCTGACCATGCTTGCCAAAAAAGATCACCAATACATGGCCCTGGGGGTCATGGCCGGCATCCTGAGCATCCCCATCGGAGTGTTCACCACCTGTTCCATCATCTCCCTGTCCGACCTTGCAGTCCGGGGAATGATCTCAGCCAATGCCGAGTCTGCCTATGTGACGGCCCTGTCTTTTTCCACGATTTTTATCAACCTGCTTCCCTTGACCCTCTTCTGCGTGGCCCTGGCCATAGGGTTGAAACTCTCCCCAAACACCATGATCAAAGGATTCCTCGCCTTTGGCAGGGGCATGAACATGGGGCTGACCCTGGTCCTTGTCTTCTCAATCGTAGAGTACTTTACCGGCATCTTCACCACCCTTTTTGGCGGCTGGGGATTTGACCCCATCATCGCCGACGAGGCAGACCAGTTCCGCGCCCTTGAGGTGGCGGGCTACATCGGAACCATGCTCTGCGGCGCCTTCCCCATGGTTTACCTGATCAAGCGCTACCTGTCCGGCCCCATGGAACTTGCAGGCAAAAAGTTAGGGCTCGAAAGCGTTGGTGCCGCCGGCATCCTGGCTGCAGCAGCCAATATTCTTGCCATGTTCCGCCTCATTGCCGACATGAGACCCAAGGACAAGGTGCTCTGCATCGCCTTTTCCGTATGCGCGGCCTTCATGTTCGGGGACCACCTGGCCTTTACTGCCAACTTCCAGCCCAACCTGATCTTCCCCATTCTTTCAGGAAAACTCGTGGGCGGGCTTTCAGGGTTTGCCATTGCCTGCGTTCTCTCGGTTCCCGCAGCCCTTGCCCTTGAACAAAAGGAGATGGAGACCCGGGAAACCCTTTAGCGCCTGACCGCACCAGGGGTGGGGGCAGCCGGCATAAAAAAGACCGGCTGCCCCCACCCCCACCCATCCGGGTGCAGGGTTAAACCGATATATTTTCAGCCCTGGCACCCCCCTGGGAGGCGATGTCGGCAGCTGCGGTGAACAGAACATCCGTGGAACTGTTCAATGCGGTTTCGGCCGAATCCTGAATCACACCGATCATGAAGCCGGCGGCAACAACCTCCATTGAAATATCGCTGGATACGCCGAAAAGGCTGCAGGCCAGGGGAATAAGAAGCAAAGAGCCGCCGGCCACACCGGAAGCACCGCAGGCAGACACCGCAGCCACCAGGCTGAGCAGGAGCGCTGTCGCAATATCGACCGGGATTCCCAGGGTATGCACCGCAGACAGGGTCAAGACCGTAATGGTAATTGCCGCCCCACCCATATTGATGGTGGCACCCAGTGGGATGGATACCGAGTAGGTATCGGCATTTAAGTTCAGGCGTTTACAAAGATCCATATTCACGGGAATATTGGCGGCTGAACTCCGGGTAAAAAACGCGGTGACCCCGCTTTCACGCAGGCAGGTTAACACAAGGGGATAGGGGTTACGCCGGGTTTTGAGAAACACGATCAACGGATTGACAACCAAAGCGATGATCAGCATGGACCCCAGCAGCACCTGAAGCAGATGGGCATATCCGGCCAGGGCGGAAAATCCCGTTGTAGAGATCGTTTTTGCAACCAGTCCGAAAATCCCCAGGGGAGCAAACCGGATCACCAGCTTTACCACACTCGACACGCCGTCGGAGATATCGTTAAGGATTGTTTTCATCCCATCCGAAGCGTGCTGGAAAGAGAAACCAAGGGCAATTGCCCAGGCGAGAATCCCCAGAAAGTTACCCTCAACCAGTGCATGTACCGGATTATCAACAACCTTGAACAGCAAGGTATGGAGCACCTGACCAATACCCTCCGGCGGCGTTGCTGTTGGGTTGGGTACCGCAAAGGTCAGATTGGTCGGGAATAGATAACTCATTGAAACGGCCACCAGGGCCGCCATAAACGTGCCTGCCAGATATAAAGAAACAATGGACCGCATGTTGGTGTGGGCGTTTTTCTTTTGATTTGCAATTGACCCGGCAACAATGACAAACACCAGTATCGGTGCAACGGCTTTAAGCCCCCCCACAAACAAACTTCCCAGTAAACCGGCTGATGTTGCTGCCGCTGGTGCAACTTGAGCGATGATGATACCGGCCAGAATGCCGACCATGATCTGTACGACTAAACTGCCGGATGTAATTTTCTTAAAAAAACCTGCTGTTTTGTTCACTTTCCCATTCCTTGGTGTTTGGTTTTATGTTTTTGACGCAGCAGGCGCTACTTTTGTTCAAAACAGCGTTTCTGTCAATAAGATATTTATTTTTTTACCTATAATCACATTATATCCGCCGTTCATTTTTTAAATTCCCAAAATCACCTGTTCAGTCATTCCGGCCGCGGACCTTACCTTTTCATTCCCTCTTCTTTTTCATCCCTCAAAAAACCGGTTTCAAACAGGGCATTTTCAATATAACGTTGCAAGATTCCTTGTTTTATGCTTTTATCATGACCCATGAAAAAACGATGTAATCCAGACTCTCAAAAGAGACTCCCCAACAAAAAAAAAACAATGTCAATGGAACCCGGAGCAGACAGGGATCTGAAAAAAATTTTTAAGAAGATCGGCGTCCCCGAACCTGCCCCCTTTGTGCCGGACCCATTCCAGGTGGAGGCAGTGGAAGCGATCAGCACTTCAGACTGCCTTGTGACAGCACCCACCGGTGCCGGAAAAACCTGGATCGCCGAGACCGCAACCAAAACCTTTATCGACAGGGGAGAGAAGGTGTGGTACGCCACCCCCCTCAAGGCCCTGACCAACTCCATCTATGCCCAGTTTGTCAAGCTCTTTGGCAAAGACAAGGTGGGGATACTCACCGGGGACATCAAGGAGAACTCGGACGCCCCCCTGATCATCGGGACAACTGAAATCCTCAGGAACCAGCTCTACGATTCCATGCACACGGGCGAAGACCTGGGGGCTGATTTCATCATCCTGGACGAGGCCCACTTCCTGGGCGACCCGGAACGGGGTGTGGTGTGGGAGGAGATCATGATCTACCTGCCCGTGCGGATCCCCCTGCTCATGCTGTCTGCCACCATCGGCAACCCCGGCCACATCTCCGAGTGGCTCTCGGAGATCCGGAATAAACCCTGCCGTGTGGTGCAAACCCATGACCGGCCGGTCCCCCTGTTTCCCATGTTTCTCCACCCTTCCGGTACCCTGTGCCCCCTGCTCAGGTCAGAGCCCGGCAAGAAAAAGAGCGTTCTCCATAGACGGGTGACCGAATTTCTCAAGGCAAAGCCAAGACCCCAGATATCCCTGCCCGGACGGCTGCCCGATTTTTCCGAGATCCTCAAGGTCCTGGATAAATTTGACCTGCTGCCGGCCATCTTCTTTCTCAAATCCAGGGCCGACTGCGACCAGGCCGTCAAGCTATGCACCGGGGAGATCCTTGCCCGGGATCCCGAAAAAAAGGCAGAGCTGTCCCACAGGATCGACCAGCTTCTGTCCACCAGCAAACATCTGGCCCACCACGGCCAGCGGCAGATCCTCGAACATACGGCAACGGCCTCCCATCACTCAGGCCAGCTTCCCGGCTGGAAAGTGGTGGTGGAGACCCTGATGGCCGAAGGGCTGCTGGACGCCATGTTTGCCACATCAACCGTGGCGGCAGGGGTGAACTTTCCGGCAAGGAGCGTGGTGATCCTCAATTCAGACCGGTTCAACGGCACGGATTTCCAGTCGTTGACGGCCAGCGAATTCCAGCAGATGACCGGCCGGGCCGGCAGAAGGGGAATGGACAAAATCGGGTTTGCCGTGGCCATCCCCGGCAGATTCATGGATCTCAACCACACGGCCAGGATGGTCTCAGCTCCCCCCCTTGACGTTCGCAGCCAGATCAAGATCAACTTCTCCATGGTACTCAACCTCCTGCTCTCCCACTCCCCTGACAAGATCCATATGCTGCTGGAAAACTCCTTTGCCTCCCATATGATCACCCAGGGAAAAAGGGGCAAGTATGCCCGACAAACCTTTGGCCTGGGCCTCGAGTTTTTGTGGGACGATTTTCTTATCCACCTGGATTTCCTGAAGGAACAGGGGTTTGTCTCCGAAGATGACACCCTTACCGAGGATGGCATCTGGGCGGCCAACCTTCGAATGGACGCCCCCCTGATGGTGGCCCAGAGCCTGAGGCTCGGCCTGCTTCCGGAACGCGATCCCGTCATGCTTGCCGCGGTCATGGCCTCCTTTGTCAGCGAAAAAGAGTTTGACGACGAGAGCCTGGTCAGAAGAATGCTTCCCAAACGGCTGACCAAGCAGTTTCTCACCCTCAGAAGAGGGCTGAAACCCTTTGCCTCAGAACTGCTGCAGCAGGGGTTTGACGCTCCATTTCTATACCTTCAGCCGGCAGCGGTCATGGCATCCTGGGCAGCAGACGAACCCTGGACCGCCGTGGTGGGCCGCACCGCCTATGCAGAGGGCGACCTTGCCCGGCTGATCCTGAGAACCGGGGAGAACTTAAGACAGCTGGCAGGGGTAAAAGAGACCTTTCCTGTCATCGCAAAGACCGCCCGGGAGGCCATGGACCTTATACTTAAGGAACCCGTGGTAAACGGCCAGTTTGTAACGGCTGAATCCGAATAACAGAAAATGAAACAAAAACATACAGTACAGGAGTAAGAACATACAATGTCAGAAGATACCAAAAAAGTGATCTATTCCATGATGCGGGTGAGCAAATTCCATGGCAAGAAGCAGGTGCTTAAGGATATTTCCCTCTCCTATTTCTACGGTGCCAAGATCGGCGTCCTGGGCCTCAACGGATCGGGTAAATCAAGTCTGCTCAAGATCCTTGCAGGCGTTGATCAGGAGTATAACGGCGAGACCATCCTCTCCAAAGGCTTTACCGTGGGATACCTTGAGCAGGAGCCATTGGTAGACAGCGACAAGACCGTCCGTGAGATCGTGGAGCAGGGGGTCCAGGAGACCGTGGATCTCATCAACGAGTATGAAGGCATCAGCGAAAAATTTGCCGAGCCCATGTCCGACGAGGAGATGGACAAGCTGATCCAGCGCCAGGGAGACCTCCAGGAGAAGCTGGACCACCTGGACGCATGGGACCTGGATTCCCGTTTGAACATGGCCATGGATGCCCTTCGCTGTCCTGACGGCAACACAAAGGTATCAGTGATCTCCGGTGGTGAGAAACGCCGGGTGGCCCTGTGCCGGCTCCTGTTGAAACAACCGGACATCCTGCTCCTGGATGAGCCCACCAACCATCTGGACGCCGCCTCCGTGTCCTGGCTTGAGCAGCACCTGAGCCGGTATCCCGGCACCGTCATCGCCGTTACCCATGACCGGTACTTCCTGGACAACGTGGCCGGCTGGATACTGGAACTGGACCGGGGAGAAGGCATTCCCTGGAAGGGCAACTACTCCTCCTGGCTTTCCCAGAAGCAGAACCGGCTCAAGAGCCAGGAGAAGCAGGAGAGCAAACGCCAGAAGACCCTGGAAAGGGAGCTGGAATGGATCAAGATGTCCCCCAAGGGAAGAAGAAGCAAGTCCAAGGCCCGAATCAACTCCTATGACGAGCTGTTGAAGCAGGACGCCCTGGACCGGGACAAAGCGCTTGAGATCTTTATTCCGGCCGGCCCCCGGCTCGGTGGCAAGGTGATCGTGGCAACCGAGGTGAACAAGGCCTTTGAGTCCAAGCTCCTGGTGGACAAGATGAGCTTCATCATCCCCCCGGGCGGCATCATCGGCGTGGTCGGCCCCAATGGCGCGGGAAAGTCCACCCTGTTCAACATGATCACCAACAAGGAGCAGCCCGACGCCGGTACCATCGAAGTTGGGGAGACGGTCAAGATCGCCTATGTGGACCAGGAGCGGCACGTGCTTGATCCTGAGAAGACCATCTGGGAAAGCATCAGCGAAGGCAACGACAACATTCTCATTGGCGGCCGGGAGATCAACTCCAGGGCCTATGTCTCCAAGTTCAACTTTTCAGGCTCAGACCAGCAGAAAAAACTGGGCACCCTGTCCGGCGGTGAGCGCAACCGGGTCCATCTGGCACGGATGCTCAAGGAGGAGGCCAACCTGCTCCTTCTGGATGAGCCCACCAACGATCTGGATGTCAACACCATGCGGGCCCTGGAAGAAGCGCTTGAGAGCTTTGCCGGCTGCGCCATCGTGATCAGCCATGACAGGTGGTTCCTGGACAGGATCGCCACCCACATCCTGGCATTTGAAGGCGACAGCCAGACCGTGTTCTTCGAGGGCAGCTACACGGATTACGAGGCGGACAGAAAAAAACGCCTGGGCATCAAGGCCGACCAGCCCGAACGCATCAAGTACCGGCAGCTGACCCGGTAACCCATTGTTCCTGAATAAACAGATGGCTGCAGGGGAGCCTAAGCTGGGCTCCCTTGCAGCCATCCATGCGGCTGTGCTGCTGTTCGGCATTTCCGGGCTGTTCGGTAAATTTCTCACCGTCAGCCCCCTGGTCATCGTGTTCGGCAGAACCGTTTTTGCCGCCCTGGCCCTTGCGCCTGTGCTCCTGAAGTCCGGGATCATCCCCTTCAGGACAGACAGAGACCGCCTGGTGATCTATATGCTCCAGGGCGCGCTCCTCGCCCTCCACTGGTGCACATTCTTCCTCTCCATCCAGATCTCCACCGTTGCCCTCGGCCTGCTCACCTTTTCCAGCTTCCCCCTCTTTGTCACCCTGCTTGAGCCCCTGTTTTTCAAGGAGCGGCTCAGACCCTTTGATATGGGGATCGCCCTTCTGGTGTTTGCCGGCCTCGTCCTGGTGCTGCCCTCGTTTGATTTTTCGCAAAAACCTGTCCAGGGCGCTCTCTGGGGAACCTTTTCAGGATTCACCTTTGCCCTGTTGGCCATCTTCAACAAAAAGAACCTGGCCTTTGACTCCCCCATGGGCGTGGCCTTTCACCAGAACGCATTTGCCGCCCTCTCCCTTGTGCCCATCCTCCTGGTCGTCACCCCCGGGATTCCGACACCGGAAGAGATCCTGCTCCTTGCAGGGCTTGGCATCATCTGCACCGCCCTTTCCCACACTTTGTTCATCTCATCCCTGAAACAGCTCAGGGCCACCACCGTCAGCATTATCACCGCCCTGGAGCCCCTCTACGGCATCCTTCTGGCCGCCCTCCTCCTCAACGAAATGCCCACCCCAAGAACCCTGGCAGGCGGTGCCATCATCATCACGGCAACCACCCTGGCCACCCGGTCCCACAAAAAAAAACGTTGAAATTTTAACGGTTTTCTGATTGTCTGCATGATAAATAAATGAGAATTGCGTAGAAAAACATTGTTCACACACAATAACGGGCTCTCAGGATTATTTCAATGAAAAAGCTTTCAGAGTGCAGGATCCTTCTGGTTGACGACACAAAGATTAACATTGACATCCTTGTCCAGACCCTGAGAAGCCACTACCGCCTCGGGGTGGCCCTGAGCGGGCAAAAAGCCATTGAGTTCGCCCTGAACAACCGGGTCGACCTGATTCTCCTGGACATTCTCATGCCTGAGATGGACGGGTTTGAGGTGTGCAAACGGCTGAAAAACAACCCCAACACCCGGGATATCCCCGTGATCTTCATCTCAGCCATGGATGCCGTCTCCCACAAGACCGAAGGTTTTAAGACCGGCGCCGTGGACTATATTACAAAGCCCTTTGACATCGAAGAGGTCCAGGCCAGGGTAAAGACCCACCTCTCCCTCAAGATCGCAAGGGAGGCCCTGAAGAACCAGAACGCCATACTCGAAGAGATGGTGCAGGAAAGAACCCGGGAGCTGGAACAGACCCAGATCGAAATTGTTGACCGCCTCTGCCTTGCGGCAGAACACAGGGACGAAGACACAGGCAACCATGTCAGAAGAATGGGCCAATACTGCTATCTTCTCGCCAGAAAAGCCGGCATCCCCCTGACAGAGAGCAACAACCTTGCCACTGCCGCAACCCTCCACGATGTGGGCAAGATCGGTGTGTCCGACACCATCATGCTCAAACCGGCCCGGCTCACCCCGGAAGAGATGGAGATCATGCGGACCCACTCTGAGATCGGAAAAAACCTGCTGTCCGGCAGCCGGTGCAAGCTTCTCCAGACAGCTGAGACCATTGCCCTCACCCACCATGAGCGGTGGGACGGCACAGGCTACCCCCTGGGCCTCCAAAAATTTGAAATCCCCATTGAGGGCAGGATCGCAGGAATCTGCGATGTGTTTGACGCCCTTGTTTCAAACAGGCCTTATAAAAAAGCGTGGCCCATGGACCGGGCCCTGGAGGAGATCCGCTCCCAATCGGGGCTCCATTTTGATCCGGAACTTGCAGAGCTCTTCCTCACCCTTGAGCCCGATCTTGAGAACATTCTCCAGGAGCTTGGCTGACCCTTTTCCCTTTGGAGATTATCCGCTTTCCCTTTGGAGATTATCCGCATTTTTAGGCGGTTGTGTTTTTGGACCCGTCAAACAATCTGTTGATTAATTATTCCATCTGTTTTATAAATCTAAGTTTCACTGACATTATATGAGGAAAACAACAGGTTACATGACACCCAAAAATATAGACCGGCGAACGGTAAAAGAGATCGCAAAACGCCGTACATTTGCAATCATCAGTCACCCGGATGCGGGAAAAACCACACTCACGGAAAAACTTCTCCTGTTCGGCGGGGCCATACAGCAGGCAGGGGCCGTTAAATCTAAAAAGGTGGCAAAGGCCGCCACCAGCGATTTTCTCTCCATTGAACAGGAGAGGGGCATCTCCGTCTCCTCCTCGGTGATGAAGTTCAACTACCGGGATTTCGAGATCAATCTTCTGGACACCCCCGGCCATAAAGACTTTTCAGAAGACACCTACCGGGTATTGACGGCCGTTGACTGCGCCGTGATGATCATCGACTCCGCCAAGGGCGTCGAGCCCCAGACAAAGAAGCTCATGGAGGTGTGCCGCATGCGCAACACCCCCATCATCACCTTTATCAATAAGCTGGACCGGGAAGGCATGGAACCCCTTGAGCTGTTCGAGGATATCGAGAACAAGCTCCAGGTGGAATGCACCCCCCTGACCTGGCCCATTGGCATGGGCAGGCGCTTCAAAGGGGTCTACAACATGGAGAAAAAGGAGATCGGTCTCTTTTCCCCGGGCTACACCCCAACGGACGGAGACGGCATCGTCATCCAGGACTTAGATGATCCCGCCCTTGACGAAGCCTTAGGCACCCAGGCCGACGAGCTCAGGGATGACATCGAGCTGATCCAGGGAGCGGCCGACCCCTTTGACATGGATTACTATTTAAAGGGAAGCCAGACCCCGGTATTTTTCGGTTCCGCCATCAACAACTTCGGAGTCAGGGAGATGCTGGACGCCTTTGTTGAGATGGCACCGCCTCCGGGCAAACGAAAAACCGCCACCCGGGAAGTTTCCCCTGACGAAGAGGCCTTCTCAGGCTTTACCTTCAAGATCCAGGCAAACATGGATCCTGCCCACAGGGACCGGATCGCCTTTTTCAGGATCTGCTCGGGCAAATTCACCAAGGGCATGAAGGTGAGGCACCACAGGATCGGCAAGGAGATCACCCTTTCCAACGCCACCATCTTCATGGCCCAGGAGCGAAACAACGTGGAGGAGGCCTATCCCGGAGACATTATCGGCATCCACAACCACGGCACCATCAAGATAGGGGATACCTTCACCACCAAGGAGCCCCTGAAGTTTATGGGCATCCCAAGCTTTGCCCCAGAGCACTTCAGGCGGGTCATCCTGAAGAATCCATTAAAGACAAAGTCCCTTCAAAAGGGTCTTCTCCAGCTGGCAGAAGAGGGAACCATCCAGGTGTTCCGGCCCTACATCAACAACGACTATGTCCTGGGCGCCGTGGGTGTGCTCCAGTTTGACGTCACCATGGCACGGCTCAAGGCCGAGTACAGCGTGGATGCAACCTACGAAGCCGTGGATCTGTCCGTGGCCCGCTGGGTCACCTGCGATGACACCGAATTGCTCAAGCGCTTTAAAAACGAAAACCAGTCAAGCACGGCAACGGATTCGGAAGGGTGGCTCACCTTCCTCACCACCAGCGAGTACCAGCTCGGCTTTGCCATGGAGGCATGGCCCGGCGTCGAGTTTCATAAGACCAGGGAGTACAACTAACGACCATCTTTAACCACAGCAGCAGCAGCAAAGGAGAACACCATGGCGGAAAAGCGAATCTTCAACTTCAATGCAGGACCTGCAGCCCTGCCTCTTCCGGTTCTTGAAGAGATACAGTCCTCGTTCCTCAACTTCAACGGCTCAGGCATGTCCATCACCGAGATCAGTCACCGCTCCCCCTGGTTTGACCAGGTGATCAACGATGCTATTGAAAGAACAAAAAGACTGCTGAACCTGGACGACCGTTACCATGTCCTCTTTGTTCAGGGCGGGGCGAGCATGCAGTTTGCCATGGCGCCCATGAACTTTCTCGGGGACGGCAAATCAGCTGATTTTGTCAACACCGGCACCTGGTCCACCAAGGCCATCAACGAGGCAAAGATCCTGAACAAGCAGTATTCCGTGGTGGCCTCCTCCGAGGACAGGAACTTCTGCTACATCCCCAAGGATATCAGCTTCAACCCGGATGCGGCCTATGCCCACATCACCAGCAACAACACCATCAAGGGCACCCAGTGGCATACCTTCCCCGACACCAACGGGGTGCCCATCATGGCGGACATGTCCTCAGACTTCATGAGCCGTCCCCTTGACATGGACAAGTTCGGCATGATCTATGCCGGTGCCCAGAAGAACATCGGCCCATCCGGCGTGTGCATGGTGATCGTCAGGGAAGATATGCTGGAGACGGCAAACAACGAGATCCCCTCCATGCTCCGGTACTCCACCTATGCATCGAAGAACTCCATGTACAACACCCCGCCCTGCTTTGGCATCTACACCATCCAGCTGGTACTCAAATGGCTGGAGGAGACCGTAGGGGGGCTCGAAAAAATGGAAGCCCACAACCAGGCCAAGGGCAAGTTGCTCTACGATCTCATCGACAACAGCGATTTCTACCGGGCAACGGCAGACAAAGACAGCCGGTCACTGATGAACGTCACCTTCCGCCTGCCCACGGAAGAGCTGGAGAAACGTTTTGTGGAAGAGGCAACGGCAAAGGGTCTTGGCGGCCTCAAGGGCCACAGGTCCGTTGGCGGATGCCGGGCATCCATTTATAATGCAGCCACCATGGAAGCGGTTCAGGCACTTGTTGAGTTTATGGAATCCTTTAAAAAGGAGAGCTAAGAGATGAAAGTCCTTGTAAGCGACAAGATGGATGAAGCAGGTATTGAGATTTTCAAGAATGAAGATGGAATCGACGTCGACGTAATTACGGGTCTTTCACCCGAAGAGCTGAAGCAAATCATCGGGGACTACCATGCCCTGGCCATCAGAAGTTCCACCCAGGTGACCAAGGAGATCCTCGATGCCGCACCCAACCTGAAGGTCATTGGCAGGGCAGGCATCGGACTCGACAACGTGGACATCCCGGAAGCCACGGAACACGGCATTGCCGTAATGAACACCCCCGGGGGCAACACCGTTACCACGGCGGAGCACGCCGTCTCCATGATGATGGCCCTGACCCGGAATATTCCCAGGGGCACCGCCACCCTCAAACAGGGACTGTGGGAAAAGAAGAACCTCCAGGGCCGGGAGCTGTTCAACAAAACCCTGGGCGTCATCGGTTTCGGCAACATCGGTTCCATCGTGGCCACCCTTGCCCAGGGGCTCAAGATGCAGGTGATCATCTTTGACCCCAACATCTCATCCGAGCACATCGAAAAGGCGGGATTTGAGAGCGTCACCCTGGAGGAGCTCTACAAGCGAAGCGACTACATCACCATCCATGTGCCCAAGATCGAAAGCACCACCCACCTTCTGAATAAAGAAACATTTGCCATGATGAAGACAGGGGTGATGGTGATCAACTGCGCCAGGGGCGGCATCATCCAGGAGCAGGATCTCTATGACGCCATCCTCTCAGGAAAGGTTGCAGGAGCGGCCCTGGACGTGTTTGAAACCGAACCTCCGGGAAACCATCCCCTCCTGGAACTCGACCAGGTCATTGCCACCCCCCACCTGGGCGCATCCACCCAGGAGGCCCAGACCAATGTGGCCGTGGCCGTGGCCAACCAGATCATCGCCTATCTCAAGAACGACACCATCATCAACGCGGTGAACGTTCCGTCGGTCACAGGCGAGCTGTTGAAAAAACTCAAGCCCTACCTCCACCTGGGAGAAAAGATGGGACTCATGCAGTCCCAGCTGGTAAAGGGTCCGTTCAAGGAGATCGCCATCGAGTATGCGGGCAATTTCTATGACCTTGACCTCAAGCCCGTGACCCTGGCGGCCCTCAGGGGCATCCTCACCCCGCTGGTCAGTTACGAGGTCAACTCGGTCAATGCCGCCTCCCTTGCAAAGAATATGGGCATCAAGGTGACCGAGACCACGAGCCATGAGACCGAGAATTACCTCAACCTCATCCGGATCACCGTCACCACCGAGACCGGGATCAACCTGGTGGCCGGCACCATCTTCGGCAAGGACGACCCCAGGATCATCCGCATCAACAAGTTCCGCCTGGAGGTGATCCCGAAAGGTCATCTGGCCCTGATCCACAACATCGACAAGCCGGGCTCCATCGGCAGCATCGGTACCGCCCTTGGCCAGCACGACATCAACATCGCAAGGATGATGGTCGGAAAGGAGGATGACGGGGACAGGAACATCATCTTTCTGCGGACCGACACCCCCATCCCGGATGAGGTGGCAACCGAGATCAGCGACCTGGGACTGGTTAACTCGGTGATCACATTTGAACTGTAACCCCAAATATTAGCCACGGGGACGGATCTAAATCCGGCCCCGTCATAGCAATGGGGACAGATTTCAAATCTGTCCCCAAACACCTCCGGGGGACCGGCAGTTCCAGCCCCCGGCATAGCACCGTTGAAACGACACAAAGCTGCGTTTGCAGCTTTTTTTTATTAGCCATGGGGACTATCCATGGGGACAGATTTCAAATCAGCCCCCGGAGACTTGTCCCCGATATTAGAATGGGGACAGATTTCAAATCTGTCCCCGAAGATTAGGACAATGAAACGAAGAGAAAGAGAGATACCCTACAACTATACATCGGCCGATGACGACCAGGTCATCAGCCATCTGTTTGGCAAGGAGATGCTCCAGGATCTTGAGGTGCTCAGAAGCAAACGGAGAACCGGACGATCGGCAAGGCTCCTGTTCCGCTTCATGGGCGACATGTTCATGATCGAAAGAAACCCCTTCATCTTCCAGGAACTCCTTGACCACCCCCAACGGAGAAACAGCTTTTTCAAGAGCGTCAAGAAGGATTTGACCACCATAGAACAAGGCACAACAGACCCCAAGGTCTTCCAGGTGATCAAGGAGTGCAGAACCCATCTCTCCTCTCTTTCAAAACGTATCAAACAAGTGGCCAAAGACCGGAAAAAGGCGGTCAAGGCCCTGGAGGCAGTTACCGGACCGGACAGTGTCTATGTGGACCCCTTCACCCTCACGGCCCACACCACCGACGCCACGGACTGGCGCCTCTATCCCCCCTTTGCCGTTGTAAGACCCTCGGACGAATCCCAGATGGGACCGCTGGTTAAAGCCATCAAGGAGCTGGGTCTCAACATTATCCCCAGGGGCGGCGGCACGGGACTTACCGGCGGCAGCGTCCCCCTGACCCGGACCTGCGTGATGATCAACACGGAAAAGCTCGACACCATCCAGGGCATCCGCCATGAACGGGATTCATCCGGCAACGCCTTTGCCTGCATGGACCTTGACGCCGGTGTCATCACCGAGGATGCCATGGCCTTTGCCAAGAAGGATAACCTTGTGTTTGCAACCGATCCCACAAGCTCCTGGGCTTCGACCATCGGCGGCAACCTTGCGGAAAACGCAGGTGGCAAGACAGCCGTGCTATGGGGCACCGCCCTTGACAACATCCTCGCCTACCGGATCGTCATGCCCAGCGGCAAGCTCCTCACCGTGGCGCGCCAGAACCATCCCCTGCGGAAGATCCTCCCGGACGACGAGGTGATCTTCGACGTCAGGGACGAAAAAGGTGCCCAGGTCGACCGGGTGATCCTCAAGGGAGACGAGATCCGGAAACGGGGGCTTGGAAAGGATGTCACCAACAAGACCCTCAACGGCCTGCCCGGCATCCAGAAGGAAGGATGCGACGGCATCATCACCTCGGCCACCTTTATTCTCCACCCCCAGTATCCCCTGAAAAAAACCTTCTGCCTGGAATTCTTCGGCCAGGACATGACCGAGGCCGGCAAGGTGATCACCGACATCTCCAAGATCTTCAGGAACCGGGGCAACGAAGCCTGCCTCATCGCCCTTGAGCACTTTGACGAAGAGTATATCAAGGCCATCGACTACAAGGCCAAGGCCGCAGGCACCGGCCGGCTCAAGGCGGTGCTTCTCATCGACATGGTGGCAAATACCGACCAGGAGCTCATGAAGGGTGAAGAAAAGCTTGAAAAGATCCTCAACCGCTACCAGAGGACCGAGCTCACCCCGGCCCGGGACGAGGAGGAGGCGGAACGGTTCTGGCGGGACAGAAAGCGCCTCGGGGCCATTGCCAAGCGCACCAACGCCTTTAAGCTCAACGAGGACATCGTCCTTCCCATCGCCTCCCTGGCCGACTTTGCCAGCTATGTGGACGAGTACAATCTGGAGGAGAAGCGGTTCACCCAGCAGAGCCTGGTTGCGAACCTCATGGCCTACCTTGAAACGGCAGAGCCCCTGGAGGATCCCGACTGGCTCGTGGCCAAGGTCAGCCACGCAAAAACCCTTTCGGAAAAGGCCAGGATAAAAATCGCAAAGGCCTCCCGGGACAGCCTGGAGCGGGGCACCTATGCCGAGGAGTTCTATCTTGAGCTCCTGGAGATGTTAAGGGGATATACCCTTGTTTCCGAAACCCTCAAAAAGATCTATGAAGAGACCCTGGCACGGCTCATCGTCATTGCCACCCACATGCATGCCGGAGACGGCAACGTCCATGTGAACATCCCGGTGCTCTCCAACGACAGGGAGATGATGAAACGGGCCAGCCAGACCGCCGACGACATCATGGCCAAGGCCGTTATGCTGGAAGGGGCGGTGAGCGGCGAGCACGGCATCGGCGTGACCAAGTTTGCCCACCTTGACCCGGCCATCGTGGAGGAGCTCTCCCAATACCGGCTCAAGATCGATCCCGAAGGCACCATGAACCCGGACAAGCTTTCGGAACCATCGGTGATGGAGCGGATCTTCACCCCGTCCTTCAACCTGTTGGGGCTTGAGGCCAGCATCCTCCGCTACGGAAGCCTGGGCACCCTGGCCGCCAACATCGCCAACTGCGTCCGCTGCGGACGGTGCAAGGCCACCTGCCCGGTCTTCTTTCCCCAGAAGAACCTCTTCTTCCATCCCAGGAACAAGAACCTTGCCGTGGGCGCCCTGATCGAAGCGTTGCTCTACGTCACCCAGCGCACCCGGTCCACCCAGTTCAGGCCCCTCCAGCAACTGGAACAGCTGGCAGACCACTGCACCATCTGCCATAAATGCCATACCCAGTGCCCGGTGAACATCGACACGGGGGAGGTGTCCGTGCTGGAAAGGGAGATCCTTGCGGAACAGAACTTCAAGCACACCCCGCTGCCCACACGGCTCAGCCTCAACTACCTTGCCACCCGGAACGAGCTCAAAAACGCAGGTCTGCGAAAGCTCCTGGTGGGCATGGGCGGCACCCTCCAGCGAACCGCATCACAACTGGTGGACGCCCTGCCCGACATCAAGCAGGCCAAAGAGCTGAGAACCGTTCAGATGCTCAAGGCGCCCATGCCGAAGGTACCCGGCAGCACCATGCGCAGCGCCCTTCCCTCCTGCGGCCCCAACCAGGTGATCCTGGCCGAACCGGAAGCACCCGCCCTTCACACGGTGTTCTACTTCCCCGGCTGCGGGTCCGAGCGTCTGTTTTCCGACATTGGCAAGGCTGCGGTCTACCTTCTCCTGAAAAACAGGGTAAGGGTGATCCTGCCGCCCCCCTATCTCTGCTGCGGATTTCCCGCCAGGGTCAACGCCAAGACCGAGCAGTTCAACCGGCTGACCCTCAGGGACACCATCATCTTCAGCCAGATCCGGGACATGTTCAACGACCTTGACTTTGACGCCTGCATCATCAGCTGCGGCACCTGTAAAGAGTCGTTGGAGAATCTCGACATAAACACCATATTTGACTGCCGGGTGACGGACATTGCACGGTTTATCCTGACCATCAACCAGACCCTGGGACTGAAAGAGAACTACCTCTACCACGCCCCCTGCCACGACTCCCTCGAGGCCAAGGGCGCAGAGCTGCTCCTCTCCCGCTCCAAGGGCACCATGGACACGGTTCCCCACTGCTGTTCCGAGGCCGGCACCATGGCCATGTCCCGGCCCGACATCTCCAACGCCATGCTGGACAGGAAAAAGGAGCTGATCCAAAGTGCCAGAAACGGACAGACCGAGCAAATTAAGATGCTGACCAACTGTCCCTCCTGCCTCCAGGGCCTGGGCCGGAACCAGGATACCGGCATCGCTCCGGTCCACATCGCCTGCGAGCTTGCAGAGCGTTCCGGCGGACCCGCCTGGGAGAAGGAGCTCAAAAAGCTGATGAAGAACTCCGAGGTGATCACCTTTTAATGAATCTAATACTACTGAAAGAGGACGACTTTACCTCGGCCGGCAGGGTGACCATCCGCGGCAGGCGGTTCACCCACATCCAGACCGTGCACCGGGCCGCGGTGGGGGATCAACTGACGGCCGGACTCATCAACAACAAGATGGGTTCGGCCATGGTGACCCACCTCACCCCCTCATCCATTGAGATGGAGGTGACCCTTGACCAAACGCCCCCCCCTGCCCTGGATCTTACCTTAGTCATGGCCCTGCCCCGGCCCAAGATGCTCAAGCGGATCCTTCAGACCGTGACAAGCCTTGGGGTGAAGCGGCTCTACCTGATCAACACCTGGCGGGTGGAAAAGGGGTTCTGGTCAAGCCCGGTCCTGGAGCCGGAAAGCCTTGGGGAACACCTGATCCTGGGCCTTGAACAGGCCAAGGACACCATCATGCCAGAGGTGTTCCTCCGCCGGCTGTTCATGCCCTTTATAAAGGAGGAGCTTGAAACCCTCTCCCGGGACACCCTGAAACTTGTGGCCCACCCCAAGGGCGGACGGGTCTGCCCCTGCCATCCCGGGCAACCCGTCACCCTTGCCATGGGACCCGAGGGAGGATTCATAGACAGGGAGGTTGAAACCTTTGAAAGGTTTGGTTTCGAAAACGTCAGCCTGGGCGAGAGAATCCTCAGGCTTGAAACCGCGGTCCCGGTTCTCATCTCCCGGCTCTTTACCTGAAGGAAATTCCTGTTAATCTTAAGCAAATACCTTGACAGGGAACCGGGAATATCATAGGAAACAAACGTTATGAAAAACACAAACAGGACAATCACAGCAGCGGGCAGAGCATATTATTATTATTATCGGTATTATATCCGACTGCCCGAGGTGCGCTTATCCTGACATAATGTAACAAGATGAGATATAAGCCGCGGGCAGAGATGCTTCGCGGCTTTTTTGTTTTTAAGGGCCGCAGAAGAAGTTTTTCCTGCGGCCCTTTTTTTTTCAAAAATCATGAAAGGAGCTATTATGAGTGTACTGACTATTCTGAAAGAGCGCGGTTTTATCGAAAACACCACCCATGACAAGGAACTGGCCGAATACCTGGAAAACGAAGGGGCCACCTGTTACATCGGTTTCGACCCCACGGCCGAGAGCCTCCATGTGGGACACCTGATCCCCATCATGTCCCTGGCCCATATGCAGAAAAACGGCCACCGGCCCATCGCCATGGTGGGGGGCGGCACCGGCAGGATCGGGGACCCATCGGGAAGAACCGAGATGCGGCAGATGATGACCCTCGATACCATTGAGAAGAACATGCAGGGCATCAGAAAGCAGCTCTCCTCCTTTATGGATTTCGACCAGGACGGGGCGATACTGGCAAACAACGCAGACTGGCTGGCAACCCTCGAATATATCCCCTTCCTCAGGGATGTGGGACGGCATTTCAGCGTGAACCGGATGATAAAGACCGAAGGCTACAGGACGCGCATCGAGTCCGAAGAAGGCCTGAGCTTTATCGAGTTCAACTACATGCTTCTCCAGGCCTATGATTTCTGCAAACTCTTCGACAACCACGGCTGCCGTCTCCAGATGGGGGGAAGCGACCAGTGGGGAAATATTGTGGCAGGAGTGGAGCTGGTCCGCAAGATGCGCAGGGAGACGGTGTTCGGCATCACCTTCCAGCTGATCACCAAGAGCGACGGCACCAAGATGGGCAAAACCGCAGGAGGTGCTGTGTGGCTGGATCCGGAAAAAACCTCCCCCTACGAGTACTTCCAGTTCTGGGTAAACACCGACGACAGGGATGTGGCCCGTTTCCTGGCCCTCTTCACATTCCTTCCCCTGGAGGAGATCGAGGAGGTGAAAACCCTGGAAGGTGCAGCACTCAACAGCGCCAAGTCCATCCTCGCCTTTGAAGCCACCAGCCTTGCCCACGGCAGACAGGAGGCGGTAAAGGCCCTCACCGCCGCGGCGAGCATGTTCGGGGCAAGAAAAATCGGGGCCGATATTCTTCCGTCCAGCACCATCAACAGGGTCAATTCCGAAGGGGCGAACCAGTTCCTGCCCTCCACCGCCATAGAAAAGGCCGAGCTTTCTGCCGGGATTCCTGTCTACCAACTATTTCACAGGGTGGGTCTGGTAAAATCAGCCGGAGAGGCAAGGCGTTTGATCACCCAGGGGGGCGCTTACATGAACGAAAATCACGTAACAGCCTTTGACCTGACCGTAGATACCTCCCACTTGGAAAACGGGGAGATCGTACTCAGGGCGGGCAAGAAACGGTATCACAGAATAACGGTCAACCTGTAAAGCGCAAGAGTAATCCGGGGACACCGTACTTATCGTTCAGGATACCTGACGAAATCAAGTAAAGTGTCCCCGGATTTCAGATTTACTTACCCGTTTTCACAGCTGATAAAACCAGAGTATCTAACAATCTTGCGGGAATAAGACGTTTCATTAAAGCCGCAATCTTTGCATCCCTGCCGACCACATAACGATGTTTTGGTTTTTTAGTGGTCAGCGCATGTTCTACCGTTTTTGCTACTTCACCCGGCTCCACGCCTTTTCTTTGACTGATTTTCTTCTTTGCCAATTCAAGAAGCGGAGAATATAGCTCTAAAATATCCTTGTCTTTGAAATTACACCTGTCTTCATAGGTATCAGTCGCTTTGTCCCAGATCTCTGTTTCAACGACTCCGGGTTCAACAATCGAAACCGGAACATTAAATGGGCTGAATTCCAACCTCAGCGAATCCGTGAGTCCCTCTGCTGCATGTTTGGAAGCAACATAACTGCTCTGGCCGGGTACGGCAAAATAACCATAGGCCGAGCCAATATTTACAACTCTTCCACCGGCCTTCCGGATAAGAGGAATAAATTGTCTCGTAACCGCCATCATACCAACCACATTTACGTCAAAGACTTTTCTGATATCGCTTACCGGAACAAGTTCCAGAGGTCCGCCAAGCGAGATTCCCGCATTATTGACAAGTCCGTACAGACCATCCCGGCTTAGTTCTTCTACTAGTTTAAAAGCAGCTGAAATTGAAGCTCCATCAGTTACGTCCAACAAAACAGGAGTCATTCTGTCTGATGATTCCGATTGCAAAAATTCTGCATCTTCTTTTCTTCTTACACCCGCAAACACTTTAAACCCAAGCCGGTCAAGGTGGATTGCACAAGCCCTGCCAATACCGGATGAGGAACCTGTTATAACTACACTTTTGTCGTTATCGATACTATTTATGGCTACTGATGCAGGTTTACTCATATCTGTTTTCTCCTTTCAGGTTGATTTTACCAAATTACCCGATAAACAGGGTTGCAAGCATAAAACCGGTAACCAGTCCTGCGGCGGACCATCTGGGAAAAGGGGTTACAACCAGCTTTGTCAATGTAATGGTGATACCCAATGACAGGGTTGCGACCATGCCGAATTTAACCAACGCTGACCCATTGACCGACAAAACCGCATACTGCAGCAGGATGACAATGGGCATGTGTATGAGGTAAATGTCATAGGAGCACCGGGTCAGCAGCTTTCCCATGGCCCCTTGTGTGTTCCATCGTGTTATGCCGATGTTCATAAAGGCACAGATCCAGAACAGCACTATAAACGCCCGGATGCCCGCTATGGCAATGGACAATTTCGGTTGAATTGTGGTGGGGTCCACCCCAATAAGGATCATGGCCACCAGCAAGGCAAAGCTGAAAAGGCTTGCCAGAATAAGCCAGATCCAGAATTTTCCCGGTAACGGTTTCAAAAGCCACCCACGTTCATGGGCATAGATCCCCATGATAAACACCCCTGCATACACTGGAAGCCGTGTGGGCTGGAAGGAGAGCACACACCCGAAACGCGCCCATTCCCAGTCAAAAAAATAGAGATTGCTTACAGCCGTCGGGCAAAAGATAGCCACGGCGAAAACTCCAAGCATTGCCAGAATCTTTCCACGACCCTGGGGAATTACAGCCGGCTGATCTCCCGGACGGATTTCCGGTCCGGGGGGAAACAGGACCTGCTTAATCTGGTAGCCAACGGCGGCAATGAGAAAGAAAACAAGCAACATGGAAATAAACCATAAATGCCACTGGGTAAGGCTATCAACATAAGGCTTTCCAGACGCCCTGTCCGGAAAGTGAACAATACTGAAATCCGACAGGCTTTTCATCTGGAGAAGCCAGTATGAAAAGTAGCTGCGAGGTTCCGGTGTATTCACAACATGGCGGATGTAAGACATAACGGGATTATAAAAAAGTCCCAGCAGTATCAGCGGGATACCCAGTCTCTTAAGTTTTAATCTGACAAAGACACCGGTGCCTTGTTTTCTCAGGCCCGGCAAAACAAAATAACCGGAAATAAAGAAAAGCACCGGAAGCTGAAAACTATTAAGAATCACGATCAAGACATTTATCAGTTCGTTCTGGCTGGAATCGACAACGCTCCACCAGGGAACAATCGTGCTGTAGGACATGGATGCATGAAAAATCACGACAAAAACAACCATGAGGTATCTGATGTTATCCAGAAACAGGTATCTTTCAGGATAGGTATGGGCCTTCTCCATTTGATTTTTTCTCCATAGTTTGACTGAACGGTTTCTTGTTGACGGTACTGGCGAATACAACGGGCGGAGCACTGGCTGTCCGGAAAAACACGTATCAGATAAAAACTAATTTTAAACTAAGCCAATGGAGTGTATGCAGCCGGGATGCCGGATGGGGGGATTTTTTTATGAGCAGATCGGATGGGGACAGGCCGGCCACGGATGGCCGGCCCAACAAACGACATCAAGTAAGATCAGGTCCTTTGCCCAGGCCCAGATCCAGCTCCGCGATGGTTTTGCGAAGCCACCGGTTGGCAGGATCCCCGTTCATGCGTTCGTGCCAGTAGAGCATGATGGAAAGGGCGGGCAGATCAATGGGCGGGGCAAACAGCCGGAATGCGGAAATATTCTCAAAGGCGTAGGCCAACCGCCTGGGCAGGGTCACGATCATGCCGGTGGTCTCCAGGATTTTGGGAATGATCAGGATATGGGGCACACGCAGGGCCACATTCCTCTGATATCCCATCCGGGACAAGGTCTTTTCAATGATCACGTCCCCCTTGGCCCGGGGGGAGAAGATGGCATGGGGCTGGGCCAGGTAGTCATCCAGGGAAAGGGTCCCAGTGATGACAGGATGGCTGTTGTGAACCATGCACTGAAAATCGTCGTCAAAAAGGTGTCTCCTGAATATTCCCGGCCCCACTTCCCGGTGGCCCACGGCAAGTTCGAACTCCCCGGTTTCCAGGCCCACCTGGGTCTTATCCGAGGGCATGGGGGATATCTCGATCCGGATCCCCGGTGCCTCCCGGCTCAAGTGGTGCATGAGGGGCGGCAGAATCACCATTTCGCAGTAATCGGACATGGAGAGCCGGATGTTTTTCTTTGCGGTGGCCGGATCAAAGGGGGCCGGCTCCTCTAAAAGGGTGCGTATCCCTGCCAGGGAGGGTTCCAGGGAAGCGTAAATCGCAACGGAACGGGGCGTGGGGGCCATCTCTCCCCCGGTGCGCACGAACAAAGAATCCCCCAAAAGCTTCCTGAGACGGCCCAGGGCATGGCTTACCGCGGATTGCGTCAATCCCAGATGTTCACCGGCCCGGGTGAGGTTTCGTTCCCGGTATACCGCTTCAAACACCGGCAGCAGGTTCAGGTCAATGCCTCCCAAATGAATCACATTCATCTCCTTCATGATAGATATTAATTGGACTCACTATATACCATCCCGTATAGTTGTCAAAATTAATGATAACATGACAAGTCTATATGGGGGGTTTATGGGACAGAATATGTATGAGAAAATTTGGGATGCCCATGTGATTCATGAAAACACCGGGCAAACGCCCATTGTTTATGTGGATCGGCATCTGATGCATGAGGTGACCAGTCCCCAGGCCTTTTCAGGACTGCGGGAAAAGAGCCGAAAAATAAGACGACCGGATTTCTGCCTGGCCACCATGGATCATGTGGTTCCCACAAAGGATCGGGACAAGCCTTTGGCCGATGCCGTGGCCAGGAACCAGCTGGAGACCCTGGCATCCAACTGCAAGGAGTTCGGGGTGAGATGCTTTGATATGACCTCGGAAAAACAGGGGGTAATCCATGTGATCGCACCGGAACAGGGGTTTGTGCACCCGGGGATGATCGTGGTGTGCGGGGACAGTCATACCGCCACCCACGGGGCTTTCGGCAGCCTGGCCTTTGGCATCGGCACCTCTGAAGTGGAGCATGTGATGGCCACCCAGTCTCTGCAGCAGAAGCGATCGAAAACCATGCGGGTCACCTTCGAAGGCAGGCTGACCGATGGTGTGTCTGCCAAGGATCTGGCCCTGGCCCTTATCGGACGCATCGGCACCGCAGGCGGGACCGGCTACGTCATGGAGTTTGCCGGCGACACGGTGGGGGATCTTTCCATGGAAGGGCGCATGACACTTTGCAACATGGCCATTGAGGCGGGAGCCCGTGCCGGCATGGTGGCCCCGGACGAGAAAACAGTGGCCTATTTGAAGGGCCGGGAGTTTGCCCCCCGGGACCGGGAGTTTGATCAGGCCGCTGCCTACTGGAACACCTTTACCAGTGATGAAGACGCCGTGTTCGATACGGAGCTTATCATTCGTGCAGATGAGATCGCCCCCCAGGTGACCTGGGGAACGTCTCCCGAGCAGGTGACGGATGTGACGGGATGCGTGCCCCACCCTGATAGGCAAAAGAGTGACGATGCCAGAAAGGCCTGTGAGAATGCCCTGGAATACATGGGACTTGAGCCGGGAACCCCGGTGACGGATATTACCATCGATTACGTGTTTATCGGTTCCTGTACCAACGGCCGCATTGAGGATTTCCGGGAAGCCGCAGCAATGATTCACGGCGGAAAAGTTCATCCAAATGTGACCGCCATCGTGGTGCCAGGTTCCGGCCTGGTGAAAAAACAGGCGGAGGAAGAGGGGCTTCACAAGCTCTTTCTGGAAGCGGGTTTCGAATGGCGGGAGCCCGGTTGTTCCATGTGTCTGGCCATGAATGACGATGTGCTCCAGCCGGGACAGCGGTGTGCGTCCACGTCCAACCGGAACTTTGAGGGGCGCCAGGGCCAGGGGGGACGAACCCACCTGGTGTCTCCTGCCATGGCCGCTGCCGCCGCCATAGCCGGCAAATTTACCGATATAAGATAACAATCTTTGTGGCATTACATAACAAACGGGTCTTTGGGACCGGGAGAGTTGGGAATATGGAACCTTTGGTGAAACACAGGGGAATTGCGGCCCTGATGCCGCGCATCAATGTGGATACGGATCAGATCATCCCCAAGCAGTTTATGAAGCGTACGGAAAAGTGCGGGTACGGCAAATATCTGTTCAGCAACTGGAAATACCGGGAAGACGGCACCCTGAACCTTGATTTCGAGCTGAACCGGGAAGAGTTCAAAGGCGCTTCCATCCTGGTGGCCGGAGACAATTTCGGCTGCGGTTCATCCCGGGAGCACGCCCCCTGGGCCATCAGCGACTATGGTTTCAGGGTGATCGTTTCCACAAGCTTTGCGGATATCTTTTTCAGCAACTGTTTCAAAAACGGAATCCTGCCGGTCACGGTGACGGCCGAAGCCCTTAAAAGCCTGTCGGATGAGATAGAGGCAACCCCCGGCGTCTCCTTTGACGTGGATGTGGAAAAACAGGAGCTTGTCACCCCCGGCGGAACCGTAATCCCCTATGAGCTGGATGGGTTTCGAAAAGAGAGCCTCATGAAGGGGATGGACGATATCGACCGGACCCTGAAGCATACGGACAAGATTTACATTTTTGAAGAAAAGCAAAACCTGAAAACACCCTGGCTCTGGAAAGCGATGTAATTTCTTTCCCGGCTTCAACAGTTGTTTTCACCCGGGATCACACATGGTCTGCAGTCAAATGCCATCCATGTGCTGATCCCGGTAGGATTTCACACTTTCCTCATCCACCAGCTCTCTTATTTTCCGGACACAGATATCGTCCGTACATGCCTTGGGCATGATTGCCGGCATGACTTCCATTATCAAACGCTTTTGATCTTCATCGCTTAACTTCAGCACAGCGGCTTTTATTTCCTCAAAAGTCATACCCCCTCCTTTGACTTCCCTAATATCATAGAACCATTACCCCGATCGCGGGAAAAAAGTATCCGCGCGCCCATATCGCCTTACTCACTGTTTGTTCGGCACATAGAAAGGCCATTTATGAAAGAACCACTCATTCCAGAGAAGAGGAATAATCCACCAGAAATTCCATACAAGGGATTCTCCATGGGTGAACTTGTGTGCCCAGTGGGGATTACCAAGAGCCCAGCCCCCGAAGTTGGAGTAATAGTAAATTATATAATTGATGATGCAGAAGAAAAGAACTCCACCTGTTCTGAACCAGAATGACCCCCATGAATCAACATCGGAAAAAGGAACCAGATCGTCAAAATAATGATGCCAGATGAGGAAAGGTATCAGCGTAAAACCGGCGATTTCAGCAGCGTGGTACCAGAGGAAACGAATCCGCTCCGAATCCTTGTCAATATGATGAAGCATGTCGCCAAGCCAGGCAGGAGCAATTTTAACACAGATGAGAGCAATGATGTAGCCGAGGATAACGTTGATGACAAAAGAGATTCCCCCCTTCCACGGCTGGGGCAGCGGAATCAGGGTCCAGGGTTTCATGCGCCATATATTGGGGGTCAAAAAAAGAATGATGATCATCCATTCCCACCATCCAAACACCCAGTGAACATGGCTGATGCCGGAAATGCCGTCCCACCAGGGGAAATTAAGCCCAAAGGAATTTCCAATGCTTTTGCCAAAGACAAGTCCCCAGAAGGGAACAATGAGAACGGAGTAGAAAACCAGTGTCAGCATGGAGCACCAGCCGATTTCGGCAAGCCCGGCCTGGGGCTGGGGAAGATCGCTGGGCCGGACAGGCCATTTCCCAAAGAGTATGGTAACAAAAGGATAGCTGTAGAATCCAATGAGAACAAAGCAGACCACGGCACTCTGGGCAAAATGCTTTGTGAGGGCAACTTCATTGAGTGTCCCCGCATAAACCAGTTCGTTAAGGTTGCTTTGACTCAGAAAATTAAACCCAAGCCCAAGAATTCTGTAAAAGAAAACATGGATCACAAGCCATACGATAATCAGATTCACAATGGTAAGAATGATCCCCCTTCCAGGCTGTGGGATATCCTGAAAGGGCCAGTCCCCGCAGAACATATGCTGCCAGATTCCCACCAGAATCATCATGGCAAGGTACATGACAAATGGGTAAGGAAAAGAGCCCACAGGCCCCCGTGGATCGCTGAAAATGAACCATGTGATCCATGCAATCAAAAAAAATACAATAAATGAGATAATTCCGGTGAGGGGTTGCCCCCATCGGGCTCTGAGTTCTCCTGACATATCAGCCTCCTTGAAACTAATTTTGCCAACCGTTCATATTTGGTGAAGTCCCTTCCTGAATCAAAACTTCAGAACAGGCTTCCATCAGACCGAAGTATGAAGCGTATCCATCACGACATGGAAGATTGGTTTTCAAGCTGAGGAAGCTGAGGCGATGCGGAAAGACTGATTTTTTTTGCAGGCTACTCAATGGCACACTTTGTTTATTGTGTCTTCCATATAGAGAAAGGATAATACTACGGATAAGAATGTCAACTTGTAATTCGCACCAATTCATTTCCCGCCTTAGCCTGTCCCGGTACGGGGTCGTGAACGCAGATAAAAACGGACTAAATGATGTTCCTTTTTTGTTGACAGAGACGCTTTTCAAATGCTACTCCAGACCATCTACACAGCGATTGGAGGACAATCCATGAAAGCACATTATATCCCGGAAGACAGATTTCCCATACGGATCACCCCCCATGTAACCCTGGTGGGCAATTACTTCTTTAATCTTTTTTTAGTCACGGGCAGGAACAGGTCCGCGCTTTTTGAGACAGGAATCTCAGGGTGTGTTGATGAAGTGATCAGGCAATTGGAACGCCTGGACGTATCAGTGGACTATCTGATCCCCAGCCATCCCCATACGGACCATATCACCGGGCTGCCCGGACTGATGAAACGCTTTCCCAAAGCTGAGGTATTAGCGGCTGCAGGAGCAAAAAAATTTATCACCCACCCCAAGGCCGGACCGCTGCTGATAAAAGAAGACACGTTCATGTCCAAAGGCCTGGCCAGAATGGGCATTTCCCCGGGCCGCCCTGCCCTTGAAACCATCCCGGATCTTCATCATGCCCGTGTCATCGAAACGGCATACAGCCTTGACCTGGGCCACGTCACCCTGGAACTGATCACCGTCAAAGGCCATTCTCCTGGCAATCTCATGGGCTTTATCAAAAAAGAAAAAACCCTGTTCTGTTCCGACAGCCTGGGATTCCATTTTCCAGGCAGGGGATTCTGGCCCCTTTTCTTCACCGGGGCGAATGACTATCTGTCCACCCTTGAATTCATCCAAGGCTTTGATCCTGAAATCGTGTGCCCGGGCCACCAGGGCCCCCTGGAAAAAACAGCGGCAAAACAAGGCATCATAACTGCCATCAACAGCACTGTTGAAACCATCAGACGAGTAAAGGAAACCCGGTTATCCGATCAGGAACTCGCCAAAAGAATGTTTGATCAGAGCTATAAAGATGAATTTACCCTTTATACCCAACGAAATATCCAAAACTGCACCGGCCTTTTGATCAAACGGGCCAGGCAAGCCTCAATATAAGAGGAGATCGTACTTACCCTGCCGCCTTGTCTTATCATATTGTCTTTTTTTTCATCTATGGTATTCTGTTCCGGTCAATTCTAAAAACAGGTCTTTGGGGAAAACAATCCGTCTGCCAAAGATAAATTATCTTAATCCAAGATAATTTATCTTGATCCAAGATTCTGCCGTATACAATTCATTCCCAGAACAAAGACCGGACAAACATCCTGATGAATCCTTTGTATCCGCTTTTATCATTGAAGCAAGATATCAGAGGATAGCAACTTTCGCGAACGTAAAAGAGACACCGAGCCCCCAAAAAAGGAGGTCTGCCTTGAAACATGAATTCGAATGCGTAATCGTTGGTTCAGGCGGTGCCGGGTTGTATTCCGCACTGGAGACAAGTGCCGGCGCAAAAACAGCTGTGCTGTCAAAACTATACCCTGTCAGGAGTCATACCGGCGCCGCCCAGGGCGGAATCAGTGCGGCATTGGGAAACAGGGAAGAAGACAAGCCGGAATGGCACGCCTTTGACACGGTCAAGGGCGGCGACTACCTGGTGGACCAGCAGGCAGCCATGATCCTGGCCCAGGATGCGATACAAGCGATCTACGACCTGGAAAACCGGGGACTTCCCTTCAGCAGAACAACGGATGGCAAAATTGATCAGCGCCGTTTTGGCGGGCATACCAAGGCGTTTGGCCAGGGCCCGGTTCGCAGGGCCTGCTATGCCGCCGACAGAACCGGTCACATGATTCTGCAGACCCTCTACCAGCAATGCATTAAAAATAAGGTGGTCTTTTTCGATGAGTTTCAGGTGATTGACGTGATCCTGGAGGCAAAGACCTGCAAAGGAGTCATCGCCATTGAACTGGCCACAGGAGAACTCCACACCTTTGCCGCCAAGAGTGTTCTCTTTGCCACCGGCGGCTTTGGCAGAATATTTAAAATCACCTCAAATGCCTTTGCCAACACAGGGGATGGTCCGGCCGTGCTTGCCAGAAAGGGGATTCCCCTCCAGGACATGGAATTTTTTCAATTTCATCCCACCGGTATTAAAGGACTGGGAATATTGATCACCGAAGCGGTCAGGGGAGAAGGCGGAATCCTGCGTAACAACGCAGGAGAACGTTTCATGGAGCAATACGCCCCGACCCTGCTGGATCTTGCGCCACGGGACATGGTTTCCCGTGCCATCATGACGGAAATCGCAGCCGGCAGAGGCATGCGCGGCGATAAAAAAATTGATGATTACGTGAACCTCGATGCCACCCATCTGGCCAAAGGGGTTCTGGAAGCAAAGTTGCCGGATATCACGGATTTCTGCAAAACCTATCTTGGGATCGACCCGAACAATACCCCCATCCCCGTGCTTCCCACAGCCCACTATGCCATGGGCGGTATCCCCACGGATTTACATGGCAGGGTGGTGGTGGATGAAAAAGGCAGCATCATTGAAGGGCTCTATGCCGCAGGGGAATGTGCCTGTGTGTCGGTCCACGGCGCCAACCGTCTGGGTACCAACAGCCTGCTGGATCTGGTGGTGTTTGGCAGACGTGCCGGCATCCACATTGGCGAGTATGTAAAGACCATTGATTTTCCCGCAATCCCTTCCGATGCCGCAGCAGATGCCCAAACCTGGATCGACCGGCTGACCGACGGGAAGACAGGTCCCCACGGCGGTCACATGGCTGAGGAGATGCAGACGGTTATGATGGAAAACATCGGTGTCTACCGCAATGAAACAGGCATGGCCCTGGCCGTGAAAACCATACAGAATCTACGGGACCGCTATGGGGACGTCCGGGTGCAGGATTTCAGCAAGCCCTTTAACACCGACCTGCTTGAGCTCATCGAGCTGAAGAACATGCTGGATCTGGCACTGATCACCGGGGTCTCTTCCCTGTACAGAAAAGAGAGCAGAGGCGCACATTCCAGACAGGATTTTCCGGACCGGGATGATGACAACTGGCTCAAACATACCCTGGCGACCCTTAAAGGCGATCATGTCAACCTGGCATATAAACCGGTGGATACCTCCATTTGGGAACCCAAACCCAGGGCATACTAAAAATTTAAGGAGCAGGGAATGAAGATCATTCTGAAAATAGAACGATTTAATCCGGAAACCGATACAGAATCAAGGTTTCAGGAGTACACGGTTGAGGTTGCCCCCACAGACAGGCTGTTGGATGCGTTGATCACAATCAAGCAATTCCAGGACGGCACCCTGGGATTTCGAAAAAGCTGTGCCCATGGCGTGTGCGGTTCAGATGCCATGCGGATCAATGGCAAGGACCGCCTGGCCTGCAAAACCCTGGTTAAGGAGGTGGCGGATGCAGATGGCGATGTCGTGGAAATAAAACCCCTGCGGCATTTACCGGTTCAAAGGGATCTGATCGTGGACCAGACCGTTTTTTTTGATAAATATAAATCGATTCAACCTTTTTTAATCAACGACGAGCCTGTGCCGGCAAAAGAGCGGATTCAGTCCCAGGAAGAGCGGATGAAATTTGATGATACAACCAATTGTATTTTGTGCGCATCCTGCTATTCCGCCTGCCCCATCTTTGACAAAAACAAGAACTTTCTCGGACCTGCCGCCTTGTCACAGGGCTATCGGTTTATCGCCGACTCCCGGGATAAGGGGTTTGAAAACCGGCTCCCTGAATTGGACAGGCCCGACGGGGTCTGGGCATGCCAGAACCATTTCAAATGCACCGAGGCCTGCCCAAGATGGATAAAAATCACCAAAAGAATCAATCAAACAAAAAAAATGATCCAGAATCATCGCAAGCGCAAGGGGGAATCCATCAATGATGGTACCACCGATTAAATCACGGAATTAGGTGACATTTTTACCGGATCAGAAACTGTACTTTATATCCATAAAGAGTCTGTCATTTTCTCCAATGGATTGAAACGCCGGCAGATCTCCGGAGTCATACAGCATGTAACCGGTTCTTACGGTCAGGTTATCGGTAACATCATACAGGGCTGAAAACCTATGTATACCGCCGTCCTGGGATTTTTCCCCGTAGATGATGGAAAGGAGCTCAAGGGTTAACCGGTCATTGAGAAAATCCCGTTGAATGCGCAGGGAGGTGACCAGACGATCTTCATCAACACCGGATTTTTCCACAGAATGATCATACCCGTTGATGTGGGTGTTCATGGCTTCCACGGTTATCAGGGTATCCGTAAAGCCGGAATACTCAATTCCTGCCAGGACAGCGGTTTTGGAATAGGAATCCGGCACGGTATGAATCCCGAACGGAAACGTTTTCATATCAACACTGTCTGAGAACCGAACACCCTTAAAGAACGCAGCTTCAGCCTTGAATACAAACTCACCCCTGGCAACGTTGAAATCTGCCCCGATCATCTGTTGATGGGCGTGGCGCAATATAAATGGATCTGGGGAGCCAGGCAGGAATTTCAGGTAAGGCGTGTCCTCGTAAAAGTCAGCATAATATAAGGAGAAATCCCACCCGGTGAAAACACCTTTTAGTGACACGGCATATTCCGTGTTTTCAAGGTTTTCGGCCGGCGTATCTTCATGGGGCAGTGGTGTGTCGAATGAATAAAAGTCATTGCCGTATTCCGGCAGCTTGTTCCATCTGCGTTCATGCACGGCAATGGCGGTGATACTCCATTTGCCCTCATAATAGTCAAGTTTTGTCATCCATACCGGCAATCTCAAATCCTCCAGATCGGTTTTTCCGGGTTCCCTGTGATTTACCGGGTTCAGTATGTCTGTCAGGCGAAAGGTGTCTGATTTTCCCCAGACAACGATCTGTCTTCCTTCTTTTAAATCCAGTTTTTCGGTGAGTCGGCCCTGGATATAGGCGTTTTCCAGTTCAATCCCATGTTCGTAGTGATCCAGCACCTCATCTGTATAGTCGTCCCTGCCGTTGACAGCATATGCCCCATCCATGAATCCCAAACCGGACACCTTTATTTTCCAAGCCCCGGGCAATCTTGCATCCAGCTCCAGAAACAGCTCTGACCTGAGTGAAGATAAACCTCTCCAGTCCGTATCACCGGGTTCAGGGTGATGGTGGGCGGTATTGTATGAAGAGGAAAACTTCAAATAACCGGCCGGAGTAAAGAGAGGCTGTTTTTGCTTATTTCCAGAATCTGTCCCAGGGATATCCGGGGCATCATCCTCAAACAGATCATTCTCAAACCCGTCGCCGGAGAAGTCATCTTCAAAGCCCATGTCTGACGGTTCGTTTTCAGCGGGTAAAGCTGTGGAGGAAGTCAAAGCAAAAGCATCTGAAAACAGGAGCGTATGTGCCGCAAGTATCAATGCAGTAATAAAAACAGATTTCAAGTTCATCCCTACAACCCCTTTTCAAGTCTCCTGAGTGTGAAAAGGTCATCCGCCAGGTTCCGGTTAAACTGTATGTCGCTTAACAGCAATTGGGTTTTATGCTTGATGGTTTTGCCGGACTTTTTGATCACCCTGACATCCGTGTGCACAAGAATTCCATTGATTGTTTCAAGATTGTTAAAGTCGGTAATTTTGACATAACTGCCTTTTGCAGGCCATGCCTTTATCCTTGAGACCATGTAAATGTCCTGCCTTACGGCAAGAATCGATTTTTTGTAACCGGTCCTGTCAATCACCTCCTCCGAACGGGGCATAGACTCGATAAGCCAGACCTTTTCATTCTTGAGCATCATCTCTTTCAGGATTCTGTAGTCATAATCGTCCAAATCCCTTGAGGTCATGTCGGAATAGTTAAGGTCCGACCCCATAAAACTCCCGTCTTTGTCGCCTGAAGCGATTCTCTTGCTCCGTCCAAGGGAGGGCAGATAAAGCCACTGATCGTCGTCCTTGTCAGAATTGTCATAATCAAATGTGAGGAATCCGGAATTTCGGATGTTAGCCGGCCGGTCAATGATCATGAGCTGTTTGGAATCCTCTCCGTACTCTTTGGAGAATGTCTTAAAATACTTCTTTCGTTTAGCGCCTTTTTTATCCGTGAGAATCATGAGCATATCAGCGGTTCGATTATCACCATCATCCACTTCCTCGACTTTTTCCATGATTCGTCTGGCTTCGGGTTGATCGGCAATAACGACTCCCGGTATGAGTAAAAGACAAACGGTTACCATGGATTTCAGGAGAAACTGTTTTTTTTTCATAATGACTCCGCATTGATGGTTTCAAGTAAGAGAGGCTATTCATGCAGGGGGGGGGCCTCTCCAGTCCAGCCAAGGCATCAGGTTTAAGTCCTGTTGCCCCGGCCGACTGGAGAGGTGGAGGAAAAGCGTTCAACCATCAGAACTCATATTTGGTATTTTTCGTGTCAAAATCGATATCCGTGAGACCTACATTCAGCTTGATATCCTTATAATGATACATTTCATAAAGCTCTCCATACCGGTCATAGCTTTCGATCTTAACGATCATCATTGTTTCTTTCCCAATATATATATTTGATTTTGTGCAATAATACTCAGGGACCACCACCTTGGTTCCCTCATCTAATTCCTCTGAAGGTTCAATCTCCTTGTTCAGCATATGAATTGAGTACATGGCAATATCATACCGATCGGCCAGATCCCACAAGGTCTCCCCCTCTTTTGCCGTATGGGTGAAAGAAGCGCCCTCAACCGGATTTGGAAAAAGCGTTTCAAATTGATAGGCCTCTTCTCCACCAAGATCAACCACCCCCATGTAACGCGGGGAGATATCCTTATTTTCCACTCCCTTTTTCAGGTCCTTGAGAACTATTTTGGCTGTTGAGCCAAGGCCTGCCGCCATAATGGGGTGATGCTGATTTTTCATGGCCATATTGCTCAGGGGCGCCATCTTTCCGGTTAAGAAGCTCCAGAATCCGCCTCTGTGAGCGATTATTTTGTTTCCGTTCTTCCCCGGCCGGTAGATAATTTCCTGGCCGTTATTGATTTCCCCCAACCATTTCATGTAAATGTCACCGGGTTTTCTGAATTTGAACTCAATGGTTTCAACATCACTTAATTTTCCATCGATGCGCTCCTGCTTGACCATGACAGCCGTGTAGTCCCTGATGGTTCCATATTGCTCCAGAAGCGTGCGGCTGAGACTCTCCGGATCAGACAGGTTCCGGGGCAATTCAGATGCAACACAACACAGGGCAGAGATCACAGTAAAACAAAATACCGTTATCAGATGAATGCCCACGAGAGTAAAAAAATTCCTTGATTTTTCCATTGTCATTTTCCTCCTTTATTCAATTGTTTTAATGGCGGGTACCTGTATTTGTGAAAGGCTCTTTGCCTCCCCTTTTACGGTTGCAAGAACCATCAGGGCCGGCGCAAGAACAAAGTCTGCAAGCAGAGCCAAAAGGACAACAATACCTGTAAACAGTCCGAATCGAATACTGTGGTTTAACGTTGCCGTGGTGATGACAAAGAAATTAGCGGCAAGCACCACAGATGTTATGAACAGCGCCCGGCCGGTGCCAAGCAGGGTTTTTTCCACTGAAAGCACCGGATTTCCGGTCATGTCGTAATATTTCTTGAAATTGTACATAAAGTGAATCGTATCATCCACGACGAGTCCGATGGCAATACTCCCGATAAACAATGTGTTGATGTCAAGATTGAAACCAATGGCGCTGATGAGCCCCATGACCATGATGATCGGCAAAAGATTGGGAGCCATACTGAGAATGCCAAGCTTTATATCGCCAACCAGGACCAGCATCAGAATGGTTATGATACAGAAAGCGATATAGTAACTTTGGGTCATACTGTGCAGTGCTGCCGGAATTGTCCGGGCAAGAAGTGCGGAAAGGCCAGTTACGGTGACTTCAGCACGACCTTGAAACTCCCTTTCAAATACCATCTCAAGGTACTCGACAAACTCTTCGTAAATGACGGAATCCGCCCATTTGGTATTTATGGTGACCCTGGCTTTGCTTAATCTGCTGTCTGTTATTTTTTCAAGATCTTCAGGCTTACTGTTTTGAAACAACAGGAGCTCCTGGGCAACCTGATCCCTGTCCCGGGGAATGGAGTAGTAGTCTGGGTTATTGCCGTGAAGGGCCTGGTTTGTCTCTTTTACGACATCAACGATGGAGAAGACTTTGCCCACATGGATATCATCGTTTTTTATGTCAGCTATTTCATGGGAGAGTCGTTCAAGGCTGTTGAGGATTTCAGGTTCCTGCAACCCATCCTCTGTTTTTGTATCAACAATTACCTCCACGGTGATGGACCCTTCAAATTTATCCTCCACATGGTTCAGGTCTTGCCTGACTTCATGGTTTTTTGGAAAATAGGTCAGGAGGTTACTTGAAAATTCAAGCTGGTAGATAAACACCATGGAAACGACAAAACAGATCAGTGAAAAAATGACTATTTTTATGGGATTGCTGGTCGAAAACCGTGCAAAACCAAGGAGGATTCTGTCCATGAATGGGGTTTTGCCTGTTCCGGCCTTTGTCTTTTTCTTTTTCACAGGAACGACTGCGACCAGTGCCGGCAAAAGTATTATGGAGTACAGCAATGCAAGGACAACGCCTGCGGCAGCATAAATCCCCATGTCGGCGATGGTGGTTATTTCCGCAAACGAAAAGGAGAGAAGTCCGGCCGAGGTGGTCAGGCTTGTCATGGCTATGGCAAAGCCGGAGTGCCCCATGGCATAGGAGATGGCATCTTCTTTGCTCTCCCCCTCCTGGTACTTTCTGTAAAAAATGGCAAGCACATGCACGGAATCGGCAATGCCAACCGCCACAAGGAATGAGGGGATAACCGTTGTCATCATAGAGATTGGCGTGCCCGTAAGGGCCATCAGGCCAAGGGTGGAAAACATGGACATGTTAACAACAATCAACGGTAAAATAACACCGGTGAACCGTCTGAAAAGAATCACCAGAAAAAGAACAATCACAAAGGTTGTCAGGCCTGAAAACCGTTTCATATCCTTGTCTGTAGTACGGTTGAACACATCTACCACCACCGGTCCGCCTGTGAAGGATATTTGAAAATCGTCGTTTTCATACCTTCTGATCAATCTGTTTACAGCATCAAACACCAGGGCGTTTTCATCCGGAGAGAGCGCTTCAGGTACCTCTACCGGCACCGTTTCCGAAGAGATGTCGTCATCTCCGCCGATTGAATCATCCATCATATCATCTTCATTTTTATTATTGCGGGTGGGTTCGTCTGCAGAAGCGTCGGTTCTGAGTATGATTGCAGTGCTTTTATGATCCCTTGATAAAATATGGTTTGCATAGAGGGGGATGTTTTCCGCTATTGTTTTTATTTCTTCAAGGTCATAGGCTTTTTCCGGCCACTCTTCAAGGAGTCCGTCCACATGGATCGTGTCCCCTTTCCCCCTTGTACTCCTGATGTTCATAAGGCTTGTCACTTCATCGATGTAAGGGACTTCAGCCTCAAGCTCTTTATGGAAGCGGTTTAATTTATCAAGGAAAGAGGGCTCAAAAAGATCCGGGGGTGTGATCATGATAAGAATAAGGGATGTGTTGCCAAACTGACTTTTGAATTCGTCGTATTTAATACGGGCGGGATCCTCCTTATGAAGCATCTCTTCGGTTGACGTATCAATGGATAACTCCGCCACCATGGATGCCAGCGCGGCAAATACCATAAACATGACAAAGAGTGTTTTCAGCCTGTTTCTGTAAAAAAACCTTGCAGAATTCTCAAACGCTTTTTCAATGCGGTTTCTCATTGTTGACATGGCGCGGCCTTTCAATTTGGTTAAAGTTTTCAACCCATACAGCATCTGCTGCTGCATGCCTCATGGGTTGATTCTCATAGGTGGCGGCGATTTGTGACCCAGGGTCATTATGTAGTGCTCTGTTTTCAACGTAGAACATGTGTGACTTCACAGAACATATATATGAGAAGAACTAATTTAGAACTAAAAGGGGGGATTTTTTTATGGAAGGCCGGAATTATGAAAAACTAACCATTCGGTGATACAGCTCTACGGTATTTTTATTTAAAGGACAGTTCAGATTGGAAACGATATGATGCCGGCATCGGTCATAGGTTTTTATAACCATGGGGTTGTTTCCCGCTTTTGAGTAAAAGAACATCAGTTTTCGATACACTTCCTCAGAAAAGGGATCAGATTCAAGATATTTTTCTGAATATAGAATACACTTTTCAAATTTCATTTGGTTTTCATAGATTTCAATGATCTTTATTATGGCCGCAAGATATGCCCTTTCCAGTCTCTCTTTTTCATCAAAACACCATTCCGCATAGGGATCTTCTTCAAACAGCTTCCCCTTATACAGGGAGACTGCAGCGTGCAGATGCCCAAGTGTCGTATGGGTATCATTGCATGACCCGGCAGATTTCAGATCAGACATAAACTGATCAATATCAACAAAACCGTTTTGGGTGATATCGATTTTATAGGCGTTTTTTTCTCTCAAGAGGTAGGAGGAGCCTCTTTTCAGATGCGGTTCAAGGGTCTTTCTAAATGCCGGCAGGGCCACATGAAGGCGTTTACCTGTTTTTTCAGGACTCTCCTCCGGCCATAGGAGTTCCATGAGCACCTCTTTGGGGGTATACCCCCTGCTCCGTGACAGAATCAGATACTTGAAGATCTCAAGCGCCTTTTTGCTTTTCCACTGTTTTGTCGTGATTTCATTTTCACCGACAAAAATCCTTAACCGCCCAAGGCAGTATACCCTTAGAGGCTCAAGGGTATGGGAGCATGTGGCAGGGACCGGATCTATCTGTTTGTCTATCTTGCCCGGGGGGGATACCGCTGCAAGAAGATCAGGCACCCATTTCAACTTTGAGGAGAACCAGTTTTCAGATCCGTTGCTGCGTGACATTTTCAGCGCAGTCCGGGTCATGGCCAGGGATCTCTCCGGCTTCCCGGTTTTAAGGTAAAGATATGCGTAGATATATTTTATAAAACACGACTCAAAGATAGAATGGGAGAGCAGTTCTTCAGCCCGGTGAAGCAAGGCTGCTGCATTTTCATACGCTCCCATTTCAATCAGGGGCATTGCTGTAAAATAGAGGAGTTTTCCCTCTTCCATTGGAAAATTGTGGTTGTTCACCAGCTCCATTCCAATGTGAATCGCCTCTTCGGCTTTCTCTTTCATCTCCTCCCCAAGGTATATTGCGGTGAAAACAATCCAGCAAACGGCTTCTCCCCATTTGCCGCCGCCCTGTTGGAAGATATGATATGCATTTTCTGTGTCCAGTATGGATTCTTCGATCCGTTTCAGGCTGAGATTGTACAACGCCGAGCTGATAAGCAGCCATGCCTTTTGTGTATCCTGAAAACCGTTATCACAGACCAGTTGCAGGCCTTGCTTTACCCGTTCCATTCCAAGCTGGGTTTCTCCCGTTAAATAGTATGCCGACGATACGAGATGATAATAGAACGCAAGGACCTGGGTCGAGGAATAGCAATCCAGATTCATCCTGGCCTGTTCGGCAATTTCCACGGCCTTTTGATTATCACCTGAAAAGTAGTAGCGAAAGCCTTTATTGAGATCGATCCAGGCTTCCCACTCTCTGTTTTTCCTTGTTTCGATCCAGGCATCCAGAAGTTTTTTTGCTTCTGAATAATGCATATCAGCAATCTCCATCTTCCCGAGGTAGGCGGAGATGAAAATCAGGTGGCCGTGGGCCTCGACCTGCAACTTTTCCGGGATGACCGAATGATTCAACAGTTCATAAAGGGCGCTTTCGGCACTTGAAAAATTGCCCTGCAGATAATAGGAGCGGGCAAGATCATTCAGTGCGATAAAGGCGCTTTCGATCATTTCCGTTTTACGAAAAAAAGTATACGCTTTTTTTCCAAGCCGGACAGCTTTGTTGAGCTTGCCCGTGGTAGTGCAGATATTGGATTGCAGGGAAAGCAGCAAAGGATCACGTTCCCGAAGGTGCTCCGGAAATTGGTTCAACAATGAAACCAACCTGCTGAATTGTGCTTCCAGGCACATGCCCCTGCCAACAGTACTCAGAACGGTTATGGCTTCCCCATAATTTCCTGCATGAAGATAATGGATAAGCGCATCTTCATCTTTTTCTGTCTGTTTGTAACAGGAAGCAATCTGGTTATGGAGCTTGGCTATGGCGTCACTGCCATGATTCTGCCTGAGTTTGCTTTTGAGAAATTCCCTGAACAGATCATGGTAGGCATAGCAGGAACGGTCATCTGTCAGGGAGGAGGTAAAAAGGTGTTTTTTGTTGAGAAGATCCAGTATGGCTGCCGAATTTTCTATTCCAAGATAGATGTCGCAGAGCTCAACATCCAGACGGGAAAGAAGGGAGGTTTTCAGAAGGAACGCCTTTATTTCATCGGATTGCAGCAGATAGACATTCTCGCTCATGTATTCATAAAAGATCATCTGATTTCTTGACAGATCATTCAATGCGGATTCTATCTCACGGGCATTCCGGTTTATGGATGAGTGATAGAAAAGCATCAGGCCTGAAATCCAGCCCCCGGTCTTTTTCTGCAGGGTATCCAGTTTTTCCCTGGAGATTTTAAAGCCGAACAGCTGAAAGAACAGGTTGGAGATTTCAGCGGTTGTAAAGGAGAGGTCATCCTGTTTTACATGGAGGACTTCGCCCCGTACACGATACTTTGACAGCGGCAGATCAGGCAATGTGCGACTTGCCAGCACAATGTGAAGTTCAGGAGGCCCGTGGTTGATCAGAAACGCTACGGCGTTTTTAATATCAGTGCTTGAATCTGCATGATGAAAATCATCGAGCACAAGAAGTGAACTTCCGATTCCCGCCATGGCCATCTCATTGACAAGGCATGACAGCGCCCTGCGGCGCCCTGCTTCAGAAAGGGGCGTTTGGTGAAGAATGTCAAAGGTTTTTTCCCCGAAATCGCGATCATATTTTTTAAATCCGGCAATGATGTAATTTACAAACGTGGCAAAATCGTTGTCGTTCTCTTCAATTCTGTACCAGATGGTCTGGTTTGCCATCAGGCAAGCCTGGGTCACAAAGGTACTTTTACCATACCCTGCCCCGGCCGTAACCAAGGTAAGTTTGTAGTTTGACATCTTTTTCAGGACAGGATTCAACCGCTTGCGCGCAATGATCCCGGATAACAGTGGCACGGAAATTTTTGACGCCAGGATCTCAAAGCTCTGAGCCATATCAGGTTCTTTTCCATAGTTAAAAACGATGTTTTATAGATTAAACGTATTTAAATACTTCAGAGAAGTTAAATCAAGCTGAATATGACCGTATCGTTTATAACGATGGGTTACCAACGATACGTGTTAAGGTTGAGAACCGCGTATGGAGCAGGTTTCCATCTAAATAGGCAATTTATCCGTAATGTCTGCTGCCGTATCGATGGTTCCGTCAATCGAGTTGCCAACCACCGGAACCACTGAGATGACAGCACCTGTAACCCGCATGGGTACGGTGACCACCTTGGTTAAAACACAGCCGGTAAGATTCAGGCCCGTCACAAGAACAATTAAAAGCAAAGCTGTTTTTTTCATCATCCGAAATTTCCCATTTCTGCCAAAGGATCAAAAGAACTCCCAGGCAATATAGCAGACTTCATATGAAAATAAAACGTTCCATACAGGCCCTGTTTGTGCAGACATCCGGATCAACCTTCAGGGATTGTTCAAAGCAAAGCGCTTGAGAAATCATGAATTGCCACGTTAACGTCATCAGGTTTCTCAACCGGAGACATGTGGCCGGCATCACCGATGTGAACATGAAGGGCACCGTTGATATGATCGGCCAGGAATTCACCATATTTGGGAGGGGTCAGATTGTCATCGGCCGCGGTCATCACCAGAACCGGTACGGAGATTTCCGCCAGCCGCCCAATAACATCAAAACAATTACATGCTTTAAAATCATTATTGATTACTTCCGGGGATGTTTTCGACAAACCATCAATTACAAATTCAATTTTCTGTTTATCCGTCTTTTCCGACACAGCGAATAATCCGATGGAGTTGACATATCCGGGAAAATCATTCTCTATCATATCAAAAATCATCGGCATGACTTTCAACTTTGCTCCGGAATTAATAACGATTCCCGCCTTACAATCTGATTTTCCGTCAAGGAGAAGTTGAAGGGTGATGCCTCCCCCCATACTCATGCCACAGGGTATCGGGGACGGTATTTCTGCATCCTTTATAAACCCGTCCAGGATGCCTGCATATTCGGTAATGGAAGTCATTCCCGGGGACGTGCTTCTGCCATGTCCCGGCAGATCGATTCCAATAACATTGATCCGATCTGACAAGCCTTTAATCTGGTGTTTCCAGAAGACGGAAGAATCACCCGCACCATGGATAAAAATAATTGTCGGTCTGTCGGGCGAAAGCGGCCACGCACCGGTTAAAAAAGTGATGCCGTTAATACTTTTTTCAATCATCTTTTGGCTCCTTTATACTTAATTTAGATACAATCAAGATAAATCCCACACTCCTTATGCCATGGCAAGATCAAACCTGCAACCATAACAATGGCTGACCTTATCCGGAAAAAGGCTTTGCAGGAAACAGGAGATATGACTTTCAAGAAAGGGATCAGGAATGACGCCGGGAGACGATCGCAGTCAGCATTGAGCTTGAAGAATTTCGACTAAATTCTTCAAGCTCAATGGAGGTTCCGGAAAGACCGGCTTAAAGGAGGGATGGGGCTGCCTTACTTAACTGCTCTGGCGGAGGGCATACACCACGGCTGCCCGCAGGGCCCGCTCCCTTATGCAGTTGCACTGGGGCAGGTCCAGCTTCATCCTCCGTAGCAGGGGAAGTATGGCTGTTGGCGGCTTGGTGAAAAATTGCCTGACAATACCGGCCACGGTCCGGTAACGGCACGAGGCCACATTGTCCTTCAACCCCTTTAAAGCCCTTGCCAGGGTGATCTCTTCATGGGTGAAATCCGTACCAAAGGGAAAATCCTTGAAATAGCCCTCAGCTTTCAGCGGGGCCATGAGCTTCTGTAACCGTTCCGGCGTATTCTGTCGAAAAGCTTCGGGGATTTCGTAATCCGCAGGAAGCTTGCCGGAGTTTTTGGCCTGGTCCAGCAACTGGTCCTGGAACCGGGAGTCTGCGACATTCAACAGTGCCGCAATCACATCCTTGTCGCACTTTCCCCGAAGATCCGCGATCCCGTATTCCGTGACCACAAAATCCCTTAAATGCCTGGGGATGGTGGTATGGCCGTAGTTGAAAACAATATTGGAAGAAAGCTTGCCACCGCTTTTCTTGGTGCTTCTCACCATCATGATCAGCCGGCCGTCCTCCAGGGCATGGGCCATGGAGACAAAATTATACTGCCCCCCGACACCGGAGACGATATTGCCGTTCTCAAGCCCGTCAGAGACCACCGCCCCAAGGAGGGTGACCATCATTCCGGCATTGACGAACCGGCCATGGCGCCGCTGGAGGGACTTGAGCTTCTCATCCCCGTACAGCTGGTTCACATAGTCCACACCGGTCATGGAAAATAATTTTCTTTCGCTTTCAGGCATGTTGTTGAGGGAATCGTAAAAATCCTTGGGACCGATGAAAAAAGATCCGTGGCACACCACCCCTTCCTGAAGATGATCCCCGAGATGGTTATTAAGGAGTTCCCGGGTCTTTTCATCCCTTAAGTCAGGGGAAAAGCTGTCCCCGTTCCAGGAGATCCGGCCATCCCTGAACCCAAGGGGCCCGGTAATGACGCCGAATTTCATGAGTGTACCGAAATCCGCCTGGGTCAGCCGCTCATGGATGATGTGGTGATCCACAAAAAGATCCAGCATTTCCGGGGTAATGGTTTCGGTGATCACCCGGTTATTGAGCAACTCCTGAATGCCGGCATGGTCGTAGACCTTCCGCTTGAGTATCCCGTTTTTGTACAGCTGGATAAACACATCCACCAGCATTTCCGTGGCACCGTACAGTCCTTTTTTAAAGGGGCCTGTCCCCCCGATCTTTTGGATCAGGCCATTGTACCGGCCTGAAATATTGCAGGCGGCCAGGGCTTTCTGATAGGCCTCGTTATTTTTATGGCGCATGACCATGCTTGCGGCAATGGCATCCCCAAGGGAACCGATGCCGATCTGCAGGGACCCATTGTCCCGGATCAGGGAGGAAACACTGAGGCCGATCATATGGTCGGCCGGTGCCACCGAGGCCTTGGGCACGGAGAACAGGGGAAAGTCATACTTAGGGTCGTCCAGAATCATGTCGTAGATATCGGTTTTCATGACCGCATCCCCGTACATATAGGGCAAATTACTGTTCATCTGGCCGATGATCATGCATTTTCGCCCCTTTTTCCGTTCCGCCATCACCTTTTCGAACCCTTCCACGGTCAGGTCCGGGTTGCAACTCATGGAGACCAGGCGTGTATCGCCACCGGGATGGGGGGCGATGAGATTGGCGATAACATTCAGGCCGTTGTCAATAAGGTCCCGGACCGCATGGGTGTAATTGCTGCTGATGTAGTTTTGCTGGGCATGGGGAGAGTTCATGTACCCCCCGGCCTTGGTGAAAAACTCAGACACCGTAACATTTGGCGGCAGCTGGTTCTTCCGCAGGTCCTTCATGTATTCAAATTCCACAAACCCGTCCCAGATCCGTTTGACAATGGGCCCCAGGAGCCGGGCTTCCAGGTTCGAAGAGGGAGCGGGTTTTTCAAGGGACAGGGCCGTGATAATGGTCAGGTCAATATCCGGATCCTGCTTGGCCCTCAGATAAAGGGCATTGGCGATATGGTTGGGCTTGCCAAGTGCCAGGGGAATGCCGAAAACGATTTTTTTCCCCACGGTTTCAAAGATACGATCTATGCATGCTTCAACGTCATTTACGAATTTCGTTTGTGTTGCTGCCATCACTGTTCCCCTTTTCCAGGCTGTCGTGACCCGATGCATCGTTTAATCATCTTTTAACACACACTGGGATACTCTTGTACACGGGCTGGGGAAAAAAAAGAATCCATGGAGCACTGTATTTTAAACCGGTGGGACACCGATTCTGCTATCGGTAAAACACCTATCCGGGGTTTACCATGGCATGCTGTCAGGGGAAAATTGATCCGGGAGATCTCCGGGTAAGACCGGGATCAACTCATTGGTGGGTCTGCACCCAGGTGACCGCATACTTCATCAGCTCGGTGGCGGATTTCAGGTGCAGCTTTTTTTTGATGCTTTCATGGTAGGTGCCAATGGTTTTAACGCTCAGGCTCAGCATGTTGGCGATCTCACTGCGCTTGATCCCCTGGCCGATGAGCTGGAACACTTCCAGTTCGCGATTGGACAGGACATCCATGCAATCATCACCGTCTCCCCCGGCACCAAGCGTCATCTTGCCCAGCAGGGCATCGATCATTTTGGCACTGAGATAGCGTTTGCCCATGAGCACCTGGCGGACGGCCGAGACCACATCCGAGGTGAGCTCCTGTTTGGTGATATAGCCCAGGGCCCCGGCCCTGAGGACCCGTTCCGCATAAAGGGATTCATCATGCATGGAAATAACCAGAATGGGCAGCCCGGGGTGGTGTTCCCTGAGGAACTCTATGAGATCCATGCCGGACCGGTCTTTGAGGGTGATGTCCACGATCATCAGGTCCGGCTGGGAATGATGGAGCAGATCAATGGCATCAGCCACGCTTTCGGCCTCCCCTGTGACCTTTAACTCCCTTTCTTCATCAATGAGCTGGGCCAGCCCTTTCCTGAAGACCGGGTGATCATCTATAATAAATATTTCTTTTCGATCCTGCACCGGATGCGGGTTCCTCCTGGGGGGTTCTCAACAATCTCCAGCCGGGCGCCGATAAGGTCTGCCCGGTGCTGCATGATGACCAGGCCAATTCCTTTCCGGGCCGGATCGGCTTTGCCCATACCTTTGCCGTCATCCTCTATATCAATCACGATATCCGGCGATTTCTCTTCAAACCGGATATGAATATTCCCGGCATCCCCGTGTTTGGCTGCATTATGAACCGACTCCCGGATGATGTAATAGAGATGGGTCAGGGCGGCGGTATTTGAGAACCGGATATCTGTTTTCCGGCCCAGAACCCGGCAGGTCGGGCCAAAAGCTTTCTCCACCTCCAGGCAATACCGCTCTACCGCCGTCATGAACCCGGTGTTCGCAAGGTTCACCGGCACAAGCCCCTGGATCATGGCCCGGGTTTTTTGAATGGCCTGGTTCACTAACCCGGTGATCTCCCGGGCCAGATCAGCGTCGGCATGGCCCTGTTTTTCCAGTCGCCCGGCCAGCAGGGCCGACATGGCCTCGACCCCGGCCAGGTGGGAGCCCAGGTCATCGTGGAGCACCTGGCCCATCTGCCGGCGTTCTTCCTCGCTTATCCGGGAAATTTCCCGCTCCAGATGCTTCTGCTTTGAGATATCCGTAATCGATGCCACACTCTGCCGGGTGCCCTGGATCAAGGCCACGGTCAGGATACATTCCCTCACCTCATCATTGGCCACGATCACCCGGCAGGGGTAATTCCGTGGGGCCTGGGTCCCGGTCTGCCGGCGCAACCGGTGATTGTTCATCACCTTTGCCCGGTCTGCCTCGGCAATGAGTTCCGGGAATTTCATCTTGCCTTCCACCCGGGATTTTTTAATACCTGAAATGCGTTCCAGCTCTGAATTGACCATGGAGATGGTCATGTCGTCTTCAATGAGAACCGTTGCGGTTCCGGTATTTTCAAAGATGGTCTTGTACCGGACTTCGCTTCCTTCTATGATTTTTTCAGCCTGTTCAATTGGATCCATGGCCCTGCCTGTTCCTTCCAGTCTGCATCATTTTCGAAATATCACCTTAACAACAAAGAAAAAGGATTGCCAGCCCTATTTTCAGGCCTTATTTTCTAACCAAACTTGACAGGAAACCCGTTGCTCTATATATCAGTGCCAACATCAACCCATATTACCCATACACGAGGTCACAATGACAAAAAAGAAGAAAAAAGACAAAAAAGCCGATTCCCAGCGAGCCATGGCCCTCAAGGCCCTACCCCCCCACATCCGGGAGCAGCTCACCGAAGAGGAGACAGAGCTCTTCCTGAACGGAGAGGAGTGGCCGGAATCCATGTTTGAAAAGCTCAGTGAGTTCATCATCCCGGAAGAGTAAACCCGGTGATTAAAAGGTAAAGAGAAGAGGAGCAGGATGGAATCCATCGCAATGCTTGTCATAGACATGCAGCAGGGCCTGTTTGACCAGGCACCCCGTTTTGATGCAGAGGGTGTTGTTAAGCGGATCAACCGCCTTACGGAGCGGGTCCGTGCCGCCAGTGGAACGATCCTGTTCATCCAGCACGACGGGCCAGAGGGGGATTCCCTTGAGCCCGGAACCTGCGGATGGGAGCTCCTTGGGACCCTGAACAGGAGCGAAAAAGATCCCGTGATCAGGAAAACCGCCTGTGATGCGTTCCTGGGGACAGGGCTTGCCGATACCTTAAACAGGCTCAAGGTCACCACCCTGATCATCACGGGATGTGCCACCGACTTTTGCGTGGACACCACCCTCAGGTCAGCAACAGGCCGTGGATTCGAAGTCCTTGTTCCCACCGACTGCCACACCACGGCCGATCGCCCCCACCTGGATGCAGAAACCATCATCGCCCACCACAACTTCATGTGGGAGAACCTCATCCTGCCGGAAAATCCGGTAAAGGCCGTGCCGGCACGGGATATTGCGCTTTAACGCCATGGCTGAGCAACACAGATGCAAACCCAAAGCGAGGCATCAGGCTTGAACATCCACCAATCTCCCAGATGGCCCCACATCCTGATGTTCCTCTTCACCCTGATCATTGCGGGCTCCTTCCCGGTGGTCGCTTCCATCACCACGGGAATCGATTCCGTACTCCTCACCTTTTGGCGGTTTCTGGCGGCCACATTGATCTTCGGCGCCATGCTCCCGTTTGCAAAAAACGGCAACGGCATACCCGGATGGCGGGACATGGGACGCTACGCCATGGTGGGCGGCAGCTACGGTCTCTTCTTCGTCCTGATGTTCCAGTCCCTGAAAACCACCACCCCGCTGAACACCAGCACCATCTACACCACCCTGCCCCTTTTCACCATGCTCCTTGGAACGGTGGTGGGAGAGCCCTTCCGGATTCGCCAGCTCTGGGTGCTGGCCCTGTCCATGGTGGCGACCCTATGGGTGATTTTCCGGGGGGATGCCCGCCTGATGCTCGGTCTTACATTCAACCATGGGGATCTGCTTTTTTTCCTCGGCACCCTATGCCTTGCCGTGTACATGCTCTCCATGAAAAAACTCCAGCGCAAGGAATCAAAGATCCATTTCACCTTTTACAGCCTGCTTTTCGCCACCCTGGTTATGATGGTGACTGCGATCTACCGGACCGGCTCCCTTGCCGTACCCGGGGCTGACACCTGGCTTGGCATCGCCTACCTGGCCGGCCCGTCAACGGCTGTCACCTTCTGGATACTCCAGTACACGGCCACACGGCTGAGCCCCACACGGATCGTGGCCTACACCTTTTTAACCCCATCGGCCGTGGCAGGCCTTGAGTGGGGCCTGGGCCTCTCTTCACCCGAGTTGTCCGTGCTTCCGGGCATCGGTCTTACCCTGGCGGCGGTCTGGCTTCTCCAGCTTGATTCAATTTCAGGTAACAGTGAAACTCCCTGACCCGAATTACCTATCTTTATATTTGCCGGATACAGGAAATCGCCAAATAACTTGATATCAATGATTGTTTCTGGGCGACATCCTTCGATTCGGGAAAAATTATTGCGCAGTACAATTCTCCGGCAATTAAATAAGCCGCCGTTCCCATGTCATGGGGTTCCGGTTTTCCTGCCTGTGAACAGATTGATGACATCCTGTATGATCACATAGAGCGAGGGAACATAGATAAGGGTCAACACGGTGGCCGCAACCAGACCAAAGCTTAAGCTCACCGCCATGGGAATGAGGAACTGGGCCTGGAAACTCTGCTCCAGCAGCAGGGGGAAGAGCCCTGCGATGGTCGTAATCGAGGTGAGAATCACCGGGCGAAACCGGCTCTGACCCGCGGCCAGCACGGCCGATTCCATCTCTTCACCGTTTCTCACCCTTGAGTTGATAAATTCGATGAGGATCAGGGAGTCGTTCACCACAATGCCTGACAGGGCAACGATGCCAAAGATGCTGAGCATGGTCAGCTGGAGCCCCATGATAAAATGCCCCACAACAGCCCCCACAAGACCGAAGGGGATGGCGATCATGATGATTACGGGCTGTATATAGCTTCTGAACTGGCTTGCCAGCAACAGGAAGATGCCCATGATGGCCATGAGATAGCCCTTTTTCAGGCTGTCCAGGGACTCCTTGGAACGCTTTGCCTGGCCCTCCAGGTTAAAGGAGATGCCCGGATACTTTTCCGTAAGTTCCGGCAGGAAGCCCGCCTTCAGGTTAGCAACGATCTTCCGGGCGTTGGCCGTTGCCTCGTCGATGTCCGAAATCACCGTGATCACCCGCTTTCTGTCCGACCGATGAACCACGGAGTAGCCCTGTTTTTCCTCCACATCGGCCACCTCAAACAAGGGAATCTCCCGGCCGTCCTGGGTCCGGATGCGCATCTCATCGATGCTCGATTCCTGCTCCCGCTCCTCCTGGGAGTACCTCACCATCACCTTGATGTCGTCTTTCCCCCGCTGCACCCGCAACGCCTCATCCCCATAATAGGCCTGCCGGGTCTGGCGGGCAATATCCGCCATGGTGATCCCCAGGGAGCGGGCCCCCGCCTTCACACTCAGCTGTTTTTCCATCTTGCCGGGCTTGAAATCGTCGGTGATGTCAAAGGTGCCGGGATAGGTGGCGATCTCCTGCTTGAGCTCAGCCGCGGCCTCTCTCAGCTGGTCAAAATCGTGGCCTGCCAGCTGGACCTCGATGGGATTTCCCCCGGGCCCCCCCTCAAGACTTGCAAATGTAAGGGTCTCAACCCCGGGAATGGCGCCGGCCAGGTCCCGCCAGGCCGTGATGACCTGGGTGACGGGAAGTTCGGGCCGCTCTTCGGCACTCTGTATCTCTATCCACACCTCTCCGCAGTGGCCGCCCTGCTGACCGATCTTCCAGTCCCTTCTCGGAATCACCCCCACCAGGGCAAAGGTGTTCACCAGAAGCGTCTCGTCCCTCGCCACAGACGCCTTAAAAAGATCGTTCAATTTAAAGGCGGATTGTTCCAGGTGTTTGATGCTATTCTCGGTGACCTCAAACGGGGTTCCCAAAGGGTAGCCGATCTCCGCAATCACCCAGTCGGAATCTCCCTTTGGAAAAAACACAAAGGGAACATGGCCGCCGACCACAAGCCCCAGGCTGATAATCAGGATACCAATCCCTAAGGTAAGAACGAAATAACGGTTCTTCACGGAATAGACCAGTCCCGGCAAATAAATGCCCTTGATAAACCGTGCCAGAAAATTGTCCACCCTCATCCGTATGGATTCATGCCATGCAAAGAGTCCCCGGGCATTGCCCCGGGATCCGGCAAGGGCGTGGTCCAGGTGGGCCGGAAGAATGATCAGGGCCTCAAACAGGGAGATCACCAGGATGGCGATCACGGTCTGGGGCATAATGGCGATGAACTTGCCCATGATCCCGGCGATGTGCATCAAGGGGAAAAAGGCCACGATGGTGGTGGTGACCGCCATTACAACCGGCCCCCCCACCTCTTTCAGGCCGTCTATGACCGCCTCTTTTGACGATTTTCCCCGGGTGTAGTGACTGAAGATGTTCTCCCCCACGATGATGGCATCGTCCACCAGGATCCCCAGGGTCATGATGAACCCGAAAAGCGACAACATATTGATGGATGCACCCATATACTCCAGGATAAGAAAGGCGCCCATGAAGGAGATGGGAATCCCGGACGCCACCCAGAAGGCCAGTCTCAGGTTCAGAAACAGGGCCAGGACGATGAAAACCAGGGCAATCCCCTGGATCCCGTTTTTCAGCAAAAGATCGATCCGGCCCTGGACCATCTGGCTCAAATCCTGCCAATAGGCAAGCTGGATCCCCCTGGGCTGGTTCTCCCCATTGGCGGCAAGGTACTTTTTGACTGTTTTGGCAATGGCAATGATATCCTGGGAGGAGGTCCGGTTGACCTGGACAAGGGCTGCGGGCATGCCGTTGAACCTTGCCTTGATCTCGGTATCCTCAAACCCGTCCACCACCCTTGCCACCTGGCCCAGGGTGACCACTGTACCGTCCTCCCGGGTGATGACAGGGATCGTTTCAAACTCCTCCCCATGGTAGAGCCGCCCCTTTGCCCGGATGATAAACTCCCGCCCCTTTGTCTTGATCCTGCCCCCGGGAAGATCCATGCTGCCGGTGCGAACCGCCCTTGCCACATCATCAAAGGAGAGGTTGAACCGCCTCAGGCTTGCTTCCGAGACCTCCACAGAGATCTCATATTCCCGGGTGCCGATGAGTTCGGCCATGGAAACCGTGTCCGTATCCACCAGATCGTCCCGGATCTTTTCAGCGGCCTGGCGCAGCGCATCCTCGCCCACCGTTCCGAAAACGGCCACGGTGATGGCGGGGTTCTGGTTCTTGATCTCGATGATGACCGGATCTTCGGCCTCCTCGGGAAACGAGTCGATGAGGTCCACCTCAGTGGATATCTCGTCCATCTTGTCCTGAAGATCGGTTCCCGGCTCTATCTCCAGGGTGATGGATCCCCGACCTTCATAGGCGTTGGAACGGATCTTGGTAACATCCTCAATCCCCTTGAGCTGCTCCTCGACCTTGATGCAGATCCCCTCTTCCACCTCGTCCGGGGAGGCCCCCGGATAGTCAACCGAAACGTTGATCATGTCCACGGCAAACTGGGGAAACAGCTCCCGGCGCATGTCAAGCACGGTATAGAGTCCTGCGACAATGAGAAAGACCATGATCAGGTTGACCGTAACCCGGTTTTCTACGGACCAGCGCCCCAGCCCCTTCATGAGTTGTTACCCGGGATGGTGATCTTCTGTTCCATGAGCTTCATGCCGTCCACGGCTTTGGCCAGGGGAGACAGGACGATCTTGTCTCCCTGTCCAAGGCCCTGGGAGATGAAGATCTCCTCCTTGAACCGTCTGAGCACCTCCACCTTTCTCATGGCAAGCTGGCCGTCTTCCAGAACAAACAGGGTGTTTCCCGGCCGCAACAGATGGCGGGGCACGACAAAAACCGGATCATAACGGCTGCCGCTGATGATGCAGCGAACAAAGGTTCCCGGCCGAAGGGAGATCAGACCGCTCTTCTGGTCATCCACCTCCAGCACCATGGGAAGGGTCCGTGTTTTCTCGTCAATGGTCGCCTTTACCCTGGCAACCCGTGCCTGCCACTCCTGCTTTGGATCACTGCCGGTCATGGTCACAAGGGCCCTGGGCAGGTCGCCCTGGGCAAATATGGGATCAAGCCATTGCATCTTCTCCAGGGGGATTCTCACCTCCACATCAAGCCCGCCCTGGCGGTACACCGTGCCAAGGGGCTGGCCAATGGTGATGAACTCTCCCATCTCCACCCCCTTTTCCAGAACCCAGCCGTTAAACTCAGATCGGATCTCGGTCTTTTCAAGGGCAAGCTCGGCCCGGTCCAGGTCGATTTTTGCCATGGACAGGGCGGCCTCTTTCTGTTCCATGGCCGAATCGGTGACTGACAGGGAGTTCTCAAAACCCTGGAGCGTCATCCTGGCCTGGATATCCTGCTGCTCGGCTTGGTCAAGCCGTGTGATGGAGGCAAAGTCCTCTTTGTTGAGCGCCCGGATCCGCAACAGCTCCTTTGTGGTAAGCCTGACATTGGAAGTGGCAAGGCGGATGTCTGATTTGAGATTGTCGATCTCCTGGCCCAGTCTCTGGATATCGGCCACGGCCTGGCGGATTCTGACCCTGGCGCTTCTGACATCAAGGAGAAAGGTCCGCTGGTCGATCCGGACGATCACCTCGTCCTGGTCAATGGCGCCCCCCTCCTTGAATCCGTCATGGATGAAGACCACCCGTCCCGGCACCTCGGCGGTAAGTTTAAGGGTATCCCTCGGTTTTACCGTACCAAAGGCGTCAATGACCATTGTCCGGGTCTCTGCCCTGGCCTCGGTCACCTGCACAACGGGAATGGAGTCGTCAATGGTCCGCCGTTCCGGTTCCGACCGGATGGCGACAAGAAAACCACCTACGAGAAGAGCCACTACCACAACCACGATGGATCGCACGCTTTTAAAAAGAATCCCCTGCTTCATGGAGTAACGCCTCCGGCCTTGCAACGGGTTTATGAACGACAAACGAAGGAAAGAACGGTTATCACATACCTCTTATCGCGTTTACCAAGAAAAAATCAAGTCTTTTTCTTGGGCCTGGCAGGCCGGGATCAACGGATAAAAATTTGCAAGAGATCCGCCCGCCATGATATCATGAACAAACAGGAATAAGGAGGGTACCATGGAATTGAAAAAAATCCTTAACCCGGTTGACGGGTCAAAACATTCCCAGCGTTCCACCGAATATGCCTGCGAGCTTGCTTGCCTTGTGAACGCTGAAATCATTCTTCTCCACTGCCATCGGCGATTTCCGGTGATCCTTGCAGAACCCTATTTCCAGCACGCCATCAACCAGATCATGGCAGAATCGGAACAGCTGATCGCCCCCTTTGTTGAAATCCTCGAAAAGCACCCGGTAAAATTTGAGACGCGAATCCTGGAAGGGTCGGCAGGCAAGATGATCCCGGAGGCGGCAAAAATAGAAAAAGCAGACATGATCGTCATGGGATCCAGGGGATGCACCGACCTTGAGGGGTTGATCCTGGGAAGCGTTACCCACAAGGTGCTCCAGCGGGTCAACTGTCCGGTGCTGGTGATCAAATAAATAAAAGGGGTCAGACTTAGCTAAGTCTGACCCCGGATAATGCTTATAAGGATTTAACCTTCTCGGTCAGCTCGGGCATGAACTCGAGGATATCCTCAACAATTCCCACGTCTGCAACCTGGAAGATCGGCGCCTTGGGATTTTTGTTCACGGCAACGATAAAGGGATTACCCTTTACCCCGCCCATGTGCTGGAAGGAACCGCTGATGCCCATGGCCATGTAGACCTTGGGTTTAACGGTCAGACCGGAAGTGCCGACCTGGCGGGATTTCTCCAGCCACTTGGCGTCAACAATGGGCCTTGAGCAGGAAACAACCGCGTGCATGGCTTCTGCAAGCTCCTGGGCGATCTCAATGTTATCCTCCTCCTCGATACCTCGACCGACGGAGACAAGGACATCGGACTTGGTGATGTCCACATCGCCAACCTCGGCTTCCACGATCTCAAGAAAACGACGCTTTCCGGTGAGATCTCCGGCATCTGCGGACTTGTCAGCAACGGCTCCGCTCTGTCCCGCTTCCACTGGGGCAAATGCACCAGGTCTGATGGTGACCACGGCGCCTGCGGTAATGTCGCAGGTCACATGGGTGGAAACAGCGCCACCCAGCTCCTGGCGCACTGTTTTCAGGAGAGAACCGTCAACACCTTCAAAATCAACAACATCGGCAACATAGGTGGAATCCATCTTGATGGAGAGGCCGGGACAAAGATCCATGCCAAAGGTGTCGTGGGCGGCAAGAACGATGGCATTGGCATCAAGGACATTCAGGAGCGCCTTTCTCACCACTTCCGCATTGGGGTAAGCCAGGGCTTCGTTGTCGATCTTGATCACCTCGGCGTAGAGGGAGGTCAAGCCGTTGGCGACCTTATCAAGATCCGCGCCGGAACCGGTAACAACGGCTGTAAGCGTGGCGGCACCATCAAGCTTTTTAGCGGCTTCGGGAAATTCAAATGCGATGTCGGCGGCAACGCCTCCCTGGTGGGGTATGTATGCAAAAATCTGGGTCATAATCAAAGTCCTCCCTTGCTTTTGAGTTTCTCAATGAGTGTTTCAATGATCTCATCAGTGGAGCCTTCGAGCATCTCCGCACCCTCGCCAAGGTCAGGTACAAAGTAATCGACCCGCTTGACCTTTGCATTGGCATCTCCGATCACTGCGGCATCCACACCAAGGTCCGATGCGGAACGAACAGGAATCTCAACCTTGGCAACCTTTCTAATACCGCGGATCCCCACGTAGCGGGGCTCGTTGATACCGGTCTGGATGGAAAGCACACAGGGAAGATCGATCTCGTTCATCTCCTGGTTTCCGCCTTCAATCTCCCTGCCCACGGTCACTTTGCCCTCACCCACCTCAACCTTGTTAACAAGGGAGGCATAGGGAAGATCGAGCATGGCTGCAAGCATTCCGGCTACCTGGCCTGCGCCCTCATCTGCCTGGGCACCGGTGAGAATCAGGTCGTAACTTCCCTTTTCCACCTCAGCCTTGAGGATGGAGGCGATCCCCTTTCCGTCTGAGCCTTCAAAGGCGTCATCACTCAGAAGCACGCCGTTGTTGGCGCCCATGGCCATTTCCCGCCTCAGCACTTCTTCACTCTCATCATCGCCGACCGTGACGACGGTGACGCTGCCGCCCACATTGTCAACAATCTGAATGGCCTCTTCAACGGCATAGTTGTCCCACTCATTCACAGAGAAAACCAGATCGTCACGATCAAGATCATTGCCAGCACTGTTGAGCTCAAATTCGTTCTCAGCAGTATCTGGAACCCGCTTGACACATACTAAAATCTCCATTGCTACCTCCAAGTTAAATTATTATCACACACGAAGCCATTAAATTCTATCTATGCAAGATGCTCCTCAATGAGTTCCGTCAGGTCCAGGGCCTCGATCTTCCCTTCCTGGCCCGCCACCTTGATGGCGTCCTGGATGTTGACAAGACAGAACGGACAGGCAGTGACGATCACATTGGCACCCGCCTCAGCAGCCATGTTGACCCTCAGAACACCCATGCGAATCTCCTCCTCCGGTTCAAAAAAGAGCATGAGCCCGCCGCCGCCGCAGCAGAAGGAACGGTCCCGGCTCTTTTCAAGCTCAACCCGGGTCAGTCCATCGATGGCGTCCAGGGCTTCCCTGGGATCTTCGTACAAGCCGTTGTGGCGTCCAAGGTAACAGGGATCATGGTAAACATACACCTTGTCGGGATGGAGGGCCGGCTTGAGCATCAATGCGCCCGATCGTATTTTTTCGGCGATCACCTCGCTGATGTGCTGAACCGGGGGAAGGCCGCTGTAATCGTTTTTCAGGGCGTTGTAGGCATGGGGATCGGCGGTGACGATATTCTTGACACCGGACTCCAAGATCTCCTCGGTGTTGTGGGACTTGAGATCCTGGTACAACATCTCCTCGCCAAACCTGACCACCTCATTTCCACTGTCCTTTTCAGCCTTGCCAAGGATACCGAAATCCACTCCGGCCTTGGTCAGGATCTTTGAAGTGCGCCTTGCGATCTCCTGGATGTTGTCATCAAAAGAGGTGATGCTGTCCACGAAAAAGAGGGTCTCGGCAGTGTCACCGTTTCCAAGGTCCTTAACAGTACACTCAGCTGAAAACTCCTTGTCCTTAGCCCAGTCGGCCCGTTTTTTCTCCATGGTGCCGTAGGGATTGCCCCTCTTCTCAAGGGCCTTGAGGGGTTTCTGCAGGGACTGGGGAACCATGCCCTCGTCCACCATGCCCCGGCGCATGTCAACCATCTTATCTATATATTCGATGCCAAGGGGGCACTCCTGCTCGCAGGCGCCGCAGGTGGTGCAGGACCAGATCTCGTCCTCGGTGTAGATATCCTCCACCAGCATATTGCTCTTGTAGATCTCGCCTGACATGGGATAGTTGTTGAACATCAAATCCCTTGCCTTGATGGTGATGAATCTTGGAGAAAGGGGACGGCCTGCAGCATTGGCGGGGCACTGGTCTGAACAGCGCCCGCAGTCGGCACAGGAGTAGAAATCGAGCATGTGCTTCCAGGTGAAGTCTTCAAGTTTCTTGACACCAAAGGATTCCAGTTCGTCCAGCTCCTCGTCGGTCACGCCGTACTGAACAGGCTTGATGTTTCCCTTGTCCACCCGCATGAAAAGAACATTGAAAAAAGAGGTGATCACATGAAAATGCTTGCCCATGGGCAGGAAGCAGAGGAAAAAGAAAAAGGTGAGGTCATGGACGAAGAACATTGTGATGTGAAGACCCTGGAGGGTCGACTGGGAGAGATCCATGAGCATTCCCCGGAAGATCCAGCCAAGGGAAAGGGGGGCCAGGAACTCACTGTGGCCTGTCTGGGCCATTTCAAACGCAGCATTGGAGGCCTCGAAAAGGCTTTCCGAGATCATGAGGGTGGAGATGATGCCAAGGACAAAAACCGCCTCTGCTGTGTGATCATGACCATATTGAACCGGAACCGCGTAGCGCTTAGGCTTGACAATTCCCCTGCGCACCGCGGCAACCACACAAGCCACGAAAACGGCTGTGGCTGCGTAATCCTTAAAAAAATTGTATATATGCCCAATCACGCCATCAAAGCCCGGCACGACAAAACCATCTGACAGGCCGATGAGCACAAGGGAGGTAGACCGAATCGAAAGCACAAGAAATCCGGCAAAAATAACGATGTGAATGATGCCGGCGGTTCTGTACCTTGGCTGGCGGTACTGCCCAAGCCACAACACAATAAGGTTCTTGATACGTTCGGGAATGCGGTTAAGCCTGTTGTCCGGTGCCGCCCTGACCAGGGGGGCCAGTCTCCGCGCCATGATGTAAGCGAACAGTCCTACTCCGACCACAGGTATCAGCACCGATAGCACTGCAGCCGGGAAAAAACCAAAGAATTTAAAACTTGCTGGTCCAATTAGGGAAGACATGTTTTACCTCTTAGTCAAAAAAAGTTTATAGTTGACATGCGCTCATTCAGCTGCGCTGGATGCAGCTTCAAATCATTAATCGACAATATCCCATGCGTCAAGGAAAAAGACCATTCAGTATTTATATGTAATTTAGCGGGCTTCGATCCCTCCCAGGTAAAGATCCACCAGGGGATCTGCCATGGATACCAGGTCATACTTCCCCTCTGCTGCAACCCAGGTGTTGATCACCCCTTCGACGGCGCCTAGAACAAAGCGTTTGACAAGCCCCATGAAGAGATTCTGCCTCAGGATCCCATCGTTCTGCCCCTGTTCAATGATCTCGGTCAGAAGATCAAAGTAGATCTTGGATATATCCTTGATATGAGGGGCTACGTCACGGCGGTACCTCACCTCGGACTGAAAAATAACAGCCATGTCCCTGTCATTCTGAAACTCCTTCAGATGGCAGCGAATCAATTTCCGAAGTTTGAGATCGGCCGGGTCGGTTCCGTCCACGGCCTGTCGCATGGTCTCAAAAAAACGGCCGCTCTTATAGTTCATGAACTGGTAGAGGATATCATCCTTGTTCTTGAAATAGAGATAGATGGTACCGTCTGCCACACCCGCTTCGGCCGCAATTTGGGATATGGTGGCCTTGTAGAATCCCAGCCTCGCAAATACGACGCCTCCGGCATTCAACATCGAGTAGTACTTGTCAGATCGCTCTTTTCTATCTTTCCGCAAAACAGGTTACCTCGTTATAATCGTATGAAAATGAATTGATATTCATTATGTACCAAACATTTTTTTCATCTGTCAAGCTGATTCATCATCTTTTTACAGCCCTGAATATATTTTAATATTCTTCATGTTTTTGACGGCTTACAACAAGAGATCATACAAACAGGAGCTCAAGACCCCATATTTTCAGTTCAAAAAGAACAAATGAGCTAACATTCATTTTATTCTCCTTGATTTTTTCATCATTAACTATTATGAGAGATAGTGTTGTCCAAAATGATATATATACTGACTATAGACAGTGGATACGAGCCATGCTCACCTGGCATCAAAATTAGGAAGCGGTTCATGGAAAAACCAGTCCAGGCGTCTATGCTTTTATCTAAGAGTCCAATTGCCCCTTTGTGGGAGAATATACGTAAAGTTTGCGTTTGCACGTAACCCATAACAATTACGTTAGATCTTTAAGGCAAAGACTTTTAAGTTATAAACAAGGAGAGTTAAATGACAAACCCCATAGAATATTCCCCAGAGTACAACAAGGCACTTGAAGTCGGAAGACCCCCAAGCATCAAGAAGCTCTTCCCCAACTCCAAGGCTTTGATTGTAAGCGGGAAATACATCGACAGGGCCATGCTGAAAAAAGGCAAGGCCATGACCATTGCAGCCAACGCACGCAGCTCATTTGTAATGAGAGGCACCCTCATGGCCGCCCAGCGGGCCGATGCCGCCATCATTATCGAGATCGCCCGCTCCGAAGGCGGAAGGGACGCTTACTGCCCCACAAGCCTCTGGAACATGGCCCGCCAGGTGGACGCCATCTGCAACGAGCTGGGCATCACCATTCCCGTGGCCATCCACGCCGATCATTTTGGCATCAAAAAACCGGAAGACCTGCCCCAGGCCAAAATAGAAATCCCCACCCTGTTTGAAGCGGGCATCACCTCCATCGCCATTGACGCCTCCCATATGCCGGACGCCCAGAACCTTCGGGCCAACATCGAGCTCAATCCCTTTATTCCGGATTGGGCAGGACTTGAGACCGAAGTGGGTGAAATCAAAGGTAAGTTTGGCCTTTCCACCCCGGAGGAGGCGCTGTTTCTCATCCAGGGACTCAATGCCCACAACATCGTTCCGGACTGGATCGCCCTGAACAACGGAACCACCCACGGCATCGAAGCCAGCGGCAACGGCATCAACGTTGAACTCACCCGGGAGATCCATGAGGCGCTTGCACCCTACGGCACTGCCGGCGCCCAGCACGGAACCTCCGGAAACGACTCGGACAGACTCCGGGCCATCATCTCCGAAACCCGTACCACCAAGGCAAATGTTGCCACAGCCCTGCAGATGATCTCCTGGGGACTCGAAGTAAACGAGTACGGCAACGCCATCCTTGATGACAACGGTGACGTCATTAAAAAGCAGGATGAAGGTCTCAGCGAAGAGATGTGGCAGGAAATGCTTGCCTATGCAAAAGAAAGGGGAATCGATCCCGGTAACTACAAAAAACTCAACCGCCCCTTTGAAAACAAACTCCTTGCCCAGCCAAAAGAGATCCGGGAGAGAATGGTAAAAGCGGTGGAAGAATTTGCCTACGACCTTCTGACAAACGTATTCAATGCTCAAGGAACAGGCAGCATCGCCCGGGAAGAGATTCTAAAAGCCGGCTCCCATGATCCGGGCCCCAAGGCCAAGATCATTGAAAACCGTGACGACTGGACCCAGGAAAAAATTACAGAAAAAGCATCCATGATAACCTCGGACAAAGGACCTGATGGAGATTTTGATGAATAAAAAAAACATTTCAGTTTTGATTCTTCAATACCGATAGGTCTTATAGGTTAAGGAGAATTGTAATGCAGATTCCATCATACCAAATACAGAATGTTCTCAAGGTTTACAGCAGGCAGTTGAGCCAGGGGAAAATTCTTGCCAGAAACAAAGCTGTCGGCAGCAGTCAAACCTCTGCCGACGATGTCAGTATTTCTGCAGAAGGGAAGCGAACAGCGATCATCGAAAAGGTTACCAGTAGCATTGTCGACAGGATCACCACGGTTGGCCCCCAAGAGGAGATGGAATACAAAATTGCAGGCCAGGTTGAAGAAGAACTTGGCCAGAGAATCAATTTCACCCAGAAGAAAGAAGAGAAGTTCTCCTTTACCACCATTGACGAGGACAACGTTAAGACAACCAAGACCCTCTCTGTTGAGGATTCGGAATTTGTCATTCGGCGCCTGACTGAACTTGCGCGTCAGGCCGCCGACAACAACATGGAGTCATAAAAAGAGGACGCAATGAAAATTTCCATTCAAAATTCATCGATTGTCAAACAGACCTACGGCAATCAAAAGTCGGCTTCTTCCCTCTCTTCCGATAAAAAGAGAGAGACAGGAGGCACTCAGAACGTAGACAATGTCAATCTCTCGTCCGGCACAAAGGATCTTCAGAAGATTCAGCAGACAATGGAGAAAGAGCCTGCAGGCAGATCCGAACGGATAGCAGCCCTTAAAGAGCAGATTGAGAATGGCAAGTATACGGTCGATGCTGACAAGGTTGCCGAAAAGATGACGGGATTCTACCTTGACAAAATTGCCTAGGCAACATCACCCCTGGCGTGCAATTTTTTCCTCCCTATTCAGGGGCAGGTGAAGTTCGCCCCTGACATCGCAGAACCCAACCATCTGATTTAGCAGTACTTCCCCCACAAACCTACATTATCTCACCGGATTGGCCCGCTTCTTGCTTTCTTAGTCCTTAGCAACGACAAAGGAGATTGCAATGATACATCAGGTAAATTCATCTTTCGCAAGCCTTGCGGAGACCGTAAAGAACGACGTGAAGCGGACTACAGGCGGGGCGTTCCAGCAAGCACTGGGAAACGCCCTGGGTACGACAGGAGCGCCGGCCATGCAGACCACCCCCGCGGCATCCCTGGAAGAGGTCACATCCACACGGTGCGACTTCAGGTGTGACTCCCCCCCAACCATCCAAAACATGACGGATGAACTTCTGGACATGCTGGATCTCTACTCGAACCAGCTCGAAGACCCTGCAGCCTCGTTAAAGAGCCTGGAACCGATCCTCAACAGGATCAAGACCAGCGCAGGCAAACTCCTTGAACAGACCGAAAAAACACCGGACACCGATGCCGATCTCAAGGAGATTGCCACCCAGAGTGCCATGATGGCAAACAACGAATATATAAAATTCCAGAGGGGAGACTACCTCTAGGATCAGCTGTTACCAGGTCTTTCTGACCTTGACGCCCTGCTCCTGGAGATACTGCTTGATCTCATTGACCGTATAGGTGCCGAAATGAACCATGGATGCGATGAGGGCGGCATCCGCCCTGCCCTGGGTCAGGATATCGGCAAGATGTGACGGCGTTCCGGCACCGCCCGAGGCGATCACCGGAATGTCAACGGCATCTGAAACCAGCCGGGTAAGATTCATCTCATACCCGTCCTTTGTCCCGTCGGCATCAATGGAGTTGAGGCAGATCTCTCCCGCCCCCAGCTCCTGGGCCTTTTTAGCCCACTCCAGGGCGTCCATCCCCATGTAGGTTCTTCCGCCGTTGATAACGATTTCATACCCGGACGGAATGCCCTCCTTTTGCCCCACATGCTTGACATCCATGCCGAGCACCACGCACTGATTTCCAAATGCCCGGGCCCCCTGGCGGATGATATCGGGATTTTTCACGGCAGCGGAGTTGACACTCACCTTTTCGGCCCCGGCCAGAAGCACGGCCCTCATATCCTCCAGAGTCCGGATGCCCCCTCCCACGGAAAAGGGAATGAAGATGGTTTCAGCCACTCTCCTGACCACATCGATCATGATGTCGCGCTTCTCATGGGAGGCTGTAATATCATAGAACACCAGTTCATCGGCCCCGGCTTCATAATAGAAACGCGCCATCTCCACAGGATCACCGATCTCAACGTTGTTCTGGAACTTGACGCCCTTGGTCGTCTTACCCTCCCGCACATCGAGGCAGGGGATGATTCGTTTACTTAGCATGGCTTCCACACACAAAAATTCTTTAAGATTAATAGTCCTGGCTCACCGCTCTTTTCAAGGTGAAACTGGGTGGCAAACAGATTGTCCCGTCCAATGGCCGAGGCAAAGGTAACCCCATAACCGGTCCTGCCGAAAACAGCCTTGTCATCCTTTGGCACTGGAAAGTAGGAGTGAACAAAATAAAACTCGTCATCCGCTTTAATCCCATGAAACAGGGGATGTTCCTGAACAACCTCAAGCCCGTTCCACCCCATGTGGGGCACCTTAAGGTAGCCGTCACCCGAATCCATCTTTTCCGGAAAGGCCTGCACCTCCCCTGGAATCAGGCCGAGACAACTGGCATCATTCTCCTGGCTCTTATCCATGATAATCTGGCAGCCCACACAAATTCCGAGCATGGGAATACCGGCCTCAAAGGCCTGTTTCATGGCTTTATCGATACCCCGCTCCTCCATGCCGGTCATGGCAGAGCCTGCGGCCCCAACGCCTGGAAATATAATTCTGTCGGCACCCGCTATCTCAGCAGGATCCCGGGTCACCGTGGGGGTATACCCCAGAAAGGAAACCGCCCGGGCAACACTGGTCAGATTTCCAGCCCCGTAATCAACAATCGCTATCATAAGCCCTCTTTGCCTCCTCCCATAGGGAGTCCTTCTCAGTTCTTGAAAGATCCTTGAGCCCCTCGTTCCTTTCGGCAAGAAGGGCCTCCATATGCCTGAACCGCTTTTCAAACTTGTCTGTGGAGCGCGCCAGGGAGGTCTCAGGATGAATGCCGGCAAATCTTGCCACATTGGACAGGGTAAAGAGAATATCCCCAAACTCCAGGGCGATTTCATCCTTGTCACCCTTGGCAAGGGCCTCGGTAAACTCCTGCCACTCCTCTTCGACCTTCTCAAGCACCCCGCTCATATCGTCCCAGTCAAATCCGGATCGAACGGCCCGTTCCGATATTTTATAGGATCTCAACAATGCCGTCATTCCTTTGGGCACTGAATCCAGGACCGATTTTGCCCGCTCTTTGCCCGCCTCAAGCTTCTCCTCCCGCTTGATGCTTTCCCAGCGCTGAAAAAGCTCTTCTTCGCTCTTCAGCGCAAGATCCCCGTACACATGGGGATGGCGGCGAATCATCTTTCTGGCACTCCTGGCAATGCAGTCTGAAAGATCAAAATTTCCCTGTTCCCGGTAAAGTTCGGCAATGAATACCAGCTGGAACAGCACATCCCCGGTCTCGTCGCACACATCGTTGACGTCGCCGTCCTCAATGGCCTCAAGAAGCTCGTACACCTCCTCAGCAAGGCATTTCCACATGGTTTCAGGGGTCTGTTTTCTGTCCCAGGGGCAGCCGTTCTCGCCCCTCAGGGTCCGTATGATTTTTACAAGGCTATTTAAGCCCTCGTCTGTATCGAGCTTCTCTTTTTCTCCCAACTCTTTTTTATTCCTTCAAGCTTTAGGTGTATTTGGTTTCTCATATCCCGTGATACAAACACGGAGATCGCTTCGGAAACCATGGCAACGTGGGGTGAAAGCCGGGACTGGGTCACGATGGTCCCTCCCTTGGGCAACATGGTCGTAAGCGTAATAAAAAGGACAGAAACAATGAGCAATCCCTTTGCAGCACCAAAAACCATGCCGCACAACCGATCCACCCATCCCAGAAAAACAATGTTCAAAAAATAGCGAATCAGGCGGGCAAGCAGATTGATCAGGATCAAAATGGCGCAGAACAGAAGAAAAAAGGAGATGATATTTCTATAACCGGGGGTCTCCACCCACCGGCTAAAATAGGGCTCAACCAAGGGATGATAGGTGTAGGCACCATAAAATCCCGCAAGCACCCCCACGATGGAGGATATCTCCCGGATGAGTCCCCTGAAGAGTCCACGAATCAGACAGAACGAAACAATGACCACTATAACTACATCAAAAACATTCATAATCCCACCGTATAATTTTATCCCTGAAGGGTTTAAGTATCAGCTGCCCTGGTTTTCAGTCAAGATTTTTTATTGACCTTTTGGTCAATTGCGTGCAGTCTTGGGGCCATGAAGACCATAACTTTGAACAACATTGATCTGGCACAGCAACTGTTCGGCCAGCACAATGACAACATCGCAAAAATAGCAGCAGCAGCCGGGATAAAGATCGACGCCAGGGGAAACGAGCTCCACCTGAGGGGCAATGAGGACGGCATCCTCCTTGCAGAAAACATCGTCGCCCAGCTCTATGACCTTATTAAACACAAGTACATCCTAAACCCCTCGGACATAGAGTCCGCGGCAAAGGCCCTTCGCCACGACAGCACCTGCCAACTGAAAACCATCTTTTTGGACACCGTGTTCACCACGGCAAAGAACAAACCCATAACTCCGAGGAACCCGGCCCAGAAGCGGTACATCGATGAAGCCAGAAAAAACGACATCGTCTTTTCCATCGGGCCTGCCGGAACCGGCAAGACCTACCTTGCCATGGCAATGGCCGTGGCCGCATACACCAAGGGAGAGATCAACAGGATCGTATTGACACGACCCGCGGTTGAAGCGGGAGAGACCCTGGGATTTTTGCCGGGAGACCTTGCCGATAAGATCAACCCCTATCTGAGACCCCTGTATGATGCCCTCTACGACATGCTCACATTTGACCGTGCCAAGGAACTCATCGAACAGGGAACCATCGAGATAGCCCCCCTGGCATTCATGCGGGGACGAACCCTTAACAACTCCTTCATCATCCTTGACGAGGCCCAGAACACCTCGTCCGAACAGATGAAGATGTTTCTCACCCGCATCGGCTACAGCTCCAGGGCCGTCATCACCGGCGATATCACCCAGATAGATCTCCCCACGGGCAAGAAGTCCGGGTTAGTGGAGGCAAAAAGCCTGCTTCAGAACATCGAAGGGCTCCAGTTTGTCTATTTTACCAGGGATGATGTTGTGAGGCACAGGCTTGTATCAAGAATCATCCAGGCCTATGAGCGCTCAACAAAAAAACAGCGAAAAAAATGATACCTGAAGACAAAATTCGTTCCATCAACCGATTCATTGGAACCAAGACCTCGGTGCTATGGGGAATTCTCCTGGCAACGACCCTGATATCCACCATTTTTCTCTACCCTGAAGACGGACACATCAACGTCTCTTACAGGCTGGGGGATGTGGCGGACAGGGATATCAAGGCGCCCATGGATTTTTTCATCGAGGATACCGAGGCAACCGAACTCAACAGAACAGAGACGGGCCACTCGGTCCTCACGGTATACGATTTCGACCCGACCCTGATTCAGAAAATATCCGACCGGGTGGACAAGGCCTTTGTCATACCCCAGAAATATTTCACAAACCAGGAGCAGGAACAGGAAGAGCCGCCCCCCCTTTCAGCGGTCATGGCCGCACGGGATAAGTTTGAAAAGACCATGGGCATCTCCCTTGGCAGGGGCACCTTTACCACCCTTTATAATAACCGGTTTTCCCAGAAAATCCCCCAGAAGATCCGGGTCATCATCACCGAGATCCTGAAGAACGGCATCGTTGCCAACAAGGAAGTTCTCCTGAAGGAGGAGGGCAAGGGCATTGTCCTGAGGACCATCGGGACCGCCAACGAACGGGTGGTCAACAATCTCAAGGCCTTTTACGGCCCCGACCAGGCAAAGACCATGGTCAGGATCGTGGGCGACCCCCTGCTCCGGGAGATCGACTACAACCTCTCCAACCTCATTGTGGACCTCTCCCAGCAGCTTCTTATTCCCAACATCACCATGAACAGGAGCGAAACAGGGAACAGGATCAAAGAGGCCCAGTCAACGGTGAAGCCGGTGCTATACAAGATCAAGGCCGGAGAGATGATCCTGAGGGAAGGAGAACGGGTCGACGGTATCCACCTTGTCAAGCTCAAGGCCCTGGAGAGCCAGACCCAGGAGAAAAGTTCTTTCATGTCCCAGACAGGCACCGCCCTGATCATCCTGATTGCCCTGGCAGTGTTCTATCTGCTGCTCCTCAAGGACCGGAAAGGCCTGGAGCGCCACCACAACAAGAACATCATATTTCTGGCATCCATGCTTACGCTGTTCCTGCTCATTGCACGGCTTGCCGCCCCCTTTGCCGGTTCGGTCCACCCGGAACTTCCGGCATCCGTATCGGAGATCTCCATCTCCCTGGGACTTCCGCTTTCGGCCGGTGCCATGACCGTCTGCCTCTTCCTGGGATTCGAGGTGGCCATCTACTTTGCCATGGTCCTCTCCCTTCTGGCGGCCATGATCTTCTCAAACAGCATCGAGATCTTTATCTTCTTTTTCTTCAGCTCCATGACCGCCGCCTTCTGGACAAAGGAGTGCAGGGAGAGAAAGCGGTTCATCACCGCCGGGGTGAAACTGGCCCTCTTCAACACCGGCCTTGCCATTGCCCTGAACATCTACCTGGCCCAGCCTGAGCTCGGTATTATCACAAAGGATATCATCCTGGCATTTTCCGGCGGGTTGCTGGCAGGCATCATCACGGCGGGCCTGGCCCCCATGATTGAAATCATCTTTGACTACACCACCGAGATCAAGCTTCTTGAGCTCTCGAGCCTGGACCAGCCCATCATGAGACGGCTGATGATCGAGGCACCCGGCACTTACAACCACAGCATCATCGTGGCAAGCCTTGCCGAAGCCGCAGCTGCAGCCATTGGCGCCAGCATCCTCAAGACCAAAGTGAGCGCCTTTTACCACGACATCGGAAAACTCCAGCAGCCCCTCTACTTCATCGAGAACCAGACCGACGGCAAAAACCGCCACGACAAACTCTCCCCCTCCATGAGTGCCCTGATCCTGATCCAGCACATTAAAAAAGGGGTGGAGATCGCCAAGGAGAACAAGCTTGGCATGGACATCGTGGATACCATCAAACAGCACCACGGCACCAGCCTGATCCGCTATTTTTACAACAAGAGTGTCAAGCTGAACGGTGAAGATGCGGTAAAGGAGAGCGATTTCCGCTATCCCGGCCCCAAGCCCCAGACACGGGAGGCGGGCATCGTCATGCTGGCGGACGTGATCGAGGCAGCCATGCGAACCCTGGAGCGGCCCACCCCGGCCAGGATCCAGGGCCGGGTCCAGGACCTGACCAACGCTATCTTTTCCGACGGCCAGCTCGAGGAGTGCGAGCTGACCCTGAAGGATCTCCACCAGATTGCCAAGAGTTTCAACAAGATTCTCACCGGCATCTACCATCAGCGTATCGAATACACAGACAAACCACAGGAAAAACGGAAAGAGAAGAATGGAAAACCAGAAAATTCTGATTCAGATTCAGACAGAAACAACAAAGATATCAAAACTGCCGACAAATCAAAAAATCAGCAGAATCTTAAGCGCCTTGGGATATGATGACCATGAACTTTCAGTGGTGATCACAGACGATCCTTCCATCATGGAACTGAACCAGACCCACCGGGGGCTTGCAAAGCCCACCAATGTTCTCTCCTTTCCCATGCTTGAAGGTGAATTTTCCACCATCACCCCGGGGCTGCTCGGGGATCTTGTCATCTCCATCGAGACAGCGGAAAGGGAGGCAATTGATGCCGGCATCACCCTGGAAGAACGCATGTCCCAGCTCATGGTCCACGGCATCCTCCACCTGGTGGGCTTTGACCATGAACAGGGTGAAGATGAGGCTGTTGAGATGGAAAAAAAGAGCCTGGAGGTGCTACGGCTCATCGAAACCAACCCGGATCTTGACGCATTTTAAAGGGAGATTAAAATGGCACAGCTTGCCGTAAACGTAGACCATGTAGCCACATTGAGAGAAGCCAGGGGAGCCGCTTACCCGGAACCCGTTGCTGCCGCCATTGCCGCAGAAACAGGAGGCGCCGACGGCATTGTCGTGCATCTCAGGGAGGACAGGCGTCACATACAGGAGAGGGATGTCAGGGTCATCAAAGAGGTGATCAAGACAAAGCTGATCTTTGAGATGGCCGCCACCAGCGAAATGCTGGGGATAGCCCTTTCCGTAAAGCCCCACACCGTAACCCTGGTACCGGAAAAACGGGAAGAGATCACCACCGAAGGGGGACTGGACCTCATCACCCACCACGCCTCCATCAAAGACACGGTGCAAGCCCTCCAGAACGCAGGCATCAAGGTGAGCATCTTCATCGATCCGGATCTCGACCAGATCAAGGTCGCCCACAGGATCGACGCCGACATGATCGAGATTCACACCGGCGCTTTTTGCGACGCAACCACCGAGTATGATCAGGACAAGGAGTTCATACGGATCGTGGATGCGGCAAAAATTGCCAGCAAGCTCAACCTGGGGGTCAATGCCGGCCACGGCATCTGCTACAACACCATCAAGGCCTTCCAGGGACTCGCCGAGATCGACGAGTTCAGCATCGGCCACAGCATCGTCTCCCGTGCCGTTCTCACGGGCATGGACCAGGCGGTAAGGGACATGGCGGCTTTGATCAAGGCGCTGTAATCCTGCCATACACGGAATCCGGCCCCCCGGCCGGATTCCTTCCGGTCAATGCTCCCCAGGGACGCCCCCACTTGCCTGAATAACAAAAAGCGATGCAACAGCCGTGAAAGGAGTGTAAAATGCGACCAATTCTAAAAACAATCCTTCTCCTGGCAATGGGTTCACTGCTCCAGGCCTGCGGTGTCAACCCGGCTGTACCGTTCAGGAACGATCCCCTGATCGGGCAACTGATCAACACCGCCACAGGGGAAACCATGGATATGGATGCCCTGGTGGACCACCTGCTTCAAGCCGACGTGATCTATCTTGGGGAAAAGCATAACAACCCGGAGCACCACAGGCTCCAGAACAAGATCATCAAGGCCCTGATAGCAAAAGGGAAACGCCCCCAGCTGGGGTTTGAGTTCTTCTCCACAAGCGACACCCCGCTCCTATTGGACTTTATTGACTCCCACCGGGCAAAGCACTCAAATGCCGTTGAGAAAAGGGTGGAAACCATGCTCAGGAAACAGCTGGGATGGGATGCCAAATCAGACAAGCTCTGGCCCTACTACTTTGAGATTTTAAGCCTTGCCAAAAAGGAGAGTCTTGTGGCCGCGGGCCTGGATCTTTCAGACGCCCAGAAACGGCGCATCACAAGAAAGGGATGGGACAACCTCACAAATCTTGAAAAGCGGTCGATCTTCTCCACCCACCTTGACGACAAGACCTACCGGGATTACATGTACGGGATATTTGCCGATGTACACTGCGGCATGAAAAACCCCAGGATGCAGTCACTGCTCTTTGACTCCTGGATCGCCCGGAACGACACCATGGCCCACGCCATTGCCGAACTCCACGCAACCGGCCCGGACAGGCCCGTGGTGGTGATCATCGGCGGCGGCCACACGGAACACAACCTCGGGGTGGTTGACCGGGTCCGCCACCTCAACCCCGGCATCTCCCAGGTCAATCTGGGATTTGTTGAGATCGCCAGAACCCCTTCAGAGGTTCGTGACTACCTGGCCCCCCTCGATCTTAAAGGCTTTCAGCCGTCACCGCCCTTTGATTATGTCTGGTTTACCCAGCGGGTCAGTTACCAGGACCCCTGCGAAAAATATAAGAAAAGGCTTGAGAAAAGCCGGCTCCACAGAAAAGAGTAAAATATGGAAACTCCAGAAACAGACCTCCTTGAGATTCTCTACAAGGACAAAGATCTCGTTGCCGTGAACAAGCCGTCCGGCCTCATGGTCCACAAAAGCCCCCTTGCCACCGGGGAGAAACGGTTCGCCCTGCAGATGGTCAGGAACCAGACCGGAAGCCATGTGTTTCCGGTACACCGCCTGGACAGGCCCACCTCAGGGGTGCTTCTCTTTGCCAGAAACCGCGAAACAGCAGCAAGGATGTCAAAGCTGTTTGAACTCAGCCAGATCCAAAAGAGCTATCTTGCCGTGGTCCGGGGCTATGTGGAGGGCGAGGGAACCATCTGCCATCCCTTAAAGGATATCAAGCACAAGATCGACTCCAAAAAAACCGCTGACCCGCCCCGGGTCGACGAGGCGATCACCGACTTTCTCAGCCTTGCCCGGGTGGAGCTGCCCATTGCCGTGGACAGATACCCCACCACCCGCTACTCCCTGGTGAAGCTGTGGCCAAAGACCGGCCGCCGACACCAGCTGAGGCGCCACATGAAGCACATCTTCCATCCCATTGTGGGGGACACGGTCTACGGAAAGAGCGCCCACAACCGCTTCTTTGAAAATCATCTCAACTGCAAGGGGCTCCTCCTGACAGCAAAAGAACTCTCCTTTATCCATCCCGGAACAAGGGAGCCCATCACCATCTCAGCCCCCCTGGACGAACGATTCCAGGCAATGATCACCCGGCTTGGCTGGGACCAGGCCGTCGCCCCTTAACGGGAGCACTTGACCGGACCCAGACACTCACCATTTAACGGGAGCAAAGAACCTTGAAGCCCTGGCCCGGGCCTTTGGATTCAACCTCGATGGCAAACCCCTGGCCCGGGGTCTCAACCATCTTCAGGCTTGCCCTGAACTTGTCGCCGTTGCTGTCTTTCAGCACATAGGGCCGGGTCTTCTTGCCGGCAACAAGGGTCTCAACGTTCTGGAGGGTAAGATTCTTTCCTGCAATCTCCTTCCAGATCACAAAGCGACAGTCCCCATGTTCCGGCCGCCAGTTTGAGCATCCAAACCCACGTTTCCCTTCGATAATGGTTCCCTTGCAAAGGGGACAGCTCATCTCCCCTGCACCTTGAGGTTTTTCACTTTTGGGTGCGGCCAGGGATCCTGGCGCTGGGGGTTCCGCTCCGAACCTTTGTCGTGTTTCAGGACCGGCTGACCCGGTGCTTCCACCCCCCTTTGCCGGGGTGTTGAAATCAAAGGAAACCTTCCACTTGCCTGCCTCGTTAAGGATCAGAAGGGAGGCTGAGAACCGTTTCTTCTTCTTGGAGACAAACCCCTTGAACGGACCGGACTTGCGGTATTGCAAAAGGTTGGCCGCCATCTTGGTGGAGATGGTCTTGCCTGCGATTCTCTTGAAGATCACAAACTCGCACCCCCTGTCCTCACAGGAGAAGGCCTTCCGGTTTTCCCGGACCGCCTTGCCGCAGGCGGGACAAAGCCCGATCACCGCAGCCGGACCACGCTCGGCCCTGAACTGTTTCACGTTGAGCCCTGCGGATTTAAGTTCAGCCACGGCATCGGTAACAAAGCCCTTGATATGGTCCAGGAACCGAATATCCGATCCCTCCCCAAGGGCGATGGTGTTAAGGTCCATCTCCCACCGGGCCGTCTCCTCAGGCGAGGTCAGGACCGAAGAGACCGTGCACTTTCTCAGCTGGGTAACGAGGTACACCCCCTTGTCCGTGGCAAGGAGCCGCTTGCCCGCCCGCTGGACATATTGTCTTGAAATCAGGGTTTCAATGATCTGTGCCCGTGTTGACTGGGTGCCGATGCCGATCTCCCCCCGGTAGAGCCGTTTGATCTCCTCCTCATCCACATACCGCCCCGGATTGGTCATGTCCTTCAGGAGCAGGGAATCCGAATAGTCAGGCGGCGGGGTGGTCTGCTTCTCCTCCCGGTCGATCTTCTCGGCTGTCCCCTTGTCCCCCTCCGCAAGGGGCGGAATGATCTCGGCCTCGGCCTTGTCCCGGGTGCCGGTCTTATAAATCCGCCGCCAGCCGGGATCAAGGATCACCTTACCCCGGGTCTGGAAATTTTCCCCGGCAAACAGGGTCACCACCCGTGTGCTCTCAAACGAACAATCGGGATGAAATGCCGCTGCAAACCGCCGCACCACCAGATCAAACAAAAGTTTCTCATCATGGCTGGCCCCTTCAGAAATGGGCTTGAATGGAATCAGGGCATGGTGGTCGGTGAGCTTTGCATCGTTGAACACCCGCCGGTTGGAGAGATTCACCCGCTTTTGATCCACGTTCGCGAACACATCGGGATAGGCCCCCCCAAGTTTTCCCATCACCGTGTTGACAAGGCCAAGGCTTGTGGTGCCCAGCACCTTTGAGTCGGTCCTGGGATAGGAGAGGCACTTTCTGTCCTGGTAAAGGGTCTGGGCAATGGCCAGGGTCTTTTTAGCGGGAAAGCCAAACCGGTTGTTGGCCTCCTGCTGAAGGTCGGTCAAAGAAAACAGAAGCGGAGGCGGTTCGCTCTTTCTCTCTTTCTTCATGGAAAGCACCACACCCGGAGAGGTCTCAGCCTTGAGCCGCTCCAAAAGCGCGTCCGCCTCGGGCTTCTTCGTGACCTTGGTCTCCTTCTCCTTGAACCAGCGCCCGGTCCAGCGCCCCTTGTCGCAGCCAAACAGTACCTTGAAGTTCCAATAGGTCTCGGGCACAAAGTGCTCCCGCTCGTTCCGCCGGTCCACAATCAATGCCAATACCGCCGTCTGCACCCGGCCCACGGAAAACAGATCCCCGAGCCGAACCGTCATCAACCGGGTCAGGTTCATGCCCACCAGCCAGTCCGACACCTGGCGGTAATACCCGGCACGCCACAAGCGATCGTAGTCGGCCATGGGTTTCAGCTCTTTCAGGGTGTTCCTGACCACCTGGGGCACCAGGGCCTGGCTGGTCCAGAAACGCATGACCCGCTCCTTATCCCCAAAGCCCGACTCAAGGAGGATGGTCCGGGCGATCACCTCCCCCTCCCGTCCCGCATCCGTTGCAATGATAATCCGGTCAAACCGCCGCTTGGTCAGAAGGGTCTTAATGGTCCGAAACTGCTGATAGGTCCTTTTGATGGGCTTGTATCGAAACCGGTCCGGAATAAGGGGCAGGGTCTCCACCCGCCACTTTTTCAGGCCCGGATCATAATCATCCGGCTCAAACAGCTCCACCAGATGGCCCACGGCCCAGGTGATCACATGGGCATCCCCCTCAAAATAGCCGTCCTTTTTATTCTTCACTCCCAAGGCCTTGGCAAAATCCGAGGCCACGGAGAATTTTTCTGTCAATATTAATTCTGTCATGGCCTATTTTTACGCCATTTCAACGATTATTGCCACAGATTAAACCCGGGGGTTGATGAAAATCATACCACTGATTCTTTGTCCCTTTCTTCATTGACAACCAACAGCCAAAAAGCTAACTTAAAAACAAGTTCCCCTGTCCCCTGATGATGACTTTTTATTCGTTATGTCCGGGCCTTCGTTTACCTGCACTGGCTTTCAGTCATTCACGTCGACACCACCTCATACGGTACTCCTCAAGTTATATCCATTGACCATTGTAATCTTTCATATGTCTTACCACAGGCATTTGTGTTTCTTCTGAAAGCAGAGTTATTGATTCGGACATCTTCCGAAGAATTCCGGGAAACCGTCCCGCTTCCAAACAAGGGGGGAATATCCCCTCCCTTAAAGACCTTTTAATTGCGGTTTCGTTGAAGTGAACAGAACATGTTCCCCAATAACCATAATAAGGAGAGGAGGTTTTTGTATGAAAGGATTAAGGCATGTGTTTCCTATGAATTTTACACCGTCAGAACTTATTTTAAATGAAGAGGAAACAAAAGAGATATTGAAGTTTTTTTTCAAATATGATCACGCTTTCATTGATGGGGTAATTATACACGATAGACTCAGGAATTTTACACAGGGAATTTTACACAGGGAATTTTAGTTGAAGCCATTGATGCATCATTTGCCATTGGTTTTGTGGCTATCGTCTATAAAAACTTTTTTTTTAAACCACCGAATCCAAATGTAAAAAGAGCTCTCATTAAATTTGGAGCAAAGGCTGCAAGGCATTGGTTTAAACACGCTAAAATCACTGAATTAAGGGATCTTAAGATATATGAATCGGTACGGAAGACAATCAATACACACTTTCGTAGCCATATGGAGTTTGAAGCTATGAATCTGGCACGATCAAAGCCGGTAGTGGCTGTTTTCGCTTACAACAACGATAAAAATCATGATACCCTATGGGGTTAACATGAAAAGAAAGCTGCTGTTTTTTATGGTCATACCGATGGCTTTCATGGTATGCGCTTATTATTCGCTTACCATATATGTGCTTGTAAAAAATGACATAGAATACCTCATCATAAGTTCTTTATACCCTGAAGATAAAATATTCCCACCTAAATTAGCAGAGTTCTACCTATTTAACTTCCGTGGAAACAAAGAGGACATAGACGTACTAAAGAGCTATACTGGGTTAAGTTTAATATTAAATGATCCAAGCATACCAAGTGATGAGGCATTTAAATATGTATCCTTTTTCTTAAAAAAAGGCTTTGATATTAATTCCATAGGTTTTGATGGCCTTACCGCCTTACATAGGGCTGTTATGTTTAATCCACCGAAAGATGTTATTTTTCTCCTGGAAAGAGGCGCTGATAAAAACGTTCGTGTCGGGTATAATCGTATTTATGGAAAAAACGAAAAAACAAAGGCATTTGGGATGAACGCACTTGAATTGGCACATCTCCTTACGAAATTCGACAAGCGAGACCGGAGTGAAATCGTAAAAATATTAACGGCAAAGGAATAGATTCATATGGGGATATTTCTCATAGGGAGGGTTTCAACAAATGAAGACCTATTTTGCCCCGGCTGAACGAGCTGATAAAGAAGAACTGATTGCAAAAATTGAACTGATCAACAAGGACCCCGTAATGTCGGGCCTGCTCCACTCCATCAGCGGTGTGCTTGCCATCCTGGATGAACACCGGCAGATTATCGCCATCAACGACTCCTTTTTAAAGATGCTTGGCATCGAGGATCCTGCCCAGGCCCTGGGGGTGCGACCCGGGGAAGCCTTGCAATGTATCCATGCCCACGACGAACCTGCCGGGTGCGGCACCACCAGATTTTGCTCCACCTGTGGGGCCGCAATGGCAATCGTTTCAAGCCTGGACCAGGACAAACCGGTTGAAAGAATGTGTGCCCTGACAGCCCATAGAGATGGCCGGACAGTGGATATTGCCCTGCAGGTCAGATCCCAGCCGATCAAAATCAATGGAAAAAAGTTTCTGCTGTTATTTTTGCAGGACATTACCCTCCAGCAGCAGAGGGCGGCACTTGCAAGAACATTCTTCCACGATATAAACAACATGTTGAGCGGACTGGTCGGGGCAAGTGAATTGCTTTCGCTAAAAGAGAGTCAATCCGATCTGGTACAAAGTGTTCTGAACGCTTCATTACGCCTGAAAAAAGAGGTGGAGATTCAAAGATACTTGTTACAGCATGAATCCAGTTCCTACCAACCTTCATGGAAAAAAATCGATCTGAGCATCGTAATAGACGAGCTTAAATCATTTTTCATCACCCACCCGGCAGCAAGAAACAAGACGATAGACTTCCAGGCGCCCGCCCCAGGCCTGTCCATCCGAACCGATAGATCATTATTGCTGCGCGTCCTTTGCAACATGATCACAAACGCCCTTGAAGGAACCGAAGCTGGCGGCCGGGTAAAGGTGTGGCTGGAAAAAACCGATGGGTTGGTCTCTTTTCGGGTTTGGAACCGGCGACCAATCCCCCGGGAGATCGCCCAGCGGGTATTCCAGCGCAATTTCAGCACAAAAGATGGTGACGGAAGAGGGATCGGCACTTTTTCCATGAAACTGTTCGGGGAACAAATCCTTGAGGGAAAAGTCGGCTTTACAACGTCCGGGGATGAAGGTACAGTGTTTGTATTTTCGCTGCCCCCCGGAAGGACCAAACGCACAAAGGAGTAGCACAACCGGGGAGGGTATGGGTGCGACAAGGATAAACTTCACGATTCAAGGATATGACTATGGAGGAGGTACGCAGGCGACTGCAACTATTTCTCACCCTGTTTGTATTAGTGACTGTTATCGGCACGGCTGGCTTCATGGTGCTGGAGCAGATCTCTTTTGCCGATGCGTTTTACTACAATATCGTTACCATGTCCACCGTAGGATACGGCGACATTCATCCGACCAGTCAAGCCAGTCGAATGTTCGCCGTTCTGCTGATCGTGATGGGGGGAGCAACCTTTCTTGGCGTAATCGCAAACGGCTCTGAGATATTGATACTCAGGCGAGAATCCCAAAGCAGGAGACGAAAGGTTAACATGGTCATCGGGATTTTTTTCAGTGAAGTGGGGCACGAACTTCTAAGTTCATTTTCAGATCACGACCGGACCATTGATGGCGCAGCAAACGAGCTTCTGATCGGTCCCCAATGGACTGACGCCCGCTTTTCAGCCGCCGTGAAAGCACTCAGAAAGTATAAAGTAAAAATAGATGCCGCAGAATTCGACCTGGACGAATTGAGCGTTTTTCTGAACAGCAGAAGAGACTTTCTGCTGGGCCTGCTTGAAAATCCGGTGATCGTGGAGCATGAAGGATTCAGTGATTTATTACTCAGTGTTTTCCACGTGCTGGATGAACTGGCTAACCGGAATGATCTGAACGACTTGCCTGCATCTGATCTGAAGCATCTTACGGGAGACCTGACCCGTGCATACAGAAGATTGATCCTCCAGTGGGTTGCGCATATGGGGCATCTCAAAAAAGAGTATCCCTATCTTTTCTCCCTTGCATTGCGAACCAACCCATTTGACAGGAATGCGTCAGCGGTTGTCATGGATTGCCCCCCGGATAAAGGGCTGCATGAAGGCAACCGTCATCATAGTTTCAAGTAAAGGCTGGCAGGCCGGATCTTTTACTCAATCAAACATTATTGGAGGAAAACAATTATGAATCAACGTGTCGTCCTGGTCGCTTTCAATGGTGAAGCAATGTGTTTTGTCCATGTACTGCTCAATGCGCTGGATATGAAAGAAAAGGGATATGAAGTAAAAGTGGTGATCGAAGGAAGTGCCACCAAACTTGTCAATGGGCTGACAGATGAGACCAATCCCTTTTCAAAGCTCTACCGGAATGTTCGGGAACAGGGGTTGATCGATTGTGTCTGCAAGGCCTGTGCTTCCAAGATGGGTGCCCTTGAGGGTATTGAAGCCCAGGGGCTACCCCTGTGCAATGAGATGAAGGGGCATCCAAGCCTTGCCGGATACATGGAACAGGGGTATCAGGTCATCACCTTCTGATGGCAGACAGTCCAAAGGGGCAATGGTGCAACGAAGTTGCAGAAAAGGGAGGAAAAATGATTAAAAAAGATCGGGACATCTACAGATATTTCCTCAAAGACAGCATCCGTCAGGAAATCAACTTCACATTTACGGATCAGAACAGGGGAGTGCCGGTTCCCCCCATTGAAAAACCCTATTCCGCCGATGCCATTCGCATTGAACTACCCAGGATGGAGACATGGAAAACCATTCCCCAAACCGACCTGACCCAGGCCATCAAAGCCAGGAAAAGTCATCGGGTCTACCAGGACGAGTCCCTTTCCCTTGAGGAACTTGCCTATCTGTTATGGTGCACCCAGGGAGTGAGGGGCAAACCGTTCCATGGCAATGCATACAGGACAGTTCCCTCTGCCGGGTGCCGTCACGCCCTTGAAACCTACCTGGCAGTGCTGAACGTGGAAGGATTGTCCGCCGGTATCTATCGCTACCTGCCCCTGACCCATGAACTGCTCTTTGAATTTGCAGAAGACCTGCTTCCGGTGAAAATGGTGGAGGCCTCCCTTGGACAGCCCTATCCGGGAAAGGCCGCCGTCACTTTTATCTGGGTGGCCATTCCCCATAGAATGGAGTGGCGCTATGACCTTGCCGCCCACAAGGTCATTTTACTGGATGCAGGCCATGTATGCCAGAATCTCTATTTGGCCTGTGAAGCCATCGGGGCTGGGACCTGCGCCATTGCGGCCTATGACCAGGAGGGGCTGGACCAGCTCCTGGGACTTGACGGAGAGGATGAATTTGCCATCTATCTCGCTCCTGTGGGTAAAATCCGGGAGCGGCAAAAATAAATTATAATCAGGAGGAACCATGACCGAAACCGGAAAGGTTGCAGGAACTCTGGAAGTTTTAAAACAGGCGATCATACTCGAGAAACGGGGGTTTGCATTTTACAATAAAGTGGCAGAGCAGACTGAGGATGCAGCGGTACGTTCCTTTTTTGATTCCATGGCCCAGGAAGAGGCCAACCATATCACCGTACTGTCAGCCCAGTTTAAAGCATACAGCGATACCGGCCATTTTAAGACAGATTCTTTTAGCGAAACAGAAGAGAGTCAACTGGCTTCGACCGTACTGAACAGGGGAATCCGGGAAAAAATTTCAGCCGCCGGTTTTGAAGCCTCGGCCATTTCAGCGGCCATTGCCATGGAACAGCAAGCCATAAAGGTCTATTCGGAACAGGCCGAGAATGCCGGCGATCCTGAAGAGAAGAAAGTGTATGCCTGGCTTGCCGGCTGGGAGAGGCAACACCTGAACAGACTCATGGACATTGACAGGGCCCTGCTGGACAGTGTCTGGGAAGACAACCGCTTCTGGCCGTTTTAATTACCGGCAGTCTGGCGTTGCCATGGGGGGCTTGGCCTTGTCCCATCGCCTTCATGCCGCCCCCCACCATAACGCAATCTTATTTCCAGGAGGAAACAAAATGACTACCACCAGCTTGTTTGACCCGATCTCCATGGGAAACCTTAAATTAAAAAACAGAATTGCCCTGGCACCTATGACAAGGGGCCGGGCCGGGGCAAACCGTATACCCAACGACCTGATGGCAGAATATTACTACCAGAGATCCTCAGCCGGCCTTCTCATCACCGAGGCGACCGTGGTTTCCAAACAGGGCATCGGCTGGATCGATTCCCCGGGGATCTACACAAAAGAGATGGTTGAGGGCTGGCAAATCGTCACGGACAGAATCAAACCGACAGGCACCCCCATTTTCCTCCAGCTCTGGCATTGCGGCAGGGTATCCCACAGTGATTTCCATGACGGCGCCCCCCCTGTTTCCGCATCGGCAATCAAGCTCAAGGGCGATCACATCCACACCCCCATGGGCAAAAAAGAGTATGAAACACCCCGGGCATTATCCGTTGATGAGATCAAATCAACAGTGAATGATTACCGCAAGGCAGCCAGCAATGCCAGGGAAGCCGGCTTCTCAGGGATAGAAGTCCACAGTGCAAACGGGTATCTGATCAATCAATTCATTGATTCAAAAACCAATCAAAGGGAGGATCAATACGGGGGAAGCCTTGAAAACCGATACCGTTTTTTAAAAGAGGTGCTGGAAGCGGTTCTGGATGTCTGGGCACCGGAGCAGGTGGGGGTGCGCATTTCACCCAACGGCATCTTCAATGACATGGGCAGCGAAAACTTCAGGGAAACCTACCTTTATGTAGCAAAAGAGCTGGACAAATTCAACCTGGGTTATCTCCATATCATGGATGGCCTGGCCTTTGGTTTCCACGAAAAAGGAGCCCCCATGACCCTGGCGGAGTTCAGGCCCATTTACCAGGGAATCATTGTCGGCAATTGCGGTTATACCAAAGACGCTGCTGAAGAGAGAATAGCGGAAAGGGATGCAGACGTGATCGCCTTTGGCCGTCCTTTTATTACGAACCCCGACCTGCCCCAACGGCTCAAGAACGGTTGGCCCCTCGATCCTGCCGAGGATATGTCCCTGTGGTATACTCCGGGCGCCGAAGGGTATACGGATTATGGACCGTTCAAACCGCCCTCCCCCGCATAAACCGATCCTGACAGGCATCGGGCCAAGCACGATGCCTGTCAGATCACCCATGAATCGCCAAAGATCACGGATATACCATGGCTTAGCGGAATCAACCGGCGTGCCCCTCACCCCCCCCCCCAAACTTAATCCTCTGTGCATTTTTTTCGATCATTACCATCGATTCTTTTTGTTGGACACAAAAAAACTGATCGGTTATTGAGTATTTCAATCAGGCCGGATCCCCGAAAGAGGAATTTGGCCCAGGCTGAAACACCGAGAAAACACCGGAGCAATCAAAAAGGAGAAAACAATGACAAGAATTGAATTGGCCACCCAGCGTTTTTCAGAAGGATTTCACTGTTCCCAGGCAGTTTTGGAGGCATTTGCAGAAGATTACGGGCTTGACCCCATAATTGCCAGAAAAATAGCAAACCCGCTTGCCGCAGGTTCCGGACAGGGTGGGGAATGTGGTGCTGTAACCGGCGCCTTCCTGGTTCTCGGTTTGGAATACGGCATGGAAAACGCCACTGATTCAGAGGCGTTTAAAACCGTGTTTGAGAAAATTGGCATATTCACAGAGAAATTCAAAGCCCACCACGGCAATCTCAATTGCAGCCAGCTCATCGGTCTCGATGTGCTCAGTGAGGAAGGGCTGAGTGATTTTATGGAAAAGGATCTCAAAATGACCCAGTGCATAAATTATGTTGTAGATGCTGTAAAAA
>JAQYWC010000009.1 GCA_030145245.1 Desulfobacterium sp.
CCGGTTTTTATCCTGCCACAGGGGATGGTATGGCAGTAATTGTGTTTTATCTACTTTTTCCTCCTTGTAGAGGGACACAATGGCGGAAAGATTCTCGTTTGTGTCGGTAATATCCGGGATCAGCGGCGTTCTTGGCAGAATCTCCACGCCGCCATCCCGGTATTTCCCATACAGCTTTCTGAAGTTTTCAAGAATTGTTTCATTGGGAAGTCCGCAATGTTTTTTATGATTACCGCTGTCCATGATCTTGATATCAAAATATATCAGATCCACATGGGGATACACAAGCGCATTAAAGGTTTCATAATCGAACTGGCCGCAGGTTTCAAGAAGAACATGAACACCTTTCTCTTTAAGGGCCTTTGCTGCTTCTGCCAGAAACGGCATGTGGCGTGTCGGCTCTCCGCCGGAAAAGGTCACACCGCCTTTGGAGGTGTCAAAAAAGGGCTTGTCCCTGATCACTCGTTCAACAATACCGGAAACGCCCAGGTCCTGGCCCACCTGCTCCAGGGCCCCGGAAGGACAAGCCTCCACACAGGCAAAGCATAAGTTGCACTGTTTCCTGTCGATAAAAAATGGATTTTCTTTTGAAAGGGCCTTATTTGCACAGGTTTCCACGCAGGTGTTGCAACCCACACATTCACCGGCATCAAATGAAATCTCAACGGCGGTTTTTTTACTTTCAGGGTTGTGGCACCAGGTGCACGAAAGGGGGCATCCCTTAAAAAAAACAACCGACCGGATTCCCGGACCATCATCCAGGGAGTTGCCCTTTATCTCGAGTATCAATGGATTCTTTTTCATAAACCGTACTCTGTTCTTTCGATCAGTTCCAATTGCATCTCCCTGTTCAGGTGTACAAAATAGGCGTTATATCCGGATATCCGCACAAGAAGGTTTCGATACTTTCCGGGATTGGCCATGGCATCTCTTAACACCTGGGAATTGACCATGTTGAACTGAATCTGCATGCCTCCCTGCTCAAAATAGGATTTTACATAGGAATAGAGGGTCTCGACAGTCTTTTCACGTGAATCATTGGCAGAAGGCACCATCTTAACATTAAAGGCGATATTATTATCCATATTCCGGGGATTCAGCCGGGCAACATCCCGTATATTGTCCAGGAAACTGGCGGAGGCGGAAGGGTGGGGCGTTGCCCCGGGTGTAAACGGTTTACCGGCCATTCTGCCCGAAGGAAGCGCGCCTGACAATGAACCATAGGCAACATGCTGGGCCACGGACCAGAACCCGACCGTGTAATCTCCTCCACGGAAATTCTTTATTTTTTTATAGGCATCATGGATCAGGGATGTCACCCGGTTGGCCATATCAACGGCTTCATCGCTGCCGGAGCCAAACCGGGGCACTTTTTTCATCACCATTGCATGGAGGGCAGGATCGTTCTTAAAATCCGTGTCAATGGCATTTTTTAAATCTGAAAAGGTCACCGTCTTTTTGTCATAAACAAGATGCTTAATCACCATCAGGGAATCCACCACATCGGAAAGTCCGATGTTAAAAGTCCCGGACGTATTGTAATGTGCCCCTCCCTTTGTGACATCCTGTGCGTTGTCAACGGCACCACGGATGGCAGTGCTCAGAAGCGGTGTCGGCCGCAGGTATGCATATGCCTCTCCGGCCATATTGTTAAGCCTGGTGGTGTTTTCTATGATAAATTGCTGCTGTTGGGCAAAGGCGTTAAAAAAATCATCAAAGGTTTTAAAATCACCTTTTTCCGGACGGCCTGTCCGGGGGCCTATATGCCAATCCATCAACGGGTGGTACCCGTTGTTCATGGCCATTTCCAGGCCTGCCACCATATTGATGGATGTGGCGCCGGTATGGCTCATATGCTTACCGGAAAGGGTGATTTCCACGCATCCTGTGGCGGCCCAGTCCCGCAGGTCTTCCATATTATCCGAGTTCTGGCCAAAGGATTCGATCACAGCATCGTCACTGTGCATGGAAGGCGTTGCCACGGTAATGAAATTCACTTCACATAACCGTTTCAGGTAGGTGTCGCTGTTTACATTAAGCTTGAACCGGGCATTCATGTTCGGGTCATTCAGGGACAGCATTTCCGTGACCTTTAAAAAAATGTAAGTCATGTCGTTGACCGCATCTTTGCCGTCAGGGGTCATGCCCCCGATGGTAATGGCGGTTTCAGACTGGCTGCCCCCGAAAAGATAATTGGCCACATCAGGCACCAGGTTATGGTGGTCGGCGCTTGCCATGAAAAAACAGGATATCAGTTCAATGGCATGTTCAATATACTCCTTTTTCTCCTGTTCACCGGTTATCTTTTTCAGGTCACTTTCAAAGTAGGGCTGGAAGAGCTGATCAAGCCGTCCCGGAGAAAGGGATACATTATTGTTTTCCATGAGAAGCCCGATCCAGGCGATCCAGGCGGCATTCACCGCCTCTTCAAGGGTTCCGGCTGGTTTCGACGGAACATGGCGGCATATTTTTCCGAGCCTTTCCAGCTCTGCCCTGCGTCTGGGATCACTTTCCGTTTCCGCAAGTTTGCATGCCTGGTCTGCAAGATTGGCGGCATAGGTATCCAGACCTTCCAGGCAGAGGATCATGGCGTGCAGGGTATTGATCTTCTCAGTCTCTTCAGCAGGGAGGCTTTTTATTTTGTGCCGGATTTCATCAATCATCTTATCTGTTCCATCCTGAACAAACTTGGGCAGATCCGGTACGGTGTGGGACATGCAGACGATTTTGAAATTAAAGGATGCAACCGCACGTTCATCGATCTTTTGACAAAGGGGGTAATCATACTTCTCCCGGATCCACTCCCGGTTGGTTCGCTTTGTCCAGAAGGGGAAGATATCATGGAGTTCGGCAGCTGTTTTTTTCGTAATTCGGCAGGGGCAAAGAACCCTTTTTTCAATGGAATCAAGTTCCCCCCATATCATGGTTCCGGTTGTATCGGGGTAAACAAGAACGCCCTGTTCTTCCGGCGAGCAGGTTCCGGCAAGCAGGGCATCCGGACGGATGACCGCTTGTTTGTTTTCCATGAGGTGTTTGAGCGCATGGGCCTGCCGGAGTTCGGGAAACCATGGGTTGCCGTCATTGTCCTGCTCAAAGCCGTTTTCTCTGTACCATTCGGTCAGGAGTACGGCTCTTTCGGAAGAGATTTCAGGGGTTGCGGCAAAATGTTTTTCATGGAGTCTTTTTATCCGGGGAAAGTCTTCCAGGCCATACCGGGACAGGTAGGGATCATCAAGGTGCCTTACCCCCGGATCTTCTTTTTTTCCTTTCATGCGGTAGCTTTTTCTTTTCGCAAGCTCCGTTGACAATTGAGGCGTGTTTTCGGGGAATTCCTTTTTCCTTGAACGTTCATCCCGTTTTTTCGCCCTGTTCAGCATTTGTTGATGCACGCCGCCCATAATAAGAGAGATGTAGTAATTGAACGCCTGCAGGTAGCTCATATTCCCATATAGAATGATTTTATTCTTTAAAACCAGGTTCAGCATCTCATTGGGGGTGATCCGGACAACTTCCTTCAAGACCCGGTCATCCACAAAATGCATGATGGCATCGGTCTTTTCCGGAATATGGTTTAAAACCGTAACCCGTCCGTCAGCAAATACAATGGCCTGGTTTACGTTTCCAGACGCGGTTCTCAGCCCGATGGTAAAATTTGTCCACCCGTCACGGCTTTTCATGGATTTTTTTAATGAAGGCCGGAGGTTAAACTGGACGGCCATCATCCGCAGGGCAAAATGAGTTAATCCATTCAGTAAATCAATTTTCATTACACCAGCCTCCTTTTAACGGTTTGTTTGGGTCTTATAAAACGGGAGCATCAATTCCTCACACATTCTGTCAATTAATTTGTCCGGTACTATTTCATCCAGCTCCAGTAAAATGTTCCTGTTGTTCAGGGTGACGATTCCGTGGAGGGTGATCCAAATCTGATAGGCCCTGAATTCAATATCCTTTTCCGGAATGGCATCATTGCCATCTGCAATTCGTTCCATGATCTTCAGGGGGACTGCGATTGCTTTAACGGCCATCTGTTTCGCCTCAAGGGCGACAGGTTCGATTTTCTTGTTTTGATCCTTGTATTCCAGGTACCTGGGCGTATCGCTGTTCAGCATTATCTGATAGTAATCCGGGTTGTTGAACCCGAATTCCAGATAGGTCCGGATCATTTTTCCCAGGGATTCAAGGGGATTCTTTTTCGATATGCCGATTCCTTCAAGGCTGGTTTGCAGAAGCTTGAACCCTTTTATCTGAATGTTCAGGTAGATTTCATCCTTGCTGGAATAGTAATAGTATATATTGGTTGCCGACATCCCCACCCGGAGGGCTAATTTCCTCAGACTCATATTGTTAAAGCCCGCTTCAAGGATCAATTTCATGGCTTCCTCAATGATATTGTCCTTTACTCTTTCAATCTCTTCAGGAGATCTTGTTTTTCTGGCCATGGCGTATCTTAACCTTTTATATAAAATTAACATAACACTGTTCTGATAATTATTAATAGAACAGTGTTATGTTAATTGTCAATGCAAAAGTACGGATACCATGGGTGCGGCCTGAAAAAAATGTCCGGGTGGCCGTTGATATTCTCAAGGAGATTAAGCCCCGATGCTTCAGAGTGAAGCAGGGTTAACATGATTACGGCTCCCTTCCGCCTATGGCGCAATATACCATCCGGCGGAAGGGAATTTTTTAATTCAATCCTTTAGCTGTTAATAATCGATGGAAAATGATGCGTAAAGACTCAATGGAAGACTTGGGGAGTAGCTGGTGTTTCCACCCCAGTAGCTCTCAGTCGCCGGATACTTTTCGTCAAAGATATTGAGGATGTCAAGGGAAAGCCTGTATTTGCGTTTGCTGCCAAAGCGGTAAAAGATATTGGCATCCACCTTATCCCATGACTCTCCCGTTACCGTATTTGCCTGATTCAGCTCTGCTCCGGATTCGTAATGATATCTGACCCATCCGCCAAAACCTTCCGGTGCATTATAACCGAGTTCTATGTTTGTAATATTTTTTGGAACCCTTGGAAGGTCATTGCCGTCATATGACACACCACCTGACGAGTAGCTGTCATATTGTGCATCAATATAAGCGTAGTCACCATGCAGATAACCATGGTCAAATGCGTAAAAATCAAGCGATAACTCCATTCCGTCCCGGGTGGTTTCTCCTGCATTTGCATAGTCAAGAGAGACGGGATCTTGTATGAAATCATCTTTTGTTTCTACCCGAAAGCCGATAACCTGGGCACTGATCCAGTTTAAAGGCGTTGTTCTTATTCCCAGTTCATATTGAGTTCTTATTTGCGGATCCCAGTTGTCTTGGGTGTACTGTGTCTGTTCGGCAAAACCGGACATTATGGCAAATCCACGGCCGTAATTTCCAAAGATCTCCAGGCGGTCATCCAGCAAACTCAGCAACAAACCGCCTTTGGGGCTGAAAATATTAACATCTTTCATGGAAAATTTCTGATCATCCAGAAGATGGTCTGTCAATTTCCCTGAGAAGCGGTCGTAACGCGCCCCAACAATGAGCTTAAGGGGCTCGGCCAACTGGTAACTAATGTCCGTATATACGCCAAGGGACTCGAAATCAATTTGATAATCAATATATTGATCGCCTTTCTCCCTGCCATTACCGGCTGTCAGTCTCCACCTGTCCCTTTCTATATCTTCTGTCATGTGGTCCACTCCCACTGTGAACCGCAATTCTCTGTCCCGGAGTTCGCCTATAAAGTTGTAACTGAGCCCGGCTCCATGCACCAGGCGGTCAAAATCGCGTAAATTACCGATGTTCGTACCCGTTGGAACCCCATCCTCACGACCGGCATAATATCTTTTAAAATTCTGGTCATATCCCCAAAGCTGGAACAGTATCTTGGACTCATTATTAATCCGGTAGTCTATATCGATTTTTCCGGAAACCCGGTCTTTACTGCCTCCGTTTGCGTCATTTACGGACTTTGTCGGGTCATTCTCATATTCCTCTTGATTCAGCCATCCGGGTGCGTCCCAATCTGAATTGAACCCCCGGAGGCTGAGCCTGGCATCCAGAACATCTGAAAAATGATGGGTGATTCGAGTGGCAGCATTTAGTTTGTCCCAGTTCGAGTTGTCCTGATACCCGTCCGTATGATAGTTCTGGAAGGAATAAACATGATCCCATTTTTCATCTTCGGTCGAGAACCCGCCCACGTAATTTCCTTCATAGGTATTGTTGGCTCCATATTGTAATTTGACATGCTGGTCCTCTACCTTATTAACCGTATAATAGTGAAGGACACCGGCTGAGGCAAAATTTCCGTAAAGGGGAGAAACAGGTCCCTTAATCAATTCAACCCTTTCCAACTCCTCGGGATTTACAATATTGGTGTCGGCATAACCGTCGCCTTCATTAAGCGGGATGCCATCCATATAAATTGCCACATCAGAACCGTGGGAACAGCTGGTGAAGCCCCGCATCTGAAAAGATGCGGCAGTCCCTCCCTGCTTGTACTGTTTAACCGATACACCCGGAGCTAGCGCTACAATTTCCAGCGGTGTTTCATAAACCCGGTTGGTGATCATCTCATTTGTCAGTATCGTAGCAGAGGTGGCTTCAAGATTTTTATGGCTGACGTCGCCACGGATGACCACATCGTCGAGTTTTATTATTTCAGGATGTTTTTTTACGGTGTTTTTTTTTACTGTTTCCCCGGCCAGGATCGTTTCATCTTTATGTGATTCCTGTGAATATGCCTGGACGGAGACAAACAGGATTAACACCAGGAACAACAATAATACTTTGCAATATTTCAATTTTGCTCTCCTTAATCCATCATCATGTTTACCCTGACAACCTCATTTTTTTCCTATTTGATCTCAAAAGTCATTGTGGCTGAAAATTTCTGGTCGTCACACTCTTCCGGGTCCGGATAATCCTCCATGTGCGACGTCTTTATCAGCCAAAGTCCTGATACGAGCATCTTTATTTTTGCCCTGCCGTCATTGTCCGTTTTTGTGGCATAGGCAAAGGTGTTCTTTTCCGAAGAGAACCCCATGTATGTGGCATTTATCTGGCAGGAAGGGAGGGGGGCACCCTTCAGCAATACCCTGATCGGAAGGAAATCTCCCTGTTTTAATGTCCCGGGATCTGCCAGGGGGATGATCTCGAGTTCATGATTGAGTGCCTTTGAAAATGCTGAACCAGCAGCTTCGCCCACGTTGATGATGGCTTTTGAATATTTTGCGTAATATCCGCAACGAATTACATTGCTGAGCCCTTTTTTTGTCTGGCCCCTTTTGTATCCTTCCGTGGTCTTGGTGAAAAAACCGCCTTTCCTTTTGGCCGATATTACATATGTTCCTGCCTCTTTCAGGGGGGTGTCCGCTTTAATTTCCACGTCTGAAAAGGCTTTGAAATTAATTTTTTCACCGTTCTTATTGCGGATGTATATTTCTTCCAGATCGTCAGGATTCATAAAACCGCGGGTTGGAAAATAGTGATCGTAGGCAATCGTCAGGCTAATGTCCTCACCCTTGGCCGGGGTGTAATCCCTCACATCTAACCACATGTCATGGGCCATGACAGGGTGGCAGGTTAAGGCAAAAACTGTTGTCATAGACAAAATTAACGCAAACATTGTTTTTAGAAATTTTTTCATCTTCTATCTCTCCTTTGCTGTTGGAAATCTTTATTCCATCATCTTTTTAGTTAGAAGCAAAAACTCTGGTGGTGTAAGCTCAAGATGAAAAAAGGTCGAATTGACAAAAAGAGAAAACAATGGCATTCCTATGTAACGACCTTCCTTATCCCGAGGAGGGTTCAATGGGAAGGCGGCTTCAGGACACTGGCCGGTGTTCGCTGCCTTCCCTATCCCTGATTTGTTTTTTTTTATCACCTCCCTTATTCGTTTTTTAACCCGACTCTGCAAAAGATCTGAAAACAAAAAAAGCCACGAAAACACCTCATCCGTTCCCGGATGACCGCCTTCGTGGCTTTTATAGACTTGTTACACATTTACCTGGACAACTACAAGCAGTTTCTACTGCAAAATTGTTAAATCGGAACTAGATATACGAAGTTTTAAAATAACTGTCAATACCTAAGATAGTAACGAGTTTTTCTCTCGTTTTCATTCGTAACCGATTGATCGGACAGTGTCGGTCTGCCCTCTGCGGCATGTGAAATCGACACCTGCAGTTATCGGGTTCTCTACATTAATTAATGGCAAAGTATAAGGGGGGTATGGTATGACTCAGTGGAAAAAGTAAGAGGATAAATTAAAAATAAACGATTTGATGAGGTCATCATGTTTTCGGAAAGAATGAAAAACCTGTCTCCCTATGTTCCCGGTGAACAGCCTCGAAACAGGAAATTTGTCAAGCTCAACACCAATGAAAACCCCTATCCCCCTTCTCCCGACGTCCAGGAATTGCTCAAGGGATTTGATGCCGGGAAACTGAGGCTCTACCCGGACCCCCTGTTCACGGACCTGCGCCAGGTGATCGCAGACCGGTACCACATCGACCCAAAGCAGGTGTTTGTGGGCAACGGCTCGGACGAGGTTTTGGCTTTTGCATTTTACGCCTTCTTCGACAGCATTAACGGGGACCTTCTTTTTCCGGAACACACCTACAGCTTCTACCCGGTCTACTGCGACTTCCATGGCATCAACTACAAGAAGCTCCCGTTAAAAGGTGATTTTTCCATCGATCTTTCAGGGTTTCTGGCATCCGGCAAGACCAGCGGGGTTATCTTTCCCAACCCGAATGCCCCCACCGGTATGCTGATTGAACTGGCCGCGATCGAAGAACTCATGGAAAAACTTCCCAAGGACCGGGTGGTGTTGATCGACGAGGCGTACATCGATTTCGGGGGGGAGAGCGCCGTTTCCCTGATTGGCCGGTTCAAGAACCTCCTGGTGGTGAAGACCTATTCCAAGAGTCTGTCCCTTGCGGGGATCCGCATCGGGTTTGCCATGGGGGATGAAAAGCTCATCGACGCCCTGTTTGCGGTGAAAGACTCCTTCAACTCCTACCCGGCGGATGTCCTGTCCCTCGCCATCGCGGAAATCGCCATGAAGGATGTGGCGTATTATGACGGCATCACCGAAAGGATTATCAAAAGCCGGGAAACACTGACCCGTGAACTTGCGGCCCTGGGGTGGGAGGTCCTTCCCTCAAAGGCCAATTTCGTGTTTGCCAGGAAAGAGGGACTGGATGGCCGGGAGATCTATGATCGGTTGAGAGAAGAGGGATTCCTGGTGCGGCATTTCAACACCGACGGGATCCGTGATTTTGTCCGGATCACCATCGGAACCGAGGAGATGACCGAAGGGCTGACGAGAAAGATCAAGGAAATTTTTTAAAACCAATAGCAAAACCTGTTCGGCTTGGGAGAAGCGGATGCCTCTGGAACAGAAAAAGCAATACAACCCCATTATTGTGGGATTTTCGGGAGAAGACGGCCCTTTAAGCATATCGCTGAAGAACGCCCAGGAGCGGTTCGGACGGCTTCCCAGCTCCTACGGCCTGGTGCCCCCCAAGGAGGGAAGGGAGAGGAAAAAGGGTCTCAACCTCGAGGCGGGGAAGTTTATCCGGGATGTGCTGAAACACGGGGATAAAAACCTGAAAGGGGCTGTGATTCAGTATTTTAAGGGCTGGCACCGGGACCTGTCTTCGGAGTTCGGGATAAATATCGACCCGTTTCTGAACATAAACGATCCGCACAGGGTTCTTGAGGTCATCCGGCAAAACCGTCCCCTGATTAAAAAAATCCTCCGGATGGACTTGAAAGCCAGCCTGCTGGAAAAGGGACTGATCTTGAAAGATGTCCTGAACTCCATCAAGGAGGAGAACCTGGCCGAAGCCGTATACCGGATCCTCACCAAAAAGATCCGGCAGTTTACGAGGGATACGAAAAAGAGGGAGGCCCAGGAGATCCTGGATTGTCTCCATGCAAGGGAGCTCCTCAACCGACTTGAGACCCTTGTCCACGGCAGCCTTTTGGAACCTGAAAACACCCGGCTTTCCAGCTATGCAGACGAAGCGGCAAAACTTTTTTTGGGCATGCCCGAAAGAATCGGCTTTACAGGAACAGAGACACTTCTCGGCATCACGGGGGCCGGCATCGAGTTTGAATTTGCCACCCGGGATATCTCCTATTTGAAGCTCGGGAAAGATACCGGGGACTGTACATCGGACAAGAAGAATTTCCAGGCGGACACGGGGATCGAAAACATTTTCTGGACCGTGTTTTCCTGGATCCTGGACCGGAACTACCAGATTTTGAAGGTGTATTACCATGGGGAGTTTGTGATGAAGGTCCATCTTCTTCCCCTCTACATCACCGACATGGCATCCCCGGTCCCGTGGAACAGTGCCTGCACCCCCGGCCGGAGCGACTACATGATCCTGGCCGTGGACGCGGTGGAAACCATCCGGGGATTCCGGGACGACATCCCCGGGTACGGCAGGGAAGATCTTCTTTCAGTCAAGGATGAGGTTTTCGGGAAAACCCTGGAGAAAATAGCTGAAATTGCAGGGCGCATGGGGATTGACCACATCTATGGGGAGAAATTTTCCAATACCCGCTGGGTTCGGGAGTATTACGACACCTTTCCCGAAATTTTCCTCCACGTGAATCACATTGAAAAGATCGACCAGCTGGAGGATATTTTCTACCTGGCCCGTAGCATCTGCCGGGGTTCCGGTTACGACCTCCCTGACGATCTGTTCATGGAGATCCAGATGAAAAACACCTATCTGTCCCCCAAAATCATCAACAAGGCCCCGGGGGTCAAGTCGTTTTCCGTCATAAAAGGAAATCCCTCAAACGGCATCCCCATGAATCGGGTGATCGGAATTTGACATCCTCCCCTCCCTGAACCGGATGCGGCAGGTGTATGGAGATTGCTACCGGGGGTAAATCTTTGAACAGATTGGAAGGATCTCACCAATATCCATTATTTTAAACCGGGCTGGATCAAGCCTGTTTCTGTTTATGTGGCGGATCAGGTCCAGGCCCGGATAGCCGGCAGGCTCGCTGCCGAGATGGAAGGTTCCCCACTGGGTCGGAATAAAGAAGCGGGCACCAAGGTCTTCAAACCCTTTGACCGCTTCGGGAATATTCATGTGCTGGTGATGCATGAACCACCTGGGGTGGTAGGCCGTGGTGGCCATGAACGCATAATCAATGGGTGGATATTTTTGCCGGATCTCCATGAACCCCTTGAAATATCCCGAATCCCCGCCGAAATAAAGGGTCGCCGTGGGGGTGACAAGCAGCCAGGAGGCCCAAAGGGAGCGGTTCCTTCCCTGGTTGATTCTTAAGGACCAGTGCTGGGCCGGAAGGCAGATCAGTTTTGAATCATTCCCGGTTTCGATCTCTTCCCACCAGTCCATTTCATGGACATTGTTCTTGTTCATGGCCATGACATAGTTTTTAAGGCCTTTGGGAACAAATACGGTTGCATTTTCGGGCAGGTTTTTCATGGTGGACCGGTCCAGATGGTCATAATGATTGTGGGAAATCACAATATTGACCTCTTTGACAAGTTCATTGAACGCCTTTAAGGACAGGGCAGGGGGCGTCTGCCTCGATATCACCAGGGCGCGATTGGAAAAAATGGGGTCTGTCATCCAGTATGTGCCGTTAATACGGATCAAAAAGGTGTTGTGACCGATCCAGAGGATGAAATCGCCCCTGGTCTGTGCAACTCTTCTTGCCGTGTCGGGAATCACCCTTGGGAGAAATGTTTTTTCCGGGTCAGTGTAGTCTGTTTTTGAAAATAGTTTCCAGCCCAGCACATCCAGAAAGCTTTTGTCTGCCATTTTCATCCAGGGGCTGAAAAATCTTCCGTCTCTGTAATGGGGCGCGTGGAGATCCCCACGCCGGGTCTCCTCTATCCTCCTGGCCCACGTTAACTCTGAGAAAATGTCTTTGTCCCTGGATGAACAGGATGATAACAGCGGCATGATAAACACTGTAAGGCCAATAAAAAACCAGAGGCGATGGAACGTCATCATGCCGTCATATCTAGTGATACACCATCCTGATATTGTCATGGTGGTCGATGATGTAGATCAGCTCTCCTTTTGTCTGGAGCTCTTCGGTGATGGCTTCGAGCCTGACACGGTCGATATCGCTCATGCGCATGAACACCTTGCGATATCCCCTGGGCAGGTTGTCGTCGGAGGTCAGGATGCTGATCACCCGTCCCCCATAATTTCGAAGCAGTTCAGCTATCTCTTTGATGGAATGGCGGGTGTCCTTGACCACCACGCCGAACTGAACGCTGTCTTTCCGTTTGCCGGTTAAGGATATCAGGGCTTTATAAACGTTGGTCTGGGTGATGACCCCCACAAGGTTGTTCATCTCATCCACCACGGGTGCCCCGGATATCTTGTGCTCCAGGAGCAGTTCCGCTGTTTCATCAATGGAAAAATTATAGGGAACCCGGATGGGATCCCTGCTCATGATGGAATCGATTTTCACATGGGCAAGGGTGGTAAGATCCGTCTCATTGGTGGTGACAGCATCGGATGCCGATGCCCGTTTCAGATCTCTGTCGGTGATGACTCCTTTAAGCACGCCATTGTTCAGAACAGGCAGCATCCTGATCTTTTTGGATTTCATAATCTGAATCGCTCTTTCCAGGGTACAGTCCGGGTCAACAGTGATCACATTCCTGGTCATCCAGTGTTTGACAAGCATCGGGGGAACCTCCATTTCTCTATTCTGTATCGTTAGTATTTCTCCGTATAAAATCAGTTCAAGATGGGGCAAAGGAAATCCTACACCTTGAATTTACCCATCATCTGTTTAAGATGATCCGCCAGACCGAACAGTTCATTTGAATTGCTGTCCAGCTGGGAACTGCTGGCTGACATTTCATCTGCGGAACTGTTAACATCTGCAATGTCCCTGGCGATCTCTTCGGCAACCGTGGAACTCTGCGCAACGTTTTCATTTACCTCCTCAATTCCCAGGGAAGCCTGGGCAACATTTTCCGAGATCTCCTTTGTTGTAACGGATTGTTCCTCAATGGCGGCGGAGATCGTGGCCACACTTTTATTTACATCCTCGATAATCAGCGAAATCTTTTTGATTTCGGAAACGCTCTCCTGGGTCGCACCCTGGATGCCGCCGACCCTGCCTTTGATTTCAAGGGTGGCTTCGGCAGTCTGTTTGGCAAGCTCCTTGATTTCATTGGCAACTACGGCAAACCCTTTTCCGGCCTCCCCGGCCCGGGCCGCCTCAATGGTGGCGTTCAGGGCAAGGAGATTGGTCTGTTCCGAAATATCGGTAATAGCCTCGGTGACTTTGGTTATCTCCGTGGCAGCCTTGCCAAGTTCGTTAATCCTGTCCAGGGCTTTACCCGCCTGGCCTACCGCTTCTTCAGTTACGGCGCTTGCTTTTTCCGAATTTCGCAGTATTTCATCGATCGTACCTGCCATCTCCTCTGTTGACGCCGTCACCACGTTAACATTGGTGGAAGCCTGCTCGCTTGCTGCTGCCACGGAACTCATATTGGCACTCATCTCCTCTGCTGCCGCAGCAACCGCATTTGATTTGCCGGATAAGCCGTCCGCCCCTTTGGATATGTTTTTCGAAATTTCCGATAGGTCCCTGGAAGAGGTGCTCACGTTTTCGGCGCTTCCTGCAACCTCTCCGATGATCCCCTGGAGTTTCTCAATAAAACGGTTAAACCATTTTGCTAATTCTCCCAACTCGTCTTTTCTGTTGGCATGGAGTCGCTTGGTGAGGTCTCCTTCACCCTCGGCAATATCCCTGATCATGGCAACGGTTTTTTTGATGGGACCGATAACGATGAGCTGCAGGCACAGAACGATTGTCGTGATCAATGCGGCAACGATGCATATTGTCACAACAACCTGGATGGATATGGCTTTTTCTATGCTTTCACCGGCGATATTGCGAAAGTTCAGGATCTCCTGTTCGGTCAACTCCTTTTTCTGCCGGACCTCGTCGGCAAGCAATTTGTCGGTATAATAAACTTGGACAATACCGACCTGTTCCTTTTCGTGGTAGGAGGGGGATTTGAAAGATAATTTTTCATCAAGGGCGATACTGGCAGGAATCTTTTCCCCTGTTATGATTTCCGGGGTTTTCCATGCTGCGGCAAAGGGTCCATCGTCTGCATCCATGACCTGTATGGCCTGGATGCTAGGCAGTTTCATGAAGGTTTTCAAAAGCGCATTCAGGCGGTCTGAATCAAAATTGTAGAGAAACGATTCCGATATGCCGCCGCATATTTCAGAATTGATTTTTGTTCTGCCGGCAAGGGATACTCTCTGATTCTCTGAATACGATTCAAGAGCTTTTTCTTGCATCTGAACATAATTTTCGATCATAACCCTGGAAAGGTTTGATTCAAGTCTTATGAAAACAAGGCTGCTGCCGGTCAGAAGAATAAGGATAACAACACTTGTGATCAAAGATGTTTTCAGTGAAATTCCTAATTTTATGCGATTTAAGATATTGTTTTCCATTAAAACATCCTTTCATGGTGTCAGAAAGTTCATATCTTTCGTTATTTCCGCACATACGCGTCTCTAACCGGGACGGTGAGTTGCACGGACTTACTCAAATCCGTGCCGCTTCAGTATCTCTTTCACTGTTCCGTCTTCCTGGATTATTTTCAGGCCTTTGTTGAAGCCTTCTACTTTTTTCTCATACCCCGGAATCTTTTTTGAAAATATGGTGTAAAGTTTGTTGGTCTGGAGCGCAGGTTCGATGAACTCAATTTCTCCCACGGCGTCTTTAAACTTTTTGTTAACCAAATCCTGCAATACGGCTTTTGAACCGACAATAAGGTCGACCCTGCCCCTGAGCAGTTTTTTTAAATTTATCTCCGCATTTTCGGCAGGGTCTTTTTTCAGATAGGTTGCAGCATCAAACTCTTCAGAATATACGTATCCCCTTATTATTCCTATTCTATAGGGTTTTAGATTTTCAAGGGTGGTGTAGGTTATCTTTTTCTCTTTTTTGGCGCATAAAAAGACTTCAACCTTTCCAATGGAATCCGGGTATTTAAAAAATTTTGCCCTTTCATCGCTGAAGTAGGCCCCTACAAGCCCATCGTATTTACCCTTTTTGGCCATCTCCAGTGCCCGGTTCCAATCCATGAACTTAATTTCAACATCATAGCCGGCCTTTTTGCAAGCGGCCCTGGTTATTTCAGCAATAAATCCGTTATTTGGCAGGTCCTCCCCATAATAGGGTGCCCATGACATGGTTGCAAAAATGATTTTATTTCCTTCCGCGGAAACAATGCTGCCCCAGGGAGCAAGGATCATGCAAAAAAATGATACAATAATAATAAAACTTTTTTTTCTTTTCATGACAGTTCCTCCTTAAATGATGAATATCAGCCTTTGACCACGGCAAGGGGAGTCAACTCCATGACCACCTCCACCAGGTCTTTCTGGTTCTCCATCACCAGATCAATGTCCTTGTAGGCACTGCTGGCTTCGTCCAGATCTCTCACATGCCTCAGGGCGTGGATCACGCCCAGCCGGTTCAGTCTTTCCACTTCAGTCTGAAGGTTAAGCACCTTACGGGCCTGGGTCCGGCTCATGAGCCTTCCTGCTCCGTGGGAACAGGATGAAAAACTGTCACGGCACCCCAGCCCCTTTACGATATAGCTCTTTGTCCCCTGGGAGCCGGGGATGATGCCGTCCTCTCCCTTCCTGGCTGAGGTGGCGCCTTTCCGGTGTACGTATACCTCTTCTCCAAAATGCGTTTCCAGGGCAGCGTAGTTGTGGGCAATATTGATCATCCGGGCGAAATCGCCGGAAGATAGGGGGCCGGAAGGACCGGGTATGGTTTCTGCCACGATCTCCATCAGCCTGTCCATCATCAGCCGCCTGTTGGCCAGGGCAAATTCCACACAGTACTGCATCTCCCTGAGATACTCCCTGCCCGCAGATGAGGAGATCCTGAAGTAGGCCAGCTGCCATTGTTTTGGTATGGCGTCCCGTTTTTTCTTGTTCTCCTTGATGGCAAGCTTGTTGTAGTATGAAGCCACGGTGTAGCCGATATTCCGGCTGCCGGAATGGATCATGAGCCAGACATGGCCGTCCGACCCCTTCTGGACCTCGATGAAATGGTTTCCACCGCCCAGGGTTCCCACCTGTTTGATGGCATTGCCGTACTCGCGTTTGCAGATGGGGCCCAGGGGAAGATCCGGCATATGGCTTTTATTCTGGGGTTTGTTGTGGCGGGTCATGCCCAGGGGCACCTGCTCACGGATTTTTCGCATCACATCCTTGAGCTGGCCCTGGGTCACTTCCGTAAGGGCTGTTTTCACGGCGCACATGCCGCAGCCGATATCCACACCCACAGCATTGGGGATGATCACCCCCCGGGTGGCAAGAACTCCGCCAATGGGCATGCCGTACCCCTGGTGGGCGTCGGGCATGATGGCCACATGCTGGTGGGCATGGGGGAAATTTGCGATGTTCCGGGCCTGCTGCATGGCCCCCTCCTCGATATCATCGAGCCACAGCTTGATGGGTATTTTCTCTGTATCTATGATTCTTTTCATGGGATTTTACGACTAACCCCTTTATCGTTCCATGGCATGAACGAAATAAACCAGTAATCTGATGGTTATGACATGTTTTACTGTTAGCATAAGTATTAGCTGAAAACAAGGACGGAACCGCCTGAAGGGGTTGGAAAAATCCAATGGATGACTGTTCCTCCGCAGCAGCATCAGCCCAGGGCCACATCAAGGATCATCATCACCGTAAAACCGATCATGGTTGCCATTGTTACGATATCGATATTTTCCTCTTTCCGCTGGGATTCCGGGATCAGTTCTTCCACCACCACAAAAATCATTGCCCCGGCAGCAAAGCAGAGGGCATAGGGCAGGATGTCCTGCATGTGAAGGACAAACAATGCTCCCAGCACCCCGGCAACGGGCTCAACCATGCCGGACGCCTGGCCCATGAGGAAGCTTTTGGTCCTGCCCATTCCTTCCCGCCTCAATGGCAGCGATACCGCAGCTCCCTCAGGAAAATTCTGGAGACCGATTCCGATTGCCAGTGCAATGGCGCCGCCAATGGTGGCAGAGGGGAGATCGGCTGCCACAGCCCCGAAAGCAACGCCGACAGCAAGCCCTTCCGGGATATTATGCAGGGTGATGGCAAGTACCAGCAGCGTACTTCGCTGCCAGGATGTCTTTATGCCCTCGCTGTGCGTAATGTCCAGGCCCAGATGGAGATGGGGCAGCAGGCGATCAGCCACCCTCATGAAAATCCCGCCGCCCATGAAGCCGATCACGGCTGTCAGCCATGGAATATGACCCATCTGTTCGGCCATCTCTATGCCTGGGGCGAGCAGGGACCAGAAACTTGCGGCAATCATGACACCGGCAGCGAAACCGAGCATACAATCCATGAGTTTGGGGTTTACCCTTTTTGTGAAAAAAACGAGTGCCGCGCCAGCTGCAGTCACCCCCCATGTAAAGAGTGTCGCCATAAGCGCCTGGGTGACGTGACCGTATTGCTGAATAAAGTCAATCATCATATTTCCCCTGATTGTTAAATAGCAGAACGTTTTTGGTTGGAAATGACAGAAATTCTAACCATTTCCCCCAAGGATTGTCAATCATCCATTGATGCCTGTGGCAACATTGAGCGCCTTTGGGATTGATTTTAGGGCCTCGCCGGTGTATCAACTGAAAGAAGCATGGGTTGGTTTGGAATTCCGCAAAAAACGACTTTAAAATTGATGATTCCACAAGTGTTTCTGAAAAAGTGACGATACTTTACCCTGGATAAACTGAAATAAAGCAGCTGTAAAAACAGTCGGTTGAAAAATTGCGTTTTTCACAAGCTTATCCCATGCTCACACAAAGAATTAATAATAGACAAAAGTCTTAACTCTTCAGGCAAATCTTTTGAAGAAGCCTGCGGCGCTTTGTGATGATTATCCTCCCATGCTTATATTGCTGTAAGAACCGATTTTTTTACACGAAAACAAGCAGGAGGGGAAAGATGAGCAGACAGTTTTTAAAAACCACGGGCAATGTCCTGTCCATGGAGATCCATTCCAGCTTGACCCGGCAGAAATACAAGGCCATTTGCCGGGAGATCAAGGAGGCGGCGGCTGTCTCCGGAAAGGTCCGGCTGCTCCTGGTCATGCGGCATTACCCTACTTTCTGCAGCGCCGAGGACCTGTATTACGACTTGCGGTTTATCATGATTTATTCGGATCGCATCGAAAAGGTGGCGGTGGTGTGCGATAAGCCCTGGAAACGCACCTGGGTGGCCTTGTTCGGGCTGTTCAGCCGGGTTTGCCTGGAATTTTTTGATATCGCCCATATGGACAGGGCCATAGGGTGGATCGGAATTCCGCAAAGCCGACGGTGAACTTTTAAAGAAATAGAGCCTGTTTCCAATACTTTTCTTGACAAATAGCTGGGTTATGGCCTAAAAAGACCCCTCTGGTGAATGTGTACATGGGCGATCATGGCTTCCGGCCATGGTCGCTCATTGTTGTTTAATAGAAATGTTTCCTTTAAATAAGGAACAGTGTTGAAAAAAGGATGGAATAGAGTGGCTGACAACGAGATAAATCTCATTGCAGGGGTAGACGATAAATTGCGTGTGCGGGATGCTTTTTTCATGGGGCTTCAGCATGTGCTGGCCATGGATCTTTATCTTGTTCCCATCATTATTGCGGGGATCCTGGCCTTAAGTACCAGCGACACCGCATTTTTGATTCAGATGACCTTTCTGGCGGCAGGTCTTGCGACCCTGATTCAGACCGGCTTCGGCATCAAGCTTCCGGTGATGCAGGGACCGTCCTATGTTCCCATCGGGGCGGTGGTGGCCATCGGCAAGGGGCTTGGCATGGCGGCTGTCATGGGAGCGATGATTCCGGGAGCCCTGGTCATAGCACTCCTGGGAAAACCCCTGAAGCAGTTTGGCGGGATCGTTCGTCGGATCATTCCACCCATTGTGGGCGGCACGGTGATTATTGTTGTGGGTATTGCATTGATGCCCATCGCCATCCAAGGGGTATACACGGCCCACGGGGATATCGGCGCCAATTGCCTTGTGGCCGTTGCCACGGCATTCCTGCTTGTCTTTTTCACCATGCTCGGGACCCGTCTGAAAGGCTTGGGACAGATGTTGCGGCTGATTTCCGTTCTGCTCTCCCTCTCCCTTGGCACGCTCATGGCCTCTTTCTACGGCATGGTTGATTTTACGCCTGTGGCCAAAGCCGCCTGGATCGCGCTTCCCCGTCCCTTTCCCTTTGGAACCCCCACCTTTGACCTCTATGCCGTCCTGACCATGGCTTTTATCTACTTTGTGGTTCTTGTTGAGACCACGGGCACCTGGTTTGCCGTGAGCGCCGTAACCGGCAAAGAGCTGGATGACGAAAGCCTGAACGGCGGCGCCATGGGTGAAGGCATTGGCTGTCTGATCGGTTCTCTCTTTGGCGGCCTGCCCGTCACCGGTTACTCCACCAACGCGGGCATCATTGCCATCACCGGCGTGGCCAGCCGCTGGGCCATCATGGCAGGCGGCGTGATTCTTATTGCCCTTGGCCTGATGCCGAAACTCACAAGCCTCATCGCCTGCATTCCTGAGCCCGTCATCTGCGGCGTGTTTGGCGTTATCTGCGTCATCATCGCCATGAACGGTTTCCGGGTGGTACGTAATATCCACCTTGATGAGCGTAGCATGCTTGTTATCGGCCTGCCCATCCTTGTCACCCTGGCAGCCGTGCTCATGCCCAAGGAGCTTCTCTATTCTCTGCCCCGGTTCGCGGGCTACCTGCTCTCCTCCGGCATTGCCGTGGGCGCCGTATCAGCCATTGTCTTCAACCTGATCCTGCCGGAGCAGAAGGAAGAGCTAAGCACAATGGCCGCCCGGGAGGAGTAAGTAACAATCAGCCTTCGAGCGGGCACACCCTGCCGCCGGAGGCTGCTCTATTTGACCTGATTTAGCGAGATTGATAATGAAACAGACGTTGATTAAAAATGGTTACATCCTCTCCATGAACGCAAAACGCCAGATCTTTGATGGCGGTGATATCCTGGTGGAGGGAGACACCCTTAAAGCGGTCGGCAAGGTGCCGGCCGATATGATTTCAGAAGATGCCGATGTGGTTGATGCCGGAGGCAAGATCATCATGCCCGGCATGATCAACACCCATGTGCACCTGTCCCAGCAGCTGGGCCGGGGCCTGGGCGATGACGTGCCCCTCCTCACCTGGCTCCACGACCGCATCTGGCCCTATGAGAGTTCCATGGATCTCGAGGATTCCTATGTTTCCTCCCTGGCCTGCTGTGCCGAGCTGATCCGGTCCGGTGTCACCACCTTTGCCGAGCCCGGCGGCCAGGAAGTGGACGGCATGGCCCGGGCCGTTGAGGAGATCGGTATCCGGGGCATCCTTGCCCGGTCCACCATGGATTGCGGTGAAGGCCTGCCCGAAAAATGGGTGGAGACCACGGATGAGGCCCTGGAGAAACAGGTGGCCCATATCGAACAGTGGCACGGCAAAGCAGACGGCAGGATCCGTGTCTGGTTCGGCCTTCGCACCATCTTCAACTGCACCGACGACCTCATGGTCCGCACCAAGGCCCTGGCCGACAAGTACGGCGTGGGCATCCATATGCATGTGGCGGAAATCTGCGAAGAGGTACGTTTTTCCGAAGAGCACCGTGGGGATACCACCGTTAACCACCTGGCAAAACTCGGCGTGCTCGGACCCAATTTTCTGGCCGTTCACACGGTGTGGATGACCCCCAAGGAGATCGATCTCTTCAAGCTCTACGATGTAAAGGTCTCCCACAACCCGGGGGCGGCCATGCGGGTTCTGGGCTTTGCCCCGGTCCGTGAGATGGTCGACCACGGCATCGCCGTCTCCATCGGAACCGACGGTGCCCCGTCCAACAACCGCATGGACATGTTTGACGAGATGTACCTCACCGCCCTGATTCACAAGGGCCGCCACCTGGTTCCCGATGCGCTTCCAGCCGAGAAGATTCTTGAGATGGCCACCGTGGACGGAGCACGGACCGTGCTGTGGGACGATGAGATCGGCTCCCTGGAACCCGGCAAAAAGGCTGACCTGATCCTGGTGGATCCCGTCAGCATGGGCAGCCTGCCCCTCCATGACAAGGTCTCCAACCTGGTTTACGCCATGCACTCAAGCAACGTGGAGTCCGTGATGTGCAACGGCTCCTGGCTCATGCGCGAAGGCAAGCTCACCACCATCGATGAGGAGGCGCTCATGGCACGGGTCCAGACCCAGGCCGACGCCCTTCGCAGGAAAGCGGGGATTACACTTCCCGAGCGGTTTCCCGTCGTAAAGTGCTAAAAAATACAGGCCGGCCGGGGCAGAGTTTGCCCTGGCCGGCCTGTTCCATGGGAGCACGGTTTATAGGTCTATTACTCGACTATGCTCATATATTTATCGTTATTCAGAAACAATCTCTCACCATCCCAACCCTGAAATAGTTCTGGCTTATCTATTTGAATCTTATTCCTTATTCTTTCGCGTTAACTGACACAATCCATGGTTCCAATTGGCTGCCATAAGCCAATTTCACTTCAAAACGAGGTGCTTGAAAGTCGTTTTCATTGGATTTCTCCCGGGCTATAATGGAATCAAATACCTGTCGATGTTTGAGAGGGACATGGATACTTGACACACTAAGTCGTGATATATAGCCGGAACTTTTGTTCTTATTCTTGTCGTGATAAAAATTTGCCCCAATTACCCCCTTTGTAATCAGGAAACGGTTTTTGTCTCCATACTTGTCTCTTAACTTACTGGAATCGAGACCGGCATCAATTGCAAAGAGGCGGGACTCTTTATTATGTTCACGTTTCAATCGATTTTCTGCTCTTTCAAAATCACCACGTAAGCTTTTGTCGCCTGGGTTTAACTCAAATGAACTTTTCGTTATTTGTAATGCGACTGCAGCCCTTTTTACAGCCTCTTTGTATGGGGCACCATCAATTTCCAGAACAATAAAAACTTCCTTTGGAATTGGTTTTTTGTTAATATTGAATCCCAATCCCTCTAACTTTTCAGCATTGAGCCAGGCCGGAGTTCTCCAATCAGAGTAGGTGCTATAATCATCCTCCTTACCCAATGCCCGCCAGGTAAGTCTCAGAGCAAGGCCGCTATTCTCTTTATGTATTTGATATGGTAGTTGTAATTCCCGCTCTGTAAGGATCATTTGGGCTTCAGGCTCTCCGGATCTGTTAGAAACTACTCCGGAGAGTACTATAATATTTGTAGCCACAAGCATTAGGAAACCGAGGGAAAATAGCCTGCGAGAAGATAGAAGGGTTTTCATGCTGACACCTCCTGCCCGTTTCTTATTACCGATTTTCTGAGCCGTTTAAATATAAGCAACATCAATATTGCCGTAAGACCGATGACCAAAAAGAAAAGATATTTGGGCATCCAACCCCACCACCAATCATAGAATTTTGTATAAAGAAAAATTGTAAAAAAAACATTGCCGGTATTAACTACTTCGGGCCAGCTTTTTCTTATGCCGACCCAGATGGCGGTAGCGCTGAAAATAAAACCGGCAATCTGGTAAATGATTTCAATGGAGTCTTGAGAAATATCTAAGTAGCTGATCATGCCCCAATTGGAGAGGATTAAGACCGGAATAAAAAATAACAGCATTGCAAAAACGTGGTAAATAACTGCAAATCCGGAGAATTTGTTGTGGGGGAAATAAGGAACCATAAAAAGTATAAATGCTGCTGGGAAAAAGTTCTCAGGCCGTTCTCCAAAGTTGATCCAATAGCATCCACTCCATGTTCCTGTCTTAGCAGATAAAAAAGCTGAAATACATATTATGCCTGCGGCGAGAAGAAGGCGTGCGTCTGAAGCGTAAGCAAGCAGGAAAGCAAAAACAGCCCAGACAAGAAAGGCGTTTGCTGATGGAATAATGTTAAAGATCTGGCCAAACATTGAAAGGTTCAGCACAAAACAGGCAAAACTAATCAATCCGAGAAGTTTTGAGAAATAACCGGTTTTTTCTTTGTGAGATGCATACATGGTGGCAGCCAGGCCAATAAGGGGTGCCGTAATTAATGTGACGGCCTGTGTGAATGTTGAGAACCTTCCCCAGAATTGGTAGAAAAGAAAGAAAACGCTGGCGGCTAAACCAAGCGCACCAAGGAATGATGTGATCTTCATCCCCAAGCTAAGTTGCTTTTCACGTTTATTTGAGTCGATGTCAAACTCCCTTGAGAGGGTTTTGATCAGATTTGCATGGTATTTGGCAAGTGCTGAGCGTTGGATATCATTGAGGGAGAAGATATTTTCCTGCTCAATTATTTCCAATTCATCTTGGAAAAAAACAATCTGATCAGTCCTTCGCTGAGCATCAGCTTTTGATTTTAGCTGCATTATTTATCCTTCCGGTATTTGATCTTTAAAAAAGGTTAACACTGGGCAACACCTGGACCCACAAAACCCCAGCCTTTGGAATCAGTGTGTATGGCCTTGATTGGTATATGTTCAGAATCAATCTGTTTTGACAAAGTCTTTGCCCACTGTTGCTGCTTTCTCCGAACCTGGGAGAGCAGGTGTCTCACATGCTCGTCTCGAAGTCCGTAGCCTACAAAGAGGACGGTATTGTTCTGAAGTAGCTCGGCGACCTTGTCGATAAGTTTCGCATGGCTTTCAGCATAGTTCTCGTAGTCATCAGTCGTTGCGATCAGAGAGAGGGGTCTATCAGCCGAGCCATGGATTTTTAGGAGGTTGTGCTGGTCGTAGTTGAACATGGGTGCATCGGTATCAGATGAGAGCACCTGGTAATGCTGGTTTATCTTTTTATAGGCTGATTCAAACAGGAGATCCCAATTGGTTGTTACGATGAAGCGAAAGGTCTTGACGGCTGCCACATGGCTTTCTTGTGGCTCTTTATCCTGAGGGATAAGTGCAGCCAGGCGATCAACCAACGCTATCCTGTCGTTCAAAGCAGCATACTCGTCACATACATCTTCAAGTGAGCGACTGTCATAGTCGTAGCTTGGGTAGTCACGCTTGATCTGCATGCCAAGTTTGTCCCGGATGTACAGTCCCCCAAAACCTATAGCCTTCCAAGAAATTCCAGCGCCTGCGAAAAGGACGGCTTGCCGATTCTTTACTGCGTCAACCAAAGTTGCCTTTATCTGCATACTGTCCTCCTATGGCTTATTTTATTTTGATTGTTTGACTGTTACCTCGAAAAATAGCTTAATCTGGTTGCCGCCCTTTTCGGCAAAAGCCTTTGCCTGGTTCAACATGATTTCGGCCTGTTTTGGTCCTTAATACGATCGAATGCCATGCCAAGTTCTTTGGCTATGGGATGAATCCGTTTCAGGTCCCCAATTGAAATCGCGGTGCCATCCATGTAATTGTCAAGACCGATAAACCCGGTTATCCTGTTGTTGTATGAAATGGGAACAAACCCTATTTCATCTGCTTTGAACTGATCTAAAAGTGCTGTGTTCCAGGCAGAGTCCGGACCGATTATAACCGGTTTCCGATCTCTGAGGCAGGTTAACAGTCTGTCTGATTTCTGTGTTACCTGTATTGTGATTGATGAAAGATCCTCTTGGCTTTTGGATTTAGTCATGACATTTTTCAGCAACAGGCTTTCTTTGCTGCGAACGATTTTAAGTATATAAACCCGATGAAAGCAAAAGTCTTTTTTAATAGCTTCCATGGCGTTGTGTATAAGTGATTCGGGTTTTGCAACAGGTGGTTGATAGCCAGTGGAAATACCCGGCTGATTTTTACTATAATAATAGGCCGTATTGAACCGTGCAAGATCGATATTCGCCTGTAACAGGTTCATTCGAAACTGATCTTGAGTGGGGAAAGAGAATTCAAAGATCTCTTCAGTCTTTTTTATCTCCTGTTCCATTCTGTTAAGGATGCCTTTAATATCAATTGCCTTTACATCAATGTGTTTTTCCACCTCAGGCTGAAACAAAGGGTGGCGTAAAATTTTCGTAGATCCCAGGCCCTGGGTCCAGGCCAGGAAATTGGAAAATGAAACAATTGCAACTAGTTTATGCTGATCATCGGAAAGATCAAGATGTTCAAACCGGTGGTGGTGCAGCTTTATCGGAAACAGCAGGTTGTCCGGAATATTCCAGTTTGCACAATAAAAGACGCCGATATCGTCATGGCTTATTCCAATGATATTTTTTTCCTCTTCAATGTTTAAGCTGTCCGGCTTTTGAATGAGATTTAAAAAATCACCATAGCTGGTTCGTCCGTACCCGTCCACGATGATTTTTCCGATATCATGCAAAAGCCCTGCTATATATGCCTCTTCAGGTTTTGGATAGCCGGTTTCTTCTGCCAGTGCCAGGCTTAAGCCGGCCACGGACAGGCAGTGCTGCCAGAAATATGTCCGCTCAAAGAACATGACTTTCCCGGGCCGTAAAATCTGTTCAAATAATGCCACCTGCATGGTCAACCGCTGCAGTTCGGATAGACCGATATAGGTAATGGCTTCCTTGACCGATGAAATCCGGCGTCGTAAACCGTAAGCAGCTGAGTTTACCAACCTGAGCACCTTGACGGTGACGGCGGGATCCGATTCTATCACCTTGGAAAACGTATCGACGGAATCACTGTCTTTGCTGACCAATTGAAGCACTTTCATGGCCACTACCGGAAAGGCCGGAAGGTCATTGACCTCTCGAGTCAAAGTTTCTTTGACCAGATCCTTTGACGGCAGTATCTCCTCAATTTTCAAGTGTGGCATATGAAGATCCTTTTTCCTGTCTCAGAATTACGGGTATTGCAGCCGGTATCGCAGATCTCCCTGTTTGTAATGTTACCCGGAAGGCGGGATAACGACAGGTTCCAAATAAAAAACCGGGTCACCTGATGGCAACCCGGCTATCAATATTGACCCGTGGCTTTCCGTCCCCGTATCTATACAGGTTTGGTTTTTTCATATGGAATTTTTACTTGAAACGCATAATTTTCTATTGCAAATTTAGTTCAGGTCGTCAAGTTAATAATAACAATAATGCCTGTTGGCCGCCCCATATTCAGGATCATGGGGCGGCCATTCAGTTTTTCTTCAGTTCCAGGGTTATTGCTTTCTGCTCCCATAGTGGGTATGGAGCAGATGGTGACTTTTTGCTCCCCCGGGCGCTCCCAGGTAATTATCATAGAGTCTTGTCACTTCAGGGTTTTCATATGATCTTCTGAGGCCGTTGTCCAGGTCTGAGGAATAGAGACCTTTTGCCCTTTTTTCAGAAACATCCCTGTGGGAGGCGATGGGAGCGCCACCGCCGTTTATGCAGCCACCGGCGCAGGCCATCACTTCGATGAAATGGTAGGGGCTGTTTCCGTTTCTAACCTGGTCGATGACGGGCTTGATGTTTCCGATACCGTTGACAACTGCCACGCGGATTTCAAGGTCATCAACGTTTATGACAGCTTCCTTGACCCCTTTGAAACCCCTGATCTCCTGGAATTCAAGGGGTTTTATCACTTCACCCGTAAGGGTTGAAACCACGGTGCGGAGGGCAGCTTCCATGACGCCGCCTGAGGTGGCAAAGATTCTTGCGGCTCCGGATCCAAGTCCCAGGAACTCATCATAATCGCTCTCCGGCAGATGCCTGAAATCGATGTGGTTCATCTTAATCAGTTTTGCAAATTCCCGGGCCGTTATGACCATGTCCACATCCCTGATCCCGTCGTTTGCCATGGCAGGTCTTTCGATCTCCTCTTTCTTGGCAATGCAGGGCATGATGGCCACACCATAAACATCCTTTCCTTTGATTTCCTCAAGCTCGGGATAATAGGATTTTGACAATGCGCCAAACATCTGCTGGGGTGATTTACAGGAGGAGATATTATCCAGGAGTTCAGGGCAGTGCTTTTCAGCATAATTTATCCAACCCGGGCAGCAGGAGGTGAACATGGGAAGTTTTTCTCCCTTTTTTATCCGGTCAAGGAGCTCGGTTCCTTCTTCCATGATTGTCACATCGGCGGAGAAATCGGTGCTGAATATTCCGTTAAAGCCCAATAGTCTCAGTGCTGTCAGCATTTTACCGGAAATGTCCTCACCCGGTTCCATGCCGAACTCCTCACCTAAAATATGTTTTATGGCAGGGGCTGTCTGTACGACAAAATGCTTTTCCCTGTTTCTGAGCATCCTGTTCAGTTTCTTCAGGTCGTTTTTTTCATAGAGCGCACCTACGGGGCAGGCTTTCAGGCATTGGCCGCAGGCGATGCAGCCGCTTTCATCCAGGCTCTTTCCATCCCTGATGACAATCTTTTTTCCGGCGTCGGTCATGATTGTCTCATAAACCGATAACTTCTGCACATCCCGGCAGATGGCAACACAGGTTTGACAAAGGATACATTTGCTCATATCCCTTACCATTCCGAATGTTGTGTTATCAATGCCTTCCGCCTGGACCTTTGACCCTTCCGAACTCTTATTCCGGTTGGGCACTTCATATTCATAGCACAGGTTCTGAAGGTCACAATTTCCATTTCCTTTTTCGCAGACAAGGCAATCGTTTGGGTGACCTTCAAGGATCTCTTTTAAGATCTTTTTTCGCTTTTCAACAATCAATTCCGTGTGGGTGAAAATTTTCATCTCATCTTTCACCGGAGTGTCGCAGGCTTTGACCTCTTTTCCGTCTGCTTCAACAATACAGATGCCGCACACGCCCTGGGGCGCAATATCCCGGTGATGACACAGGGTGGGTATAGTAACCTGGGCATCTGCGCAGGCCTCGAGTATGGTTTGCCCAAGGATGGTTTGTGTTCGTTTCCCGTTTATATATATATCCAAGGATTTTTCCTTTCTATTTTATGAATGGCCCTGACAATTTCCGGACGGGTCAGTGTCAGGGCGTTTTCCTTATGCAAATGCCGGTTCGATATTTACTGCGCTGACCTTGAGTTCGGGAATACCGCATTTCTCGTCAAGGTTTGTGCCGGTGAGAACATTTGCAGCACCATCGGCAAAATGAAACGGCATGAAAAACAGCTCTTCCATTATGCCTTCATAGGCTTTCACACGCGTCGTAATATGACCCCTTGCGGAAGTGATTTTGACTTTTGCTCCGTCCTCAAACCCGAGTTTCCTTAATGTGATTGGATTGATCTCCACGTATGAACAGGGGGACTTTTCATTGAGCTCTTTTACCCGGCCGGTCATGGTGCGGGTATGGTAGTGGTAGAGATTCCTTCCATTGGTGAGGAGATAGGGGAAATTGGCACTCACCTGTTCCGCGCTGGGTTCATATTCCACAGCACAGAAATAGCCCTTGCCCCGGATGGGACCGTTTGCGTGTAATATCGGCGTTCCCATATGCTCCTTATGGGGCACAGGCCACTGAAGACCGGCTTTTGCAATCCTTTCATAGCTGATGCCCCGGTATTGGGGCGTCACCCTGGCAATCTCGTCCATGATCTCCCCGGGATGGGCATATTTTCTGTCCTGGCCCAGGCGGTTCATCAATTCCATGAGAATCAGCCAGTCCTCCCTGGATTCTCCGGGTCCGTCCACCGCTTTTCTAACCCGCTGGACCCTTCTTTCCGTATTGGTGAAGGTGCCGTCCTTTTCGGCAAAAGCCCTTGCCGGAAGCACAACATGGGCCCGTTCTGCGGTCTCTGTCAGGAAAATATCCTGCACAATGAGAAAATCAAGGGAATCAAGGGCGTGCCGGATGTGATTCATGTCAGGGTCTGACAGCATGGGATTCTCTCCCATGATAAAGAGGCATTTAATGGTGTTGCTGCATGCACCGTCCATGATCTCAGGGATGGTGAGCCCTGGCTTCTGGGGGATTTTTGTTCCCCATTCCTCTTCAAACAGCTGCTTTACTCCGGGATTCGTATAATCCTGGCTGCCGGTCAGAACATCGGGCAGACCACCCATGTCGCAGGCCCCCTGGACATTGTTCTGGCCCCTTAACGGATTGATGCCGCCGCCTTTAACACCGATATTTCCGCATACCTGGGCAAGGTTGGAAAGGGAAATCACCCCGTTTGTGCCGGTTTTATGCTGGGTAATCCCCATTGCATAAAAGATGCTTGCGCGGCCCGAAGCATAAATCCTGGCCATTTCCCGGATCTCATCCGCTTTAACACCACATATGGGGGCCACATGTTCAGGTGTGTATTTTTCCACAACCGCTTTCAGGTTCCGGTAGTTTTCGGTATGGGTCTCTATATATTCCTTGTCTTCCAGTCCTTCTTCTATGATGACATGGATCATTCCGTTTATGAGGGCGATGTTTGTCCCAAGTTTCAGCTGAACAAAAAGATCACTTTCATTGGAAAGGTCGATCTTTCTGGGATCGGCGATGATCAGTCTGGCCCCGTTTCTTTTGGCCTCCTTGATTTTTGCACCGATCACAGGATGGTTTTCCCGCGGGTTTGAACCTATCACAAAGATGACTTCGGCATTTTCAACGTCTTCAATGCCGTTTGTCATGGCACCGCTTCCCAGGGTTGTTGCAAGACCTGCAACAGTTGAAGCATGTCAGAGGCGGGCGCAGTGATCGATGTTGTTTGTGCCGATCACCGTCCTGAACAGTTTCTGGAAAAGATAGTTCTCCTCATTGGTGCACCTTGCCGACGTCAAACCTGCAAAGGCCTCCGGGCCATCTGATGCCATGAGTCCTGAAATCTTTTCCGTTATAAGGGCGTATGCTTCATCCCAGGTGGCTTCTGTTAATTGTCCGTTCTGCCGGATAAGCGGGGTTTTCAGCCTGTCGGAATGTCCGATGAATTTATACCCGAACTTTCCTTTCACACATAGCAGGCCGTCATTGGGACCGGAGGCGGCCGGGCCGGCTCCCAGGATCTTATTTTCTGCAACCTTAAGGTCGATCTGGCATCCCACACCGCAATAGCAGCAGGTGGTTTGGACGGTTTCAGTCTTCCACCGGTCAGCCCTGGTGCCGGATATTCCCTTGGGCAGCAATGCGCCGACAGGACAGACACTGACACAGTTTCCGCAGGATCCGCATGCTGACTCCCTGAGGGTTTCTCCATTCACGGCCACGTGTCTTTTGCCGTTTGTTTCCGTGAGAAACAGTATGTTGGTGTTTTGGAGGTAACCGCAGACTTTTACGCATTTGCCGCATGCGATGCATTTATTGGGATCAATAGAAAAGAAGGGGCTTGAACCATCGACAGGGAGCGCTTCAAGGCAGGAATTGGAACTTTTTTCAATTCCGTACTCATAACAGTAATCCTGAAGTTTGCACCCGCCAGCCTTGTCACACACAATGCAATCAAGGGGGTGGTCTTCTATGATCTTTTCAAGTATCGATTTTCGTCGTTCAATTACCTTGTCACTGTCGCTCAGGATGACCATGCCGTCCGATATGACGGTGCTGCACGATTTTTCAAGCTTGCCGTCGATCTCAACGACACAGAGCCCGCAGTCGGTCTCTTCAGGAAAATGTCTGTTGATAAACCGTTCATCATAACAAAAAGAGGGAACTTGAATTCCTTCTCCCGTGAGCGCCCGAAGAACCGAAGATTCTTCCCTTATAATGGTTTTTTGTCCATTGATTATTACTTCAAACACGTGTTTCTAACTCCGTAAAAATTATATCAGGTTACTGATCTGTTTTGAAAAGACCGGGATGGTTCAACTGTTTTATCGAGGCTTTCTGGGGGATGGAAATATAGTATGTCGCCTAACTATATGGCTAAAAAAATTTAGGTGTCGACCACCAGTATCTTATCCAGCAAGCGTGTTAACTCCGCTTTCTCGGAATCCGCCAGGGGGGCCATCAACTCTTTGACCAATTCATAATAATGGGGCATGAGTTCTCCCAACAGGTCGGCTCCTTTTGATGTGAGAATGATCGCTGCCCTTCGCCCGTCCTCCGGGTCTTCCTGGCGGCGCACGAGATCATCCCGGGTCAGCTGCCTGAGAAGCCCGGACATGGTCGCCCGGGTGATGCCCTGTTCCTTCGCCAGCTCCGACGGAAGCGCCTTGCGCACTTCCCTGCGCCGGAGCAGAAGCAGGACAAGCCACCTGCCGTGGGTGATGCCGTAGCCGGCAAGGAGTTTATCCAGGCGGTCCAGAAATTCGCTGCCGGTGGCAAGAAGCCGCAGAAAGGCTGATACTGAAGCCTTCTCCAATTGCGGGTATTCCCGTTGCATACGGGAATATACGTGTTCGTCCGGAAAGTCTCGTAAATTAAACATGGGTGGGTCTTATAGTTAGGTGGCGAACTATTGTCAACCTATTTTTCAAATCTGGCCCTTTTTCTGAATGGAATTGTCAGTTTCATCCAGGCTGAGATAACGGTATGGTAGCCAAGAAGCACCATATTCCTGAAATCAAAGGCCGGGCTTTTGATCTTCAGCCTGAATAAAAGAAACAGCATCATATCTTTTACTGTCACAGGGCAGCCTTTTACGCGGATAATTTTTGAAGCTTCCAATTTCCCGCTGACACCGGCACAGGTGCCGACTAAAACCACAGGGTCATTGGGGTGAATCACATCCCCCTGGTAATATCCCATGACAATAGCGGCTTTTCTGGCATTTTTCAATGTGCCGGGATATTTTTTTTCAGCAGTTCCGAGGAGCCCTTTGATCGAGCAGATACAACCGCCATAGCAGATGTTGCCCGAGGATCGGTTGATCCCCTCATAAAATGTCAAAGGCGAAATGAGTTTGCTTAACTCCTGAAAAGGAGATTCAACATCTTTGATCCGGTCTGCAAGGGTGCTGATGGAAATATCCCCTGAAATGGTAATATCATCAAAATCAAGGGTGCCATAGCCCCGCTCCCTTGCTTCAACAAGGTGAACGACCTCCTCCGGTTCATACCCTAAAATCTTTGCGGCAACCATATCACAGGCAAGGGGTTCGTTTGAGATCAGTATGGCTCCTAAATGAACAGGGTAGGGGCTTGATTCAAATCCTTTTCCGATGGTCACAGCATCCGAGACAATAATATCCGGATAGCCGATTTCCAGCATATCAACGATTTTCTGGTGCAGGCGGTCATCGTGGTACAGGAACCGCTCTCGATGGTTTAATATGCCGATATTCAGTTTCAGGGTGTTGGTTATCTCGGTTACAATATGGAATTTTAATTTCGGCATCCAGATTTTATAGTCTGCCTCATACAGTGATTTGGCAACTTCCATGGTTTTATGAAGTTTGGCTTTTTCAAGGGTTACTTTTTTTGCCTGCTCTTCATTGAAATCCACCAAAGGCACATTCAGCTTGTCCGTAAGTGCTTTGATGCCTGATTCAGCAAAAAACATTCTTGAAGGCATGCCGATGCCGCCGGATTCGCCAATGGTGATTCTTTCCTGGTTAAAGTCATTCTCAAGACAGTCAACCATTGCCCCCAGCATGGTTGGTTCCGTATAGCTGTGGTGAATATATTCCTTGTTTGCCGTTACGATATTGGGCTTTATCAGAATTTTGCCTTTGGGTCGCTGGCCGAGCTCTCTGATTCCGTCTTTGATGATGTCCTGAATCGTTTCATGGTCATAGGTGTCACATTTTCTTATGATCACCTTTCGCTCGCCTGAAAATAGTTCCATATCCGTCTCCCGGGCCTGTTTTTATTTTTGAGCAGTCAACTTTACAACAAAGTCAGATACAAATCGGCTTAAAAATCCATTGGAGATTCTGTGAAAGAAATAGAGGAATCCGGTTGAAGGGCTCGGGATTACAAAGTATTTTTTTCTGGCAATGGCCTTGACAATGACTTTTGCCACATGGGCAGGGATTAGAAATCCTCCCATGCTTTTCATTGCTCTTCCTTCTTTTGGAAGGGTCTTGACTTCATCAAGATTCATGGGCGTATCCACTTCCGGGGGGAAGAGAAGCCTAACAGGCATGCCCAGGGGTTTCAGTTCATACCGGAGGCTTTCGGCAAATCCCATCAGTGCGGCTTTGGATGTGGCGTATGCCGTATAGCCAAACATGCCGAACAGCGCTGCCGCCGATGACAGAATGACCACGTGGCCCTTTTTTTCCTTTAAGTCTTTTCATGAATTACCTCGTTAAAGTACATGTGATATAAACAACGACCATTCGAATGGTAAATTTGAGAAATAATTGTAAAGGTTGTGGCAGCTCATCCCCTGGAAGCCTGTTCCTTTGACTGGATGATTTTTTTGTTTTTAATGCCAAGCAAAACCCTGTATGGCCCGGGGGTGCCGGGGGGAACAAGGGCAACACGGTCGTTGTCCTTGATAATGGTATCAAAAGGGGCCACCAATCCATTGATAAAGACAACCTCAACCTCATCGGGGTGAAGCTGAACCCTCTTTATTAAATCCAGTGCACTGGTTCCAGGCTCCAAGGAGATGGTTACGTTGGAATATTCCATCTCTTTTTCTTTAAGTTTTTTTTGCAAAAATGAGAATGCATTGAATGTAATGACTGGCAATGGCTGATCCTTTTCTCTTTTATGGTGTAAATATTTGGTCCTTTTACGATCATACCCAGAAATAAAGGAGAGGGCAATAGCCAGCTTTTTAATTGAAAAGATGTATGCCTTGCTTAACGAATATGAAATGGTTCAGTACCCTACCGGACGAAATTCCCGCTTTTTCAGTCTTCTAAACAGGTGTTGCGTTATCAACGCAATCACCGTATTCTTGATTTGTTTTCGCTTGTGACTCCCTTGTTACTTGTTTTGTGAAGAAGGAACTTGCTTAAATATGACCCCAAATGGAATCCATATCCCTTTTCAGAAATCTAAATTGTCCACGTATCTTCTTTCAAAGACAAGCGATGTGATCATAAACAAATACAAGAGTTAAATCCATAACATCAATCTTTGTTTCCGGGAGATGAAATATGCATGGAAAAGATATTCGAAAATTTAAAAAGAATGCAGATAATCCACCTCAAAACAACGCGCTCTTAAAGATTCATAAGCAATGGAAAACAGCATGCATTTCGGTGGGGGGAGTTAAATTGCGCGCAGGACATTTTCCATCCCAAAGACACCCCCCAAAGGCGAATGTGCTTTATCTGGAAGGGCTGGCGGATTCAATGTATAACCATGACAGACTTGTCAATACGTTGTCGGAAGCTGGTTATCGCGTCATCGCCTTTGATTATCCAGGACAGGGTGGATCAGAAGGAAGTATGGATCAAACCCGCATTACGCCAAAGAAATTATCTTGGACGTCCATACAGGAAATGTTGGAGAGTGATCATAAAAAGAGTACCCTTTTTGCCCAGTTTAAGAGTGTACTCAGCACAGATAAACCAGGGGAATTCCAGACGCTCCTTATCAGCGATATGGCAGACGAAATCTGGGAGGCAATAAAGAATGACAACGACAGTGAAATTGGTTCCACGGAACAGATCAACGCAGTCATTGGCTGGTCAACCGGGGCGCTTGCTGCATATGAGATGGTTTATAACAAAAAGAAAGATATCAAGGCTGCGGTATTGATTGCCCCGGGCACCAATATAAAACTGGTTACTGAAATTACGACCGCCACCCTGAACGGAAATACTGAATTTGAGCATTTGGATGGGATAAGGCCGGATTCACCCCTTAAAGTTCCTCAGTTTGCCATAAATCTTCTTGTTTCCGGCCTTGCTTCACAAAAATGGAAGGTGGACCACGATGTTAAAGGGCTTGTGCTTCTGTCTGATCCCCAAAAGGATAACTATGTTGATAGTGAAAAAGTGGAAAGTACGTTGAAACGGAATGCACCCGATTTTGAGCGTGTGAATTATAGCGGTGCTGCCCATGAAATTGACAATGAATCAGATGAGCACCGCACCGATGGTGAAGGGGTTAAGCTGGAGGTTCGGGTCGTTCAGTTCCTGGACGATGTTTTCACATAGACATATTTTTACCACAGGCTGGAGGGGCTTCCTTTGAATTGAAAAACAGCGTTTTTTGCTGATAAAGCTTCTTGACATTTTTGTACTTATCTTGTAGCAAAGAAGCGTTTCATCAGGTGCAATTGCTTAATAGGGAATCCCGTTTGAACCGGGAACGAGCCCATCGCTGTATTCGGGGACGAAAGCTGCAAGATGTCACTGGATTGACGGCTGCCATTGTCTGGCAGCTTAAACCGGGAAGACGCAGTCAATAGAATGATCCGAGAGTCAGAAGACCTGCCTGGGGAAAGGGGGAGTTGCATGGGAGTGCAGCCTGTCCGATGATCTACTGGATAAAAAGGGAAATCCACAGATTGATATTCTTTCAGTCTAGGGGAAACCATGTACCAACTCACCTTTGTATGTATCTCAAGTTCCGGCCTTAAATTTGTGGATGAAACCGTCTCCTTTTTTAAACAGCACCCGGACACCCGTATGCTCTACGGCCGGGAGTTTGTCATTTCCTGTTTCTATATAGGGGAGGCTGGCAGCCAGGCAGGCAAGTATTCCGCCATGGCCGGGGCCATCAAGGATTCAAATTTTCTCTTTCTGGATCTCATGGGAGCCGATGGCGGAACGGTCAAGCTACTTGAAGAGGAAACCCAATCCTATTCAGGGGATCTGGCGGTCATGGGCGCTGGAACCGATGTGTTGAGGAACCGGATCCGGCTGGGAGCCTTTGAGTTTAAAGCCATGGCAGCAAAAATGGGCCGGAAGAGATCCCCCATGGGCATGAAGAACATGGATCCGGACCGGCTCATGGCCATGGCAGGCCTCATGGGCAAGGTGAGCCGTTTCTCCCGGGGCATGCACGATTGGCTGAAGCTTCAGCAGGCCTGGTCCAACGCAGGGTTTGAAAACATTAAAAATATGATCCTTGTTGTGCTCCGGGAATATGGCGGATTCAAGTTGCTGCCCCGTCCCGGTAAAATCATGGATTATTCCAGCCAGGTACTCTTTGATCCCAGGACCCAGGAAGGGTATAAGACATTTAAGGCGTTTCAGAAAGAGATGCCCTGGGATGGGGCAAAGCCCACGCTCGGACTGCTTTTTTCAAGCATCAACTATCCCTACTACAACTTTGGAATCATGGGGGAGATCATGGAACGGCTTTCCCGGGATTTCAACCTGGTTCCCCTGGGGGTTCACACGGGAGAGAAGAAGTTCAAACTCATTGAGAACCACCTGGCCCAGGGAATGGAGCTGGATCTTGTCTGGGATTTCCTTCCCTTCAGGTTTGGGGCAGGCCCCATGGGCGGTAATGAGGAGCTGGGGCTCAACATCTTTAGAAAATTCAATGTTCCGGTGATGCACCCCTTTTTCATGAACCGCCGGCGGATCACGGATTGGGAAGGGGAGGTGGCAGGCCTTGGGCCTGCAGAGCTCATCATCTGTACCATGTTGCCGGAAATGGACGGGGTAACGGACACCATTCCCATGGCCGGGCTGAGCCCCATTGACAGCGATACCCTGCCGGATCTGAGTGAGATCAAACTCATTCCGGAGCGATTTGAGCGATTCAGGAAAAAATCGTTGAAGCTCATGGGGTTGAGACGTAAGGAAAACCGGGATAAGAAGATCGCAATCATCATCTACAACTATCCTCCGGGGGAAGGAACCGTTGGCGGCGGCGCCTTCCTCGACACCTTTAAAAGTGTTGAAAACATAGTCTCCCGCCTGAAGGGGGAAGGCTTTCTTGCAGACGGTATCACCGGTCAACAGCTGGAAGAGACTTTCATGGACCAGGGCATGTGCAATACCCCCCGGTGGTCCGGTGAATCCCATGGCGCCGTCTGCTACCCCTTTGACCGTTTCCAGGAAAGCACCCGGGATCTTCCGGGCCGGGATCTTGTGGATAGATGTACCCGGGAGTGGGGCCCTTTTCCCGGCCGGATCATGACCGGCAGCAACGGGTTTTCCATCCCCGGCATCCGTGACAAAAACCTCTTTGTGGGACTCCAGCCCTCCAGGGGCACGGTTGAAGATCCGGATAAGAACTACCATGACAAGGCCCTGCCTCCCCACCACCAGTACATGGCCTTTTACCAATGGCTCAGGGATGATTTCAAGGCAGACGCGGTTGTCCATGTGGGCACCCACGGTACCCTGGAGTTTTTGCCCGGCAAGGAGAGCGGCATGTCAAGTGCCTGTTATCCTGATTTCCTGATCGGAGACCTTCCCCATTTTTACTATTACCACAGCGGCAACCCATCAGAAGCGACCATTGCCAAACGACGCTCCCACGGGTGTCTGGTCTCCTATTCCGGCCCGGGGTTCAAGCACTCCGGCGCCTACGGGGAGATGCTTGAACTTGAAGGTCTCCTGGAAGAGTTCCAGGAGACCGAAACCCTCTCTGTTGCAAGGAAAGAAGAGCTTTACCAAAAGATTGTTGAACAGTCCGAAACCCTGGACCTCATGCCCGAAGATCCAAAGGATGTGGACGCCATTGCAGCCGAACTCGTCAGGCTGAAAACCTCCCTCATGCCCCTGGGACTTCATCTGATCGGCCAGGGGTTCTCCCCGGACGAGGCCACTTCGTTTATGGCGGCCATCCTGGCCTGGGACCGGGGGGAGCTGTCCGCCCTTCCTGGCATCATAACGGCGGCACTCCCAAAGGAAACCCCGGAAATTCACCTGGAAGAGCGGGCCTGGGAGCTCTCCCTTGCCCTGATCAAAGACAGGTTCTTCGGGTCAGGGGCACTGTTTGATTCCGTCAGGGAAACGCTTGCACCGGAGCCGGCGGGTGCCCTTGAAAGGGCAATGGAATTTGGCCGGGGGTGCCTGGACGCCATCCAGGAGAGCGATGAACTGGGGGGGCTTCTCAGGGGCCTCTCGGGAGAATTCATCGAGGCCCGTCTGGGCGGGGACCTTGTACGGGACCCGGAGGTATTTCCCACCGGGTACAATATCTTTCAGTTTGATGCCCGGAAGGTTCCCTCGGCCACGGCCATGATCAGGGGTCAAAAGATAGCAGACTCCACCCTTGACCATTACCTGAAGGAGAACAACACCTATCCGGAATCGGTCTCGGTGGTGCTCTGGGGCCTTGAAACCTCCAGGACCAAGGGAGAGACCCTGGGACAGATACTTCACTACCTCGGGGTCAGGCTGGTTTCATCCCCCAACTCCTTTGAGAAGAAATTCGAGCTCATTCCCCTGGATGAACTGGGGCGGCCCAGGATTGATGTGGTGGTGAGCCTGTGTGGTTTTTTCCGGGATATGTTCCCCAACATGATCGAATTTCTGGATGAGATATTTGAGGCGGTTTGCCTGGCTGATGAACCCGGGGAGATGAATTTCTTCCGTAAGCATGCCCGGGCCATGGAAGCGGAACTCATGGAGACAATGACCCGGGAAGAGGCAAGGGAGTTATCCTGGGGCCGTCTGTTCGGCCCGCCCGAGGGAGAGTACGGCACCGGCCTCACCACCCTCATCAACAACAGGGCCTGGGAGGATGAATCCGATCTGGCCCAAGGATTTATCGGCGCCCAGAAACATCTCTATTCCCGGAACCGCCGGGGCCAGGCCCAGCGTGGCTTGTTTGAATCCAACCTCAAACAGGTGGAACTTGTCTCCCAGGTGCGTAGCTCGGTGGATTATTCCATTGCAGACCTTGATCACTATTACGAATATTTCGGAGGGCTTTCAAGGTCCGTGGAAGAGGTGACCGGCAGGAAGCCTGCCATGCTCTACACCGACTCCTCGTCCAGCAAAATTTACACGGACGAGGCCGGTAAGGCCATCCAGATCAGCGTCAGGACAAGGCTGCTGAACCCCGAATATATCAACGCCCTCCTGGAACATCAGGTCCACGGCGCCCAGCACCTGGCCGACCGGGTTGAGAACCTCATTGGCCTTAGCGCCACCACGGGACGGGTTGCCTCCTGGATCTTCTCCTCGGTCAAGGAGACCCTGTTGGATGACCGGGAGATGCTGGAAAAATTAAAGAACAACAATGCCTTTGCCCTCCACAGCATGGTGGAGAGGCTTTTTGAGGCAAACAACCGTGGATATTGGGATGCCCGTGAAGAGGAACTGGCGGATTTAAGGGAACTCTACCTGGATATGGAGGGTGAGATCGAAGAAAAGAACGAGTGATCAGAAGCCTTTTCGTTTTGGGAAATCATCTCCCTGGCCGGTCCCATCCCGGTGATGATGCCGTTCTCAAGAACGGCCACCCGGTCACATACCGCCGCCACAAGCCCAATATCATGGGAGATGAGCACCAGGCTCGCATTGATTTTTGATGTCACCGAAAGAATGAGCTTCATCACCTGGGCCTGGGTGGACAGATCCAGGCTGGAGGTGGGCTCATCCGCGATGATCACGTCGGGTGCCAGGGCCATGGCCCTGGCAATGATCACCCGTTGGAGTTCCCCCCCGGAAAGCCCGGACGGGTAGCGTGCCATGTGCGCCTCCGAAAGCCCCACCTGTTCCAGGAGTTTCTTGATATCCCCACGGGTGGTCCGGTTATAGGCTTGCCGGCCATGGACCAGGAATATCTCCCGTATGCTTTCTGTCATGGTGAAATGGGGATTCAGGGCAGTGTCACAATTCTGGGAAATAAGCTGAACCCTGCGCTTGAACTGTGCTTTGGCCTTACCCTTGAGATCGAATATATTCCGGCCGTCCATGAGGATCGTGCCTGAATCCGGGGGGCCGGCTCCCATCAACAGGTGCGCCAGGGTGGATTTCCCAGCCCCGCTCTTTCCGATGATGCCCAGCACTTCACCCGGTTGAATTTCAAGGCTGACGCCGTTCAGGATCCGGGTGGCCGTCCTTTTAAAAACACCCCGGCCATGGCTTTTTACAAGTTCCCTTACCTCAAGCATGGCGGCACCATACGTTTTCCGGCAGGGCCTGGACCAAGGTCCGGGTGTAGGCATGGCAAGGGCGTTCCAGAACATCACAAGGGCGGCCGGTTTCAACAAACCGGCCGTTGTAAAGTACCCCGATCCGGTCGCAAACCGCCTTTGCGGCAGCAAGGTCATGGGTCACCAGGAGAATCCCCATGGGTCTCTCCTTTCTCATCTGATCCAGGGCCTTGAGCTGGTGGTCCCTGAGCCCGGGATCAAGGCTCCGTGTGGGTTCATCTGCCAGGACCAGGCGGGGAGAGCCGGCAAAGGCAAGGCAAAGGAGCACCCGCTGGTTCATGCCGCCGCTCAGCTGAAAAGGAAAGGAACGGCAGGCCTTTTCCGGGTCAGGCATGCCAAAGCGCTCGAGAAGTTCCAGGGCTCTTTGGTGGCGCTCTTTTTTCTTGAGTTTCGGCCAGGCTTTTTTGACGGTCTCCCGGATATGGGCGCCGACCGTGATTAGCGGGTTCAGTGACCCGGCCCCCTGGGGCAGGAGGGAGATCTGGTTTGTGTACAGGGGTTGAAGTGCTTTTGCATCAAGGTTGAGGATATTTTTCCCCAACAGCCTGGCCGTGCCTTCCACCCTGGCTGTTGGACCGCACATGCCCATGATGGCTTTGCAGATGCTGGTCTTTCCGGCTCCGCTTTCCCCGACAATTCCGTAGATTTCGTTTTGGCGGATATTAAAATCAAGACCCCGGACAGCAAAAACAGGATCGCCATGGCCGGGATAGCTTACTTTCAGGCGGTCTACTTCAAGAATTGTTTCCATTGGGCCTCCCTGATGATTTTGGGTTGATCTCCCAGGCCTGAAGATGATCCCCCAGGCTGTTAAAGGCCAGTACCGTAAGGGAAATCACGAGGCCCGGAAATAATGCCATGTGGGGCGCGGTCCTGAAATAATCGGTCCCCGTGGCGAGCATGGCGCCCCAGTCCGGAGCCGGCTCCACAATGCCAAGTCCGAGAAAACTGAGGGAGGAAACCATGAGAATGTTCATGCCCATGCCCAGGGTGGCCATGGCAGCCATGGGGGGTATCAGGCCGGGTAGGATATGGTGGCGAAGGATATGCCCTGGGGGAAGCCCGGCAAGGGCCGCCGTTGCCACATGGTCCCTGTGCCTCAGGTCCAGGACGAGTCCCCGGACCATGCGTGCATAGCGGGTCCACAGGGTCAGGGAGAAGATGAGGATCACATTCATGGTTCCCGGGCCGAGGGATCTTGAAAGAACCAGGGCAAAAACAAGGGAGGGGACTGCCATGAACACGTCCGTGATTCGCATGATGATACCGTCTGCAAGGGTGTTTCCCATGCCGGCAACGGCGCCTATGATTCCCCCAAGGGTAAGGGAGGAGACCATGATCATACAGCCAATGCCAAGGGAGACCCGGGCCCCGAAAAGCACCCGGCTTAACACGCACCGTCCCAGATGATCGGTGCCGAACAGGAACTCCCGGCAGGGCGGCAGCAGGCGCTGGGATACGTCCACGCCATAGGGGTCATGGGGGGCCACAAGGGGTGCAAAGAGCGCAACCATTGCCATCAGGATCAGAAACATTGCAGGGCGTTTCATGGCCGCTCCCCGTTAACGGTGATTTTCTGGTTCAGTAGAAAATAGAACAGGTCCATGGCAAAGTTCACCAGGGTGATCATTATCCCGAAAAAGAGGACCAGGGCCTGGACCATGGTGAAATCCCGGCCAAAGATCGCCTCCTGGAAGAGCTTGCCCACACCGGGCCAGGCAAATATGGTTTCGATGATCACCGATCCCTCCATGACCATGAGAAACTGGAGGGACAGATAGGTGAAAACAGGGATGGATGCATTCTTAAGTGCATGAACATAGAGTATCCTTAACCGGGACAGGCCCCTGACCCTTGCATATTGGATATAATCGGTTTCAAGCACCCCCAGCATGGCCGAGCGCACCACCCGGACGGTGAATCCCACCTGGCCGATCACATTGACCGCAACGGGCAGGATATAGTGCCGGGCACCACCGGTGCCGTAGCTTGGAAGCCACCCGAGTTTTACGGAAAAGAGAAATATCAGGAGCATGGCCATATAAAAACCCGGAATGGAAACCTTTACAGCCGCAAGCATCCGGGTGGCCCGGTCCAGGAGGCCGTCCTTTCCCTGGGCGGCATGGATACCCACGGGAATGCCCACAAGGGCGCAGACAGCAATGGACCAGGCTGCAAGGGAGAAGGTCGCGGGAAGACGGAGAAGGATCTCCTCCACCACCGGCATGCCGCTTCTCAGGGATACGCCAAGATCACCCTGGAGCACCAGGCGTATCCAGTTGAAAAACTGAACATGGACCGGAAGGTCCAGGCAGTGGTCCTTTGCAAGCTCCCGGATCACCCCGGGGGAGATGAGCTGGGCGCCGAATTTGTCCAGGGCAATGATGGTGGCCGGATCCCCGTCTGTGAAATGCATGAGGAAAAAGGTGAGGGTCACCACGCCCAACAGTACGAACAGGGTGGAAAACAGCCGTCGGAGCAGATAGCCTGTCATGGTGTTTACTTCATCCTCCAGATCTCCTGGGCAGCGCCCACCCACTCTTCTGGCGGATAGACAAAGGTGCCGAGGCTTTTGTGGTAGGCCGCCACCTTGCTTTCGTTTATCGCAAAAAGGATGATATCCTTGTCCGCCACCCGTTTCTGGATTTCAAAGCCCAGGGCCTTGAACCGCTCTTCACTTGAACTCTGCTGATAGGTCTCAAGAAGACGGTCCAGTTCCGGGTCGTCCAGGTGGAGGGAGAGCCAGCTCTTTGAATGAAATGAGCCGTAGAGATCCAGGAAAAATGACGGGATGTTCGGATGGGAGATGATATCGTAATCCATCTGCTTTAGCACCTCAAACACTGAACCGCTTTCTTTGGCACAGAGCCTTGCGTCAATCCCCACGGTTTTGAGGTTTTCACAGATCAGGATTCCCAGTCCCCGGTTTTTGGAGGTGACCAGGTTCAGTTGGATCTTTTCTCCCTTAAATTCCCGCCAGCCGTCATGGTCATTGTCCCATAAGCCTTCCCGGTCAAGGAGAATATTGGCTTCGCCGGGATCATGGTCACACAGGGTCAGCCCGGGATGGGTGTAGTCGGTCCGGGGACCAAAAGGGCCGGGGCAGACCGTTGCGGTATCCCCCAGAAGTTCCTGGACCGCCGACAGGTCTATGGCCTTTTTCAGGGCCAGGCGGACCCCGGGCCTGTCAAAGGGGGGACGCTGGTGGTTGATCACCATGAGCCGGGTTCCCCAGTTGGCGTCCATGGCAAAGGCAATGTCGGGATCTTTTGACAGGATATCCAGGTTTTCCCGGGAAAGTGCGCCATTGGGAGTCAGGCCGGTCATGTGGATCTCCCCGGTTTCAAGGGCAACGGTTCTTGCATTGCCATCGGGGATGACCTGCCAGGTGATGCGCTCAAAAGAGGGTTTTTTCCGCCAGTATCCAGGATTTCTCGTTACGGAAAAAGAGCGGGCCCTGTGGTAGGCGTTCTCATCCCATACATAGGGCCCGGTGCCCACGGGATACCGTATCTCCTGGGCCTGAACCGTACCCATGGCTGCGGGCATTTTCATTTTTCCCTTGGATGAAGGGGCAGGGCGTGCTGACATGGCGGTCATCATGTCCCCGGGCTTTTTGTCCCGGCTTTTGGGGAATATGGCGTCGGGAGAAACCATGCCGTGGCCGCTTGTGGCAAGGTGCAGCAAAAACAGGGTGGACGGCCGGTTCAGGATAAAGGAGACCACATGATCATCCTCCACCCTGACCGTTTTGATGAGCCGTCCAAGGTTCTGCCATTTTGCCCGGCCGATTTTGTCAAAATTGAGTTTCACGGCCCGGGCGTCAAAGGGGGTCTTGTCATGGAACAGGATCTTTTCTTCCAGGTGAAAGGTGTAGGTGAGCCCGTCCTTGGAAATCTCCCAGGACTTGGCCAGGCAGGGGATTGGCCTGGAATTTTCGTCAAGGTTTACCAGGGTTTCATAAATAAGGCACCCCGGCTCCCACATGCCAAACGGCTGGTAATCACCTGGCTGTGTTGCGTCCCTGCCGGTGCCGATTTTAAGCTCTGTAACAGGTCGTGGTGCGGATTCTTCCGTGTTTGAGCAGGCCATGGGGCTGATCATGAGCATGGCCAGTAATAATTTTAAGAGGGTAGAGGGCATGACGGGTCTCCCGATTCCATTTCATAAAATGATATGGCCGGCCTTGTGGAGGATCTCAAGGCCGGCCGGGCATCGTGTCGAGGTTAGAACGTCACTTCCATACCTGCCCAGTAGTATCGCTCAGGGCCGAGTTTGGAACCGTGGATTTCATACTCCTCGTCGGTGAGGTTATATACGGCGCATTTAAGTTTGAGGTTTTCCTTATAATGGAGGCAGACCGCCATGTCGTAGAGGGTGTAGGGATCAATATCAATGGTTTTACCCGACATCCTGTCCGTGTAGAAGATTTCGTCATTGTACCGGGCATCCAGGGAGGTGGACAGGCTGAACCCGGCCCCCAGGCTGTGCCGGGTCTGGATGCCGGCATTGACCTGGTAGAGGGGAACATCCCCCCGTCTTCCTTCACCTTTTTCGCAGGAATGGGTGTAGGTACCGTTGAGGTGATATCCCATCCAGCCGAGCATCTTGCCGGAAATGCCCATTTCAAATCCGTCGGTGGTGACCTCGTCCAGGTTCTCGTATTTCATCACCCCTTTGTCGATGGGATTTGAGATGAGATCTTCTGCCTTGGAATAGAAACCGGTCAGTTTGAAAACCATGTCCCGGTTCACCAGGATGGTGGTGCCGATATCATAGGACCAGATCACCTCGGGATCCAGATCCGGATTGGCTTCAAAGGGAACCCCCGGGATCATCATCCAGGTGGGGGTAAAGAGTTCGTTGAGGTTGGGTGCCCTGAAGGCCCTGCCAAGGGAACCCCTGAAACTGATCCGGTCATTGAACCGGTAGAAAAGGCCAACCTTGGGAGAAAAGGAATTTTCAGACTCGGAGTTGATGTCATAGCGGCAACCCAGGGTGGCAATGAAGCTGTCTGTGAGGTTGATCTCATCCTGGAGATAAAAGGCGATGTTGTTCATATCCTCGTCCATGGTGTGATCAATCACCGTGCCGTCTTCTTTTGTGTTCTTCCAGTATCCCTCCATGTAATTAAAGTCTATTCCGCCGGTGAGATAGTGACTCATGCCAATGGCGCCGGAACCCTTGACCTGGACCCCGGTGTCCCGTCCCCAGTGCTCGATATCCCCGAACAGGAACAGAAAGGGAGGGGCGTCGCCCATACCGCCAGTACTACCCTTATCGCCCATGCCCGGCATGGTGCTCATGGTGCGCATACCTCCCATGCCTCCTGTGCCGCCGGAGGCAGGATTGCTTACGATATGTTCCCGCTTGGATTCACTCTTGTCGTAGTTGGTATAGATCCGCATGTCCAGATCCAGGGAATCCATGATCCTCGTCTTGCCTGAAAGATTCAGGAAATATAAATCCTTGGTGTTTTCCCCCAGATCCCTCTGGCCCGGATCCACGTATTTGGTTTTACCATTGGCTGAATTGCTCACCGCGTAATTACCGGTAAAGGTTAGGGAGGTGATGCCGTCCACGTCATAATCCATGCGGGCAAACAGCTTGTTGGTGTCATACTCCGCATCGGTCACTGGGGAGTAAACCTTGCTGAAGGACCCTGTGGCCATGTCATACTTGTAGTCCAGGGTCTTATCCCTGCGGTATTGGTTTCCCAGTTCCTGGCGTGCGACATCCAGGTTAAGGGAAAGTTTGTTCTTTTTGCCCAGAAGGGTGGCACCCGACTCAAAAAAGCCGTGGTCTCCGCCATATGCACGGACCTTGGCCTCATATCCCTCTTCTTTTCGCTGTTTTGTGATGACGTTGATTACGCCGCCCATTGCGTTGCTGCCGTAAAGGGAGGAAAAGGAGCCTTTTACCACCTCGATCTGTTCCACGGCAAAAAGGTCGGTCCTGAGGGGGTAGGCAAAACCGGTCAGGGCTGAATTCAACGGCACCCCGTCCATCATCATGAGTACCCGTTTTCCGCCGTCAACTCCCCTGATACTTGTTGTATACCACCAGCTCTGGGAATCGGACCCCCGGTTGTCAAGGCCGGGAAGCCCCCTCAGGGCGTTTTCCAGGTTTGTCGCTGTTGTACTTTCAAGGCGTTCGCCTGTGATTACTTCCACATCGGCAAAGAGTTCATTGGTGGATTTTGCCGACCGGGTGGCTGTGACCACCACATCTCCCATTGCGAACTCGTTTGGCGCCGGTTTGTCAAAGGCTGCGACCGGTTGCGCAAAAAACAGGGTCAACCATACCATAAAAACGGGCAGGGGCCTGTTCCCAAAAGCTTTTGTCCTCTTTATTTTCATCCCAATCCATTCCCTTGTTCGGGCACATCTGTGCCCGGGTTTGGTTCGGGAAAAAAAATCCCGAACCTATTTGTTGACAAATAGATTCGGGATGTCCCAGTTTGATCCACGAAATCTTCAGTGGCACCTCAGCCACGAGGAACCAACTGTCTCAACGTCATGGCAGGTCTTCTGACTTCCGGATCATTCTACTTGCCGCGCCTTCCCGTTTTACTATAAAAACAGTGGCTCTGTACGGCGTTTGTCCCCGGTTACAGCGGCGGGCCCGTCTCCGAATTCCACGGAGTTCCCTGTTAGGCTTCTAAAAAGCACCATAACGACTATGTTGTATAAAACAGTACTTTATAAACAGAAGCTTTCGTTGATGTCAAGGAGTAAATAGTAAAATGAATTTTACTACCATACCCTGAAAAAATCCGGATATTTTTTTTTGTATTTGACAGAAATGAAGCATTATGATCTTGTCGGCTTGTTGGTTGTCGGACAAGTGGACAATATTACAAGGAGCAGATTATGAAACCGATTAAAAAGATGCGGATCTCAACCATGATCGTCGAAGCCATTGAAGAGATGATCATTGCTGAAAATATACAACCCGGGGATAAACTGCCGTCTGAGAATGCGCTGGCCAAGCGTCTTGAGGTGAGCCGCACCTCGGTTCGCGAAGCGGTTCGGACCCTTGAACTCCAGGGCCGGGTAACCGTTCAGCAGGGCAAGGGCATTTTTCTTGCTGAAACCGTTGCCGGCTGGTTTGAGCGCCACCAGGAGTCCATTGAAGAGTTGTTTGATGTTCGGATTCTTGTGGAATCCCATGCTGCCTTAAGGGCTGCAAAGGCCGTCACGGACAAAGACCTTGCTGAATTTGAACGGATCCACCAGGACTACGAAGGGGCCCTCCGGGACAAAAACATTGCCAAGGCCATTGAACTGGACAAGGCGTTTCACAATAAAATCGCCGTACTCTCCGGCAACGCAACCCTGAAACATATAATGGAGACCATTGTTTCGGAATTGACCAAGGGCTGGATCTGCAGCCTTCAGGTGCCAGAGCGCCACAAGTCAACGGTGATTGAGCATCAAGAGATCCTCAACGCCCTGGGAGCCCGTAACATGGACCAGGCGTCGTCAAAAATGGAGACCCACTTGAGAAACGCCCTCCACGATATTGAGAACTATTATGAAAAGGGAATGCATCATGAAGGTTGAAATTACGACCCTTGTTGAAAACAGTGCAGGAGAACATCACCAGCTCCAGCCGGAACACGGTTTATCCTTCCATGTTAAGGCCGGAGACTCAACCATCCTGTTCGACACCGGGGCGTCATCCAGGTTTATTCACAATGCCGGACGTTTATCTCTGGATTTAAAGTCCATTGACCAGGTGCTCATCAGCCACGGCCATTATGATCATTCCGGCGGATACAAGTCTTTTGTAGACCAGGCCTTTAACAGGGATGCAAAGCTCCTGGTAAGACCTGGGTTTTTCAATAAAAAATATGGCGTTAAAGGCAACCGTTCAGAGTACCTGGGCAATGGGTTTACCCGGGAAGAGCTTGTTAAAGCAGGGGTTTCCATTGAAATTATTCATGAACCTGTCAAGGAGGTGGCCCCGGGGGTCTTTTCCGTTTCAGGCTTTGAGCGCACCTGCCCCATGGAGCAGTTAAACCAGCGGTTCCGGGTCGAGAGAGACGGCGTTGAGGTGCTCGATGACTTCTCCGATGAGCAGGTGATGGTCGTGAAATCGGAAAAGGGATTGGTCGTCGTCCTGGGATGTTCCCATCCCGGGGTGATCAATATCCTCACCACGATAAACAATCGTTTTGAAGAGAAAATCCAGGCAGTTGTCGGTGGGACCCATCTGGTTGAGGCAAACCAGGAACGGCTGGAGCAAACCATGGACTTTTTGCTGGACCAGGAGATTCCGGTTATAGGCATCTCCCACTGCAGCGGGGGGGCTGAACATTTAAGCTACATGAAATCCCGGTTAGGAAGCCGGTTTTTCCACAATAGTACAGGGACAAGATTTTCAGTTTAACTAAAAAGAACAATCAATAAAGGGAAACGTTATGGTCAGTGGATTGGGGTTGTTTGGCGCAATTTTGGTAGCGGTTATCGCAATGGTGATATTGATCTCCAAGTATAAATGGCATCCGTTCATCGTTTTGATCCTGGCCGCCTATTTTGTCGGAACGGTCACCGGCCTGCCGGTTGATACCGTTATCGGGCTGATAAAGAAGGGATTTGGCGGCATACTTGGAAACATCGGTATTGTCATCATCTGCGGTACCATCATCGGGGTGATCCTTGAAAAAACCGGGGCTGCCCTTACAATGGCCAATACGATCCTGAAACTCGTTGGCAAGGATAAAGCCCCCCTCACCATGAGCCTCACCGGTTTTGTCACAAGTATTCCGGTGTTCTGTGATTCAGGTTTTGTCATTCTTTCTCCCATCAGCAGGGCCCTTGCTGAGAAAACAGGCACCTCCCTTGCCATCATGGCAACGGCCCTGAGCAGCGGGTTGTATGCCACCCACTGCCTTGTGCCGCCGACCCCGGGGCCGATCATCATGGCCGATACCCTTAAAGCCGATCTTGGGCTGACCATTCTCATCGGTCTTGGGATCTCCATTCCTGTGATGATGGCAGGGTATCTCTACGCAACCAAGTTCGCAAGACGGTACAGCATCGATGCCAATCCCGATGTTACCCTGGATGACCTGCTGGAAAAATACGGCGAGCTGCCCGGCGCCGTAAAATCATTTGCTCCCATTGCCGTGCCCATCATCCTGATCGCGTTTAAATCCATTGCGGATTTTCCCGTGCATCCCTTTGGAGAAGGAAATGTTAAGGCATTTCTTGATTTCATCGGTAATCCTGTCACGGCATTGCTCCTTGGCGTGGGCGCGTCCCTTTTCCTTGTTCCGGACCGGAAAACCGGGGACAGTTTCGCATTTACTGCCAGCGGTATCACCAGCGCAGCATCCATTCTGGCCATCACCGGTGCCGGTGGCGCCCTGGGACAGGTATTAAGAGAACTGCCCCTGGCAGAGGTGCTGAGTTCCTCTCTCCTGCAGTATAACATTGGTTTGCTCATTCCCTTTATCATTGCAATGATCTTAAAGACGGCAATGGGTGCCTCCACCGTTTCCATGATCGTGACATCGGCCATGGTGGCGCCGCTGATGGTAAAAATGGGTTTTACCTCTGAGTTTGCCAAGGTGCTGACCGTAATGGCCATCGGAGCTGGTTCCATGACCGTATCCC
>JAQYWC010000055.1 GCA_030145245.1 Desulfobacterium sp.
CGAGGAGGTCGAGGACGACGTCGAAGCCATTGAGCTGGAGGAGGATGAGGAGGTCGAAGAGATCGAGGACGACCTGGAAACCCTTGAACTGGACGAGGATGAAGAGGTCGAAGAGATCGAGGACGACCTGGAAACCCTTGAGCTGGACGAGGATGAGGAGGTCGAAGAGGTCGAGGACGACCTGGAAACCCTTGAGCTGGACGAGAAGGAGGAGGTCGAAGAGATCGAGGACGACCTGGAAGAACTTGAGCTGGACGAGGAGGAGGAGATCGAAGAGGTCGACGACGACATGGAAGACCTTGAGCTGGACGAGGAGGAGGAGATCGAAGAGGTCGACGACGACATGGAAGCCCTTGAGCTGGCCGAGGATGAGGAGATCGAAGAGGTCGACGACGACATGGAAACCCTTGAGGTGGACGAGAATGAGGAGCTGATAAAGGTCAACAGACTGACTGAAGAGGAGTTCCAGGCCCTGGAAGAGTTCAAAAAGAAAAAGGAGCTTGCCGAAAACTTTGACAACGCCCTGGGAGACAGGGATAAAAAATACAACGCCTATGTCAGAATTCCGGAAGGAACCTACACCGTGGGGGCCAGGCAGAGTACCCGGAAAACCCTTGACCTCCAGCAGTTAAAAATGCCGAAAGCCTATATCGCCAAATACCCGGTGACCAACTCCCTGTTTGAGGTATTTGTCGAACAGACAGGCTACGTCACAACGGCTGAAAAAAAGGGAGAAGGCACTGTTTTCCAAGGCCGGTTCAAAAAGAGCAAGGGATCGTCCCTGTGGAGAAAAAGCGCCGGCTCCACCCTGGTGAAAGGCGCATGCTGGTACCAGCCCCACGGGCCCGGCAGCTCCCTCCACGGCAAACGCAACCATCCTGTGGTCCAGATCAGTATCGACGATGCCAATGTCTTTTCATCCTGGATCGGCAGGCGCCTGCCCTCGGAAGCGGAATGGGAGGCGGCGGCCAGGACCGACATGGGGTTCAGGTATCCCTGGGGCAACCAATGGCAAGAGAACGCATGCAATATCGAAAAAAGCGCGGTGGCAGACACGACCCCGGTTGACCACTATGAAGATCATGCCAATGAATTCAAGATCGTGGACCTTCTCGGGAATGCCATGGAATGGGTCTCCGACCAGGAAAATGTGGTTGTCGATGGAAAGACGCCCGCGCTCTTCAACATAGCCAAGGGTGGCGGATGGAGCGCCAGGCAGGATGTCACGGTGACCTCCCGGGCCCTGTTCCGGCCCGGCTTCACGTCCAACACCATCGGCTTCAGATGCATATCCAAAATCGACTTGTAACCATTCACCGTGAAGACAGAGACACTGCTGAACCTTGATATCACATTTAATATTTTTAGGAGAAAAACAACCCGTGAAACAGCGCATTATCAAAGAACGAATCCACCGGCTCAGAACCAGCTTTGCCGATCTTTTCGACACCCTGGTGATTCTGTCGGATGAGAACAGACACTACCTGAGCGGCTACACAGGTGAGGACGGCAGCTATGACGAAACCGCCGGTATCCTCGTCATCACCCAGAACGACCTCATCCTTGCCACGGATTCACGATATGACACCCAGGCGAAAAACGAGACCGACCTCTATACCATCCACTGCTGCAAAACCAGCCTGACCAAGGAACTGTCCGGGCTCTTGAAATCCGTGGGTGCAAAGCGGGTGGGCATCGAGGGAGCACGCCTGACATACCAGCAATACCAGAAAATATGTGACGAGATCTCAACCAGCGATCTATCGATAGAGTTTGTCCCGGCCGACGACACCCTGCGCCCCCTTCGCATCAACAAGGATCCAGGGGAACTCTCAAAGATCAAGGCATCACTTGCCATTGCCGAACAGGCCTTTCTTGAGTTCAGGACCCAGATCCATGTGGGGATGACGGAAAAAGAGGCGGCATGGCTCCTGGAACAAACCATGCGGCAGATGGGTGCGGACGCCCTCTCCTTTCCCGTGATCGCAGCATCCGGCCCCAACAGCGCCCTTGCCCACGCCATCCCGGGAGAACGGCAATTCAAGGCCGGCGAACCCCTGCTCTTTGATTTTGGGGCAAAGCTTGACGGATACTGCAGCGACACCACCCGGACCCTGGTCATTGGTGAGCCGGATGACAGGTTTACGGAGATCTACGACATCCTGTTCCAGGCCCAGCAACTGGCTGTGGAGGCCGTACGCCCCGGCGTCAAGGCAAGCTCCATCGACAAGATCGCCCGGGATTACATCGATGCAACCATCTACAACGGCAGATTCGGCCACAGCCTCGGCCACGGCGTGGGACTTGCCATCCACGAGGAACCGAGATTCTCAAGGTTTGACCACACCCTGCTGGAACCGGGAATGATCGTAACAGTGGAGCCCGGAATCTACATTCCCGACTGGGGAGGGATACGCCTGGAAAACATGATCCAGGTGACGGACCAGGGCGCGGAGGTGCTGAACACCATGGACTACAAAGAGTTTCGACTATAGATGGACACCCTCATAGACCAATACCTGGCCCACCTGGCCCTTGAGCGGGGACTTGCCCCAAACAGCCTGGACTCCTATGCCAGTGATCTTGCCGAATATGCGGACTTCCTTGAGACCCATAAGATTCCGGACATCGGCAGGGTCGATACCGTGGCCATCCTGGGCTGGCTTGTCCACCTGGAGGCCAAGGGCCTCTCCCCCCGCTCCCGGGCAAGACACCTCATCGCAGTCCGGGGGTTCTACCGCTTTCTCGTCCAGGAGAAACAGGCTGAGACCAACCCGCTGCAACGGATCGACATCCCCAAGACTGGCAGCAAGCTTCCCCAGTTCCTCACCTGCGACCAGGTGACGACCCTCATGGAGATGCCGGACCGGACCACCCACCGGGGGCTTCGCAATGCAGCCATGCTCGAGATTCTCTACGGCGCGGGTCTCAGGGTCTCGGAGCTTGTCAATCTCAAGGTGGAACAGATCGACCTTGAGGCCTGCTTTGTCAGGATCTTCGGCAAGGGCTCCAAGGAGAGGATCGTCCCCATCGGCTCCATTGCCAGGGAGCGGACCCAGGAGTGGCTCGAGTGGGGACGCCCCTGGCTGTTGAAGGGCAATTCAAGCGCCTACCTCTTTGTGGCAAGGGCGGGAAAACCCATGACCCGCCAGGGGTTCTGGAAACTGTTGAAAAAGTATACTGCGAAAGCCGGCATCCTGGCCACGGTCTCCCCCCACACCCTCCGCCATTCGTTTGCCACCCACCTCCTGGAAGGCGGCGCAGACCTGAGGTCTGTCCAGACCATGCTCGGTCACTCGGACATCGCCACCACCCAGATATACACCCATGTCTCACGACAATACCTGGTGGATATGCACAAACAATATCATCCCAGGGGATAAACCTCTTGATACAAACAGAATCCATGTCCCGAAGACGGAACGCTCATACCATGATATCACCTGATATCAAATGGGTTAACCCGATATTGATTCCTGAATCGGTTCTATGTTAGGTTGAGTGACTTTTAATTACCTTAACCTTAAAAATAAAGAGAAACATATATGATCATACAGACCCCCCCGCCCCAGGGATGGTGGGCACCGGGAGAGGAGCCGCCCGCCCAAGGCGTCGACGAAATCAAAAAGGCCCTGATGCGGATTTCAAAGCCCCTCTATCTTGTTGAGATGGAGGGCCGGCCGGCTGCGGCCAACTCCGGCTCCGCCCACCTCGGTCACAATGCCCCCCAGGGATCAAGCCGATATCCCATAACAGCCTATGCCCCGGCCCTCCCCCTGGAAAACCTGGGAGACAAAGCGTTCAAGGCAAGGCATCAGCTGAAATATCCCTATATCGCCGGCGCCATGGCCAACGGCATCACCTCGGTGGAGATGGTGGCAGCCATGGCCGAAAATGGAATGACCGGTTTTTTCGGTGCCGGAGGCCTTAGCGTTGCCCGGGTGGAAGCCGCCATGGTCGCGTTGAAAGAGCGCCTGGGCGATCTCCCCTTTGGCTCCAACCTGATCCACTCCCCCGGGGATCCGGAACTTGAAATGGCCGTTGTCAACATCTACCTCAAGCACGGCATAAGAAGGATCTCTGCCGCGGCCTTCATGCGCATAACCCTGGCCCTGGTCTACTACCGGGTCAAGGGCGTTCACCGGGATTGCGCAGGTAACATCACGGCCCCCAACCAGGTGATCGCAAAGGTGTCTCGGATCGAGGTGGCCAGGCATTTTTTCTCTCCGCCACCGGAAAAGCTTGTGGCGACCCTCCTGGAAAAGGGAGTTATCACAGGGGAGGAGGCAAAACTGTCCCAATACATCCCCATGGCCCAGGATCTTACGGCAGAGGCCGACTCCGGCGGACACACAGACAACCGGCCCGCCCTTGCCCTGCTGCCGACCATGATCGCCCTGAAGAACGAGTTCAACGAGAAATTTCACTACCAGGAACCCCTCTGCGTCGGACTTGCGGGGGGCATCGCAACCCCCCCGGCAGCGGCCGCCGCCTTTCAGATGGGGGCCGCCTATGTGCTCACCGGATCCGTGAACCAGTCCTGCCTGGAGTCAGACACCTCCAGCGAAGTCAGGGCCCTGCTCGCCCAGGCAGAGCAGGCCGATGTGGCCATGGCCCCGGCTGCCGACATGTTCGAGCTGGGCGCCAGGGTCCAGGTGCTCAAGCGGGGAACCATGTTCCCGGTCCGGGCGGAAAAGCTATACAAACTCTACAAGGACTACGATTCGTTTGAGGCGATCCCCAGGCGCCAGCAGGAGGAGATCGAGAAGAAATTTCTCCTTACAAGCTTTAAGGATAACTGGGAGCAGACCCGGGCCTTTTTCCTGGAAAGGAACATCAAGGAGGTGGAACGGGCCGAAAAGGACCCCAGGTACAAGATGTCCCTGGTGTTCCGGTCCTACCTCGGGCTCTCGTCCCGGTGGGCCATCAGTGGAGAGGCGAAACGGCGAATGGACTACCAGATATGGTGCGGCCCGGGCATGGGCGCCTTTAATCAGTGGACAAAGGGGAGTTTCCTTGATCAGCCTGAAAATCGCAGGGTCGTCGATGTCGCCCTGAATCTACTTGTGGGAGCCGCCATCTGCACAAGGGCAGGCTGGCTTAGAAGCCAGGGCGCAGATCTTGATTCCAGGGTCGACGGGTTCAGCCCAATGCCACGAGAGCAGCTGCTGGAGCTAATCTCTATGTAAAACTTTTGTCAAATTCATCCCCCTGCCTGTCAAAAAGAATATCCATATAGTATCGTATGGATATTTTTTTTGACACACACACACTCATATCATTGGGGGATATTTTGCGAAATAAGAATGCTGTGGCAATTATTGGAATGGGCTGCATCTTTCCAAAAGCCAACGGACTCAAGGAGTATTGGCGGCTGCTGCTCAACGGAGAGGATGCCATCACAGAGGTCCCAAAGGGAAGCCACTGGTCCCCGGAGGACTACTTTGACACCGATCCGTCCACACCGGACCACACCTACTGCGCAAGGGGCGGCTTCATCCCTGCGGTCTCATTTGATCCGGCACGGTTCGGTCTTCCCCCAAACAATCTTGACGCAACCGACACCTCCCAGCTGCTGGGCCTGATGGTGGCCGAGATGGCCCTGGAAGATGCGGGCTACGGTTCCAAAGACGCCTTTGACCGCCACCGGACCAATGTTATCCTGGGCGTCACCGGTACCCAGGAGCTGGTGATCCCCCTGGGGGCAAGGCTTGGCCATCCCGTGTGGAAAAAGGCACTGAAAGAGTCCGGCATCCCCCAAGAAAAGGCCTCGGAGATCCTGCAGCGGATCTCAGGCTCCTATGCAGAATGGCAGGAGAACTCGTTTCCGGGCCTGCTGGGCAACGTGGTGGCAGGCAGGATCGCCAACCGCATGGACCTTGGCGGCACCAACACGGTTGTGGATGCGGCCTGCGCAAGTTCCCTGAGCGCCATCAACACCGCGGTGATGGAACTTCTCTCGGGCCGGTGCGACATGTCCATCTCAGGCGGGGTGGACACCCTCAACGATATTTTCATGAACATGTGCTTTGCAAAGACCGGGGTCCTCTCCCACGCAGGAGATGCCAAGCCGTTTTCAAAGGATGCCGACGGAACCGTTCTTGGCGAAGGCATCGGAATGCTGGTGATGAAACGCCTGGCAGATGCGGAGCGGGACAAGGACAGGATCTATGCCGTGATCAAAGGGATCGGCACCTCCAGCGACGGCAAGACCGGCGGCATCTATGCCCCGGACGCCAAGGGCCAGCTCCGGGCGCTTCACGCCGCCTACGACCTTGCCGGGGTGGATCCGGCAAGCGTGGAGCTCATCGAAGCCCATGGCACCGGCACCCGGGTCGGAGACAAGATCGAGTTCTCGGCCCTGAAAGCGCTTGCCAAAGAGAGCAACAAAACCATCCCATGTGCCGTTGGCTCGGTCAAGTCCATGGTCGGCCACTCAAAGGCCGCAGCAGGGGCTGCCGGCATCATCAAATCGGCCCTGAGCCTCTACCACAAGGTGCTGCCCCCGACCCTCAAGGCAGCGGAGCCCGATCCCGAACTTGACATCAATGCCACCCCATTTTACCTCAATGACCAATCCAAACCCTGGATCTCCCAGGCAGAAACACCCAGACGGTCCGGCATCAGCGCCTTTGGCTTTGGCGGCAGCAATTTCCATGCAGTGGTTGAGGAGTATGACCGGAAAAAGAATCAGGTCTCATGGGACGGCACCGTCCAGATCGCAGCCTTTTCAGCCCCCTCCAAAGGAGAACTGACACCCAAACTCCACACGTTCATGGAAGCACTTACCCGGTCAAAGGAGTGGGATTCAAGGGAGCTGTCCCAGGAGATCGGATGGCTGACGGCCCAGACAAGAAAGGCCTTCTCCAGCAAGGAGGAGGCAAGGCTTTTGATCCTCATCAAGGAGAACGACGACCCCACAGCAGTGATCCAAAAGGCTGTTGATCTTCTCCAGTCCGAAGAGGGAGCTTCCTGGTCAAAGCAGAACATCTATCTGGGTTCCGGCAAAAAAGAGGGAAAGCTCGCCTTTCTCTTTCCCGGCCAGGGCAGCCAGTACACGGGAATGGGAAAAGACCTTACCGCCATCTTTCCCGAGGCCATGGATGCCCTTGTGGATTCAGGAGAGCATTTTGCCGGGGAGTGGAAGGACAAAAAGCAGTCCCTGAACCACTATATCTTTCCCCCGCCCGCCCATCGCCAGGACAAGAAGTCAAGCGAAGAGATGCTCAGGAGCACGGATGTGGCCCAGCCGGCCCTGGGAGGCATAAGCCTTGCCATGGCAGCCGTGCTCAAGCGCTTCAACATCTGTCCGGACGCAGCCTGCGGACACAGTTTCGGCGAGTTGCCGGCCCTCTGGTGCGCCGACCGCATGGACAGGGATGCCCTGTTCACCCTCTCCTGTGCCAGGGGACGATACATGGCCGAATCCGCGGGAGCATCCGGGGAAAAAGGGAGCATGCTCGCGGTCATGGCCCCCCTTGTTGAGATCGAAGCCTTTATCAAGGAGGAGAACCTCGATCTCGTTCTGGCCAACCGTAACAGCCACGTCCAGGGCGTACTCTCCGGAAAATCCGATGAGATTAAAAAAGCCCTGAAGCTGTGCAAGGCAAAAAAGATGCGAGCCGTGCAGCTCCCCGTGGCAGCCGCCTTTCACAGCGCCCTTGTGGAAAACGCGGCCCAGCCTTTTAAAGAACGCCTCCAGGGATTTTCCATCAGCGACTCCAAGGTGCCGGTCTATTCAAACACCACGGGTGCCCCCTATCCAAAGAATGGCAACAAGGCAAAGGAGATACTCGGCAACCAGCTTCTGAATTCGGTCAACTTTGTCGACAACATCGAAGCCATGGTTGAAAACAACATCACCACCTTTCTGGAGGTGGGACCCAAAAACGTTCTCACGGGCCTGACCCGCGCCATCCTCAAGGGAAAGCCCTTCACCGCCATGGCTCTGGACGCTTCCGGGGGAAAGAAATCCGGCATCGAGGACCTGGCCAAGGTACTGTGCGAGCTGTCGGCCCAGGGATTTCCCGTGGACCTCACCCAATGGGAGGAGGAGATGGAAAAACCAAGAAAAAAGATGATGCGGATTCCCCTGACCGGGGCCAACATCAAACCCAAGCCAGGCTGTGACCTGCCGCCGTCCAAACCCATGGTTGAAAAACCAGTAGTTGAAGCGAGCGCCCCTCCAACACAACCTGCTCCCAAACCAGAGGCAGCGACAGTGGCAAAGCCCCAGGCCAGGAGCAAAGGAGCCGAGATGACACCACCAGAATCTCATGTGCAGCAACCTGTCAGCCAGATTGCCCCCCAAAAAACGGAACAGATGCCCCCAAAAAACGGAACAGAGCAGATCCAACCCGGCACCATGGAGCTGATCCAAAGGGGTCTCCAATCCATGGAAGCCCTCCAGTCCCAGACGGCCAGAACCCATGAAAAATTCCTCGAGACCCAGGCCCTTGCGAGCAAAACCCTCCAGGGCATGATGGAGCAGACCCGGATCTTTGCCCAGACAGTGGTGAACAACAACAACGGCCCGGCATACAATACGCCTGTGACCACCAGCGCCATCCCAGCCCCCACCGTGGTACCGGCTCCCCCCAGTCCGGAACCTCCGGCTGCAGCACCTGTCCCAAGCCCCGCACCCACGGCCGCAGTCCCAGCACCCAGGCCCGAACCTGCCGCTCCACCGGTGGTCCGTCAAACGCCTGCCCCACACCCCCAGGCAGCAGCCGAGCCCCTGAACGGCACCCGTCCAAAGGAGAGCCAGACCAAAACCCTGCTCATGGATACGGTGAGCCGCCTCACGGGATTTCCCCAGGAGATGCTCGAGCTGGACATGGAGATCGAGTCCGACCTTGGCATCGACTCCATCAAACGGGTGGAGATCGTAAGCGAGCTTGAGAAGAACCTCCCTGATACCGCATCATTGACACCGGAAAATATGGGGTCGCTCAAGACCCTCAGGGATATCGTGGATGCCATTGACCAGGAATGCGGATCTCCTGCGCCGGTAACCACAACCACTGTTGCTCCTGCAGCAAGCACCGGTGCACTTGGAGAAAACCAGACACGGAAGCTCCTCATGGAGACCGTAAGCCGCCTCACGGGATTCCCCCAGGAGATGCTCGAACTCGACATGGAGATCGAGTCTGACCTCGGCATCGACTCCATCAAGCGGGTGGAGATCGTGAGCGAACTTGAAAAAGAGCTCCCTGATACCGCATCATTGACACCGGAAAACATGGGATCGCTTAAGACCCTCAGGGATATCGTGGATGCCATTGACCAGGAATGCGGACCTTCTGCGCCTGTAACTGCAACCACCGGCGCACCTGCAGGGGACCAGACCCGGAAGCTGCTCATGGAGACCGTGAGCCGCCTCACGGGATTTCCCCAGGAGATGCTCGAACTCGACATGGAGATCGAGTCCGACCTTGGCATCGACTCCATCAAACGGGTGGAGATCGTGAGCGAACTTGAGAAGGAACTCCCGGATACCGCAGCATTGACACCGGACAACATGGGCACCCTCAAGACCCTGGGAGATATCCTGAATGCCATGGGCGTTGCTGACAACGCTGACAGCGCTGACACCACGGTCGGCACGGCTGCACCGGCGCCCGGTACGGCCCCAGCCGCCCAGACCACGGCCACCCCTTCCGTGATGGCGGTCCTTGTGAAAACCATCAGCGAACTCACGGGATTTCCCGAAGAGATGCTCGAACCCGGCATGGATCTTGAGTCGGACCTTGGCATCGACTCCATAAAAAGGGTGGAGATCCTCTCAAGGCTTGAGCAGGAGATGCCCGGATCCGAGGCCTTCGCATCGGACGGTATCGCCCAGCTCAAGACCCTGGCCGACATTGCCGCCCACATTGAAGACACAGCCCCCGCCCCGGCCCCGGCAAAAGCTGTGACCGTTGAGACTGCAACCATCACAGCATCGGCCCCCCAGCCCAAGGAGCAGGTCCCCTCTTCCGGTCTGGTGCGCCAGGTGGTCAGGCTGAAAACCCTGCCCATGGACCAGGTGAGGTTCCACAACGGATCCAGGATCACCGTCTCCCCCTCAAAGACCGTGTACATCACCCGGGAGGGCACCGGTTTTTCCGAGGACCTGAAACAGGGGTTCATGCGGGCAGGCATCAAGGCCGAAACCCTTACCATTGAGAAAGCGTTAAATGACGATCTAAACGACATGGCAGGCCTTGTGATGGTTTACGATACCACGGCGAAATCCGGCGAATTTTTGAAATCAGCCTTTCTCCTCGCCCAAAAGAGCGCAACCGCCCTCATGGATTCGGCAACCGGACAGGCAGCCTTTTTCACCACCGTCTCCTTCCTCGGGGGAAGCTTTGGGTTTGACGATCAGCCCGTTACCGATCCCCTCCAGGGAGGACTTGCAGGTCTTGCAAAGACAGCCGCCCTTGAATGGGAAACGGTGCTTTGCCGAAGCCTCGACCTTGGAGCTACCCAGGAGAGAACCGACGCCCATATGGACGCCATTGCCAACCTGACCATGATCCACGGTGCTGTGGAGATGGGAATCACAGGCGACCTGTGCAACATCCCGGAACTTGTGGCAGAGGAGGCCCACCCTGAAAAGACCGATATAACCACGGACGACGTGTTCGTCATCTCAGGGGGTGCCAGGGGCGTCACGGCCGAATGCGCCCTTGCCCTGGCAGAGCGCTATTGTCCCACCATCGTGCTCATGGGACGCTCGCCTGCTCCCAGAACCGAACCTGACTGGCTGACCGGCCAGACCAGCGAGGCCGGGATCAAGAGAGCGGTTATGGAAAATGAATTCCCAGGCAAGCTCCCCTCCCCAGCCCAACTTGAGACCCGGTACAAGGCCATTGTCTCCAACCGGGAGATCATCAGAAACCTTGAACGAATCGGTGAAGCCGCATCTGCAGTGCGTTACGTTTCCGTTGATGTATTGGATGAAGATGGGGTGGCAGCACTCCTTGAAACGGTCAGGATGGAACATGGAAAGATCACCGGCCTGATCCACGGGGCAGGCGTGCTCGAGGACAGGTTCATCACGGACAAAAATGAGGCCCAGTTTTCCAGGGTCTTTGATACCAAGGTCAGGGGACTTAAAAACCTCCTGAAGGCAACCGGGGGAGATCCCCTGAAACATCTGGTCCTCTTCTCATCCATTGCAGCAAGGACGGGCAACAGCGGCCAGGTGGACTATGCCATGGCCAACGAAGTGCTCAACAAGACCGCCCAGGCCCAGGCGCGAACCCGCAAAGGATGCCGGGTCGTTGCCGTCAACTGGGGCCCCTGGGAGGGAGGCATGGTTACCCCGCTGCTTAAAAATAAGTTCCGGCAACTGGGTATCGACCTCGTTCCCCTCAAGGGAGGCGCACAAAGCCTCATTGACGAAATGGAAACCAGGGAACCTGTGGAGGTTATCATCGGCGGCCACCTGCCCGCAGCGCCCGGCCCAAGACCCAGGAAAAAAACCGACCTGTCCCAGGCGTATAAGACCCAGGTCGGGACAGGGACTTATCCGGTTCTTGACGACCACAGGATCGCAGGCCAGCCCGTGGTTCCCTTTGCCCTGATGATGGAGTGGTACGCCCATGGGGCCGAACACACCAATCCGGGCCTCTGTTTCGCCGGCATCGACGACATGAGGGTACTCAAGGGGATCAAACCGGGAACGGCCTCCATGGATGTGACGGTCAACACCGGAAAATGCCTTCCGGACAATGGTATCTTCACGGTGGAAACCGAGCTTTCTTCGGCCAGCGGCATCCACGCAAAAGGCGTGACCCTGCTGGCAGAAGCAGGGGCCCTTCCCGCCCCTCCGGTGCAAAGCCGTTCCGGCCACATGGAGCTGAAACCCTCCACCCTCACCATTGAGGAGGCCTATGAGTCGATTCTCTTCCACGGTGATCGCTTAAGGGGGATCAAGTCCATTGTCGGCACCTGTGAAACCGGCATTGAAGTGATTGCCAAACGGGCGGAAGCCCCCGGAACCTGGATGAAACATCCCCACAGGAAAAACTGGGCCATGGATCCCCTGCTTGTGGACACAGCCTTCCAGGCCGCCATCCTGTGGTGCTGTGAACATACGGGCAAGGCCTGCCTTCCCGCCTATGTGGCAAACCTCCGGGTCTACGCATCCCTGGCAGAATCGAACACGGATGTCACCATCATCCTCACCGTGAACGAACGGAGCGACCGCGGCATCAAAGGCTATTTCACCTTCCTCGACGCAGACAACCGGGTGCTTGCAAGCATCACCGGATTTGAGGCGGTGACAGATCCGTCCCTGCTCAAAAGCTTCAAGCCCCTGGAAGAAGACAAACAGGAGCGCTTCTCCCGGGAACAGATCCTTGCCTTTGCCGAAGGCCAGCCCTCCAAAGCCTTTGGCGAACCCTACCGGATATTTGATAACGAACGCGAAATCGCAAGGCTCCCAAGGCCCCCCTACTTTTTCATGGACAGGGTGGTGTCAACCGAGCCTGCCCAGTGGGAGATGAAAGCCGGCGGATGGATAGAGGCCGAGTTTGACCAGCCCTCGGACGGATGGTACTTCAAGGCTGCAAGAAGCGAAACCCTTCCCTTCAGCATTCTTCTGGAGATCGCCCTCCAGCCCTGCGGATGGCTCGCAGCCTATGTCGGATCCGCCCTCAGGAGCGACAAACGGCTCTACTTCAGGAACCTTGGCGGAGAAGCCACCCTGGTGAAACCCGTTTCCAGGGATATGGGCACCCTCACCATGCGCTCCAGGATGACCACCGTGTCCGAAGCAGGCGGACTCATCATCCAGGACTTTGATATGGAGGTGCTCAACGGCACTGAAGTTCTCTACAAAGGACACACCAACTTCGGCTTCTTCACAAAAGAGTCACTGGCAAACCAGACCGGCATCAAGGCAAGCCCCCTTGACTACACCCCGTCTGAATCGGAGATGAAAAGCGCCATTTCCATTGACTTCAAAGACGATGCCCCACTGACGCCTGGGGATGACAACACGTCAGAGACCACAGGACTGCCTTCAAAGGCCCTGAGGATGATCGACAGGATCGACCATCTCACCCTGGACGGAGGCGTCTACGGTAACGGATATATCAGGGCCAGCAAACAGGTGGATCCGGACGAGTGGTTCTTCAAGGCCCATTTTTACCAGGATCCGGTCTGCCCCGGCTCCCTTGGCGTTGAATCCTTTATCCAGCTGATCACGGCCTATGCCAAGGAGCGTTTGGACTTTTCACCGGACGAGCATGAGATGATCATGGCCGGCCATGACCACAAATGGATTTACAGGGGCCAGATCACCCAGAAGAACAAGCGCATCGAGGTCCAGGCCCACATCAAGTCCGTCACCGAAGGCAAACATCCAAAGGTAACCGCGGACGGCATCCTCCTGGTGGATGGCCTTGTCATCTACCAGATGGAAGACTTCACCCTGGAGCTGTGCAAAAAAAGTTGTAACAGGGAGATCGCAAAGGAAGAAGCCCTGGGCAACCAGAAATAAAAAAAGGGGACGCCCATAAAATTATGGGCGTCCCCACTATTCCTATTCCACTATTCGCTCAACGATTCGCTCAACTACAGGTCGAGGAGCAGCACCCGGGAATTTCGCTCGTTGTTGTACCTTGCCTTGCGTCCCTGGGGCAGGTCTGCCGGCGTTCCCAGGATAAAACCGAATTTATAAAACCAGTCCGACGTCTGGGTGGTCAAAAGGAACAGCCGCTTGAGTCCTCTTTTGCGCCCAAGGTCGATGAGAAACTCCATGATCCCTTGACCGACCCCCTTGGATTTATAGGATGAATTAACGGCAATGGCTCCGATCTCACCCGCCTCGTCATCCTGGCGGTAAAGGGCCCCGCAGCCATACACGGCCCGGTCAACCTCGTAGATATAATAATCGCCGATCTGCTCGTTGAGTTCGGCTTCCGACCGCAGCACCAGATTTCCCTTTTTCACATAGCCGTCCATGAGGTGGAGAATCTCGGGCACATCCTCGCAGGTGGCCACCCGGATGTGGGCATATTTATTCCGGTAGATCATGGTGCCCTGTCCCATGCTGGAGAACACCTCCTGCAGGAGGGAGCCCTCCCGGGTGCCGCAGATGATGTGCACCCGGTTGACCCCGTTCTGAATCCGGGTCGCCTCCCGGGCGTTTTCCAGATACTCCCGATAGTTTATATCCAACGCTTCCATGTTGTGCTCGAGAAGATAATCCACCTGGGAAAGATCGAGGCTTGAAAAGATACCGGTGGGATGGGTTTCGATCCCCTTGGGCAGCGCCAGGTTTGCAACGGGAATGCCCTCGTCCCCGCCGATAAAAAAGAGCTTGATCACATCAAGGTCCCGGCAAAGCCTGGCGGTGATGTGGCTGGAGTTGACATTGTAGCTCTTGCCCGTGGAATTGAATCCAATGTTGTAGATCACGGGAATAAAGTTCTGCTCAAGGAGCTGAATAACGATGTCCGATTGTATCTTTTCGATACATCCGGTACATTCATAGTCCACTCCCTGGTCCACCCCGATGGCCCGGGCCCTGATCCAGTTCCCCATGATGCCGTTGGCACCCCCTACGGCAAGGTGGGAGATGATGGTCTCGGTAACCTCCATGGCGGCAAGTTTCACCAAAGGAAGGGCCTCGGCAGGGGTGATGCGGACACCATTGACAAACCGGGTGGAGATGTTGGCTTTGGAAAGCTTCTCCTCTATGGTGGTGCGGATCCCCGGAATGATGACGATGTTGATCCCAATGTCATGTAACTGGATGATATCCTTCATGAGCAGGGGAAACAGGGGGTTGAGGATCAGGCTGTCCTCAATTTTCAGCACAAAGGTCTTCTGTTTGTAGCGCTTGATGTAGTTGAACACCTCCCGAATACCGCTCACCCCGGTATCAAAGGAGTCGTTTTTTATAGGAAAATCACTCACTGTTGTCATGAACCTTTCTTGTTATGTTCTTCCTGGCAAATAGAAAAATTACCACAAAAGCGTCCCAGATACCACGTCAAACATATCCTGTGCCTTTTTTAATGATCTCGTTTGCAATCAGAACCCTGCGCACTTCCGAGGTGCCGGCCCCGATCTCCAGAAGTTTGGCATCCCGGTAGAACCTGTTTATGGGGGACTCTGTGATGTACCCGTAGCCGCCATGGATCTGAAGGGATTCGTTTACCGCCCTGCTTGACGCTTCAGCTGCAAAAAGAACCGCCGCCGCTGCCAGCCGGTGAAGTTCTGTGCCCTTGCCCCCGGTATCGGCACGGTTTGCCAGAAGCGCGGCCCTGTGAATCAGCCCCCTTGATGCCTCAATTTCCGTATACATGTTCGCAAGCTTTGCCTTGATGAGCTGAAATTCGCTGATGGGCTGATCAAACTGATACCGCTGCCTGGCATAGGAAGTGCCAAGCTCAAGGGCGGACTCGCCAATCCCCAGGGAAATGGCCGACACCACCACCCGCTCGGTGTCCAATCCGGTCATCATGACCCGGATCCCCTCATCCACTGTGCCCAGTACGTTTTCAAGGGGCACACAGCAGTTATCCAGAACGATTTCACCGGTGGATGATCCCCGGTGTCCCATCTTGTCCAGCTTCTGGGCAATGGAGAACCCGGGCGTGCCTTTCTCAACGAGAAAGGCCGTGATTCCCCTGGCCTTTTTTTTAAGGTCTGTCTTGGCATAGATCAGGGCCACATGGGCTTCCGGGGCATTGGTGATGAACATCTTATTCCCATCCAGCCGGTAATGGAACTCCTCCCTGACCGCCGTGGTTTGAATCCCCACGGCATCGGATCCAGCCCCCGGTTCGGTAAGTCCCAGGCATCCGATAAGATCGCCACTGCAAAGCCCTGGCAGGTATTTACGTTTCTGCTCCTCGCTCCCGTTTCTCTCAAGATTGTGGGCACAAAGATCGGTATGGGCCGTGTAGGAAAGAGCCAGTGCCGGACACACCCGGGCCACCTGCTCCACAGCCAGGACAAGGGTCAGAAGATCCATTCCAGACCCGCCGTACGCCACTGGAATCCCAAGCCCCAGCATCCCAAGCTCCCCCATTTTTCCCCAGATGCCTTGGGGAAAGCGGTCCTCCCGGTCAATCTGTTCTGCCATAGGAGCGATCTCCTTTACCATGAACTCCCTGACACTCTTTTGAATCATTTTCTGCTCACGTGTGAGTTTCAAATCCATTAATTTGTCTCCTTGTGAACGGTGATAGTTCCTCGCATATGATATAGAGCCCATTTCCTATTTCAACAGATAAAGCAGGTATCAATTCGATTGCACAAAAAACCTACAGGCCTCAAAAAAAATAGCCGGTTTCAGCATCATTTGTGCTGGAACGGGCTATCTGGATAGCTCTATCGGTATTAAGCCCTGGCGCTCTCAGGCGCTCTGATGATAAAAAAGAATAATATTATCTCACTCTTTCATGGTGACCATCCGCTTGCACTTGGGACAGCGGATTTCAATGACGATAATATCCCCCCGCATCAAGAGCCGCTTACACACTGGGCATCGATAATCATTTTTAAATTCTACATGTTGAACATTACTTGATTCAACAAATTCCAGAGCATGGTTGCGATTTTTCTTCATGGTTGATTCCATTCTTGTTCACCCTTTTTCTGCTTTAATGGCATTAAGAAACAGAGAAGATACATCAGCACGGTGACCGTTAAATCATATTTTCTGTTAAAAATTATGCACGGAATGATTGAATAGGTTTTCCCATGGTTATAAAATTGAAAATGACGATTACCCAGGGTAGGATATTTTCGGTTTATAACGGCCCGACTCCGCGGAAGAGATCAGATGCTTCCGAATGCCAATCATTGAAATGCGAATAATTGATTGACATTCAGAAAATAGCAAACCACGGTGAATGTCAAGAAAAAAAGGGGGGAATTATTAATGCAAATCAAACCAGTAGACACGCTATATGTTGGTGCCCCCAGGAAAAACCACCATTGGAAGTCTGGATGACATTGTTGCCGAACAATTTGCAACCAGTACCCCCCTGGAGTATCTCCCCTTGGGATCGGCCACAACCATGGAAAATTGAGAAATATCAGCAATGATGTTACAAAGGGGGTCATGGCCTTGGCAAACCAGGTGACGGTTTCCACCCAAGGTTGAAGACACTTGACGAGGAAACTTCAGAAATGCAAAGAGTGGGCATCCCGGAATACACCAGAGAAAGGAATAATTTTATGGGCGTCCCCAAACACACAAACACTGGCGGCGCTTGAAAAAGAGCGCCCAAAAACAAAAATGCCCTGCCATGTTTCCATGATCAGGGCCTGGGGACAGATTTAAAATCTGTTGCGAGTAAATGAGTTTTCCTCAGCTGGGGACTGATTTTATTCTGTCCCCCTATATCTTGAACTACCCTATAGTTCCTATGACAGAATTAAATCTGTCCCCTATGGTTCGAATATACAAAACAAAAAAGCCCTGATCATCGAATATCGATGATCAGGGCTATATAAAAATAATCCGGCGGCGTCCTACTCTCCCACCGGGCTGCCCCTGCAGTACCATCGGCGCTAGAGAACTTAACTTCCGTGTTCGAGATGGGAACGGGTGTGGCCTCTCTGCCATTGCCACCGGATTAAACTTGGCAATATTGTATCTAATCTGCTGCGAGTAAATGATTTCCGTATATCCGCATTAAAGCGTTCAAACCTCTTCATGGTTAAGTTAGTGGCTAAGCCTCACGACCTGTTAGTACCGGTAAGCTGAACACATTACTGTGCTTACACACCCGGCCTATCAAC
>JAQYWC010000061.1 GCA_030145245.1 Desulfobacterium sp.
CAACATCGTCTTATGCGATGTCACGAGGTTAAGTTGGTGTCAACATATTCTTTTCCATACTGCCCTTTTGTTCAAACCTTAGGCGGATGGATTCGTTATGCACAACTTAAACTGCTGTCTTAAAACCTGGGTCCACTATAGTGATTTCCAAGGATGAGGTCGGTAGCCTGGCAAAATGGTTTAACGCCTTTATAGAACGACTTCATAATATTATCGTGGACATTGGTGGAAATGCGGAGACGGTTACAGCAGCATCAGGAGAACTGCTCACTATTTCAGAACAGATATCGGATGGCTCTGATGAATTATCAGGGAAAGCAAATTCCGTAGCCGCAGCTGCAGAAGAGATGAGTACAAACATGAATTCTGTGGCGGCAGCAAGCGAACAGGCATCCACAAATATCGGCATGGTAACGGAATCTGCAAGTCAAATGCAGGGCACACTTAGTGAAGTTGCTGCAAACTGTCAGAAAGCAAGGGATATATCAAGCGAAGCTGAGGCGCAAGTGGATGAGGCGTCTACTCGAGTCGGCCTTTTAGGCGATGCTGCAAAAGATATCTCAAAGGTTACGGATGTAATCACGGAAATTGCGGAACAGACCAAGCTTTTGGCTCTCAACGCAACCATCGAAGCGGCACGAGCAGGAGATGCTGGCAAAGGTTTTGCTGTTGTAGCAGGAGAAATTAAAAGTCTTGCGGCTCAGACCGCCCAAGCTACGAATGATATCAAAGGAAAAATTGATGGGATACAAAATTCCACTGATGCCACGGTGCAAGATGTAAAAAAAATATCCGGTGTAATTTCTGATGTTAATGAAATTGTGACTACAATTGCCGCATCGGTAGAAGAACAATCGGTAATTGCTACGGAAGTCGCCGAAAATATAGAACAAGCTTCAACTGGAATCGATAATGTAAATGAGAATGTTGCACAGAGTTCCCAAGTGTCCTCAGAAATCGCACAAGATATCTCAGGTGTTAATTCGGTGGCAACAGATATGCTTAACAGAAGCGCACGAATGAATCAGAGTGCCCGGGATCTGTCCTGTTTAGCGTCGACATTAAGGGATATGATCAGTGTTTTTAAAGTTACGGTAAAAGAAACCCAAAGCGACAATACTTCGAATATATCTGAAAAGAACATACCCGATCTAATGCCCTGGGAGCCCAAGCTAAAGATTGGAATTGATGAAATCGACGAGCAACATAAGAATCTTGTATTGTTGATTAACCAACTCCACAAAGCCATGAAATTGAAAAAAGGCCGACAGAAATCCGAAGACATTTTAAAAAAGCTGGCTGATTATACAGTGCACCATTTTGGGTTTGAAGAGGAATTGTTCGAAAAATATAATTACCCTGAAAAGGCAAAACATATTGAGATTCATAAAGGCCTTGTAGCTCAGGTCATGGACTTTAAAACCCAGTTTAAGGAAGGCAACGCTGCTTTAACAATAGACCTGATGGAGTTTTTAACCAACTGGTTAAAAGACCATATTATGCAAACTGATAAAAAGTATGTTCCTTTTTTAAAAGAGAAATTATAAGTCTGGCCGATACCAGGCTTGGTGGCGGGCCCACCACCTTGCTGGCAGCCAATCTGAACCTTGCTCCCCCCGGGGGGAGAGCATTGCGGTTTTGAGGTATAGGGTATGCCCCTAAAAAATCTATAACCTGCAACCTGCAATCCTGATAATCTTCCCTTCATCTCTGCAGGCCACCAGGATATCACCGTCACGGCTCAGGGTAATGCCCGTGGGTTCTTGCAATCCTTCGGCGATGGAGATGGTGGTTCCGTCGGGACGAATGCAGCGTACGGTTCCCGTTTTTCTTTCGCTGAAGAAAATCCGGCCCTTGTGATCAACCGCAATCGCCTCTGGGTGGTTTAACTCCTCAGCCAGGATTGTACGGGATCCGTCCGGGGAGATCATTACGATCTTTCCTCTGTCCTTTCTTTCTTTTTCATGGTGAATCACATACAGGTTACCCCGGCGATCCATCACCATCGGTCCGGGATCTTCCAACCCCTTTGATATGATCTGTGTCTTTTTTTTCAACGACGGCATGGTGGTGGCGTCTTCCGGTGTGCTGCACGCCGTGCAGAGTAACAGAGCGGTGATTGCCGCACCGATGAGAAAGCGAGTCGTTTTTATTGATTTGGTTGGATGATTCATGGCATACCTCCTATTTTTGGGGATTGGATCGTTTGAACTCTTAAAAAAACTTGATTTATAGATACATCGGAGATATTGATATGTCTAATATATATATGTGTGATGATCGATATGTAAAACGAATCGATATAGGGGTGAATCGTTCGGATCATTCAGACGGCCGATTCAAACCGGGCGCCGATGGGTGAAATCCGGAATCGGAAAAGGAAGATGCATATGGAACTCCGACAGCTTAAATACTTCGTGGCCGTGGCAGAGGATCTTCACTTCGGTAAAGCTGCCCGGCGTCTTAATATTTCTCAACCCCCCCTCTCCCAGCAGATCATGCGCCTTGAAGAGGAGATGGGGGCAAAGCTGTTCAACAGGACGAGCCGTTCCGTGGAGCTTACTCCGGAAGGTGTTTATTTCAGGGATGAAGCCAGGGCTGTTCTGGAACGGATAGAACGCGCAGCAGAGACGGTTTCGTCCATGGCAAGGGGGGAGGAGGGGGCTCTTTCCATCGGTTTTGTCGTGCTTGTCACCCAGACGGTGTTTTCCGATGTGGTGATGGCTTTTCGCAGGTCGTGGCCCAAGGTTCGGCTTGACCTTCGGGATATGATTACAAATCAGCAGCTTGCCGCCCTTGCATCCGGTGATATCGATGTCGGTTTTATCCGGTATTACGGTCAATCCCTGAAAGGACTGGCCCGGAAAGTATTTCTTAAGGAGTCCTATGTGGTTGCCATGCCTTCCCAACACAGACTGGCCGACAGATCGGAGGTCCGGCTTAGTGAGTTGAAGGGAGAGTCGCTGATCATGTTTAACAGGGCCTACCACCCGGAACTTTTTGACACGATCCTGGAACTTTTTTCACAGGCCGGTGTCAATCCCTCGATGATTCAGGAAACCCATCGTCATATAACGACCATAGCGCTTGTGGCCGCGGGCATGGGGATTGCGCCCATGCCCGCTTCCATGGGGCGCCTTGGCAGGGAAGGGGTCGTTTACCTCCCCATCGCAGACCCATTTCCCACGGTGGAGGTTCTTGCCGTCTGGCCGGAGGGAAGATGTTCTCCTGTGCTCGAATCTTTTCTGGATCTGTTGGACCGTTTCTGATTTTGTCCCGTCAATTGATGCAGTAAGCTTTCCGGCGCTGACCGGCCTTTTTATAAAAACAGGTTAGTATTTATCCACGATTTTTTCATGGGGAGCATACAATAAGTCTTTTGCTTTACTGTAAAACCGTTTTCTAATTGCGGGGATTTTCGTTACAAGCATCATGAATAAAATGAATAATCTCTTTTTGTATTGTGTGTGGGGAAAATCATAAAACCTGTGTTTTTTATAAAACCTGTGGTCGGCCTGACAAATAAAACGTAACTTTCCAAAAACGTCATCCCTGAAGATCTTTTTGCTGGCGACACCTAAAAAGGTATGGGGTTTAATATAACCTGAATTTGCAAAGGAAACGGATTTTTCTGCTAACTGCTGAATGTCTTTGTTCAGTATTTCGGAGTCGGAACATTCATCTGTGACAATTTCGGACAGATTTGCTTGCTGAAATTCAGAGAGTGCCAGCGCAAATTCGTAAAAATAGGAACTGACTTGTCCGGCAATCATTATCCCGAGCTGTTTTCCTTTCATTTCCGGTATATGGTTATAAAAAAATCTTCTGTCAAAATACGTTTTCCATCTGGATGAAAACATTCTCCCGTTTAACTCAAAGGCGAAAATAGTAATGTCCGAAGAAATTACCTTTGACTTATAAAAAGAGATAAAGTCATCTTTGTATGCACATTGATTGTCATATCCACATTCAATACACCCTAAGCAACCGCCTTTAATGTCGATGTTATTAAGATTGATTACAGTTGGCTTTTCCTTGAAGGATAAAGTGAATCGTTGAATCATTTTACCGATGTTTGAACCTGGATCATCGTTGTCGGTAAGAACAACTATTTTTTTATCTTTTGAGTCAACCTGCCGGGGTGGTTCTTCTAATGCGAATTTGAAATTATTCTGTTGTAAGGGCTGAAATTTCCTTAAACAATGTACTTTGTTTTTTATGGAGTAAAAAAACATGTCGGCAAATTTTAACAGGTTTTTTCTGTTTTCTGCATTCAGCAAATCATCCATTTCCGCTGAATAAAAACCTGTATAGTTCATCTCTAAGTCATCACAAACGGCGTTGATATATCTGTGTGCCGTATAGTCATAAAAATGAATGGACGTGGAGATTGCAGCTGTATATTTGTTTTTAAAAGCCTTTGCTGCATCTCTTTCCTTAATGAGTTCAATGAATCTGATATATTGAGCCGGTACAAAATAGGTGTAAACCGGAAAAGACCAGATGATGCCATCGGAAGCGTCAATATCTCCCATTATTTCGGTAAACAAAAGGTCGTTTTTTTCAAGTCGTTTTATCTTTTTTGAGATATTATGCACAATGTATTCATGGTGGGGATTCTTTTTCTGAATGAATTTAACATACTGCATCGTGACACTTTTTTCTCCCTTGGGACTTCCGTGCAGAATTACAATCTTCATTTTTTTAACCTCCATGTTTTTTTAGTTTGCTTTATCAACCTTGCCTGGCAAGATCATGGGATCCGTTGAGACGTGTGTTGGTTTGGGCTTTGTGAAAGTTAAACACTAAAAATTGGATCATTGGGTCTGTAAAGAAGCAGTATCTTTAATCCGTAAAAAGCAGAAACGCTTAAAATGATGAGTGTTGACATGGTCAACATTATGTATGTAACCATTTTATGTTGACGGTGTCAATATGAAATGGTAAAAAATTTTCCATGGGGGATATTAAATGACCAAATCAAAGTATCATCATGGTAATCTGAGGGAAAAACTGCTGCAAACCGCCCTTGAAATCGTTTCTGAAGAAGGGTTGGCAAAAGTATCAATGAGAAAACTCGGGGAAAGGATCGGTGTGTCAAGGACCGCTCCCTATCGGCATTTCAAGGGTAAAGGCGAATTGCTAAGTGCCATGGCGGAAGATGGCTTTCGTAAGCTGACGGAATCTTTAAAGTCCGTAAGGAATACACAATCCGGTGATCCTGTGGCGCAATTAAAAAATACCGGGATCGCGTATATTGAGTTTGCACTTGAAAATCCTGTCCAGTACCGGTTGATGTTCGGACATGAGATTATTGAACAGGATCAAACACCGGAGCTTATAAAAGCAGCTGAAGATGCATTTACTGAACTTCTCCTGGGCGTGGATGTTTTGCTGAAGGGTGAATTGGTTAAACCCATAGATCCCCTGATTATTGCAAACACATTATGGTCACAGACCCATGGGATCTCAACATTACTCATGGACGGGCAGATTAATAAATCAAATTCTTTTCTTGAATTGCCGGCAATACTAATAACAGAAAAAAACAGATCAAAAATAAATGTTCCTAAAATTATAGAGCATGTTGCCGAAGTGTTGCTGCATGGAATTTTAAAGTAAAAAAGATCGTTTTAACCCTTGTTAAAACTCCTGCCGTTGGTATCCACACCCGGTATAGAAGGCTCCCCGGTGTAACATGGGGTCAGGCTTTCCTTATTGAAAAAAGCCTCAATAAGAAAAGCCTGACCCCGTCTATCAGATGGGTCCGATTATCTTATAGTAAGCTAAGCCTGACCCCGTATATCAGATGAGTTCGATTATCTGATAATAAGCTAAGTCTGACCCCGGTCTTTTGGGCGTCCAAAAAAAAGCCAGCCAGGAAAATCCCGGCTGGCTTTTTTTTCGTCTGTCTTAGGTCTATATTATTTCTTTTTGGGCTGATAGGTGCAGAGGGGCTCTTCCGCCATGTAGTTGCCCGTGGCCTCATAGGCCCTGGCCCGGCAGCCGCCGCAGACCCGGGTGTATTCACAGGTCCCGCACTTGCCCTCATAGTTATCAACTTTTCGTAACCGGTTGAACACCTCGGAGTCCTCCCACACCTCTTTGAAATGGGTGGTGGTGATGTCTCCGCACTCCACATCAAGGAAACCGCAGGTCTGCACCTTTCCCGTGTGGGAGACGAAGCAGAAGCCGGTGCCGGCAAGGCAGCCCCTTGTTACGGCATCAAGTCCGTGGGTGTCGAAGCTGACCTTTTTGCCTTCCTCCTTTGCCCGCTGCCGGAGAATCCGGTAGTAGTGGGGGGCGCAGGTGGCCTTGAGCTGAAGTGAGGTCTTGTCCCGCTGGTCGTAGAACCAGTTAAGGGTCTTTTCATACTCTTTGGCATCGATCTCCTGGTCCGTGATGTACTTGCCCCTGCCCGTTGGGACAAGGAGGAAGATGTGGTGGGCCACGGCCCCGAGCTCTTCCGCCAGGGCAAGGATCTTCGGGATCTCGTCCAGGGTGGTCTTGGTGATGACCGAGTTGATCTGAAATTCGATTCCGGCTTCCTTGGCCAGGGCGATGCCGTTGAGAACTCCTTCATAAGCACCCTCGACGCCACGGAAAGTGTCGTGGCTCTTTTTGGTGGCGCCGTCCAGGCTGATGCTGATCCGCTTGATGCCGGATTCTTTCATCTTCCGGGCGTTCTCACGGGTGATCATGGTGCCGTTGGGCGCCATCACCATCCTGAGGCCGATGGAGGTGCCATAGGAGGCGATGTCAAAGATATCCTCCCGCATCAGGGGCTCGCCCCCGGTGAGGATGACGATGGGTTCCCCCACCTCCCGGATCTGGTCGAGCAGCCTGAAGGAGGCTTCGGTGTCCAGTTCATCGGGGTAGTCGTGATCCTCTGCCGCTGCCCTGCAGTGGACGCAGGAGAGGTTGCACCTTCGGGTGGTCTCCCAGGCGACAAGCCGCAGGGTGTTTGAGTGGTCGCCCACAGGGTGACCTTTTGTCGGATGGCTTCCAGGATGCATGGTCCTAATATCCCCTCGAGTTGAGCGCCTTGGCAGCTTCAATGGCGGAGTAGGTGAGGATCATGTCGGCGCCGGCCCGCTTGATGGAGAGCAGGGTTTCCATGACCATCTTCTGGCCGTCGATCCATCCCATCATCTCGCCCGCCTTGATCATGGCATACTCGCCGCTCACGCTGTAGGCGGCCAGGGGAAGGTCGATCTCATCCCTTAGGCTCCTGATAATGTCAAGATAGGAGAGGGCGGGTTTCACCATGATGATGTCGGCTCCCTCTTCAATGTCCATGGTTGCCTCCCGGATGGCCTCGATGGCGTTGGCCGGATCCATCTGGTAGGTTTTTCTGTCACCGAACTGGGGGGTTGAATCCGCAGCTTCCCTGAAGGGACCGTAGAATGCCGAAGCATACTTGACGGCGTAGGACATGATGGGAGTGCCTGAAAAACCTTCTTCGTCAAGGGTCTGGCGGATTTCACCCACACGGCCGTCCATCATGTCCGATGGGGCAACCATGTCTGCTCCCGACTGTGCGTGGGAGAGGGCGGTCCTTGCCAGAAGATCCAGTGATGCGTCGTTGTCGACCTTGCCGTCTTCAACCATGCCGCAGTGGCCGTGGTCCGTGTACTGGCAGAGGCAGACATCGGTGAGGACCGCTATCTCGGGGACACTTTCCTTGACCGCCTTGATCGCCTTTTGAACGATGCCGTCATGGGCATAGGCCCCGGTTCCAAGGGGATCTTTCTTCTCGGGCAGGCCGAAGAGCATGACCGCTGGAATGCCAAGGTCGTATGCTTCTTTGACCGTTTTGACCAGCATGTCGCAGGAGAGGTGAAAGTGCCCTGGCATGGACGGAATCGGTTTTTTGACTCCCTTGCCCTCAACAGCAAAGAGGGGGAGGATGAGATCGTCCACCAGGAGGGTGGTCTCACGGATCATTCGTCTGAAATTACTATTTTCCCTGAGGCGTCTGGCCCTGAAATCCGGAAACAGCATTATCAGTCCTCCTTTCGTATCTCGTCATCGGTTAAAAAGCAGGCTGGATCCGTGTCCCAGGGGTCGCCGGCGATGGATTCGGCCCTGGCCCTGAAGTTACCCGCACAGATATCGAGCCAGCGGCAATCTGAACACCGGTTCTTGACATGTTTCTTTTTTTCCTTGAGTTTCATCAAAAACTCGTTGCTCTCGTCGGTCCAGATCTCTGAAAAGGGCTTATCCTTAACGTTACCCAGGCACTTGTCTCTCCAGAACTGGTCGGGATAGACCTCGCCGTCCCAGGAGATGCAGCCGAAACCGCGGCCTGAGTTGTTGCCTTCGTTCATCTGAAGGAGTTCGAGAACCTCTGCTGCCCGTTCCGGATCCTCTTCTAAAAGCTTGAGGTAGAGATAGGGACCGTCGGCATGGTTGTCAACGGTCAGGATCTCTTTGGGAATGTTTCTGTCATGGAGGTCCTTGGTGCGCTCCATGATGAGATCCAGGGCCTTTCGTGTCTCTTCGTGGTTGAGATCCTCGTTTGCGATCTCAGATCCCCGGCCAGAGTAGACCAGGTGGTAAAAGCAGGCCCGGGGGACATCCATCTTTTCGAGAAGATCGAAGATGCCTGGAATTTCAGAGACGTTCCGCTTGTTGATGGTGAACCGAAGTCCCACCTTGATACCGACTTCCTGGCAGTTCTTGATGGCGGCCAATGCCCGCTTAAACGAGCCTTTTATGCCCCGGAACTTGTCGTGGGTCTCTTCCAGGCCGTCCAGGCTGATGCCCACGTAGGAGAGGCCGATCTCTTTCAGAACCTTTGCCATTTCCTTGGTGATAAGGGTACCGTTGGTGGAGATGACAGCCCTCATGCCCTTGCTTACGGCATACTCTGCATATTCGGCAAGTCTTGGGTGAACCGTGGGCTCGCCGCCTGAAAAGAGGATCACCGGAACGCCGAACGCTGCCAGGTCGTCGATCATTGCCAGGCTCTGTTCCCGGTTGAGTTCATTGTCGTAGGAGAGATCTTCCGACTGTGCATAGCAGTGAACGCATTTGAGATTGCACCTACGGGTCATGTTCCATACGACGACAGGTTTCTTGTCGGCAGAGAACTGAAGCAGATGGGAGGGAAGTGTTCCTGAGTCGCGGGAGTACCGCAACGCATCCGAGGGTTCTACAGTTGCGCAGTAAAGCTTTGAAATTCCGATCATGATATCTTTTTCCTGATGAGGTTCTCCAGATAGGCTTCATGGTCAAGAAGCGCTGTTCGGGGAATGAAGAACCGGTTGGTTTCTGATTTTTCCCGGATCAAATTGAGACCGTCGTAAAAATCGTTATAGATTTTGGTCATTATGTCTTCAGATGTAATATAGTGCTTGATGAACTGCTCGATGAGAAAATCAACGGCATCCTCTTCAAACACTATATTGAGATCATACTTCTGGTAGAAATCCACCTCTATCTTTTTTACGGCTTCATAGTAGGCCTTGATGGTCTTGATGGCCGTTCCAAGTTCGGTCACATGGGCGCAGTAGTACTGGGCTACAAGTTCGCTTCTGAACTTTGAAAGGGTCAGGCCGTGGCGCAGGGAGAGGTCTTTCCAGTTGTCTGAGATGTAGGTGTTGATATACTTCTTCTCAGTCTCGCTTGCGGCAAGATAGTGCTTTTCGAAAGTGTCGCGGTTTTCGTCTGCGAGGATGTCGGTGAGCTGGGTCCCGGGATCGGTGATCACCTCCGGGGTTACGACGAACTTTGAGACGGTTGAAGATGGCAGTTTTTCCTCAAACTCCAGCAACGCGTTCTCCACAACACTCACAAGTCCCCTGGCGCCTGTGTTTTCCCTGGCGGCCCTTTCTGCAAGGAGATGAAGGGCTTCGGTTGTGAATACGATGTCGATGCCGTAGGCTGCAAAATCCAGGCGTTTCCCAAGGACCACCGGGTTGTTGGGCATTCGCAGTATTGAAAACAGGTCCTCTTTTGACAGGGAATCGAGGATGCACCGCACCGGAAGCCTGCCGATGAATTCGGATTCAAACCCGAACTCCACCAGATCTTCCGCAGTAAGCTGTTTAAGCATCTGGTTGGCATTTCCGTTTTTTGTAAGGGAAGACCCAAAGCCCATGGTGTGATGGGTCACCCGCCGGGTGACTATTTCGGCAAGGTCGGAAAAGGCGCCGCTCATGATGAAGAGAATGTTGGCCGTGTTCACCCGGCGCTGACTTCTTCGGCCTGTCCGCTGGTAGCTTTCGAGTTCCTGCATCATGGAGACGGGGTCGTGGGGTACCTTGAGGTCCACGTCGGTCTCTTCCATGGGTTTCAACAGGGCCCGCTGCACACCGGTCCGGGAGATGTCGGCTCCGTGAAGGTTGCGGCTTGATGCGATCTTGTCGATCTCATCAATGTAGATGATGCCGCACTCGGCAAGCTCAATGTCATCATCCGCTTCTTTGACCAGGTCCCGGACAAGGTCGTCCACATCTCCGCCCACATAGCCGGTTTCGGAAAATTTGGTGGCATCGGCTTTGACAAAGGGAACACCGATCCGCTTTGCAATGAGCTTGACAAGATAGGTTTTGCCCACGCCGGTGGGGCCGAGCATGAGAATATTGGATTTGATGCTTCCGGTTATCCTGTCCTCCGGATCGCCGGATAACTCAAGATGCTTGACCCGGTTGAAGTGGGTGCAGATCTTGGTCGCCAGAACGGACTTGGCCCTCTCCTGTTTCACAATGTATTGATCCAGGTAGGCAATGAGCTCCGTGGGCTTGATATCGAAGTTGACAAGTTTTTTCCTGCCTTCGGACGGGTCCGCTCCGGAAACGGGTGCTTCTTTCGGGGCCAGGGAAGGGGAAATTATCTTGACGGATCCTCCGAACTTCTTATTGAGAAACTCGCCAAGCTCCTTTTCTATCTTCTTTGGGTCGGGTATGTTTTCGTTTTTCTCTTTCATAGTGATCTAATATAACCACAGGCAAGGATAAATCAAGTTTGTTTGGGTCCCTTTACCAGCTTTTCTCTGAAAAGCATGCAGGGCTTTCCCGTGGACCGGCGCACCACGGCGGAAGGAATGATTTTGGACTTGAATCCCATGGCCCTGCACCCGTGGGGTTTCGATGGTTCCCAGGTGATGTAGTGATGGCAGCATTTGTGGCAATTTATAAGAGGTAATGTCTTCATCTGGTCCTGAATAAAAAAGCCGCGAACACTTATGCAATGTTAGCGGCTCTTTGTATATGGTGCCGAAGGGGAGATTTGAACTCCCACGGGTCGCCCCACACGCCCCTCAAGCGTGCGTGTCTACCAATTCCACCACTTCGGCATGTTTTAACTTTTTGCAAATGAACTGAGCCCCTTTTTTGTTGCAGCAGGTGTCAGTCCAAGTGTAAACATCTATAAAAAAATTACTTGCTGTCAGTTCCGGCCGGCTGCTCAATTGGAGCAGGCGAGTCAGGCATGACTGATGCCTGGGAGCTGTGACCTGATCTGTAAGCAAGGGTGAGGGAAGTGAGCATAAAGATGATAGCAATTCCTGTTGTGACCTTGCTTAGTAAAGTTGCAGGGCCGGAGCCTCCGAACAGCGCCTGTGACGAAGCGCCTCCTAGGGATGCCCCCATTCCGGCTCCTTTTCCTGTCTGGAGCAAAACGATCATGATCAGGAGAATACAGGCAATTACGTGTATGGATAGTATTAGGGTATTCATATTTTTTATCTGTCATACCTTATGATTTGAATGAATGCATCAGCGTCAAGACTTGCTCCGCCAACCAGAGCACCGTCAACATCGCCCAGGGACATCAGTTCCGAGACATTATCAGGTTTTACAGAGCCACCATACAGTATCCGGATCGACATCGCAAGTTCATTTCCAAACAATCTGTTGATCAAAGATCGAATGTACTCGTGGATCTCAGCCACCTGTTCAGGCGTTGCCGTTTTGCCGGTTCCAATAGCCCAAACCGGTTCGTAGGCTAGAACAAGGGGGTCCAGATCCCGCGAACAAAAGCTGTTTAACCCATTTGTGATCTGTTTGTCAAGAACAGAAAAGGTTTTTTCTTCATCCCTTTGGGCTTCTGTCTCTCCAATGCAGAGAATGGGAATGATGCCTCCGTCAATGGATGCTTTAACCTTCTTGCATACAGCATCGTCCGTTTCGCCAAAGTACTGCCGGCGTTCGGAGTGGCCGATGATGGCATATTCGGCCCCGGCAGCCTTTGCCATACCGGCCGATACTTCCCCGGTGTAGGCGCCCTCGTTTTCATAAAAGAGGTTCTGCACCCCAAGCTTTACGTTGGATCCTGCCACAGCCCCTGAGACAAGGGGAAGGCTCAGAAGGGTGGGGGCTATCATGATATCGGTATTGGCAACACCGGATGCAAGCTCAACCAGGCGGGTTGCCTCGGCAACCGCTTCCGGGCCCGTCTTGAACATTTTCCAGTTGCCGGCGATCAGCGGTGTTCTGCTCATAGTGAATTCCTTAGATTAATACAAGTTCCGTGCAAGTGTTGCCTCCCCGGTCCCTACAATGATTTACCGACCATGGCGGCAAGATCCACCAGCCGGTTGGAGTAGCCCGCCTCATTGTCGTACCAGGAGTAAACTTTTACCAGGTTACCGATCACATCGGTGCAGGCCGCATCAACAATGGAGGAAGAGGGACTTCCGTTGTGGTCGATGGATACCAGGGGGAGGTCGCTGTACTCAAGAATGCCGGAAAGCTCCTGGTCTGACGCTTTTTTCAGGGCCGTGTTTACATCCTCCCGGGTAACGTTCTCCTTTTCTACCTGGACCACCAGGTCCACAAGGCTCACGTTGGGGGTAGGGACCCGGACCGAGAGCCCGTTGAGTTTTCCTGCAAGTTCGGGCAGTACCAGGGATACGGCCTTGGCGGCCCCCGTGGTTGTCGGGATCATGGAAAGTGCGGCAGACCGGGCCCTTCTCAAATCCTTGTGGGGAAAGTCCACAAGCCTCTGATCTCCGGTGTAGGCATGGACCGTGGTCATCATTCCGCTGACAATGCCGAAATTTTCCAGCAGCACCTTTGCAACCGGTGCTAGGCAGTTTGTGGTGCATGAGGCATTGGAGATGATGTCGTGTTTTTCCGGATCATAGCTGTCATGGTTGACGCCCATGACAATGGTGATGTCGGGGTCCACTGCAGGGGCCGATATCAATACCTTTTTGGCGCCCGCCTTAAGGTGGCTTCCTGCCCCCTCCCTGTCCCTGAAAATGCCTGTGCATTCGAGAACCATATCCACCCCGGCATCCTTCCACGGAATGTGGCTGGGATCCTTGCATGAGGTGACCTTGATCTCCCTGTCATCCACAACAATGGAACCATCCCTGGCCTCGACCGTTGCATTGAGCCGGCCGTGCACTGAGTCGAACTTAAGAAGATGGGCTATGGTGGGGGTGTCTGAGAGATCGTTGATGGCGACTATTTCAACGTCGGGCCTGGACAATGCCGCCCTGAAAACCATTCTTCCGATCCTGCCGAATCCGTTAATTCCAAGTTTAATTCCCATGATTATGATACCTCCTGAACGCTGGTTGTAAAAATAAATGTCAGTTAGGAGCCTTAGGCCCTATCATGGGGGAAGCGGTCATGCGCGTTTACTTCCCTTCAGGATCCCGCTGGCAAGGGAAATACTCTTTTTTCCATGCTCCACTAAGGTTGCTGCTGCCGTTGGCAGGTCCTGTTTTTCCCTGATGGCGAGGGCCTTGAGAAGGATCGGGAGGTTTACCCCGGATATCACTTCAATGGCTCCTTCTTCAAGAAACGAGTAACTGAGGTTGGAAGGGGTTCCGCCGAACATGTCGGTGAAGATGATGACCCCTTCGTCGTTCTTGACCTTTTTGATACCATTCTTGATTTTTTTAATCAAAGCGTCCGCAGGCTCTTTGATATCTATTGAAACCGATACGATGTTCTCTATGGTTGAATCAAGTATAAATTCAGCAGACTCAATCAGAGCCTCACCAAGTGTTGAGTGTGTGACTATCAAAATTCCTGTCATTGCTCTTTTATGTCCCTGTCTATGTCTCTGTGGATAATGCCGGGTTCAAACCCCTTTTGCCCCAGGTGTTCGAAAATGCTTCTTGCAATAGCAACGCTTCTGTGATGGCCTCCGGTACACCCAACAGCAATTGTAAGATACGCCTTCCCCTCTTGTGTGTAAAGCGGAATTAGATATTCCAGGAGATTTAGGTATTTCTCTAGGAATATTTTAGCGGGTCCGGTAGATAATACAAATTCCTGAACGTCCACTGATTCTCCATTCTGCTCCTTGAGTTCCGGCACAAAAAAAGGATTGGAGAGAAACCGCATGTCAATGACAAGGTCGGCATCGTTGGGTATCCCATATTTAAAGCCAAAGGAAAGGACGTTGATCTTCATGGACACCCGTTTGTGGGAATGTCTTTCTGCAAGTTCCTGGATTTTGGCTTTTAATTTGTGAACATTGTAATTGCTGGTGTCAATGACCCGCTTTGAAACTCTTCGAATGGGGGCCATGGCAGTCTTTTCCGACTTGATGCTCTCAATGAGGCTCTTGTCGTGACTGACCGGGTGGTGGCGCCGGGTCTGGCTGTACCGCTTGAGAAGGGTGTTTTCATCCGCCTCAAGAAAAATGACCTCGGGGCGGTGCCCCTTTTTTTCCAACGTTGTTAATATGGAGGAGAATTGGGAAAGAAAACGGGATGCGCGGATGTCCATGACAAAGGCAAATCCGTTGATTCCAGCATCGTTCTCCAGGGGGAGATCGAGGAATTTTGGCAGAAGCTCGATGGGCATGTTATCGACGCAATAGAATCCAGCGTCTTCAAATGCCGCCATGGCCGTGCTCTTTCCCGATCCTGAAAGGCCGGTGATGATGAAGAGTTCCAGGTGATTCATCTAGAACTCTTCATCAATGTCAAGGATGATCTCTTGAATTTCATCAATGGATTCCGCTTTGATCAGGCTCTCTTTAAAGTGCTCTTTTTTGAGAAGTTTTGAAATCTGTGCCAGAACCTTTAGATGGCTCCCCGTCGAACTTTCAGGGGTGATTAACAGGAAAAAGATATGGACGGGTTTGTGGTCCAGGGAGTCAAACTCGACACCCTGGCTGCTCAAGCCAAAACCGACAACAATGGAGTTGATGGAGGCGAGTTTCCCGTGGGGAATACCGATCCCGCCTCCAATCCCAGTGCTACCGAGTTGTTCCCTTTCCAAAAGAACCCTGACGATCTCATCGCTTCCGGTCTGTGCCAGGGGGGCGACCGATGCCGCCAGTTCTTCCAACACTCCTTTTTTGTCTGTTGAGGAAAGGTTCGGGATAATCGCATCCCTGGGTAAAATGTCTGATAGTTTCATAGGTTCCTGGTCATTCGTAAATCGTTATCTGCGGGGCTGTATCAGTCCGAGCTTGCCGTCTTTGCGTCTGTAGAGAACGTTGACCCGCTCTGTTCTCGCATTGCTGAATACAAAAAAGTTGTCCTTCCCGGAGTTGAGTTCTTCCACTGCATCATCGATGTCGATGGGTTTGAAATCAATGGCCTCCATGATCACTTCAGGTGTGTAATCATCTGTACTTTCCGGGGGGGTAAGGGTGATACCGTTATCCTTGATACTCGCCTTGTCGCCGGACATGTGGCGCCGCACTTTTTCTTTGTTTTTCTTTATCTGGGCTGCAATCTTGTCCATGAGAGTGTCGATGGAGGAGTACATGTTTTCCGACTCCTCCTTTGCATGGATTTTCAACCGATCGCATGTCAGGGTTATTTCCGCAATGTGTCGTATCTTTTCTACAGACAGCACCACGTTGGCTTCTCCAGGACTTTCCAGCATCTTGTCAAACCGGTCCACCTTTTTCTGAACATAGGATTTTAATGCATCGGAGGGATCAATTCGTTTAAACGTTACGGATGTGTGCATAAAAACCTCCCTAAAATTGTTTGCGTTTACTGGACGGGAGAATGTGGAGCATCTCCCTGTATTTGGCAACGGTTCTTCGGGCTATGTTGATGTTGGCTTTTTTAAGAAGCTCGGTGAGTTTTTTGTCGCTGTAAGGATGCTGGGGGTCCTCGTGGTCAATGATCTGCTTGATCTTATCCTTGACGCTGGCCGACGCCATGGAATCCTCCCCGTTCGATCGGGATATGGAGCTGTTGAAGAAGTATTTCAGCTCGAACAGTCCCTGGGGGGTGTAGGCGTATTTGTTGGTGGTGACCCGGCTGATGGTGGATTCGTGCATCTCGATATCTTCGGCAACGTCCCGCAGGATCATGGGCTTGAGCTGGGTGATTCCCTTCAGGAAGAATTCCCGCTGGAACTTGATGATGCTCTCCATGACCGAATAGATTGTCTTCTGGCGCTGGTGGATACTCTTTATGAGCCAGGAAGCGCTTTGCATCTTTTCGTTGAGATAGGTCTTGGCCTCCTTTGAAATCTCAGTGCCGTTGGACACGGCTTCCTTGTAAACCCGGTTGATCCTGAGCTTGGGCAGACCGTCGTCGTTCATGACAATTTTGAAATCGTCGCCTTCCCGGTATACGTATATGTCCGGAATGATATAGTGGGGCTCTTCCGTACTGAACTCACGGCCGGGCTTGGGTTCCAGGCATTTGATGACATTGACGGCTGAAACCACATGGTCGATGGATATCCCCAGATCCTTGGCAATCTTTTTGTAGTTTTTGTTCTCAAGATTCTTCATGTGGTTGGTGATGATTCTCTCGAGCATGGGGTTATCAATGCCCAGGAGGGTTATTTGGATGAGAAGCGCCTCTCTGAGATCCCTGGCACAGACCCCGGGGGGGTCAAAGGTGTGCATATTTGTCAGCATGGTTTCCACGGCTTCGATCTCAAACGGGCCGGATTCGGCAATCTCCTCCACCGATGCGCACAGGTAACCGTCTATGTCGAGGTTCCCGATGATCATGCTTCCGATATGCTCCTGCTCATCGGTGGGGCTGCTCATGAGAAGCTGCCACTGGAGATGGCTCTCCAGTGTTTTTTTTGCAGAGGTGAAGGCCTCGTAATTGGGAGCCTCCTGGTGATCCCGTTCGGTGTGGACCCTGCCGGTGGAGTTGTATTCGTTGATGTAGCTCTCCCAATCGGTATCCGTGGACAGCTTTTCATCAATGGTGACCTCTTTGATGGTCTCTTCACTTGACTCGGTCTTTGCTTCAGCTTCCGGGGATTCCTCAGGGGCGGATATTTCCTGGGCCTTCTCTTCCAGGGCAGGGTTCTCCTCAAGTTCCTGCTGAATCATTCCCGCAAGTTCGATGCGGGAGAGCTGGAGGAGTTTTATTGCCTGCTGCAACTGGGGGGTCATCACCAGTTGCTGGGTCAGGATCAAGTTTTGTTGTAGTCCTAATAAAGCCATAATCAGAGCCTAAATTTCTCTCCAAGATAGATTCTTCTTGCAATTTCGCTTGAAATAATCTTTTCCGGGGGACCTGATTCGATCACGGTTCCCTGGTTCATAATATACGCGGAATTGCACACGCCAAGGGTCTCTCTAACGTTGTGGTCAGATATGAGAACGCCAATTCCCCGCTCCGTGAGCTGGGTGATGATCTTCTGGATATCTGACACCGCCAGGGGGTCGATCCCGGCAAAGGGTTCATCCAGCAGGATGAACTGGGGATCGGTTGCAAGCACCCTTGCAATTTCAAGTCGCCTTCGTTCTCCTCCGGACAGCACACTTGCCTTTTGGTCTGCAAGCCTGGATATGCCCAGTTCCTCCATGAGGCGGTCTGCTTTGCCCCGGATGTCGGGGTCGACATCCGGAAGCACTTCCAGAATGGCCGTAATATTCTGTCGTACGGTGAGTTTTCTGAAGATGGACGCCTCCTGGGGTAGGTACCCAATGCCTTTTCTTGCTCTCATGTACATTGGATAGTCTGTTATGTCGCTCTGGTCAAGGAAAACCTGACCTTTGTCCGGCTGGATCATTCCCACGGCCATGTAAAAGGTGGTTGTTTTTCCAGCGCCGTTGGGTCCGAGAAGTCCAGTCACTTCACCCTGGTTGACAACAACCTCGACACCGTTCACCACCCGCCGGCCATTGTAGGTCTTGACCAGATTTTTAAGAACAAGGCTTATCATTCAACCTCTTTTTTCTCGAGTCTGTCTTTTGAATTGAACAGCGCTTCAACACGCTTTTTCTTTCCGCTCTCCACAACAACCCTGCCGTCTTTTTGGAACAGGGTGATCTTTTTTCCGGTAACAAAACTTTCACCGGTGATCACCTTGGGAGAGCCGCCGGTAAGGATCAGAGTCTGATTTGCGGTGGTGAATACGGCTTTTTCTGCAAAGGCCTTTCGGTCACCTGAGATAAACCTGACGTTCCCAGTGGCAAGTATCTCTTTGATGTTCTGCTCGTCCTCTTTTTTCAGCTTTTTCTTCTCCTCGTCCTTATATAGGAAAACCTTGATTGAGTCCGCATGGACAACGGAGTCCTGGCTGGTTGCCTTGGCGTTGCCGACAAACTCGACAAAGGCGGCATCCCGTTCCGAAATCATGGTGTCCGAGGTTACATGGAGGCTTCTGTCTTCTGAAACCGTGTCTCCTGCGGCCCAAAGGGCAACAGGGTTAAGAATCGCTGCCCATACCACTAAAAAAATCAAATGTCTCACTGAATCTTCCTCTTACATTTCCTTTGAGCCTGGTGGTGCTCCTGTTGAGGTCCGTCTCCATTGCATCGGCTTCAAGGAGAGATTCCTTATCCATGATCCTGATATGGACCGTTGAAAATAGTATATGTCTTTTCTTGTCATAATGCAACTCGTCTGTTTCCAGGGTATACTCGCCGTAGGTGACAACGACATTATCCGAAAAGGTCATGTCGTGGGTCTTGGTATCAAGGGAGCCCCTGGCTGAGGAGAGGTTGACTTTGCCGCCGTTTTCCATGAAAAAGACCACGCTGACATCCTCCATCTCGGCCCTGTTCGTATCTTTCAGGAGCTTTGCTGAAGAGGCATCCAGGGTCCATTCCTTGACTCCGTTTCTTGTGGAGGTCTGGTGCATTGAGTCCAGCATCAGTGCGGCCTTGGAGTCGATGGAGATCTCCTTGAGCACAATTTTACCCGAGGTAAGCTTCTCTTTGTAGTAAAGTGCTCCCAGGCCGAATACTAGGATAACAAGGAGAAGGATAAAAATGCCCTTGACGGTTCTTGGGGCGGTTCGTTTAGCCATCATTGGGAAAACCTGGTTACGATTCCGTCCCAGAGGCCCTTGGCCTTGAGAACGTCTTCGCATATCTGGCGGATCGCACCCGCTCCCCCCGGCTGGGGGGTGATGATCCGGGCTGCTTTTTTGACATCCGGGGAGGCGTCTGAAACGGTGATGGCAAGCCCCACCCGTTTCATGACGCAGAGATCTGGAAGGTCATCTCCTGCAAAAGCCGTTTCTCCGGCCGTAATCCCGGTCTGTTCAAGGATTGTTTCAAGGGCCGAGAGCTTGTCTTTAACACCGTCAAAAAGAAGGTCTATGCCAAGATTGTTGCATCTTGCAATAAGGGCCTTGGATCGGCGGCCGGTGATGATCCCAACCCGAATGCCCGCATCCATGAGCAGTCGCAGGCCAAGGCCGTCTTTAGCGCTGAAACTCTTTATTTCATCTCCCTGGTCGGTGTAGGTGATGGTGCCGCTGGTGAGGACACCATCCACATCAAGGAGGAGGAGTTTCAGGCTGTTTAATTTTTCCTGAACTTCTGTTGGATGGTTCATATGACTGGTTTCACGGCCTTTCTGATTGCAAGCAAGGTCTCAAGGAACGGTTTCATCTCGGCAAGGGGCAGGGAGTTGGGTCCGTCGCACAGGGCCTTGTCCGGATCGGGGTGTGTCTCGATGAAGAGGCCGTCTGCTCCTGCTGCAATGGCCGCCCTTGCCAGGGTCGGTGCAAATTTTCTCTCTCCTGCCGAGGAGCTGCCGGCGCCTCCGGGGAGCTGTACGCTGTGGGTTGCGTCAAAAACAACGGGAACGCCTAATCCCCGTATGATATCGATGGCCCTGAAATCGACCACAAGGTTGTTGTATCCGAAGGTGGATCCCCTCTCGGTGATGCTGACCTGGGTGCATCCTGCGGCAGTTGCCTTTTTGATGATGTTGCTGCATTCCAGGGGCGCAAGGAACTGTCCCTTTTTAATGTTCAACGGTTTGCCCGTTGAAGCGGCGGCAGAAATAAGGTCTGTCTGGCGGCACAAAAAAGCCGGAATCTGGAGGATGTCAAGAACCTTTGCCGCAGGTTCTGCCTGCTCTGGTGCGTGAATGTCTGAAATGACCTTCACCCCAAGCTCTCTCTTGATCCGTGCGAGAATCTCCAATCCCCGTTCAAATCCCGGTCCCCTGAACGAGTCCACCGAGCTGCGGTTGGCCTTGTCAAAGGAGGATTTAAATACAAAAGGGATTCCAAGCTCTATGCAGACGGTTTTCAGGTGGCTTGCCGTGGCAAAGGTTGTCTCATAGTCCTCAATGACGCAGGGGCCTGCGATGAGAAGAAACGAGTCGTTGGTGCACGGTGCGATGGTGGAAAAGTAGTTGTTCATCAAAAAAAACACTCCATGGTTAATCCTTATCCTATGTCGGGGTCGATGGTACCGGAGACGTCCCTGCCAGGGACTGCCTGAGGGGATCCGGTCAGCATCCTGACCCCGAAAACTATCCCTTAAGGCTATCTTTTGACGGTTGAAAAGTCAAGAATGGAAAATGCCTTGATAACTTGGCCTATTGCTGGTATTTTGGCTGAACTTTTTATTGAAATTTTAAGATTCTCCTGAAACAATAGGTGTGATGCGTGAAGAAGCTGATTATATTCCTTTTTATCCTGATTATCGTTCTGCCCCTGGGGTGGTTTCTTGCAAATGAATTTGAAGGAAAGCCCCCCGTCCTTTCTGTGGAGCTTCCTTCACTCTACCTTAACCGTTCCTACACGATGTCTCTCAAAGCTACGGACCAGGGCACCGGCCTTCGTTCTATCCGGGTTGCCATTGTTCAGGCCGACAAGGAGAAGGTGCTGTTGGACAAAACTTTTCAACCCCTGGGATACCAAGGGTTTTTCCTAGGCTCCCAGGTGCTTGATCAGAGTTTTGAGATTCCGGTGGAGTCCTGGAAATATGGCATGCAGGACGGCGAAGCCTTCCTTAAGATCTCCGCCGCCGACTACTCCTGGCAGGGGTGGAACCGGGGTAACACCGTGGTTGTTGAAAAAAAGGTGATCATCGATACCAAGCCGCCCCAGATCGAGATCCTTACCAACAGGCATAATGTGACCCGGGGGGGAGCAGGGCTTGTTATCTACCGTCTCTATGAGGATGATATTACAAGCGGCGTCCAGGTGGGGCCTAATTTTTTTCCGGGATATTCCGGAATGTTCAAGGACAAAAACGTTTTTGCCGCTTTTTTTGCCTTAAGCTACGAACAGGGGCCGGGAATCGACATGGTTGTCAAGGCGGAAGATCCTGCCGGGAATGTGTCCAAACGGGGATTCTACCATTATATCCGGGACCGGAAGTTCAAGAACGATGTATTGAATCTGCCGGACAGCTTCTTAAATGGAAAGATACCGGAGTTTGATGTGAACACCACCGGTACCGATTTCCAATCTGCCGAACATCCCCTGCTGGCGAAGTTCATCCATATCAACCGTCAGGTGAGAAAAGAGAATATCGAAAAGGTTCTTGGGCCTGTAAGGTTCACCGACAACGTCATGATGTGGAAGGGGGGCTTTCTGAGGCTTCCCGGTTCTGCCAACAGGGCCAATTTTGCGGATCACAGGACTTACAAATACAAGGGCAGGGAGGTCGACCGCCAGGTTCATATGGGCATTGATCTCGCATCCATATCCCGGGCGCCCGTTCCCGCCTCAAACCGGGGAAGGGTGCTTTCCACGGACCATGTTGGGATCTTCGGCAACACTGTGCTGCTTGACCACGGGTTCGGTCTCACAACCCTTTACGCCCACCTGAGTTCCATCTCTGTCACCAAGGGCGACATGGTAGAGAAGGGCGACATCATCGGGAAGACCGGGGCCACCGGGCTTGCGGGCGGAGATCACCTCCACTTTGGCGTTGCAGTCAACAACGTCTTTGTAAATCCCGTGGAGTGGTGGGACCGGAACTGGATCAAGAATAACATCCTTCACAACATAACCGAGGTTGAAACTGCGTTGAAATAGACGATCAACGAAATATTATATCTAAATAGTAAAGGCATGAAATGGGCGATCACAAGATTAACAAGACCTATCAAGAGATCAATGAGCGGATCAGGAAAGGCAAGGCCGTCGTTGTAACGGCCGAAGAGATCATCGATATCGTAAGGGAACAGGGCCCTGTTGAGGCGGCAAGATCTGTGGATGTCGTTACCACGGGAACCTTTGCTCCCATGTGCTCCTCCGGAGCCTTCATCAACATCGGTCATTCAAAGCCACTCATCAGAACCACTGAGACTTGGTTCAACAACGTGCCTGCCTATTCGGGTGTGGCAGCCGTTGACTGCTTCCTGGGAGCCACCCAGACATCCGAGGACGATCCGTTAAACAAGCTTCACCCCGGTGAGTTCAATTACGGCGGTGGCCACGTTATCCAGGATCTTGTGGCCGGAAAAGAGATAGAGCTTGTGGCAAAGAGCTACGGCACTGACTGCTATCCCAACCGAAAGATTGAAAAGGTTGTCACCCTCAAGGATCTTCCCAGCGCAACACTGTGCAATCCCAGAAACGGGTACCAGAACTACAACTGTGCCATCAACCGGTCTGACAGAATCAAGTACACTTACATGGGTACCCTGAAACCCGACATGGGCAATGCCAGCTACTCCACCGCAGGAGAGCTGAGCCCGCTTTTTAACGACCCCTATCTTAAGACCATTGGCCTTGGCACCCGGATATTCCTTGGCGGAGCCCAGGGCTATGTCACCTGGCAGGGCACCCAGCACAAGACCGCGGTGGACCGAGGCCCCAATGGAGTTCCATTGACGCCTGCCGGCACCCTTTTTGTCATGGGAGATTTAAAGAAGATGTCACCGGAGTGGCTTGTTGGCCAGAGTATCCGGGGGTACGGCTGTTCCCTTTCCGTGGGATTGGGCATCCCCATTCCCATCCTGAACGAAGAGATGGTAAAATACACCGCTGTATCCGACGAAGAGATCTTCACCCAGGTGGTGGATTACGGCCATGATTATCCGGAAGGCATCTCCAAGAGTTACGGCCAGGTCAGCTATGCTGAACTCAAGAGCGGAACCATCATGATCCAGGGCCGGGAAGTCCAAACCGTGCCGCTCTCGAGCATGGTCAGGGCAAGGAAGATCGCAGCCCAACTGAAACGTTCCATTGAGAAGGGTGAGTTCCTCCTTGGAGAGCCCCAGCACATGTTCTAAAATCCGGGGTCAGACTTAGCTTATTGCGCTTTTTTTTAA
>JAQYWC010000064.1 GCA_030145245.1 Desulfobacterium sp.
CTGTTAAATTAAAGATTGTCATTGAACCGAATTATGTATAGTCCTAAATATGAGAATGCTGGTAACAAGTTTTAAATGGCGGGAATGTAAGAGAGAATGCTATATCAACTTCACATAATTGGGGACTTCACATAACATGTTTTATGTTGAGCTCAACATAAGACATGATTTGTCATAAGGCAAAAGGCGTAAACCTGACATCCCAAATTTTCCTTCCACTCTTGAAGAGTTATCAAGATAGAACTGGTAATCTTCATCAGATGCAAACACCACCTGTCTATTATGCCCCCTCTGAACAATATGATGGGGGCATTCAGGAACTATGATTCTGGATTTTCTCGGCATAAAGATACGGTATCATACTGATGCAGAGCCAACAACCAAAAATAGATCTGTCCCCTTTTCGCCTTTTCGCGTTCGCTTTTCGGTCTCTTAATCTTTGACAAGAGCGATTATTAGCACTATTATTAGTACCAATAAGGTCAAGACAAATAACAAGGGAGCCTTACAATGACCAACCTCATTTTAACGGAAATCACGGCCAGCGTATCTGAATTAAAACGAAACCCAATGGGTACAGTCGCGGCAGGGGAAGGTTTTCCAGTGGCTATATTGAACCGCAATAAGCCTGCTTTTTACTGTGTTCCTGCCAAAGCATATGAAATCCTGATGGATAAGCTGGAAGACCTCGAACTTAACGTCCTTGCAGATGCACGCAAGGATCGGCCTGAAATAGACGTTACACTTGATGAGTTATAGCCTTAAGTTCAAGAAAGAGGCATTAAAGGAATGGCGAAAGCTGGATGCAAACCTGCGTTCCCAATTCAAGAAGAAACTGGAGGAGAGACTTCAAAATCCTCATGTTACGGCTTCAAGATTGTCTGGGAATAATAATCGATTCAAAATCAAACTTCGGAATGCCGGCTACCGACTGGTTTACGAAGTCAGGGACTCAGAGCTTGTCGTTGTGATCATAGCAGTAGGCAAACGTGAAGCAAATACAGCCTACAGAATAGCAGCGACTCGGTAAAAAGACCTCACTCCGGGAATTCAGTTGCCTGGATGATTCCGCTCCACCCATAGAGAGAGAAACGTCTTTAATAGACGCCCCAGGAGCCCTCCTGGTAGTAGCGCAGCAGTACGGGATCGGAGATCCTGTTTATCTTGATGGAATCAGCGTCTTTTGAATCAAACAACCCTTTTCCGAACTGAACCAGGGCCATCATGGCATCGTGGTTGAGGAACCGGGTCTCGATATCATTAAATTCAAGGGAAGATGCCGCTTTTTTAAGCCGGGCCCGGGTGGTATCGCCTTTTCTTGCCCCAAGGACCCACCCCCACTCCCCAAGGGTCGGCACCTGGTTGTGGAAGGGAAGAGTGACTAAACCTGCCGCATCCATGGTCTTTAAGATACACAGATAGGCTTTTCTTGCAAAAAAGGGACTCGAGGCCTGGGTCACGATCACCCCTCCCCTGGCAAGCCGCTTTGAAAGATCCGTATAAAACCCCTTGGAATAAAGGTGCATGAGATCCATGGAATCCGGGTCCGGAAGATCGATGAGGATCACGTTGTAGAGGGTATCGTCCTGATCAAGAAAGGACGATGCATCCATGTTCAATACCGTGACCCGGGAATCGTTCATGGAACCCTTGTTGATCGTGGTGAACAACGGGTGATCTTTCGCAAGACCTGTCATCACGGAATCGATGTCCACAAGGGTGACGGTCTTAACCGTCTTGTGTTTTAACACCTCCCGCACGGCCAGGCCGTCTCCGCCTCCCAGGATCAATACACGGGAAGGGTCGGAACAAAGCTTCAAGGCAGGATGAACCAGGGGCTCGTGGTACCGCTCCTCATCATAGGTGGAGAACTGCTCGTCCCCATTGATGTAAAGCCAGAACCAGTCCTTCCATTGGGTCATGACGATCTTCTGGAATTGTGTCTGCCTGGAGAGGACCACCAGGTCCTTGTACTTTTTCTGCTCACCATACCTCACAATGGGCTTGACCGTAACGGCAAGGGTGGCGAGGATGACCAGGACAAGGACAAAGAGGATCCCCACCCGGCGTTTTGCCGCCACAAGCCCCCTGAACCTAAGAAAAAGAAACGCTGCCACAGCAAAGTTTATGCTGCCAAGGATGAGGGGAGTATAGGTCAGCCCCAGAAAGGGCAGAAGCACAAAGGCAAAGAGGAGACCGCCCAGGAGAGACCCGAAATAGTCCATCTCCATGACAGCCGATATGTTGGACCGAAGCTCCTGGTACTGGCTGTTGATGCGGGTGGCAAGGGGAATCTCCATGCCGATGAAAAGCCCCACCACAAGAGCCAGGGAGTAAATAATGAAGATCCTGGCTTCGGTGTAGGCGGCAAACCCGAACACAATGGCACCGGATGCGGCACAGGACAGGGAGAGGCAGAACTCGATGAGGATGAAGCTGTCCAGGAGGTTTTTCCTGAAATTCCGGCTGACCCGGCTGCCCAGCCCCATGGAGAAGAGCATCATGGACATGACAATGGACCACTGGAAGATGGCGTTTCCAAGGAGGTAGGTGGCAAGGGTGGAGAGAACATACTCGGCAACGATACCGGAACAGCCCGTTGCAAACATTGCCACCTGAAGGGTTCCGGTATGGCCGGATGTCACGGCTGGATCTTTCACTATTTGGTCTTTCACGATTGGATCTTTCAGGGTTGGGCCTTTCAGGATCAGATGCACCAGTAGATGATGAACGCTCCGGCAATATAGGCAAAGGCTTCCACGTAGGCGGCTCCGACATTGGGCCCCCGCTGCTCTTTGGACTTGTCCGGACGAAGCCCGATGATCTCATCGGAGAGCTTCACTCCGGGAAGGAGGAGCCTGTCGGTAAGAAGCCTTAAAAAAGGAAGGGAAAAAAGGCCGATTCCGGCATAGGCAATGAAGGCGGGAACATTCTCCCTCCAGGAGACGAAATCCCCCTCGGCAGCAAGCCCCACCACGATACCCATGGCGATCAGGGCACCTGCAAAGGCGATTCCGGCGGCCACATTATCCTTTTCGATCTCCTTGTGAACGTCAAAGGGGGTGATGAGATTGTAGACCAGGGCCGCAACCACAAGAAGCACCTGGCCGAGGAGCCAGAATCCCATGGCGGTCCAGACAGTGCCGCCGCTTCCTGACACGGACCCGAAAATGACAAATCCCGAGGCAACAAGCACACCAAAAATGACAGCGCCGGTCCCCTGATTCCTGTCCCGGATAAGCTCGTCCCTGACTTTAAACCTAGCCAGTATGATCCAGTCACAGAGAAAAGAGGAGATATTCAAAAGCACGATGCTTAAAATTCCGTAGATCAAAATATCCAGGACGTCCAAGGCAAGCCCTGCCGAGGGCCCCACAACGGCGGCACCGATGGAAAGGACAAGACCCGCATAATAGCCTGTAACGGCAAGACTGACGGCAGGGTTATCGTTCTCGACCATCTCTTTGTTGAGATCATACTCCCGGTGCAGCAGGTTGTAAACAACCTTGCCAACGGCAAAGAGAAGAAAGAAAAGGGCGATATAGATGAGGCCGATCAAGAGATCATCAACATTCATTTTCCACTACCTCCGGACCTGCTCCTGAAACCTGTTTTTGTCCTGCCCACCCGCTTGGATGCCTTTGACTTAAACGAACTCTTGCCGGCATTGACCCCGGCCATGCGGCGGGAGTAAAACCCTGGCCGCTTGGTCTTCACGATCTTGCCGGATGAACCGAACTCCTGGTTTCTGCCAAAGAACGGTTGTTTCCTTGAGCGGTGCTGGCTGTACATGGAGTAATCGCTGCGATAGACGGGATGGTACCACCCCCCGAACAGGCTGGAGAAGAAAGCGTACTTCCCGTAAAACTCCCAGAAGGATCCGCCCTGGGCGTCCTGGCGCCAACGGCCGTACTCGGGATCCCCCACAAAATTGTACCCCGGCGGTGACACCTGGGTATCCTTGACACCGTCCTTTTTGGAGAAAAGGGCCATGCCGAGGAATCCCTGGGTCTCGTTGTAGTAGGATTTGGGCACCTTGTGCCAGTCGGTCTTGTGGGAACCGTCGGGCTGCACAACAAGATATTTGTGATAATAGGTCTTAGAAAAGGTGCCCTCCTGCTTCATATCCTCCAGGAGAATCGAATAGGTAGGTTCCCCTGCCAGGCCGGCCATGATCCTGTTCAAGGGAAGTCCGTCCGGGGAACCTCCCCCGCAGGCGCTGACCACAAAAGCCGTGATCAGGCAAAAGGCAGCAACCAGAACTTTTTTAACAACCGGATGTTGATTATGATTATAAGCTTGCATAGTTTTATGCTTTAGCACAAAGGGTCAGGTACGGGCAAGGGTTATCCTGAAAAAACAACAGACACCTGGGCCCGCCGCTCAAGAAGCTTTCGGTTCAAGGGCTTCTTGGCATGGAACCGGTGCTCCCCGGTACTTGAAATCTTGAAAACCGAAGGTTTGAGACCGTTCCTCACCAGTTCGTGGACGATGTTGGCGGCCCGGGTCGCCCCGAGTTCAAAGTTGGAGGGATACCTTGCCGTATGAATAGGATCGGTGTCAGCATACCCGTCCACAAGGATGCGGACATCATAGGGTTTCAGAAACCCTGCAAGCTTCTTAAGGAACCCCTTGTACTCCTTGACCAGATTGGCCTTTCCCGAGGCAAACAGGATGGGAAGCTGATTTTCGATTCTCACACAGGTTCCATCACCAATCACCTCGACCCAGTCCTGGAGTCCGGCCTTCCGTATTTCTCGTCTCAACTCTTCGTGGCCTATCTTTGCCACCGGAAGCCCCCCGGTAATACCTGACTCCCGGGTCATGGCCTGCTTCACTTCCGGGGCAGGCGCCTGGGCTGCTTTTTTTAAAGCTTCCCCGGCCTCTTCGGCCTTGGCAGCCGCCCTTGCCTGTTCAGCTTTAGCACCCGCACTGGCCTGCTCAGCCTTGGCAAGGGCCTTTGCCTGCTCAAGCTTGGCATCCAAGCGTGTGAGCATCGTCCCATAATCACCGGACAGGGCCGCAAGCCGGGCCCGCTCCCTGGATACAGAGGCCAGAGAACCCTTCTTAAGTTTCATGGATTGAATCATCTCAGAAGGAACGACCCTTCCATAGTCGGAAAACCGCTTGATCTTCTGACCCAGCCAGTCCATTTCAGCCTGAATGGACGCCATCTGGTCGTCCAGATGACCCACCATCCTGTTATTGAGTTCGACCATCCGGACCAACTCGTCCCTGTCATATACGGTTCCAAGACCGGCCCCGAACAGGGGGGGGACAACCAGGAACAACCCTATCAATATCAGTATGGAACCTAACAAACCACGACCCCACGGGCAGACATGCTTCATGACAACCTCCAAAATGGTGTTACTATTTTACAGATGTTCCAGGATTGGCATATCCCTGGCTTGAAGCCGTTCGAATCGGCTGGACCTCTGTGTCGATACCCACTGGCCACCAGACCATTCCTTTTTTGGCAAAATTAATCCTAAGCCGCATGCGGGCCTCGGTGATGCCGTAATCCCCGCGCGTGAGTTCCATCACCTCGGCACCCCTGAGCCAGGACTGGGTGTGGACCTGGATCGCATCATAGCTAACCGTACCGTTTCCAGCCTTCATCTGGGCATCCACGTAGACCCCCCTGATTTTTTCCACCAGTTGCCGGTAGCCGTCGGCCACGGCAGCACGTTCAGCCATGAGCACGGCCTGTCCCCGGGTGAGGGCAGTTTCGGGTTCAAGCCCCTTCCCCATGACATAGAAGGTGACAATCTTCTGTGACTTGCCTCCTCCGTCAGGAGTGCCCAGCACATTGCCCGAGGATGCCGTGGAAAACCATCCGCACCCGGATAGCACCAGAACGCTTGCCATAAGTCCTAATACCGCCATAAAAAGTCTCTTCATTTTTTTTCCCACCCTTTTGTGTGTTTGGGGACAGATTTGAAATCTGTCCATGTTCTTTGGGACAGATTTCAAATCTGTC
>JAQYWC010000036.1 GCA_030145245.1 Desulfobacterium sp.
ATGAATGGCAGCGCCGGATCCAGCACGTTTTGACAGATGAAAAGATGAGACTGGCGTATGATTGATCATGGAGATTATTTTAGATTTAAGCCGAAACTGCATTGAAACCGCTTCAAAAAAAGAACATGAACGGTTGATCAAGTGTTATTTCAGGTCTTCAGATGCGGATGAAAAAGAAAAGTTGATTGAACCCCGGATTACTGCGTTAAAATATTTTCTGGAAAAAGCAGATTTTTTAGATTTTCGGCATCAATGCCTCAAAACCGGCGTGAACGGTGAGGTGATCCTGATCGTGCCGCAACGGTTTGACGACATGCATGTTCGCTTCAACCAGGCAAGGCTTTATCCAAAATGGAAATGAGGCCTGTCTTCATGGCCTGAGCATTTTTCCAGGTGCGGTTTTTTGGGCTATTTTTAAAAAATCGTTCAACTGGACAATGTGCTTTTTTTCTTCAGTGATGATGTCGTCAATCTTTTTCTGTCCGTATCGGGGCGGGACGATATCTTTGAGTCCCAGATAAAAAAGGATGGATTCTTTTTCAAGGCTTATGGCCATGCTGATAACCTCTTCTATGGGTTCCCTTCCCGTTAAACGATCCAGGCGAAGGGCATTGCCCTCGCCACCGTGCGCGTCTGCCATGGCTTCCAGGTAAAGGGGCAGTTCTTCTTCAGCACCAGATCCCGGCTGATTTTTTTTCAGTTCTGATATGTCTTTCTGCATGGTTTTAAAACTGCGCATGTGCCGGTCTTCCACCCGGGCAAGGGTTTCAAAGAATTCCTTGTCGACCCGGCTCTTTTTGAAGGCTGCGGCTTTTCGATAAAACGCAGCCCCATTTTCTTCAATCCGGATGGCCATTTCAAACACTTCTGTTGCATTAAAATGGGTCTTCATCAGCCCTCTCCTGTGAGTTCTTCGTACAATTATCCGACGACTTTCCAGGCCACTGAGCCACCAGAGCGAAAAGGGACGACCACATCTTCTCCAAATGTAAATGAATCCGGGATAATCGTTTCTTCTTTTACCAATGTTACAGAACCCTCATTTCGTGGAATACCATAAAAATCAGCGCCATGAAAACTAGCAAAACCCTCTAATTTATCAAGGGCATTCTTTTTTTCAAAAACCTCTGTATAAAGCGGAAGAGAAGAAAAAGCCGTATAAATACCGGCACACCCACAGGCACTCTCTTTGGCACCTTGTGGGTGAGGCGCACTATCCGTACCCAAAAAGAATTTTTTATTACCACTAACAGCCGCATTAACAAGAGCCTCTCGATGAGTCTCTCTTTTAAGAATTGGTAAACAGTAGTGATGCGGATGAATACCACCCTGGAAAATGGCATTTCGATTTAAAAGAAGGTGGTGGGCCGTAATCGTAGCACCAAGATTATCATTTGCCTCAAGAACATATTGAACCGCCTCCTTTGTGGTAATATGCTCCATCACAACTTTAAGCGTTGGTACTCGCTTACGGATAGGTTCTAGGATACCCTCAATAAAACGAACCTCTCTATCAAAAATATCAACTGCTTGATCTGTTACTTCCCCATGAACGAGAAGCGGCATACCAAGTTCTGCCATTGTTTCAAGAGTTCCTTCAATGCCATCATAATATGAAACACCAGAATCAGAATTTGTAGTGGCTCCCGCAGGATAGAGTTTTACTGCCGTGACCGTATCAGACGCATACGCCTCTCTCACCGCTGGACCATTTAGATTTTGCGTAAAATAGAGACTCATCAGCGGTTTAAACGTTGTATCAACAGGGAGAGCTTGCAGAATCTCCATTTTATACTTTTTTGCTAACGCCAACGACGTTACTGGCGGTTTCAGGTTCGGCATAATAAGAGCGGAACCATACTCATTAGCGGAATGGGGTAATACAGTTTTTAATATCTCTCCATCACGAATATGGAGGTGAAAATCTGTAGGTGTTGCAATGGTTATTGATTGTGGCATCCTTTATCCTTTTTTTCGTCTGATTCTGAAGTTAGCGTGATTCAGGCAGATACAATATGAAAAAAGTTCGAAACAACTTTCATTAAAGGGTATGTCAGGCTTCTTCAGGATAAAATATACCACAATTCCAGAGTATTTCAACTGAATAGGAATATCGGCAAAAAATTGAGAAAGCGCAAGAATTAAACTTGTGTTCGACAGCCGTAGATACACAAAAAAGGGAAAGCCTCGCCAGCCAATGGATACAGCTATCCACTCTAAATGGTGTAGTGCCTACAAAATCAGGGTGTGGGTTTGATGGATTTTATCTTTTTAGGAAGTGGTATC
>JAQYWC010000050.1 GCA_030145245.1 Desulfobacterium sp.
CCCTGGGGTGCTCCGCCACCCTGATAACCGCCACCCTGCTGCTGCTGCTGCTGATAGCCGCCGCCCTGCTGACCGCCGCCACCGGAATTGATAAAATTGAACTCCCTTACGATGATATCGGTGGAGTACCTTGTGACGCCGTCTTTTTCATACTGGCTGTAGGTAATTTCGCCTTCGACATAGAGCTGATTACCCTTGTTGACATACTGGGAAATCAGTTCGCCTGTCTTATTGAAGGCGGTACAGCGATGCCACTGTGTGACCTCCTGGCCATCTTTCATTTTTCTTGAAGTTGCAAGGGAAAATTTGCATATCGCCATCCCAGATGGGGTGTATGTCATTTCCGGATCTCTGCCGAGACGACCTAGGATAATCGCTTTGTTAACGCCAGCCATGGTAAACTCCTGTTACTTTATGTTTTGCATTATGTAGATTCTTGTGTTGGGGCATTGATTATTGAACCATTCGTGTTCTTTACAATAAAACTAACTTTTACCGGAATATTCAGCCTGTGTCAATTCCAGCGTTTACTTGGGGGGTGGGAAAGGGTATAAATGGGCATGAAAAAAACATCCTTTGAGAAACGAATAAAACGGCGGGTGACGGCACGGAGCCACACCTTTTTTGCCTCCTCGGCCCCGGGGCTGAAGCAACTCCTGAAAAAAGAGTTTGAGAGCCTTCCCATCCCCCCCGACAGCGTCACCATGGCAGAGGGAGGGATTACGTTTACAGGCCCCATCAAGGTCTGTTATCTGGCCAACCTTTATCTTGGCACCGCCTCCCGGATCACCATGGAGATCGCGGAGTTCAAGGCTGAAAATTTCAGGACCCTTGAAAAAAAGCTGTCCCAGGTCGAATGGGAGCTTTATCTTCCAAAAAACGGCCCCATCCAGGTGGAGGCCACCACCCGGCACTCAAGACTCTACCACACCACCGCCATTGAAGAGCGGGCAACAGGGATCATCCAGGCGCATCTCCAGGACCATTCCCAGGAAAGAACAGAACCATTGCCCACCCAGCGGATCTTCATCCGGGCCAAGGACGACCGGTTTCACATCTCCCTTGACACGAGTGGCGATCTCCTCCACAAGCGGGGAATCACCACCCTGGTGGGAGCGGCGCCCCTGCGGGCGACCCTTGCCCGGGCTATCCTCAAAAGAACGGGATTTTCCGGCAACGAGCCCCTGGTTGATCCCATGTGCGGGTCGGGCAACTTCACCCTTGAGGCGGCCATGATGGCGGCCAATATTCCGCCGGGATTTTACCGGCAATTTGCCTTTGAGCACTTTCCCTGCTTCTCCGGCCCCCAGTGGCGCCACATGAAAAAAACAGCAGAAAAAGAGTTCCGGACAGGGAAAGCCCCCCTCATCTTTGCCTTTGACACGGCAACAAAGCTGGTTGATAATCTGGGAGACACCGTGGCAGCCCACCCGTTTTCATCCTTTGTCTCCGTGGGGCAACAGAACTTTTTCGATCTTGTGCCAAAGGAATTCACCGGCCGGACAGGGGTGGTGGTGCTGAACCCGCCCTATGGAAAACGGCTGGGTAAAAAAAGCGACATCGAAGGCCTCTACCGGGAGATCGGCACCAAGCTTGCCCAGGACTTCCCGGGCTGGCGGGTGGGCATCATCCTGCCTGAACCCGATCTTGCAAACCTCCTTCCCTTTTCCACCGATCTTCATCCCCTGTTCCACGGGGGGCTTGAGATCCATGTTGCCACGGGCACAATCGGTTAGAAACGATTTCAGCAAGATCCCGGGCCGGGCACCAGGGGTGCCCGGCCTTTCTCATCAAAAGTCTTTCTAATGTCATGGAAGGTAAGCGTATCCATCATTCCTTTTTTACAATCGATGTACATTTAATTCAGACAGCTGATACCGGTCAATCACATACCGCTGGGCCAGCAACAGGAACCCAAGTGAGGGCAGGGTCAACACCACACTGCCGGCCATGAGCAAGGGCCACTGGGTGGAATGCAGGGTCTGGAACGCCCTCAACCCCAATGGAGCGGTCTGCATGGCAGCGGTGGTGGTGACGATCAGGGGCCAGGTAAAACTCTGCCAGGAGGAGAGAAAGGCGATGAACGCCACCGTCACCAGGGTTGGCCGGACCAGGGGCAGCATAATGTGCCAGAACACCCGGAACCGGGAGCTGGTTTCAAGAAAAGCCGCATCCAACAGCTGGGGAGCGACCCGCTCCATGGCGGTCATCAGCAAAAATGTAGCGGTAATGGAAACACTGCCCGGAACGATCAGGGTGAAAAACGAGTCAAGCCCCACAAGCCGTCCCACCCCATGTTCAACGCCCCCGAGGGGAATCACCCGGGGGACGTCCCAGAACGACCCAGGCCACAACAGATCCGGCAGCCAGGCGATCAAAAAGAACCGGGGCACCAGGACCACTGAAAAAGGGATCAGCCAGGAGAGGAACAGAAACCGGTGCACCCGGTGCCGGCCCCGCCATCGGAGGATGGAAAGGCCAAATCCTGCAAGGGCGGCCAGGGCCGTTTCAAGCAGGGCGGACCCAAGGGCCACCCCCAGGCTGTTCAACAGATAGCGGCCAAAGGGGATCTGGGTGAAGATCTCCCGGTAGTTCTGCCAGTGCAGGTGATGGGGCAGAAAAAGGCTTCCCCCTCCCATGGTTTCAAACATCTCGCCGTTGGTTTTCAGGGAGGTGGCAACCATCCATAAAAACGGGGCCACAAAGATCAAAATGAGCACAAGGCCCGTGAAAACCGCCCAAATCCGTTTCATAACATCACCCATGGGTTTTCCTCCGGCCCCTGACAACGATGAGGGGCAGCACCAGCAGAAACATGATCATGCCCACGGCCGCCCCGACGCCCAGCCGCTGCCACTGGAAAGAATTTTCAAACATAAAATAGGAGAGGGTGGTGGTCGACCGAAGGGGACCGCCCCCGGTCAGGATATAGGCCACCTCAAATCCGCCCTGGACCGCCCCCAGAAACCCCAGGCAGAGGTTGAAGCCAACCAGGGACTTTAACCAGGGCCAATAGATATCCTTGAGCCGGTACCCCATGCCAAGGCCATCCAACCGGGCCATATCATGGAGCTGCTCCGGGATCTGCCGCAATCCGGCCAGGAAAAACAGCATCTGGAATCCCCCCACGCCCTCCCACAGCAGCACCAGCATCACCGCGGGTTTGGACCATGCGGGATCGTCAAGCCACAGGGGAGAATCGATCCCCACAAGCATCAAAAGCCGGGCCAGGAGGCCCACGTCGCAATTGAACATGGCCCGCCACATGATGTAAAGGGCAATGGGACTGACCAGGGTGGGGATGAAGACCACCAGGCGCAGGAACCGCCGCCAGCCGCTCCGGTGGTTCAAAAAACAGGCCAGAACAAAACTGCCCCCTACCTGGACCGGCACCACAAGAGAGATCACCAGGGTATTGAACAGGGCCTGGCAGAATAGGGGGTCGGGCTGAAGGGAGTTGCGCCCCAACAGGGACTGATAGTTCAGCCCCCCCACCCATTCAGGGGCAGCCGTCAGGGACCATTGACAAAATGAGAGGCCCACGGCCGTAACGGCCGGCACCACCATAAAGGCAACCACCCCAAGAAGCAGGGGCAGGACAAAGAAAAACCCGGTGGTGCCACGGCTATTCATGGTCGATCACCAGGGAACCTGCGCCAAGGGATCGTGAAAGAAGATCCACGGCGGTTTGGGAATCCACCACACCCAGCCTGTGGGCTTCAAGGGCCTGGGTGAAGATCTCCTTTAACAGGGCTTCGTTGATATTGGGGCTGTACTCCGGGCAGTGGGCCACCCGGGCCTGGTCCTTGAGGATCGTGTACCTGGCCGGGATCTCCACCCCCTTGTGTGCGGGCAGGTAGATCTTATGGGAGATATGGCGCGCCTGGGCCCTGGGGCTTGCGAGGTATCTGACAAACCTTTCCGCCTCCCGGGGATGGCGGGACCGGGCGGAAACGCCAAATGAGTTGCCGCCCATGACGGTCATGGCATTGACAGGCCCCCGGGGCAGGGGCCTCACCCCCCAATTGACCCGGTGCTGGGCCTCAAAATCGCAGATTTTCCAGCTGCCCGACCAGTAGAACATGGCCCGGCCCTGGAGAAACAGGCTGCCCAGGACGCCCTGGCTGGCCCCGGCGGACGGCAGGTTCAACCGGTCCTGGGGCCGGGGGATCACCCCGGGCCGTTGCCGCCACCGGGCCATGGCATCCAGGGTGGCCACCGCTTTTTGCCGGTCCAGGCAAGGGGTGCCGTCCGGGGCAAAGAACCGCCCCCCCCGCTGCCAGTACCAGGTGGTAAACCAGATGGCACTGTTCTGGATATCCAGGCCGAACACCTTTCTTCCCCCCTTGCCCCCGTTGGGGGGTACCGCTCGGGCAAGGGCCAGAAGATCCGCCCAAGTGTCCACGGCCATGGCCTTTTCAACGGACACAAGCTCCTTATTGAAATAAAGCACATAGGGGTAGGCCACCTGGGGAAGCGCCATGAGGGCGCCGGTGTTCCGGGCAAAGCAATATTCCCCCAGGGCATCGTAATAGGGCCAGGGAGTCACTTCCCCAGCCTCCATGGCACACAGCTGGCCGTTCCGGGCAAAGGCCTGGAATGCATCGGTCTTGAAAAAGGTGATCACATCCGGGGCATCCCCGTACAGGCATTGCAGAAAAAACTGCCGGGGCTCGCTGATGGGCCGGATCCTGACCCGGATGCCGGGATTCTCCCGTTCAAACCAGGCAACGGCATCCCTCCGGGTGACATGCTCATTGGTGGCCCAGGACAGCTCCACCACCTCCCTGGGGGCGGGCCGGCATCCGGCAACAAGGGCCACAACCACGGCCAACAACACCAGGAAGCGTTCCATGGCGATTTAGAACTCCCCCCTGAGGCAGACATAATAGCTGCGGGGCTCCCCGGGATATCCGGCATCCTTGGACGAGAAGTCATCCGCAATGTAATACTCATCAAAGAGATTGTTCATGACAAACTGGATCTGATAGTTCTTAAAGGGAAGGGTCAGGGCGGTATTAACCGTTACGTAAGGGTCGAGCTCCTGGAGGTTCCCGGTGGTGTTGTCCCTGAGATTCCGCTCCCCCACGTAGTTGGCGGTCACGTTCCAGTTAAGCAACCGGGTCGCAACATTCACCCCCGCCCCTGCAATGTGCCGGGGGGACATGCGTACCCGGTTGCCCTCAAACGAGGTGCCGGATTGATTTTTAAACGCCTCGTACCGGGCGTCATGGTAGGCATAGTGGCCCCAAAGATTAACCATGGTGTTCACCCGGTAGTTGATTTCGGTCTCGATCCCGGTCACCTTTGTCCGGGCATTGGTAAAGAGAAAATCGTCCGCGGTGGTGCGAAAGGAGCGGGGGCCTTTTTTCTTTGTCTCAAACAGGCTGACCTGGGCAAACAGACGCCGGTCCAGGAAAAAGGATTTGATTCCGGCCTCATAGCTCTTTGTCTCTTCCGGGTCCAGGAGCTGGGGAATGGTGGCCCCGCTCTTGGTGCTCAACTTGGGCAGCTGGGTGCGGAATCCCTCGGCATAGTTGGCAAAAAACGAAATCTCCGCATTCCCGGCGTTGTACATACGCCAGTTAAAGGCAAACCGGGGACTCCATGCGGAATCGGACTGGTCGGCTTTCACCTGGGTGGTGGAAAGCTTCAACTCCTCGTCAAACCGGTCATACCGAAGTCCGGCCATGACTGAAAAAAGGCCGAAATCCAGGGTATCCTGGACATAGGCACTGAAGATTTTCTGATCAAAATCGCTCTTCTTGGTGGCGCCCTTGATGCCGGTGGCGGGATTGTCCGGGTGGGTGAGGGGGGTCTGCCAGTCCGGGGGACCGTATTTGGGCATGCTGCTCCAGGAGTAGGAGGGGTTGTACTGCTCCTGGGTGGCGATCTCCAGATAGGTGCCCACCAGCAGGGTGTTGTCCACCATGCCGGTTCGCTGTTTCAGGGTAAGGCTCAGGTCATTGTTGATGCCGGTCTGCTCGGAATCGCTCACCCACCAGCCCTTGTTGCTCTCACCTGCCACCACTGTGGTGCCGCCGGTGGCATACCGGTCAAACCGGGAAACCGTGAAGTTATTCTTAAGACGAATATTGTCAGACAGTGCCAGGGCCGGAGAGAGGGTCAATGCCGAGTAGCGTCCGTCATAGGAAGCATTGTCCAGGGCAAAGTTGTCCTCCGGCTTGACGCCGAATGCAGGTTCGCCGTCCGCAATGGGAAGGGTTGAGCCCCGCTTGGCATTGACATTGGAGAAAAGGTACTGGACCCCCAGGTCAAAGGTGTCGGAAAAACCGTGCCGGGCGGTCAGGAGCAGATTCTGGGCATCACGGTCCGTGCCGTCCTGGTACCCGCCGGTGGTGCTGCCGCCGGTGTTGAGCATTGCATAACCCTTGGAATAGGGCGCCACGATCCGGGCATCGCAGGCATAGGTGTCGAAACTGCCAGCCCGGGTCTGAACCGTTGCCCCAAGCTTTTCAATATGTTCCGGCTTGGTGATGATATTAATGGTGCCGGCCACGGCTCCCCGGCCCCAGATGGAGGAGGAGGGGCCCTTGACAAACTCGATGCGCTCCACAATGCCCATGGGGATCATGGTCAGATCCGCAGACCCGTTCAACTGCCTGAAGGGAACGGAGTTGATCAGCACGGCCAGGTCCTTGGTGTCCCTGAACCCCCTGACCTCAATGTGGGGATAGGCGTTTCCCTGGACCCCCATCTGAAGGCCGGGAATGGTTCGAAGGGCCTGTTCCAGGGTGGTGGCCCCCATCCGATCGATATCACTCCGGGTGACAACGGTGACGGCAAACGGAACGTCCATTTTATCCTGCTCAATCCGGGTGGCCGTGACCACCATCTCCTGGGATTCAAGGGAATTATCATCCCCCGTCGCGGCCATTGCGCTGCCCAGCATGAACAGGGAAAGAACAACCCCGGATACCCCGGAAAGAATATGCTTCTTCTTCAAATTTCTGCCTCCTTGATGCATAAAAACTTTTTTTTATGTGGAGACAGATCATCATGAGCTTTTTTCAAAAGATCAACGGCAGCCTTGGCACAGGCGCACAGGTCTTCTGACTGCTGTATGGGACGTGATGCCCCTTGCAGCGCTCAAAATAAAAAATCCCCAGCCTCGTTAAAAGCCAGGGAGTGCACCCGTTTAAACTTGATCCCCGGATTACCCGTTCCAGGGCACCCGTACAGGGGATGGCCCATGGTTCTGTCGCTCGCAGAAAAACGAGTAGTATTATTCACAGACAGGTCTTCTGACTTCCGGATCATTCTACTAAGCGCGCCTTCCCGGCCCAAGGCCAGTGACGTTCACACCCTGTTGCAAGGGTGGATGCGCTTTTCGTCCCCGGTTACAGCGGCGGGACCGTGATGGATTTTCACCATCTTCCCTATTAAGTCCGATAAAGGACATCTGCTACAGCAAAAGCAACTACCATTGCCCCATTTCTTTGTCAATGGATAATGACTAGCTTAAGATCGTCAAGGATTGAGATGAAAGCGTAACGAGGAAAACCATGACCGGCATCCCGGGGGAGGGGAGAACAAAAAGCCCGGGCGAGAATGGCCCGGGCTTTTTTCTATTTTTCTAATTCACTTGAACTATGATTAACCGGCAAACGAGGCTTCGTCGATCTCGACGGCGGCACCGCTCACCTCTTTGAGACCGGCAAGGTTACCCATGGTCATGGGCAGCAGGGTCTCGGCAAAGAACTGCAGGGACTTGATCTGGCCTTCGTAAAAGGGCTTGTCCTTGGCCTTGGCCTTTTCAAGCTTCTGGGCGGCGATGGAGGCTCTCCAGAGCAGCATCCACGCCACAACCACGTCGCCTGTGGCATCCTGGAAGGGATGGGCATTGGCAAAGGCGTTGAGCACCTTGGCGGACATGGCGGTCTGGCCCATGGTCAGCGCAATCTCGCCCAGCTTGTTCAAGGATTCCTCCACCTTGGCGGCATAGCCCTGGATGGCGGGTATCTTTTTTGCCTCAGCAACGGTCTTCTGCATCTCGCCAAAGAGATCCATGACCGGCTTACCCTTGTTCATGCCAAGCTTCCGGCCCAGAAGATCCATGGCCTGGATACCGTTGGTGCCTTCATAGATCATGGTGATGCGGCAGTCCCTGAGCAGCTGGGCCATGGGATACTCTTCGATGAACCCGTAGCCACCGTAGATCTGCATTCCCTGGCTGCAGACATCAAAGGCGCGGTCGGTCACATAACCCTTGGCAATGGGGGTGAGAACTTCCACAAGGCCCTGGTATTTTGCCCGCTCCTCCTCGGTTTCGCCAACCACGGCCATGTCTGCACAATAATTGACATAGTAGAGGATGCTTCTCATGCCTTCGACCAAGACCTTCATCTTGAGCAGCTGGCGCTTGACGTCGGGATGCTGGATGATGGGAACGGCCTTGGCGTTGGGGTCCATCATCTCGAGCAGGTTCTTGCCCTGGATCCGCTGTTTGGCGTAGTTCACGGCATACATGTAGGATGCGGTGGCGCAGGCAAAGCCCTGGAACCCGACCAGAAGACGGGCTTCGTTCATCATAACGAACATGGCCTTCATGCCCTTGTTCTCTTCGCCCAGCAGGGTACCGATGCATTTACCGTTGCTGCCAAGGGCAAGGGAACAGGTGCTGTTGCCGTGGATGCCCATCTTGTGCTCGATACCGGTGCAGACCACATCGTTGAACTCGCCCGGGGTGCCGTCCTCCTTGACCAGAAATTTGGGCACAAGAAAGAGGGAGATCCCCTTGGTGCCCTCGGGAGCGCCTTCGATCCGGGCAAGGACGGGATGGATGATATTATCGGTCAGGTCGTGCTCGCCGCCGGAGATGAAGATCTTCTCGCCGGTGATGGAGTAGGTGCCGTCATCGTTTTTCTTGGCCGTGGTGGTCAGCGCTCCTACGTCGGAGCCTGCACCCGGTTCCGTGAGCAGCATGGTACCGGCCCACTCGCCTGTGTACATTTTTTTGAGGAAAATCTTTTTCTGCTCATCCGTGCCAAACTCCTCAACCAGTTTGCCGGCACCGTGGGTGAGCCCGGGGTACATCATAAAGGGATAGTTGGCACCGTTAAAGTACTCGGCCGCAGCTGAGGAGATGGTTCGGGGCATGCCCTGGCCGCCCCACTCGGGATCCTCGGTCATGGCCAGCCATTCGCCCTCATTAAACAGGTCATAGAGCCGCTTAAAGGATTTGGGGGTGGTCACCTGGCCGTTCTCAAGGGTGCAGCCCTCCTCGTCGCCCTCTTTCTGGGTGGGCAGGATCTCTTTTACAGCAAGATTACGGGCCTCTGAGACGATAAGGTCGATCGTCTTTTTGTTGAACTCAGCAAAATCATCGCTCTTCTTTGCCAGAGAGGCGGCGTCAAGCATTTCGTGAAGTACAAAATCAACATCCCTGCGATCGGAAATAAACTGTGCCATCGTTAAACACTCCCATGAATTTATTTTTGATAAAATACCCCTGTTCCGGCACTCTGTCCGGTGCGGATGAATTTTGCTTCATGTCTTGACTCAAGTAGTGACGGTAAAACACTCGAGAAAAACCATGGAGGCAAGAAAAAACCGTCAACCTTTATACAGAATAGAAACAGATAGTTTCATAAAAACCAACCACTCCTTGAATAGTGTTCCTCTTTCTTGTACTCTGTTTACAACACAAATGAATTATCATTCATTACATTTGTAACCGGGTATAGTCAATAGGTTTTTTAGTTTTTTTTAAGGATGGTTATGAAGCAAATTTTGATCAGCGCCTGCATTGCGGGCGAGGCGGTTCGGTACGACGGGAAGGGGTTTCCCGTCAAGGATCCTTTACTCAAGAAATGGCTGAAGGAAAAAATAGCCCTGCCCTTCTGCCCGGAAGTGTCAGGGGGGCTTGCCACCCCACGGCCGCCGGCCGAAATCCGGGGGGGAACCGGCCTTGATGTGCTTGAAGGACGGGCCAGGATCGTCACCATCCAGGAAGAGGATGTCACCGATGACTATATCCTGGGAGCCGACATGGCCCTTTCCTTTGCCAGAAAGCATGGGATCCTTGCCGCCATTCTCAAGGAGAAAAGCCCCTCCTGCGGCTCCCACACCATCTATGACGGCACTTTTACCGGTTGTCCCATGCCGGGCAACGGGGTAACGGCGGCCCTGTTCCGGCTACACCACATTGTGGTGTTCAACGAGGGCCAAACCACGGACGCAGCGCGGTTTCTGGCAGGATAAAATATTAAAAACAGGGGGTTATTTTCTTGACCACAGGTTCACTGTCTGGTACTTTTGCCAGGACACAATTTTATTTCAGACAGTGAACTACCTTTATGAAGGGAACGATTGTCTATCTTATTAATACTGTTTAGGAGGATGGGATGAAAAAATTTGTTGTAGTTGGTTTAACCCTTTTCATGGTTTTGGCATTTGGTTTTTCAGCCAATGCTAAAACACTGAAAGTAGGTCTTGACGCGGATCCGGTTTCCCTTGATATACATGTTCAGTTGTCAGGCGGCATGCTCCAGCTCTCACACTGGAGCTTTGATCCCCTGGTCCGCTGGACCCAGGAGATGAAGTTTGAGCCCCGCCTTGCCACCAAATGGGAGCGGATGGACGATCTGACCATGCGTTTTTACTTACGCAAGGGCGTTAAATTTCACTCCGGCAACCCCTTTACTGCCAAGGATGTGAAGTGGACCTTTGACCGCATGCGAACCAGCGTTGACTACAAGGGTCTCATCGAACCCTTTGTGGGCATTGATATCGTGGACGACTACACCATCGACATCAAGACCAAAAAACCCTATGCCCTTCTCCTGAACATGGCCACCTACTTCTTCCCCATGGACTCCGCGTTCTACACAGGAACAGACGAGAATGGTCAGCCCAAGGATGCCATCGTAAAGATCGGCCCCTCCTTTGCCCTGAACCACATGTCCGGCACAGGCCCCTATGTGGTTACCAGCAGAGAGCACGGTGTCAAGGTCGTGTTTGACCGGTTCAAGGATTACTGGGATACCAAGTCTCCGGGCAACGTGGATCAGATCATCCTCACGCCTATTAAAGAGGATGCAACAAGGGTAGCTGCCCTTCTCTCCGGCGATGTGGACTTTATCTCCCCGGTTCCGCCCCAGGATTTCAAGCGCATTGATAAAGATTCCCATGTCAAGCTTGTGACCATCAACGGCGGCCGTATCATCAGCTTTCAGATGAACTCCGATCGCCGTCCCGAGTTCAAGGATGTCCGGGTTCGCCAGGCAATGGTCTATGCGGTCAACAACGCCGGCATCGTGAAAAAACTGATGAAGGGAACCGCAACGGTTGCAGGCCAGCAGGGACCTGAAGGGTATGCCGGATACAAGGCCAGCCTCAAACCCCGCTACGATCTCAAGAAGGCCAAGGCCCTCATGAAAGAGGCCGGCTTCGCCAAGGGTTTCGAGTGCACCATGATCGCTCCCAACAACCGTTATGTAAAAGACGAAAAGATTGCCGAGGCAGTTGTCCAGATGCTGGCCAAGATCAATATCAAGGTCAACCTCAAGACCATGCCCAAGGCCCAGTACTGGGATGAGTTTGATGCCAAAGTTGCCGACATCCAGATGTTGGGATGGCACTCAGATACAGAGGATTCCGGCAACTTCTCCGAGTTCCTCATAATGTGCCCCAACAAGGAGACCGGCCACGGCCAGTATAACAGCGGTATGTACTGCAACAAAACCGTGGATGAGCTTACTCTTGCTGCCCAGTCTGAGACAGATCTGGCAAAACGGGCCTCCATGCTCCAGGAAATTGAGCAGATTCTCTATGATGATGCTGCCTTCATGCCCCTGCACTGGCAGAACCTCTCCTACGCAGGTAAGAAAAACGTTGAGATCGCGCCTGTGATCAACTCCATGAACTTTCCCTACTTTGGGGATATTGTCGTAAAATAAGAGAAAGAGCCGCGGGGGGAGGGGAGAGTGTTTCCCTTCCCCCATCTCTCTCCATAACCGACCGGGGAAGGATTTTAACAATCCTTCCCCTTTAGCGTAAAGAATAAAACAAATGTTTGCATTTATCATACGAAGAACCACCCAGGCGATCTTTGTCATGCTGGTGATCAGCATGATCGGGTTTGCCATTAAAAACAAGATAGGCGATCCTGTCCGGGATATGGTCGGAGAGCGGGTAACCCCGGCGGAACGGGCGGAGATTCGGGAACAGTTAGGGCTGAACGACCCCTTTACGAAACAATATGTCCGGTTCCTCAAGAACGCCGCCCACGGAGATCTCGGCCTCTCTTTCTTCTACAAGAAACCGGCCCTGGAGGTGATCATCGCCAAGGCGCCGGCAACCATGGAACTGGTCTTTGGCGCAGGGCTGATCATCGTGCTGGTCTCCTTGCCCCTGGGCGTCTACACAGCCCTCCGGCCAAGGAGCTTCCTGTCGCGGTTCACCATGGGCTTTTCCACCTTGGGGGTGTCCATGCCCGTGTTCCTCACCGCCATCATGCTCATCTACATCTTCGGGGTCCAGCTCCACTGGCTCCCCTCCTACGGCAGGGGTGAGACCGTTGATCTCTTTGGCAACGGGTGGTGGCAGTCGGGTTTTTTCACCCTGGACGGACTCAAACATTTGATCCTTCCCTGCGTCTCCCTTGCCTCCATCATGCTGCCCCTGTTTATCCGGCTCATCCGGTCAGAGATGATGGAAGTGCTTGAGACCGAATATATCAAGTTTGCCTGGGCCAAGGGGTTGCCACCCATGCGGATCTGGATGGTTCACGCCTTTAAGAACACGCTTCTCCCGGTGGTCACGGTCTTTGGCGTACAGATCGGCATCATGTTTGCCTTCACCATCCTGACCGAGACCGTATTCCAGTGGCAGGGCATGGGCTACATGTTCCTGGAAGCGGTTGAACGATCCGACATCTCCCTTCTCATCACCTATCTCATCGTCGTCGGTTCCATCTTTGTCATTGTCAATACCGTTGTGGACATTCTCTACGGCCTGATAAACCCCACGGTCAGAATAGCAGGAAGAAAATGAAAAATTCCATCAAGCGTTTCAAAGAGTCCTATCTTTTTTACAGTTTCAAGCGGGATAAGATCGCAATGGCAAGCTTTGGCATCCTGGTCATATTCCTGTTGCTGAGCCTGGCGGCTCCCCTTATCTCCCCGTACAATCCCTATGATGCCACAACCACGGACATCATGAACTCGGAGATTCCGCCGGTGTTCATGGATGAGGGCACCAGCGAATTCCTATTGGGCACGGACAACATGGGACGGGACCTTCTGTCCACCATGTTTTACGGTCTCAGGATCTCTGTGCTCATCGGGCTTGGCGCCGTGTTCCTCCAGGCCACCATCGGCATCCTGGTCGGGCTCACCGCAGGCTACATGGGGGGCAAGGTGGATGCGGTGCTCATGCGGATCGCAGACATTCAGTTCTCGTTTCCCTACCTCATGGTGGCCATCTTCATCTCGGCCATATTTCAGCTCATGTTCGGCATCGGCAGCTTTGAAAAACTGGCCGTACCGCTGCTGGTTGTCATCATCGGCCTTGCCGAGTGGCCCGTGTACGCACGGACCATCCGGGCATCGGTCATGGGGGAGAAGAACAAGGAGTATGTGGAGGCAGCCCGGGTGATCGGCCTGTCACAGCCCGTGATCATGTTCCGCCATGTCCTTCCCAACACATTGACATCGGTGATGGTGATCTCCACCATCCAGGTGGCCAATGCCGTAATGAGCGAGGCGGCCCTGTCGTTCCTGGGACTTGGGATGCCCGTGACCATGCCCTCCCTGGGATCGCTGATCAAGTCCGGGTTTGAGTACATTTTCTCTGGAATATGGTGGATCACCATCTTTCCGGGAATCTTTCTCATCCTCTTCGTCCTTGTGATCAATCTCCTGGGGGACTGGCTCAGGGATGTGCTCAACCCCAAACTGTACAAAGGATAGTCAACCATGTCCCATCTGTTGGAAGTACAAGACCTTAAAGTGAAATTTGCCTTGAGATTCGGTGATCTCACGGCCATCGACGGCATCAGCTTCACCCTGGACAAGGGGGAGCGGCTGGGCATCGTCGGGGAGAGCGGGGCCGGTAAATCGGTCACAGGCTTTGCCATCATCAACCTGTTGAGCAAACCCGGCTTCATCGCCGAGGGAAAGGTCCTCTTCAAGGGCCAGGATCTCAGCACCCTGCCGGGCAGGGAGATGAGAAAGATCCGGGGTAACCGGATCAGCATGATCTTCCAGGATCCCATGATGACCCTCAACCCCGTGTTCACCATCGGCACCCAGATGGTGGAGACCCTCAAGGCCCATCGCAACATCACCACCCAGGAGGCCGAGAAGATCGCCCTGGAAAAGCTCAGGAAGGTGCATATCCCGTCCCCTGAAAAGCGGCTGGCCCAGTATCCCCATGAGTTTTCAGGCGGCATGCGGCAGCGGATCATCATCGCCATCTCACTTTTGAACGATCCGGCCATCATCATTGCGGACGAGCCCACAACGGCCCTGGACGTAACCATCCAGGCCGAGATCATGGACCTTCTCCAGGAGCTTTGCCAGGAAGAGGAGATGGGCCTCATCCTCATCACCCATGACCTTGGCGTGGTCTCCCAGGTCACCGAGAAGATCGCCGTCATGTATGCGGGCAAAATCATCGAGACCGGCGACACCCAGACCGTGGTCACCGACCCTTCCCACCCCTATACCCGGGGCCTGATCAAATCCCTTCCAGGGGCGTTGAAGACGGGAGAGAAGCTCTACCAGATCCCGGGCATGATGCCCAACCTCACCGCAATTCCCCCGGGCTGCGCATTCAACCCCAGGTGTAACCTCAAGGATGAGATCTGTCTGAAGGAAGTCCCCCTTCTTAAGCGAACCGAAAAAGGCATAATGGCTGCATGCCATATGATATAGAGGCTATGAACAACAACACCCCCATACTTACCATCAAGAATGTCGTAAAACACTTTGACATCTCAGGCGGCCTTCTTGACCAGCTGAAATTAAAGAACGGACGCATCGTCCGGGAAAAGACCACGGTCAAGGCGGTCAACGACGTCAGCCTCACCATCAACAAGGGCGAAACCCTGAGCGTGGTCGGAGAGTCCGGATGCGGCAAATCCACCCTTGCCAGGGTGGTCATGGGGCTCTACCCCCCCAACGCAGGAGAGATCTATTACAAGGGAGACCGGATAGACCACCTGACCCACAAGGAGATGCTCCCGTTCCGGAAAAAGATGCAGATGATCTTCCAGGATCCCTATGCATCATTGAACCCGCGAAAGACGGTCAAGCAGACCCTGGAGGAGCCCCTGCGGTTCCACAACCCCAAGATGAGCCGGACCGCCATCCATGACAAGATCATCTCCGTGATGAAACAGGTGGGGGTTGATCCGGCCTGGTCCTCCCGCTATCCCCACGAGTTCTCCGGCGGCCAGCGCCAGCGGATCAGCATCGCCCGGGCATTGATCCTGGATCCCGATCTCATCGTGGCGGACGAACCCGTATCGGCCCTGGACGTATCCATCCAGGCCCAGATCCTGAACCTGCTCATGGATGCGGGACGGGAGAGGGGACTGACCTACCTTTTCATCACCCACGATCTCTCCGTGGTCGAACACATCAGCAGCCGGGTGGCGGTGATGTACCTTGGCACCCTGTGCGAGCTTGCCAAAACCGAAGATCTCTTTGCCACCCCGGCCCATCCCTATACCCGGGCACTGTTGAGCGCCATCCCACGGGTGGGGGAGACCAAGCCCAAGAACATCAAGCTCAAGGGCGAGGTGCCCACCCCGGTGAACCTTCCCACGGGCTGCGTGTTCCACGGCCGTTGCGTCTACGCCAACGAGAGATGTATAAACGAGGTCCCCAAACGTACCCTCCTTGACAACGGCACACTTGTGGCCTGCCACGCCGTTGAAGAGAACCGGGACATGGACTGATACCCCCGGACACACTTCATGGACAACACCCCGGAACCCTATGGGGGTTTGCACTCGAATGGATACCTGAGTTCTTGTTAGAATACAGAACAGGCTCTGTTCATATGCGAGAAGCGATAAACCCACAGGTCTCCGGGGCGTCCCCCCACCTGCCAAAATAATTTTACATGCCACAACACCTGTGCTAACCTCCCAAAACAATTGAGAACACTTGACGGGTCATTGATTCGACAGTACCGATTGGGAAGAGAGGGACACAGGGCATTGGCGGATATAACCGGGCAGATCTTCAAAATCCAGCGCTACAGCATCCATGACGGCCCCGGCATCAGAACCACGGTTTTTCTCCAGGGATGCCCCCTTCACTGCTGGTGGTGCCACAACCCTGAAAGCCAGCCCTCCTGTTCAGCAACAGCCCGCACCGTAAGCGTTGCCGCCCTCATTGAAGAGATCGAGCAGGACACCATCTTCTTTGATCACTCCAACGGCGGGGTCACCTTTTCCGGGGGAGAGCCCCTGGCCCAGCCCGGCTTTCTTGTGGCACTTCTCAAAGCGTGCCGGGAAAGGGAGATCCACACCACCGTGGATACCTCCGGGTTTGCCCCGGCCCATATCATGGAACAGGTGGCCCGCCTGTGCGACCTTATTCTCTTTGATCTCAAAACCATGGACGACACCGAGCACAGACAATACACAGGGGTTTCGGTAGAACCGGTGTTAAAGAACCTTGCCCTTCTCCAGACCCTGGATACGGATCTGCGCCTGCGGCTGCCCCTGATCCCGGATATCACGGCCACGGACAGCAACCTGGAACGTATCACCGACCTTCTCTCCACCCACAACCGGTTCAGACCCCTGGACCTTCTCCCCTTTCACCGGACAGGTGAGGAAAAGTACAGGCGCCTTGGCATTAAAAATCCCATGGCAGGCACCCCGGAGCCCGGCCCTGAACTTGTGGCATCAGTAAAAGAAACGCTCACAGCAAACGGATTCAATGTATCAGAAGGAGGATAACCGACCATGAACCAGCGGGTAAGCACCTTACGCCAACAGAGCCTTGAAGCAACCGTGACCCTCTCTTCGGAACGGGCACAACTGGTCACGGAATTCTACCGGTCAGGGGTTGCCATGAAGCACCCTGTTCCGGTCCAGCGGGCCCTGTGCCTTGCCCACATCCTTGAAAACAAAACCATCTGCATCAACGACCATGAGCTCCTGGTGGGGGAGCGGGGCCCTTGCCCCAAGGCCGTACCCACCTATCCCGAAATCTGCCTCCACACCCTTGAAGATCTCGAAATCCTGGACACCCGGGAGAAAATTCCCTACAGGGTTTCACATGAAACAAAGCGCCTTTACCAAGAAAAGATCATCCCCTTCTGGCAGGGAAAGACGGTCCGGGAGAAGATATTTACCTCCATGGACCCTGCCTGGATCGACGCCTTTGAGGCAGGGGTGTTCACCGAGTTCCAGGAGCAGCGGTCGCCGGGCCACACCGCCTGCGGCACCACCATCTTTCACCGGGGGTTCCTGGACCTCAAGGCCGATATCGCCAATGCCGTCAACGCCCTTGATTTTTACACCGATCCCCAGGCCCTTGGGAAAAAAGATCAACTCATGGCCATGGAGATCGCAGCATGCGCCCTGGTCGGCTTTGCAGGCCGCCACGCAAACGCCCTGGACACCCTTGCCCGGAACGAAACCAACCCGGACAGGCAAAAGGAACTCCAAGCCATGGCCGCCGTCTGCCGCAGGGTACCGGCCCATGCCCCGGAAACCTTCCATGAGGCGCTCCAGTACTACTGGTTCCTCCACGTGGGCGTGATCACCGAGCTCAACCCCTGGGACGCCTTTAACCCGGGCCGCCTGGACCAGCACCTCTACCCCTTTTACAAACGGGAGTTAGACAACGGCACCCTGACACGGGAGGGGGCAATGGAGCTTCTCTCCTGCTTCTGGGTCAAGTTCAACAACCATCCCGCCCCCCCCAAGGTGGGGGTCACGGCCAAGGAGAGCAACACCTATGTGGACTTCTGCCTCATCAACCTGGGGGGCGTGACCCGGGAAAACAGGGACGGGGTGAACCAGCTTTCCCATCTGATCCTGGAGGTGATCGAACAGATGCGGCTTCTCCAGCCCAGCGCCATGGTCCAGGTCAGCCGCAAGAACCCGGACCGCTTCATCAGGCACGCCCTGAAGATCATCGAGACCGGCTTTGGCCAGCCCTCCATCTTTAACACGGACGCCATTGTCCAGGAACTTGTGCTCCAGGGAAAGACCGCTGAAGATGCAAGGGAGGGCGGGGCCAGCGGCTGTGTGGAGGCCGGGGCCTTTGGCAGGGAAGCCTATCTGCTCACAGGCTACTTCAACCTGCCCAAGATCCTTGAGATCACCCTGAACAACGGCGTGGATCCCCGAACCGGCAGGGCCATCGGCATTCCCACCGGCGATCCTGAATCCTTTGGAACTGTTGAGGAGCTCTTCACGGCCTATGACGCCCAGGTCCGACACTTCAGCGACATCAAGATCCGCGGCAACAACGTCATCGAGGCGATCAACGCCACCACCATGCCCGTGCCCCTCCTGAGCCTTGTCACCAGCGACTGCATCCAAACCGGCAAAGACTACAACCAGGGAGGAGCCCGGTACAACACCTCCTATATCCAGGGGGTGGGCCTTGGCACCGTCACCGACGCCCTCACCGCCATCAAGCACAACGTGTTTGACGAAAAAAAGATCTCCATGGCCACCCTGCTCAGTGCTGTCAGGGCCGATTTCAAGGGGTATGAAGAGATTTTAACCCTGGTGAAAAAGGAGACCCCCAAGTACGGCAACGACGACGACCGGGCCGACGATATTCTCCAACAGGTCTTTTTCACCTTTCACAGGGCCGTTGACAACCGGCCCAACACCCGGGGGGACGGCACCGGATCAATCTCCTGCCCACCACCTGCCATGTTTATTTTGGCTCGGTCACAGGCGCCATGGCCGACGGGCGACACGCGGGAAAGCCTTTTTCCGAAGGGATCTCCCCGGTCCAGGGCGCTGACATCAACGGCCCCACCGCCGCATTGAGATCAGCGGCAAAGATCGACCACCTGTTGACCGGGGGCACCCTGTTAAACCAGAAGTTCATGCCCGGCCTTTTTAAAAGCGATAAGGGACGCCAGGCCATGGTCCATCTGATCCGCTCCTATTTTGCCATGGACGGCCACCATGTCCAGTTCAACGTGGTGGATCTGAAAACCCTGGCCCATGCGATAAAGCACCCGGAAGACCACCAGGACCTGATCGTGAGGGTGGCGGGATACAGCGACTATTTCGTGGATCTCACCCCGGAGCTCCAGGAGGAGATCATGGCAAGGACCGCCCACGAGACCTTTTAGCTTCCTAACTCTGCTTTTCGTATTATTTTGGCAAGAGAATCAGAAAACCTCCTTGCTTCTGGGATAGAGTTCCCTGACCGGTCATTTTTTGTAGCGGTCGATGATCTCATCCACCCGGCCGGACGCCTTCATCTCCTGCATGGCCCTGTTGAACGCGTCAATAAGGTCAGGTATGTAAGGAAACCGGTCAATCTTCCGGGTAAACCCGAGATAACCGAAATTGGTGGTTGCCACAGGCCCCCGCACAATGGGATCGCTGCCCTGGAACGGGCTGATATCCGACAGGATGTCGTTAATGTAGAAGTCATTGCGGTCGGCCATGATCATCTTCATGTGCATCTCTGCGCTCTTTGCCTCCTGCACCTTGATATTCCCTGCGTTTACCGCCTTGACAAAGGCCTTGCCCCCCATGCCCTCGAGGCTCCATCCGGTGTTGATGCCGATGGTTGTGCCGTAGAAATCCTCCGGCCAGCGGGTCTTTGCCTTAAGCCTGGACTTTTTGCCGAACACCACGACCCGCTCCTGGAGGATGGGTTCTGGAAATTGCATCCAGGCGAGACGGTCCCCGGTGCGGTAGGGAGGAAACAGGGCAACCCCCTTGCCCGTTTTAACAAGGTTGAGCCCCCTTGCCCAGGGCACCATCCTGATTTCGACCCCATACCCGGGAATCTTCTGAAACACCTCAACCAGGATATCCACATAGATGCCGGCAGGCCGGCCATTGTCATCATAGGAGTAGGGCGGGTAAGCGTGATCCCCGTAGATGACCACCTTTTCCCGGGCCATGGCTGTCACCACGGTGACAGCGATCACCATGAACGCGATGAATATCTTTCCCATGTCGTACCTCCTTTAAAACAGGGTGGGATGTCAGGGAGTCGAAGCGTCCAGGACCCGCCTTATCTCTTTGACAAGATCCACAAGATCCATGGGTTTGTGAAGGATCTTCCGGATACCGACGGCAGCGCTCTCCTCACGGCTTACCTCGGCGCCAAAGCCGGTGCACAGAATGATGGGGATCTCCGGGCGCACCTGGATCATCTCCCTTGCCAGGTCAAACCCGGTGAGAAACGGCATGGTCATGTCCGTGATCACAAGGTCGAAATCCTGGGGACTGTTTCTAAACTCGGACAGGGCCGCAGGGCTGCTCTCCATGGCCGTGACATTGTATCCCATGTCCCGGAGGAACTCGGTCACGGACTGGACAATGGCCTCTTCATCGTCAACCACCAGAATATTTTCCCCGCCGCTCAACAGGCGCTCCTGATCCGGCAGGGCAGGCTTACGGAGTTGCTCGTCAAACAGGGGCAGAAAGATCTTGAAGCTCGTGCCATGGCCTTCACCGGACTCCACATCCACCCCCCCTTCATGGTTTTGCGCGATGGTATGCACCAGGGAGAGCCCAAGGCCTGTGCCCGTGCCATCGGTCTTGGTGGTAAAAAACGGCTCAAAGATCCGTTTCACGGTCTTTTTATCCATGCCGTGCCCCGTGTCCCTGACAGTGAGAAGCGCATAGGTGCCGGGCAAAAGCTCCCCCCCCCTGATCCTCAATATTTGCTGAACCCGTATCTCCTCAAGCTTCACCGACAAAATCCCCGGCTGATCCCCCATGGCATGGGCGGCATTGGCGCACAGATTCATCAGGATCTGATGCACCTGGCTGGAATTGGCCATGATCGTATCCCGGACGCCATTGACCTCAAGCTTGAGGGTGATGGTGGACGGCAGGGTGGCCCGCAAAAATTTAAATGTCTCCTTAACGATCAGCCCAAGCCGTATGGGACACATCTCAGACTCATGGTGCCGGCTGAAACCGAGGATCTGCTGGACCAGGTCCTTGGCCCGGAGGCATGCCTTGTATATCCGTTCCAGCTTCTTCTGAAGAGAGGGATTATCAGAACTTTCCATCTGGACAAGCTGGGTATATCCCATGATGGCCGCGATGATATTGTTGAAATCATGGGCAATGCCGCCGGCAAGGGTTCCCAGGGCCTCCATCTTCTGGGCCTGGCCGAGCTGGGCCCTGAGCATCTCCTTCTCCTCCTCCTCCCGCTGTTGTGCAATGGAGGCGGCAATCTGGCTGGATACGGCCTCAAGCAGCGCCGCATCATCCTGGTTGAACATACCGGGATCCACATAGGATTGAACGGCAACCACCCCGATCACCTCCCCCTTGACCTTCATGGGAGATCCCAGCCAGATCCTGGGAATGGTGCCGGGAAAACGGGTCTCCGTAATGGCATACCGCTCCTTTAGTTCGTTTTCCGTAAACAGCAGGGTGATCTGCCTGCGGATCACCTCGGAACAGAGGGAGGAACTTTCTTTGGCATTGAAGATGACCCCAACCCCGTCCTGCTCATCCACATAATAGGGAAAGGTGATGAGGTCCTGCTCCCTGTCGTAAAGGCCGATAAAGAAGTTGGTCATGTTGATGGAGTACTCCAGGGCCTTGTGGATTTCGCAGCAGAGATCCTTTGTGGTATCCGACTGCTGGGCGGCCCGGGTGACGTTTAAAAGCGCCCTGTTTATCCGCTCCTTCTTCTTCTGGCGGGTGACATCGAACACCACCATGACGATGCACTGAACCCCATTGAATTCAATTTTTTCCGCAGAAACAAGCCCTGTAAACATGCGGCCGGACCGGGTTAAAAACCGTGCTTCGAAATCGGTCACAACGGAATTTTCATCAAACAGCGACATGAACTCCTGGTGCCGTCTCCTGTAGACCCAGACGTTCAGATCCAGAACGTTTTTGCCTAGGATCTGAGCCCGTTCATAGCCGAATATCCGTTCAAACGCCTGGTTAACCTCGATGAAACAACCGTTATCCTCCCGTGTGATGGATACGGCGGCAGGTAAGCCCTGGAAGGTCCTGGAAAAAAGCCAGGCATGGTCCTCCTCTTTACCGGCAGGCTTATCTGTGAGGGAATGGGGAATCTCCCGGATATGGACAACCGCCTTGTCCCGGTGCTTTGCCCCGGAGAGAAACTTTCCGGTAAACACCGCCCCTGGTTGTTCCTGGAGACAGGTAAAGGACCATTGGGGACGCTTTTCAAACACAGCCACCAGGGCAGGAACGAAAACCAGGGGACTCTCTTTTGCCATCTGCCCGTTGAGACACTCGAAAAGCGCTGCCTTGCTGTTTATCCTGAAAAATTCCAGGCAGGCCTGGTTCACGGAAACTATATCTATCATGCCCATGTATTCACGGATCTTATCATGGCGTTTGCAAAGGTGGGCGTCAAAGGCTAGGCCATCCTTGCAATCAAGCCCGGCCAGATCTTTTATGAGCCGTGTGAAATCCATGAGCATGGCGGGAAAAGGAAGGTCTTCGAGACCCAACGGGACATCGTCGTTTTTGTTTGTTCCCCTAACCATGACCTGCCCCCTGTTCCCCACAAAAAGTCTTCCTTGTAATGGTAAATTTGACAATACCTTGATTTTTGCAAAAGAGAGGGGGGTAGTCAAGGTCTATAAAGTCTGGTATGACTGTTTTACTTAATGATACGCCGGAAACGGGATCCATAATAAAAAGGCACCTGAATCGAGAAAACGGATCACAACCATGGAAGCTATCCCCAGGAAGACCCCCAATAAGGATCAGGACGTTAAAACCCAAGCCAGCGGCCCCACCCGGCAGGATCAAAACCTGAGAACCCAAGCCAGCGTATCAACCCTGCAGGATCAAACCCAAAGCCTGACCATCATCCTGGCCGGCCGCCTGGATAACAGGGGCGTTGCCGGGGTGTGGGAGAAGGCCGAAAAGAGGGTGACCGCCTGCAAGGCCCAACGCCTTGTCCTGGACCTTGAAAAGGTGGATTACCTGGACAGTGCAGGCGCGGCCCTAATCGCCACACTGGAAAAGCGATGGCACCGGAAGCAACGGGGCGCCATGGAGATTCTGGGTCTCACTCCAAAATTTGCCCCCCTGGTGAATCTCTCCCGGAAAATCACCCGCCCGGGCCCCAGGGACAAGCCCCCGGTCCCCCCCCTCTCCTTTGTGGAAACCCGGGGCAGGAACCTCGCCTACCAGTTTGAAAAAAAAACCGCGTTCATCTCCTATGTGGGAGAGATCACCTGGGCATTGGTCCACGCCCTTTTTCATCCCGCCACCATCAGATGGAAGGACGCCCTGCTTGCAGCGGAAAGGGCCGGGGTCAACGCCCTGCCCATCGTGGCCCTGATCAGCTTCATTGTGGGCCTTGTCATGGCGTTCCAGTCGGCCATGCCCATGAAGATGTTTGGCGCCGAGATCTTCGTGGCCAACCTCATCGGCATCGCCATGGTCCGGGAGCTGGGGCCGTTGATGACGGCCATTATCCTGGCAGGCAGATCCGGCTCCTCCTTTGCGGCAGAGATCGGCACCATGAAGATCAACGAGGAGATCGACGCCCTCACCACCATGGGACTCGATCCTGTGCGATTCCTCATGGTTCCCCGGATCATTGCGGCCGTGTTCATCACCCCGCTGTTGACCATATTTGCCAATTTTGTGGGGATCATGGGCGGCTCCGTGGTGCTCATCTCCATGGGCTATCCCGCCATCACCTACTATAACCAGGTGATCTCCTTTGTCACCTGGATGGATTTCACGGGTGGGCTTATCAAATGCTTTGTCTTTGGTGTGCTCATCGCTGCCGCCGGCTGCATCAGGGGAATCCAGACCACAAGCGGCCCCAGCGCCGTGGGCATCGCCACCACCCGGGCCGTTGTAACCGGCATCATCCTGATTGCCGTGTTTGACGGCATCTTTTCCGTACTTTTCTATTGCCTTGGAATTTAATGACATGGAAAATGAGCCCATCATCGAGGTGAAACACCTCACAGCCGGGTACAAGGATTTCACCCTGTTTAACGACGTAAGCTTCCATGTGAACCCAGGGGAAATTTTTGTGATCCTGGGCGGCTCCGGATGCGGAAAAAGCACCCTGTTAAAAGCCATGACAGGGCTGTTAAAGCCGAAAAAAGGCACCCTGAATATCCTGGGACAAGACATTGCATCGGCAGGGGTAAACCAGCGCCTGGAGATCCTCAGGGGCATCGGGGTGGCGTTCCAGAGCGGCGCCCTGTTCGGCTCCATGACCGTGCTTGAGAATGTCAAACTCCCCCTGGAGGAGTTCTCCTGTCTGCCTGAAACCGCCATGGATACCATCGCCCGGATGAAGCTGGAACTTGTGGGCTTGAGCGACAGCGTCCACCTCATGCCCGACGCCCTGAGCGGCGGCATGAAGAAGAGGGCGGCCCTGGCCAGGGCCATGGCCCTGGATCCGGCCATCGTCTTCCTGGACGAACCCTCAGCCGGCCTAGACCCTGTCACCTCGGCAGGCCTTGACAGGCTCATCAAGGAGCTTCAATCCTCCCTGGGTATCACCTTTGTCATCGTGACCCATGAACTCGACAGCATCTTCTCCATTGCAGACAGGGTCATCATGCTGGATAAAAGCGTCAAAGGGATCATTGCCACCGGCTCTCCCCGGGAGCTGAAACAGAAAAAAGAGGACCCAAGGGTCTACAATTTTTTCAACAGAATCGCCTAACAAAGAGAAGAGAACATGAGCGAACAAGCAAACTATTTCAAACTGGGCATATTTGTGATCACGGCCTTCGCCCTCCTGGTCACAGGACTTGCCCTGCTGGGTGCGGGGGATTTTCTAAAACGGGAGATCCTTGTGGAGACCTGCTTCAACGAAACGGTCCAGGGACTTGATGTGGGGTCGCCTGTCAAATACCGGGGCATAGAGATCGGCAAGGTCAAAACCATCACCGGCGCCTCCCGGATCTACGGCATCAGGACCGACTACGTTCTTGTGATCATCTCCCTGTTTGAGGACATCTCCCTGGGCCAGACAGGGGAGACTACGGAACAGCGGATCAACCAGGCCCTGGCCGACGGACTGACCGTTCAGCTGGCCTTTATGGGCCTCACCGGGGCAGCCTATCTTGAAACGGGGTACATGGATGAAAACGGAATCCAACCCCTTGAGATCGCCTGGACCCCTGAATACCCTTACATCCCCTCAAAACCCAACAAGATCACCCAGATGGGGGAATCCCTGGACAGAATCATGAAAAACCTTGAAACCATCAACGTACAGGGACTTGTGGTGAAGCTCCGGGAGCTCCTCGCCCTGACAGGGGAAAAGCTGGGGGATGCCGATGTCAAGGAGATCTCATTCCAGGCCGCAAGCCTCTTGAAAGAGATCCGCCAGACCAACCACAAGCTTGACAGCTTCATTGGCTCCCCCAGGACCAAAGAGCTGATGGATGATGCCAGGGCCACCATGGCAGGGGCAAGAACCATCGTGGAAAATGCCAGACAACCCATTGAAGAGACCCTGCAAGAGTTCAAGCAGGCCGCCGCCGCCACCAGCAACATGGCAGGCTCCCTTGACACCACCTCCCGGCTGGTTGACGAGATGATGTGGGTCAACGCCGGCAGCATCAAGGAGATGGTTGAGAACCTGAAATCCGCCTCGGAAAACCTGAAGCAGATGAGCCAGGATCTCAAGCGCTATCCCGGCAGATTGCTCTTTGATAAGCCCCCGGTCCAAAAGGAGGAAAAAAAATGATAAGCAGGCTTGCTCTCTTCTCCATGGCTACACTGGCACTCATGATGCTGTCCGGCTGCTTCTCCCTTGGAAGGCAGACCGTTGAGAAACAACTCTACAGCCTGGAAGCAAGGATCAGGGAGCCGGGCAGCGCCCCTTCCCCCCCGGTGCCCATCATGGTCAAGGAGTTTGAGATCGCCCCCATGTACACCACCAACTCCTTTGTGTACCGCATGGAAGCGTTCAGGTTTGAAACCGACTACTACAATGAGTTCATCATACCGCCCCAGCGAATGATCACCGAGGCTGTCAAACAGGCGCTGTTTGATACAAAACGCTTCTCTCTCTCCGGTCCCGGCGCCCCTGCCGCCTACAGGCTGTCGGGCAAGGTGATCCGGCTCTACGGCGACTTCAGCAATGGAAAGCAGCCCCTTGCCGTGATGGAGATCGCCATCTTCCTTGCCCCAATCCAAAAGAATAGCCTGCAACCGCCGCTGTCAAAGACCTTTTTAAGGCAGCTGCCCATCAGCGACCAGTCACCCTCAACCCTTGTCAGGGGGTGGAACACCCAGCTTGAAGGGATCATCCAGGAATTTATTGCAGATCTTGACGGGATTCGCCCCTGATCATGAGAATGACGGCAAAAAGGATAAGTGCGCTTCCCAGATAACCGGCCATGGTGAAACGCTCCCCCCACCAGCACCAGGCGGTGAGGCCCGCCACAACAGGCTCTGCCGTGGCAATGATGGAGGCACGCCCGGCCTCCAGCCTTTTCAGGCCGGCGTAATAGAAATGATAGGCCCCAAAGGTGGAAAGAGAGGCGATGGCCCAAAGGGCGGTCCAGGCGGTCACACTCTTTTCAGCAAAGGAGAACCAGGGCAGAAGGCAGACCGCACCAAAGGGCAGAATGTAGAAAAAAAGCACCGGCGCCGAGTACTTGTCAGAAAAATACTTGCCAAAGATGTAGTACAGGGAGTAGCAAAACCCGGCCAGAAGCCCGAACAGAACAGCCTGCACCCCCTCCCCCCCACCAAGGCCCAGGGTGCCTGCCCCCTGGCTCCCGGACACCAGAACAATCCCGGCAAGGGTGAGGACCAGGGCCGCCATCTTCTTCCGGGTGATGGTTTCCCGGAAGAAAAGCCGGGAAAGGAGAAACACCCAGGCAGGAGCAGTATAGAGCAGCACCGATGCAAGGGCGGCCCCGCCCTTGGCAACGGCCACCTGGTAGGAACCAAAAAAGAGGGTCACACAGAGAAAACCAAACAGGGCAAGCCCGGGAAGATCCCTGGGATTCACCCGGACCCGCTGTTGAACCAGCGCCTGGGAAGCAAACAGGAACCAGGCCAGCACGGCCCGCCAGAACGCAACCTCCAGGGGCGACACCCCCTCATGAAAGGCCATCCTGGCAAAGGGGCCGAGAAATCCCCAAAGCATGGCCGCGATCAATATATAGAGATATCCAAGTTTCTGCATAAGACCCATTTCATAGACATTTCTCCTTTTCTTGTCAAAATAAAAAACTTTCCTGTTGAATAATCCGGTTCGGGTTGATACCTAAAGACCGTGAGCAAAAACTCATAATCACCAATAACCCAGCGAGGAGAAGACATGGAAAAAGTTGTCGTAGTTGGATGCGGAGCGTACATGGACGCCGGATACGGCTGTCCCGGCGAGTGGAGATGCCTCAAGGCGGCAGCCCTAGGCGATGGTAAATTTGAATCAGAGTCCCAGGTGGTGGGATTTGTCAAATGCGAATGCCCCGGCCGTACCCTGGTTCCCAATACGGGCATGACCATGAAGCTTGCTGAACTCAAACCCGACAAGATCTATCTGTCGTCCTGCATGGCCAATGCCAAGCCCGACTGTCCCTATACCACACCCGAAGAGAAGGCCGAGATGCTCAAGGGCAAATTCGGCATCGATGTGGTCCTTGGCACCCACGACTACCACTGATAGCCCATCATCCAGGGGAGGGGAGGCACCATTATCCCCTCCCTTTTTGCCCCTGCCATATCCCCTTGGTGCATCATTTCGGAATCCCCTTTTTCTGTCAATTTGCGTTTGAATTCCAGGCCAATAGGGGGAACCTATTTATCGGAATGAAGAGATAAGGCCTTGCTTTTTGTCGAGAAAAATACAATAGAGTATTCCCTCCCGGGCCCAAGTAAGGTATAAAGGCGCTATGAAAATTCCTAAAAGAATACAACCCCTGATCGAAGACGGCCTGGTGGATGAAGTGATCCGCCCGCTGATGAGCGGCAAAGAGGCCGCCGTATATGTCGTTCGCTGCGGTGCCGAGATCCGCTGCGCCAAGGTGTACAAGGACGCGGACAGGCGCAGCTTTAAACAGGCTGTCCAATACCAGGAAGGCCGCAAGGTGCGTAACAGCCGCCGGGCCCGGGCCATGGAGAAACACTCCCGGTTCGGCCGGAACCAGCAGGAAGAGATCTGGCAGACGGCAGAATTAGATGCCCTCAATCGCCTGGCCCATGCCGGGGTAAGGGTCCCTGAGACCTACGGCTGCTTCAGCGGCGTATTGCTGATGGAGCTTATCACCGATGAAGAGGGTAAGGTCGCCCCCCGGCTGAGCGATGTGACCCTCTCCCCTGAACAAGCGCTGCTAGACCATGCCGTGGTGATGAAATATGTGATGCGCATGCTCTGTGCAGGCCTGGTCCACGGCGACCTGTCGGAATTCAATGTGCTGCTGGATCCCATCGGCCCGGTGATCATCGACCTGCCCCAGGCAGTGGATGCCACGGCCAACAACCACGCCCAGAGAATGCTGGCCCGGGACGTTGACAACATGACCGCCTACTACGCCCAATTCGCCCCCCAACTGAAGAACAGCCAATATGCCAAGGAGATCTGGGCCCTGTACGATAGCGGCGAATTAAACCCGGACAGGGAACTCACCGGCCTTTTTGAGGATAGTTCCGGACCCGCAGATGTGGAAGCCGTGCTGGAAGAGATCCAGGAGGCCATGGCCGAAGAGCAGGAACGCCAGCGCAGGGCGGCAGCGCCCTATTGACAGGGCGGATTGCCCACCCATTTTCTTGCAAGGCGCAACCGGACCCCCCTCAGAAGCGCTTTGCAAGACCTGAAAGGCGATCATCGATCCTGTTGTTGTTCAGGGATATCTCCACGGCCCTTCTGGAGCCGACCACGATGACAAGATCCCGGCCCCGGGTCATGGCCGTGTAGAGCAGGTTGCGCTGGAGAAGGGGATAGTGCTGGGTGGTCATGGCGATCACCACGGCCGAGTATTCCGAGCCCTGGGACTTGTGCACGGACACGGCATAGGCAAGGGTGAGTTCGTCCAGCTCCAGAAGATCGTAATCCACTATCCTGCCGTCGTAATCCACGGATAGCCTGCCGTCGGATTTCGCCACCTCGTGGACGATGCCGATGTCGCCGTTGAACACGTCCTTCTGGTAGTTGTTCTTCAGGTGCATCACCTTATCCCCGGTCTTGAACACAAACCCCCTTGCCTCGATGCCGCCGGGGTTGGTGTTGATCACCTGCTGGAGCCGCTGGTTCAGGTTGATGGTGCCGGTCTCTCCCTTGTGCATGGGGGTCAGCACCTGGATCTCGTCCACATGGGGAAAGGCTTTTCTGATCCGGTTGCTGCAAAGCTCCAGAATGGTCTCCACCACCCGGTCCATGGAAGAGCTCTCAATGAAATAGAATTCAGACAGCTCCTTGGAACTGTTTTCCAGGCAGGGCATCTCCCCCTTTCTGATACAGTGGGCGTTCCGGACAATGGGGCTCTGCTCCGCCTGCCGGAAGATCCGGGTCAGGGCAAAGGTCTTGACCACGTCTGAAGCGATGATGTCGGCGAGCACATTCCCCGGTCCCACCGAGGGCAGCTGGAAGATATCCCCCACAAGGATGAGCACGGAATTCACGGGCACGGCCTGGATGAGATGATACATGAGCATGGTGTCCACCATGGATGCCTCATCCACGATCACCACGTCTGAATCCAGCGGGTTCATGGGGTTCCGGGCAAACTCCCCGGTGTCGGGATCGCACAACAGCAGCCGGTGCAGGGTGGAAGCCTTTTTCTCCGTCACCTGGAAGAGCCGCCGTGCCGCACGGCCCGTGGGGGCAGCTAGAGTAACGGTCTGGCGCAGTTTTTTAAACACGGCGCACACCGCCCGGATAAGGGTGGTCTTGCCCGTTCCAGGACCGCCGGTGATCACCACCACCCGGTGGGCCAGCACCTGTTGCACCACCTCGATCTGCTCAGGGGAGAGCTGAACCGCCAGCCGGGAAAGCACCTCCTGGATGATCACCTCGTCGGAAAGGCCGTGGGGAATCACCGGCACAGACAGCATGGCCTTGATCCTTGCGGCAATCCCGGTTTCAGCCGTGTGGAACCGCTTCAGGTAAACATGATCCTCCTCAACCACCACCTCTTCATCCGCCACCAGGGCGTCAAGGGCCTGGTCCACGGCCGTGTCAGTGGCCGATGTCAGGCCGGTGCACCGGCGGGCCAGGTCCTCTTTTTCCCCATATACATGGCCGTCTGACTCCTGTTTGGTGAGCAAAAAAACCAGGCTGGCCTTGATCCGCTCGGGATCGTCCGCCTTGCCCCCGGATTGAAGGGCAATGGTGTCCGCCACCTCAAACCCAGCCTCGGGCACCTCCCGGGACACGGAATAGGGATCGTTCTTCAGGATATCCAGGCTGGCCGTGCCATAGTGTTTCAGGATGGCCGAGGCATGGGCAATGCCCACCCCATTGTCCTGGAGAAACTTCATCACCCGCCGCACCGCATGGTGCTTTTCCCAGGCACTGGTGATGAGGGTCGCCTTTGATTTCCCGATCCCAGGGACCTCCTTGAGCCGTTGGGGTTCGTTCTCGATCACGTCCAGGGAGCTCTCCTGGAAATGATCCACGATCCTTTTGGCCATGGTCATGCCGATCCCCTTGATGATCCCCGACCCGAGATAGCGCCGGATGCCTGCGACACTTGCGGGCAGGGTCACCTCAAAGGACTCCACCTTGAACTGGTCCCCGTACTTGGGGTGGGCCACCCACTGGCCCGTGAGCCGCAGGGTCTCCCCCTCGCTCACCCCGGGCATGGGCCCCACCGCCACCACCGACTCCCGGGTTTCCCGGGTCTTTATCCTGGCAATGGTGTAATGGTTCTCCTCGTTGCGGAAGGTGATCCGCTCCAGGGTTCCTTGCAAAACTATCATGGTTGTGGAGAATATCCTTGGGTTTGGATGATCCATTGGACGGCGGCCATGAGATCCGGGGCGGTGAAATCGGGTGGGGTGTTCTCTTTCATGAGGGTCTCCCGGGCCTGACTGCCGTTTCCGGTCAGCACCAGCAGGGCATGGCCCACACCAGCGTTCCTGGCACACCCGATATCCTTGGCAGAATCCCCGACCATGAAAGCGGTGGCAGGATCGATGCCATACCGGTCAAGGGCCTGGAGAATCATCCCGGGTTTCGGCTTTCGACAGGCGCAGCCCTCATCCGGGCCATGGGGACAGTAGAAGATATCCTTGATCTGGCCGCCCTTTGCCCGGATGCCGGCTTTCATTTTCTCAAATATCGCCTCAAGATGAGGAAGGGTGGATATGCCGCGGTGGATCATGGACTGGTTGGTGATGAGGATCACCTCAAACCCGCTTTCACACAGCAGGGCTATGGCCCCGGCACTGTTGGGAATGAACCGGAACTCGTTTGCCGTCTTGATGTAATCCGGGGAATCCTGGTTGATCACACCGTCCCTGTCCAGAAATACAATGGGTTTCATCTGTTTCATCCCTTACTCCGCCACTGCAAAGGCGCTGTCGGCACCGTCAAGGATCAGCTGCCGGCTGAACCGTTCGGCCGGTTCAAGGCTTGTGTACCGCCCCACCCGGACACGGTAAAACCGCCCCCTGTAATCGGAATACTCCGTGATGTGGGCGTTGGTGTAAAGCTTGCCCAGCTTCTTCCTGAGCCGTTCTGCATTGGTGCGATCCTTGAACGCCCCCACCTGCACGGTAAAATTGCCCTTAAAGTAGTTCAGCGGGGTGTAGGTGACAGGCTTTTTGGAGATGTTGGGATCGCCGCTGGCCCGGCCAAGGGCCACGACCTTCACCGGCGCCGTTCCCGGGCCCACCACACCGAGCTTTTTTGCCGCCGTATAGGAGAGATCGATGATCCTGCCCCGGACAAAGGGGCCCCGGTCGTTGACCCGGACCACAATGGATCTCTTGTTTGAAAGGTTATGGACCCGCACCCAGGTACCCAAGGGCAGGGTCTTGTGGGCCGCAGTCATGGCGTACATGTTGTAGATCTCGCCATTGGCGGTCTTTCTACCATGGAACTTCTTGCCGTACCAGGAGGCTTTTCCGGTCTGGGAAAACCCCTTGGCACTGGCCATGGGATGGTAGGTCTTGCCCGCAATCTTATAGGGTTTTGTGTGGCCGGGCGCCCTTTTTTTCGCCTGATAGGGCGCTTTCTTATAAGGGGCCTGTGGGCCGGGATCCACATGGGAGGTGCAAGCTTGTGCAAACACGACGATAAACAAAATCAACAGAGAGTTTAATTTCAAACCAGGTTATGCTCCAATCAATCCAAAGCGCTCTTTATAACGCTGTACATCTTATCCGTAAAGTTAAACTCGATCTTCTCCTTTACGTTCTCCGGGATATCTTCCATGTCCTTCTCGTTCCATTTGGGAAGGATCAGCGATCGGATGCCGGCCCTGTGGGCGGCGATCACCTTCTCCTTGATGCCGCCCACGGGCAGCACATCCCCCCTCAGGGTGATCTCGCCTGTCATGGCGAGCCGCTTTTTAACCGGCTTTCCCGTGATGAGGGAGGTCAGCGCCGTAAGCATGGTCACCCCGGCCGACGGCCCGTCCTTGGGAATGGCCCCGGCCGGCACATGGATATGGATATCGTGTTCGTCAAAGAAACTCTCCTTGATATCAAGCTTTGCGGCATTGGATCGGATGAAGCTCATGGCCGTGGTGGCAGACTCCTTCATCACGTCCCCAAGCTGGCCGGTGAGGGTGAGGCCCTTGGATCCTTTCATGGCGGTTGCCTCCACAAACAGGATGTCGCCCCCTGTGGGGGTCCAGGCAAGCCCAACCACCACCCCTGGAACGGAAATGGTCGATCCGTTCTCCGGCATGTTCCGGACTGGTCCGAGATATGCGTGGAGATCCTTTTTCCAAATTTTAACACTCTCCACCTCATCTTCGGCCACCTTGGCCGCCACCCCCCGGCAGACCGATCCGATCTCCCGTTCCAGGTTCCGAAGTCCCGACTCCCGGGTGTAGCCCGAGATGATATCCTTGACCGCCCCCGGGGTGATCTGGATATGTGAGGCGGTGAGGCCGTTTGCGGTCCGCTGACGCGGGATGAGATAGCGGGTGGCGATCTTCAGTTTCTCATCCTCTGTATACCCGGACAGTTCCAGCACCTCCATCCGGTCCCGCAGGGGAGCGGGGATGGTGTGGAGCACGTTGGCCGTGGTGAGAAAAATCACGTCGGAAAGATCAAAGGGCACATCCATGTAGTGGTCGGTAAACGAAAAGTTCTGCTCCGGATCCAGCACCTCGAGCAGGGCCGAGGAGGGATCGCCGTGGTAGGAGGAGTCCACCTTGTCGATCTCGTCCAGCATGAACACGGGGTTGTTGGTGCCGGCCCTTCTGATCTCCTGGATGATCCGGCCGGGCAGCGCCCCCACATAGGTTCGCCTGTGGCCGCGGATCTCGGCCTCGTCCCGCATGCCGCCCAGGGCAATCCTCACAAATTTCCGGTCCAGGGCCCGGGCGATGGACCGGCCAAGGGAGGTCTTTCCCGTTCCCGGAGGGCCTGAAAAGCAAAGAATGGGTCCCTTGCTGTCATTTTTCAACTTCCGGACAGCCAGGTATTCAAGAATGCGCTTCTTGGGCTTTTCAAGGCCGTAGTGATCCTGGTTCAGCACTCGCTTGGCCTCCTTGATGTCCAGCCGGTCCTCGGATTTATCGTTCCAGGGAAGGGAGACTATCCAGTCAAGATAGGTGGAGGCAACAATGTACTCGGAGGAGGAGGGATGCATCCGCGAGAGGCGCTTAAGCTCCCGGTCGGCCTCCTTGGCCGCCGCTTCGGGCAGATCCCGGTCAGCGATATTGCTCCGGTATTCGTCGATCTCGACACTCTCATCCCCGGTCTCGCCCAGCTCCTCCTTGATCGCCTTGAGCTGCTGGCGCAGATAATACTCCCGCTGGCGCTTGTCCATGTCCTCCTTGACCTGGGTCTGGATCTTGGACCCCATCTCAAGGATCTCCAGCTGATCGTTAACCAGGCGCGTCACCTTTTTCAGCCGTCTCTTCACATCCAGAAGCTCCAGAACACCCTGCTTCTCAAGGATGGGAGCGTTGATGGTGGAGGCCACCATATCGGCCAGGATGTCCGGCTCCTGGATCGATTTCACCATGCCGCCGATCTCGGCGGGCAGCCCCGGAGAGAGAGACACGATGTTCTCGTACTGCTCAACAATGTTGGACATGAGCGCCCGGGTTTCCTTGTCCCGTGTGATGTTTCGGCTCTCCAGCACATCGATCCGTGCCTGCATATAGGCCTTGCCCTGAATATACTCGGACACCTTGAAGCGACTTAAGCCCTGGATGAGGAGCTGGACCTTGTTATCCTCCATCTTGGCCATCTTGAGAATCATGGCCACGGTACCGATCTTGTGAAGATCCTTGATGGAGTGCCGGGTGTCGACATCGGACCGCCTGGACAAAAGCAGGCCAAGAATCCGGGAGCCGGCCATGGTTTCATCAATGAGTTGTATGGCATCATCCTGCATCAGCACCAGGGGAATAACCATTTTCGGAAACAGGTTGGTATCGACAATGGGCAATATCGGCAGAATTTCAGGTATATGATCGGGACCTACGTTTACTGAAGTCTTAAGTTCATTCATGGAAAATTCCTATGCACGTTGCTGTATCATCTGTAAGAGAGTTTTATTCTCTGGGAACTGTCTATGGGAAATTTTGCCAGCTTAATTTCCAGAAAACCATTAAAAAACGAGGCTCGCACCCTTTCGATGTCGATCAGGGTCGGCAGATAGAGAACTCTCTCAAACCTGCCGAACTGTATTTCAGCAAGCTTGTAGGTTGCACTTTCTTCCGGGGGAGTTCGTCCCCTGACCCCTGACACCTTGACCGCCTTGGAGTTCACCTCAATGCTTATATCATCTTTTTCAACCCCGGCAATCTCCGCCTGAATAATGATACTGTTCCGGGTTTCATAGATGTCCATCTGGGGTCGCCAGATGCGCTGGGAAAGGCAAAACATCGGGTTGATCGACTGAAACATCTCCTCAAGGGGTTTTTCTCCTGTTGCACGCCTTTCAAAATTTTCACCGAATCGAATTTCAATGTATTCCGTCATTGGGAAAGACTCCTGATGCTGCGTTGTTTTTTTATAAATACTGCTATAAAGAACAGGCAGTTAATAGATCAAGGTACCATCCGGTGTAATTGTTGTAAAGCACTATTCAGGCGTCCCCCCCTTTGTTCCCCACAGGAGAAAACCAAGGGCGCCAAGGGTTAAAAGGGCCAATATGGAACACACAGTTCCCCTTCCTTTGCTGATGACAACATCTCCTTAAAGTCGTCCTTTATATACGCGTAGAGAAAACGGTTGACAGTGTTGATAACGGATCGCGATACCAATGCCGCCGCAACTATCCAAAGAGTTCCCCTGTCTCCCTGCTGTCTGTATCCTTGCATTCACCGTCCGCTGCTGTTCATTACTGATAAAAGTGTATGGCTATAGACCAGAACCTGAATATTTGCAAATAAAAAAAAAGGAGAGGGAAGGCGAAAAAGAAGGGGAACGATCCAGGGCCGGGGACGTGCTTGCCCCGGCTCTGGATCGGGTGGTTATAAGGTGTTGCTCTGCAAGTCGTTTCAGGCTTGCAGAGCAATCATGGGTTTACTCTGCAAGTTTTTTCAAGCTTGCATACCGGGCATTGGTTTCCTCTTCGATCTTGGCTCTCAACCGGGTGGACTCCGCTGGAAAGCTCTTTTCAAGGGCCGCAAACCGGTTTTCCCCGGCCAGGAACTCCTGGAGGGTTCCGTCCGGCTCCTTGGAATCAAGGACAAACGGATTCTTCCCTTCCGCCTCCAGCATCGGATTGAACCGGTACAGGGGCCAGAAGCCTGATTCCACTGCGAGCTTGGACTCCAGCTGGGTCTTGCCCATGCCCTTTCTGATGCCCTGGTTGATACAGGGGGCGTAACAGATGACAAGGGAGGGTCCGGGATAGCTCTCGGCCTCGACAAGTGCCTTCATGGTCTGCTGTTTGCTGGCGCCCATGGAGATGGATGCCACATACACATACCCGTAACTCATCATCATCCGGCCCAGATCCTTCTTGCCGATCTTCTTGCCGGAGGCGGCATACTTTGCAATGGCACCGGTGGGGGTTGCCTTGGAAGACTGGCCGCCCGTGTTGGAGTAAACCTCGGTATCCATCACAAGGATGTTGATGTCGTCACCGGAAGCCAGGACATGGTCCACGCCACCGAAACCGATATCATAGGCCCAGCCGTCGCCGCCGAAGATCCAGTGGGATTTTTTGAGGAACAGGTCACTGTCCCCACGGATGCTGTCAAGGAGTTCATTACCGGTATTGCCGGCGAGCTGCGCCTTGAGCTTGTCGCCGTAAATCCGCGATTCCGCAGCCTTGTCCATGCCGTCAACCCATCCCTGTAGGTTCTCCTTCACCTCCTGGCTGATATCCGATGCCAGGGCCTCCTGAACCTTGGAGAGAAGCGTTTTTCGCCGGTTGTTAACCGCCAGCATCATACCGTACCCATACTCGGCAGCATCCTCGAACAGCGAGCTTGCCCATGCCGGACCAAACCCTTCCTTGTTGGTGCAATAGGGGGAGGTGGGAGCGGAACCGCCCCAGATGGAGGAACAGCCCGTTGCATTGGCAACGGTCATCCGCTCGCCAAAGAGCTGGGTAAGCACCTTGACATAGGGGGTCTCTCCGCATCCTGAGCAGGCACCGGAGAACTCGAGCAGGGGCTGGAAGAACTGGCTGCCCTTGACGCTCTCCCGTTTGCCCAGGTTCTCCTTAAATGGAACCGTGAGGGAGAAGTCGTAGTTGGGAATCTCCTTCTCGGTCTGGCTAGGCAGGGGTTTCATCACCAGGGCGGGGACCTTTGCAGGACAGATATCGGCACAGTTGCCGCAACCCTGGCAGTCCAGGGGATTGACCTGGATCCGGAAGCCGAACTCCTTGAGGTCCTTGCCCTTTCCGGCAACGGTCTCAAAGGTTGCCGGGGCACCTTTCAGCTCCTCATCGGTGGCAACAATGGGAATGATGGCCGCATGGGGACATACAAAGGCGCACTGGTTGCACTGGATGCAGTTCTCAGACACCCACTCGGGTACGTTGATGGCCACACCGCGCTTCTCATATTTACTGGTGGAGTTGGGGAACAGGCCGTCCGGGGTAAAGGCGCTCACCGGCAAATCATCACCCTTCTGGGCAAGGATGGGCCGCATCACCTTTTCCACATACTCGGTGGCAGGCGCACCCTGGTCCAGGGCGCCTTCGGCCGTGGCCCAGGATTCGGGGATCGCGATCTCCACCAGGTTGTCCAGGGTCCTGTCAACGGCATCGATGTTCATCTGGACGATCTTGTCGCCCTTCTTGCCGTAGGTCTTCTTGATGTCGGCCTTGAGCAGCTCAATGGCCTTTTCAAAGGGGATCACGTTGGCAAGCTTAAAGAAACAGGTCTGCATGATCATGTTGATCCGGTTGCCAAGCCCCACTTCCCCTGCGATCTTGACCGCATCCACGTTATAGAACTTCAATTTTTTGTCGTAGATATTTTTTTTCACATCGCCGGGGATCTGCTTCTCCATATCTGCCACAGACCAGGCAGAGTTCAAGAGAAAGGTTCCCCCCTCTGCGATACCATCAAGCACGTCATATATCTGGACATAATTGGATTTGTGGCAGGCGATGAAATTGGCCCGGTTGATGAGATAGGTGGACTGGATCGGCACATCGCCAAATCGCAGATGGGAGATGGTAATACCACCTGATTTCTTGGAATCGTAGGCGAAATAGCCCTGGGCATACTTTTCGGTGTTGTTGCCGATGATCTTGATGGCGCTCTGGTTGGCACCAACTGTTCCGTCTGATCCCAGTCCCCAGAACTTGGCACCCACGGTTCCCTCGGGTGCAGGGTTGAAGCCGGGTACCACTTCCAGGGAGGAGTCTGTAACATCGTCCCTGATGCCCACGGTAAAGTGGTTCTTGGGTCCGGCGCACTTCATATTGTCGAACACCGCCTTGATCATGGGGGGATTGAACTCCTTGGATCCCAGGCCGTAACGGCCGCCCACGATCTTCGGTGCTTCACCCTTTTCCATGAAGGCCGTGCACACGTCCATATACAGGGGATCGCCGATGCTTCCGGGCTCCTTGGTCCTGTCCAGAACGGTAACGGTCTCTGTTGTGGCGGGAATCGCCGCCATCAGCGCCTGGGTATCAAAGGGTCTGTAGAGACGCACCTTGACAAGGCCCACCCGCTCGCCGTCCCGGTTGAGCTGGTTCACGGTCTCCTCAATGGCTTCGCAGCCGGATCCCATGCTCACGATAACCCGGTCGGCTTCCGGATCTCCTACATAGTCAAACAGCTTGTATGCCCGGCCCGTCAACTGTTTCACCTTCTCCATGTAGCTCTTCACAATGGTGGGGATCCGGTTGTAATACAGGTTGGCCGCTTCCCGGCCCTGGAAGTAGATGTCGGGGTTCTGGGCGGTGCCCCGGGTGGTGGGGTTTTCCGGACTCATGGCCCGGGCCTTGAACGCATGGTAGGCATCCCAGTTCATCAAAGAGGCCATCTCCTCATAGTCGATCACCTCGATCTTCTGGATCTCATGGGAGGTTCTGAACCCGTCGTAGAAATGCATGAAGGGCACCTGGCCCTCCAGGGTTGCCAGGTGGGCAACCAAGGCAAGATCCATGGCCTCCTGGACTGAGCTTGAGGCCAGCATGGCAAATCCGGTCTGCCGGGCTGACATGACATCCTGGTGATCGCCGAAGATGGAGAGGGCATGGGCGGAAAGCGCCCTTGCCGTAACATGGAACACACAGGGAAGCAGTTCGCCTGCGATTTTGTACATATTTGGAATCTTGAGCAAAAGACCCTGGGAAGCAGTAAAGGTCGTCGTCAGTGCACCGGCAGAGAGAGACCCATGCACGGCACCGGCGGCACCGGCTTCAGACTGCATCTGTTTAATGTTGAGCACATGGCCAAAGATATTTTTTCTGCCCGCAGCAGCCCAGGAATCGGCAATTTCGCCAAGGGGGCTTGAAGGAGTGATAGGGTAGATGGCTGCAAGTTCGCTCATGGCATAGGCCACGTGGGTTGCAGCTGTGTTTCCGTCAATTGTCTGCATGTTCTTTTTCATAGAACCACCTTTTTGAAGTAATGATAATTCATAAAACTTGCCTTGTAAGGCTGATATTTATACAACAGCCTCCATGACATGTAAATAATAAACATAGTTTATGCAACGGGACCACCCACCCCTATTCCCTGGTGATTTCCTTCAAATATCGCCAACCAATGACTTGAAACAGTGTTCAAAAACCGATCCCATGGCCATGGATCGGACCAAACTCCTGCTGTCTTAATTTTTCAAATTATGGTAGATTGACCGCCAAGCTTAGCAGTAGTAAGCAGCACAACCTTTAATTAACATTATCGGAGTATTTATGGGTTTATTATCAGCAAGTCTGTCCGTTGCAAGATATCGGGTCGAGGGAGAGACCGAAGAAGAGTCCCTGCTCGAAACCGTAAGAGAGGGACTGACCAAAAACGCCATCAGTGAAATCGAGGATGAGTATGCCGAAATTGCCGTCGGCTGGACCCCGTTTGAGAGTCCCTTTGATCCTGACTTTGAAAAATTTTCATACACATTTGGAACCTATTTTCTCTTTTCCCTCAGAATAGATAAAAAGAGCGTTCCCGGAAAGATCATCCAGAAACACACGGCAATGGAAATTACAAAACGCCTCAAGGAGAGCGGCCGCGATTTTCTGTCAAGAAACGAAAAGACAGATATCAAGGACACCATCACGGAAAAGCTCATGCGCCAGATGCCGTCCACCCCGAACCTCTATGATGTGCTCTGGATCCACGAGGATAACAGCCTGCTCTTTCTAACCACACAGAAAGCCGCCAACGAGGAGCTCGAAACCCTGTTCAAAACCTCATTTAAGCGCAAACTCATCAGGCTTTTTCCCTATACAATGGTGGAAGGCAACCCGAACTTTTCCGATAAAGAACGAGACCTAATTACCAACCTTGGCCCTGTTAAATTTTCGAGGTAAAAAAGATGCTAGATATTGCAGTCGCATATAACAAATATAAATTTCTGGGTAACGAGTTTTTGACATGGCTATGGTATGTGGTTGAAAACGATCTCAGCCTGTCCGAGCTCACCGGTATCAAGGATAAACGGCTCATCATGGAGGTCGGCAACAGCATTACCCTTGAAAACTCCCTTGGCGACGACTCCAAGGAGAAGATCTCCATCAAGGGGGATGACGCCGACCTCGAAGAGGGCACCACAGCCCTTAAAAAGGGTGCGGTGGTCACCGACATCAACCTGATCCTCAAGATAGATGACGGCGAATACAAGTTTTCCATCAAGGGTGAGAGCATGAACATCACAGGCCTGAAGACCCCTCCTGCCGGAAAAGTGGAAAACCCGGACGATGTCGAAGGGGCCATCCTTGAAAAAACCTATCTGTGCAGCGCCCTCTTTGAGATCATGGACGCCCTCTACACCACTTATATAAAAAAGCGGGTGGCAGAGACCTGGACCACCCAGGATCTTCCCGCCATGAGGGAATGGATCAAACTGTAACCCACCCTTGGGTTATGAACACGATCCAAATCCAGGGAAGGTGCTGCTGCCAAAACAGCCCCTTCCCTGGATACCCGTTCATCCTCTCCC
>JAQYWC010000011.1 GCA_030145245.1 Desulfobacterium sp.
CCCCCCCCCCCCCCCCTCTCTCTCTCTCTTTTCTTTGTTGAATGAAAGTATTGTGTTTCCTGAGTAGCTATTCAAAGAAACCCAGAGCATTGAGAAGGACCAGAAAAGCTAAGCTAAGCCCTGACGACATAAATAGCACATAAAAAAATGTTCCCAAAATTTTGTCGAATTTATTGGTGTGCTTTTTTAATAAATCGGAATTGGCATGAAGTGCCGATAATGGGCTGTCTTTGAATTTGCAAGTCAGGGAATTGGGTAATGAGAGAGCTTGCGCTACATTAAGAATGTCCCAACCGCTAATAAACTCAACCCCCAGTTCATCCTTGATCTCTGGATTCTTCCTTAGTTTACGTACAGTGATCTGGCCAAACAATACATAGAAAATTAGAGCAACAAGGATTGCAGCACTGCCAATGGCTAAGAGTGTGGGAAATAAACTCATAATGAACCTACCCCTGAAATGATTTTGTCATACAAATCTCCATTCTTATCCTAAAGGTTAAGATAGAAAAGGAGAGAAGCGTCTCGTGATGTCTAATCAAATATACCCAGAACATCGAGAAGGGCCAGAAAAGCTAAGGTTAACCCTGAAGACATAAATAGTACATAGGAAATTGTCCCCAATATCTTGTCGAATTTATTGGTATGCTGTTTCAGTAAATCGGAATTGGCATGAAGTGCTGATAACGGGCTGTCTCTGAATTTGCGGGTCAAGAAACTTGGTAATGAGAGAGCTTGTGCTACATTAAGAATGTCCCAACCGCTTATAAAATCTATGCCCAGTTCATCCTTGGTCTCTGGGTTTTTTCTTAATTTACGGACGGTGATCTGGCCAAACAAAACAAATGTAAATAGAGCAAAAAAACCTATCGCACAAGTAAATCCTACTAATTTTGTAAGTAAACTCATAATGAACCTATCCTTGACGACATGATGCTGTCATATATATATCTACCATTATTTTGGAGATATTGGTTTGCCCATATGGCGGTCCCTGCTACTGCGCCTGCAACGACAGCACCGCATATGATTAAGCCAATCCAGGTAATAGGGGTTGCAGTCACAAGTAGGGTGAGTGCGGCAGAACCTGCCTTCGCAACAGCACCACCAGCAATAGCGCTGCCGCCAAGGCAAAGGGATTCAATAAATAATTGCCGCTCCCAATTTTCACCGGCCTGGGCACTGTTGTGAATGTTGCCTGTGCGGCTTCCTAAATCTATGACCGCCATCCCAAAGCCAAAAAATGTCATGTTTTTGCTAAGCATGACAAGGTTGTTGGCCTGAACATGGTTAGTGATATTGAGTTTGGTTATTCTACGACTGTCTCTGGCAAGGTGTAGTGCTCTTTTAATGCTGTGAAGAGGGGTGTCTTTGCGGGATCTGGAGTGTTTTGTTACTGAAGCCAGGGAATGGCGAAAACGGACCTGCAGGTCTTGAAATGCGGTGCGGGCTTTTTCTTCGGCCAGCCTCCTGACTGCGGGACTGGCTCTTGCCGCTTGCCGATACTCCATGAGGGTTGCCTGGTACTTTTCTACGGCTTTAACAAAGGCGTTGATTCTATCACTGTAAACCGTGGTGGATGATCCTGCCATTCCTGGTCCGTATTTTTGTAATATTGCAAACATGTCGGCAAGGGCGATAACATTGTCCTCCCCTAAAGAGAGCGACAGATCTGTCAGGTTGCGGGATATGTGTGCCGGGGTGAGTTGGGTGAGTACGCATCCTCCGATATACGGTGATCTCAGGCCGACCCTGTAAGGGGTATAAGCTTTGAGATAGGAGGGGTTGGTGCAGGAAATCCCTGTGATGTCTTGGCCGTTTAAGCCCAGGTAATGGTGAAGGCATTCGGTTTTCATGGCTTCCTTGCAGAAAATAATCTCTTCCATTTTGAGTCCCTTTGGTTTTAATTGAGATTAATGGTTCTATTGCTTGAACAATAGGGCTTTCTCAATACGTCGGGATCAACATGAAGTATGGATAACGGGTACTCTTTGGGTTTGCGGGATGTCGGGAATCGGCAATGCTGAAGCTTGCGCTGAGCTGGAGTCTCCCAACCGCAAACGAACTTGGGATCTTTTGTTACGGTAAACGTTCTGTTTGGAAATTTCGGTGTGAATCCAAGCATTATAAATAATGGCCTATACTCTGTCAACCAGGCGTGATCTTATATTATAAATAGGTTCAGGATCCAATAATTACCTGCCATGGGGCTGTGGTGGCACATGGCAGCGTATGTATATTTGCCGTTAATTGAAAATCGTGGTAAAACGGATGGGCCCGGAAGGATAGACGGGTTGGAAAGCTGTGTGGGGGTGGGAGGGGAGGTGTCATTGGCTGGGGGAAAGCTGGCCAGGGCAGACAATGCAAACCGGCTTGTTGAGCGGTTTGTTGATGGTGATTAGGGAATTTTTAAAAAAAAGGCTGTGATTTAGATGGTAGACAAACAACTGGATAAGGTTCTCAGGGAACGAACACTTTGCCATCTGGGGTTCAATTGCGATGTGCCTGGCTTTCATGTCAGTATTGCCGCCTTTTCATGTATTCTCCTCATTCAGAAACGGGAAAAGGAAATTTCCGGTTCCGGGGATGTTGCCCTTGAAAGGTATACCAGTGAGACCCTTTTTGATGAACTCATGGATATCGGGGTTGTGGTTGACAGCAATTATGATGAGGTCCTTGGTCAGATACAGGCCGAAGAGTATATCTCTGTTGACGATGAGGATAGGTATTATTCAGGGAATTTGTCAAAGATTCTGATCAGGATTTTCAGCCTTGTTTATCCGACCATGAAGGAGTTGTTGCTGGTCGCATATTTCATTCAGACCTCAGAAGAGGTGAAGTCAGATAGAAAGAGCCTGAAAGAAGCTGTTAAACAGGTGGAGCACATATTGGTAACCCAGGGGGTCACCCTTGATTTGAACGAAATATCCAATGGATACAGGCTTGGACTGAAACAAATTGCTTTTCATCTCAGTGAAACCATTCAAACCCATGGCGGTGGCTCTTCATTCAGGGCCATTTTAAAAGAACGGACGATAAAACGAGAGAAAACAATTAACCACATTGGGAATAATATGAGAGAGCTGGGAGAGTTGCCTGTGCTTCCTCTCAATGGCAAATATCTCAAGCGGCAGATGGGTCAGGCCTTATATGCCACAGCGGATATTTCGGAAATTATTCTGAGTGATGTGGCCATGACCGTGAATCTTTTGAAAATGGTCAATCAAAAGAAGAAGAGAGGAAAGCCCGTTGCAACCGTATCCCATGCCGTCATGCTTCTTGGCCATGAAGTGCTGAAAAAAAAGGTCGACGAGTTTGTTACCCTGGATAACGTTGATGATGCCGACCTGAAAAAGGAGCTGGAATATCTCTTTGTTAGTTCATACATGAGCAACAGCATTGCCAGGAATTATGCCATTAAGGCGGATGTGAAGGATACGGAAGAGGTGTGTATCAGTTCCATGATTCACAATATGGGGCAGATGCTTGTTCTGTATTATTATCCGGAAGCGTACTATGGGGTAAAAAAACTGGCTAAGCAGGGTAATACCAAGAGAAAGGCTGCCAGGGATATCATTGGAACAACCTACGATAACATTGGGATCCATTTTGCCAGGGAATGGAATTTTCCGTTTATCACCATTGAAAGCCTCAGGGTCTGCTATTTTAACCGGATCGGCACAACCAAGGACAATCTTGTTGTCAATCTTCCCTTTTGTTCGGCCGAGCTCTGTGCCTTTTCCGGTGGTGTCCTTGATCGCAAGCAGACCGCCAGGCTCAGGGGGCTCATTAACAGTTTGAACATGTTCTCCAGGGATCTTTCCAATCTTCTTGATAAGGCCTGGATTGATGTTCGCTCTTTTTCAAAGAAGCAGAAGATTCCCATCTCTAAGCGTGAACTGTCTGAAATTGCCGCAGCAGGCTGATCATGTGCTTGCTGTAGTGATTGTTTGTTCCTTCTGTGTGAGGAGTTATATATGGTGGGGTGGGGAAGGGGAGTAAAACTAAAAAAGGGTTTATAATCGCATTGATTATAAACCCTTTTAAAAAATGGTGCCCAGGAACAGAATCGAACTGCTGACACGGGGATTTTCAGTCCCCTGCTCTACCGACTGAGCTACCTGGGCTCACTCAAAAAACAAGGCGTTTATATGTGAAATCCGGGTTGCTGTCAAGGATTATTATTGCCAAGGTCTCCGAACAAGTGCTGGACCAGGGCGGCTGAGGTGATGGAGGCCGTCTCTGCTCTGAGTATGCGCGGGCCCAGGGAATATGATCCAAATCCATTCTTTTTTGCCGTTTCAATCTCCTCTTCGGAAAAACCGCCTTCCGGCCCGATAAGGACAATGATCCTTTTTACGGATTCCAGGTTTTTGTTCTGAACGCCGCCGATGGGGGTTGTGGCATTTTCCCAAAAGGCGATTCGTTCATCGAACTCCGCCCCCCGTGCCAGCAGGTCCATGAGCTGGAGCGGTTCTCCAATGACGGGCACCATGCTTCTGCCGCACTGCTTCAGCGCCTCCCGGGAGATCCTGTTCCAACGCTCCATCCTGGTCTTCAGCCGTTTGGCATCAGGCTTTGGGATGGAACGGCTGGAAAAGAAGGGCTGCCATTCACAGATGCCAAGTTCCGTAAGGTGGCGGATGAGCATGTCCATTTTCTTGTCCTTGAGCATGCCCTGGGCAATGGTGATGTGGACCGGGGATTCCGATCTGTCTTCTGACTTTTCTATGATGGCGAGGGATGCGATCTGGGGGGTGACCGTTCGGATCTCTGCCGTGGCCCGGATTCCTTTGCCGTCCACAAGTTCAACCCTGTCTCCGGTTTTGAGACGTAGCACCGTTGCAAGGTGTTTTGCGTCCTGGCCTGTGATGGTTGCCTCGTTGGCGCTGATGGCTTCTGTTGTAATGTAAAATCTATGCATGGGGTCTTTATAAAGGAAAGTTTGTGCATTGGCAAATAATTTTCACTGTTTAAGGGGGTGTTCCATGGGCTTAAAGAACTTGACACAATGCTACCCCTCTGATATTTTTTTATCCGGTTTAAAACTACTAATTTTAGAAAATGCCTGAAATCAGGGCATTATGGGAATCTTTGTTATGACAGAGACAATCGACCTGGACAAAGGCTTTTCAAATGATGACGAGGATATTATCGAGCTGACCGATCTTATAGAAGAGGGTTTGGACGATGGGTCGAATGCTGACGTAATCCTTGAACTGGAAGAATCGGCCGATGCCGTTGAAACAGGCAATACTGCTGCAGTTCCAACGGATGAGGCCATAGAAGCGGCTCTTACCAGGATTATTGAAAAGAGGTATGCTCAACGGTTGGACGCCCTTTTTGTCGAAACGGTTGAAAGGGTGGTGGAAAGAGAGATAGCGGCGATCAAGCAGAGCCTGCTCAAAGATCTTTCCTGATCCGGAGCGTAAGCAACCTTGCCTTCCGGTTAAAAATCTGTTTAAGAAAGATAACCAGGGGATAATTGATCCCCTTTTTTTATTAATGTGCTTTTAGGAGTTAATTTATGAGTTCTGATTCTCTTGACAAAGGATATGATCCTGTCGGGATTGAGAAGAAATGGTATGAATATTGGGAAAAACAGGGTTCTTTTAAGGCTCAGGATACCAGTGAGAAACAAGCCTATTCAATAGTCATACCCCCGCCCAATGTCACCGGGGTCCTTCACATGGGCCACGCCCTGAATATTACAGTGCAGGATATCATGTGCCGCTTCAGAAGACTCATGGGAGACAATGTCCTGTGGATGCCCGGAACCGATCATGCCGGCATTGCGACCCAGAACGTTGTTGAGCGCAATCTTGCACAAAAGGGCGTGACACGGGATCAGCTTGGAAGAGAGAAGTTTATCGAAGAGGTGTGGAAGTGGCGTGAGCAGTCCGGCGGCGCCATTATCAACCAGCTTAAGAGAATCGGAGCCTCCTGCGACTGGGACCGGGAGCGATTCACCATGGACGAGGGCCTGTCAGAGGCCGTGCGCAAGGTCTTTGTAAGGCTGTACAAGGAAGGTCTTATTTACGAGGGCAAGTACATCACCAACTGGTGCCCCAGGTGCAAGACTGCCCTTGCCGATCTCGAGGTCGAATATGAAGAGCAGGACAGCTTTCTGTACTACATCCGTTATCCCTTTGAGAACGGAGAGGACGGACTGGTAGTTGCAACAACCCGGCCTGAGACCATGTTCGGTGATACCGGGGTTGCCATCAACCCCCATGACGACCGGTACAAGGACCTTACGGAGACCCAGGTGATCCTTCCCCTGACCGGAAGGAAGATCCCAGTTGTCCGGGATACCTACGTTGATACGGAGTTCGGAACCGGTGCCCTCAAGATCACCCCGGCCCATGATCCCAACGACTTCAACCTCGGCAAGACCCACAACCTTGAGAGCATCAAGGTGATCGACGATGACGGCAAAATGACCGAAGGCGCTGGAGATTTTGCCGGTCTTGATCGTTTTGACTGCAGAAAAGCGGCCGTGGAGGAGCTGGAAAAACAGGGCCTCCTTATTAAAAAAGAGCCGTTAAAGAACAGCGTTGGACAGTGCTACCGTTGCAGGACCGTTGTGGAACCCTGCCTGTCTAAGCAGTGGTTTGTCAAGGTCGCCCCCCTTGCCAAGGAGGCTGCCGATGCCGTCCGAACCGGAAAAACCAGGATCGTTCCTGAAAACTGGTCAAAGACCTATTTTGAGTGGATGGATAACATCAGGGACTGGTGTATCTCCCGGCAGATCTGGTGGGGACACAGGATTCCGGTATGGAAGTGTTCTGCTTGCGGTGAGGTGATCGTCGAGGAGCATGATCCGGATTGCTGTACCGCCTGCGGTTCCAAGGAGATCATCCAGGAGACCGACGTGCTCGACACATGGTTCAGCAGCGCTCTCTGGCCATTTTCAACCATGGGATGGCCGGAAAATACTGAACTCTTGAAGACATTCTATCCCACCAATGCCCTGGTCACCGGGTTTGATATCCTCTTTTTCTGGGTTGCCCGGATGATGATGATGGGTATCCACTTCATGGATGAGGTGCCGTTTAAGGATGTTTACATCCACGCCCTGGTCCGGGATGAGCACGGAAAGAAGATGAGTAAGTCCAAGGGAAATGTAATTGATCCCTTGAAGGTGATCGACAATTATGGCGCCGATGCGTTCCGGTTCACCCTGGCGGCTTTTGCAGCCCAGGGCAGGGATGTGAAGATGAGCGAAGATCGTGTCGAAGGCTACCGCCACTTTGTGAACAAGCTGTGGAATGCGGCCCGGTTCGCCATGATGCACCTGGATGAAACATCCGGATCCAAGGAGGCGTTGACCGATCTCTCCCCCATGGAGAAGTGGATCCTGGCACGGTCGGCTGCAACAGCCCAGGCCGTGAAAGACGGCATCGAGAACTACAAGTTCAACGAGGCTGCCAGTGCCATCTACCAGTTTGTATGGCATGAGTTCTGCGATTGGTTCCTTGAGGCTGCAAAGCCCGCCCTGTACGAGAAAGAGGGTGCAGCACGCCGGGACACCGCAAGGGCTGTGCTTGCAAAGGTGCTGGAAGAGAGCATTCTCATGCTTCATCCCTTTATGCCCTTTGTGACCGAAGAGATCTGGAGCATGCTGCCCACGGTTGAGGGCAGTGTCATGGAAGCAGGCTTCCCAACCGCGGGCGAAGCGGACGCAGGGATCGAAGCGGACATGTCCTTTGTCTTCGGGTTGATTTCAGGCATTCGAAACATCCGGGGTGAGATGAACATTCCGCCCTCCATGCAGCTCAGGGTGATGATGCAGACCCAGGACGAGCAGGAGACAGCCTTGATCGGGGAGAACCACTCCATGATCGAGAATCTCTCCCGCCTGGAGAGCCTCGAGGTTTCCCTGCCAGGGGTGAACAACGCCTCGTCTGCCACCGCCGTTGTCGGCTCCACCACCGTTCATGTGTTTCTGGAAGGGGTGATCGATTTCGACAAGGAGGAGCAGCGCCTTCAAAAGGATATTGAAAAGGTAACCAAAGAGCTCCTTTCCATATCTAAAAGGCTCAACAACGAGAGTTTCCTTGAAAAGGCTCCCGAGGAGGTTGTTCGAAAGGTGAACGAGCAGCAAGCCGAACTTAAGACCAAGAACGACAAGCTGAGAAACAATTTAGAACGAATTCAGAAGATGAAGGGCTAAATTGGTAAAGGCAGGCAGGTCAACCGATTCCTGCCTGCCTTTTTTGAACAGTACATGGCCTTGTCCGCCCGCTTGATAAAGGATTCCAGGTTATCCTCTTTGGAGAATTCGGTGACGCCGATGCTGATGGTGACCGTCACGCTCTCATCCGGAACCGGGGTGAACCGTCTTTGAGCCAGGATGCCCATGATCCTTTCGCCAACAAGGCATGCTTCTTCCAAGCGGGTTTCGGGCAGAATTACGGTGAACTCCTCTCCGCCGTACCGGTAGGCCGTATCATTGGTTCTCAGGCAGCAGGTGATGATCTCGCCCATGGCTATGAGAACCTTGTCTCCCTCAAGATGACCCCAGGTGTCGTTGAAGTTTTTGAACAGATCGATGTCCAGGATCAGGAGGGAGAGGGGGTGGAGATAACGGGTGTACCGCTCCATCTCTGTCTTGACCTGGCTGAAAAAGTGACGGGAGTTGTACAGACGCGTAAGCCCGTCCGTGATGGCCAGCTCCTCTAACTTCTTCATCATCTTTGCGTGCTCGTTCTGAAGCCGCATCTCCTGTACAACCCGTTTGATGCGAAGATCCAGCTCTTCGAACCGGAAGGGTTTGAAGATAAAGTCGCTGGCACCGGCATTGACGGCCTCCTCATAGGAGTAGTCCGCGCTGTAGCCTGTCATGACAATGACGGCCGCACCGTAGTTCTTTTTGATATACTCGGTCAGTTCAAGGCCGTCCATCTCCTGCATCATGATATCCGTGATGACGATATCCGGAGTAAACGTGTCAAGAAGTTCAAGGGCCTCTTCGGCGTTGGAAGCTGAAGTGACATTATAACCGGACAGTGCAAGGAATTCTTCGGTGGAGGATTTGACTGCAATATCGTCGTCAACAAGGAGAACTGAAATTGTCATTGAATGATCCTGAAAACTATCGGTTTGAGGTTTGTGGTCTGCGTCATCCTTGACACTTTTGATGCCACCTGATAAAAATGTAAAAAAAATCACAGTATCATAGAAAAGAACTATATATATCAATAAAAAATGTCAACTCTTTGTTTGAGGTTAATTTGAATATAAAGCGGAAAAATATTAGAAATTTCAGTATTATTGCCCACATAGATCACGGCAAATCAACCCTGTCCGACAGGCTCATTCAGCTTTCCGGAATTGTTGCAGACCGGGATTTTAAGGATCAGATACTGGACTCCATGGACATCGAGCGGGAGAGGGGAATCACCATCAAGAGTCAGACGGTGTCGCTTCCCTACACAGCCGAAGATGGTGAGGAGTATCTTCTCAACCTCATCGACACTCCCGGGCATGTGGATTTTTCCTACGAGGTTTCCCGGGCCCTTGCCTCCTGTGAAGGTGCCTTTCTCCTTGTGGATGCAAGCCAGGGGGTGGAAGCCCAGACCCTGGCCAATATCTATCTTGCCATGGAGCACGATCTTGAGATTGTTCCGGTTGTAAACAAGATTGACCTGCCGTCGGCCGAGATCGACTGGGTCAAGGATCAGATTGACGAGGATCTGGGCCTTGACAGTGAGACAGCCCTTCTTGTATCTGCAAAGACAGGTGAAGGCGTTGCGAGCGTGTTCGAGGCCGCCGTGGCCATGGTCCCCCCGCCCGAGGGTGATTCCGATGCACCCCTCAAGGCGTTGGTGTTTGATTCCCACTACGATCCCTACCGGGGCATTATCGTCCATTTCCGGGTGTTTGAGGGAAGCGTTGCACCCGGTGACAAGATCACCTTTCTCTCCTCCGACGCTGTCTACAAGGTGGAGGAGGTGGGGCTCTTTCAGATCAAGCGCGAACCTGTGAAACGACTCATGGCAGGGCAGGTTGGGTACATGGTCGCCGGTATCAAGATGATCAGCGATATCAAGTGCGGTGACACCGTCACCCTTGCAGGGAACCCGTGTGAAGGTCCCCTGGCCGGTTTCAGGGATCCCAACCCGGTGGTGTTCTCATCCATGTATCCCGTGGCATCCGACGAGTACCCGGAGCTCACCGAAGCTTTGGAAAAACTCAAGCTCAACGACGCTTCCCTGGTCTATGAAAAGGATTCGTCCGCAGCCCTGGGATTTGGATACAGGTGCGGATTCCTCGGCCTTCTCCATCTTGAGGTGGTCCAGGAACGGCTGGAGCGGGAGTATGACCTTTCGTTGATCCTGACATCGCCGTCGGTGCGGTATGAGATCACCCGTACAGACGGAACCGTGGAGATCATTGATAACCCATCCCTCTATCCTGATCCAGGTGAGATCGAGACCACAAGGGAACCCTTTATCACGGCGTCGATCATTGTTCCGGACCGGTACATGGGGGCGGTGATGCAGGTCTGCCTCGAGCACCGGGGCGTGAGCACCAACTACCAGTACCTGACCAGCAACAGGATTGAGATGAAGTTCACCCTTCCCCTGGCCGAGGTGGTGTACGAGTTCTATGATCGTCTGAAGAGCGTTACCCAGGGGTATGGCTCCTTTGATTATGAGATCGCTGGTTACCAGGAGACCGATCTTGCGAAACTTGACTTTCTTGTCAATGGTGAGCGGGTGGATGCCCTTTCCCAGCTGGTACACCGGGACAAGGCCGTTGACCGGGCTAGGAACGCCTGCAAGAAGCTCAGGGAGGAGATCCCGAGACAGATGTTCAAGATCGCCATCCAGGGCGCCATCGGCGGTAAGATCATCTCCAGGGAGACGGTATCCGCCTACAGAAAGGATGTTACCGCAAAATGTTACGGCGGAGATATCTCCAGAAAGCGAAAACTCCTTGAAAAGCAGAAAAAGGGAAAGAAAAGAATGAAGATGGTCGGCTCGGTTGAAATTCCCCAGTCCGCATTCCTGTCCGTGCTTAAATCGAGTAAATAAGGTTCGCCAAAAAAAGATGAAATTCCTTGACAAAATGGTTGCCCTTGACAAGTATCTAACGATAAGCTAATTTAACAGCTGATTCAATCTGCCCCTGAACTTCCTGTTCAGGGGCTTTAAAAGGGCACCCCACGCCCTTCTCGAGCAGTAGCTGAACAACAATTAGTCACCAGATGTTAGGTATTCGTATGCAGTCAATCATTTCCTTAAGGAGGTTTCTGAATGAAGCGAACGTTAATTATCGGTCTTTCCCTGGCTATATCCGCAGTCTTATCCCTTGGGTTCACCCCCCCTCAAGCTGAGGCCAAAACCACCTTCGTCACCATCGGAACCGGCGGAATCACCGGTGTTTACTACCCCACAGGCGGAGCGATTTCCAAGATAGTCAATAAAAAGCGAAAAGAGTACGGCATCCGCTGCACGGTGGAGTCCACCGGCGGGTCCGTGTTTAATGTCAATGCCGTCATGGCAGGGGATCTTGAATTTGGCGTGGTTCAGTCCGACCGTCAGTACCAGGCCGTTAACGGCTCCAAGGACTCCGAGTGGGACGGACGCCCCCAGACCGACCTTCGCTCGGTGTTCAGCATCCATCCCGAATCAATTACCCTTTGCGCCTCTGTGGATTCCGGAATTAAATCCATCCAGGATCTCAATGGGAAAAATGTTAATATCGGCAACCCCGGTTCCGGACAGCGGCAGAATTCAATTGATGCCCTCACAGCCGTGGGCCTGGACCTGACTAAGGATCTCAATGCCGAAGGAATAAAGGCGGCAGAGGCCCCGGGCCTTCTCCAGGACGAGCGGATCGACGCCTTTTTCTACACAGTGGGTCACCCCTCCGGTGCCATCAAGGAAGCCACCGCCGGTAAGGTAAAGGTGAGGATCGTTCCCATCACCGGCATCGACGCCCTGCTTGACAAATATCCCTATTATGCCAAAGCCGTCGTGCCCATCGAATTTTACCCCGGTGCAGTCAACAAGGAAGATGTCACCACCTTTGGCGTCAAGGCCACCTTTGTCACCTCGGCCAAGGTTTCCGATGACGTGGTCTACGCCGTTACTAAGGAGGTCTTTGATAATTTCGAAGATTTCAAGAAACTCCATCCCGCCTACAAAGTCCTGACAAAAAAGAACATGCTCGAAGGACTTTCTGCCAAGATCCATCCCGGCGCCATGCGTTACTACAAGGAAGCCGGACTCAAGTAATCCTTTTGTGAACCATATTGAACCGGGCAACAGTAACGGGTGTCTGCTGCCCGGTTCAACCGCTGTTTTGTTCCATCACCCGTAATATCCATGGGGCCTGACATCCATAGGCTCTGTTTCAAGCATGACAGGTGAATCATATGAACACTGTCGAGGAGTACCGCCAGGACGAGGCTGGCCGAAAACTTGCCCAAAAACTTGCGGACGAGGAGGCTGGCATTGGCAGGCGGGTTCAAGGCCCGTTGCGTTTTCTTATCCCTGGCATTGCCGTGATCTGGAGCCTGTTCCAGCTTTCCATCGCAAGCTGGCTGATTCTGGATACCATATTTGTCCGGGCGATCCATTTAGGATTTGCCCTGTTGATCGTTTTTCTTAACTACCCGGTTCTCAAGGAGCGCCGATTCGGGCCTGCCTTTTTGTCTGCAAGGAATCGCATCCCGATGATCGATTTCGTTGTCGCCGCCATTGCCTGTTTATCGGCTCTCTACATCATGATCGACTACGGCGGCATCACCCAGCGCTACGGCCTTCCCATCGGCCGGGATATCCTTTTTGGCATGACCTTGACCCTCCTTCTCCTGGAAGGGGCAAGAAGGGTGATTGGGCCGGCCCTTCCAATAATAGCCATCGCCTTTATCTGCTATTCGTTCCTCGGTCCCTACATGCCCGATCTCATCGCCTTTAAGGGAACCTCCATGAGTCGGTTCGTGGGTCAGATGACCATGTCTTCGGAGGGGATCTACGGCATTCCCCTGGATGTTTCCGCCACCATTGTTTTTCTCTTTGTGCTCTTCGGAGCCATGCTGGACAAGGCCGGAGCCGGTCAATATTTTATCAAGCTTGCCTTGAGCCTCCTTGGCGGGTTCAAGGGTGGACCTGCAAAGGCTGCCATCATGGGCAGCGGGCTCACCGGCATGGTGTCAGGATCCAGCATTGCCAACATCGTTACCACCGGGACCTTTACCATTCCCATGATGAAAAAGGTGGGTTATCCGGCGACCAAGGCCGCTGCCGTGGAGGTTGCCGCCAGTACAGACGGCCAGCTGGCACCGCCCATCATGGGCGCTGCTGCCTTTATCATTGCAGAGTATGTCAACGTTCCCTATATCGAGGTGGTCAAGGCCGCTGCCGTTCCCGCCTTTGCCTCCTATGCCGCCCTTTTCTACATCTCCCACATCGAGGCGTCCAAGCTTGGTATCAAGGGGCTTCCCCGGCATGAGCTGCCGCCCTTCTTTGCAACACTTTTAAGCGGCATTCACTTTTTGGTTCCCCTTTTCATGTTGCTCTACGAACTCATTGTCAAGCGGCACTCCCCGGAACTGTCGGCGTTCAACGCCATCTGGGTGATGGCCCTGATCATGATTTTCCAGGAGCCATTTAAGGCGTGGAGAAAAAACGAGCAGGTCATGCCCGCCTTTAAGCAGGGCTTTCTCAATATTTTTTCTGCCCTGGCAGCCGGTGGCCGTAACATGGTATCCGTGGCCCTGGCAACGGCGGCTGCAGGCATCATCGTCGGTGTGGTGGCCCTGGGACTTGGGGGACTCATTACCCAGGTGATTGATGTGCTCTCCATGGGCAATATCTTTTTGATGCTGGTCATCACGGCCCTGGCAAGCCTTATCATCGGCATGGGACTTCCAACCACGGCCACCTATATCGTGATGGCCTCCCTGACCGCACCTGCCATCGTCATGATCGGCGGTGCCAACGACTTTATCGTGCCGTTGATGTCCGCCCATCTCTTCTGTTTCTACTTCGGCATCCTGGCCGATGACACCCCGCCCGTTGGACTTGCCGCCTATGCTGCTGCGGCCATCGCAAAATCCCCGCCCATAGCAACGGGGATCCAGGGGTTCATGTACGACATCAGAACGGCGATACTTCCGTTCATGTTCATCTTCAATTCCGACCTGATCCTCCACAACGTCACCTCCTGGCCCCAGGGAATCCTGATTTTCCTCATGGCCTGTTTTGGAAACTTTGCTTTTGCCTCGGCCACCCAGGGGTGGTTTGTTGCAAAAAACCGGTTCTATGAGGTGCCCCTTTTCCTTGGGGTGACCATCATGCTGATGCGGCCCGATGCAGTGGCGTCTCTCCTGGGAATCGCCCACGATCAGCGCTACTGGGTCTACCCCATGGGTATAGCGCTCCTGGGGATTATCTATCTCATGCAGCGCCCCAGGATTGAGGAGAGGAAGGCCATTACGGCTGATGAGGCATTTGGAGATTAATAACCCGGGGAGGGTAACATGGAGATCATAAAAAAAGTTCTGGTTCCCCTGGCAATGACGGAGTATTCCCAGGGGGTCTTTGATTGTGCCGCAGGCATTGCCAAAAAGTACGACGCAGAAATCCTGGTGATCAGCGTCATTAATTCACGGGATGTTCAATCGGTGGAGAGTGTTGTCTCCATGGGGTATGATGTGGACGGAGATCACTATCTGGCGGAGATCAAGAAGGGCAGGAAAGAGATGATGGACACCATCGTTGAAATGAATGGTTTTCCGGAGAAACGGGTAAAAATCCTGTTCAAGATTGGCCATCCCGTGGATGAGATTCTGGAAACCATTGCCAGGGAATCACCGGATCTCGTGGTTATGGGAACCCAGGGACGGTCCGGTTTCAGGGACGCTTCCATCGGAGGGGTGGCAAAGCAAGTGTTTAAACGTTCACCCGTGCCCGTGCTGTCCAACAGGGCTGAGAAATGCCGGGAGCGGCTCATGAAACGGATCCGCCTGGATTAGTCGGTCCGGAGCTAAAAAAAAACACTGGATCTTATATGTAAACAGTGTTATATGGAAATATATAAACGATGTTCAGTCTTTTAAACATTTACCAGTAACGAGAGAGGGTATGTCATGTTCAGAAAAGCATTGTTGTCTTTGTTAGCATCTCTTTTTGTCCTGTCTTCAGCCATGGTGTCTGCTGTTGAGCTCAAGGGGGTCAACTTTCCCGAAGCCAAGACCATTGCAGGTAAAGAACTCAAGCTCAACGGGGTTGCCCTGAGAAAGGCCCTCGGGTTCATCAAGATTTTTGCCGGCGGCCTTTATCTGGAAAATCCGACCACAGATCCCAAGCAGGCCATCGAGACGGAGCAGGTAAAGTATTTTTATCTCCACTACCTGACAGACCTGGCCACGGCCGAAAAACTCCAGGAAGGGTTCATCGAGACCATGGTCGATACCAATCCGGCTGATCTTGTGGCAAAACACGATGCCAAGATCAAACAATACGCCTCCTGGCTTGACCTGGACATGGAAGAAGGGTTCACCTCGGAATCCATCTACGTGCCCGGCAAAGGCCTCACCCTTATCGTCAACGGTGTTGAAAAGGGAACCATCGAAGGCGCCGAATTTGCCCAGATGTACTATCGGTACAGCCTGGGTGAGAAAGCGGACAGTAGTTTGAGAGACGGTTACCTCGGCCTGTAAAAAAAACGTAAAAGCACTAAAAAGCACGTGCAGGCTTGCATAAAGCCTGCACGTGCTTTTTAGTTGGCTTATACTTACGTTCTCATCTGTTGGTTGCCCACTCTCTTGAAAAAAAGCTTTCCGAGCTTGAACCCCCTCCGAATTATTCATGTTACGCTACCGGCCCTGATCTTCTTCAGCTGATTGTAATTGGTATAGTTTGTTTTTTTTCCATTTCAGGTGGATAAGTCATCCATGCGATGCTTGATAAACGTAAAGATTGCATTCCATGGTCCTTGCGGATCGTCGACAGGTTTTATTTGTTTTTATTGCTTGATAATTATGTCTTTCAGTGACAGTCTGTAAATTTTCAGCAGTGGGTGGTCACTGTGATGTCAACAACAGGATTATAAGGACATGCGGTTGAGGTTTTTCGGATCCTCCCAGGTACTGCCAGCGCTGCTGGTGATAAGCATTTGGGGCAACATTTGCGACAGGCTGGTTCTGCCCCATCAAAAATAGGCAGGCAAACAGATGGATAAAAAAAGTAATTATAACCAATAAAAGTATGGACATTTTGTCCCTGGAATGAATGATGACGGAAGATAATTACGATTATGAAGTGAAATGCAGCACATGCCGGAAGGTTTATACGGTTCAGCTGTTTGGCAGCCATGAAAAGAATCTCTTCGTGGTGGACAAAAAGGACTGGTATTGTGAGGAATGCAAGAGGGCTTTTCTCAGGAAAGAGGCCGATAAGCATTCGAAGGCCAGCCAGGCCATCGGTTTTTCTGAGCTAACAGGCACGGATAAGTCGGTGACCTGGGCAGAAAAAATTCGGGCCGAGCTCATCAATAAGGTCAAATATTTAAAAGACAGCCTCTCCTTCGGCAATGGGGAGGCCAAGGCTTTGTCCGACCGGGCGTTTGATTTGTTTTTCCAGGAGTGGTTCGAAAGAGGCGCGGCCAAATGGTGGATCGATAACCGGCGAATGACGGTTCGGGATATCTCCAAAAGGGTTGAGGAAATCAAAAAATCACTGGAGGAGGACAAGCAATGTGATGGCCGCCCCAGTCACTGATGGTTTTATCCGTGACAGGGGCGTTTTCTAAATACTTAATGGCATTACTCGGTGCTATACTTATTATCTCATCTGTCGGTTGCCTGAAAACAAGAAATTATAAGGTAACTGATGCATTATGTAACTCGTCCGAATTATATACAGAGTTTCGATTTGCAAATGTCATATATAAGAATATATGGTCCTGATAATGAAACGATATATACAATAGATCCTTATGAATGCAAGTTTCTAAATTGAGTAATTGGGGAAGGCCGCAATGGGAGTCCGGGCCGGTATGGATGATACCGGCCCGGATTTTTTAGTCCCGGAAGTTTATTACTTATTTCTGATGGTTTACAGGGTCTCCGGCTTGACCACGGGATTGGTCTTGAGGTACTCGAGCCTGTTGAGCCCGTTGATGTAGGCAAGTGCGCTTGCCGTGATGATATCCGGGTCAGAGCCTTTTCCAAGGGCCACGATGCCGTCCTCGGACAGCCGTACCGTTACATCACCCTGGGCGTCGGTGCCCTCGGTCAGGGCGCTGATGGTGAACCGCAGCAGCTCGGACTTGGTGTCGGTGAGCCGTGAGATGGTGTTGAACACGGCGTCGATGGGACCGTTTCCTTCGGTGGCGCCCTTGACCATGCGGTCGTTGATGGTGAGGTGGACGCTGGCATAGGGATGCACGGTGGTGCCGCTGGCGATATGGAGGTATTTGAGGCAGAACACCTCGGCGCTCCTCAGGATCCCTTCGTTGATCAGGGCGTCGATATCCTCGTCAAGGATGCTCTTTTTCCTGTCGGCAAGGTGCTTGAATTTTTCAAACACCGTGCTGAGCTCGTCGTCCGAGAGGTTGTACCCTTTTTCCGCAATATGGGTGTAGAGGGCATGGCGGCCTGAATGCTTGCCAAGAACCAGGGCGTTTTTGGTCACGCCCACGGTTTCCGGTTTCATGATCTCGTAGGTCATGGGGTTTTTCAGCACACCGTCCTGGTGGATGCCTGCCTCATGGGCAAAGGCGTTTGCACCCACGATGGCCCGGTTGGGCTGGACCATGATGCCGGTGATGGAGCTGACAAGGCGGCTTGTGGGGTAGATCTTGGTGGTGTCGATGCCGGTGGATTCCGGAAAGTAATTGGGCCGGGTGCCAAGGGACATTACCACTTCCTCAAGGGAGGTGTTGCCTGCCCGTTCGCCAATGCCGTTGATGGTCACCTCTGCCTGCCTGGCACCTGCCCGGATGGCGGCAAGGGTGTTTGCCGTGGCAAGGCCCAGATCGTTGTGGCAGTGAACGCTCAACACGGCCTTGTCCATATTGGGCGTGTTTTTCATCACATATGAGACGAGTTTTTCAAACTCTTCCGGCACGGCATAGCCCACGGTGTCAGGAAGGTTGACCGTGGTGGCGCCGGCATCGATCACAGCCTCAAAGACCTTGCACAGGAATGCAGGATCGCTCCTTGAGCCGTCCTCGGCGGAAAATTCCACGTTGTCGGTGAAGGAGGCGGCATAGGTCACGGCCTTGACCGCGCTTTCCAGCACCTCTTCCCTGGACATCCTGAGCTTGTACTCCAGGTGGATGTCGGAGGTTGCGATAAAGGTGTGAATCCTTGGGAAGGCCGCGTCCTTGATGGCCTCCCACGCTTTGGTGATGTCCTGCTCCGAAGCCCGGCACAGGGCGGCGACCTGGCACTTTTTCATCTTTCCGGCAATCATCTCAACTGCTTTGAAATCCCCTTCAGAGGCTGCCGGAAAGCCCGCCTCGATCACATCCACCCCCAGCAGCTCAAGCTGGATGGCGATGCGAAGTTTCTCTGCCGCGTTCATGCTTGCTCCGGGTGATTGCTCACCATCCCGGAGGGTGGTGTCGAATATGGTGACTCTGTTCTCTTGTTTCATAACATCCTCGTTTTGGGTTTAAACGTTTTTTTCCCTGTCAAGGGAGAGCTTGTACTGGAAACTGTCTGCAAGTGCATGCCAGCTTGCTTCGATGATATCTTCACTCACCCCTATGGTGCTGAAGATATTGTTTTCGTCCCTGGATTCGATGATAACCCTTACCTTGGCGTCGGTGCCGTCGGTTCCTTCGATCACACGAACCTTGAAGTCCACCAGGCGCATGTCGTTGATGGACGGATAGATCTTGCTCAATGCCTTTCTAAGGGCATTATCCAGGGCGCTTACCGGACCGTCCCCCTCGGCCGCCGTGATCTCATAGTCGTCTCCGACCTTGATCTTGATTGTGGCGTGGGCGTAGCAGGGATGCTCCTTGTTCTTTTCGATGGTGACCCTGAAGGATTCAAGCTCAAAATTGGGCTGGTACTGTTCCGACAGTCTCTCCATGAGGATTTTGAGGGAGGCTTCGGCCACGTCATACTGGAATCCTTCCTCCTCAAGCTCCTTGATGTTGGAAACGATGTTTCGTTCGTACCAGTCTTTGCCGCTCAGATTCAGGCCCATCTCCTTGGCTTTGTAGACGATGTTGCTCTTGCCCGATTGCTCGGATACAAGCACCCGGCGTTTGTTGCCCACCAGGACCGGATCCATGTGCTCGTAGGCACGGGACTCTTTCATCACCGCGCTCACATGGATGCCTCCCTTATGGGTAAAGGCGCTTTTTCCGACAAATGGCCTTGAGTTGAGGGGGGTCATGTTGGCGGTTTCGCTGACAAAGCGGGACAAGGTCCGGAGCTTTTTCAGGTTGTCGGCATCAATACACGGTATATTCATCTTCAGTGCCAGGACCGGGATGACCGAGGTCAGGTCGGCATTGCCGCACCGCTCGCCATAGCCGTTGATGGTGCCCTGGACCATGACAGCTCCAGACTGGACAGCCGCGATGGTGTTGGCAACGGCCATGCTGCAATCGTTGTGGGCGTGGATGCCGATGTCAACGGTGAAATCGTAGAGCCCGTCAAGGGTTTCCATCACGGTTTGGGTGATGGCTTCGATGTCGTGGGGCAGGGTGCCGCCGTTGGTATCGCAGAGCACCAGGGTGCGGCATCCGCCATCCACGGCCGCCTTCAGGGTCTCCATGGCATAGCTTTGGTTTTCCAGGAAAGCGTCGTAGAAATGTTCGGCATCGTAGAGCACTTCCCGCTCATTGGCAAGAAGATAGGCGATGCTCTCCCGGATCATGGCAAGGTTCTCTTCCAGGGTGTTCATCATGACGGTTTCCACATGGAGATCCCAGCTTTTGCCGAAGATGGTCACCACCGGAGCGCCGCTGTCCAGAAGGGCCTTGAGATTTGGGTCTTCCTCCGGCCGTGTGTTGGCCCGTCTTGTGGAGGCAAATGCAGCGATCTTTGCATTCTTCAGCTCCACATCCTTAATCATGTCGAAAAATCGCAGTGCACTGGGATTGGATCCAGGCCACCCGCCTTCGATGTAGTGAATGCCCAGGTCGTCCAGTTTCTGGGCTATTTTCACTTTTTCTTCAGGGGAGAAGCAGATATTTTCGCCCTGCATCCCGTCCCTTAGGGTTGTGTCGTAAAGAAGTGCTTGTTTCATCTGAATTTCTCTCCAAAGGAAGTCCGGTGGGGAGGGATTGGCATCCCCGCCGAACGGTTGTTTTTACTATATCGTGGAAGGTTCCGGGGAGCGGACGGCCCTGACGGCGGTCCGCATCTCCGGATCTTGGCTTATTTGCCGTTGTTTTTGTTTTCTTTTTCCCGGGCAAGGGCGATGGAACCGGTCCGTGCCGTCTCGATGATGCCCATGGGCTTCAGGAGATTCATGATCGCCCGGAGTTTTTCCTCCTCCCCGGACATCTCAATGGTGTAGTGCTCGTGGCCCACATCCACCACCCGGCATCTGAAGATATCCACGATCCTCAGGATCTCTGCCCGGTGTTCGGGTTTGGCATGGACCTTGATCAGTGCAAGCTCCCTTTTTACATGTTGCTTGTCCGTAAGGTCGATAACCGTTATGACGTTGATCAGCTTGTGGAGCTGCTTGATGATCTGCTCGATGATGTGATCGTCGCCGCTTGTTTCCATGGTGATCCGGGATGCGTTGGATTCCACGATCTGGGCGACGCTCAAACTGTCGATGTTGTAGCCCCTGCCGCTGAAGAGCCCGGCGATCCTGGACAGCACACCCGGTTCATTGTCCACAAGGATCGAAAATATGTGTTTTTGGTCTTTCATCCTTAAACCCTTTCTTTAAAGTTCTATACGAGAAGCATCTCAGTTATGGCGCCTCCGGCGGGAACCATGGGATAAACCATCTCTTCGCGTTCCACCAGAAATTCCATGATCACGGTACCCTCGGCTGCAAGTCCCTTTTCCAGGGTCTCCCTGACCTCAGAGGGCTTTGAGGCCCTCATGCCCGTGGCCCCGTAAGCTTCGGCAAGCTTGACAAAATCGGGGGCGCACTCCATGGGAGTGGATGAGTAACGCTTGTTGTAAAAGAGGTCCTGCCACTGGCGCACCATGCCGAGGTAGCGGTTGTTGAGGATAACAACCTTCACCGGAAGCCCGGCTTCCAGGGAGGTTGTCAGCTCCTGGATGTTCATCTGGATGCTTCCGTCGCCGGCAACGTCTACGACAAGCTTGTCCGGGCAGGCCGCCTTGGCACCGATGGCGGCGGGCAGGCCGAATCCCATCACCCCGAGACCGCCCGAGGTGATAAAGTGGTTGGGCTTGTCAAAATCGTAGTACTGGGCCGTCCACATCTGGTTCTGGCCCACCTCGGTGGTGATGATCGCATTGCCCTTGGTCAGTTCATGGAGGGTCTCGATGACAAACTGGGGTTTGATGATCTCGTCGTCCTGGTCGTACCTGAGGGGCATGGTGGACTTCCACTCGTCGATCTGGCCGAGCCACTCGCTCCTGTCTCCCCGCACTTCGGAGCTGTCCTCTTTTTCCAGCAGCTCGTTGAGAAGGGCCAGGGTCTTTTTACAGTCCCCAACGATGGGGCAGTCCACGCTCACGTTCTTGTGGATGGAGGTGGGGTCGATGTCGATCTGGACGATCTTGGCATTGGGGGCAAACTTTTCAATGCGGCCGGTTACCCGGTCGTCAAACCGGACGCCTGCCGCTATCATGAGATCGCAGCTGCCGATGCTCATGTTGGCCCGGTAGGTGCCGTGCATGCCTGGCATGCCCAGCCACAGGGGATCGGAGCCGGGAAAGGTGCCAAGGCCCATGAGGGAAGCCGTGACCGGAATGTCGGCCATTTTTGCAAGCTTGGTGATTTCGTCGGAGGATTTTGAGAGCACCACGCCGCCGCCGGCAAAGATAAGCGGGCGTTTTGCCTGCTTGATCAGCTCCACCACCTTGGTCAGCTGCTTCCGGTTTGGGGAGTAAGTGGGGCGGTAGGACTTGATATGGATCTCGCCCGGCTCCTCAAACTCGATGGTTGCCGTCATCACATCCTTGGGAAGGTCCACAAGGACCGGGCCTGGACGACCCGTCCGGGCGATGTAAAACGCCTCCTTGATGGTTCGGGCCAGATCCTCCACATGCTTGACAAGATAGTTGTGCTTGGTGCAGGGCCGGGTGATGCCGACGATATCCACCTCCTGAAAGGCGTCGTTGCCGATGAGGGCGGAATTGACCTGGCCTGTGAACACAACGATGGGGACCGAGTCCAGGTAGGCGGATGCAATGCCCGTCACTGTGTTGGTGGCACCGGGTCCTGAGGTGACCAGGGATACACCCACGTCTCCCTTTGCCCTGGCATAGGCATCTGCGGAATGAACCGCGCCCTGCTCGTGGCGGACGAGGATGTGTCTTAAGTCAGGATGGTTGGCAAGTTCATCATAGATATCTATGACAGCGCCTCCGGGATAGCCGAAGATGGTATCGACTCCTTCGGACTTGATCATCTTTATCAGGATTTGAGCGCCTGTGAGTTTCATCACTTATCTCCTTGTGAAATGGGGTTTCTTATATTGCCGGTCAAATGACATGATGCCAACCTTACCCTTATTAATAAGTAGCGTTATCAATCGGTCTGACCAGAGCAATAAGTTCATTATTTAAAAACGGCGCCATTGCCTGCGGAACTTACCTGTTTTGCATACCGTGCGAGATACCCGGTCTTGATCTTGGGTTCGGGCCGTTTCCACACGCTGAGTCGCTGGTTGATTGTCTCTTCATCCACCATGAGTTCGATGGTCTTTGCCGGGATGTCGATGGAGATGATGTCTCCCTCGGTCAAGGCGGCAAGGAGGCCTCCCTCCATGGCTTCGGGGGAGATGTGTCCGATGGAGGCACCCTTGGTGCCGCCTGAAAAACGGCCGTCGGTGATGAGAGCCACATCCCCGTCAAGTCCCATGCCTGCGATGGCTGAGGTGGGGGTGAGCATCTCCCGCATTCCAGGGCCCCCTGCAGGTCCTTCATAGAGGATGGCGATCACGTCGCCCTTGTTGATGCTGTTTGACATGATGGCTTCGGTGGCAGCCTCTTCCGAGTGAAACACCCTGGCAGGTCCCTTATGCTGCATCATCTCGGGCTTGACTGCAGACTGCTTGACTACGCATCCTTCAGGAGCGATGTTGCCGAAAAGAACGGCAAGGCCTCCCTCTTTGTGGTAGGGATCTTCCATGGGCCTGATGACGTCCGGGTCCTTTGTCTTTGCTGCTGCAAGGTTCTCTTTGAGGGGATTACCCGTGGCTGTGATGCACTCTCCGTTGACAAGTCCTGCATCTAAAAGCTGCTTCATCACGGCTGAAATGCCCCCGGCACGGTTGAGGTCCACAATGTGGTCCTTGCCCCCCGGGCTCAAGGAGCAGAGGTGGGGCGTCTTTTTGCTGATCTCGTTGATCAGCTCAAGATCGATGTCAATGCCCGCTTCATGGGCGATGGCCTTGAGGTGGAGCACGGTGTTGGTGGAGCAGCCAAGGGCCATGTCAACGGCCAGGGAGTTGCGAAATGCGGTCTCGGTCAGAATCTTGAGGGGGGTAATGTCCTTATTATAAAGATCCATCACAGCCATGCCGGCCTGTTTTGCAAGTCGGAGTCTTTCTGACATGGGCCCGGGAATGGTGCCGTTGCCCGGAAGTCCCATGCCAATGGCTTCGGTGAGGCAGTTCATGGAGTTGGCCGTGAACATGCCGGCGCAGGAGCCGCAGGTGGGGCAGGCCGCATCTTCGATGCTGGTAAGTTCCTCTTCGGTCATGGTGCCGTTGCTGACCGCTCCCACCGCCTCAAATACGGAGATCAGATCGATTTTCTTTGAGCTGTCCCTGGGATCTATTCCGGGAAGCATGGGGCCGCCGCTCACAACGATGGCCGGTATGTTGAGCCGTGCTGCTGCCATGAGCATGCCCGGGACGATCTTATCGCAATTGGGGACCAGGACGATGGCGTCAAAGGGGTGGGCCGTCGCCGTGACCTCGATGGAGTCCGCAATGAGCTCCCGGCTTGCCAGGGAGTAATGCATGCCGCTGTGGTTCATGGCAATGCCGTCGCACACGCCGATGGTGGAGAACTCCATGGGGGTTCCTCCCGCCATTGTAATACCTGCCTTGACCGCTTTTACGATGGTATCAAGGTGCATGTGTCCGGGGATAAGTTCGTTGGCTGAGTTTGCAATGCCCACCAGGGGGCGTCGTATCTCGTCGTCAGTAAAGCCCACGGCCTTCATAAGGCTTCTGTGGGGCGCACGCGCAATTCCTTTTTTTGCTATCTCACTTCTCATATCCCATCTCCGTTATATAAAAAAAGAAAAAAAAAAGCCGTTATCAGCTTAGGGCTGATAACGGCTTTTAAAGGTCTTAATCTTATTTATGCCACAGTCAGCCCTTTCTCCCGGAGGTGATAATAATCACCTCCACGATAATGACAGATAGTAGCAAGTTGACAATAAGATTTTTGATCATTTTTTTGTAGCAAGTCCTTTTAAATTTTTTAATCTATTATGATTAGCCTTAGTAAACCCGGATGTCAAGTAAAAAAAAAGAAAGTATGGGATTGTTCCGTAGGCTCCTGTCTGCTGAATGGCAACCTTTGCCTATTGTGCATTCCCCATAGACAACGTATGATACAACCGATTTGAATATTGACTTTCCGGACATCACAGGGTCTGGATAAAGGACTCCCCCAAAAAGAAAAACAGGAATTAGATAATGATTAAACAGATAACCCTCAGGATTGACCCTGAAAACGGTTCAGACCTTACACTTATAAAAGATATGGCTTCAAAAGCCTTGAAGGTCTCCCTTGAATCCATAGATGGGGTTCAGGTGCTCCGGCGCTCATTGGACGCCCGGAGCAGAAAACCTGTTTTTCAAATCCAGGTGGCTGTTTATTGCGGTGAGCCTGTACAGGAGATTATGCAGCCGGTGGCTTACCAGCCTGTAAAAAAAGGAAAAAAGGTGATTGTCGTGGGGACCGGTCCGGCCGGTCTGTTTGCAGCACTCAGGCTTATTGAACATGGTATCCGGCCGATTCTTCTGGAAAGGGGCAAAAATGTGCGGGAGAGACGGTTTGATCTGAAAACCATCAACACCGACGGCATCACCCACCCGGATTCCAACTATTGCTTTGGGGAGGGGGGGGCCGGAACTTACAGTGACGGCAAGCTCTTCACCCGGTCAACAAAACGGGGTGATGTGAAAAAAATGCTCTCCATCCTTGTTCAGCACGGTGCTGTCCGGGATATCCTTATTAATGCCCATCCCCATGTTGGTTCCAACAAGCTGCCCAAAATCATTGAATCCATCCGGGACACCATACTTGAATGCAATGGTGAGATCCATTTCAACTCCAGGGTGACAGACCTGATAATTAAGGATGGCACCATAAAGGGGGTCACCACCCGGGATGCGGAATATCTGGCAGATGCCGTCATTCTGGCCACCGGGCACTCTGCCCGGGATATCTATGACCTGCTTGACCAAAAGGGCATACAGCTTGAGGCGAAGCCCTATGCCATGGGCGTGAGGGTGGAACATCCCCAAAACCTGATTGATTCGATCCGGTACAGAAGCCCAGTGCGCGCCCCCTCCCTTCCCGTGGCAAGCTATTCCCTTGCCTGCCAGGTGGGTAAAACAGGGGTCTACTCCTTTTGCATGTGCCCGGGAGGCATGCTGGTCCCGGCTGCCACGGCCCCGGGTGAGCTGGTTCTCAACGGCATGTCCAACTCACTTCGGAACCTGCCCCTTGCCAATGCCGGCATGGTGGTGACCATTGGGCCGGACCAGTATCAGAAATATTCAAAGTTGAAACATTTCGCAGGCCTAGAATTCCAGAAGGAGATCGAAAGAAAAGCCTTTGATGCCGGCGGAAAAACCCTGGCAGCACCTGCCCAGCGACTCACCGATTTCCTGGAAGACCGTGTATCGTCAACCCTGCCCGAAACCTCTTATATCCCGGGCATGGTCTCCTTTACCCTGGCAGACGTGCTGGGCCCCTTTATCAGTGACGCCCTTAAGCAGGGGTTGAGAATCTTTGACAAGAAGATGAAGGGATACGTCAGCCGGGAGGCCACCCTCCTGGGCGTGGAGAGCCGTACCAGCTCACCTGTGAGAATTCCCAGGATGACTGATACACGGATGCACCCCCAGGTACTGGGGCTTTTCCCTGTGGGTGAAGGATCCGGTTATGCCGGGGGGATTATTTCGTCAGCCATTGACGGAGATGCAAGTGCGGACGGCGTTTTTGCCTATGTCTAAGGGGACAGATTTGAAATCTGTCCCCATGCTCAGCAGAGATCTGTCCTAATGCTCAGGGCGGTCAGGTTAAGCTGATTGGTGTTTAGGGGACAGATTTGAAATCTGTCCCCATGTTGCTGGGCATCTGGTTGATGGTGGCGGCCATGTAGCCGGCGCCGAACCCGTTGTCGATGTTGACCACGGCAATGTTGGAACTGCAGGAGTTGAGCATGCCTAGAAGGGCGGTCATGCCGCCGAAGCTGGTGCCGTAGCCAACGCTTGTGGGAACCGCGATCACAGGCGCCCGTACCATGCCGGCCACAACGCTTGGGAGCGCTCCCTCCATTCCTGCCACAACCACCAGGACCGATGCGTTTTCGATGATCTCCCTGTGGGCAAACAGCCGATGGATGCCGGCCACGCCCACGTCAAAGATGGAGCGGACCCGGTTCCCCATGGCCTGGGCGGTGATGGCCGCCTCCTTGGCAACGGGAATATCCGATGTGCCGGCGGATATGATGAGGATTTCACCAAAGGACTTGAGTTCAGGTTCCTGTTCCTTTAACAGGAGTATCCTTGCCGCCTCGTCATACTCGGCGGCTGGAAATGCCTTTCTCACCTGGTCGGCCTTTTCGCGGTCGATCCGGGTCACCAGGATGATCTCTTCGTTCTTTGCCATGGAGCCCATGATGCCGGTGATCTGGTCGGCCGTTTTGCCCTGGCCGAAGATCACCTCCGGAAATCCTTTTCTCAAGGATCTGTGATGGTCGATGTGGGCATAGTCGATATCTTCATAGGCCATGGCCTTGAGGGATGCCTGGGCCTCGTCAGGGGAAAGATTGCCTTTTGCGACCCGGTCTAAAATGTCTGCAAGCCGTTGTTGATTCATTGTTTATACCCTGTTGCCCTTGAGCCAGGCAAGTCCCTTTGAACCCTTGGTTTCATCATTGTTTTCTGTGCCGGTTTCGGCGGCCTGCTTTTCAGCGGGCTTTTTTTTTTCTGTGTTTTCGGTCTGTCCTGAAGCCGGTGTTTCGGTGTGGCCCCATTTGTATCTTCCGAATTTGAGATAGCCCTGGACGTTGTTGAGCCTTGCATCCGTTCCATTTGCAACGGGGATGACGTTGCCCTCAATCTGGGGCTGGAGAAACTGGGCAAGCTCCATGCTGCCACCGCCGGAGAGGATGATGGAGTCGATATCCCAGTCATCTTCCCAGAGTCGGTTCACGTCGGTTGCAATGGCCGAGGCTGCATGGGTATAGACCCGCTTTTTCAGGTTGGCGATGTTGTACTCCCGGCCCCTGATCTTTACCATGCCCGATTCGATGAACTTGAACATGCGGTAGAGCTCAATGTTGGCCCCGCTCTCCTGGCGAAGTTTGTTGGAGATCACGGAAAAGCATTTGGAGATGCCGGTATCCATGGTGGTGGAGCTTCTCTCCACATACTGGAGGCGGTCGAAGATGCTGAAGTCGGTGGTTCTGAAGCCGATGTCCACGACCCCGAGCTTCTGCATGGAAAGGGCCTTGTCGTTTATTCTGCCCTTGTCGTCCATGATCAGGTTGAAGATGCTGCCCACGGGCTGGGGGATCATGTGGATCTTGTTGATGTGAATCTTCTTGGTGACATCTTTTCCCCCCTGGTTATGGAAGGTGATTTCGTGGCGGCCCGTGATCTGGTCGGCGAATCGCTTGTAGTCCCGCTTTAAAAACCCCACGGGAAGTCCGGAAACCACGTTCAGGGAGGTTTTGTTTTCGCAGCACACCCCGGCGGCGGTGATGGCAAGTATCTTGACAAAGTCGGACAGCAATTTCCCCTGGTCCAGGGTGAACTCCCTGACGTTGGACTGTTGTTCCGCATAGTTGCCAATGAAATAGGTTTTGTCATCCAGAGTGACGTGGAGGTTTGAGGCACTTTCATCAGCGCCCAGGGAGGAGTTGAACTGGATGTCTGTGGAATCTCCGATTATGGATTTAAAGATAACAGAGTTTGTGCCGTTAAATGCTTTTGTGAATCCAAATCCGACATCTATTCCCACAATTTCCATGATCCCTCCTTATTATTTGTATGCAGTTTCTGCGTGGAGTCATAATAAAATAACTTTGGTAAAATGAAAATTAATACCACTATCGTTCGCCCAGAGTCAAGAACCATCCCCTTCATAAAAAGCTTGCAAATAAATTTTATTGGTGTATGTTTCTCTCCACAGAAACAAGAACAAGTAAAAGGAGCACCTATGCCTGTTGAACGAGAGTTGCTGAAAGCTGTTGCCGCCATTGATGATCTGGACGAGCTCGAACTGTTATTCCAGGAGATCTTCACGCCGGGGGAGCTTGCCGACCTCTCCTTGAGGTGGAAGCTTCTGACAGACCTTCATGGGGGCATGACCCAGCGCAAAATAGCTGAAAAATATAGTATCAGCCTCTGCAAGATAACCCGGGGATCAAAAATCCTGAAGCAGGAGAACTCCATGGTTCTCAAGATCCTGAAACGAGCGACAAACAGTGCTGAAAAAGGAGATACCATTGACACAGATAAATGACAGACAGCTCATGCTGGGGAACGAAGCCCTGGCAAGGGGGCTTTGCGAGAGCGGCTGCCAGATGGCCACGGCCTATCCCGGAACCCCTGCATCGGAGATTCTTCCGGCTGTTGCAGCCCTGAAAAAATCGGAAACCCTGGAATCCCTGCATGTGCAGTGGGCCGTGAACGAGAAGGTGGCCTTTGAGATCGCCTATGCGGCAAGCATTGCAGGACAGAGAAGTGCCGTTGCCATGAAGCAGGTGGGGCTGAACGTTGCCTCCGACCCCTTCATGAGTGCAGCCTACCTGGGGGTGAAAGGCGGATTCCTTGTGATCAGCGCCGATGATCCCGGTCCCCACTCCTCCCAGACCGAACAGGATTCCAGGCTCTATGCCATGTCCGCCAAGATTCCCGTGCTGGACCCGGATTCGCCGGAGCAGGCAAGGGACATGGTGGATCTTGGGTTCAGGTTGTCGGAACAGTTCGAGATTCCGGTGATGATACGGCCCACCACACGGGTGTGCCACGCCCGCCAGGACATCCAAATAAATAAGGTCATCCCCGGCACTGTTGAGGCAAATTTTGAAAAGAACCCGGGAAGATGGGCCGCCACTCCCAAGTTCCGGTTCAAGCTCCACAACGAACTTGAGGCAAAGCTTGCCGGGATCGCCAGTTTTGAAGAGACCGCCCCGGTTCGTCTCAACCCGGATACGGGCAAACCGTCAAAGGCCATTGTAGTGGCAGGCGTCAGTGCCGCCCATGCCCGGGACATCGTCAACGAGCTTGATGTCAGCGACAGGGTTGCCCTCTATCAGGTGATCCAGCCCTATCCCCTGCATACGGCCTTTATGGACGAGATCCTGGAGACTCACAGCGATATCCTGGTGCTGGAGGAAACCACCGGCATCATCGAGATGCAGCTGGCAAGACGGGACAAGGTCAAGGGAAAACAGAGCGGCCATGTACCAAGGACAGGGGAGCTGCTTCCTGAGATCATGGAGGCGATCATTGCTGAGTTCTGCGGGACAGAATCCCGGTCTTCGATTATGGAACCCGTCCCAGGCCGGCGACCCACCCTGTGTGCCGGCTGTCCCCACCGGGCCAGCTTCTTTGCCATTAAAAGGGCCGCTCCCAAAGGTATCTACACAAGCGACATCGGCTGCTATACCCTGGGCATGAACCTTGGGGCCGTGGACACCGTGCTCTGCATGGGGGCCGCCATCAGCCAGGCCGCAGGCTTTGCCCATGCTTATAATGATGAGAAACGGCCCCCCATCGTGGCCACCATGGGGGATTCCACCTTTTTCCATGCAGGTGTTCCCGCCCTCATCGATGCCGTGGTCCAGAAGGCCCCCATTCTGCTTGTCATCCTTGACAACAGAACCACGGCCATGACCGGCAACCAGCCCACCCCTGCCACAGGCATTGACGTACTCGGGGAAGAGGTTGCGTCCGTTGATATTGCAAAACTGGTTGAAGGCTGCGGCATCACCTATTGCAAGACAGTCGATCCCATGGATACCAAAGGGTTCATTACCCATATCAAGGAGGCTGTGGCCTATACAAAGGAAAATGGTCCCGGGGTGGTGATCTCCCGGTCTCCCTGTCTCCTGAGCATGTCCAAAGCCCAGCGCATGGAACAGTATCAGAAGGTGGAGGTCTCAGACGATTGTGACGGCTGCGGTTATTGCGTCTCACACTTCGAGTGTCCGGCCCTTGTCCTTGACAGCGATAACGAGCGGGTGGATATCGACGCCTCCCTCTGCTCGGGATGCGGAGTGTGCGTCCACGTCTGCCCAAAGGGCTCCATCGTTCCGGGTCTTGTCAATTAATTCAATGGGGAATCAAATGAACTATCAGATCGTAATCAGCGGAGTAGGGGGCCAGGGTGTCCTCTTTGTGACAAGGCTGCTTGCCCAGGCCTGCATGGATGACAATAAAAGGGTGCTCACCTCAGAGACCCACGGCATGGCCCAGCGGGGAGGAACCGTTATTTCACACCTCAAGGTGGGCACTTTCAGCAGCCCCCTGATCCGGCCGGGGAATGCCGACCTTCTCGTGGCCCTGAAGGAGGAGAATTATCCCCAGCACAAGGGATTTCTAAGGGATGGGGGCAAGGCCATCGTCAACGCGGGAGAGGAAAGTGTCAAGGGTGCAGACCTGACCCCGGTGGATGCGGATGCCATGGCATTACAGGATAATAACCTGCACTCCACCAACCTTTACATGCTGGGGGCGGCATTGGCCTCGGTGGAAGTCTGCTCCCTTGAAAGGATCAAAGGGCAGATAGAGAAGGTTTTTTCTGCCAAAAGCGATACCGTAAGGGCCAATGCGTTGTTGGCCCTTGAAACAGGATACAACCATATTTCTAAGGAGTTGTGATGGGTTTCATCCCCCGGAATTTGACCAGGGAAGCCATTGAGAAGATTCAGCTTGACGGACTGCGTTGGACCGTGAACCATGCCCTTGCCAACTCCTCCCTTTACCAGGGAACCTTTGGCAAGGCCGGTGCCACGGCCCAGGACGTCAGAAGCCTTGAAGACCTTCAAAACCTGCCCTTCCTCGACAAGCACGATCTCCAGGCAGACTACCCCTTGCCCCTGAAGTCGGTTTCCGACGAGGAGGTGGTGAGGATCCACGGCTCATCCGGCACCACCGGCAAGCGTAAGGTGATGTGCTACACCCAGAACGACATCGATGTGTGGGCCGACATGTTTGCCCGCTGCTACGAGCTTTCCGGCATGACCCGGAGGGACAGGGTTCACATTGCCGTGGGCTACGGCCTCTGGACCGCAGGAGCTGGGTTCCAGCTCGGGTGCGAACGGTTCGGTGCCATGGCCGTGCCCATGGGCCCGGTGAACACGGACATGCATGTGGAGATGCTGGTGGATATGCAGAGTACGGTCTTCTGCTCCACCGCCTCCATGGCCCTGCTCATGGCAGAGGAGGTCCGGAAGAGGGGGCTTTTGTCCAAGATCAAGCTCAACAAGATCATCCTCGGCGCCGAACGCCACAGCGACGCCATGCGCAAGCGCATCGGCGAAATGTTGGGGGTGGACGAAATCTATGACATCTACGGACTGACCGAGGTGTACGGGCCCGGCGCCGGCCTTGACTGTACTGCCCACGAAGGGATCCACTTCTGGGACGACCTTTTTATCTATGAGATCATCGATCCCGTTTCCCTGAAGCCCGTGCCCGAAGGAGAGGTGGGCGAGCTTGTGATCACCTCGCTTAAAAAGGAGGCCAGCCCCCTTATCCGTTACCGGACCCACGACCTGACACGAATCATCCCCGGGGACTGCCCCTGCGGACTCTCGTTTCCCCGGCACGACCGGATCCAGGGCCGGAGCGACGACATGTTCATCTACAGGGCCGTCAACATCTATCCCAACCAGATCGATCTCATCCTTGACCCCATGGAGGGGGTGGGCAGCGAGTACCAGATCATCCTGGATCACCAGGAGAACGGCCGGGACATGATGACCTTGAAAGTGGAGCGTTCGGGCAAGGGCTCCTCCGACGATGATACAGCCCTTAGCGCCATGATCTCCGACCGGATGAGAAGAAAGCTTCTTGTGAGGGCCGCAGTTGAGATCCTTGATCCCCAAGCCCTTCCAAGGACCCAGCGGAAAAGCCAACGGGTCTTTGACAACAGAAACGGCAACAGCAGGTAAAGGAAAGAAAAGATGAAGAGATTCAAGACGTTTGCGACCACGGCAATCATGACCGCCTTTCTGGCAGTTCTCCTTTGCCAGTCACCGGCAGGGGCAAAATCCATTTCCCTGAACTATGCCAACTTCCCACCGGCCCCCACATTTCCCTGTGTGCAGATGGAGCAGTGGAAGTCGGAAGTTGAAGCCAAAACCCAGGGCAAGGTGCGCATCAACACCTTTCCCGGAGGCACCCTCCTCGGCGCAAGGGACATGATGGACGGTGTGATCGCAGGCCAGGCCGACATCGGGTGCCTGTGCATGGCCTACCAGCCCGGACGGTTCATGGTGACCAATGCCGTGAGCCTGCCCCTTGGCATCCCCGATTCCAGGACCGGAAGCCTGGTTCTCACGGATCTCTTCAAGAAGGAAAATCCCAGGGCCTTCAATAAGGTCAAGGTGTTGGCCCTCTTTACCACAGCTCCTGCAAACATCATGTCCAGGAAACGGGTTGCAACCCTCCAGGATCTTAGCGGCATGGATCTCAGGGCCTCTGGCGGGGCTGCCGAGATTCTTAAAACCTGGGGGGCCAACCAGATCGGCATGCCCATGTCCGCCACCCCGGAAGCCCTGCAAAAGGGCGTGGTCCAGGGACTCTTCTCCTCCCTTGAGGTGATGAAGGACCTGAAGTTTGCCGAGGAGTGCTCATATGTGACCGTGACCAACACCGTGGTCTACCCCTTTGCCGTTGTCATGAATCTCGACCGGTGGAATGCCCTCCCTGACGATGTCAAAACCGTGATGGAGAACCTTTCAAGGGAGCAGGCCCTGTGGACCGGTATTTACATGGACAACCATGTAAAGGAGGCGGTTGAATGGTCCAAAAAGACCCACAATGTCGAGTTCCTTGAGCTTGATCCTGCAAACTCCCAGGCCTGGAACCAGACCCTTTTACCCATCACGGAAAAGTGGATCGAAAAGGCGTCTGCCAAGGGATTTGACGGTAAAAACATCGTGGACACCATCAAGACGCTCATCCAAAAGCATGGACAGGATAGCTGATGCAAAAAATCCTAACCTTGCTAAACAGGCTCCAGACCGGGGTTGCCGGCGTGCTCCTGGTGATGATGGTGGTTCTGACCACGGCCAACATCCTGGCCCGCCAGGTGGGCCTTCCCATCCGGGGCACCTTTGAACTCATGGGATTCCTGGGGGCTGCCGTGTTCGGTTTGAGCCTGTCGTTTTCCCACTGGAAAAAAGAGCACCTCTATGTGAGCATCCTCTTTGACCGGTTTCCCAGAAAGGTTCAGCAACTGGCACGGGCCATCAACACCCTTGCCTGCATTGGCCTTTTCTCCCTTGTCTCCTGGCAGCTGGTGAAGACAGGGGTGAACCTCAAGAGGGTGGAGGAGGTGTCCGAAACCCTGGGAATCGCCTATTACCCCGTTGTCCTGGTGGTCGCCTTTGGGGTGGCCGTTCTTGTCTTTCTTTTTGTATATGAGTTGTTTACCGGTTTTGGAGAAGCGTCGTGAGTCTTACCCTTGTTGGAATCGTGGGGATCGTTTCCCTGCTGGTGATCCTTTTTTTTCTCGGCATGCCCGTGGGGTTTTCCATGGCCCTGGTGGGATTCCTCGGATTTTCCCATGTGATCAACCTTAATGCAGGCATGAATATGTCAGGATCGGTCTTCTGGTCGGTGTGCTCCAAATACGGGCTCACCGTGATCCCGCTGTTCATCTTCATGGGCCAGATCGCCTTTTACTCCGGGGTGAACCAGCGCCTCTACCGGGCCGCCCATGCCTGGACCGGGCATATCCGGGGCGGGCTTGCCATGGCCACGGTCATGGCCTGCAGCGCCTTTGCCGCCATCTGCGGTTCCAACACGGCAACCGCCGCCACCATGAGCACCGTGGCCCTGCCTGAGATGAGGAAATACGGCTATTCAACCATCCTCAGCACCGGCGCCATTGCCTGCGGTTCCACCCTGGGGGTGGTCATTCCGCCAAGCGTTGTGCTCATCATCATCGGGCTTGCCACGGAGCAGTCCATTGCCAGACTTTTTTACGGAGGCATTGGCGCCGGCATCGTCCTGACCCTGCTCCTCACCGCCACCGTCAGCTTCGTCTGCTATCTGCGTCCCCAGTGGGGGCCGGTTACCGACAAACCCTCCCTCAAAGCCCGGATCGCGTCCCTTTCAGGCGCAGGAGAGATGCTCCTTTTGTTCGGCCTTGTGATGGCTGGGCTCTGGGCCGGTGTCTTCACCCCGTCCGAGGCCGGGGCCGCAGGCGCGTTTTTTGCCCTGGTGATCGCGGTCCTTGGCAAGACCCTCTCCTGGGACAATTTCAAAAAAGCGATCCTTGACACCCTGCGAATCTCCTGCATGGTGATCATGCTCATCGCAGGTGCCATGATCTTCGGCCGGTTTCTTGCCGTCACCAGGATTCCCTTTGACCTTGCCTCGGGTGTTGCAGCCCTGGAGCTTCCCTCCTGGGCCATCATGGGCACCATCTGCCTGATCTATATCCTTGGCGGGGCCATCATGGATGCCCTGGCCCTTCTGTTGATCACCATTCCCATCTTTTTTCCCCTGGCCCTTCAGATGGGGTACGATCCTGTCTGGTTTGCCGTCACCATCACCGTGGTCACCACCCTCGGGGCCGTCACCCCGCCTGTTGGGGCAACCACCTATGTGGTGGCAGGGGTTGCCGGGGACATCCCCCTGAAGGATGTATTCAAAGGTGTGGCCCTGTTCCTGCCGGCCTACACCCTCACCATCCTGCTCCTGATTCTCTTCCCCGCCCTCGTAACCTTTCTCCCAGGCTTTCTGGGATAGGTATTTTCGGCAACACTACCCCGGACTTACTCAATAAATTTGGCAGCTGAAAGTCGTAAACCTTTTTTCGGCAGGGCCATGAGCGTGGAGGTGCCATGGGTAATGATTTTTCCCGATTCATCCTCTACCCTTGCCTCGGCATAGGAAATGGACTTGCCGGCCTTCAGGCAGTTGCCAAAAGCGGTGAGCCGCCCCTCACTGGCCTGTTCCAGGTAATTTAGCTTCAGGTCCACATTAACCAGGCCCGCATCCTCGGGAAGGCGCAAAAATGCGGCCCAGAAGGTTGCCGTGTCGATGAGGGTGGCCAGAACGCCTCCGTGAACAATACCAAAGGGCTGCATGTGGCAAGTCCCCAGGTCCAGGGACACAACCGAGCTGTCCAGTTCAATCCGGCTCAAGGCCATGGACATATGGCTGGGGTAGGGGCTTTCTTTTACGAGGGAGATCAATTCTTTGATGTAATCGGGATTGGGGCTTAACATGATGACGTCCTTTCTGTAATGTCGGATGTTTGTCACATTATATGTCTTGCATTCATGTATCTTGCACGCAAGCTGATTAAGCCGTTTTTTTTGCAGCTCCAGTTTTATTTTGCCTTGGAGACCAGTTTCTTGAGCAGGGTCCGGAAGATCATCTCTTCTTCAGGGGTCAGCGGTGATAAAAAGGCCTGGTTCTGTTCCGGCAGCATGACCAGCACTTTTTGACAGATCTCTTTTCCAGCCGGCGTCAGACAAACGAGAATGGCCCGCCTGTCACCGGGGTTGGGTTTGCGCTCGATAAGACCGGTTTTTGCAAGACGGTCCAGAATTACCGTAAGGGTTGCGCTGTCCAGCTGAACCTGCAGTCCCAGGTCTTTTTCAGACAGAAACGAGAGCACCATGGCTTGTACCGCGGTCAACCCAAGTCGGGAGACCTGTTTGTTCCAGAACCGGGTACCGGACTGGCTTGCCTTGGCCAGCTGAAAAAAGATACACTGATTCGTATCCATATTACGCCTCTTTCATTTAAATATGTTTCTTGTATGCAAGCTAAAATTGCAAGCAAAAAAAGGAATTCCATAAAATGAGAGGGTTACATCCGGATATGGGATGTGAAAAAGCTACGAAATTCGTCCCCACGGTGGCTGACATAGAGGATGGTGCTGAGTCCTTCCCCGGCCACCTGTTCGAGAAAGTCAAGCACGGCCTGGCGGTTTGGTTCGTCCAGGCCCTGGGTGGCTTCATCCAGTATGAGCAACTTTGGAATCTTGATCAGGGCCCTGGCAATGAGGACCAGTCGCTGGTCGGCATAGGAAAGCCGGCGGAAAGGGGTATGGGCTTCATGGGCAAGACCTGTGCGCTCCAGCCATTCCATGGCTTTTTTTTCATCTTCGGGGGTGTATGGCTGGTAAAGACCTATGGAATCAAAAAGACCGGAAATAATACAGTGCAGGGTCGTCCCCGGCACGTGGTAACTTCTGTGCAGCTCCGGGCTGACAATACCCATGTGCTGCTTTAATTCCCATATGGATTCCCCGGTTCCCCGCTGGATGCCGAATATGCGCAGGTCGTTTTGGTAGCAGGCCGGGTGATCCCCGATGATCATCTGGAGCAGGGTGGATTTTCCGCATCCGTTGGGTCCTGTTACCAGGGTGTGGTCATGGGTGCGGATAGAAAGGTCAAGGCCGGAAAAAACCGGCTTGCCGCCATATCCGGCTGAACCCTTTTGAAGCCGGACCAGTTCTGCTCCAGGTTCCCTGCTGGTACCGACCCGGCCCGACGGGTTGCCAGTCTGAACCAGCTCTTTTACCGAGGCCTTGAAATCCGGGGCGTCTGTCCGGAGAATTGCTTCAATCTGATCCAAATTTTCCGTCCGGGGACCGGCATGGGCAATCCGGCCCTGGGCAATTCCCCCCACATGGGTGCACCAATTTGGGATATCCCCCTGGTTGTGTACCGTAATAAAAAGCTGGATCCCCCATTGGTGGCAAACGGCCAGGGCTTTGTCAAGCTCGTCACAGCTTGCCCGGTCCAGCCCTTCATAGGGGGCCTGAACCACCAGGCTTTCAATCCCCCGGGTGATCTGGGCCAGGAGCATGAGTTTTCTGGACTGGCCGGTACTCAGCTGGCGGTATCCCTTGTCCATGGAATCCGCCATGGCAAATGCTTTGATCAGATCGCCATGGTCATCCGGGTTATTAAGAAAAGAGGCGGCCCGGGTACCTGGGTCGATTCTGTCCAGATAATCGGTATCATCTTTTCTCAACTCTTCCTCAAACAGCGCCTGCTGACGTTTGAAAGAGACAACTCCGGTGTTTTCAGGCAGTTCCAGGTACTCCGCTGTTACATCCGGGAGCTCTCCTGAAAGCAGCTTAAAGAACGTATCAATTCCGGACCGGTTGGTTCCCACCAGACACCAGGCCTCCCCGGGTCCGGCCTCAAACCGGTCAACAAAAAGATCATGGGCATTGGCATTTATAATTTTCATGGGGCGTATTCAACTTATTTTCATAGGGTTCGGCAAGGGGAAATTTCTGCCGGGAGACGAATCGCCGCCGGCCCCAGGGGAGCCGGCGGCGGTTCAAGGGGGGAGAGAGCTTACATAATCGGTTTCATGGCGCTCATATAAGACCTTAAGATTCTGCCCACCTCTTCCACGGAGGTTGAGCGGATGGCCTCATTGACCTGAATCAGGCGGACATTGTCCACGCTGTTGTCGGTGGTCTCAAGGCCCTTGCCAATGGCTTCCGTATCAATGGTTTTCATGAACTCCTCGAGCATTGGCACGGCTTGATGTGCAAACAGGTAACAGCCATACTCAGCGGTATCGGAAATAACCACATTCATTTCATAGAGTCTTTTCCGGGCAATGAGGTTGGCAATGAGCGGCACCTCGTGGAGGGACTCGTAGTAGGCCGATTCTTCGATGATGCCGGATGCAACCATGGTGTCATAGGCCAGTTCAACACCGGCTTTAACCATGGCGATCATCAGAATTCCCTTGTCGAAAAATTCCTGCTCAGGGATCTCAGCGTCGGTGCAGGTGGATTTCTCAAAGGCGGTCTCAGCTGTCTCTGCCCGCCATTTGAGCAGGTTGACATCGTCATTGGCCCAGTCTTCCATCATGGTTTTGGAAAAATGGCCGCTGATGATGTCGTCCATGTGCTTGTTGAACAGGGGCGCCAGGATCTCCTTGAGTTGCTCACTCAGGTCAAAGGCTTTTATTTTGGCCGGGTTGGAGAGGCGGTCCATCATATTGGTGATGCCGCCGTGTTTCAGGGCTTCGGTAATTGTTTCCCAGCCGTACTGGATAAGTTTAGAGGCATAGCCCGCTTCCACACCCTGTTCAATCATCTTGTCGTAACAGAGGATGGAGCCCATCTGGAGAACACCGCAAAGGATGGTCTGCTCGCCCATGAGGTCGGATTTCACCTCTGCCACAAATGAGGAGTCAAGAACTCCTGCCCGGTGTCCGCCGGTGCCTGCGGCATAGGCCTTGGCCAGTTCAAATCCCTCTCCACGGGGATCGTTTTCCCGGTGCACGGCAATCAGTGTGGGCACGCCAAAGCCGCGTTTGTATTCTTCCCTTACTTCGGTGCCGGGGGATTTGGGGGCAACCATGATGACGGTAAGATCTTCCCGGATCTGCATGCCTTCTTCAACGATGTTAAATCCATGGGAATAGGACAGGCAGGCATCTTTTTTCATGAGGGGCATGACCGCCTCAATCACGTTGGTGTGCTGTTTGTCAGGGGTCAGGTTGATGACCAGGTCGGCACCGGGCAACATGGTTTCATAGGTACCCACGCTGAATCCGTTTTCAGTGGCATTTTTCCAGGACTGTCTTTTCTCACTGATGGCGGCTTCCCGCAGGGTATAGGAGACATCCAGGCCGCTGTCCCTCAGGTTGAGACCCTGGTGAAGTCCCTGGGCTCCGCATCCTACGATTACGATTTTTTTCCCCTTCAGGGCTTCCACGCCATTGAATTCAGAAGCGTCCATGAACCGGCACTGGGATAATTCTTCAAGCTGCAGCCGCAGTGGTAATCCGTTAAAATAATTTTCACCCATTTCCCTGCTCCTTATTTATATCGTTTTATCAAATAATGATTATTAAACTCTTGTGTACCTTAAATGGCGTATTTTTCACATTGCGTCAAATGAATTATTTGCAACGTCGTGTTGCACAAGATGAAACACAATGATATACACACAGGAAACATTAACAGGATCATCGTTTTTCGCATATGACTTGAGTGTTTTTTTTACCATCGGTAAAACAGGTCTCAACCCGGGAACTATCATTTATAAAAGAGCCCCCATATGGATATTCGGACATTACAGCTTTTCAGACATCTTTCCGGCTCCCTTCATTTTGCCCGGACAAGCATGGCCTGCAATATTACCCCTTCTGCCCTGACCCGGATGATCCAGCGTCTGGAGGCCGAGGTGGGCCAGCCCCTTTTTATCCGGGACAACCGGTCCGTGGAATTGACCTTTGCCGGTCAGGCCTTTAAAAAATATGCCGAGGATGTCATCCGGCGTTGGGACCGCCTGCAAATGGAATTGTCCGAAGATGACGTTCTTCAGGGAGAACTTTCCCTCTATTGCTCGGTCACGGCGGCTTATAGCATCCTGCCCGATATCATTGCCCGCTACCGGGTGATTCACCCCAAGGTGCAGATTAAACTTGAAACCGGTGATCCTGCCAAATCCATCGCCCTGATTGTCAACCGGGATGTGGATGTGGTCATTGCGGCCCTGCCGGAGAAGATACACCATAATCTGGCCTTTTTAAAAATGATCACAAGCCCCCTGGTGTTTATCGCCTCCAGGCGCTTCCCCGGTATTATTCAATACCGGGATGGCAAGATTGACTGGAAAAAAACCCCCATGATTCTTCCCGATGTCGGCTTAAGCCGGGAACGCATGGACCTGTGGTTTGCCAGGCACCAGCAGGTGCCCCGCATCTATTCCCGGGTGGCGGGCCATGAGGCGATCATTGCCCTGGTTAATCTGGGATGCGGCATTGGTCTGGTGCCTGAACTGGTCCTGGAAAAAAGCCCGCTCATGGAAGATATCATGATCCTGAAGGACCTGCCGGAACTGCCGCCCTATGAGATCGGGCTTTGCACCATTGAAAAGAATCTCTCCATCCCAAAGATCCGGGCTCTCTGGGATCTGGCGGCCGGGACAAAGGATTCCTGACCCGGGTGAAAATTTTCCATGTGCAAAAGAGACCCTATAAGGGTGAAAAAATAAACATAGATGTGAGAGTATGATGTAACATGCGGTTGACTTAAATAATCGCATCATTTCTCCAACAGGGAAAATATCCGTATTATCATTCTTTGTACCAATGTTGAATCCATTTTCGATTGATCCCATTAATACCCCCTCTAAATATGATAGTATCGCGAATATATATCGCCTGGACTGTTTTTACATGCATGAAAAAAGATCCTTTTAGTAAATTGTGTTTTGATTGTAAGAGAGACTTGGCACATTTGTTGCTAAATTACCCGGAACAGAAATTACGGTTTTTAAAGAAAAAGGCGCTGGGACGGAAAACCACGGGTCCCGTTGGGGGATAGCCGGTTGCCTTGGAAAACATGGAGGATGTTATGAAAAAGCTGTTCGGCTTTTTAGTGGGGGTGTTTTTAGTTTTTGCGGTTGCGGGGAGTGCCAGTGCTAGTCCGTATACCGACACCTATAAACCGGAAACCATGATTCTTTTAGGTCTTGGCCTTGTGGGGCTTGCCGGGTTCGGCCGGAAGAGATTACGGAAGAAGTTACGGAAGTAAAAAGTACTTGCGCTCTTATTAAAAGGTGGGCAATGGAGGAAAGGGGCTTCAATTTGTTGAACCCCCTTTTTTGTTTGCCGGGCTTCAGGGGATGAACGTTCAGTGGTAGAGGAGCCTTGCCCGGATCATCTGGATGCTCTCGAGGATGGAGCCGGCCCTTTTTTCGCCGATGCCCTGGACCCGGCTTAAGCTTGCGGCGTTGGCCGTTCGAATCCGGGAGATGCTGGAGAACTCCTTGACCACGTTCCTTGCAACGGGCATGGGGATCTTGGCAAGGCAGGTGAGCAGCCGGTATCCCCTGGGAACAAGGGCGGTTTCCTGGAGTTCGGCCTCGGTTGACACCTTCCATCCCAGCAGCTTAGCGATCACCATGAGGTCCGTGGGTTTCCGGGTCAACAGGTTCTTGATGGTGGCGGCCACTCCGGTATCATGGGGCTCCTGTTTTGAATAATCCATGATGATGGCGGTCAGGAGGGTACAGATATCCTGGGACACGCTCTTGAACTGCATGGCGCTGAGCTTTCCCTCGATTCCGGCCTCCACCACAAAGGGCTCGATCTCCTGGGGAATGGTGAGGATCTCCCGGGCCCGGTTGATGACGCTCACCACGTCCAGGAGCTGGACCTCGTATTCCAGCTCTTCGATGTTCATGCCGTGGATCTGCCGGTCCAAAGCTTCCCTGAGTCTTTCCAGGGAGTTGAGGGTCAGGTTGAACCGGGTCATGAGCATGTTGAGGTTGTGGAGCCGGTGCTTGAAATTCTTGTAAAATATCGTGATGCCGCCTTTCTTCTGGGACACGGCAATGACAAGCCTGCCGGTTTGCTTTGCCACCCGCTCGGCGGTCCTGTGGCGCATGCCGGTTTCATCGGTGGGGATGGTGGCGTCCGGGATCAGGTGAACGTTGGCAGCAAAGATCCGGGTGATGGCCTTGTCAACGATGATGGCGCCGTCCATCTTGGAGAGTTCGTAGAGCTTTTGGACGGAAAAGGCCGACCCGATGTAAAAACCGCCCTGGAGCATGGCTTCCCTGGCCTTGAGGTCATCGAGAAAGACGATCAGGGAGCCGATGTTTGCGTCGACGATTTCATTCAGGGCCCGCCGGAGCTGGGTGCCCGGGGCGACCTTTCGTATCTTTGGAAGAAGCGCTGCATCGATCATGGCAACCGTCCATGGTTATATCAATTCTTCTCTTCCCTGCCTGCTGCAAATTGCCTGAACCGCTCGGCCTGGGTTTCGTTTCCAAGCTTTGAGTAGATCTCGCTGACCCTGGTAAAGTAATAACCTTGGTTGCTGGGATCCTGGGTCGCAAGGTCAAGGTAGATATCCAGCACCTTGTCAGTTGCCTCTCCCAGGGCCATGCATGTTTCCGCATACCTGAGGCTTAGGTTGGGATCCGGTCTTGATCCGCAGCTTGTGCACCGGTTCATCAGTTCGGTGTAAAGGTCGTTTGCCTCTTGGGGCTTTTCCAGCAGTTCGCAGGTCTTGGCAAGGCTTCTCACAATGGTAACGTCCCGGTTGCCCGAATCGATCACACCTTGGTAAAGGGCTTCCGCTTTCCGGATCTGGTTTGACTGTATCAGGGTTTCTCCCCTCAGGATCTCGATCTCGGCGCTTTTAGTGATCGCTTTGGGACAGGCAACAAGGTGTTCCAGGGCTTGATCAAACTCATCAAGGCTCCATAGCGCCTCGCAAAGGATCTGCCATCCCCGGGTCGATGTGGGTAAATGTTCAAGAAATTCAAGGGCCAGGGCTTTTGCTCCCTGGGGGTCGTCCTGGTTGAGACGGCAGGTGGCCAGTTCCAGATGGATAAAGCTTGTTTCCGGGCCATGCGCTTCAAGGGCTGTCTCAAAACAGTCCGATGCCAGGTCAAACTCCCCCTGGTTCATGGCAATGAATCCTTTGGCAAAATCTGACCCGTAACCGGGATAAGCCTCCTGTTCCTCAGGGGGCAGGGCGTTCAACAGGGCCGTGAAATATTCGTTTTCATCCATGTCCAGGTCGCTTGGACCGGCGTCTTCAGCAACCGTGTCAATGGGTTCTTCCGGATCCACCTGGTGGGAGTCATTGGCCTGGTTCACCAGTGTCTGGATCTCAGCCCTGAGGCCTTGGTCTTCAGTCAGGCTCATGGCAAGATTGAGGCGGTCGCTCGCATCGGCAAAGCAACCGGCTTCCATGAGCTCCCCGGCCTTTTGGGTGTGCTGGAGGGCGAGTTCGTGTTTTGACAGGTTTATTTTTTCAAGGATGCGTTGCTTGAAACCAGGGTCGTTACAGGGGGTTGAGTCGTTTTTTGCAGCCGCCTTTTCATATTCAAGTTTTGCAGGGCCAAAGGATCCCTGGTCAAAGTGTCGGTCCCCATTTTTTTCGATGGTTTCGGGTTTTTTCCCCGATAAAAAGCTGAACAGCCCCATGTGTATCTCCCGGTTAGATTAACAGTCTCGTTGTGTGGTGTGGATCGGTCCAGCAACAGCCTGACCTGATAATTTAGATAACATTGATCAAGGGGGAAAGTCCATTTTTTATTGTTTTCAGCCTGGATTGATTGGTTGACACAAAAGCGGTTTCTTTATAGGTTGGGCCCGTGCCGGGGCAAGGTCCCGGCCTTGATGCTCAAACCGCGACCGGCCGTTCAACCGGCATAACTAATTCAGGAGAGATCCATGGAGACCCAGAGGACAAACAGCGGGCAGGGGTTGCCCCCCGGCCTTTCCATTATTCATTCCAACCATCTGGAAGCTTTGAGACAGGTGGCTGTGGGCTGGATAAAGGCCCACCCCCTCAAGGTGCTCGAGACCGAGCAGTTCATTGTTCAGAGCAACGGCATGGCCCAGTGGCTCAAGCTTGCCCTGGCTGCGGACGACGGGTGCGGCATCAGTGCGGGTCTCGAGGTTCAGCTGCCCGGGCGCTACATCTGGACCGCCTACCGTTCCGTGCTGGGGGACGATACCATCCCCGTGGATTCTCCCTATGATAAAGAGCGGCTGATTTGGCGGCTGTTTCGCATCCTGCCGTCCCTTTCCGGGGACAGCACGTTTCTGCCCCTCAACCGGTTTCTGGAACAGGACGAAGACCAGCGCAAACGCCATCAGCTCTCCTGCCACCTGGCAGACCTCTATGACCAGTACCAGGTGTACCGGGCCGACTGGCTGGAGGACTGGGCCGACGGCAGGGACCAGCTCAGGAAGGGCGGGGGCGAAGCGGTTGAGCTGCCCCAGGAACAGAAATGGCAGGCGGAACTGTGGAGACGGCTCAGGGCCGATGTCCCGGACGCATTTCGGAAGATCGGCCGTGCAGACCTGCACCAGCGTTTTCTCAAGCAGATGGCAGAACTTGAAGAGCGGCCCCATGCCTTGCCTCCAAGGGTCATCGTGTTCGGTATTTCATCTTTGCCCAAACAGGTGCTCGAGGCCCTGCACGGTGTTTCCCGCCAATGCCAGGTGCTGCTCTTTGTCCACAATCCCTGCCGCCACTTCTGGGCCGACATCATAGAAGACCGGGAACTTTTGCGCATCGAGCATGCCCGTCACAATGCCAAGGCTTCCATGCCCGATCCCCTTGACCGGGAGCTTCTCCACCAGCACGCCAACCCTCTTCTTGCGGCCTGGGGCAAGCAGGGCAGGGACTACATCGGGTTGCTCTACGGCTATGACGAGCCTGAAAACTATGAAAAGGATTTTGCGGAGATCGACCTGTTTGATGATTTTCTATCGCCGGGAACAGGGGGGACGCTGCTCCAGCAGGTCCAGCAGGCGATCCTTGACCTTGAACCCCTTCCCACTGACAGGGAAGAGAGGCAATTGGTTGAGTTTGACGACCGATCCATCAGCTTTCAGATTGCCCACAGTCGCCAGCGGGAGGTGGAGGTTCTCCAGGATCAGCTCCTCCACTGTTTTGAGACCATCGAAGACCTGAATCCCAGGGATGTCATCGTGATGACACCGGATATCGAGGCCTATGCTCCCCACATCGAGGCCGTGTTCGGCAACCTCTCCCCCAGGGATCCAAGGTTTATCCCCTTTACCATTGCGGACAAGCCCAACAGGGAGAGCGTGCCCATGCTCAAGGCCCTTGAGAAGCTTTTGCACCTGCCCGACTCCCGCATGGCCGTCAGCGACCTCATGGATCTTCTGGAGGTGCCGGCCTTCAGGGAACGGTTCGGCATGGATGAAGCGGACCTGCCAAGGCTCCACCAGTGGATCGAGGGTGCCGGCATCTCCTGGGGACTGAGCCCCGACCAGCGCACAACTTTTGGGCTGCCCCCGGGGCTTGGCCAGAACACCTGGGATTTCGGTCTTAAACGAATGCTCCTCGGCTATGCCGTGGGCAAGGGGGAGGAGTGGAACGGCATCGAACCCTATGACGAGGTGGGGGGGCTTGAAGCTGCCCTGGTGGGTCCGCTTTCAGCCGTGCTCGACCAGATGGAGACCCTTTGGCGGTCGTTGAGCCAACCGGGCACTCCAGGGGAATGGTGCCTTCGCATCAGGAACCTTGCAAGGGACTGCTTCCTGCCCACAGAGAACCAGGACCGCCTGACCGTCAACCGTTTGGAGCAGGTGCTGGACGACTGGCTGGAAGCCTGTAACGAGGCCGAACTTGAAGATAAGCTGACCCTGGCCGTGGTGCGGGAATTTTTCCTTGGAATGATGGTTGAATCCAGTATTTCCCAGCGCTTTCTGGCCGGCATGGTCAACTTCGGCACCCTCATGCCCATGCGTGCCATCCCCTTTAAAGTGGTGTGCCTTCTGGGTATCAACGACGGGGATTTCCCAAGGAGCCATCCTCCCCTTGATTTCGACCTTATGGCCGGAAAAGGGCTCTACCGGCCCGGGGACCGTTCCCGCCGGGAGGATGACCGCTACCTCTTTCTGGAAGCCCTGCTTTCGGCCCGGGAAAAGTTCTACATCTCCCATGTGGGAAGGGATGTCCGGGACAACAGCGAGCGCATGCCGTCGGTGCTGGTGGGCCAGCTCAGGGACTATTTGGACGCAGGCTGGCAGCTGGACCCAGGCGGGCAACTCGACAATAACGGTCAGCTCCTCAATAACCTCACCTGCATTCATCCGCTGCAGCCCTTTGGCAGCGCCTATTTTCTCAATGAACGGCCTGACCTGTTCACCTATGCCCATGAGTGGCGAAGTTCCCTTGGGTTTAAGGACCCCGGGGTGGTTGAAGGGCCGTTGGAGCCGTCCCCGTTTGACGGTGCCCTCCAGCTCGCTTCCCTGATCCGGTTTTTGAAAAATCCGGTGCAATACTTTTTTAACCAGCGCCTTGCCATCCGTTTTGACGATGTCTCTGTGGTGAGCCAGGACCAGGAGCCCTTTGCCCTGGATTTTCTTGCCCCCTTCGGCCTTGGCAGCCAGCTTCTGGAGGCAGGGCTTTCAGCAGAACCCGGAGCGGTGGAAATCACAATCGCAAGGGAGGCCGAGCGCCTTACCCGCACAGGGGAGCTGCCCATGGCCGGATTTGGCAAGCTTGCTGCAAAAGAGCTAAAGCAACCGGTCCTTTCCATGGTCAACCAGCACCATGAACTTTGTTCCCAATGGCCCCTTGCCTGCGATCCAATGGAGATCTCCATTCCCCTTGACCCGGATCAATCCCAGGTCTCCACCCTGGACGACTGGCTGGACCGGCTCCATGAAACCGGTTCCCCGGACGCTTCGAATGCCTTGGCCCGGTATGGGCGGTGGGAGTTCTATCCAAGGCCCATCATGGACAAGGGGGGGAAGTTATTTCGGCTCTACAGCCTGGTTCCCCTCTGGGTAAAACATCTTTCCGGCTGCGCCCAGGGGATGGACCTTGCAAGTTCTCTGGTGGCCCCGGACGGTGTGGCAACCCTTAAGCCCCTGGAGAAAACAAGGGCCAAAAAGATTCTCATGACCCTGATCGGGCATTGGTGGGAAGGCCGCAATTACCCCCTGCCCGTGACCGCAAAAACCGGAATTGCCTATGTGGATATCTTGAAAGCAAAGGATGGGGAAAAGGCAAAGGCTGAAGCGTTAAAGACCTATGAGGGTGACGGCTTCAGGTCCCATGGCGAGCTTGGGTATGATCGCTATCTCCAACGGGAGTACCCGGAATTTGATGCCCTGTGGCAGGCCCATGACAACAGCTTTACCACCCTTTGTGAAACATTGTATGAACCCCTTGTGTGTGCCCTGAGAGAGGAGGCGTAACCATGGCAGAAAAATTAGATTCACTGACCTTTCCCCTCCACGGCACCCGGTTGATCGAGGCCAGTGCCGGAACGGGCAAGACCTACACCATTGCGGCCCTCTATCTGCGCCTGGTGCTGGGCCATGGTGGCGAGAACGGCTTCTCAAGGGCGTTGACCCCGCCGGAGATCCTGGTGGTCACCTTTACCAATGCGGCCACCGAAGAACTCAGGGAGCGGATCAGGAGTCGGCTTACCGAGGCGGCGGCCTTTTTCCGGGAGATTGGGGAGGGGGATGATCTCCTTGAAGGCCTTAGGGCCGACCATGATTCTGATTCCTGGCCGGCCAAGGCCATGCAGCTTGACCAGGCAGCCCAGTGGATGGATGAATCCGCCATCCACACCATCCATGCCTGGTGCCAGCGCATGCTTCGTCAGCACGCCTTTGACAGCCTCTCCCTCTTTGATCTGGAGCTGGCCCCCAGTGACCAGGATCTGCTGGAGGAGGCGGCCTGCGACTTCTGGCGCGCCGGTTTCTATCCCCGGACCGAGGCGGTGCTGTCCGAGTTTAAGGCCGTGGCCAAAATCACCACCCCCCAGGAACTTTTGAAGCAGGCCATGCCCCTGATCAATGCCGGGAAAAAGAATGGGGTCAACCCCTTTGAGATGCTTGAGCAGCGCAGACAGGCTGTTGAGGAGGCCCGCAAGGTCTGGGCGTCGGACTATAAACAGGCCGTGGACCTTGTTGTCAGCGCCCAGGCAGACAAGAGCCTGAACAACAACAAGTATCGAAAAACCTCCCTGGCCAACTGGATGGCCCAGCTGGACGCCTGGGTCAACAGCCAGGGCCCCCTGCCGGATACCCAGGTGCTGGAGAAATTTTCGACCCAGGGCCTTGCCGCCGGGGTGTCAAAGAAGAAGAGTCCCCCTGTTCATGCAGCCTATGACGCCTTTGACCAATTGAACGGGCTGTTGGAATCCCTTGATGTCAAGGAGGCCCTTGTATCCCATGCCGCATCGGAGATCAACCGCCGGGTGATGGCGGCAAAGGCCCGGCTCTCCCGCATGGGCTTCAACGATCTGCTCACCCGCCTGGGGGAGGCCCTGTCCCGGCCGGAGAGCAACCGTCTTGCCGAGGTGATCCGTCACCAGTTTCCCGTGGCCATGATCGATGAGTTCCAGGACACTGATCCCGTTCAGTATGCCTCCTTTGGCAGCATCTATCTGGGCCAGGAGAATGCCGGCCTGTTCATGATCGGGGATCCCAAGCAGGCGATCTACGCCTTTCGCGGGGCCGACATCCACACCTATCTTACTGCCCGGCACGATACCCAGGGACGCCACTACACCCTGGAGAAAAATTACCGCTCCACCCAGGGCATGGTGGATGCCGTGAACCAGATGTTTGACCGGGCTGCTAAATTCAGCGACGGCGCTTTTCTGTTCAAGGACGATATTCCCTTTGACAGGGTCGATGCCCAGGGACGATCCGAGGGATTCATGGTGGACGGTGATGAAGCACCCCCTGTGACCCTGTGGCAGATGGACCAGGATGAACCCGTTGCCAAGACCGGCCCGGACGGCTATGTCGCCAGGATGGCAGAGGCCGGGGCCGGCGAGATCGTCCGGCTCCTGAACCTAGGACAGGCATCGCCTTGTGGGGCAGGATTTAAGGATCAGCAGCAGGAGAACGGTGAAATTGTCCCCCTCCGGCCGTCGGACATTGCCGTCCTGGTTCGGGACGGCATGGAAGCCAGGGCCATTCGAAACGCCCTTGAAAAACGGCGGGTGAGGTCGGTCTACCTGTCGGACCGGGAATCGGTGTTTGACAGCCAGGAGGCGGTTTCTTTGCTCTATCTTCTCCAGGCCTGCTCCGACCCCACAAACGACCAGGTGTTGCGGACAGCCCTGGCCACCCAGGTGCTGGATCTTTCCCTTACCACCCTTGATGGGTTGAACCGGGACGAGCTTGCCTGGGAGGCGGAACTTGAGCGGTTTAAGAAATTCCGGAATATCTGGCGCAGCCAGGGCGTGCTCCCCATGGTGCGCACCCTGCTTGCCGACTTCAATGTGGGGGCACGGCTTTTGGCAAAGCCCTTTGGCGAACGCCAGCTGACCAATCTTCTCCACCTTGCCGAAATGATCCAGGCCGCCGCCGCAACCCTTGACGGAGAGCAGGGGGTGATCCGGTGGCTGGCAGGCCAGATCGAGAATCCCGGCAACGGTGTTGACGACGAGATCCTGCGCCTTGAAAGCGACGAGGAACTCGTCCGGGTGGTTACAATCCATAAATCAAAAGGTTTGGAGTATCCCCTGGTGTTCCTTCCTTTTATATGCAGCTTCCGCAAGCTCACTGCCCGGAACTCTCCCATGGTCAAGTACCATGACGCCCAGGGTGAGGTCCGAATGGTGGTGAACCCGGGGGAGGAGGCGCTTGAACAGGCCGACCACGAGCGCCTGGCTGAGGATCTTCGGATGCTCTATGTTGCCCTGACCCGGCCCCGTTATGCCTGCTGGCTCGGCATCGGGGTGATGGGCAAGACCACCAAGAAATCCGGGGAGACCACCACCCTGCACGAGTCGGGTCTGGGTTACCTGCTTTCAGGGGGTGAGATGATCGGCACGGCTGAACTCTCCCCCATCCTCGACGATTTCAAAGGGGATTGCGGGGGCATGGCCATCAAGTCCCTTCCCGAACCGTCAACCGAGGAAGTTGCTCCTGGGGAGAAAGAGATGGAACTCTCCCAGGCCCGGGCCTTTACCGGCAAGGTTCCCCGGAACTGGCGGATCACGAGTTACTCCGGTATTCTTACCGGCGCTGCCATGCCCGAACATCAGCTTGGGACGCAGATTTCAAGTCAGCTTGGGGGACAGATTCCAAATCTGTCCCCTGTGGTTGACTCCCCGGACACCGCATCCCAGGACCAGCTCCAGGAGGCGGAAACCCAGCTTGGGGGACAGATTTCAAATCTGTCCCCAGTTGTTAAGGTCAATGCGCGTTCCATCCATACCTTTGCGAGGGGGCCTGAGCCCGGAACTTTTCTCCACGATATCCTGGAACGGGCGGCAACCCAGGGGTTTGACCAGACTTCATCGGACCGGGACGCCACACTTAAGCAAGTTACCCAGCTCTGCCAGCGCAGGGGATGGGAGGAGTGGACAGAGGTCCTCACCGACTGGCTCATGGACCTTGTCCGGGTGGGGCTGACCCTGCCCGGCCAGACCATGGACAATATGCAATCCATGGAACTGTCGGAACTTGACCGGGACCTGTGCCGGGCCGAGATGGAGTTCATGTTTGCGGCCCACGGGGTGTATATCCCTGTGCTGGACCGACTGGTGGGGGAGTCTGTCCTGCCCGGCCATGTCCGGCCGGTGTTAAGGGAAGACCGGGTGAACGGCATGCTCAAGGGGTTCATCGACCTTGTCTTCTGTTTTGAAGGACGCTATTTTGTCCTGGATTACAAATCCAACCACCTGGGGGATACCCAAGCCGCCTACGGCACCGAGGCCATGGCCTACGCCATGCTGGAGCATCGGTACGATCTTCAATATGTGCTCTACACCCTGGCACTCCATCGGCTGCTCAAGGCAAGGATCCCGGACTATGATTACGACCGTGATGTGGGCGGGGTGGTCTATCTGTTTTTGAGGGGTGTCAATGATTCGGGCCAGGGCGTTTATACCGACAAACCCTCAAAAGAGCTGATCATTTCCCTGGACCACCTGTTTCAACGAGGAGAAAATTCATGATGACCACCGCTGATTTTTTTGACCTGGTTCAGACCTGGACGGCCCGGGGGTGGTTGCGGCCCCTTGACGGTGCCTTTGTGATGTTTTTAAGCCGGCAGGAACCCACCGCCGCTCCCCTGGTGCTGCTGGGGGCGGCCCTTGCCAGCCATCAGCTTGGCCGTGGACATATCTGCCTGGATCTTGCCGGGGCCCTGAAAGATCCAGATGCCACCCTTTCCCTTCCCCCCGAAGGCGAGACTGGGGAGGAGTTGCCCTTGAAACCCTCGGAGGTGCTTTGCAACATTTCGGAGGAACAATGGGCCCACAGCCTTGGGGAGTCTTCCCTTGTGGGGGCGGATGCGGGCAATTCTCCCCTGGTGATGAACCAGGGCCGCCTTTACCTTCGCCGTTACTGGCACTATACCCAACGGGTGGCCGAAGAGATCCTCGGCCGGGTGGGTGGGGAACTGCCCGTGCCCGGCAACCTGGAAGCGCGCCTTGACGAACTTTTTGCCGGGTTGAGGGGGCCGGAAGAAAAGGATAAGCGCGTGATCCATTGGCAGAGCGTTGCCGCCGCCGTTGCCGCAACCAGTGCCTTCAGCGTGATTTCCGGTGGGCCCGGCACCGGAAAAACCACCACTGTGGTGCAGCTTCTGGGGCTCCTCCAGGGACTTGCCATGGAAGAGGGCAAGCCATTGCGGATTCGCCTTGCAGCACCCACGGGCAAAGCTGCGGCAAGGCTTACGGAATCCATCAGCACGGCCATTGGCAGGCTACCGGAAGCGATCCAGGCAAAGATCTCCACGGATGTTTCAACCCTCCACCGGTTGCTGGGCACCCGTCCCGATTCCCGTGGGTTTAAGCACAACCGGAACAACCCCCTCCATGTGGACCTTCTGGTGGTGGACGAGGCCTCCATGATCGACCTTGAGATGATGGACGCCCTGCTGGGGGCCCTGCCGTCAAAGGCCCGGCTCATCCTCCTTGGGGACAAGGACCAGCTCGCCTCGGTGGAGGCGGGGTCTGTGCTTGGAGACCTGTGCGCCAATGCCATGAATCCCTGCTACCGGCCTGAAACCGTTGCCTGGCTGCAGCAAGCCACCGGCTATGGGTTGTCGTCCTATTCAGGGCCGGGCAGTGATCTTGACCAGCAGATCGTTGTCTTGAGAAAGAGCCATAGGTTCGGTGAAAAGAGCGGCATCGGCGCCCTTGCCCGGTCTGTAAATATGGGGGACAGGGAGCAGGTGAACGATGTGTGGAACCAAGGCTTTTCCGATATCTCCCGCCTTGGGATAAATTCCTGTGAAGACAGCGGGTTCCGGCGGCTGGTGCTGGACGGTAACCCAAAGGCGTTTGCCAAAAGTAAGGTCAAACCGGTGGGGTACCGGGCCTATCTCGAGATAATTGCCAAGGGACCCGGAGAGTGGGAGTCGGAGACCGCCTGGCTCAGGGAGGTTCTTTCCAGCTTTAACCGCTTCCAGCTGTTGACCCCCCTTCGAAAGGGGGACTGGGGTGTTGAGGGACTCAATACAACCACCGCCCGCATCCTTTATAAAGCCGGACTGATCCGGGCCACCCAGGGGTGGTATCCGGGCCGCCCGGTCCTTGTCACCCGCAACGATTACAGCCTGGGGCTGATGAACGGGGATATCGGCATCGTCCTTGAAGTGACGGATGAGCGGAATCCGGAAAACCGGGGACTGAGGGTGGTCTTTCCCATGGCCGACGGTTCGTTGAAACGGGTGCTGCCCTCCCGGCTTGGGGAGGTGGAAACCGTCTATGCCATGACCGTGCATAAATCCCAGGGGTCTGAGTTTGATCACACGGCCCTGGTGCTGCCGGACACCATGAGTCCGGTGCTGACCCGGGAGCTGGTTTACACCGGGATCACCCGTGCCCGCTCCTGGTTTACCCTGGCAAGCCCGTCCGTCGGTCTTCTGGCCGCAGCGGTTGAGCAGCGTACCCACAGGGCCTCGGGCCTTGGTGCAAAATTGGGGTCAGGCCCGGCTTATTAGCTTATTTATAGTTGGAGTTAGACTTAGCTTATATAATGGTCTGACCCCGTATGATATGTTTAACCCACATATGGTTCGTATGATGTAAGCTAAGAGCTAAGTCTGACCCCGTCTGGTTCGTCTGCCCCCGTATGGTGGTATAAGTTTGACGCCGTAATACATAATAAATGAAATGAAAGTTACCATGGATACTAACCACAACTCCGTACAGGAACGTTACCTTTCGCTCTTCCAGGAGGTGACCCACACCCTCACCTCCACCTTTGATGTTGAGACCGTGCTCAACCTCATCGTTGAAAAAATCCCAACGGTCCTGGGGCTGGATGCTGCCACGGTGAGACTTCTCGATCCCCATGACAACAGGCTTCAGCTGGTTGCCGCCCACGGCCTGGGCCGGGAATATTTAAACCGGGGACCCATTGATGCCGAAAAGAGCGTGATCACTGCCCTGACCGGAAAGCCCGTGGCTGTTCTGGATGCAACAACGGATCCTTGCAACCTCTACTCCAGGTACGCCCGCAAGGAAGGGGTCAAAAGCATTCTTGTCACCCCCATCGTGTTCCAGGAGCAGGTACGTGGGGTGCTCCGCTTGATCTCAAGAACTCCCCGCAGGTTTAAAAAGAGCGAGATCGCCTTTGTCAAAGCATTGGCCGAACAGTGCGGCATTGCCATTGAAAACGCAAGGATCCATGGCGACAATATGCGTCAGCTCAGCTATTTCAAGACCCTTAACGAGATCGGCAAGGCTATCAATTCAACCCTCCAGCTCGATGAGGTCCTGGACATGATCGTTAAAGAGCTTCCCCGGGTCATGGAGCTGAAAGGGTGCTCCATACGCCTGCTCGATCCTGTCTCCGGCCGTCTGCAACTGATGGCTTCCTCCGGGCTGAGCCAATGCTACCTTGAGCGGGGCAGCATTGATGACGACATCTCCACCCGGCATACCCTCAGGGGAGAGTCGGTGTTTATCTTCGATGCCGCCCGGGATCCGAGGATCAGGTACCCTGAAGAGACACGGCTTGAAGGGGTGGGAAGTATCCTTGCCATTCCCATTGTGGTGGAAAAGAAGATCATTGGCATCCTGAGGCTACTGACCTCCCAGCAACGAAGGTTTACCGATGCCGAAGTCAGCTTTGCCAGGGCCATTGGTGAGCAGGGGGGGATTGCCATCCGCAACTCCATTAACTTTGAGAAAAAAATGGCTTTGGTGGCCCAGCTGGAGCGCCACGAGCAGTTTCTCCAGAACATTTTTGACGGGCTCAAGGCCGACCTCTTTGTGCTGGACAGTGACTACAGGATCGTTATGGTCAACAAGGTGTTTTTAAAAAACCATGCCATGGAGGAGTCCCAGGTGATCGGCAGGCATTTTGACAAGATTCTCAGGATCGGTGAATCCAGGGAGAAGCTGTTGAGACGATTGCAGCGGGGAGTCAAAACCGTCTCCTTTACCCGAAAGGTGGTGGATGATACGGGCGAGTTCTACCTGGAGGTGATGGCCACCCCCATGTACCGGCATCATGACGACGCCCAGATCGACTTTATCATCGGAACCATCCGGGACATCACCGACCATGTGCGGTTGAGAAAGGAGCTGCGCAACAGGGAAAGGCTCCAGGGTGTCGTGGAGATGGCCGGCACCGTGGCCCATGAATTGAACAATCCCCTGGCCATTGTTCTTTCGGCGGCAAGGCTCATGAAAAAGGATCTCCAGGTATCGGGACAGAGCCTGGATGATCTTGAGATCATCACCCGGAATCTCGACAGGCTGTCTGTTCTGATAGGCAGGATGACCCGTATCACTGAGTACAAGTCTAAACGCTATCTCCCCGGCGTGGACATCATCGACATGGACACGGCCTGCGGCACCAAAAAAGCCTGACCCATCCTTATCCATTGCCGGGAGTTATTTTTTGACCGGGGGCTCAGGTTTTTTCTTAAGGGATAGTAAACCTGTTTTCAGGTTTGCCATGGTTTCTCCGATTTCAGGAATCAGCAGGGATGTGTATTCAAAACAGCTGGAAAAGATGACCAGGGTGGGTAAAAGCGCCAGAAAATATCCCTGCCTGAACGATATTGCCAGTTGGGCCTGGTAAAGGTTCCATCCTGCCAGGGCCGCCAGGGGAAGACCGAACAGGGCTATTTTTACGATTCGGCCCCTGGGTTCGTACAGGTAGGATGTGATATGGAAGAGCCGCAGCACCCCACAGGCGATACAGCATGAGCTGAACGGCACCCAGGTCAGGCCAAGGCACAGGCGGACAATGTCCTGGGAGAGAAAATCAGAGATCATCCGTGAACGTTCCCCGTAAACCTGAAAATAGTGCTCACCGACCGGCGTGTGCTGATAATTGGTCCAGAACATCTTGGTCAGAATCAAAATTCCGAAAATCCCGGCAGCAACAAAAAGAAGCAGGAAAAACGCCCTCATGGCAACATCCGTCAGGGTTGATCCATAGCTGTACAGAGGTGTTCTTTTAATAAACTGAAGTTTTTTGATCCATGACAACATGGTGATTATTCCCCTTTGGTTACAGGTTAATTTCCCTTGTTGATTTTACGACCAGTGATTTGGAAGGTAGCATTTTCAGAAAGTCCCGAAAAGAATAAAATCTCCGTGTAATTTTCTCTTTTCATGCCGGGTGTTTTATGCTTTAAAGACTGTCATGGAAAAAAAAGCTTTTCTATTTTGTTCCGGCTGCACCCCTTCTGACATATCTGCATTTAAATATTCCTGGAGCATGGGATGAAGAAACCAAAGAGCCTGATTAATGTTTATATCTATAGTATCGCCCTGTTTGCACTGCTCTTTGTTGTCTTTTTCGGTTCCCTTGAGGTGGTTGAAAAACTTCACCACCTTAAGACGGAATCCGTTGCGATCAGGAACGATTATCTGGCATCGAAAAAACAGACCCTCCGGTCGGAGGTGGAATCGGCGCTCTCCTACATTGAGCATAAAAAATCCCAGGCCCACGAGCGCCTTAAAAGGGAGGTTAAGTCCAGGACCCTGGAGGCCCATGCCGTGGCTTCCCATATCTATGAAGCCAACAAGCACTCAGCCCCTTTGGAAACCATAAAAACCCAGATCCATGACGCGTTGTTTGCCGCCACCTGGGACCGGGGACGGGGCTATTATTTTGCCGAGGACATGGCCGGATTTGAACGGATAAACCGCAACAACCCTGAACTTGAGGGGGTGAATATCATCGGTTTAAAGGACGGCCGGGGGAATTTTCTTGTTGCGGATATCCTTGAGACCGCACGATCCAAAACCGGGGAAGGGTTTGTCTCCTATGATTGGAACAAGCCTGCAAACCCTGGGGAAGAAGCTCACAAGATCTCCTATGTTAAATATTTCAAGCCCCTTGGCTGGGTCATCGGCAACGGTAAATACCTGGTTGACGAAGAGGCTGAGATCAAGGAGGAGATCCTTGCCCGGATCAGAAAAATAAAGGGCAAAGACGGTAACTACATCTTTGCCGCCACCTGGAAGGGATTCGTTCTGGCGGGTCCGAGTGCCGGGGATAACCTGATCCACCTTAAAGATCCCAATGGCGTACCCATTGTCCGGGAGTTGATCCGGGTGTCAAAATCCGGGGGTGGGTTTGTCTCCTATGAGGTCCCGCCCGGGGATGGACAACCCTGGTCCCAGAAGCTCTCCTATGCCGTGGGCATTCCGGAATGGGAGTGGTATGTGGGAACCGGCCTTTTTGTGGACGACATGGAAAAAGCCATTGTTCAACTGCAGAAAAAGACCCGGACCAACATCAAGGTATTTTTTATTCATCTCTTTATCGTTCTTGGCGTCATCTGTGTTCTCATCTGCCTGTTTGTTCACTTTTTCGCCGTCCGGCTCAAGAACAACCTCGACATGTTCACGGGTTTTTTTGAGAAAGCCGCGACCCAGGGGTTAAGCATCGATCCGGACACGGTCCATTTCAGCGAGTTTCGCTCCCTTGCAAGGTCGGCCAACACAATGGTGGAGCAACGTCAGATCGCCTGGAACTCCCTTGAAAAGAGCGAGGCGGCTTCCAGGGCCAGTGAAGAGAAATCCCGCGCCCTGTTTGAACTGGAATCAGATGCCATCTTCCTGATTGATAAAGAAAAGGGAAATATCCTTGAAATGAACGGTGCTGCCGCCTGTCTTTACGGATACAGCAGGCAGGAGCTCGTGGGGATGAGAAACACCGACCTTTCGACAGAACCGGAAAAGACCCGGCAGGCCACCCTTGACCAAGAGGTGGCGATTCCCATTCGATACCATCGGAAAAAGGATGGAACCGTCTTCCCCGTGGAGATCACAGCGAGTCACATCATCTGGAACGGCAGGGAGGCCCTTATCTCAGCGGTACGGGATATCAGTTTTCGAATGGAGAGCGAGAAACACCGGGCACGGCTGGAGGAGCAGCTGCACCAGGCCCAGCGAATGGAGGCCCTTGGCACCCTGGCCGGAGGCATCGCCCACGATTTCAACAACCTTTTGATGGGGATACAGGGGTGTGCCTGTCTGGTGCAGAACCAAATGGGTGACGCCAACCCCTACGGTAAAAAGCTCAAGGCGATCCAGGACCATGTCCGGGACGGCGCAGGTCTTACCAAGCAACTCCTTGGTTTTGCCCGGGAGGGAAATTATGAGGTCAAGCCCGTTGACCTGAACGAATTGATCGGCCATAGCGTCCATCTGTTCGGAAGCGCCAGAAAAGAGATCCCCATTGTTGAACTCTATGGAGACGATCTCTGGGCTGTGGAGACGGACACAGGCCAGATGAAGCAGGTGCTGCTGAACCTTTTCGTCAATGCATGGCAGGCCATGGAAGGGGGCGGGGTATTGAGCCTCAGGACCGACAACCTGATCCTTGAAGAGGAACCCGCCGATACTTTGGGTCTGAAGCCCGGTCCCCATGTGCTTATTACGATTTCAGACTCGGGTTGCGGCATGGATGAGGCCACAAGACAGAGAATATTCGAGCCGTTTTTTACCACCAAAACCATGGGCAGGGGAACCGGATTGGGCCTTGCCTCAGTATATGGAATCATCAGAAGCCACAAGGGAATGATCACGGTCCAAAGCGAAAAGGGCAGGGGAACCACCTTTTTTATCCACCTTCCCGCCTCAGAATCCAAGCCTCCAACAGAGATCCAGGCGCCTCCGGAATTGTTGAAGGGGACAGGGACCGTTCTTTTTGTCGATGATGAAGAGATGGTTCTGGAAATCGGGGAGGAGATGCTGGAGAGTCTCGGTTACCGGACTTTGACGGCCAGGAACGGTAAAGAGGCCGTGGCTCTTTTTGAAGCCGACAGCCCTGGGATAGATCTTGTGATTCTGGATATGGTGATGCCCGGAATGAACTCAAAAGAGGTGTTTAAACGCCTGAGAACCTTGGACCCCAAGGCCAAGGTGCTGCTTTCCAGCGGTTACAGCATCAAGGGGCAGGCCAGCGATATCATGGATCAAGGCTGCAATGGCTTTTTGCAAAAACCGTTCACCCTGGAGATCCTGTCCGGAAAAATCCGGGAGATACTGGATGACGCGGAAACGCCTACGGGAACAAAAGCGTAGAACCATTCCTTTTGAAATTCAATTGTCAATTGCCGGGCTGCTTACATAGGGTGTGTTTTTTCGGTGGGGTTGGTTAAACTTGTTTTGAATTCATAGGGTCTGGTCAGAACATGAATTCATCATCTTTTCTCCTGGTTTTTTCCCTGCGGCAGATCCAGCCAACCGTGCTGATGTAGGCAAAACCTGCACTCTCTTCCCTTCTTCGCTGCTCTTCCCTTCTATGGCGTTCGTCGTATTTTTCACTGGAGTCGTTGTTTTCCCTTGGGAATGTTTCTTCATTATTTTGCATATTTGCCTCCTTGCAATGAAAAAATGGTAAACTGAGTCACTTGCCGACGTAGCGATAGCCGTAGTGGATACTATTAATGTTTAATCATTATTTCGGATTTGTAAAGGCTAAAATGTCAACTTGTAAAAAAAATAATCAAAACCGAATCATTCGGGCCTTTTTTAAGAATCGTCCCATTTTTTTAACAGCTCTTTTGCCTTGCCGGAACCCTCAAATTCGTTGTTCAATTTCAACGCGTGTTTTAATGCATTTTGTGCAAGTTCCTTTTCCCCTTTTCCATTGTATGCAAGGCCCAGGTGAAAATGAATGATGGGGTTTTCCGGGATCAGTTCGATGCTGTCGAGAAATTCACTGATCGCATTGCCATAGAGACCTTTTTTGTAATAAACAAGTCCCAGCGTGTCCATTATTCCCGGATCATTTGGAAGTTTGGTTTTTGCAATTCTTGCGTATTTCAGCGCTTCATCAAATTGATCTGTCCTCTCTGCCAGGTGATAGGCAAGGTTGTTTGCGGCAGGAGCAAAATCAGGATTGATGGCCAGGGCTTTTCTGTAATGGGCGGCAGCTTTGTCGTATTGTTTCCTGCTGTCAAAAATGGTTCCCAGCATGATATGGGGAATCTCCATATCCGGGTGCTTATCAATAAGGGTCTGGTAAATGCCAATGGCTTTATCCTGATTGTTTTCAGAAATGTAGATTCGGGCCAGGGAGAGGTAGGGTTGGGTAAATTCGGGGTAGGCCTCAATGGCTTTTTGGTAAGACGCCGTTGCTTTCTCCGTATCCTTCTCAGCCATAAAAACACTGGCTTCAAGGTTGTGGACCGCGCATATAAGGTTTGGCTTGTCTGCTGTCAGTTCAAGTTGTTTTTTACAGAGCTTATGGGCAACGCTGTATCTCTTCAGGGCAATATTGTTGCTGAGGGTAAGGGTAAAAACGTCCATGAGCAGGGGATTTATTTCAAGTGCTTTCTTGAGAACCTGTTCTGACTGTTCATATTTCTTCTGATAGGATTTTACAAGGCCCATTCGGTAGTAGCCCACCGGATTTTTCGGATCTATTTCGATCAATGTCCGGAATCCTTTTTCAGCCTGCTCGACCTGGCCCATACCCATGTGGGCGTTGCCACTGACAAGGATTGCCCTGTAGTCGGATGGAACCGACTTTAAAACAGCTTCCGCCTGTTGAATTGCTAACTCATAGGAGCTATCCCGGTAGTGTATGTCAGCAAGAAGAAGACGGGCCTGGATATAGTTTGGATTAAGTTCCACAGCTTTTAGCGCTGAAGCTTTTCCCTGTTCGTTACGGTCGAGTCGTGTCTGGCACAAAGCCATAAAATAGTGGATTCTTGGCGCTTTAGGCTCCTCTTTTTTAAGCGCGACAAGAATTTCCAGGGCCTGGTCATATTTTTCATTATAGGTGAGGATTTCGCTTTTCAGCATGCGTGCCGGGCCAAATTTTGGCCTTGCCTCCAACAGCTCTGCGATGACAGCTTCCGCAGCTTCTATATTTTTGTTCTTGTATTGAAATCTTGCCAGGGCCGTTTTAACGGAGAGGTTTTCCGGGGCAATTGCCAAAGCCTTTTTGTACATCTCAAGGGCTTTATCCTTTTTTCCTGTGATATCATAAAAATTTGCTGCGGTCATACAGGGTTTTACGGAGTCCCGGGCAAGTTGAACCGCCTTGAGATAAGCCTCTTCAGCAGCCTTTTCTTTTCTCATCCTGAAGAAAAAATTACCAAGAATGATCTGCAGATCAGAGTTGTCAGGGTTTTCTTTGGTGGCTGTGAGCAGTTGGGTTTCGGCTTCATTGTATTTTTTCTTGCTGATGTAATAGCTGACAAGGGCAAGTCTTGGCTGAACGGCATTTTCGGCTGAATCTATCGCCTTTAGCAGGAGGGCCTCGGCCTCATTGAACTTTTTATGAAAGTTCTTTATCCTGGCGAGTCCGTGGAGGGCCTTTACATTGCCAGGTTCAAGGGCCAGAATTCTTTCGTACAGGGGTTCGGAGTGTTCAAGATCTTTTTTCTGGGTGAACATCTGTGCCCTTAAAAAAAGGGCGTCCAGATTATCAGGGTTCTTTTTAATAAGGATCTCAAGCCTTTCTTCGGCTTTGTCTGGTTTTTTGGCCAAAAGAAAAAAACCTGCGAGTTTTAACAATGCTTCGGTGTTTCCCGGATCCAGTTGTTCAACCTTTAAATAGGCCTGGAACGCTTCCCTTGGGTCGCCAAGCTTCATCATTGTTTCGCTGAGCCGCGACCACGCTTCTAAATGTTCAGGCTTAATCTGGAGAACATTTCTATATTCAATTTCAGCTTCTTTATACTGTTCAGCAGCAAAATAGTTATCGCCTTTATTAAGGTGCGATATCATTTTTTCGTCGTCTGTTTTGCATCCTTGGAAAAATGTTAGGACTATAACGATAAAAAGAATAGATCTGATTTTGGAATGCATGCATCCTCCGCCTGAGTCGATGGTTGAAACGCCATGTCCTTCTGCCCGTCTGAAATGAGCTTGTATACTCTATTATTATGTGATACTCATTTTTGTCAAACAAAAAATATATAAATCGGGAATTGACTCCTGTGAAAATAAAAATGGTTTCTACGATATTTTCTTTACTAATTTTTTTGTTGCCGACAGTTGCCGCTGCCTGGTTTGTACAGCCTTATGTACCCGATTGTCCAACGGTGTCTTCAACTCTCCGGTCTTGTGAAACACCATACAATCTTTCGGTTTATGACGATCTGTTTGCGAAAGCAGACGACGGAGATGGCACGGTGTATATTCGGCCATCCAATCCATTTTTTGTCCCGGCAAATGAGATAGAGCTGGATCTCCCCATAACTGTCCTTACTAAACAGTCCTTGTCAACCATGGAATACCTCGACAGGCTACTGCTTGCAAATCTGAGAATCCATCTGCTCATTCAAGAGTACAAAGCACTTCAGAAGCGTACCGAAAAAGTGTTGAAAAACCTTGATCTTCCATTTTTTGACAGTCCTGCTGTCAAGTCCATGCCCGGTTACGGGGGAAAAAACATTACACACCATAGAAAACACCTGGAAAATAAGCTGGCAGGCATTCTTCACAACGGTCGTACCGTCCCTACAAACGCCCTCTCTTCTGCCAGCTCTTCCCTGCCGGATTTGAAAAGACTTTCGATACTGTCCGGTGGTGAACATATGTCGGGGACAACCAGTGTGCCTTCTTTGCGTAAGGCCCCGGGGCTAAGGCGGGGATCATCAACTGCGCAAACCGGCTTCATTGCCGGGGGGGGGGATGACTACAGTCTTACCAGATCATATGAAACCCAAGTGCCATGGATCTTCCGGGTCGCCCAAGGTTTTTTTTCCTATATGGTTTCCCACAAGGTTGAGGTAGGGTTTTACGGCATGCTCATCTTTCTGGTTTGCTGTTTTATTTCGCTCCAGGCAAAGATATGAAGCGAAAACGATTTATCATCGGCACCTGCATCTGTATCTGTATGTTTGTCTGCTCTGTCCGGGTTGCCGTTAATATGGATTACAATAATTGTCCCCTGGAAGAACAGGGGGATCTTCTTTATGGACAAAGGGATTATGGCCAGTCCGTCAGCTGCTGGAACAGAGCGTTAACTGCTGATCCTGACAATATTCAATTAATGAAAAAAATCGGTCAGGGTCTTTTGCGCCTTGGCAAGATCCGACAGGCTGAGGCGATGTTTGAAAAAGCCCTGTTGGTCTGTTCCAATGATGTTGCCTTGCATATTGAACTCCTTCGCATTTGTCTTCTGAAGAATGATCTTGCAGGTGCTGAGAAACGATGCGCTGTCCTGAAAGCAATGGCCGTTTTCCATCCGGAGGTTGATACCCTCCAGGGGGATCTTCTAATCCTCAGGGATCAGCCGGAAAAGGCGGAGGCGTATTACCGCAAAGCGCTTGATTTCACCAAGGGGTCCGGACGAAATTTTTTAAAACTTGCCACCTGCCTTATGGTCCTTGGGAAAGAGATTGAGGCATATGAGTTGTTCGCCGTTGCAGATAAAATGGAAGACAGGTCCCCCTCCCTTCTTCTTCAGATGTCGGATTTTTTTCTTGTTGCAGATGAGCCGGGAAAGGCAGAGGCGTATCTGCTTGAGGCCGTGGGACTCGAACCCGGGGCTCCTGATTTGAAAAACCGTCTGGCACAGTTTTACCTTTCAACCGGTAAGCCTGAAAAAGCCGAACCCATCTTGAAAGCCCTGGTTGATGCTGATCCGCAAAATGTTGAGTTTAACATTCTGCTTGCCGATCTTTATATCTCTTTGAACAGGATGGAACCGGCCGGGAAGATCATCTCAGATCTGGGCGAATTTATCCGGGAACCGATTGCAGAATATGAACTTCTCCAGGGCAAATACTGGCTATACAAGGGGCATTCGGTTTATGCTGCCACCTATTTAAAGACAGCTGTCACGTTAGTGCCGGAACTCGCTTCGGGCTACTATCTTCTTGGCGTTGCCTATCTTCTAGGCGGTCAGAACCGGCTAGCAGAAAAAAGCTTTGAACAGGCGCTTTTCATAGAGCCCCGGCAATCCAGGGCAACGCTTTTAATGGCAGTGGTTACTCATAAAAATGAAAATTACCGGCTGAGCCTTGAATACTTGAACAGCTTACTTGCGGAAGAACCTGAAAATTCCAGGGCCCACATGATGAAAGGGCTCAACCTCATGGCCGGGAAAGAGTTTGAAAAGGCGATTCTGTCATTGGGTGCTGCATACGCCCTGAATCCTGAAAAGGTTTTTCCCCTCTATTTTATCGGCATGGCATGGGAGCTGTCAGGGAAGGAGGACAATGCCAGGGAGTTCTATCGGCGCGTTCTTGGCAAGGAGCCGGAACTTGCGGATGCATTATACCGGTATACCATGTTGCTGATTAAAAACCACGAACCGGAACGGGCTGAAAAGTTTTTGGAAGAGAGCCTGGAGGCGTTTCCTGAAAACCCTTTCATCAATTATGTCGCGGCACAGGTTGCCTCAGGCATAGGGAACCATGCCGGGGCTGAGCATTATTTTAAGAAAGCCGTATCCCTGAATTCCACCATGGGGTATGCCTATATCAAGCTTGCGGAACTGTATGGGAAGCAGGGAAAGATGGAAAAAATGTCTGAAATTCTTCACCAGTGTATCCATAATAACCCTTTGTACAAAGAGGGATGGATCGTGCTTGCAGGACACCTGGTCAGTAGCCGGAAACCTGAAGCTGCTTTAGAGGTGATGAAGAACGCTGAAAGGAAAATGCCCCAATCTCCGGAGATCCTGGCGAACCTTGCCTGGCTGTACGTTCAAACCGGTTCAGGTCTTGATCTGGCTCTTGATTTTGCCCGGCGGGCGTATCTCAAAAGCCCGGACAATGATGCCATTGCCGATACCCTTGCCTGGGTATATTTCAAAAAGGGGGCGTATGCCCAGGCCGCATGGATTCTGTCTGACCTTGAAAAGAGGCTTCCGGACAATGCTGTGGTGCTGTTCCATTATGGAATGACCCTGTATAAACAGGGAAAATTTTCACAGGCTGCTGAAAGATTGCGAATGGTCAACGTTGAATCCCTTTCCGAACAGGATCAGTCCCTCATTAAAACCGTGAATTTGGAACTCGAAAAGCTTGCAGACGGCGGGGCGCTACCGGACAAGGGCTTTTGACAAGCTGGATGAATCCGGTTCTATTTTTAAAAAAAAAGTTTGCCCCCTTGATCGATGGGCTCTTGTGCTATATATGTCATAGGTAAAAGAAAATTTTTACTTTGGAGTATTAATGAAGTATTTCCCTTTGAAGACTGTGTTGCTTTGTCTGATGCTGCCTCCTTTGTTATATGCAGTCATGTTGAGTCAATTTGAAAAATATCTTACTCCGGTTTATCAGCAGAAGATCGAGAATCACATTATCGGGGATTCAGAATCACTGCTGAACGGAACCGTGCGGTTCAGGGATGCTGTGGGGAATAATATTCACAGCTTTTTGGCTGATGATTTTTTTGTGAAATGGTTCGGACCTGATTTCGACATCATGGTAACGACCAGGGAAGGGGAGGTCCTATATCCCTCATTCGGGGAAATAGATCCCTACATGACCGGGGATGAGTGGGATTCCGTAACCATCGCCCATCAGAATTATTCGATCATGACCAGTGGGTTCACGGTAAAGGTCATAACACGGTTAAAACATGGTACGGTGGGTTCCAACCTTGTTTTAATACTGTTGATTGTCATCCATTCGGCTGTTTTTCTGATGTTTTACAGGAGGGGAAGTGCACAGGCGTTAAGGGATGACAGGGAAACGGGACGGCGAATTACCGAACTTGTGGAAGACAGAAAAGCGTATGAACAGATATTTAAGGACCTTGAGAAGGAGAAACGCAATCTGTTTGAGAATATCAAGTTCTTAAGGCACGCCAATGAGGAGGAAAAAAAGAAGGCAAGCATCACCGAGGAGGACATGTTTGAAGAAATTGTCGCCCTGGAGCAGAAACTCCAGGATAACACCGCCCGTCAGCAGGAGAAAGAGGGGGAAATCGACGAGTTAAAGGAAAAGCTCAAGAAGAATGAGCGGAGAAAAAACAGCGGCTCCAAGCGCAAATCCTTTGATTTTTCCGGGAAACGGTTTGCCGCGATTTACAAGAATCTGGATATGAACCGCAGGGCGTTGACAGGCCTGCTCGAACTCAGCGATGATATGCAGATAAAAGCGGAAGAGCTCATTCATCAGCTTGATGCGGATATGACAAAGGTTATTGTCAAGCGAAAGGTGTTTGCGGGCAAAAAGAACCGGTTTCCCTCCCTTGAGGTTCTCTTTGGGTACAACGGCAGGCTCTATTTTCGAAATACCGATAACAACAGGTGCGAAGTTCTGGTGGTGGGAACGAAAAACAGTCAGACCAAGGATATGGAGTATCTTCATAATTTATAAAGGGATGAAATGTACAGGGCCTTTTACGACTTAAAATATAAACCGTTCCAGATCAGCTCCGATCCTGCCTTTCTCTGGCTTGGGGAGAAGCACAAGGAGGCCCTGGCAACGCTTCGTTACGGTATTCTGGACAACAAGGGATTTCTTCTGTTGACCGGGGATGTGGGGACGGGCAAAACAACCCTGATCAACACCCTGAAAGCAAGCCTTGGCGAAGATGTGATCTGCACAGCCGTTCCCGATCCAAGCCTTGATAAAATCGATTTTTACAACTATGTTGCCCGGGGCTTTGGCTTTGACCAGGGGGTTACCTCCAAGGGGCGGTTCCTTTACGGGTTCAGCAAGTTCCTCCACACTGCCCATGCTGATAACAAAAAAGTGCTTCTTATCGTTGATGAGGCCCAGCTTTTGACCCAGGAGCTTCTGGAGGAGATCCGGCTCTTGTCCAATGTGGAACTTGCGGAAACAAAGCTGTTAAACATCTTTTTCATCGGCCAGAACGAGTTTAATGAAGTTCTTTCCCGGCCCCAGAACAGGGCGGTGAGGCAGCGCCTTACCCTGAACTACAATCTCGAAGCCCTGAGCCTTTCCGAGACCGATGACTACATCAGGCACCGGCTCAACGTTGCAGGCACAACCGAGCGTTTGTTTGAGGAGGAAGCGGTCCGGGAAATTTATAATGCTTCCCTGGGATTCCCAAGGCGAATCAATGTCCTGTGCGACCACGCGCTTCTCACGGGATATGTCCAGGACAAACGGCTCATGGACGTCGCCATCATCAGGGAGTGTGTCCGGGAACTCGATATTCCTGTAACGCACAGACAACCCAACCCCAAACCCGTCCATGTCGAGTCCGTTGCCCATTCCCAGGCGGCTACTCCTGCAGCTCCCGTTCCTCCGCCCAATACCCCGGTAAACGCGCCCGGGGCGGCACCCCGCAAAAGGCTGCCGGCCTATGCTGTTATTGTAATCATGGCCCTGCTGCTCCTGGCCGGGGGGCTTTTGTTCCCCGATCGTGCCCGAAGGATTTTTGTCACTGTCGATCACTATCTGGGCGGCGGCACGGCAGAGTTGTCAGAGTCCCTGCCCGATAACGTTCCTTTGCAACCTGTCAACAGTACCCCTGATGCCGGGGAGGGCGGAACCCTTCCCACAGCAGATTCACCGGCACCCGAGCCTGTTTCGGCACCCGGGACTGCGCCGGCAACCCGGGAAAGTGTTTTCCAAACGGTTCCGGAAACCGGGGATACCATGACACCCGTGGTGGAGTCCTTTCCCATCACAGGTTCCATTGAAACCTTTATCTCTGCCCAGGAGGCCCCGAAGGAGGACCTGCCAGTCGTTGAGCCGACCGTTGAAGTCGTTCCTCCCACGTTGGAAAAAAAGGTGATCGTGCGCTTTCTGTACAACACCAATGACTTCTCTGACCAGGGGATGGAAGCGTTAAGCCTGTTTGCAGAAAGCCTTGTTTTTTATCCGGAAGCAAGGGTCACCATCAAAGGGTATACCGATGCCTACGGCAATCATGCTTACAACAGGAAACTGTCTGAATTCCGGGCAAACATTGTCAAGAGCTTCCTGCTGGGCAAAGGCGCCCTGGCGGAACAGATGTCTACCTCAGGCCTGGGAAGCGAAAATCCCATTGAGAGCAATGACTCCTCCTGGGGACGAATGATGAACCGGAGGGTTGAGATCGAGGTGGTTTCCGACGGGGTGCGGATTGTAAATAAAAATTGAGATCCAATCCCGTATCTGTTATATCCCAAAGAAATCTTAACAAACACGACACTTTTGCGCCATTTAACTTTGGGATGGATTTAAAAAATGAAAAATTTGCTTGTAACCGGGGGCTGCGGCTTCATCGGGTCTAATTTTATCAGATACCTGCTTGAGGAGACATCCTTTTCGGGAAAGATCATCAACGTTGACAACCTGACCTATGCGGGCAACCTCAACAGCCTTGACGACATCCAGGCCAACCATTCAGACCGCTATTTTTTTGAAAAGGCCGATATCTGCGACCCGGCTGCGATCAACGGCATATTTGAGCGCCATGGGATCGACTCGGTTTGTCATTTTGCTGCGGAATCCCACGTGGACCGGTCCATCACCTCCCCCGAGGTGTTCATGGATACCAATGTCAAGGGAACATTCACGCTTCTGGAGGCTGCACGGATCCAGAAGGGGTTCCAGCTGTTTCACCATGTGAGTACGGACGAGGTCTATGGCAGCCTGGGGAAGACCGGTTTATTTACCGAGACCACCCCCTATGCCCCCTCAAGTCCCTATTCAGCCTCCAAGGCAGCATCCGACCATCTTGTCAGGGCATATTTTCACACCTATGGCCTTGACATGACCCTGTCAAACTGTTCCAACAACTACGGTCCGTTCCAGTTTCCGGAAAAGCTCATCCCTTTGATGATCCTGAACGCCTTGGAAGGTAAGCCGCTTCCCATCTACGGGGACGGAACCAATGTCCGGGACTGGCTCTATGTCCGGGATCACTGCAGTGCCATCTGGATGATCATGGAAAACGGCAGGCGGGGTGAAACCTACAACATCGGCGGTGAGTGCGAGCTTGAGAACCGGCAGATCGTGGAGCGGATATGCGACATGGTTGACAAATCCGGCCGGGCAACCCATTCCCTTGCTTCGTCCCGGGAGCTGATACGCTTTGTCAAGGACCGGCCCGGACACGATTTCAGGTATGCCATTGACTGTTCCAAGCTGAAGAGCGAACTTGGCTGGAAACCTGAGGAATCCTTTGAAACCGGCATAGAGAAGAGTGTTGCCTGGTATCTCGATAACCTTGGCTGGGTGGAAAATATTCAATCGGGTGAGTATCTGGAATGGATCCGAACCCACTACAACGGACAGGAAAAATAATGAAGGGAATCATTTTGGCAGGCGGTTCCGGCACACGCCTCTACCCGCTTACAAAGGCCGTCAGCAAGCAGCTAGTTCCTGTGTATGACAAGCCCATGATCTACTATCCTCTTTCGGTTCTCATGCTCGCCGGCATACGGGAGATCATGATTATCTCCACCCCGGCTGATCTTCCTCGGTTCAGGGAGCTGTTTGGAGACGGCTCCTCCCTGGGAATGGAGTTTTCCTATGCGGAGCAGGCGGAACCCGCCGGGATTGCCCAGGCATTTCTTATTGCAAAGGAGTTCATTGGAAAGGAGAGCGTCACCCTCATTCTTGGGGACAACATCTTTTACGGCGGCAACCTGCAGGCAACGCTGAAAAAAGCGGTCTCCCATAAAGGGGGCGGGCTCATCTTCGGGTATCCGGTCAGGGATCCTGAGCGGTACGGTGTTGTTGCCTTTGACGAGGCAGGCAAGGTCACGGGCATTGAGGAGAAGCCGGAAAAGCCCAAATCCAAGTATGCTGTTCCCGGGCTCTATGTCTATGACAACAGGGTGGTGGAAATTGCTGAAAACCTTACGCCATCTGCCAGGGGAGAGCTTGAGATCACCGATATCAACCTTGAATATCTTAAGATGGGCCAGCTCAGGGTAGAGCTTCTGGGCCGGGGGTATGCCTGGCTCGATACCGGTACCCATGAGGCCCTTCAACAGGCCGCAGCCTATGTCCAGGCCGTCCAGGAGCGCCAGGGGCTGAAGATCGCCTGTATCGAGGAGATCGCTTTCAGGCTTGGGTACATTACCGGTGATCAGCTTAAAAACATTGCATCTGACATGCTTAAAAACGATTATGGCCGCTACCTTATGGAAATTGCCGTTACAAAAGGAGAACCCCTCTGATGGGAACCCGCTTTATCGAAACCGGTCTTGAAGGGGTTATCCTCATAGAACCCGATCTGTTCAAAGACGCCAGGGGATTTTTCCTTGAGACCTACCAGCAGGAACGGTATGCCCAAAATGGCGTTGCACCGGTCTTTGTCCAGGACAATCACTCAAGATCTGAAAAGGGGGTTGTCCGGGGGCTGCACTATCAGCTCAGGCATCCCCAGGCAAAGCTTGTCTATCCCGTCCGGGGCACCATATTTGATGTGGCCGTGGATATCCGCCAGGGCTCGAAAACATTCGGCCAGTGGACCGGGCATATCCTTTCCGAGGAGAACAGGCGCCAGCTCTATATCCCCGAAGGGTTTGCCCATGGGTTTTCCGTGTTGAGCCAGACCGTGGACGTGACCTACAAATGCTCGGACTACTACACTCCAGGAGATGAGTATGGGATTCTTTTCAGCGATCCCGGCCTGAGCATCGACTGGCAGGTTGAGTACCCGATCTGCTCTGACAAGGACAAGCTCTACCCCGTGTTGAGCAAGGTCCCGGCGGAACGCTTACCATAATTTGGGGTCAGGCTTAGCTTATTAGCATAAAAGGGGACGCTTCTATAGAAACGTCCCCTTTTTTTATTCTATATTACATATCCTTGATGGCGGCCTGGGCCGCAGCAAGCCTTGCAATGGGTACCCGGTAGGGTGAGCAGCTCACATAGGTCAGCCCGGTTCTGTGGCAGAATTCCACGGAATCGGGATCTCCTCCGTGCTCGCCGCAGATGCCAAGCTTGATGTCCGGCCTGGTTTTCCGGCCCCGCTCCACGGAAATCTCGATCAGTTTGCCAACGGCCTCCTGGTCAAGGGTTTCAAAGGGATCGGCTTCGAGGATGGCGTTGTCGATGTAGTCGTTCATGAACGAGCCGATGTCGTCCCGGCTGAAACCAAAGGTCATCTGGGTGAGATCGTTGGTTCCAAAGGAGAAGAACTCGGCATGCTCTGCCATGCGGTCTGCCATGAGCGCTGCCCTGGGGATCTCGATCATGGTGCCGAACTGGTGATCGATGGCGTCGATGCCGTACTTTTCCAGGACTTCTTCGTAGACCTTTTTGGCGATGTTTTTGACAAAAAGGATCTCGTTTTCATTACAGGTCACGGGAACCATGATCTCGGCCTGGGGAGTCTTGCCCTGTTTTATCAGCTCGGCAGACGCCTCAAAAATGGCCCTGATCTGCATGGCGGAAATCTCGGGGTAGGTGATGCCCAGCCGTACGCCCCTGTGGCCCATCATTGGGTTTGATTCATGGAGGTCGAGGCTTCGCTTTTTGATCTCCTCAAGATCGATGCACAGCTCCCTTGCCAGCTCTTCCTGGTTTTCCGGGGACTGGGGAACAAACTCATGGAGGGGGGGATCAAGGAGCCGCAGGGTGACGGGTTTTCCGTCCATAACCTCCAGGGTGTCCTGGATCTCCTTTTTAACAAAGGGAAACAGCTCTTCCAGGGCCCGCTCGCGCTCGTCAATGGACTTGCTCAGGATCATCTTTCTCAAGAGGAACAGGGGCCTGTCGGAATCCTGGCCGTAGAACATGTGCTCGGTCCTGAAGAGGCCGATGCCTTCGGCACCGAATTTCAGGGCCTGGGCCGCATCTGACGGTGTGTCTGCATTGGTCCTGACCTTTAACCTGCGGTAACGGTCGGCAACGGCCATGAACTGCCGGAACCTGGGGTTCTCGGTGGAGTTCTTCATCTTGAGGCTGCCTTCGTAGGCAAGACCCTTTGTGCCGTTCAGGGTGAAAATGTCACCCTCCTTAAAGACCCGTGTGCCTGCGGTGAGCTCCCGCTTTTCATAGTTGATCTTGATGCCGCCTGCACCCACGATACAGCATTTCCCCCAGCCCCTTGCAACAAGGGCCGCGTGGCTTGTCATGCCGCCCCGTGCCGTGAGGATGCCGACCGCAGCCCGCATGCCCTCAATATCTTCGGGGTTGGTCTCGTCCCGGACAAGGAGGACGTTCTTACCGTTTCTCTCCTGCCGGACAGCATCCTCGGAGGTGAAGACGATGGCGCCGAATGCGCCGCCGGGGCCTGCAGGCAGACCTTCAGCAACGATGGTCGCAGTTTCTTCCGCCACCGGATCCACAATGGGGTGGAGCATCTCGTCCAGCTGCTTGGGGTTGAGCCGGTTGATCATGGTGATTTCGTCGATCATCCCCTCGTCAAACATGTCCATGGCCATGTTCAGGGCCGCCGTTCCAGTTCTTTTTCCCACACGGCACTGGAGCATGTACAGGTTTCCCTGCTGGATGGTGAACTCGATGTCCTGCATGTCCGAATAGTGAAGCTCAAGCCGGGTCCGGATCTGGGCCAGCTCTTCATAGATGCCGGGCATTGCCTCTTCCAGGGAGGGAAGGTGGCGGTTGTGGGACGATTTGGTGCTGTTGTTGAGGGGGTTGGGGGTTCTGATGCCGGCAACCACGTCTTCGCCCTGGGCGTTTGGCAGCCACTCCCCGTAAAAGTTGTTGTCCCCGGTGGCAGGGTCACGGGTAAAGGCAACGCCTGTGGCGGAACTGTCACCCATGTTGCCGAACACCATGCTCTGGACGTTGACCGCTGTTCCCCAGTCGTCGGGAATGTGCTCGATTCTTCGGTAGGATATGGCCCTTTTGCCGTTCCAGCTTTTGAATACAGCGGCAATGGATCCAAACAGCTGGTCCCATGGATTGTCCGGGAACTCACAGTCAAGGGTCTCCTTGACCTTTCGTTTGAACTTGTCACACAGGAGTTTCATCTCCTGGGCGCTGATGTCCGTATCTGTCTGGTAGTTGCGGTCGTTCTTGAGATCGTTCATGATCATCTCAAGGTGGATCCTGATCCCCATGCCGTCCTTGGGCTCAAGTCCTTCTGCTTTTTCCATGACCACATCGGAATACATCATGATCAGACGCCTGTATGCGTCGTAGACAAACCATTCGTTGCCGGTCTTTTTGATGAGTCCGGGGATGGTGTCCGAGCACAACCCTACGTTGAGCACTGTTTCCATCATGCCGGGCATGGAGCTCCTGGCTCCTGAACGGCTTGAAACCAGCAGGGGGTTGTCAGGATCGCCGAACTTCATCTGCATGGAGTCTTCGATCTTTGCCATGGCCTGCTTGATATCCCGGTCAAGGGATTCAGGTAATTTTTCACCGGCCTTGAAATAGTCGGTGCAGCACTCTGTTGAAATTGTAAATCCTGCAGGCACGGGCAGTTCGAGTCTTGCCATTTCAGCAAGGTTGGCACCCTTGCCGCCCAGCAGATTCTTCTGGGTCGCATCTCCATCTGCTTTGCCGTCGCCAAAGCCATAGATGTATTTAGTCATTTTTTCCTCAATTAACGTTAAGAAGCCTCAATTGTCGTAAAGAAATTGAATAGGACAAACTTGTAGAATATAATCGGAGTTCAAGTCAAGGAATTAATGAATATGGGGGGCTATATGTGGTTCCCTGATAATTCCGGGTTTAAAATTTTACATCTTGATGGTATGATCCAGGAATTATGATAAACATTGAATCGATATCAAAGGGATTTGGCGGACAAGATCTCCTTTCCAATACGGGTTTTCAGATAAATACCGGGGAAAAGATCGGCCTTGTGGGAAGAAACGGCCATGGCAAGACAACGCTGTTAAAGATGATCACCGGCCGGGAGGAGCCCGACACCGGCGCCATTCGAATTCCCGGGGACTACAGACTGGGGTATCTGACCCAGCACATCGACTTTTCAAAAGAGACCGTTCTTGAAGAGTGCATGTTGGGGCTCAACGAAAATGAGCGGGAGCATTACTGGAAGGCGGAAAAGATCCTTGCAGGCCTGGGGTTCTCCAATGAAGACATGAAACAGAGCCCGGGTGCTTTTTCCGGCGGATTTCAGGTGCGGCTAACCCTTGCCAAGGTACTGATCTCAGAGCCTGATCTCCTGATCCTGGATGAGCCCACCAACTATCTGGACATCACCTCTATCCGGTGGATTGCGGGATTCCTTCGTGCCTGGCCAAGGGAGATCCTCCTTGTCACCCATGACAGAAGCTTTATGGATTCCGTGGTCACCCACATCGCTGGTATTCACCGGACCGTTGTCCGGAAGATCGAGGGCGGCACGGACAAATACTACGAGCAGATCGTCCAGGACGAAGAGGTCTATGAAAAGACCCGGCTGAACGATGATAAGCGGCGTAAGGAGATGGAGACCTTCATCACCCGGTTCCGGGCCAAGGCCAGGCTAGCCGGCATGGTCCAGTCCAGGGTCAAGGCCCTCTCCAAGATGGAAAAACGCGAAAGCCTCAACAAGATGGAATCCCTGGAGTTCTCCTTCAAGGATCTGCCCTTTGCCGGAAAGCAGGTGATCCGGGGCGAAAAACTGTGCTTTGCCCATGATCCTGAAATTCCCCTTATAAAAGACTTGAGTTTTACCCTGGCCCCGGAGGACCGGGTGGCCATCGTTGGAAAGAACGGCAAGGGAAAAACCACCCTGTTGAAGCTTCTGGCCCAGAAGCTTGCGCCTGTTTCCGGGGCTGTCTCTTACAATCCCGGGGTGGAGGTGGGCTATTTTGAGCAGACCAATATCGAGTCCCTCAATCCCACGTCAACCGTGGAGGAGGAGATCCTCTTTTCCCATAAGGACCTTGACCGGCAGCAGGCAAGGAATATCTGCGGGGCGGTGATGTTTGACGGGGACAACGCCTTAAAGCGCATCTCAGTGCTCTCGGGCGGTGAGAAGAGCCGGGTGATGCTGGGTAAACTCCTTGCAAAACCCTTGAACCTTCTGCTCCTGGATGAGCCCACCAACCATCTTGACATGGAATCCTGCGACTCCCTGGTGGCTGCCCTTGACAATTTTGGCGGTGCAGTTGTTCTTGTTACCCATAACGAGATGTTCCTCCACTCCCTTGCCAACCGGCTGATTGTTTTTAAGAACGACACCATCTTCATGTTCGAGGGAACCTATGACGAGTTCCTTGAAAAAGAGGGATGGGACGAGGAGGAGGCCGCTGCCGACGTGTCGGAGGATAACGGTCTCAACGGATCTAAAGTTTCCAAAAAGGAGATGCGGAAGGTCAGGAGTGAAATCATTGCCCAGCGCTCCCGGGAGGCCGGTCCCCTCAAAAAAAAGGTCCAGGCCATCGAGGAGGAGATAGAAGCCCATGAAGCCGAGCTTGAAGCCCTCAATGCCAAGATTCAGGCGGCTGTGGAGCTCCAGGACGGGAAAGCCATTGCAGAGCTCTCCTGCGGCATCGGGGAGCATCAAAACCGAATCGACGCCTTGTTTGATGATCTGGAAATTTGTTCCGAAGAACTTGATGAAATAATGAATCTGTTTGAAGAGAAGCTGACCCAGCTTGAAAGGTGATCTCAATGGAGAAACGAAAAATTCAGTTGATATGGGGCGCAGCCCTTGTGATGGCCGGACTCGGTGTTTTTTACAGGATTCCCCAGGTGATGCCAAAGGTTTCCGCTATTCCTGTTTTTTCAGGAGCCCCGGGAATCGTTCAATTTTGCTTTTACGTGCTCGGCGTTCTCCTTATATTTGGCGGAGGTAAGAAAATCTACGACAACCGGTAACTCTATTTAGAGAAAGCAGCCCATGAATATTCCAACCAAGGCCAGGTCAACCGGGTTGACCAAGACCATCAAGGATCAGTCAGGAGCTGGAAGGATGCGCATTGGTGAGATCCTCTCCAAGGAGGGGCAGATCACCAGCAACCAGCTCCAGAGTGCCGTTACCCAGCAGAAAAAGAGCGGGGCGAGGCTTTCCAGTGTGCTGCTCACCATGGGATTCATCGATCCGGAGACCATTGTCAACGTACTGGGAAGGATCTACAACTACAAGGTGGTCAGGATTTCGGAGATCAAGCCGAACCCGAAGATCCTGGAGCTGCTTCCCTTTGATGTTGCCAAAAAATATATGGTCTTCCCCCTGGGCATGAAGGGGGAAGAGCTTGTGGTCACCATGACAGAGCCCACGGACACCACGGCTGTTGAAGAACTTCAGCAGGAGCTGGGCAAGACCCTCAAGATCTGCGTGTCAACGGAAAACGATGTGATCGAGGCCTACCGGGACTTCTACAAGATCACTGAGGAGGAGTACCGGGAGTTCATCCATTTTGATGACACCCAGGAACCGGACGAGCCCGTTACCTCGGTGGACGACTTTGGATCCCTGGTGTCTGAGGCGGCAGGGGAGCTTGAGATCGAATCCGTTGCCGACGCCGATGACTATGATGAATTCAGGGCCTCGGATGCCCCCATCATCAAGCTTGTGAACGGGATACTCATCAAGGCGGTCAACGACGGGGTGAGTGATATTCACATCGAGCCATTTGAAAAGTCCCTCCAGGTGAGGTATCGGCTGGACGGTTCCCTCTACAAGGCCATGAACCTTCCCATGTCCATCAAGAACGCAGTGATCTCCAGGCTCAAGATCCTTGCCGAACTTGATATTGCCGAGCGCAGGGTTCCCCAGGACGGCAGGATCAAGCTCAGGTTCGGGAAAAACAAGTCGGTTGACTTCCGGGTCTCAACCCTTCCCACCCTGTTCGGCGAGAGTGTGGTCATGCGTATCCTCGACCAGGGCGCCCTGAATGTGGATCTGGCAAAGCTCGGGTTCGAGCCCGATACCTTTGAGGGCATCAAGCGCTGCATCACCCGGCCCTATGGCCTGCTCCTGGTCACCGGCCCCACGGGAAGCGGAAAAACCACCACCCTTTACTCAATCCTCAACCGTCTCAACAAGGAGGATACAAAGATTCTCACGGCTGAGGACCCGGTGGAGTTCAACTTCAGGGGGATCAACCAGGTGCCGGTAAAGGCCGATGTGGGCATGACCTTTGCTGCGGCCCTGAAATCCTTTCTCCGCCAGGATCCGGACATCATCATGGTTGGCGAGATCCGGGATATCGGTACGGCCGAGATCGCCATCAAGGCCGCCATGACCGGCCATCTTGTGTTCTCCACCCTCCACACCAACGATTGTCCCTCCACCATCGGACGCCTCGTGGACATCGGCATTCCCCCTTATATGCTGGCCTCGTCGGTCTCCATGGTGCTTTCCCAGCGCCTGGCCCGGCGGCTCTGCCCGGAGTGCAAACAGATTGTCACGGGCTACGATCCAACGGACCTGGAGCTCTACGGCTTTTCCAAGGAGGAAATTCCCGATCTTAAGCTTTACGGCCCCAGGGGCTGCGGCACCTGCAACGGCACCGGATACAAGGGCAGGGTAGGGCTCTATGAACTCATGGAGGTGACCGACGAGGTAGCCAAGGCGATCAACGCCGCCGTTCCCGAGGATCAACTGAGGAAGCTCGCCGTCCAGGAGGGCATGAAAACACTCCGGGACGCAGGTCTCATCAAGGTTCGCCAGGGCGCAACCTCCCTCGATGAGGTTCTCAAGAAGACCACCATCACCAAGGAGGCCCTGCCGGCCTATCTTGTCAATCCCGATGTGGAGCGCTACGAGGACAAGGACGTGATCATCCGGGAGGGTAACACGGACATCGACTTCTTCAAGCTGATCCAGGGCGCTGTTTATGTTGTCAAGGGCGGTAAGAAGATCGCCGAGATTACCCAGCCGCACGAGTATTTCGGCGAGATGGCCGCCATCACCGGAGAACCCAGGTCCGCTTCCATCATTTCAAAGGGACGCTCGGTGATCAAGCGGTTTCCAGGGGACAAGCTCTCCGAGATCATCGAAAAATACCCTGATGTGGCATCCCATCTGTTTGGGGTTCTTGCGGGCCGCCTTGACCGGGCTGACAAGATCATGGTTAACATGATCCGCGGAATGAAGAAACCGCCCCATTAATTATCCCCTTGTTCACCCTGGCCTGATAATCCAGGTTGTGGAAAAAACTTCCCAAAAAGTATAGAAAAAATGTTATAAAGTCATAGTTTTTTACAAAAATATGATTTTGTTTTGCATTTCTCGTTTAAATTGTGAAATATTATTCTAAATAGTATAAAAAGTATGTCATTCGGAATCTAATTTCCCCACAAAATTGCGATTCAGCTTTTAAATCAAATGATTGTTTGACAATTATTTGAAATTTTGATTTGACACAACTGTCCTTGCTATAATTGCATTGACGGACAAACAGGGCAATTCACCGGAGAGGAGTTCCGGCTGCTTGAATGTTTTTGGCGCAGTATTTGCAAGTGTAGGGGTTTTGCCTGATCGCAGCTTTCACATGAACTGGTTACACCATGTAACCCAGGAAGCGGAGCTATATATACTCCCCCAGAGGATCCCATGAAAATATTTCTTATTGCAGGCGCCAGACCCAATTTCATGAAGATAGCCCCCATTGCAAGGGCCTTTGACAACCATGCCGACCTTGATTATAAGATCGTTCACACGGGGCAGCACTATGACCGCAACATGAGCGACATCTTTTTTGAGGAGCTCGGCATCAGGAAGCCCGACCATCACCTGGGTGCCGGCGGAGGCTCCCATGCCCAGCAGACCGCCCGGATCATGACGGGATTTGAAGAGACCTGCCTCGCAGACAGGCCGGATCTTGTCATTGTGGTGGGGGATGTCAACTCAACTCAACCCTGGCCTGCTCCATTGTGGCCAAAAAGATGAACATCATGGTGGCCCACGTGGAGGCTGGCCTCAGGAGCTTTGACCTTCAGATGCCCGAAGAGATCAACCGCATGGTCACCGACTCCATCTCAGACCTCTTTTTTGTGACCGAAGAGCAGGGCCTGGAGAACCTTCTCAACGAAGGCAAAAAAAACAACGCCATTCACTTTGTCGGCCATGTGATGATCGACAATCTTTTTTTCCAGCTCTCCAAGCTCGAATCAATGGACCCCGCAGTGTTCCCCTCCAACCGGTTTAAGCAGGAACATGCCGACTACGGAGTCGTGACCCTCCACAGGCCGTCCAACGTGGACAACAAAGCGTCCCTTGAATCGATCCTGACGACCCTGTCCACTGTGTCCGACACCCTTCCCCTGATCTTTCCCATCCATCCCAGGACCCGGAAGAACATGGAACGGTTTGGGATTAAACCGTCAGACAACATAACGCTCATCGATCCCCTCTCCTATATGGAGTTCCTGAACCTCTGGAAGGACGCCAGGCTGGCCCTCACCGACTCAGGCGGCCTCCAGGAGGAGACCACGGCACTGGGCATCCCCTGTCTGACCATTCGGGAGAACACGGAGCGCCCCATCACCGTTACACAAGGTACAAACGAACTCATGGGAACCTCCAGGGAGAAGATTCTTGACTCCTTTGACCGGATCATGGACAATAACTGGAAAATCGGCCAGCGTCCAAAATTCTGGGACGGCAAAGCTTCAGACAGAATAGCTGATATAATTAAGGAAAAATAATGATAGATAATATAAAAATTGCAGTGATCGGCCTCGGTTATGTGGGCCTGCCCCTGGCCGTCCATTTCGGCGCCCGGTTTGAGACCGTGGGACTTGATTTAAAACAGAGCATCATCGACAACTGCAACCGCAGGCAGGATCCCACAGGCGAGGTGTCAGCTGAGGAGTTTGAACAAGCCGTCCACTTCACGCCCACCTCCGATCCCGCCATGCTCAAGGATGCCGACTACATCATTGTTGCGGTACCCACCCCCATTGACAAGGCAAGGCGCCCCGACCTCGGACCTGTGGAGAGCTCCTCCGTAACCGCAGGCCAATATATGAAAAAAGGCGCTGTTGTGATCTATGAATCAACCGTCTATCCCGGGGTGACCGAAGAGATCTGTGTGCCCATTCTTGAAAAAGAATCCGGCTACAAATGGAAACAAGACTTCCATGTGGGCTACTCCCCGGAGCGGATCAACCCCGGCGACAAGGAGCACACCCTCACAAAGATCGTCAAGGTGGTGTCCGGGGATGACCAGAACACCCTGGATCAAGTCGCCGCCCTTTATGAGTCCATCATCACCGCCGGTGTCCACCGGACCGAGAACATCAAAGAGGCCGAGGCGGCCAAGGTGATCGAGAACACCCAGCGGGATCTCAACATCGCCCTCATGAACGAGCTCTCCCTTATTTTTGACCGCCTCAACATTGACACGAAGAACGTCCTCGAAGCCGCAGGCTCCAAATGGAACTTTCTCCCGTTTTCCCCCGGACTCGTCGGCGGCCACTGCATCGGCGTTGATCCCTACTATCTCACCTTCAAGGCCCAGTCCGAAGGATATCATCCCGAGATCATCCTTTCCGGCCGAAGGATCAACGACAACATGGGCAGATTTGTCGTTGAGAAAACCATCAAGATGATGATCAATGCCGGCAAGAACATCAAAGGATCCAAAGTCGGCGTCCTCGGCCTCACCTTTAAAGAGGACTGCCCGGACCTGAGAAACACCCGGGTGGTGGATATCATCAACGAACTTGAGTCCTACGGCGTAGAGGTCATGGTCCATGAGCCCATGGCAGATCCCAAAGAGGCCATGGCATACTACAATGTCAAACTCTGCTCCTGGGAGGAGCTCCAAAATCTCGGCGCCCTGATCATTGCCGTTCCCCACAAACAGTACCGCGAAAAGGCCTTACCGGAGTTCACCCAAGCCCTTGAAAAAGACGGCTGCCTCATCGACGTAAAATGCATGATCGATATCAATGAAGTAAAAAGAAGCGACGTCAATTTCTGGCGCCTTTAATTCCTGATTATCAAACACACTAAGAGATACATGAATACACCAATCAAAGAAAAACTAAGCACCATATCTGGTAAATGGCTTGTAACCGGCGCTGCCGGTTTCATCGGATCCAACCTGATTGAAACCCTGCTGAGAAACGACCAGCAGGTCACAGGCCTTGATAACTTCTCCACCGGGTTTCAGCACAACCTCGACCAGGTGCAAGAGGCTGTCACCCCCGAGCAGTGGAACCGCTTCACCTTCATTAAAGGCGATATCTGCGATCCCCCAACCTGCGAAAAAGCCTGCGCCAACCAGGATTACGTGCTCCACCAGGCAGCCCTCGGCTCTGTTCCCCGTTCGGTAACAGATCCTGCCACCACCAATGCCAACAACATCACAGGCTTTCTCAACATGCTTGTAGCCGCAAGGGACGCCAAGGTAAAACGTTTCGTCTATGCCGCATCAAGCTCAACCTACGGTGATCACCCCGGCCTTCCCAAGGTGGAAGACGAGATCGGCAAGCCCCTCTCCCCCTATGCCGTCACAAAATACGTGAACGAACTCTATGCCGACGTGTTTGCCTCCGCCTACGGATTCAAAACCATCGGACTCAGATACTTCAACGTATTCGGCAAGCGCCAGGACCCCTCCGGTGCCTATGCCGCCGTCATCCCCCTCTGGTTTGCGTCCCTGATCAAAGGCGAGACAGTCTTTATCAACGGCGATGGTGAGACCAGCCGGGATTTCTGCTACATCGACAACACCGTCCAGGCCAATATCCTCGCAGCCCTATCCTCCGACGACGCAGCCAACAAAGTCTACAACGTAGCCTTTGGCCAACGAACCACCCTGAACGAACTCTTTGCCATGATCCGGGATAGGGTCGCGACAAGATACCCCCAGGCAAAGGAATCCCAACCCGAATACAGGGATTTCAGGGCCGGCGATGTCCGCCATTCCCTGGCAGACATATCAAGGATAAAAGAACTACTCGGCTATAACCCGGAGTTCTCGGTAACCCAGGGACTCGATGTTGCTGCTGACTGGTACATAAATAATCTTGGTTAAACTAAAATGAAAAAAAAACCAGTTCTACTCAAGGTCTCCCTATGCCTGTGTCAAACTCTATGCTTACTGGATCACGGTGAACTATCGGGAAGCGTGCAGTATCTATGCCTGCAACGGCATCCTCTTTAACAATGAATCTCCCCTGCGGGGTGAAACCTTTGTCACCCTCAAGATCACCCGGGTCCTGTGCAGAATCCACCTTCGTATGCAGGTTGCCTTTTTCTTGGTAACATGAACGCCCTACGGGATTGGGGCCACGCCAAAGACTATGTGGAGATGCAGTGGCTCATGCTCCAGCAGGACACCCTGGATGATTATGTCATTGCAACAGAAGAGCAGCATTCCGACCGGGAGTTTGTCGAACGTTCCGCAAATGAACTCGGTATCGCCATCAAGTGGGAAGGCGAGGGCGTCAACGAAAAGGGGATCAACTTTGCCAGCGGAAAAACCATTGTGACCGTTGATCCCAGGTCTTTCTGTTCCACAGAGGTGGAGACCCTTCTTGTAGATCTTACCAAGGCCAAAGCCAATCTTGGATGGGAACCAAAGATCTCCTTTGAACAACTGGTCTCCGAAATGGTAAAAGTCGACCTTCAAGAAGCAAAAAAGGATGAGCTGTGCCAGTGCGCAGGATTTCAAATATATACCACAATGAATAAAAATAGCACAATCTTCATCGTAGGCGCAGGCGGCATGGTGAGCAGCGCCACCATCCGCAATCTCTTGAAAAAAGGGTTCAACAACCTTGTGGGAAGTTTCCAATCAAGCACCCCACAAGCAGACCGGTTTACCCTCATCCCCGGCTCAGCAGATCTACCCCAGGGCTTACGTGTCTTACAGATTGACCTCACCCGCCAGGATGAGGTGATCCGCTTTTTTCAAGAACTAAAATCAGACAATGTCTTCCTTGCTGCGGTAAAGGTCGGGGCATCCATGCCAGCAACACCTTTCCGGCTCAGTTTATCCATGAAAACCTTGCCATCCAGGGAAACATCATCCACGCAGCTTACGAAAGCAAGGTAACGCGCCTGCTCTTCCTCGGGTCGTCCTGCATTTATCCAAAGCAGGTCCCCCGCCCATGAAAGAGGAGCACCTTCTCACAGGCCTTCTTGAACCGATCAATGAGCCCTATGCCATTGCAAAGATCGCCGGTATCAAGATGTGTGTAGCCTACAACCGTCAGTATGGCACAAGGTTCCTTGCTGTCATGCCCACAAATTTCTATGGTCCCAACGAAAATTTTGATCTTGAGACCTCCCATGTTCTTCCGGCGCTTATCTGGAAATTCCATGAGGCCAAACAATCCGGGGTACCGGAAGTGGTTGTCTTGGGAACCGGTTCCCCCGAAGGGAGTTTCTCCTTGTGGACGACATGGCAGACGCTTCTGTATTTGTCATGGACCTTGCTGGATCAGTAATCTACGAGCATCTTACCAATTATCTTAAACCCTGTTTCGTCAATATTGGCACTGGCCAGACTGCACCATCAAAGAGGTGCAGAAACCATCAAAGAAGTTGTGGGCTATAAAGGTGAATTACGGTTTGACACGTCAAAGCCTGATGGTACACACCGGAAATTTTTGGATGTTTCCTGTTTGAAAGCCATTGGGTCGAAGCATCTTATCAATATCTCTGAAGGGATATTCAATACCTATGACTGGTATAAATCCCTAAAGTCCAATTGTGCTGTAAGAAAGATCTTTGGGTGATCTATATTCATTCAAAAAAAATATTTCAGTACCCTATGATAAAAATTAGAGGATCGTTTATGCCGGCTAACACTATGACTGCAACATGAGCGCCATCTTGTTTTAGAAATTCGGCATCAGGAAATCCGATCAAACCTTTTTTGCCACCTTATTTTGACCTGCTTATCATTGGGAATGGGTAGTGCGAGGTGTTAAGTGACAGTGAACCGCGTTAAGGCATAAGTTCAGTAGCAGCATCTCTGCTTGATCCGGTTCTTTGGTATTTATTGAGATTCGATGGAAAATTGTCAGTGAATAATTATTTCTTTGGGACCTTTAGCTGTTTTATGAGTTTTAGGTTGGTAGTAGTCGCGCAATATAATATGAGCTTTTTGCATGTGATCCATAGAGTACTGTCCCACCATCATTTAAGGAGGAATTAAAAAATGTTTTGTCGTCGAATGTTTTTTTATTGTATTCTTATGTTTTTGTTTTTCATCCCTTTTGTTCATGGTGATGAGTTTTTGACTGTTAATAGCTCTTCTGGTGAAATCGAAGTGAACCTCTTGAGGATTCCACATGCTCAAGGGCCTATTACTGAATGGCCTGCAGCAAAAGGTATTAGTATTAGCAAGCATGCTGATGATGAAATTAAAATTGCTGGTAGTCAGAAAGGTTTATGGAATTACGGAACGATCCCTATGATAAACCCTAACCTTGATGCAGGCGGGATATACAGGCTTGAATGCTGGATGAAAATTGTGTCGATCAGCAATCCCATTAAGAAGCCAACACTGAAATTGCAAACTAATGATAATAAAGGTGAATTTGTAAAGAATTATAATACATCTGGTTATGACACTTCTTTATTAAATACTTGGCAGAAATTAAGCGGTAAATTTACTATCTCAGTGAATGAGGAAAAAGGAATAATTAGGATTGAAAAACATACAAAAGAGAATAATTCCATAGAAATGTATTTAAAGAATGTCTCTTTGGTTAAAGAAAAAGGGTCTACAGCTGACGAAAATAAAAAGTATAATTTTCAAGAAGTTACTAACGAGCCCTTTGTCGAAACAAAAAATAAAGGTTATTTTTCCGTTGACGGGACTTATGTCTATAAGCCCGATGAGTTAAACGAGCCAATCTTTAATCGTGGTTGTGGGTTAACCTATCCCACATGGAAAGGTGACGGCTTCCTTTTCGAATCTATAAAGTCTTATACTGATATTGCTTATACAAGATTTACCTGGAATCAGCTTGAACCTATAGAGGGTGTCTATAAATTCGATGTTATAAAATCCTGGATTAATCACTGGAAGAAAAAGGGATTCAAAAGATTCGGATTTGGTGTGATGTCAACCACTGTTGGTTCACAGGCTACACCTTTGTGGGTTTTTGAGTCTGGTGTCCCAGGGGTTCCTCATATGCAGGGAAAACAAATTGATCCTGTTTATTGGAATGACTTGTACTTAATCAAAACTCGAAATTTTATTAAAGCTTTGGGGAACGCCTTTAATGGGTTGGATAGTATTGAATTTGTAGATATGCGCAATGTTGGGGTTTGGGGTGAAATGCATTTAGGTTTTAATTCAAGTGATCTATGGACGAATGAGGAGTTGTTTCATTATGGTTATACAGGAGAAAACTATTTAAATGCATATAAATCCATGATTGCGTTTTATAAAGAGTTTTTTTCAGAGACAGAATTGTTTCTTAATATAGCTCCAAACAATAACGCCATTGTAGAGTTCGCTGTTAAAAATAAAATCAACCTAAGATATGATGGTCTTTATTTGACTAAAAATAATTCAATGAGCGGAATTTCTACACATTTTGTTAAATATGGATATCCAGGCTATTTTAATGAGAAAGTTGAGAGTCATACAAAGTATTATGACCCTCCAGGGAATCAAGTTAATGATCCAAGTGGGAAAGACTCACTTGATGACTGGACTGCCGCTAATGGAATACATTTAAGCCAAACAGAAGAACAAGGAATAAAAATTTTAGGAGTTCAAACAGGAAAGTGGAACTATGCCCTTGTTAAATTAGCTGATGAAAAATTAAAACCAGGTAGAACATATAGGCTGGAAGGTATGGTGAAAATAGATTCACTTAGCAATGAACTATATATGCCATCTTTAAAGCTTCAGGCTAACGACAGCCATAATAAGTTCGTTGAAAATTATTTTACAACCAAATATGATTCTGCGGCTATGAACACATGGCAAAGGTTATGGGCGGAGTTTGAGGTTGGAGAAACAGAAAAAATAGGATCTCTTTTCGTTGAAAAAGGAACAACAAAATCCAGTTCTGTGGTTATGTATGTTAAGAATCTTTCCTTTACGGATATTTCTGAAATAGCTTTTGAGATGAGTAGTGGTAGTAGTAAAGACGATGCTACAGATCCTAATGGGGTACGCTGCTATTATGAGTTTGCCAAGTTTGAGGATAATACTGAGGATGTTCGAAATATTTTTAAAATAGCATTATCTGATCCTGTTAGTTATATCAACCTAAACTACTTCTCTTTGAACAAGGGGCTCAGTGTTAATGCGACAGAAATCGTTGAAGAAGCCGCCAAAAAAATAGGGTATCGTTTCGTTTTGAAGAATATCAGCTATAATTCGCCAGTTAAATCAAATTCTAATGGTACAATAACAATAGAGCTCGATCATGAGTGGGAAAATTTAGGTTCGGCCCCATGTTACAAAAAATATTTACTGGAATTTGTTTTGGCTGACAGAAATAATGAAACGGTATATGAGTTTCAAGAAGAACCTGAAATCCCTGTCTGGAAATGGTTCCCAGGAGTAACCAGAGTAATTAAGTCTGAGCTTGAAATTCCTGTCGAGGTTAAAGAAGGAGTTTACAGCTTAAAAATTGCAATGATAGATCCTGTCAATTCTACTGTTGTCAAGCTTCCAATAGAAGGATTTGATGGCGAAAAATATTATAAATTGTTTGATCTTAAAATCTCAAGAATAAGTTCTAATATTTTTATTAAGCCTATTCTCAATTAAGATGGCGAACCTTACAATTTCGTTGCGGTTGGGTCTATCGGTTTTGTTATCGGTTTGATAACTGTAAAACAGTTTGGAAATGGGTTTCAAAGGATTTCAGCAACCGCAAGTTTATTTCAAATACACGCTGCTTTTAGACCGCTTTTTGAATTGTTCGAATATCTTCGAGTGCATAATCTCAATAGAATTCCAAGGAAGACTGCCCTATGTGGCAGGATAGTTGTCGCCTCAACCCAGAACGAAACGATTCAATTTGAATAGGGCGATCAAAAGGGCAGCGATGGTGAGATACACCGAAGAGTTTAAAGAGGGTATGATTCAAAAAATCCTTTTAAATCCGGACCGTTCCGTAGTAAGTTGTGCCAGAGAAGCAAGTATCCCAGAGTCAACGGTAGCAACCTGGCTCAGAAAACATAAAAAGAAGAATGGAGAAGCAGTGGGTTCCAAGAAACAGGGCAAGCAATGGACAGCCGAACAAAAATTTGATGCGCTATTACAGACAGCACCGATGAGTGAGGCTGAGAAGAGCGAATATTGCCGGAAAAATGGTATTTTTCCTGAACAGCTCGAAGAATGGAAAAAAGACTGCATCTCCGGTTGCAGAAAGAGTCCAGACCGTGAATATGTGAAAAAAGCCAAACAAACGGAACAAGAACTGAAGCGAAAAACCAAGGCTCTTGAGAAAGAATTAACCCGTAAAGAGAAGGCGCTGGCAGAGACCGCAGCCCTTCTTGTGTTAAAAAAAAAAGCCCAAGAACTCTGGGGGGATCAAGAGGACGATTGATTGCAGCAGCAGACAGGGAGAATGCCATCTCCTTGGTCAAAGAAGCTTGTAAAACTGGAGCTCGGCAATTCAAAGCCTGTGAAATGTTGGGAATCTCTGAACGTACATTACAAAGATGGCAGGAGCCAGCTCCAAAAGCAAAAGAGGATCAGCGCAGCTACACGCAGAGAGTACCGGCAAACAAATTGTCTGAAGAAGAAAAACAGGAAATCATCAATATTTGCAACAGCGAAGAATACAAGAGTCTCCCTCCGTCGCAGATTGTTCCCATGCTTGCAGATCAAGGCGTCTACGTGGCCTCTGAATCAAGTTTTTACAGGACCCTGCATGAGCAAGATCAACAGACACATCGAGGGAAGAGCCAGACTTGTAAACGCTATAAACCAAAGGGCTTTACAGCAACAGGCCCCAATCAGGTTTGGACTTGGGACATAACCTATCTGCCGGCTGCCATCAAAGGAGTTTTCTATTATCTTTACATGATTACTGACATTTATAGTCGTAAGGTCGTTGCCTGGGAGGTCCATAATAAACAGAATGACGATTTGGCTTCACAGCTTGTAAAGCGTGCCTATTTATCAGAAGGAGTTGGCGGTAAAGAGATTGTCCTTCATTCTGACAACGGTTCTCCAATGAAAGGGGCCACCATGCTGGCAACCCTTCAGCACCTCGGTGTTGTTCCATCATTTAGCCGTCCATCGGTAAGCAACGACAACCCATATTCAGAGGCTCTGTTTAAAACCTTGAAATATACCCCCGTCTATCCGTCAAAGCCCTTTGATACAATAGATGTGGCCAGAGAATGGGTCTTAAAATTCGTACGCTGGTATAACAACTATCATCGGCACAGCGGAATAAAATTTGTCACTCCCAGTGATCGACATAAAGGCATAGATAAGACGATTTTGGAAAACCGGGAAAAGGTTTACCTGGAGGCCAGGAGGAGAACCCCGAAACGTTGGACCAGTAACATACGAAATTGGGACATGATCACAGAAGTAAACCTCAATCCAGAGCATAATAAGAGCATGGATAAAGAGGGGCAGCATAGTGTCGCAAAAGCATGAGAAGCATGGTTTTATCCTTACCCACCGTGCTTACAAACAACATGGGCAGAAATTTCTGTCAAGGCTGCGAGCTTGCGAGCACCCGGAGGGTTTAGCCTTTACAGTAATTTCTGAACATGTTTGAAAAAAGCAGGGGGTGTGTAAGGGGGAAATAAATATGGTTTAGGCGACAACTCTCTTGACAACGACCGGACTGCAGGAGCTTTATAGGTCGTCCTGTGTAGGTGAATAAAAACATGTACAAGTTGATAGCAGGCTGGATTATGAAAATGCGCTTCTCTTATATTCCGTTGTTTATTTGTGACTTTTTTCATTAAGAGACATCATTCACAATGAGTTCTGATGGTGTTTGCAGATATTAATAATATTGGTGGGCCGTCGCTATGGGGTGTTGCCTCTTATTCTCGTACCAGCCATACTGCCTCATTGATGATTTTTGTAATATGTAATTTATCAAACGTAATATTTGCTTCGCAAAAAAAAACTTTATCCCCCTTGATAAATGTTTGAGACATGTCACAGTTTACATCCGTAATCTGAGTTTCATCTTTAGTATGATATTTCGAGAACATCAACAAAATTGTTTGCGGTTTTATTTTCCTCACTTTTGTTGTACATAAACAGTATTCAATATTTTGATCCTTGGTTTTGTTCTTTTCATCCAGGCCAGCAGCGGTAAAACTATAGTAACTTTTGGAATCAAGCAATATATCAACGTATTTTCCCAAAAATGCTATATCTTTTTGTCTGACGAATAGATGATTTGACACACAAAGTGTATCGGCATATGGGAATACAGTTTAATTGGTAAGGCATCGGCCAGCAAGGAAAAACAAGAATTAGCTTCCAATAGCTGTGCGGTCAGTTCTGTTTTATACCCTCCTATCTCATACTTAGGAGGCTGTTGTGAAAATAATACTCATTTTTCTAAAAACAATCCAGATGTGTCCAAGCTTTATCCAATGTGTCTTTGACCTTGTATTGATTGGGAGAATCTGTTTCTTATGGATGGGAAGGTACTTCCTTTCTTGAAATCTATATAAGTATAGAATCGTTTAAGGTGGTGGGCTAAGAAGGGGTTGGATGCAAAACGTTAAGAAGGTAGGAAAGAAGGTGTTAAAACATAAAAGTTTTCAGAATTTTGTGATAATGTCTTCTATTGCAGTTGTCCAAGCGGTTAATAACATTATTCTTGGTAGATATCTTCCTAAAGAACAATTTGGGCAGTATAGTTTTGTGTTTTTGAATGTAATATACACAATGTCTTTCCTTTTTCTTATTGGTCAAAATACGGCAATTGTAAGATATTTTTCATCTAAAAATATAGAAGAGTACGATTGGGGAAAATATCTTAAAAAATTGTTTGCGTATATCACTATTCCCTTAGTGATTGTAACTTATGTTATTATGCTCTACTATGATTTTGATAAGTCGATTTTTGTTTATATACTGATGGGTAGCATGGCTGATGGATGTATTAAATTGTTCTCTGCAATGCTTAGGGCTAAAGGGAAATTAAATACAGCTATTATTATAGAACGTTTTCATCCTGTTGTATTTATATTATTTGTTGCCTGTGCGATTTTGTACGGCAAAGTTAATCTTAGTAATATAATGTTGCTTAAGTTTATTTCTCTATCTGCAATAATACCGATTGTTATTTATTTGATCCTCAAATGGGATAACGGACAAAAGCATGTTGATAACATAATCTTTAAAGATGGTATAAGACTATGGGAAATAGGTCTGACTATGATGGTCATCGAGAGAATAAATGCTTTTGTTATTCCAAAAGTTTTGGGGTATGAAGAGTTGGCTCTTTATAGTATTTTAATAGTGATAATGCAGATCTATGAATTAAGCAGGATATCAATTTTTAATGTGTATTGTCAAAAAATTTCAAAAGGAGATAAAGTAAATAAAAAGAGTTTGTTTCTCCTGCTTTGTGGTGCCTCTTTTATTATTTCTATATTTTATTTGTGTTTTGCAAACTGGATATTACAAATGCTTTTTGACGGGAAATACGTTGCGTCTCTGGGCTTGATCTCACTTTTCTGTTTGTTAGGCAGCCTAAAACTTATGTATGTATTACCTTCATGTTTTTTGGTCGCAGAAAGCAATGGTAAAGAAATGAAGGCGTTTTTTAGATTTAATATAATAGGTTCCATAGGGCAGGTAATTGCAATAATGGTATTAGGCCAATTGGGATTGTGGGTCTTTGTGACTATAGGATGTTTTGCTTTTGCTTATAGATGTTTGATTGGGGCAGTGCTTATGAATAGGGTGAGGGAAGTAGCATGAAAAAGATAGGAATACTAACATATCATAATGTACAGAACGAAGGAGCATTGTTGCAGGTAATAAGCACATATCGTGCTTTAAAAAGACTGTTTCCTAATGCAGATGTTGAAGTTATTGATTATACACCTTTGTCAACCTTTGTCTCTTTAATTCGAGGCAGGCTAAGCTTGAGGCATATAGGGAGGGCCATAGCGTATAATAGAAGACATTATTTGTTTAAAAAATGTAGAGAAAATAATTTAAATCTAAGCAGGAAATGCATCGTTACCAATAGCTATTTGCATGCCATTAAATCCATAAAAGATCAATTTGACATTATCGTGGTTGGTAGTGATGAAGTATGGAAAATAGAAAAGGGTAAACGTGCAAGACCCTTTCCAAACTTATATTGGCTAGGAGAAATTGGAGATACCAAAAAGGTGGCATACGCAGCATCTGCTAACAAGACCGCATATAGAGAGAATGATGATGATAAAAAAAGCTTAATTAAAAAATATTTGAGTAGTTTTGACTTGTTAAGTGTTAGAGATACCCATACCATTGAGATGGCCGAGTATTCTGGGGTTACTAATAAGATAGAAAAAATACCCGATCCAACGTTTGTTTTGAATTTTAAACCTTTAGATGTAAAAAGTAAATTAAGAAGGATCGGATTGTGCTTGAATAAACCTATGGTTGGGATTACACTGTTTGATAGTGAAATAAGTTGTGCTTTGTATCAGTATTATTCAGCGAAAGGTTATCAAGTATTAGGTCTTAGCTTTTATAATGAACATTGCGATTTTAATATGTATGATAAGCTAGACCCTCTTGAGTGGGCTTCTCTTATTTCTATGTTAACAGTTTTTGTTACTAATAGATTCCATGGGGTAATATTTTCAATGAAAACAGATACTCCTTTTTACTGTATTGATGAAACTAACAATTATGGAAAATATGAAAGTAAAATAGAAAGGTTATTGAAAGACTGTAATCTTTATAATGATTATTACTCTGTCTATGATAAAGATCTGCATGTTGGTGATGTTATCAGCCGTATCGATCGGATAATTGATAAACACAATACTGAACAAATAAAGAGTTTCTTAGATAATAATCGTAACGATGGTATTCAATTTTTAAAAAAAATTGGAAGTTTATAGATGAAAATATTAATCGTTAATTCAGCCTACTATCCAATACAAATAGGAGGATCTGAAAGGTCAACCCAGATTTTAGCAGAAAGCCTGTTGGGCGAGGGTCTTAGCCCAATAGTGGTAACAGTAGCAAAAGAAGATAAAATTGAATATGTAAATGGTGTAAAAGTATATTATATTAAAACACCAAATGTATATCATTTTTTAGAGCCTAAGGTGCAAAGTCTATTAAAGAAAATAGTATGGAAAATTAAAGATTTATATAGCTTTGAAAGTAAAAAGAAAATTATTCAGATAATAGAGAAAGAACAACCGGATATCTTGCATACAAATATTATTATTGATTTAACAGTATCAATATGGAAAGCAGCGTATCAAAAGAAAATACCAATAATACATACTTTAAGAGATTATTATTTGTTATGCCATAAATCCAATATGTTTGATGGGGACCCCTGTGAAACTATATGTAAAAAATGTAAATTGTATAGTTGTCTAAAAAAACATAATACGAAATATGTAACTGCTTTAATAGGCGTGAGTAAATATATATTGGAAAAGCATATTGAAAATAATTATTTCAGTGCCTCGAAATTTCAAAAAGTAATCTATAACTCCGTTAATGATGCAAAAAATAGTAGACAACAGGATGGTAAATTTCATATTGGTTATGTTGGTCGTGTAACGAAATATAAGGGAATAGAAGTGCTGTTGGATTACTTTATTCATAGCTATAAGAACGATAAGAATGTGGTTTTGGATATTTTTGGCAAACCTGAATCTCTTGAGTATGAGGGGTTTTTGAAAAAAAAATATCATTCTGATAATATAATCTTTCATGGATTAATACCACAGGAAAACATCTATAACTGTATAGATGTTTTGGTTATTCCTTCACTATGGCCTGAACCTTTTGGACGAATAGTACCTGAAGCATACTCTTATGGCGTGCCGGTTATTGTTAATGACTATGGTGGGTTGTCGGAGTTGGTTGTAAATGGCGTAACCGGGTATAGAGTAAATATAGAAAGTTCGGATTTTGAAGACAAACTCTCCCATTTTATTGAAACAAGACCTGATATGAGAGAGGCATGTTTTAAAGAATATCAAAAATATACAAAAACAAAAATCGTTAAAGAGTACATAGACTTATACGAAAAGTGCAGGGGCTATGCGATTAATAAACGAAAAATTGGCAAAGTACACAACTATTAAAGTAGGTGGAAATGCACAAGTGATGTCTATTCCAGAATCAGAGAGTGAGCTTATTTTAGAAATTAAATACTGCTTGCAAAACAATATTCCATACAAAATGTTAGGTAACGGATCTAATCTTTTAATTAGTGATGATGGTGTGGATGGGTTTGTAATTAATAATAAAAAAGCCTGTGTGGATCTATTTGTTCATAATGATTTATTGTATTGTGGATCGTCGGTAATGATGCAACAGTTGATAAACTATTGTATAAACAATGAGTTTTATGCCATGGAATATTTGTATTCGGTACCTGCAACAGTAGGGGGGGCTGTAGTACAGAATGCAGGTCGAGGAAAACAATATAATAAACAAATATCAGACTATATTGTAAAAGTGAAAGTGTTTGATGGCGAAAAAATTAGAGAAATACCCAAAAGAAAATGTCGATTTGGTTTTAGGGATTCTGTCTTCAAGGAGAATAGGGATTTGGTGGTACTTGGTGTTTGCTTTGCTTTGCCTATGCAGAGTGAAGAAATAGGAGTAAACGCTAAGAAGGAACGGATGAAATTAGTGAGGAAGTATCAGGATAGTGGATGTGCTAATTTTGGTACAGTTTTCAGTACTGCCAATCACCATATTATGAAGTTACTTAGAGGGGTAAAAATCGGTAATGCAGGGTATTCTAAAAAGACACCAAATTGGATATGTAATTATGGTGATGCTAAAGCTAAAGATATAGTCAAGCTCATTAAGGTGTCTAAATTGTTGCATAAATTCTTATTTAGGAGTGTTAAGGCCGAGGTGGAAACGTGGTGATGATAGTAAAAAAGCCTAACGGTATAGTAGTGGGAAAATATTCAAAGTTGATTTTTTTGCCAAAAAAAAATGCGTAATCTTCCTTCGTCAAAAGAAATCATTAGATGCCTTGTTTTACGAGCTAATGGCTTTTTATGCCTAAAAATACAATTTTAATTGAATTAATCTTGAGCGGAAACACAGGTTTTGAAAAATGTGTTAGATAAGCTTTATGGTAACTATTCAGCTGACGGTTTTCGATCAAGAAAAAAATGAGGGCCGTTCACCATTGAACAAAGCCTGTAGAGCTTCACTGGCCTGCACATTATTCTTTTTACACGTGGAGAGAGAACTTCGAATTCGACAAAACATTAAATCACCATCGATCGACCGAATACCCCCGGATATTTTTTGATGGACTTTAGTCATTCGAATGTCATTCTCCCCCTTGTTGTTTGTGAATGGAACAAGCGGATCATCCATGAAACGAAACGTTTCAATTTTAAATTTTGTTTGTCGTTCAAGAAGGTTTCGAGCTTTCGATCTTTTCAGTCTGCCCCGTTGTCCTTTTACTCTGTCTTTTTCATCTGGTGGTGGACATTCGACCTCTGCCTTTTCTAAGGTTGCTCGGTAGACGTCTTTAAAAGAGGTTGAAACTTTTATAGGAAGTTTGCCGCCGTGTTGATCAACAGTATTGTTGATTTTCAAGAGTAAAGTTTTTATGCTCTGGGCCCATTTTTGTTTGTCTTGTTCCCATGCCCGCTCCAACTCTCTCAGGTGATGAGCATTATACAATGAATGAGAGCACTCATAATTGAAATACGGTTTCCCATGATCGTGGCACAAAACACCATTGAACTTTGGAAATACTCCCATTTCATCAATGGCTTCGCCGCCTCTTTTTTGTGAGGGAAAAAGAGAGTTGCGTATCGTTTGAGACACAATGCAGCCAGAATCGTTCTCCGTTTTTATTGATGCCCGTTTCATCTGCATGACACACAGAAACTGAGATAAGTCTCTCTTTAACTATTTCGTCAAACGGTTCAAGTTGGCCGAAAGCTTCTTTGTTGAAATTGAAAATCGAGCCGGTCCCTACATCTATACCAACCTGGTCACGGAAATATTCATTGATTCGGTTGTAGGGAATTAATTCGTATTGAGATAGATAGATAGATCGCATGAGATTTGAGTGTTTTACCATATTGGACGTGGCGATCAACACTTTCTGGAAATCCTGCTGTATATCGTTTCCCAGATGTGTCTTCAAAAATTTGAGCCTGATACTCCGTGACCCATTTTGTGATTTTTAGGTCAATGACCTGCCGTGTTTCACATCCGACTTCACGGTATTTGCCTTTCGGAAGTTTTGAACGATCGATAAGCAAGGGTCTAATTGTATCTGGATTCTCAATAGGTTTAAGTGTCTTTCCGGGATGTCCTTGTTGACCTCCTGGTTTTCTATTCTCTGAGTTACTCTCTTTTTTTCTTTTTGGCTCGATTGGGATCTGAAGAAGGCCCTATGTGGCAGGATAGTTGTCGCCTCAACCCAGAACGAAACGATTTAGTTTGAATAGGGCGACATTTCTTCGTCACTATCATCCATAGCTCTGGCATTTCCAATTGCAGCTTCTATGTTTTCAACCTTCAACAAATACCCTCATATCCTGTTAATAATGAGAGTATGTATAATACAGGTTTTTAAATCGATTTTTTTGCTCCATATTTCCTGATGTACGCATTCTTACTTTTTTAGTAGGGTCAGGGGGTGTTGGACTGCTATAGGCTTTTACCATGAGGCTTTTATTATCGCTATTGCTCAAATATGAACAGGTCTCTTGCACATACTGAGAATTTAAATTTCTACGAAAAACCCTGTCAAGGGAAAAATGAACTATTTGTATTTTTTTTTAAGCTGAATAGTTACTATTTTTTATTGTTGTTCATTGAAAGTCTCCTTTTTTGTGATCTTTGAGCGGTTCACAGTTTTGGAAAACTTTCTTATATTTCCGCAAATGTCAAACTCTGAGAGTCTCCCCGGCAAAGCCGGGGGGGGCACCTCTTATTAATCACGAAAATTAAGCGATTTAAGAATGAAAAAACACGTAACGTTATGGTGAATATATATTAGGATAGTAGTCGTAAATTCAGGGGTATGTTTTAATCCTTTTTACCACTGGTGCAAGGATATTTATCCCCTTTCAGGTTTTGTTCACAAATCCCGTTTCCCCCAATCACAGTTAGGGTCCCTTTGTTTCTATACGAATTCAATATAATACTGTTTAAAAATGAGATGAGAATAGGTGAGAATGAATGAGCTATCAAATTAACTCAGGTAAAGATAAAAACTCGATAGATCGTATTATATGCAGTTTTTGCTTTTACATCGGAATTTTACTATTAAATGGAATTTGGAATTTTTTACCATCCTTCATTGGAGCTATTTTTTTTCTTGTTCTCACTTGCGTGTTTCATTATAAAGAATTTCGCTACTTTCAAGTTAATACAATTACTGTTTGTGTGTTTTATTGTTTACTTTTGAGTGTGATTCCAATGGTCTCTTACGATAAAGCCATGATTGCAGCGACCTTTCAAGAACTGGTAAAGTATTATGCCCTGTTCTTTGTAATACTGATTGCTACGTTTTTACCTTTTGGCCCTTTGAGCCAATCGAAAAAGTCGAAGGTACTATATTCTTTCGTGTTGTCTTTTTTATTTGTTGGTTGGTTGTTTTCTGTAATCCAAGGAGTGTCAAATGAACGTATCAGTGGATTCTTGGCAAACCCAAACAACTTTGCTCTAACGGCTTTACTATTGTTTTTTCTTGTGGATTTGAAAAATAGCAGTATTATGACGTGGGTAGTGACTCATGTTCTGGTGCTTTTGATGATTTATGTTTCCCAAACAAGCGGTGCTATATTAGGGTATGTTGCCGGGGTGGCTTATTACCTTATTAATATTAAAAAACAGAAAATGTTTGTAATTATATCATTTCTTCTACTATCTCTATTCGTCTGTGTGATTGTTTTTAATTTTGATCATAGTCCTATAAACCCAATAGCTTCTACTTTGAAAAAGATCTCCGTTTTGAAAGAAAACTATGGCAAGGTAATGTCAGGTAAATCAGTCGATTACTATTCAAGCATTATCAAGCAAAATGGGGATTATACTTCTGCACTATGGCGGTTTAGTCACTGGACAACAATTTTAAAATTTTATTTCAATTCAACATTTGATAAAATACTGTTTGGTTATGGCATTGGATCAACGGATGTTTTTTTCGGCACAAAAGCGCATAATGATTATTTACGCCTTCTTTTTGAAGGGGGTATTGTCTCTTTTCTATTTAATGTTTTGATTTGGGGTTTGCTTTACAACCAGATGAAAGTACATAGTAGGTGGATTGTAGTGTCAATAGCCGTTTTTTCAATAACAGAAAATAATTATGATCATTTTCTGGCAATGAGCCTGTTAGTATTTTATATGGTTGGAAATAGGGATTGTAAAAAAGTTAGAATGACAAATGCTTATGGGTAGAACCCATCTTAACGTTTGCAACCACCTATACCTTGAATGACGTATTTTTATAGCAGACCTTATAAAACATAGTAGCCCGGGGGTCTCGATTGGAAAAGGTCTATAAGTATCGTAGATCCAGGGGCTTCTGCCCAAGATGGTTCGATATGGTATAAAAGAAGTTCTATTCTGTAAAAAGAAAGGTTTATACCCTCTCCCGAGAATTGCTTAAAATATGCCGCAAAATTACCGTGAGTAAGCTTTCTTCTTGGTACATAGAATGCCTTCACGTTTTGAGGGGTGCTTTCGATTTTTTGTTGTCAAATTTGCACCGAATTAGTTTGCTCCTCTGCACTTGGACGGGGATGTACAGAGAATATTAGGGGTTATAATATGGAATTACTATTTTTAAATAACTACCACTACCTTAGAGGAGGGTCAGAACAGGTTTTCTTTGGAGAAATGGCGCTTCTTCAATCTTATAAGCATCAGGTTAATGCCTTTGCCAGAAAGACTCCAGAGGATGTTTCTTCTATTAATTCTGGTTTTTTCCCTGAGAATATGAAAACCGACAACCTTAGTCCTAAGTTAGGCATATTAAGGACCTTCAGAGAAATTCTGTATTCTTCAGAATCAAAACAACAACTTGATAAGCTGTTGAAAGAAATTAGTCCAGATTTGGTGCACGCCCATAACATTTATGGGAGACTTACAACTTCTGTTCTTGATTTGTTGAATGAAAAAAACATTCCGGTTGTTATGACGCTTCACGACTATAAACTGATATGTCCGAGTTATAAACTTATGGCTGGTAATGGGGTTTGTGAAGATTGCAAAGGAGGAAAATATTATAATGCAATTTTGAATAAATGTCACAAGAACAGCATGGCTGCGTCAGCGATATATGCTCTGGAATCTTGGTTTAATGCTTTTTTTAATAAGTATAGGAATAATATTTGTTTTTTTATTTCACCAAGCCAATTCCTAAGAACAAAAATGATTGAATTCGGGTGGCCAGCTGAACAGGTTATTTACATACCCAACTATATTGTGCCTCAAGATTTTATGCCAAGGTATGATTCAAAAGATTATTTGTTATACATTGGAAGGCTTTCAGGTGAAAAAGGTATATCCACACTTATCCAGGCGTTTAAGAAGGTTAAAACAAAAAATGTTCGATTGATGATTGTCGGAGACGGGCCTGAGCGGGAATCTCTTGAAAAATTGTCAAAAATAGATTCTCGAATTCAATTCACCGGATATTTATCAGGTAAAGAGCTTAGTGATGTGACACGAAATGCAAAAGCTGTTGTAGTACCTTCTGAATGGTATGAGAATGCGCCTATTTCAATACTTGAGGCATTTGCTTATGGTAAACCTGTGATAGGGGCTAGGATAGGTGGTATCCCCGAAATGATTGATGAGGGGATGAATGGTCTTCTATATAAATCAGGTAATGTCGATGAATTAGCAGAAAAACTTAATGATTTCTTAGGCTGTTCCACCTCTTATATTGCTAATATGGGTATGGCTGCAAGGAAAAAAGCTGAAAAAAATTATAATCCTGAAATGCACTATGAAAAGCTTATTGACGTATATCAGAAAGCCATAAGTATGAAGGGCCATAACTAAAATGAAAATTGCATTTGTAGCTGTTAAAGGGATTCCCATTGGCGGAGGTATTGAAAAGCTTACTGAGGAGATCGGTACCCGTTTAGTTCAAAAGGGCCATGAGGTTACGGTATATGCCAGCCGGGATTATGGAACAACGGATGGTATATATGACGGAATGAAGATAAAGACGGTTTCTTCCGTAAATACCAAGAGCCTTCATAAACTATCCATCTGCTTTAATGCAACCCTGGATGTTTTAAAGAACAGGGATGCTGATATTGTTCACGTCCATGCCATCGGGCCTTCTTTATTTTCAATATTTCCAAGAATGGTCGGGATTCCGACTGTGGTTCAGACCCATGGCATTGAATGGCAGAGGGATAAATGGGGATTTGCTGGCAGGACTTTTTTAAAACTGAGCGATTATACGGCTGTTTGTTTTCCCAATAAAACAACTGCGGTCTCAAAAGTCCAGAAGGCATATTTTGAAAAAAAGTATGGGTGCAGGGTTGGATATATTCCAACAGGGGTAAATGAAGTTGAATATAGAAAACCTGATAAGATCCATGAAATGGGGCTTGAGAAAGACAAATATATTTTGTTTGCCGCAAGACTGGTTGCTGAGAAAGGGCCCCATTTTCTGATAGAAGCTTTTCGGAATATCGATACGGATATGAAACTTGTGGTGGCAGGTGATGCTGCCCATGCTGAAGATTATAAAGCCATGCTGAAAGAAATGGCTGGCAATGATGATAGAGTTTTATTCCCCGGGTTTGTAACTGGGCGGCTTTTGGAAGAACTTTTCAGTAATGCCTATGTTTTTTGCCTGCCCTCCACCCTGGAAGGGCTTCCCATTGCCCTGCTTGAGGCCATGAGTTATGGCAACTGCTGTCTGGCCAGTGATATCCCTGAGAACCTGGAGGCAATAGAAGGGTTTGGCTGTACATTTAAAAACAGGGATTTTACGGATTTAAGGGAACAACTTGAATACCTGATAGGGAATCCGGAAAAGGTCAGAGAGAAAAAGAAAACCGCAAGGGAACATGTATTGAATAATTATTCCTGGGATGCGATTACGGACCAGATGGAAGAATTGTATTTTTCAATAGTCGGGAGATAAAATGGAAGCATCAATAATCACAACTTATCGCTGTCCAATGCGATGTAAAATGTGTGACATATGGAATAATCCAACTGATCCGGAAAAGGAGATCTCTGCAAAAGATCTGGAAAAGATGCCTGAGGTTAATGTCACGAATATTACAGGTGGTGAGCCGCTGATTCGGGAAGATCTGGATGAACTGGTTGAAGTGATTTCCAAAAAGTCTAAACGGGTATGTATATCAACAAGTGGGTTTTATACAGACAGGATTTTCAAGCTTTCTGAAAAATTTCCTGATCTTGGTTTCCGTGTCAGCATTGAAGGCCTGTCCCAAAAAAATGATGAACTCAGGGGCCGGGACGGAGGTTTTGACAGAGGTCTGAGAACGCTTCTCGGGTTGAGGGAAATGGGACGGAAAGACGTTGGCTTCGGCATTACGGTCTCCAATAATAATTCAAAAGACATGCTCTGGTTGTATGAACTATCCAAACAGCTTGGTATGGAGTTTGCCACGGCAGCGTTCCACAATTCATTCTATTTTTGCAAGGATGATAATGTCATTACCAACAAGGATGAAGTGATTGGTGATTTCAATGAATTGATTGAGCGGCTTTTAAAGGAGAAAAAGCCCAAAAGCTGGTTCAGGGCATTTTTTAATCTTGGGTTGATCAATTATATTCTGGATGGAAGGCGAATGTTGCCGTGTGAGGCTGGAACGGAGAATTTTTTCATTGATCCCTATGGAGAAGTTCTGCCCTGCAATGGAATGGATAAAAAATGCTGGTTTAAAAGTTTTGGCAATATTAGGGAAACTGCCAGTTTTGAAGAATTGTGGAACAGTGCAAAAGCGAGGGACGTAAGGGAACATGTTGCAAAATGCCCTAAGAATTGCTGGATGATCGGGTCTGCTTCACCGGTCATGAAAAAATATATAAAGCATCCCCTGAAGTGGGTGATTATGAATAAACTCAAAAGCTTGGCAGGGCAGGGTGTCAATATCGATTCTATCCCACATTATGATGTGGGGCAGGATGTGAGACAGGGTGATTTAAGAGGGGTGTTATAATGATAAAATCATCACGCAGTAATGTCTTTCTGAACCCGGCTTTTCAAGCCCTATGTCTGCTGGTGCTGTTCATTGCTGCTTATTGGATACCATTCAGTTCTTTATTTCATATCTGGATGACCAGTGATGACTATTCCTATGGGATTCTCATACCATTTATTTCCGCATATTTTATGTGGGATAAAAAATCAACGCTCAAAGATTTGACAATCAGTAGTTACTGGCCCGTCTTTCCAGTGCTGCTGTTTTTTGTTCTGCTTTCTATTTATGGCGTGCTTGGTTCAAGCGGACATATCGCAAAACCGGCATTGCCGATTTTAATCGTTTTATTTACCATATTCTGTTTTGGCAGGGACCTTTTTAAGAGGTTCAGCCTTCCCCTTTGTTTCCTGGTATTCATGATACCTCTGCCGAATGTACTCGACAGGACCATCGGGGTGTTTTTAAAGAGCATCTCTTCACAATTGGGAGGCACCTTTCTCCGTGCCTGCGGATATTCGGTGTATGTCAGCGGTAATGTCATTGATCTTGGTGTAACAAAGCTACAGGTGGTCGATGCTTGCAGTGGGCTTAGATTTGTATTTCCTCTTTTGGCCCTTGGAGTCGTTTATGCTTATTTCTTTGAGCGGGTATTGTGGAAAAGGATAGCATGTGTGCTTGTGACCATCCCGATTTCCATACTGACCAATATATTGAGGATTGGCATCACCGGTCTTCTTACATATAGCTTTGGTTCACAGATGGCAGAGGGCTTTTTTCATGATTTTCAGGGCTTTGTCATTTTTATGGTTGCGTTTGTGTTTTTATTTGTTTTTGGAAGGATGTTAAGATTTTTCCCATCCAAGGATGAAAAACCGATTCAAGAAAAATTGACAGATTCTAAAAAGCGTTTTGAAAATAAGGGCAATATAAGTGCCTTTGTTGTTTCCATTGCCTTACTGGTTGTTGTCGGCGGCTTGACCTTTAATACTAGTGCTTTGCCTCCGGTTAAGATAAAAGGAGGGATAGCAAGTTTTCCAAGGTCTTTCAATGACTGGAAAGGAAAAGCCCAGGAAGTGGATCCTGAAATAATTGATGCCTCCGGTGCTGAAGAAGCATTCAGCTGTTCATATTTTAACCGAAAAGATCAGTTGGTCGGTTTGTATATGGGCTACAGGAGTACAGCTTTTCTTGAAAATGTAAATTTCTTTCACACTCCTACAGTCTGCCTGCCGTCTGCCGGCTGGAAAACTATCAGCAAGTCTAAGCATCTCATTAATGATGTGCCCATGTTTAAAGCTATTCCTGTTACTGAAATGGTGGTGGAGTCCATGGGAACAAAACAGCTTGTATATTTCTGGTTTCAAACAAAAACTGAGGTAACCCATGATAAAAACATCAATCGTTTCCATCTTGCCCTTCATGCCATAAAAAAAGATAACACCCATGATTTGTTCATCCGGCCTATAACTCCACTTAGAAAAGGTGAATCTGTTGAAGATGCAAGGCAGAGAATGGATGGATTTGTAAGGGAAATGACGGGGGAATTGATAACCTTTCTACAGGAAAATCAGTTTGAGCAGAAGTTCTATCCGATAAAACAGTAGAGGTTATTCAGCCAAATGTTCGAAAGATGGAACCAATTTTTTCAGACTATTTTCCCCGATAGGTAGAGTATGTATCTTTTTACTGTCTTCATAGTCGCGTTGCTTCTCACCATCGCCTTGATACCGGTTGTCAAGAGCATGGCCTTTAGGATGAACATCGTGGATGTTCCCAATTCCAGAAAGGTTCATGTTTTACCGATGCCCAAGAGCGGTGGTATCTCAATCGCCATTGGAGCGTTGGTGCCCGTGCTTTTGTGGGTGCCGAGGACAGGTTTTTTGAGTGCAGTGCTCCTTGGATCGGGGATCATTGTGGTTGCCGGGATAATCGATGATATAAAGGAGCTTGGATACAAACCCAAACTTGCAGCCCAGGTGGCAGCGGCCCTGGTTGTGATTTTTTACGGCAAGGTTGCCATTGGTTCCCTTGGAAATCTTGCTCCGGCTGGCTTTGTTCTGACAGGGATGCTCTCATTTGGGCTGACTCTGTTTGTCATTGTTGGTGTGACCAATGCCATCAATCTTTCCGATGGCCTGGACGGGCTTGCAGGCGGTATCTCCATGCTCAGCTTTGTGGCCATTGCCTTTTTGGCGTATCGAAGTGGCAATACCGTGATCTCCATCATGTCTGTTGCTGTGATTGGTGCGATTTTCGGTTTTTTGCGGTTTAACACCCATCCTGCCGTTATCTTCATGGGGGATGCAGGCAGCCAGCTATTGGGCTTTCTGTCCGTCACCTTTGCTTTGGCACTGACCCAGGCCAACACCCCTTACAGCAGGCTGCTGCCATTGTTGTTGATCGGGTTTCCCATTCTGGACACCCTGACGGTGATGCTGGAGCGCATTGCAAAGGGCAAATCTCCCTTTGTGGCAGACAAGAATCATTTTCATCACAGGCTCATGAGTCTTGGGTTGTACCACTCTGAAGCCGTTCTGGTGATCTATATTCTACAGGCGATCTTTATTGCCTTTGCCTTTGTCTTCCGGTTCCATTCGGAATGGTTGCATCTGCTTTTCTTTGTTGTTTTTGCAGGGATTATTATCGGGGGATTTGCTTTGGCTGCGCTCAAGGGGTGGGAATTCCGGCGGGGCGAGGTGTTTGATACTGTAATCAAGGGCCGGCTGAGGGTGTTGAAAGAGAAGAAGATCTTTATCAAGATCAGCTTCAACTCTCTGAAGGTGGGGCTTCCTTTGCTTTTCTTTTTCCAGGTGTTTGTGCCCCAAAAACTGCCCCATTATATTCCTGCTGTGGCCGGTGCACTTATGGTCATGATCATTGGGGTGCGCTATTTTAAAAAAGAGTACAGGGTGATGGTCCTGAGGATGGCGCTTTACCTTACCATTCCGGTATTGCTCTATTTTAGCGAGATCGAGGCTGCCGACTGGATCCGTCACTCCTGGGTTGACCTGCTTGAACTGAACAGGGCGGGGTTCCTCATGATCCTCTTTGCCGGGATCGTGACGATAAACCTGACCAGACGTCAGAATGGATTTAAAATCACCCCGATGGACCTTCTGGTTTTTATTGTGGTGCTGGTTTTCCCCCATCTGCCTTCAGCCCAATGCCAGAGCATTGAGGTGGGGATGACAGTTGCCAAGGCTCTGGTGCTTTTTTTCTCCTATGACATCCTCATTGGCGAGCTTCGGGGTGAAAATACCTTTATTGAATTATCGACCCTGGGGACCTTACTGGCGGTTGTTCTCACAGGAATTCTTTAGAAAGACCTTTTCTATTACCTTTTTTGCCAATTTTGAAGCGGTGTGTGTAAAAAAAGTATCAGATATGGTAAATAAATGTTATAAAATGTCCTTAAATTTTTGGAGGATCGGCCCGAACGTCTTTATAGACGCGTTGTTTTGACAGAATACAGGTTTGGCATGTTCTTTGCAATTAATCCGGGGTTTGCCACAGATTTGATCTGCCTGGTACGAAAAAAATGTGTCTCCTAAAGAGGGGCGCGCTGGATTTACAGCAAAAGAATGGAGTTTTTAGATGAAAAGAAGTTTAATCCTGTGTTTGTTACTGGTGTTTATAGCGGTGGCTTCCAATGGCGTGTGTGCCACCTACGATAATCTTGTTGAAAACGGTGGTTTTGAATCATTTGATGGGTCCGGGCCTGGTTCCTGGTCTGTTTATAAAAAAATCCCCGGATGGACCGCAACAAGTGGGTCCGGTATAGAGGTGGAGAAGAGTGGCGTTGTGGTTGCCTCCAAGTCCGGAGACTATCATGTTGAACTTGACAGTCACAATAACAGCAGCATGACCCAGAGCGTTACCCTCGGCGAGGGGGATTACGAGCTGTCGTTTTGGTACCAGCCAAGAACCCCTACGGTGGGAGATAACACCATCGTGTACTCCGTGGCGGGTCTTTTTACCGATTCCATGCTTGATATTCGTAATTCACAGACCGGTTGGGAGAAGGTGACCCAGGCGTTTTCCGTTGAAACAGCAAAGAATTACGATCTTACATTTGCTGCTGGGGGCCTCAGCAACAGCCTTGGCGGATTCATTGATGATGTCAGCCTGACAGCTGTTCGCAGCTCCAACCCCACTGCCACTCCGATCCCTTCATCCCTGGGCCTGCTGTTATCGGGCGTTGCAGGATTTGCGGTTTTGAGGCGAAAGAAAGTTATGAATTAGAGTTTGGTCATAGTCTGGTTTGACCATTGGGCGCAGGAAATAGTGATATTTCCTGCGCTATTTTTATGTGAAATCCCTGGCTTGCCGCTCTTATTCTTTGCTAAATAATTGACATTTTTGTTATTTGTATTGTAACAATAGAAAATTAAATTCAGGGAGTTATCATTGATGAGAAAGAGAGCCGGAATCCCAAAGGGTTTTGTGTTGCTTCTGGTTGTGTGCGCGCTTGTTTCCGGATGTGGCACGCCTGAAGAGAAAAAAGAGGCGTTTTTTACCAAGGGCCAGACCCTGTTTGACGAGGGGGATTATGTCAAGGCCCGGCTGGAGTTTAAGAACGCGGTTCAGATCGATCCCAAATTTGCCAAAGCCTATTACATGCTTGGTAAAATAGATCTTCAGTCAAAGGATTTCAAGCAGGCCTACGGATTGATCATGAAAGCGGTGAACCTTGATCCCAACCTGTGGGACGCACGGATTGATCTGGGGCGGCTGCTCTTTTCCGGCAGGGCGTTTGACCGGGCCCTTGAACAGGCCGAGGCCGTTCTTGTCAGTGATCCTGACAACGGGGATGCTCTTTTGATCAAGGCGTCGGTGCTTATGGCGCAAAAAGAGCCTGAAAAAGCGCTCACGATCCTGACCGGACTTCTGGACAAGGGCATGACCAAGCCCGATCTGTTCATGATGCTTGCCTCTGTTTACAACGGCATGGGTGACAGGGAAAAGACAGGTGAGGTGCTGCGGAAGGGGGTTGATAAGAATCCCGAGGCTGCCGCTCTTCTTCTGACCCTTGCAAGGCTTGATGCCCGACAGGGTAACCTTGCATCGGCGGAAAAAGGGCTGGTAAGGATTGTTGCACTTGATCCGGACAATGTCAGGACAAGGATAAATCTGGCTTCGTTTTTCATGGATACAGAGCAGAAAGACAAAGCCCAGAAAACACTTGATGAGATCCTTGAACGCTGGCCGCTGGATGAGAAAAAGCGGGGGCTGGTTGCACAGTTCCTGGTTAAAGCAAGGAATTACAACGGGGCTGAAGAGGTCCTGAAAAAGGGGCTGGAGCTTGTTCCTTCCGGGTTCCTTGCCCCCCAGATGCTTGGCGAGTTCTACGTGCGCCAGGGCCGGTCTGAGGAGTCTCTCAAGATGCTTGAGTCGGCCCTTGGACTTGAAAAGGATCCTGCCCATCCCGAGATCATCCGGACCAAGATCGCCCTTGCCAAGGTCCATCTTCTCCGGGCCGAGCTCGATAAGGCCGACGTTTACATTGACGATGTCCTGGCCAATGACTCCGGCAACCTGGACGGACATGCCCTTAAGGGCCGTATCTATCTGTCAAAGCAACTGGGTACCGAGGCTGTGTCCGAATTCCGGGTGGTGGTGGATGAGCGTCCCGAGGATCTGGCCGGTTATGTCCAGCTTGCCCAGGCCCATCTGATCAACAAGGATAACGACCTTGCCCTGGACGTCATAAAGCGGGGGCTTGAAGTAAAGCCAGATTCCATTGCCCTGATCAAGGCCACCGTGAAGATCTACCTTATTAAAAAGGATGTTGCCGCAGCGGAAAAATTCTGCCGGGATCGCCTTGCCAAGTCGCCTGAAGAGGCGTTTACCTGGAACCTTTTGGGCCGGATACTTCTCTCCCAGAAACAGTTCGAGCCCGCCCTTGAAGCTTTTGAAAGTGCAAGCAAGCTCCAGCCTGGCTGGCCCCTTCCCAACAACAGCATTGCCGGGATTTATCTTATCCAGGGGAAAAAGGCGGAGGCTGTTGAAAAGTTTAAGTCTGCTCTGAAGGTCAATCCGGGCAATGCCTCTGCATGGCTTACGTTAGGAAACATCTACGAGCAGAGCCGTGAGTATGACAAGGCTGTTGCGATCTACAAGGATGCACTCAAGGTCCTGCCCCGGCTCTGGGCCGCGTCAAACAACCTTGCTTTTATCATGACCGAATTCTCCTCAAAAAAAGAGGAGTTGGAAACCGCCCTGGATTACGCTGAGATGGCGGCAAAGCTCCAGCCGGAGTCCCCTGTGGTACTGGATACCCTGGGCTGGGTCCACTACAAGCTCGGCGATCTGGACAAGGCCCTGTCCATCATTGAAAAGGCCGTTGACAAGACAACGGATAACAATGCGATCAACTTCCACATGGGGGTACTGCTCCATGAAAAGGGAAGGGACAAGGAGGCAAGGGTGATGCTTGAAAAAGCCCTGGCCGGCGATGGGGGCTTTTATGGAAAAGATCAGGCAGAAGCGCTTCTTAAAACCATTAAAAAGTAGCAGGAGAGTGTTATGAAAAGGATTTTTTTGGTTATCTCTTTTATTGCAGCAGGACTCTGTCTTTTGGTTCAACCGGTAGTTGCGACCCCGGGAGGGGATCTTCCCCTGGTCCAGGGATATCAGATCGGAACCGGTGATGTGCTGGATATCTCCGTGTGGAAGGATGTGGCCCTGTCAAAGCAGGTGACCGTGCTTCCCGACGGAACCATCCACTTCCCCCTGGTTGGGGAGATCAAAGCCCTTGGCATGACCGTTACCGAACTCAAACAGACCCTAGAAAAGAAGATCGAGCGCTATGTGCCGGATCCCGTGCTCTCCGTGGGCGTTCTCCAGGTGAACAGCATGCTCGTCTATGTGATCGGCAAGGTCAACAAGCCCGGCCGGTTTATCTTGAATTCAGACATCAACGTGCTCCAGGCCCTTGCCATGGCAGGTGGGCTCAACCCCTTTGCCAAGGAAAAGCAGGTGAAGATCTTCCGGGAAACCAACGGTGCCACGGATCAGTTCAAATTCAACTATGACGAGGTGCAGGAGGGTGAAAAGCTCGAACAGAACATCACCCTCAGGCGTGGTGACATAATCGTTGTTCCCTAGGAGATTGCTATGGTTTTTTTTAAAACATGCATGATCATCCTGGTTGCGGGTTTGCTGGCCCTGGACGTGTTTGCCGATCCATTGAAATTTGTGCCTTCCATTCAGGTGAAGCAGGAGTATAACGACAATATCCTGTATGAAGAATCCATTGAGGAGGAGGATCACATCACTACGATCTCTCCGTCTTTTACGATTGATCAGAAGGGAGAACGCCTCCAGGCCCGCCTCAAGGCCGGTGTTGACAAGCTCATCTACTGGAAGTTTGATGAGCTCAATGCCGTGGATTTTGATGTTGATGCAAGGGTAAGGTACCAGACAACCGAGCGGCTTGGATTCGGGGTGACCGGACGCTATACCGAGGATTCCAGGAGGGACAGGGAGGCAGACCTCACCGGGTTGGTGCTGGCAGGTGACCGGGACAGGACAAACGCGTCAGTTTTTTCCGACTATCTTGTGAGTGAAAAGACCAAAGCGACCCTTACCTTTAGCTATTCCGACGAGACCTTTGGGTCGCCGGACGATGAACATAGCGAATCTTACAAGGTGGACCTCGCATTTACCCACAATCTTTCCGAATGGTTTGACAACACCGTCGGGCTGTTGAACTTCTCCTACATGAACTATGATTCCGATGACAGGGATCATCGTTCCAACTATCCGTTGCCAGGTCTTACCACCAAGTCGAACCAGGCGTATGAGTTTGATATCTGGCAGGTGTATGCAGGGGTTTCGAAAAATTTCACCGAGCTCTTCAGCGCATATGTCCAGGCAGGTGTCGGTTACACCCGGTCTGACGAGACTGTTGGGAGTCGAATTTTTGTCACCGGTACGGAAATTGATGTTCAGGTTCCCACCCGCACCTCGTCAAACAATAACGACTTCAACGGGGTGCTTGTTGCCGGTATGGACTACAATGGGCTCTATTACAAGGCCGGGCTCTCGGTTTCCCATGATGCACGGGGGGCCTCCGGGGTGAATGGCCTTGTGAACAGAACCTCTGTCTCAGCCAATTTATCCAGAAAGATCAGCTCGGAACTCACCGCAACCCTGTACGGATCCTGTCACCTTAACCGCACCAACAGAAGCCTCGGCGAGGATGATGACGATCTTTTCTATAGCGTGCGGCCAGGGCTCCGGTACAAGTTCTCCCGGGATCTTATGCTTTCTGCTTACTATCAGTTTCGCTACCTGGATGAACGGGAACAAGATACGGAAAGACACCAGAACCGTGTGTACTTTATGATTAACAAGACCTTTGAACTATAATTGCTAATGGAGATTCCCCATGGAAGAGATTGTCTTAACCCCCTCTGATTACCTGGCCATACTGAAACGAAGGCTATGGAGCCTTGTCCTTCCCCTGCTGCTTGTTGTGGTGGTGGCAGCCAGTGTGGCATTGCTGATGCCCGCTATTTACAAATCCACCTCAACCATCCTCATTGAAAAGCAGGAGATCCCCTCGGAATACGTCATGTCGAGCATGACCTCCTATGCCGAGCAGCGGATCCAGAGCATCAACCAGAGGGTTATGACATCCTCGAAACTCATGGATCTCATCAAACGGTTTGATCTCTACAAGGAGCTGAGGTCCAAGAAGACCATAGATGAGATCATTGAAAAGATGCGGGAGGATATCCATTTTGAACCGGTGAACGTTGATGTGGCAGACCAGCGCTCGGGGCGCTCGGTCACAGCCACCATCGCTTTTACCATCTCCTATGAGGGCAAAGATCCCGGTAAGGTCCAGCGGGTTACCGACACCATCACCTCCCTGTTCCTGAAAGAGGACCTGAACGTCCGGGAACAGCAGGCCGATGACACGTTTTCCTTTCTCGATGATGAGAAGAACAAGGTGAGAAAAGATCTGGACGAGTATGAAAAGAAGATCGCATTCTTTAAGCGGGACCATATCGAGACCCTGCCCGAGGTGTTCCAGGTTAACATGCAGACCCTGAACACCCTCCAGCAGACCATCGAACGGGTCAAGGAGAACCTGCGGTCATTGCGGGAGAGGGAAGGGTATCTTGAAGCCCAGCTCGTTAACGTGTCTCCGGATCTTGAGTATGATGATGATGACGAAAAGCGGCTTGAAGCCCTGAAAATGCAGATGATTAACCTCAAGAGTAAATTCTCCGACGAGTATCCTGATGTTGCAAAGCTGAAAACCGAGATCGAGGAGGTGGAGAAGGCCGTCGCCACCAAGAAGAAGGAGAAGGGCGGTGTGCCCGACAATCCTGCCTATATCACACTCTCTTCCCAGCTTTCCAGCACCCGGACCGATGTTGCATCGGTGAAGAACCAGATCAAGGATCTTGACGTCCAGGTCCAGCAGTACAAGGACCGGATCGAAGCCACCCCAGGTGTCGAAGAGGAGTACAGCGCGATCCTGGCGGACCGGAACAACCTCAAGGCAAAGTATGACGATCTCCAGAGAAAATCCATGGAGGCCCGGGTGGCCCAGGGGCTCCAGGCGGAACAAAAAGGAGAGCGCTTTACCCTGATCGAGCCGGCAAGAAGGGCTGAAAAACCCTTTAAGCCCAACAGGCTTGCCATCGTCCTCATCGGCATTGTGCTCGGACTTGGGGCCGGCGTGGGATATGCCTCCCTGCGGGAGTTCTCCGACTCATCTTTCAGGGATCCTGAGAGCATGGTCCGGGCAACCGGATTGACGGTACTGACCGTGGTCCCCGAGATCGTGACCCAAAAGGACAAGGCCAGGGCGTTTAGGAAAAAGATGGTGCTTACGGCGGTCCTGGTGGTGGGTGGCATTGCTGCCGTTTTCCTGTTTGACATGTTTGTTATGGATCTTGATGTGCTCTGGGCAAAAATTCTCCGCAGGATCTCCTAATATCCGGAATTATGAATAAGGAATAGAGTCATGAAACTTAGAAAAGCACTTGATAAAGCCAAAGATCAACGGGAGCATGCTGTTGAGTCCGTTGGCAGGCCCTTGACAGACAATGACAATGGAAACGGCAACGGCCATTGGAAGGCACCGGTGTACTCGGAATCCCGTTCCTACCGAATCGATCTCAAGGTGGTTGAGGAAAACCGCGGCGTCTGCATGATGCCGGATGCAGCCGAGATACAGCGCTACAAAATCCTGAGAACCCGCATCCAGCAGCAGACAAAGGGCAGGGGACTCAACACCATCATGGTCACAAGTCCCAACAAGCGGGAGGGCAAGACCGTCACCTGTATCAACATGGCCTTCACCTTTGCACGGGAGCTTAACCAGACCGTGCTTCTTGTGGACTGTGATTTCACAGGCCAGGATATCCACAGGTACCTTGGCATCCAGAGCACTGCAAGTCTTGTGGATTATTTTGTTGACGATGTTCCCTTGAATGAGCTCATCATCTGGCCCGGCATTGAAAAACTCAGTCTCATCTCCGGGAACAGGACCGTCACCGACAGTTCCGAGCTTCTCTCCTCCCCCCTGATGAAGGAGGCGGTTGCAGATATGAAGAATCGGTACGATGACCGGTACGTAATATTTGATGCGCCCCCGGTGCTGGAACATGCCGACGCCATCTCCATGGCCCCCCTGGTTGATGGGGTGATCATGGTGGTAGAGGCCGGGGTCACCTCAAAGCGGGATGTTCAGCGGGCCGTTGATATGATTCCCAGGGAGAAATTCCTTGGGTTTGTTCTGAACCGGCAGAAATAACCATGTATACAGAGTTTTACGGGTTTAAGGAAAAACCGTTCCACCTGGTGCCCAATCCGGCCTATCTCTATCTGAGTGCACGCCATGAAAACGCACTGACCTACCTTGAGTACGGTCTTGCCGAAAAGGTCGGGTTCATCATGCTCACCGGCGACATCGGCATGGGTAAGACCACCCTTATCAGGCACATCCTGAACGAGGTGGAGTCTGACATGGATGTGGCCGTTATTTTTAACACCAACGTGCTGTCCAATGATCTTATCTCCCTGATCCTCACGGAATTTGAGATCGAGCATGACCAGGAGATGACCAAGGCAAAATCCCTGGAGCTTTTTTACGGGTTTCTGATTGAGAAATATGCCAGAGGACGGAAGGTGCTCCTCATCATTGACGAGGCCCAGAACCTCTCCGACGAGGTGCTGGAGGAGATTCGGATGCTCTCCAACCTTCAGACGGATGAGGATATGCTGCTCCAGATCATGATCGTGGGGCAGCCGGAGCTCAGGGAGAAGATCCAGAGTCCAAGGCTCGAACAGTTTGCCCAGCGTATCGCCGTGAGCTACCACCTTTCGCCCATGGAGCTGGAAGAGAGCCGTGCCTATATCGCCCACAGGTTGAAAAAGGCCGGGGGCAGGGCTGACATCTTCGATGACAGTGCCATGGAGATGATCTTTGAGGCGTCGGCAGGCATTCCAAGGCGGGTGAATCTCCTGTGTGACGCAGCCCTGGTCTATGGATTTGCCGACAATGCCGAAACCATCAACAGCACCATCGTCTCCCAGGTGATCCAGGATAAGGGAGGCATGGGCATCATTGAAAGCCGGCAGGAGCCGATTCCCCTGATGGACAGAATCGACGAAACCACCGGCGGTGGGCATAAGGACAGTCCCGATCTTCTGCGGCGGCTGGCAGTTGTTGAGAATTCCCTTGCCAAGCTCCAGGCCCAGGTGGAGTTCCAGGTGGAGAACCTGGAAAAGCGGGAGATCGATTCTAAGGATGAACTTGTTAACAAGCTCCACCGCATGCTTGCAGCCGAACGTAAGATCAACTTGAAACTGACCTACGACTATGGGCGGCTCAAGGAAAAATACCTTGTTCTGGCAGGCAAACAAAAATAAAAAGGAATAGCTGTTGGGCCTTCTTGGGCTGAAGCGCAGAAGTTAATAAGCACTATGTTTTAGGTTCATGGAAATACGACACCCTGGGTGGTCATTGAAAAGTGACCATCCAGGGTGTTTTTGTTTTCAGCAGAAGATTATTTGTAGTACCGGTCCTTTTCACTGTAGATGCAGCCGCAGTACTGCTGGCGGTACATCTCCAGGCGTTTTGACTCCTCTATCCCCTGTTTCCATCCCTCCCGGAAATCCCGGTACACGAATTTTATCCCCTCTTTTTTAGCGACAGCCTCGGCGGTCTCACAGATGAGCTTGTGGTTCTGGAACTTGCTGTAGAGAAGGGTTGAGGAGAATCCGTCAAATTTTCCTTTTTTGGCGATCTTGGCCGTTGCCTTCAGGCGATCATAATAGCAAAAACGGCACCGGTCCGACTCCCTGAACGCCACGGATCTGAGAAAGCGTTCCAGCTCATACCCCTTCTGCCATATCATTCCAAGCCCTTGGGCCTCGGCGTATTCCTTCAGGGTCTCTTCCCTTTTCATGCACTCTGTCAGGGGATGGATGTTGTGGCGATAGAAGAATCCCATCACCTCCATGCCCTCTTTTCTCAGCACCTCAAGGGGGTGGATGGTGCAGGGGCCGCAGCAGCAGTGTAAAAGGATCTTCAATCTCTTTCTCCGAAAATGGCTGTTCCGATTCTCACCATGGTGGATCCCTCTTCAATGGCCACCCTGAAATCCCCGCTCATGCCCATGGAAAGGTGTTCCATGGAGACGTTCGGGATGTTTTCCTGTTCAATGGCGGATTTTATCCGGGCCAGGGCCTTGAAAAAGGGGCGTGCCTTTTCAGGGGCACCAAAAAACGGGGGCATGCCCATGAGTCCCTTTATGGAGACGTTTCCAAGGGCTGATATCTCTTTGACAAGGGCCAGGGCGTCGTCAGCGGTGGTTCCGGATTTGGACTCCTCCTGGCTGATGTTGATCTGGATCAGGATCTTCTGGGTCTTGTCGATCTTCTTTGCCTGCTTGTTGATCTCCTTTGCAAGCTTCAAGGAGTCCACCGTATGGATCAGGTCAAAGTGCTTCACGGCAAAGCGCGCCTTGTTGGACTGAAGGTGGCCGATGAAGTGCCAGGCCGCTGGAATCTCTCCCAGGGTCTCGATTTTGTCGATGGCCTCCTGGATGTAGTTTTCACCGAGGATGGTGACCCCCGCATCCACTGCCTCCTTTACTGTGGCCGCACTCTTTCTCTTGCTGACGCTGACCAGGAGGACCTCGTCCGGGTTGCGGCTGGATGCACTGGCAGCGCTTTGGATCTCATCTTGTATGGTCAGCAGTCGGTTTTTTATGTCGTTCATGGTTTTTTTATTCTATCCATTGGGGGTTGAGTCGTTATTTGGAGAAAGGGTGATCACCCCTTGTGCCAGGAGAATCTCGATCACCTCGCACACGGGAAGGCCGACAACGTTGGTGTAGGAGCCGTTGATGCTCTTTACCAGAAAGGTGCCAAGCCCCTGGATAGCATAGGCTCCTGCCTTGTCAAAGGGTTCGTCCGTGCCCACGTACCATTGAATCTCCTGGTCAGAGAGATCCTTGAACTTCACCTCGGTGGTGACAGCTTGAGTGATTGTCTGGCCCTCGTTGCTGCAGCACAGGGTAAACCCGGTGTAGACCGTATGGGTGCGGTTGCTCAGGTGCTTGAGCATGGTTGCGGCATGGTCGATGGAGTCGGGTTTTTCAAGGATTTTGTCATCAATGACCACCACGGTGTCGGCGCCCAGGGTCCAGGCTTCGGGGTGGCGGGCGGCTATGAACCGGGCCTTTTCCATGGAAAGTCGCTTTACATAGGCTTCGGGTGATTCCGAAGCAAGCAGCTTTTCTTCGATGTCTGCCGGCTCCACGGTAAACTGGATGCCCGCCTGTTCGAGCAGGTACTTTCTCCGGGGCGATTGTGACGCAAGAATTAGTTTTTTAGTATTCATGGACCATTCTTTTACCAGAACCGGATTCCCCTTACAAGGGGGTTCTATTTTTTTGTAAGCCTCTTGCAAGCTTTTTGCTTGCAATTTCTTTTCGGATACTATATTAACACATTCATTATTTGCCTGGGTGGCGGAACTGGTAGACGCAAGGGACTTAAAATCCCTCGGAGATTATCTCTGTACGAGTTCAATTCTCGTCCCAGGTACCATTGAACATAAGGGTTTAGCCGGATTTCGGCTAAACCCTTTTTGTTTTCCGGCTATCGGAAAAATAGGTTTGTCCCCGCTCTGGCCCCGCTTTTTTTGATTACATAATGTTATATTCTGTTGTCTATACAGAGGTGATAAGACCGAGATCGACTGATTTGATCAATTACAGCTTCAGATATTCAGTCGGTGATATCGAATTGCGGGTGCTCACTGATTATTGAAAAGATTAGATCCGATAGGAGGGTAGGGGGGGGCTAATTTCAAGGTCTGTGATGTATGGCTGAGGTTCGTAAGCTGGTATATATGGGTTCTGGGACTGCTGAATTTTTCATTGGAGCACAGGACTTCGGATTTCTAATCCGTAGGTCGCAGGTTCGAGTCCTACCAGGCGCTCCATTAAACTCAAGGCTCTCGGGAAAATCTCCTTGGGGCTTTTTTGTTTCTCCGGTCAACCTCCGGTCCTCTTGAATTTTTCCCTTATTGCAATTGTGTTTATGATCCTGTGGTCTTTCTGTTCAATGTAGATCTCACGTTACTGTAAATTATCATTTGATCTATGCTGGCGTAGATTCTATCAACTCGGAAGGATATAGAGAGTACGTAATGAACCGGGAACCGACATCCCCAAAATTGGATTGTTTTTATTCCCCCTTTATTCATAATGTCTTTTATCCCACCTGTGCCACTTCTAAGGGGTAGATTTTTCAGCCACGATATACCATCTCGAGGGCCAATGCTCTGGATAAATCTTCAGGGTCTTGATCGGAGATAGCGTCAATCCTGGAAAAAAAATCCAGTTGCTCGTTAATAATGTCGCCACTCAGGCGAAATTCTTTAGACCGGTTTTTAAGATAGGGAATATCATCCCATCGTTTCGCAATCTCACGGAGGTTGATTTCAACAGTCTTGGGCAGGCTTGTTCGTTCAGCAATGGAGGCGGTGCGTTGAAGGACCGCCTTTGGGCTCAGTGCGGTTCTGGGACCTCGCGTGGGCATGCTTTCATAGGAATAATTCCCACTTAGCAGGTTGTATTGGGCAACAGCCACTTCAAAATCAACCTTATAGACCAGTGGCAGATGGATGCGGTGCTGTCGAGTCAAATCTGGAGACCGCACCACCTCCCTAACAAGATGCCTGAAAATAACATCGGCTTCAGCATGATTTCCTTGCAAAACGAGTTCCTCGGTTTGCTTCCACAGCCGGTGAAAGGGAAGGATTTCATGATTTCGTCTGTCGCGCTCAAGAATTCTGACCAGGCAGTAGTCGTGCTGCCGGAAAGGTTCATTCGCTTCGCGTGTCCCAAAATGAAGACGATTGTTCTTTACCCACAGATTCTCTTCCTTGATTTTATTTTCCGGACAGTTGATATAGGCCAGGTAACATTCTTTGAATTGTCTCGGATCGCCGGTTCTGTCGCTGAAAGACTCCCTGGTCCCCAACCGGTATTGCGTGCCGTTGATGCCCATCAGGGAGGAAATGCTTTCTTTCATGTTACGGGCAATGTTCAAATAGGCCGAGAGTCCGCTTCTATCGACCACGTCGACGACCTTGCCCAAAAATTCAAAAAGTTTATCGGATACATCACCTCTTTTGGCCCCGTAAAGGGCCACAAATAAATCAACGTCATCTCCCATGTAGGGCAGCGGACCTGCCACCCGTGTGTTGCGGTATTCAATCTGATCGTCGTTGATATAGTTTTCCACCTGACCGAGAAGATGGTTGCTAACCAGGAATGGCAACGCCTCCCGTTGGGCCTCCCTAGTGGGATGGTCGTGTAAAAATTCGGTCAGGACGACCACAAAAGGAGTGTATTCGGCCCAGTATTGCCGTTTATCTCGCAGAAACATTTCGGATAGCCTGACTTCGAAATAGCTTATACCTGGCTTGATGATTCTGTCTGTGGTTTCCTGATCGAGCACCCGTGAGTCAGCGATCTTACAGTAGCACCGGGGAACATTTCTTTCCCCTCGGAATATTGCGATGTTCGCTTTGATCCAGGACATATCACCCCCATCATTTTGATTGACGTTTTTATTCTGCAAATAAGACCTGAGGCTGGAAGGGTTGTGTCAAATCTGCAATAGCAACACCGGAGCCGCCCATATGGTTTCCTTTTTTTGATATGTATCATACATGTCACATCGCGTTTTCAGAAAAGCATATTCGAGGGAACGGCATTTCAGTAAATTCTGGTAGAACCGCTTTGCATGGTCCTTGCAAATATCGTCTTTCATATCCCATCGGAAACCAAGGGCAGCAGGGATTCCACGGTCGGCGAGTTCATAGAGGAAACTCTCCTCAGAACTGTGGCAACTGCTTAAATATATAAATCTGGTCCTGGCGTCACGTAGCCATTTACTGAACAACTCGCTGGTAACTGGTTCTACTTTCCCGGTTTTATCTCCAGGAAAAAAAAGCAAACCCGCCTTTTCATCTGACCATGCTCCGCTCCCACCTTTCCCCAGCCGATATTTACCAAAGTAAGAATGCCCGGCATAATGAACAATGTCCCAGGGTCCCTCTTTTGTCAAAAAATTGTGTACAAGTTCCCTGCTGCAAATTTCACCGTTTGCAGGTATTTTCAGCACTCGTCCCACGCCCTTTTTTCCTGGTAGAAAACCTGCGAGAAAACCCACCTCATCTTCGATGTTTTTAAGTCGGCTGTACTGCCTTTCAATACTCTCCACATAATTTTCACCAATGTTCGACTCGATGATCAGGCAGTTATGGGCGCGGTTGATATCTTTTTGAAACAAGGCCGGCTCGTAAACGGTCACATCACTGCTGGTCCATACAGTTCGATAAATCGGTACTTTCAACATCCAGTAGTGGCATTTATGGTCCCTTCTCTCGGCAAGCGCTTCCCAAATAAAAGGGTGAGCACCTTTTTTGACATTGAAACGTATTCTGAATTTATCCAATCCTCCACCCATCACGCTGAGCTTATCGAATCGGTTTTTAAACTCGGGATCGCTAAGCAATACTTTTCCCAACTGCTGCCCGATTTGTTCAAGTGCCTCAGTCCAATTAGAGATCGATCCCTTTACCATCGAGTCCAGGATGCGAGTCAAACTAAAGAGCAGTTCAATCTGTTCAGAATCCACCTGGATGATAACCGGCTGACAATTGACAGGATGGCCACCGATAACATTAAAAGCCACATTCCAAAATTCAGTCGGCTTCTGTTCTGCATCAACTGTTATGTCGACGTTAACGGCCTTGATTTCATCCTGGGGCCAGACGCATCTGCTTTTGTCTTCAAGGCAGACCCGGGCCCGCTTGATCAGCACATCTTGCCAATTCTCCGAATATTTCATTAAATCCAGGACATAGCAATTGAGCAACTCATTCGCCTGAGCAAGCAGTTTAGAGGTATTGGAGGGCACAAAAAGAACAGCCGGTATGTGGCACCCCTGATCGTTCAATTCCTGCAGTAACCGCAAGCCCTGCATTTCATGGGAATCCGTACTGTGATCGTCGATGGGTATGTTAACATGAATGATGATCAGGTCGAAAGGTCCTTCACCCAAGATCTTTTGCTTTGCGCCGGCGACGTGCGCCGCTTTGACAAAGAGGGTGCCAGGCAGCTCCAGATGGTTGTGAAGGGACATTATAACTTCCCCAAGGAACTGGCTATCCCTGTCGCTGAATACCGTCAGGATGCTTTTCTCCATATCACAGCTCCTCCGCAACTGGCAGTTCAACCCTTACGCGCCTGATGTCACCTTCGGTTGATGGTTCGGAGAGGTGTCCGCCATGGTCTTTGATTAAGCGTTTCACAAATACATTTCCGGTTGCTATTTCGGTCAGGGTTTTGGACACCTGATAAACCCGCTCCAGATCACCAGGCTTTTCTTCAGTTAAAAATGGGAAATAGCCGCTAATTTCAGATACTACTTTTCCTTTTTCCAGCCAGAGTCTCCACTGGATTCTCTTTTCATTCGGAGAAAACCTTAGCAGGAAAGAAAGAATGCTCTGAAAGCAAAAAACCAACTGATATAAATTGCCCCTAATCATCGGTAAGTGTTCCGCCTCTTCCCGTACAATCTGTTCGCGGTCAAATTGGGGTAAATCCTCAAGAACCTTGGTGATAACTTCATCCATGCCCAACAGGTAATGTTTTGCGGGTAAATCAATATCCTTCCTGCTGTAAAAAGACAGGCGGTCGAAAGTCAGATCGACCCTGCGCAGCTGTTCGAGAATCTTAATGATGGTATCAACGTCGGTCCCTGCCCCAGGCGCTTCCTTCAACCGGTGAAGCCAGGTAAAGGCCAGAGACAGCGGCGTTTTTGTCTGGGTGGCGATTTCATAGTACATTCTTTCAAGGTAATCCAGCTCCTCTTTACGCTTGGCCAGGGCCAGGTCCTTTGCTATCAAAACCTTCCCGGCGAGCTCTTTTGACAACTGACTTACAGAAAGAAGTACCTCTAAGGATTCGCCGTCGGCGCGACGCAACCACACTTTACGGTTAGGAACCCGGCCTGCCTCCAGCAGATCCTTCCCCTCTTTCGGATCGGTAAAAAAAACGGTAACGTCCCGCCCTTTAAGGTCGTCTTTTGAATACCCGAGCAATCGTGCCCAAGCCGGATTGGCCTTAGCCACATTTCCTTTGCCGTCGGTGGTCAAAATGCCGTCTGAAGCATTGTTCAGCAATTCACTCATAATTTGCTGAGTCCTCATCCGTTTCATCTGGCCGACCAGGTCTCTCACTATTTCAGCAAGAGCGGTTTTATTTTCCTCCGAAAAAGCGTTCTGGGTGGACCCCTCTATGTTGAGCAACCAACGTACATGGCCCGATATGGTTATGGGCAGGCAAAATGCCGATTTCGTCGATTCCAGAGCCTTGATGAAGGGTCCTTCTGAATAAACGGCGTTAACATCGGAAAGACACTGAGGCTCACCGGTATCAATGACCCAGCCCAAGAGGCCATCGGCCCATGGCTGGCAAAAATCGGGTCCAAGTATGGGGGTGTTCGGTTTGGCGTACTCTTTTTCAAGAATGACCATTTGGGTGTCCTCATCAACCCTGAATAGCGACACGTTGTCCCAGTCGTAGTGCTCCCCGATCCGCCTGACCAGCACTTCGGCAAGCAACTTGACGTCTTGGGAAACGGTCAAAAGTTCGCTCTGAAGGCCCAACCTGAAGTCAATCTCCAGTCTGTCCTGATAGTAGAGGGCCATGAGCAGGGCCGAGTCCAGCGGGAGGGCCAATAGCGCCTTTTGATCTTTGGAGTTATATGCATCTTCGGAATTTGAAAACAGGGTGACGGAGGCCGTAACCTTGCCCCCCTTTAGGACCGGCAGGAAAAAGAAGGCCTTGGCTCCTGTTTTGAGAATTTTCTGAAATTCCGGATCGTTCCTCAGGTCGCTCCACACTTCAGAGGCGAGGAAATCATTAAGTTTGTTAAACATGGGTTGTTTCTGATTCAGAAAATTACGGACCGGATCAGAAATTTCCCACCACCGGCGGCTCCATATTAATTGGCCCCTTTGGGGCTGGTGGGTAAGTTCCCGCGAGTGTTTTCCATCGTCGCTATACCGTGTAAAAATACACAGGTCATAGGATACGACACGCTTGATTTCATTGGCAACATTATCCAGCAAGATCTTCCAATCCCGCTCCTTTTCGATGTGTTGGTGAATAGCCGTAATCGTTTCCTCGCGCTCCAGACTTCGGATAATCGCCAAGGTTCCTGTTGGCTTGCCAGACAGATCCGTTTCAGGCGCTGCCGACACCATGATTGGGATCTTCTTGGAACCCCCTCTGGTGATTTCCAATCTGTACTCATCGCTTAATCCTTGTTTTCGCCTTTCCAGGGCTTTTTCTACCTCCGCCCAGGGTTGACCATCCCCCAAAATTTCACGGATTGTTTTGCCTTTCCATTTTTCAACTCCAAAGATATTAAGCAATTCGTCGTTGGCATAGGTGATGGTTCCCGAAATGCTTGCCTTTAGGATACCGAGAGGGGATCTGTCAAAAACCCGGAGCATCTGTTGCTCGGGCTGGGTAATGTTCGTGAAGCACGCATAAACCGCGCACGATTTTCCGTCTATGAGGATCGGAGCGAGCTCCACACCAACAGGTATGGGATCTTTGGTCTCTTTGGCAGTCAGGTAAAGTTTGCGCATTGAGGGCCGCGCACTTGATCCGGCCTGAACAGCCTGACGGATGAAAACCTTCTCGTCATCGTTTTCAAAAAAAGCCTCCAGCTTTTTGCCCTTGATATCCACTTCACCTAAAAGTTCCACCATTTGTTTGTTATGGTTACTGATGCGTCCCTCTATGTCCATCTGGCAAAATCCTTTCTGCCCGTTCTCAATAACGTATTCGTAAATATCAACGATTTCCCGGATAATGATATCAATTAACTCAGAGGCCCTCGCGTGAATCAGAGACACGGTGTCCAGGATAGCCGTTTTATCGATTTCATTCTGGGCTCTTATGTACCTCACAATTGCGTTTTCCAGACAGGTCACTTCAGCAAAAAAAGTTGAAAAAGAATATGTCTGCTGCCTTATGCGGATTAGTAAACCGGTAATGTCCTTGATACGGATTACGCTATCATCCGCCAGCAGCTTTAAGAACAATGAAGGCAAACCACCCACCCCCTCGTCTCTTTCGCGTTTTTTCCACGCGTCAAAGTTCGACACGCCCAATTTTCGTTCCAGGGCCTGGTACCAATTAAGGCAAATCTGCATCTCTCCGCGTTCAAGAAGTGTTCGGATCTCGGGAGGCAAAACAGACGAAACCATCTTGGTGGAAGTGATCATGGATTCCCCCTTCTTTATTGTAAATGTATGCGTCCACTCGCCGCCCGGCCCGGAAAGGGTCACAGCATGAGATTCAGCGCAAGCTTATAGCTTAATGGATACCGATATCATAGGACAGTAAGGGCGAGTTGCTATCCAGCTTTAGCAAGTACAATCGACCGGTCGAGAGGTATTCCCTGTGAAGACGTAAACTACACAATATTATTAAATTATCACTTATTATAAACCTATCCTTTCATCTCAATGTTGAGCGATTCGTTGTTCTTTTGCAGCCATAATCAGGCATCCAAATTGTATCTCATTATCCAGGAGTTTTGTGTGCAGCAGCATGCGTCTCTGTAATGAGAGTTATTTAGCACCTTACAACGAATAAAACATTGTGGTAGAAAAAATTGATATTAACGCTGAGAGAGGGCCGAAAAATAGTTCTTCTGAAGCGGAGTTACATTTTGTATCTAAGACTCTCAGTATAGAATAAGTTCGTATTTTCGGTTGTAAAGCCCAAACGAAAAATAACTTAAATACTATTGATTTGAAATTCTGTAGCTTTTCAAAAAGGCTGCTTAACCAATAGCCACAGATTATCCAAATTCTTAGGGCTAATATAGCCCCGATAAGAATGGCGACGGTTACTATTATAAAACATTTCAATGTAATCGACGACGTCTCTTCTGGCGTTTTTTCGGGTCGTATAGTTTGCAAAAAAGCTCTCTGCAACTGCATTGTCCCAGCAGTTCTCTTTCCGACTCATATTACTGACCATTCCATGGGGGGGGGCAGCATTTTATGGAAATCGTTACTACAATACTGACTGCCTCTGTCTGAATGAAATACAAGGCCCAGGCAATGTCCTGCATGGAAAATGGGAGGAGACGTCTTTGGGGAAGGAAGGGGTGATTTAAAAATGAGAGTACACTGTTTTCTATGTTTTGAACATCTCAAAGACTGTCTGGAGAGACAGTCTTTGAGATGCAAGTTCTACAAGAGTTTAAAAGGACAACAGGGGGAAAAGCTGCTTGGGTTTTTCCTTGCTTTTAATGGTAGGGAAAAACTCAACCTTGCCTTTTTGAAATGTTTCCAGCCTCTCTTCATTGACCTGGGTGGACAGAGGAAGATAATAGACTGCAAGCTTCATTTTTAAAGACTCATTGTTCAGCTTCAGCTTGATCTTAACATCCTCATGCTTCCATTTTTTTATGACCTGATTCGTCTTCGTAGAATAAGACTTGTCTGGAAACTTTCCGTAGTTTTTAAGGATGTAGCTATTTACCTTGCCATACATCTCCATGGTTTTAAGGTCGATATACACGGCAAAAAACTTATTGGCTGAAAAACCATAAAGGACCGTGACGGGGGTACCATTCTCTATGGCGTGCACTTTGTCGGGGTTTATATAAAAATCAACATTGTCTTTTGAATAGGCTTTTTCAAACCTTTCAAGATCATTAATGTCTGTGCCCCATTTTATTCCTGAAAAACCTTCTCCGATATCGGCTTTGTCAACAGTTCCGCAGAAACCATTTGTTGTGCTTATCACGGTAATAACGACAAAGCAAATAATCGTCCATAACTGTTTCATTACTTGTTTTTCCTTTTCTCAACTATATGTTTATTGCTATCTGTGACCTTTACGAATTCCCGTGTTTCAGAGGATCCCATTCCAATTCCCCCGACTATCCCTGCTTTACAGAAAACTTGCAACCTTTTTTTGTGCCTGCATAGGATTTACAACTTATCAAGATTCCTGAATGGTGCTTACAGATCTTATCTGACATATGATAAACTTTTTCAATTATGCGTAGGGGCTTCCTCCTGAATCCTCCCCTTGTTACCCTGTCTTTTTTTTCTGCAGGACCGGTAGCGCCTATCCGGGTCCTCCATTCCGGATGGAGGGTATAGACCGTTATAAAAAAAAATGAGGGTTTTGGAATGTTGAAAAATTTAAATTTAAGAATGAAGATGCTTCTTTACATCGGCATGGTTGCCTTTTTATCGTTTGCCGTGACCATCGGGGTTGTTGCCGTAAAGGCCGGGAACATGGCTGAAGAGAGCGCCACTGAAAATGTAACCCAGGTTCCCTTTCGCTATGGGGGCATTGTAAAGGCAGAGATCGAGGTTGCCATGGACACCGCCCGGACCCTGGCACAGGCTTTTGAGGGAATAAAGCATACCAGCAATCAGCCGGACAGGCAGATGATCAATGGGATGTTAAAACAGATCATGGTTATGAATCCTCAGTTCTTTGGCGCGTGGACCATATGGGAACCCGATGCCCTGGATGGAAGGGACAGCGAGTTTGTAAACACTCCGGGGCACGACGGTTCAGGCAGATTTGTACCCATATGGGAACGCTACTCCGGGAAACTGGTGTTCAGAGCCTGCGGAAAATATGATCAGGAGGGGGCCGGAGAAGCCGGAAAGGGATTTGCCGTTGTTGCCGCAGAGATCAAGGAGCTTGCAAGGCTGACCACCGAAGCCACCAATGATATCCGGGAAAAAATCGTGGGCATTCAACAGGTCACATCGGTTTCCGTTGAATCAATCGGCGCGATCACAAAGATTATTGACGATATCAACGAAATATCCGTTACCATAGCCACGGCCATTGAAGAGCAGAGTGTCACCACCCAGGAGATCGCTGGAAATGTTGCCCAGGCATCCCATGGCCTGGCAGAGATAAGCGAGAATGTGGCCCAGAGCTCCAGGGTGTCAGAAGAGATCACAACGGATATCTCAGAGGTGAGCAGGCAATCCAATGAGATGACAAACAGCAGCTCCACTGTCAGCCTGAACGCCGGTGAACTGTTGAAACTTGCAGAAAACCTCAAGAAGATGGTGGGAAATTTTAAAGTCTGAAACTTCGCGGTGATAAAGGGTCTTGGAACCACTCTACCGGGAGACGTAGCAAAACCCTGTGAAATCAGGATCCTGGTATTCGTCCTGGATCGCAAACACAAGCACCTCATCGGCATCTGATTTCGCCAGCACGTTTTCCGCGCACTGTTGCATTGCATGGTTGCGGTTCTCCGCATTGGTATTGACACAAATACCGGGACACAGGGCAACTTTGCGACCCAGGCTGTGGCCATATGAGACCTTGAATATGGCTGGAGCCTTCATATGGCCCATTTGTTGTGCTACCTCGGTGCGCATGGTGTCCAGCTGCTTTTCAAATTCCAGCTGTTGGGTATAGTTGAAACCGAGAATGTTGAATGAAACCTTCAGCCAGTCTTCAAACCCGTGCCGGGCAAAGGCTGCCAGTATGGCTTTCCAGCGGGGCGTGAATGGCCGTGACGGTGGTTGTGGGACCTGGCCGGTTTTGTAGAGATGGTATTGGGTCAGATAGCTTTTCTCAGACGTTTTATCAGCGCTTTCCTGTTCAGCAAAGGCGACATTCAGGTAGAGGCCCAGCAGCCGGGTTTCATTACCGAAGAATGCTGCGTATTGTCTTCGCCAGACCAGGTAAAACAGACGTTCCGCTTCACTGTGGAGCAGTTCCATCATGAGTTGCAGCTCATCCAGTGATAACGGCCGGGCCGTGTCACTGCTGTCCGGGGTGAAGTTCGCACCCATGACGCCCAATTGCTCATGGGTGATCACCAGGGGAAGCCGTTGCTCTTCCGGCGTGGTCCTGAATTGATCCAGCTGGGCTGGTGTCATGCCCTTGATGGGGGTCAGCCCGGTTAGATCGTCGATAAACCTGAGCGTCTGCTCTGAGGCATAGTCCACAAGTTTTCCCACCGTTGTTTTAAGGCTGAGCAATTTGCCTTGGTGGGCCGGATCCGCAACCCGGCCGCTCTTGGCTTCAATAACCAGCAGATGCCCGGCCATGGCAACCAGCAGGTCCACTTCATAGACTTTATTGTTGCTGCTGTGGCGCCATTTTACATTGGGAAACAATTCTGCGGACGGAAGGGCTTCACGGAACAGGGCAACCACGCCCTGCTCCAGGTGCATGGCGATTTTTCGATGGGTTTTGTCTGTGAGCACCCCAGAGGATTTTGCAAGTTCCGTGACCAACAGTTTGGGGTCCAAAAGCAATGAATCGATACAACTGCATAAGTAATTGCCGTCGGGCATAAGCATGAAGGGACGTTTGCGGACCTCCCGATCCATCAATGACTGTGCGATACCGTCGAACCTGATGGACTGAATATCGTGGCAGAGAAGTTTCATCACAGCCTCTACCCTTGCCTCACTCTTAAATCCCTGGTTCATGGCAAGCAACTCCCCGGGGGCAAGCTGAAAACACCGGGTTAGATCATCCGGCAGTTCCACATCCCAGGATCTGTCTGACCATGAGGTTTGCATCCAGTCATTAAACCGGTTTTCAATGGTATCCCCTGCGGTTGACAGCAACGTTACCACATCATTACCTGATATGCCCAAGGGATTGTGAAAATCAAATAAACTGGCGTAATCAACTGCTTTTTGCCGGGCTAACGTCCTTGTGGTTACGGGTATATCGCCACGCCGTTGCAGGGTTGAGTAAGCGGACAATATCAGCATTCGGAGGTCTGTGTCTTTATGTTCACTCTTAGAAAGACGTTCCATAAAGCCAACCATTGAATGGATATGGACATTCCTGACTAACAATTTAAGATGGAAATTGATGTCATATACGATCTTTAAGGTCGGGAGTTTGCGTGGGGGGGCCTGTGACAAAAAGGTCTCCAGCAGGCAAAGGCACAGCTCGGTATCATGGTCACGGGTACTCAGGTTTTTCATTGAGGTCGCGATATTGGGAATTTGATTAAGCATGAACAGGGCACTGACTCCGCCCTGCAGCATATAGGGATCATAATGGGTGAAGTAGCTCATTACCTCGTGCCAGCTGTTTTGGGCAATTGTCTGGTAGCGCGTTGCCAGATCCCGGGCTTTTTCCAATGATAGTTCACCTGATTCGGAGTAGGCTGCATTCAAATAGGCATCAGGAGTCAATGGAAAGCCATCCTTGTCAAGAATATCGGCATAGCCATGGTCCTGTAACATGAGTCCTCCTATTCGGCGTCTTTGCCGGGTTCATTTCGTTCAAATTCCAGTTTGGATACCGTACTGACCATGGCCTGATCGATCAGGGAACAGGAGGCTCTGGTATCCTCAAAGGTAATGTTTTGATTCAGGTAATAGGCGGAAAAGGTGTGGCTGATCTGCAAAATACGGTGAATATAGGCGATGAACGCGGCATTGGATGCGCCCATATCGCTGACTGCGCCGCGAATATCTTTCAGGGGGCCTGTATAGATCACAAGGATCATGGAACCCAGGCCACTGACAAAAGAGACACCGGTCCCCCAGAGCTGGTTCCCCGACAGTTGGTTCGTGATGTACAGATAGAACGACACCGTTAACAGCACCATGCCAACCAGAAACACAATACAACCCATGGACATGCGCACCAGGTAGCCAATGCGTGCTGCCGCGATGGTACTTTGCCACTCGGTTTTGGTCTGTTCGTTCAAGTCATGGATCGGATCCTGGAAGTATGTTTTCAGATCACCTTCTAATTTCTCAAATAGCGGATTCAGGGCGTGTTGCCCACCGACATCCACCCGGAGTGACGCAAGTTTGCCAGGGTCGATCCGTTGCTGTTCCTGGATCTGGTCAATATAGGTGCCGGCCCTGGCCAGATTTCTGTCTGCCACCGCAATCAGCAGGGCAGCCATGACCGCATTGACCGACTTGTCAGCCCCTGCAGCTGCCTGAACCAGTTTTCTTGCTATCTGTGGTTTTTGCGGTTCTGTATCAGAATTCACATTGAGCAGTGCCCGTACGATCCATTCAGACTCCAGACTGGCCCGGGTGGGTTTGACTTTGTGGATCAGTTCCATCAAACCCTGATATTTCTGCTCAAAGGCATTGAATTTTTCAAGGGAGTGCATCGCCTCCTCTTTGACAATCATGCTTTGGTCGAGGCAGAGCTGTTGCCACAGTATCCGGATGCTTTTGCTGGTGGATTCTTTCCCCAGCAGCCGTGCTGTTCGTTGCCGGATCTTCAGGCTGCCATCGGTCATTGCGGTTTTTTCAATGCTGCTTGCAAAGGTATTGAAACTTAAGTTGCTGAGTGCCGTGAGCGCTGCCAGGCGTACACGTGTATCAACGTTTGGGGCGATAAATGGTGCAACCCGTTTTGCGTATTGGTTATCTTTAGTCTCCCCCATGAGTTTCAGCATGTAACCTATTACAAAATCCGGTGGATCTTGTTCGATAATGTGGTCCAGGGTTTTGCCAAGATCGTCCGGGTTGATAGCGAACAGGCAGTCAAGACAGGCGTAGGCAATTTTCCGATCCGGTTTGTTAATCAGTAATTCGGCGACAGGGGAGACGGCAGCAGGGTACCTGGCTGAACCCAAGCCTTTAACCGCTTCGGTAAGAAGGAAAAAATCTTTGTGCTTTTCCAGACACAGCAACAGGGTTTCAGCGGCTTTATCACCCCCAATCCCAGCTACAGCCTGAATGGCTGATTTACGAATGTTTGGATTCTCGTCTTTGATGGCGAGGGCATGGAGTGCAGACAGGGCGGCAGTGTCATGACGGCCTTGCAGCGCTGAGATCGCTTTCTCCCTGTCACGCACTTTGACTGAGGAGAGAAGCGTTTCGACTTCAGGAGGCAGCGATTCGATATCCTCCGGCGATGTGGTTGTTTTACGATGCATGGTCGCCTCCCTGGCTGGAAAAAAATCGCGCTTTTTAGTGCATGCTGATCTTTTGTTACGGAGACCCGATTGCTTATGAATGATATATGGCCGATATGTCAGGTGATTATAAGTAGAACGATACCAATGATGATAATGGATGTAAAGAACTATTGGATAGCAGTAGGGTGCCTTGACAGGGATTAAATACAATCATATACTCTTTTAATTTTATGCAGGTCAGTTCGACAAGGAGCCGTTAATGGAAAACATAATGAAATTTATGGTTATCGCCATATTCCTGTTTTGTGCTGATGCCTGGGCTTACCAGCATGTCGGGTTCTTGAAAAGCGTTTCCGGTAATGTTCAAATCAAAAGGGGTGACTCTTTTGTGGAGGCACATCCGGGAGTGCAGTTGATGAACACGGATCTTCTGGTAACAAGGGGCAAGGGGTATGCAGGTGTTATATTCACGGACGGAACCACTCTCACCATTGGTCCGGATACTGAATTTAATATTAAGAACTATACCTTCGAGCCGGATAATGAAACCTATGATTTCTCAATGTATCTGAAAAAAGGGTCGGCCGTTTACAATTCTGGAAAAATAGGCAAGCTTTCTCCAGAGTCAGTGAAACTCTCCACACCAAGGGCAACCGTGGGTATCAGGGGAACACGATTTATTCTAAAAGTTGAATAACAGGAGCTGGCAATGATTCGATATATTGGTGTTTTTTTAGGTTTGTTCCTCGTTTGTGCTTGTGGGTCAAAAACCACTGTGATCCTTTTGCCCCAGGAAGATGGGAAAACAGGTTCGGTGATTGTAAAAAACCAATCTTTTTCAACTACCCTTGATCAACCGTATACCTATACAAAGGTCAGTGACGGACAATCGGATCTCTCAGTGAAAGCCATTGATCAAAAAACGGTGACAGAGGTATTTCAACGTTTGCTGGAAGCTGAGCCCGTAAGGCCTGTTTCCTATATCCTCTATTTTAAACATGACTCTACCATTCTAACCAAAGACTCCTTGAAACTTATTCCCAAAGTTTTGCAAAGTGCAAAAGAACGGGAACCTTCGGAGATAACTATCATTGGCCATACTGACTCAAAGGGCTCCCGGGGATATAATATAAAATTATCCCTGCACCGGGCAAACACCGTAAAGAAAATGTTAAAAGAGCATGATGCAAACCTTAAAAAACTGTATGTGCAATCCTATGGAGAAAATGATCCCCTGATTATAACGGGAGATAATGTGTCTGAAGCGAGAAACAGAAGAGTGGAAATAATGATACGCTAATCCCGGGATTGCCTTGAAAACACCCCTCCAAAAAGACCGTCAGTCACGCACGGTCAATCTGCTGATCTCCCTGGTTGTAATTTTCATCACCATCACCTTTGGGGCCGGATCATACCTTGACACGCCTTTCTTTAAGAAGATTGATTTTTTCTTCTATGATCAGTTTATGAAATATTTCGTTACCAGGGACACCTCAGATAAAATCAGGATAATCGATATTGACGAGGCAAGCCTTTCAGCCGTGGGACAATGGCCATGGCCACGCTACCGGCTGGCCCAGCTTGTCACGGCTGTATCGGAGATGCAGCCAAAGGCAATGGGGCTTGATATTATTTTCTCTGAACCGGACCGGGTTTCACTGAAAAATATTCAACAGCAATTCAAAAAGGATTTTAACCTGGATCTCGGATTCACAGGGGTTCCATTATCTTTAAGCGACAATGACGGATATCTGGGCCATGTGTTGAGAAAAACCGGAATTGTCGGTGCAAGATATTTTTATTTTGATCATTTTAACAAAAACAATATCTGCACCCATAATCCGATTCAAATCAGGGACCGTTCAGGGTTGCTTAGTCTGCCCAAAGCAACCGGCGTGTTGTGCAATACGGATCAGATCGAAAATAAGCTTGAATATACGGGGTTTATGAACAACCGGCATGATGAGGACGGCATCCTGCGTCAGGTCCCTTTGCTGATTGAATTTCAAGGGGAGATCTTTGCTCATCTGGCTCTTTCAACTTTTTTGAAAGCCCATGGAATAACCCGGGCCCAAGTTTTAAAAGGTTTATACGGCTTATACATAGAGGCGGGTAAATATAAAATTCCGGTCACAAAAAATGGGTATGTGCAGATGCGGTTCACGGGTTCTGCCAGGAGCCATAAATTCATATCCGCCGTGGATATTCTAAATAACAACGTTTCACAGTCGGATCTTCAGGACAAAATCATTTTTATAGGTTCTTCAGCAGTTGGCTTGAATGATATCCACCACACCATTTTTGACTCACAATTTCCAGGCGTGGAAATTCATGGGGTAATCCTGGATAATATCTATAAGAATCAAACCATCATACGGCCGATCCGGGCCCGGGAGATCGTTCTTGGGGGGTGTGTCATAACAGGTGTTCTCATGACATTTCTGTTCTTTAATTTTTCAGGGCCGACAGTACTTTTCTTTGCCACCCTTGCCTGGATCAGTGTTGTCTTTATCTCAAGTGTTCTCTCCTATGGCAAACTGTCCGTGTTTGTTTCTCCGGGTCTGCCTGTTCTGATAGCCGTCGTCCTTTTCACCTTTTTTTCCTATGTCCGTTTTGTCCTTGCCAGAAGGGCTTCTTTCATGTGGTTCAAACGACTTGCAAGTTCACAGCAATTAACCATGGAAGCCATGGTAAGCATGGTGGAAACCCGGGATCCTGAAACCGGGCAGCATATCCAGAGAACCCAGCATTATGCCAGGGCATTGGCGGAATACCTTAAAAGAAATGGCGAATTTTCAGACATCTTAACCGATGACTACATCGCGACACTCTTTTTGTCCGTACCGTTGCATGATATCGGGAAAGTGGGCATTCCGGACAACATCTTATTAAAGTCCGGCAAACTTACCGATGAAGAATTTGAGCATATGAAACAGCATGCATCCTATGGCCGGGAAATCATCGAAAGAGCGGCAAATAAGATAAATGGGGATAATTATCTTAAAATGGGTGCTGAAATTGCGGGATCCCACCATGAGAAATGGAACGGAGAAGGCTACCCAAAAGGTGTTGCCGGTGAAGAGATTCCCCTGTCAGGAAGAATAATGGCCATATCGGATGTGTATGATGCCCTGATAAGCAGGCGATGTTACAAACCACCGTTTCCCCATGAAAAAGCCATGGAAATAATCCTTGAGGGAAAAGGGTCTTTATTTGATCCTGTAATCGTGGATGCATTCTTTGAGATCGAACCTGAAATAAAATCCATTGCTTCAAAATTCACGGATTGAACACTCTTTTTCAAGTATCTCTTCCCGGTTCTTTTTTTTGAATTTTCTTTTTAGATTGATCCTTGCAAGATAAGTAAATGGCGGGGTTGATCTCTTTACCGAACCGTTCATGGTTTTTTCCGGCTCAAAGAGAAGATCCAGGAGATGGTCTGTCCGGACGGATTTGCCAAGAAAGGCGCAACATCCTGCACAATAGGTTATTATTCTGTTGTTTCCGGCCTCCTCTTTCCTGCGCTTTCGCCAGACGGATGCAAGATCCGGGGTGACAGCAAACGCGGCCCCCCCTTCTCCGCAACAGGTTGTCTTTTCCCGGCAGTGTTCCATCTCTTTAATTTCAAGACCCTGGTCTTTGACAAGTTTTCTTACACTGTCATGGATCCCTGTCTCAAATCGTGTGACACAGGGATCATGGATGGTCACGCATCCCGATATTTTGCTTGTGGTCATGACCCCTGTTTCTGCAAGGATTTCATAAATTGACTCTGTTTTCAGTTTTTGCGCGTATGTGGAAAACACCTTGTAGCAGTTTGGGCAGGCGGTGATTACTTTTTTTACACCATTGCCAACCAGGAAATCCTCCATTGCGGAAAAGTGGGTGTTAAAAAAATCATCCCTGCCAAGGTCGTGGGACGGTTTGGTGCAGCAGTCAAGTACAATGCCGGTGTTTGGAATCTGTTGCCCCAGCCAGGCGTAGATCTGTTCGGTCCGTGTGGCCCTTGTGCCGGTAAAGGTGCAGCCCGGGAAAAATACGGTCGAACATGCTTCCGGTAGTTTGTAGAGGGAGTATCTTTGGGAAAGCCCTTTTTTTTCATAGGCCAGAATCCCCCGGTGTTCCGGCAGCACCTCCCTGGTTGCCGCAAATACCTTGCTGCGCAGGCCAAGGAAGGCTGTGCAGGGATCAAGGTCTTTGGGGCATATGGAGGTACACAGGCTGCAGAGACTGCACTCAAAAGAGATGAGTTCATTCCGGTTGCCGCCTAAAAAATCATTGGCAATGGTTCCGGGATTGCCATATCTCTTTAGAAATGCACAGTCTTTGACACAGAGATCACAGCCCGCACATTCCTTTGCAAGGTTATTCATGATGTTTCTTTTGTTGTCTTTTTATCACAAGGGTAAGAACCATAACACGTAGAACCGCTCCAATTACCCGTAAATTTTTCTCTCTCAATTTTCTTCCTTGGATTTTTAGATTAGCGATTGAGCCTGTTCAGGCTTTTCCCTGGTCCCTATTTTCTTGAGCAGAATAGTAAGAATACTTACGGCAAACAGGATTAAAAGTCCCATGACAAATTTTTGGGCCCCTTCCACAAGCATTTCCCCTGCATAGGAATAAATCAGGGTTGCCGGCAGCTGGCCAATACCGGTTGCCCAGAAAAATGGCCAAAAACCCATGGATGTCAGCCCCGCCGCATAGCTGACAATATCAAATGAGACAAAGGGAAGCAGCCTTGCAATGAGGATTGCATACTGACCGTATCTTTTGAAAAAATCATCGATATTCTCAAGGGCCAGCCGGGATGTCAGTTTTTCAACAGCCGCTCTTCCAAACCAGTTGGCAATGAGGAAACAGAGGGCCGCCCCGGCCATGGCGCTTGACCAGGAGAGGATGGCGCCCTTGATCCAGCCAAAAAGGGCAGCATTGGAAAATGTGATTAAAAAGGCAGGCAGGGGTGCCACAACCGATTGAAAGAGCATTAAAAGGAAAGAGACGATGGGGGCCCATATGCCAAAGGAGAGAATATACCCCTTAACGTAATCCACATCATACATGCCGAAGAGAAAGAACAGCTGCTCAATGGTGTTCCGTACGGGTTTTACAAAAAAACAGATGAGCATAAGGGTTGTTAGAATTACCAGGATGGAGATTCTTTTTTTCAATGGGCACCTGTCTTGATAAAATCGATAAATTTAAAATGGAAAAAGATGATTATTGAAAATTCAAAATTTTAAGTCAAATTATTAATAGTGATTAATATCTACATATTTATAGGGACTTTCTATATCGATCTGTCGGGGTGCTCTTTTTCAATGTCAGGTATCCGCCCGTCACCCTCAGGATGGTGGTGAGCCAGCACAGGCCGGTAAACCCCCAGGCCATTAGCGTAAACCTGTCCGGAAACAGGCACATGAGAACGAACAGAGCGATGGTTTCAGTGCCTTCCGTGATTCCCCCCAGGTAGTAAAGGGACTTGTGGGGGTAGGTGACGTTTGTGATCCGGGATTTTTCTGCCATGGCGGCAAAGGCAAGGAAGCTTGACCCGGTTCCGATGAATGAAAAGATGAGAGCTGCTGCAGCCAGGGCGTTGGTTCCGGGATCTGCAAGGGCGAATCCAAACACCACGGCCGGGTAAAAGATAAAATCCAGGGTGATGTCCAGGAATCCCCCGGCATTGGTGGGGGTTGTCATCCTTGCCAGGGCCCCGTCCATGCCGTCCAGGACCCGGTTGATGAGGATCAGCACCAGGGCTGTGGTGTATTCCTGGAGATAGAGCATGGGAACGGCGGCCATTCCGGTCAGGAATCCCGCCAGGGTGATCTGGTCCGGGGATATCCCCATCTGTTCAGCCCGGCGGGCCAGAAATCTCAAGGGAGGGGTTACCAGTTTGGTTGTCCAGGGGTCCAGCATGTTTGGTTCCTTTATCTGTGGGTGGTAAGGTCGATGAGGGGGCCTTCGGCCATGTCGCCGGGGTCATGGGTGACAAGAAGGGCAGGGATGTTCATTTTCTTCACCTGGGCAAACAAAAAGGCCCGAATCTGGCCTTTGAGTCCCTGGTCCAGCCTGGAGAACGGTTCATCCAGGAGCAGGGCCCCGGGATTGGCAAGCAGGGTTCTCAGCAGGCTCACCCGGGCCCGCTGGCCGCCGGAAAGGGTTGCCGGATCCCGGTCCTCAAATCCTTCAAGTCCGGCCTGGTTCAGCGCATGGGTCACCTTTTTTTCCCTTTGATGCCGTACCATTCCTGCCGGCAGGGCAAAGGCCAGGTTGCTTCCGATGCTCATGTGGGGAAACAGCAGGTCGTCCTGGAAAAGGATGCCGATGTTCCTCCGTTCCATGGGGATGGCGTTGATGGCGCGTCCTTTCAGGAGGATCTCTCCCCGGAGCGTAAAGCCCCTGGAAAGGCTGCCGCAGATGGCGGAAAGGAGGGTGGATTTTCCGCATCCGCTGGCTCCCATGACCGTGGCGGTTTCCCCGGGGGAGATGTTAAGGGAGACGGGTGCAAACAGGGCCTCTCCCCTGCGGGTTATTTGGACTTGCTTCAGTTCAAGCGGCATCTTTATTCTCCTGAAGACGCTCCGGCATGGGAGGTCATCTCTGCATCAGCTTTCGGTTCATAAACATCAGTTTCGGTACAAATATGGCGAGAAGATAAATTCCCATGGGAATCAACTGCTGGTACAGGGCGTAGACTGCGGCCACACGCCGGTCCGAACCTCCTGCCAGGGCCACCACCTCCGTGGTGATGGTTGAAAATCTTCCGGCCCCGATAAACAGGGTCGGAATATATTGTGCCACGCTCACGGAAAAACCCACGGCAAATGAGAAGAGAATGGGCCGCAGGAGCATGGGAAGTTTTACCTTTAAAAAGGCTTTCATGGGAGAGCCGCTCAGGAGTGTGGCGGTGGTCATGATCCGCCTGTCAAAGCTGCGGTAGGTGGATCCCAGGGTCAGGAAAAGATAGGGCAGCACAAAAATAAGGTGGGACCATACAAGTCCTGTTGCACTTGCGTCCAGGTGAAACCAGGTCAGCATCATCTGGACCCCGAAAATAAATGCCACCTGGGGCAGCAACAGGGGCAGGTAGATGATGGACATGTACTTTTTATATCGATTGGCGGCATGGGGCTCCAAAAGGGTGCTTTCATATTCCAGGCAGCCGATGGTGAGCACAAGGCCTGCAATTGTTGAGGCAAGCCCTATCAGAAGGGTTTTTACCATGGGAGGTCCCAGGGCGTGGATGCTTTTTTCCCAGAATCTGAAGGACCACCGTTCCGGCAGAATGTCCGGAAATTGCCACCGCCATGTAAAGGACCATAGCACAAGGATCACCATTGCCAGGATGAATACCGTCATCCCCCCCATCAGGAGTGTGCGTCCCACGGGTGCCATGGGCGACAGCAGGGTTTCTCTCTTTCCGTTTGCCATCCGCCATTTAAAGAGTGCTGTGGCCGCCTTTTCCAAAAGGTAGGCCAGAAAAAGGCTCCCAAGAACCATTCCCAGGAGCAGTGTGGCCCCTGCAGCCCCCATGAGCCTTGCATCCGGCATGGGGTCGTTGAACCATTGAACCACCAAAACCGGCAGGGTAGGAGGCGTGGTCGGGCCAAGAATCATTGACATGTCCACCACGGACAGGGAGTAGGCGATCACCGCATAAAGGGAGAGCCGCATGTGGGGAAACAGCTGGGGAAGTATAATTTTAAGCCGGACCTGGGCCGGCCGGTATCCAAGACTGCGGCCTACAGCCATGGTGGCGCTGTAATCGATCTGCTGGAGGGCGCCTGCCATGACCAGGATCAGAAACGGGGTTTCCTTGAGAATCAGGGCGATCATCAGGCTGATACCATGGGGATCCTTTGGAATCACCCAGTCCGGGGGCAGGTCAAACCCTGTGAGTTCCGGGGAGACCATTCGTACAAGCCATCCCCCGGGTGAAATAAGAAAGGAAAGGCCGATTGCAAAGGCTGCATGGGGTACCGACAGGATCGGTGCCAGCATCTTTTCCATAACGCGCCAGGTTCTGCTCCCGTAATTCATGGCAAACAGGAGCCCTGACAGGAGAAAAGCGCCTAAAGCAATTCCCCATCCTGAAATCAGGGTGGACCTGACGGCTCCCCCAAGGGCCGGGTGCTTGAACAGCTCTGTCCAGGGGTGGAGGGTTAAGGCGGTTTTGCCCATGGCCGGAAGATAGCCCAGGGAGGGAAGCCAGGTGCCCAAAAGGCCGGCCCCCACCGTGGCAAGAAAGGTGAAAAAGACGATTCCGGGGAAAACCAGGAGAAACTTGCTGATCCCGGTTGGGGATTTCAATGGGCGCTTCTGTGGGGTGAAGGTCACGGAAGGCCTTATTTGCTGTACCGGTTCTGCCAGGCCTTTTCCAGGGCTTCCACCCAGCTTGGGTGGGGTTCGGGAAGCACTTTCACAAGTTCCGACTGGGACAGGCTGGCTTTGGGAGCCGGTATTTTTTCAAACAGGGCCCGGTCCCCGGGGGAGAGCCGGGACAGGTTGAGGACCGTGGGATCGCCCCATATCTCCGGGTCTGATTTCCGGGCCTGGGCCAGGGGGGAGAGGAGAAAATCGGCAAACACCATGGCCCCTTCCACAGCCGAAGAATTATAGGGAATCCCCAGGAAGTGGGTGTTGCCGATGGTGCCGGATCTGTGAACGTAGGTCCGGACCGATTCAGGAAGTTCACCGTTTGCGATGGCATTGGCAGCATCGTTGGGGTTGAAGCTCAGGGAGATGAAAATCTCGCTGTCGTTGAGCAGCTGCTTCATCCCGGGGGCCCCCTTGGTAAAGACCTTGCCCTTTCGCCACATCAGGGGATGCAGCCGGTCCAGGAACCGCCACAAAGGGGCGGTAACCTGTTCAAAGTCTGCCTGGGAAACCGGGATATTCAGGGCGTCGGGCGTGTCCGTCAGTTCCAGGAGGGCCTGCTTGATAAAGGTGGTACCGTAAAAGCTGGGCGGAGCCGGGTAGGTGACCCGCCCTGGATGGGTTTGGGCCAGGGCCAGGAGCTCTTCCATGCTCCCGGGGGGCGTGTGGATTCTTCGGGTATCATATTGAAACACCAGCAGGGCCATGCCCCACGGGGCTTCCATGTTGTCCACGGGCACGGTGAAATCAAACAGGGTGGTGGGTTTGTTTTCCATATCCACCAGGGAGTAGTTGGGCAGTTGGTTTGTGAAGGGACCGTATAGAAGCCGGTTCTCCTTCATGGCTTTGAAATTCTCCCCGTTGATCCACATGAGGTCCACACTGCCCTTGTCCTTTCTGCCAGTGGATTTTTCCACCAGAACCCGGCTGACAACCTCCCCAAGGTCTGAGACCTTCACATGAACCACCCGGATGCCGAACTCTTTTTTGGCTTTTTCCGCGGCCCAGGATATGTAGTCGTTAATCACCTGGGACCCGCCCCAGGCATTGAAATAGACGGTCTGGCCCCGGGCTTCTTTCAGGATGTCGTTCCATCCATCCGCACAGGATAGAGCGGCATAAAAAAGGATCAGGAGTGCGGCGGGCAAGCTCAGCAGAAGTTTCATGGTTATCCCCATCGGTTTCATGTTCATTCTCGTTGAGAAACCTATAAGTCATTAAATGGGGACGTTTGTCAAGGGTTGTAGAGTCTGTCAGCCTTTAAAAGAGAAACTTATAATTTTATGGGCGTTCCCCTTATCTTTCTTGATTTTAGGCCAGTTCTGTGCTTTTTAGAAGACAATTTAACATTGTACCAGGTTTGAAAAGGAGACTGATGGCGGCTGTTAAGATTCCCTATGATCAATTGAGTTCCGAAGCCCTTGCGGGGCTTGTGGAGGAGTTCGTGACACGGGAGAGCACTGATTACGGAGCAATTGAGTTGAGCCTGGAGACAAAGTTGTCCCAGGTGTACAAACAACTCAAATCGGGAAAGGCGTTCATTGTGTTTGATGAAGAGTCCGAGACTTGCAACATCCTTAGCAAAGAGGATCCCAGGATAAAGGGAATGTTGGGGTGAAAAGGTTTGTGAGGGTGGTTCTGGTTCTGATGGTGGGCGTGTCCCTGCTCCAGGTGATGGCACTGAGATTCATGGATCCTCCTGCCACCATGACCATGGCCTGGGAAAGCCTTCGGCACCGGATGGAGAAGAAGCCCCACCGGTCAGCCCTATATCTGTGGCGGGACCTGGACGAGATCTCTCCCCATTTGCAGAGGGCGGTGATGGCCGCCGAGGACCAGCGCTTTCTATTTCATCATGGATTTGATTTTACCGAGATCAGGCAGGTTGCAAAGGATGTGGTCTCCAAGCGCAAGATCCGGGGAGCCAGCACCATCACCATGCAGGCGGCCCGGTCCGTGTTCCTTGTGCCCAGCAGGAGTGTTGGAAGAAAGATTGTTGAAGCGTATTACACGGTTCTTATGGAGTGTTGCTGGGATAAGCCAAGAATCCTGGAGATCTATCTCAACACGGTTGACTGGGGAGCCGGTATCGTGGGTGCCGAGGCTGCAGCAAACCGCTATTTCTCCTGCAGTGCAGGTGACTTGACGCCGGCCCAGGCAGCACTGATGACAGCCATTCTCCCAAGTCCCCATAAGTGGTCCGTAAAAAGGCCGACGCCCTATATCAAAGCGAGACAACGGCGAATCATGAGGCATATGAAAGCCATGCCCCTGCTGTAATCCTTCATTGCAATTTCAGGGGCGTTGATATACTCTGGCCAGCCATAAACAGGCATTTCGTAACTATACCTAAAAATATAACGATTGGTTAAAATTATAGATGGATAAGATAGAGATAAACGGCGGAAACAGGTTGGCAGGAGAGGTACGGATCAGTGGTGCTAAAAATGCGGCATTGCCCCTGCTTGCATCATCCATACTGGTAAACGGAACCACGGAATTCACCAATGTCCCGGATCTTATGGACATACGAAGCATCAAGCTGCTGCTCGAGGATCTGGGGGCAACCTGCGAGGATGGCGACGGCAGTGTCAGGATCGATGGATCCGGCATTAACAAAATTGAGGCTCCCTACGAACTTGTCAGGAAAATGCGCGCTTCCATACTGGTCCTGGGGCCTTTGCTGGCCCGGTTCGGCCATGCAAGGGTCTCCCTTCCCGGAGGGTGCGCCATTGGAGCAAGGCCTGTGGACATGCATCTCAAGGGGCTCGAGGCCCTTGGAGCGACCATTGAGATCGAGCACGGCTACATCGATGCCAGGGTCGACAAACTGGTGGGCAATGAAGTTTATTTTGACCTGCCAACGGTAACGGGAACCGAAAATCTAATGATGACCGCAACCCTTGCCTCCGGGACCACCGTGCTGAGAAATTGCGCCAGGGAGCCTGAAATCCTGGCCCTGGCCGATGCCCTCAACCGGATGGGTGCAGATGTGAAAGGGGCCGGAAGCGCTGTCATCACCATCAATGGTGTCGAAGCGCTCAAGCCCGCAACCGTTGAGGTTATTCCGGACAGGATCGAGGCCGGCACATTTATGGTGGCGGCAGCGGCAACGGGCGGGGATGTCCGGGTTCTGGGGTGTGAGCCTGAGAACATGGGCGGCATCATCAATAAACTCCGCCAGACCGGCGCTTTGGTTGAAATTTGTGATCAGGGTGTGAGGGTGAAAGGGGACCAGGGCATCGTAAGCACGGACATCAAGACGCTTCCCTATCCCGGGTTCCCCACGGACATGCAGGCTCAGTTCATGGTTCTCATGGCCATTGCCAAGGGCAACAGTGTGATCCATGAAACCATATTTGAAAACAGGTTCATGCATGTTAACGAACTCCAGAGAATGGGAGCCGATATCACCATCTCAGGAGGTAATTACGCCATGGTGCGGGGGGTGGAAAACCTCTCCGGGGCGGAGGTGATGGCATCGGACCTGAGAGCCAGTGCCTCCCTTGTGATTGCAGGGCTTGTTGCCAGGGGGGTGACCACCATCCACCGGGTCTATCACATCGACAGGGGGTATGAGGCCCTGGAAAAGAAATTTTCAGCCCTGGGAGCAGACATAAAACGGATCAACTGATGATTTAGCTTCTTTGCTCTGATTTTCGCGTTATTTTGGCAAGAGATTCTTCAAACCTTTTTTGGCCCTGGCTTGTCCAGATTAGGAGAAGATCATGGGACAACCCTGACACCAGGGAGCCTGCCTCCCCTTGTTTTTCCGGCCATTGCCCTGGGATGTGGTATTGCGGCCGGAGAAGCGTTTCCCGAAGTCAGCTTACCTGTCTGGGGCTGCTGTCTGGGAGCGGGCGTTGGTGCAATTGTGATCAGGAAAGAGCTGCTGGGAAGCGTCCCGGCGGCTCTTTTTTTTGTCCTTGGCCATGTTCTCATCTCCTCCCTGGTTCGACCGGCTCTGCCCCATGATCATGTTGCAGAGCTTTGCAACAGGGGGAGGGTGTGGGTCGAGGGACGGATCTCTTCGGTTCCGGAACAGCACGGCCAAAGAATCCGGTTCGATCTTACAGTTGAGCGGGCAGGCCAGACCCGCAAGGAGAGCGGTGCTGCCCGGGGCAAGGTCAGGCTATCCATCTACTATTATTCCCATGATCTCAGGTTCGGAGACCCCATTGGCTGCCAAACCGTGCTGAAGCCGATTCGCAACTTTAACAATCCCGGCGGTTTTGACTACACAAGACACATGGGGCTCAGGAAGATCCATTGCAGCGGCTGGGCCAGGGGGGATCATCTTGTCCGCCTTCCCCGGGACGGAGATCCAGATATGGCGGTTGTCCTGGTAAACCGGGTTAACAACTATCGAAACCGGTTTGCCGCATATATCCGCAAGACCGTCCACTCCCCGGATGCTGCCGCGGTTTTAACGGCCCTTGTTACCGGAGACCGAAGCGCCATCACCCGGGAACTTAAAGCTGTTTTTGCAAAATCCGGGGCCGGTCACATCCTTGCCATTTCAGGGCTTCATCTTTCAATCGTTGCGTTTGTATCCTTTCAAGGGTTCATCCGTCTCTTTTCCCTCTGGCCCCGGCTTTTGATTCCCGGGTACAGCCGGAAGATTGCCGCCGTGTTTACCCTGGGTCCCCTCATTCTTTACGCTCTTTTATCCGGGTTCTCCGCCTCCACCCGCAGGGCCCTGATAATGATTGTGATCGTTATGGTCTCCCATGTGCTGGAAAAGGAGGCTGATACCCTCAACTCCCTTGCTGCAGCCTTTATGGCGATTTTGCTTGTGGAGCCGGGAGCGCTTTTTTCCGTATCTTTTCAGCTGTCGTTCGTGGCAGTCCTCTTTATTGTTGGGGGGGTGTCCCTGGCAAGGGAGATCTTGAAGGAGCGAAAGACCCCGCCGTCCATTATCCAGAAACTTGGGATGTTCGCCATGATCTCGGCCTGTGCCATTCTTGGAACCCAGCCCCTGGTCATGCATTACTTTAACCTGATCTCGTTTGCAGGTATCCTCACAAATTTCGTTCTCATCCCCGGGGCCGGTTTCATGGCAGTGCCCCTGGGATTGTTTGCCCTGATTTTCTACCCGGTTTCGGTTTCCCTGTCCGGCTTTCTTTTGACAGTCGCGGGATTTATCCTTGAGCCCTGCATCTGGCTGTTGAGATGGGTCAGTTCCATCTCCATGTTCTGGGCCCGGACCGTGACCCCGGACTATTGTGAAATCTGCTGTTATTATCTTGTTTTTTCCGGGCTTTTTATCGCGGTTAAGGGGCGCAGGAGGACCGGGCTTGGGGTGATGGTTGCGGCCCTTGTGATCCTGGGGGCCAGGGAGGCCGTGTGGATAAAACAACGGTTCTTTAACAGGGAACTTTCAGTGTTTGTCCTTGATGTGGGCCAGGGAAGCGCCGCATTGATCGAGATGCCCCAGGGAAAACGGGTGCTTGTGGACGCCGGCGGTTTTTCCGGGTCTTCTACCTTTGATCCGGGAGAGCGTCTTGTTGCGCCCTTTCTCCGGCAACGGAAGATTCTTACCCTGGATGCCGTGATCCTCACCCATCCTGAATCCGATCACATGGACGGTTTTATTTATATCCTGGAGAATTTCAGGGTGGGGCGGTTCATAAAAAATGGTGACCAGGGGAGGTCTGCAAGCTACAAGGAGCTTATGGCCGTGGTGGAGAAACGCGGTGTCAGGATCGACACGGTGCCCGGTATCGAGGGTCTTGACCTCGGGGGTATTCCCCTGGAATTCCTCTACCCCCTTTTGTCGGTCGAGCCAGGCAGGGAGAGCGCCGGGGAGTTGAACAACAACTCCATTGTTTTTAAACTCACCCATGGAAAAACAGGGATTCTCTTTCCCGGGGATCTTCTGGAACAGGGGGAACGATCACTGGTGCTCGCAAGGGGTGACCGGCTGGCATCAACGATTCTGATCGCACCCCACCATGGGAGTTCCAGTTCGAGCAGCGATTTTTTCCTTGATCAAGTAGCGCCCGAGAGTGTAATTATATCCTGCGGATGGAGAAACCGATACGGGTTTCCCCATGCAAGTGTTGTTAAAAGATACAGAAATAGAGGTTGCAACCTGTTTCGGACCGATCGTTCAGGGGCTGTCCAGATTCTGTGTACGGACAGCGGTTGCCGAATGTTGACCTTAAAAGGAGAGTAGCCTTGTACTATCTATATTTTCCATATGCGTTTATTGTATCATCCCTGTTTTTGATCTTTTCCATTCGAAAAAAGACCCCACTATGGTGGGCCCTTGTTGTTTTTCTTGCGCCGGTGACGGCTCCCTATTATTTTTTCAAGGCAAGCGAAGGGTTCAGGGGGGGCTTCATGACGTTTTTCTGCCTGAGCTTTCTCCTGGTCGGGGCCGGGGAGGGCTACATCTACTATCAGGATAAGATTGATTTCAAGTATTCAAACTACTCCCCCGTGGGAAGACAGCTGGTTCAGCTGAGCAAAAAACTCAAGAAGTCAACCATTGCCCTTGACAAAGCCATTGAGCACCTGGAGATCCTGAGCAAGGTTGAATCCACCCGCACCGGTATTGGAGAGACCCTCACCTACATCGGCACGGTTCAGGTCCGGAGGATCGAAAACAAGGGTGATATTGAACGATTTCTTGCTTTTACCCGGGATTACAGGAAAACCCTGGAAAAGGAGGGGGCTGATGCCCTGCTTTCCATGGAAGCGTACTATTCCGATCCAGTGGTCGTCACCCATTTAGAGAGCCTGGAGGATTATCTGCCGGCCTTTGAAGAGCTTCTTCGCTACACCTTTGACAACTTCAGGGACATTTCGCTGAAAAGTTCCAAGCACCGTGAAAACTATGACGCCTACTATATGAAGTACCGGCGGAAGGTGGACAGGCACAATACGCTCTGCACAAAGCGGATCCAGTTCCGGGATGCCCTGGTGCAGAAACGGCCCGAGCTTGAACACTATCTGCCAACCATACATCAGACCGATTACCTGAGAATGTGGCAGTAGTTCCCTTTCCAGTGTTCTCAAGCATGATGACGCCGCATCACCGGATGGCGAAGAGCCTAGCGGAATTGCCACTCCGGGTTGATGCGGTTGTCAGTTTAAATTACATGGTCCCACATCCCCACTGTGTAATTATAGTTACATTCTAATAAGTCATAAACTCCTTATGTCCCTTAAAAATAACGGTTTTTAGCTTGGTTTCGTCCTTGGTGTAAATTTTGCATCGTTATCCTCAAACGTAAATAGGAGGAAAACATGGAAAAACTTATCAAGGTTTTAGTTCTGCTCTTTTTATCGGCTTTTATCGTATCTGCAAGTGCCATGGCTGTTACGACTGCGGGCACGGATTTACAGGACTTCTTCAATTCTAATGCCTGGGGACTTGATGCTGACGATGACCAGATGGAAAACCGGGGCGGCTGGATTTTGACAACTGCTTCCGGTGCTTCACACATGGTTTTCTATCATGGCGTTCCCGACGGTAATGAGTTTGGTATTTACTCCATGGCAGACAAGCAGGAGGCAACGGTGTTCGGTTCTGATGACACACCAATAGCAAAGGCTACGGTGTCGTTTGATGCAGGGGACGTTATTGTCGTACAGTATTGGAATGCAGGAGGTCTGTTAATAGATGTCGATAATTACCGTTTTTCCGGCCAGGAATTTGGTTTCTGGATTGGAGACGGGGCCAACAAATATTACTCTGATGCGGCTAGAAACGATGTTAACAAGAATGATATCTTTGGCGAAGAAGAAGATATAGCCTTCCTGGTATACAATGCAGATCCCGGAAGTTATGTTTTTGCCGGCGATCTTGATGGTGACAAAAACTTTTTTGATATTGTAACCCAGGCAGAATCGATTAAGCCTGTTCATACACCATTACCTTCCTCAATAGTGCTGCTCGGTACGGCTATTTTGGGACTTGTAAGCGTTAACCGCAGAAAATGATTTAATCAATTAATGATCTTATCAGGGATGCTGGTAGCCCGGCATCCCTCACTCACAAATTCCAGTTGGCGCTACTTACGCACTGGCTCCTCCCCCCGGGGGTGCCGCTTCTCCATCTCCTTCATCGTGGTAAGAAGGGTCTTGGTGAAGAGGAGGTTCATGTTGACCTTAAAGGGAGAATCGCCTTGTACTATTTATATTTCCCCTATGCGTTGGTGGTATCATCGCTGTTTTTGGTTTTTTTCATTCTAAAAAAGACTCCGGTATGGTGGGGCCTTGTGGTTCTCCTTGCCCCGGTGACGGCACCCTACTATTTTTTCAAGGCAAGCCAGAGGTACAGGGGCGTTTTCCTGACGTTCTTTTGCCTGAGCTTTGCCTTGGTCGTGGCTGGGGAGGGGTACCTCTACTATCAGGAGAAGATCGATTTCCGGCACTCCCACTTTTCCCCCGTGGGAAGACAGTTGGTGCAGTTGAGCAAAAAATTAAAGGAATCAACCGTCGCCCTTGAGAAAGCCATTCAACAGCTGGAGGCCATGAGCAAGGTCGAATCGACCCGTACGGGTATTGGAGAGACGCTCACCTATATCGGCACTGTCCAGGTCCGGAGAATCGAAAATAAGGGTGATATTGCACGATTCCTTGCCTTTACCCGGGACTATCGTAAAATCTTGGAAAAGGAGATGGCAGACACCCTCCTTTCCATGGAAGAGTATTATTCAGGTCCCGTGGTCGTCAACCATTTAGAGAGTCTGGAGGACTATTTGCCCGCCTTTGAGGAGCTGCTTCGCTACACCTTTGACAACTTCAGGGAGATCGAAATGAGAAGCTCCAAGCACCGAAAGAACTACGATGCCTACTATATGAGGTACCGGCAGACGGTGGACAGGCACAATAAGCTCTGCGCAAAGCGGATTCAGTACCGGGATGCCCTGGTGCAAAAATGTCCCGAGCTTAAATACTACCTGCCCACCATATATCAGATCGAGTACCTGAGGATGTGGGAGTAGCTGTCCGCAATGACGTTCAGGTAATGGACTGGTCCGTGTTGTTTTTGAGGCTCTGCTCTGCCCAATACATTGAAAGAACGATATCATTTATGCCTTACGTTCCGGAGGATGGTGAAATGGCTCCAGGGCCCAGGGGTTTCAGGGTGACGAGGAGTTGGGGCAGGAGGGTCAGGGCCGCAAGCAGGGCAGTGAGCATGCCGAATCCCGTGAACAGTCCGAAGTAAATGGTGGGGATAAAGTTTGAGGCCGTGAGTATGGAGAAGCCTGCGGTGATGGTAAGGGAGGTATAGAACATGGCCCTTCCGATACTGCCGTGGCATCGGTATAAGGTGGCCATGTAGTCCCGGTCTATTTTGAACTCCTTCCTGAAACGGTGGATATAGTGGATGGTGTTGTCCACCCCGATACCGATGGTGATGGCGGCAATGGTGATGGTCATCATGTCCAGGGGGATGCCCAACCAACCCATGCTCCCCAGTACCATGGCGGCCGGCAGAAGGTTGGGGATGATGGCGATCACGGCGATGTAAAGTGATCTGAACAGAATCAGGAACATGATCATTATGCCGAAGAATACCAATCCGAGGGTCATGATCTGTGATCGGACGAGACTCTGGAGCATATTGTTGTAGAGCACCAGCATATTGGTGAGGTTGATCTGTTCTGGTTGAAACTCCATTTTTTCCATAAGAAAGGAGCGGATCTTGCGGAGCAACGCCTCCCTGGCAAGGCTCTTGTCCGATTCTCTGACGCGCATGGCAATCCGGACCTGGTTCTGCGGAACGGAAACATACGGGGAGATCAGCATCTCCTTGATCTTTGCGGGAATCTTGTCGTACATGATGGCAAGTTCGTAGTCGTCCAGGGGCACGCCGCCATTGAGCCGGGTGAGCACCTTGATCAGGGTGACGATGGAAAGCACGTTACCGGTCTCCGGGAGTCCTTCCAGAAAATCGTGGATCTTCTCCAAACGTTCGAGCCTGTAGGATTTGAACCAGTATTTCGTGCTGTCTTTGTCCTCCTCCATGCCGAGGAGGTCCTCCTCCTCGTCGTAAGAGGTCAGTTCAGGCTCCTCCTTTTTGAAATCAATGATCAGGTCCAGGGGGGTGGTACCGCCAAGTTCTCTGTCGATGGTGACAAGGCCCCGGTAGATCTCTGTGGACTCCCTGAAGTAATCGATAAAGCGGTTCTCTACGATCAGCCTCGAGATCCCCATGGCGCTCAGGAGACCGATAAGGATGCTGATCCACAGGACCTTCATGCCGTGGGCCTCGGTAAAGGCGGCAAACCTGAGTGTCAGGGGAGAGGAGGAACCGGCAGGAACAGGCCTCTCCCTGTTCAGAAGCATGGCGCCCGCAGGCAGCAGTATAAAGGAGATGAGGTAGGACGCAAACAGTCCCAGGGACATCATCATCCCGAAGTCCATGACCGGACGGATGGAACTGACGGTGAGGGAACCGAATGCCGCTATGGTGGTGAGGGTGGTGTAGAGGCAGGGGATCGCCTTCAACCGGACCGCTTCCCTGAGAAGGGTTCGCTGGTCGGCCTCTTGATCATTGGTGCATAGTTCCCGGTAGCGCACCACAAGGTGGACGGTCATGGAAATGGTGATGATGATCATCAGGGAGATAAAGTTGGAGGAGATTACGGTCACCCGCCAGTCCACCATACCCAAAAATCCCATCATGGTCAAAATGGCAGCAAAACAACAGATCAGGGGCAGAATCACCCAGCGGGCGCTCCTGAAGATCATCCACATGGTGATGATGATAAAGAGGAGCACCCCGAAACTGAACACCAAAAGATCGCTTTTGATATAGGAGACCATATCTGAAACGACCATGGGAACGCCCCCCAGAAAAAGGGTTCCGTGATTCCGGTGCCGGTCCATGATCTCCCTGATGGCCGCGACATCCTGTCTCTGTTGGAGCATCAGCTGTGTGGAGCGCTTTCGGTACGCTTCAGAAACCTTCTTCAGCTCAGTTATCTCTTTTGGTGAAAGCTGCCCGTTGTCTTTTTTCTCCCTCAACTCGGTTCGCCTGAGCATAAGTTCCTGGTTTTTCCTGTCCAGGGGCAGGTTGACGAGGATGGCTGTGGTCCCGTAGTCGCTGCTGACCAATCGTCCGGCGTATATGGGGTTCTCCTGGAACTCCTGTCTGGCAAGGGAAAAATCAATACCAGGGGTTTCGAGGGTTCGGATCTTGCCGTGTATCTTGCCGAAGGAAACAAGGGGGCTGAACAGCAGGGGAACATCCAGAATGGTGGTGACGGAATCAACACCTTCAAGCTGCTTCAAATCATCCCGGATAAGTTTCAAGTTTGCAAGGGTGGTTTTCGAAAATAGATCCCCCAGGGGAGTGTAGGTGATTATCAGATAGTCCTGGGAGCCGTAATGGGCGACAGATTTTCTGTAGTACCGGAGGGCATGATCGTTTTCAAGGATAAGGGAGTCGGCCGATGCATCAAGTTTGAACCGGTGGATGGCGCTGGTAAAGATGCCGGTTACAATCGCCAGAACAAGCAGCGTTGCAAGGGGACGTTTGAGGATCAGCCTGTCGTATAGGTCGATCAGCATATGTGGCCCTTTGGCGTTAAGGAAAGGGTTTATAAAGCATAACAAAATTGACAACTATTTTGATATAATACCACCAAATGGGATTCAGGTCGAAAAAATATTCCTGTAAGCGTTTTTTCTGCTATAATTACCTGCATCACCATCCACAAAAGGAAATAAGCCATGGAAAATATCCGCTGCTGGAAAAAAGTGATCGTCTCAGGATTGATCTTATTGATCCTGGTTGGCGTAAGCCGACCGGGAACCGCAGGGATTTCTGAACCTATAAATCAGGTCAGAGACTCTGTGAACGAGGTTCTCCGCTTGCTGAACGACCCGGATCTTGCCACGGATGAGATGAGGGGTGAAAGAAGACGGATGATAATGGAAATCGTTGATAAGCGTTTCGATTTCCGGGAGATGAGCAGGCGTACCCTTGCCCGGCACTGGAAGGAGATCGGGTCCGGGGAAAAGGAAATGTTCGTGGAAAAATACTCAACCCTCATCAAGAACACCTACGTCAGGAAGCTGAATAATTATTCGGGAGAGCCGGTCGTATTCGAAAAGCAGGTCATAAAAGAGCCCAGGTCAGCTGTTTTTACACATTTTATCCGAAACAACGAAAAGAATGCCATTATCTACAAACTCATTAAAAGTGAAACGGGCTGGCTGGTTTACGATATGGTGATCGAAGGGGTGAGCGTGGTAAAAAATTACCGTTCCCAGTTTGATTCGGTCATAAAAAATGAAAAAATCTCAGGACTCCTGAAGAGACTCGACAAAAGAATCAAACCCTAGGTTCCGTAAAAAACGCCTCCTGTTTATCGAACTTTCCGCCCCCCCCTTCCTTCAGCGAGGGGAACAGTCATTTGCCGCCGATGAGGTGCTTGAATTTTTCCCCCAGCGTGCTTTTGATTTTGACCTGGAGGTACAAATTACCCCGCCCGGTGCCGTCGCTTGCGGCAGCCCCCATGCCCGTCAACCGGATCTGCTGGCCATCCCGGGTTCTTGGCGGTATATGGACGATCAGTTTCTTGGACAGTTCCTTGTTAAAATATGCATAGGGTCCGCCGTCCCTTGCAATGGTTTCGGAAAGGGTAAGGGTTTCGAACCGGTCTCCCCCCCCATCCGTGGGTTGCCCACCGAGAAGCATATTTGCCATCATGCGGGGGAGCTTGTTGAAAATACCTCCCGGGGGTAAGGTCTGCCGGCGCGTGCCCGGTTCCATTGAACCACCGAAAAAAAAGAAACCTTTGAAAGAAAACCCCGGTTCTTTAACATTAAAGGATTTAAATCCGGAACCGTCGATATCCTTGAAAATATCCCCGAATCCCCGCAGCCCGAACGACTTGGAGATCTCCTCGAAAATCTGTTCAATGTCCGATCCCTTAAAAATATCCTGATCCGAATAGCCCTGGCGGAATTTCCCGGCGGCCGAAGATCCGAACTCCTGCCGCATTCCGTCATATTCCCGGCGTTTCCCGGCATCGGAGAGTACGGCATAGGCTTCGTTGACCTGGCTCATCATTTTAGCGGCTTCAGGATCATCCTCGTTGCGGTCCGGATGGTATTTCAATGCCAGATTCCGGTAAGCTGCCTTGATCTCCTTCGCCCCTGTCTCCGGCGAAACGCCCAATATCTGATAATAATCGCCTTGATTCATTTTTTGTTTTTATATACTCCGGCACATTCCCGCCCCTGGCAGGAGATGCCTGAAAATTATTTTAAAATTAAATGAACATCATCCCAATCAATGTCATACAAGACCTGTAATACTATTATTGTGCCGGATGCTCAAGAATCAAATGTGATTTCGGTGTTTATATCAGAATCAGGATTATGAAAATCATCAAGCATAGGGGGTCAAATCTGACTCCTTTAAATAAATCCCTTTGAATGCAGGGATGTTGTTATGATGCTCCTCTTCTATCCGGAGATAAACGCTCAAATAGAAGAGGGGCAGGTTTATACGATCTATGAGACCGATTTTTTGAGGAGGTGGGAGTTGTTTCTCTTTCCGGTGTATTCGAGGAAGGGGATGATTCCCCGGTTTTTGTTACCGCCCAGGGCATCATAGGTGACGCTCACAACCGGGATGCCTGTCTTCTTCTCAATGGCCGTTGCCATGGCTTCGGTGACAAGGCCGGGGCAGCAGTATGAGGGGTTGGTCTGGACAAAAAGGGAAAGATCCGGGTGCTCCTTGATGACGTAGTGGATCTTCAAAAGGTTGTCCATGGACTCCCCGGTGTGCTCGGGCAGTACGCCGTAGGCTTCGAGTACCTCCTCAAAGGAGTCGTTGTACTCCATCTCCGGTTCCTGGAGCAGGGGAGTGAAATAGCGCAGGTAGCGCTTCTCCATCTTTTTCATTGTTGCAAGAAGGGCCTTGGTGGAGAAGAGGTTGAGGTACTTGCCTTCGTTGAACCATTTTTTGAAATAGGGTTCTGCAATGATCTTGGCAAACCTGTAGTAGGGGGTCGTGACCACCTCGCCGCCGTTTGCTTCGATGAACCGGACAAGGTCCTGATTCATGACCCTGTTGTCCCTGACATAGAAATCCCCGAAGATGGCAACCTTTGGGCGCTTCTCGTGCTTCACGTCGATCCATGAAAGCTGGCTTACGGCCTCGGCCAGGGCATCCTCCCGGGTGCGCTCGCCTTCAAAGGCGGGGATCAGGATCTCCACGGCTCTTTTCAGGGCCTTGTCCGTGGCGCCTTTTACAGTTTCATAGGGCCTGAGTTTGCATCCGATACTCCTTAAGAGCCCGCCGAACATGTAGGCAAAATAGGCGTTGATCCCGGCCTTGATGCTGATGTCGATCAGGGAGAGATCGCCCCTGAACACGCCGGCCTTTTCCATGCCGTTTCCGGCCTGTTTCAGGATCGTGTCGATGTGGTGGGGGTACAGCTTGATATTGCAGGCAATATCGGATTTGCTCATCCACAGCAGGGTGTCTGCCGGATTGAGTTTGTGGTTCTCAATGGTCTTGATGTAGCCGCTTGCAATGGCGTTCAGGGGGATGCACTGGCCCGTGTTGGTCTTGAGGCTCTCCTTGATGGTCTCGGTGGTCTCTTCCATGAGAATGGCCTTGTGCCCTTCTCCCCTTAAGGTGGCGGCAAGCAACTGTCCGACAATGGGATCCCAGTTGGGAACCACAAGGGTCTTGTTGCCGGGTTTTGGGGCAAGGTGGGGATTGACATGGTCAAGGGCGACGGTTTCAAGGGGGCGTCCGTGGTGTTTGTGGTTCCTGAACGCCCGGATGGCCGCTTCAATCCGTGTCTCATAACCCACGTTGGAGTCGTGCTCGTCAAGTTCCAGCACCAGGTAGGGCTTGCCGTGGGCCTCCATGATTTTCTTGAAGTAATCCACGGTAAAGGAGTCCGGGGAACACTTGAACGAGGTGACAAACACGGGGTAGAGGTTGTCGGTGGATGCCGCAGCCAGGGTGGCCCTGAGGATGGTTTCCGCATGTTTCCAGTGGATCTCGTTTAAAAGCGGGGTAATGGCGCTGTGGTCGATCTTGTCAAGATCCAGCATGTCCTGGAAAAAGAGGTTGACCTTCAGGGAGGCGAAGATGTCCGGAATCCTGGCGTTAAGGGAATCGGACAGCACGGTGTAGGGCCTTCCCAACAGCACCACGTCGATGTCGGACTCCTTGGACCGATGGGTATTATAAAGATCCTGGACGACTGCCTTGGAACGTTTCTTCCATTCAAGGGCCTTGTCAAAGGCCGCAGATATATCGAAGAAACTGATTCTTTTTTTGGAGATGTTTTTTAATGCCTTGTAGAGCTCAAGCTTGGTGTTGAAGCTGGTATAGAGGTACTTTACCACCGGGGATACAAGGCGGTGGCTCTCCATGCCGGGAATGGTTGAAATGATACTTGGCAGATACTGGGTGTAGTAGCAGTACTGGCGCCGGGCGTTCTTCGCCTTGGTTTCAAAATAAAAGGGGAGGAATATGAAGTCCGCCTTTTCAATAAGGTGGGAAACATGGCCGTGCATAGAGGTCATGGGGGTGCAGAACTCGGCATTGGCAACCGATCTTCCCAGGGTCACCGGGGCCTTGAGTTTCTCGCTTGTCACTGTTTTGATGCCGAGGGTGTTGAAAAACAGCTTCCACATGCCAAGGTCTTCCACAAGGTGGAGGGCTGCCGGAATGCCAATGGTGAAATCCGAGGTGGCCTTGGGGGGGCTTGGAAGTTTCAGCGCCCGTTTTCTTGCCTTGGTCAGGTGGTAGTGCTCGGCCTTTGCCACATAGTGGGGATCGCTGTAGTCCCTGCCGCAGAGAAATCCAAAGGCAATGGGCTGGCCTTCCATGTCGGCAATGGTGAGTTTGCAGTGGTTGGTGCAGAGCTTGCAAGTCTCCTGCCTTACCGGAATGGCCTTTTCCCACAGATCAAATCCCCGGAAAGTTCCTTGTGTCACCCCCTGGTCCTTGAGGGTCAGGGCAACCCCCAGGGCACCGGTGAGGTGGCAGTACCTGGAGACGTGGATCGGTTTTTTCAGTTTCTGCTCAAAGGCGGCCACCAGGGCCCGGTTCTTTGCCGTTGCTCCCTGGAACAGCACCGTGGTGCCGATTTTTGCCATGGAGGCGACCTTGGAGATGTAGTTGTCCCGGACCGAGTGGAGGGCTGATGCTAAAACCTCGTTTACGCTGAATCCTTCTGACAGAAAGTGGTTCATGTCCCGCTCCATGAACACGGTGCAGCGGTCGCTTGAGATGGGGGCGCGGATGCCTTCGGTCCTTGCAGAGTACTCTGTAAGGGGGCAGTCAAGTTTTGAGGCCTGCTCCTCGATGAAGCTGCCGGTGCCTGCTGCACACACCGTGTTCATGAACGAAGAGGTCACGACACCGTTTTTCATGGTGGTGAACTTGGCATCCTGACCGCCGATCTCGATGATGGTGTCCACATGGTTGTTGAGTTCATGGGCGGCCCTGGAATGGGCGGTGATCTCATCCAATATAAGGTCGGCCCCGATGATGCCGCCTGCGAGCTTCCTGCCCGAGCCTGTGGTGCCGCAGCCCATGACGGTGATGGATAGGTTGTGGTTGTTGGTGAAATCGTCCATGGCTCTGAAAATTTTCTGGACGGCGTCCACAGGCTTTGATGCGGTCCTTGTGTAAAATCCGGCCACCACGGTTCCCGTGTCCGTGATGATAACGCCCTTGGTGCTGGTGGAACCCACATCCATGCCAAGATAGCCCTTGCTGTTATCCAGGGTCTTTGGATCCACATAGATGTCGTTTTCAACCCCGTTTTCCACAAAGGACTCAAAGCTCTTAAAGTCAGGATAGTCCGACAGGGTAAGGCTCAGGGGCGGGTAGGAGGTTTTGTCCGATCGTTCCGAAGCCATGAGTATGTCACCTGGACAGGTATAGGGCCCATGGTCACTTGAAAGGGTGTTGAGCTGTTCCAATCCTCCCAGGGCCGCACCCACCGCTCCGTAAAGATGTGAATGGTCGTCATGGATGAGGGGGGCATCGATCAGGGCTGCAAGATGGGAGCGTACCGATTCGTTTTTGGATACGCCGCCGCAGAAGATCACCGGGGGCCTGATGTCGCCATTTGTGAAAACCGTGTTGAAGATGTTCCTGGCAAGCCCCTGGCACAGGCCTTCGGAGATCTGGGGAACCGAAAACCCCTCCTGCTGGGCATGGATCAGGTCGGTTTTGGCAAATACGGCGCACCGGGTAGCGATGTCGGGAATATCCTGGGAGTTCTGGCATGCTTCCCTGCTCAACCGGTCCGCGGTTTCAAGTTCAAGGCGCCGGGCCTGCTGGTCCAGGAAACTTCCGGTGCCGGCGGCACAGGAGGTGTTGGTCTTTGATCCTGAGTAGTTGCCCGCTTTGTCAAAGAGACTGAGGCTGAACTTTTCGCCGCCCACGTTGAGGATGGACCCCATGTCTGCATGGAGGTGTTTGGCCGCCCGGATGATGGCCACCTGGTCATCCACTTCCACATCCCGTTTGATCGTGGCTGGTGTGGATGAGGTGGCGGCAACGAGTTTGACCCGGGAAAGGTCCATGGTCGACAGGAGGGATTCAAGGCCCTGGTTGATATTGCCGTGGTGAAAAACGCTGGCCGAATTAACAAGTGCTTTGTTGTGGTTCAGTTCGACCAGCGATACCGATACTGAACCGATATCAATGCCAAGAACGGTTGATTCTTCCATGCTATAATTTCTCCTTTATTTCGTTCCAGAACTCGTCGACGCCCTTTAGCCATCCCTCAAGGAACAGCTTTGTATGTTTGTTCAGCTCCTCTCCCGCTTGCTCCATCAGGTAGTCCGAGGCAATGGTTTCCCCAAAGCTTGTGGAGAGCCGTTCGTCATTGGCCATGGCTGTGGTGGAATCAAAGCTCAGGGCATACATGAGGTCGTCGTAGTGGGCGCTTTTTGCCCATCGAAATCCTTCGATCCTGCCGTTTTCAGCATAGTTGCCTTCGGAGAGCCGCTTTTCCAGCTTTAGCCGCTCGATGGTCTCGGACATGGAAAGGTCATCCTGGAGGCGCTTGTGGAACTCCTCTTTCTTCTGGATGGCATCGGAAAGGGCATCCTGGAACATTTTTGAAAGATTAAACGATTTTCTCCACTCTTCCAGTTTCTCATGGAGCATATCGGGTATACTAAGGGTTATCTTACGTGTCATGGTTCTAATCCGTATAAAAGGGGTATTGGTTGGTCTGTCACCCGGTATAAGACCGGTTTTTCAGTGTCTACAGTGGGGGATATTCAAGGGTGACAGGTGTATTTCAGTATTGTATATCTAATACGTATTCCAAAAAGGTGGTCGTGTCAATGGAAATGCCAATCTGTTTTCTCTTTTTCTTTATGGTTTGATCTGCTATATAGGAAACTTATATTTTCAGTAACAATTCAACATTCATTAATGATCGGCAGCTGGACTGGGGGACAGATTTGAAATCTGTCCCCGGATATAGGCAGAAGCATGGGGGACAGACTTGAAATCTGTCAAACGAGTGGGGACAGATTTGAAATTTGTCCCCGAAACGAGGAAGCGATATTGAAAACAGCAGCAGGTCGACTCATAAACAAAGTTGAAGCCCTCGGGACGACAACCAGGGGGTGGATTGAAACAGTTGGAAGGGGCTCCATATTCTTCTTCCAGGGCCTGTTACAGCTCCTGGTGCTTCCCGTTCAATTCAGCAAGATTTTGGAACACACCTGGTTCATCGGCATGAAATCCATGATGGTCATCGTCCTGACCGGTATTTTTACAGGCATGGTTCTCGGCCTCCAGGGGTACTACACCCTGGTCCGGTTCGGTTCCGAAGGCATGCTGGGGTCGGCCGTGGCCCTGACCCTTATCCGGGAGTTAGGTCCTGTTCTTACGGCCATCATGGTGGCGGCCAGGGCCGGTTCTGCCATGGCTGCCGAGATTGGCGTCATGCGCATCTCAGAGCAGATTGACGCCCTTGAGACCATGGATGTCAATCCGGTGCGGTATCTGTTCGCGCCAAGGATCGTGGCCGGTGTTATCAGTTTTCCTCTTCTCACGGCCCTGTTTGACGTCATCGGCATCTTTGGCGGCTATCTTACCGGGTCCTTGCTGCTGGGGATCAACCCGGGGATCTATCTCTACCGGGTCAGGGACAGCGTGATCATGGCCGATGTCACCGGTGGATTCATCAAGTCCCTTGTTTTTTCCCTGGTGGTGACGACGGTTTGCTGCAGCAGGGGGTATTTTACCCATCTCCATACCACGGGGGGATTCGGCGCCAAGGGGGTGAGTCATTCCACAACCACGGCCGTGGTTAACTCCTGTGTCCTGATCCTTGTTTTTGATTACATAATAACCTATTTGCTGCTGTAGAGGCGTTATGACACAGCCCTTCATAGAGTTCAAGAATGTCAGGAAGAGCTTTGATTCAAACCCTGTTATGCAGGGGGTGGATCTTCTCATTTATAAAGGTGAGATCACCGTTGTCATTGGAAAAAGTGGTTGCGGGAAAAGCGTATTATTAAAACATATTATCGGTCTTGAGACCCAGGATTCAGGGGTGATTTCCATTGCAGGCCAGGATCTTGCCAACATGGACAGGGAGGCAAGAAAGCGGTTCAAGCAGAAAACCAGCTACATGTTTCAGAACAATGCTCTTTTTGATTCGTTGAACGTGTTTGACAACATCGCCCTGCCTTTGGCCGAAGGGTCGTCCCTTTCTAAAAAGGAGATCAGGGACCGGGTTTTCATGCGCATGGAACAGTTGGAGATCCTGGGGATCGAAGGGCGATATTCCACCCAGCTCTCCGGGGGGATGCGAAAGCGTGTGGCCCTTGCCCGGGCCCTGGTGACTGATCCGGATCTGGTGCTGTTTGACGAACCCACCACAGGGCTTGACCCGGTGAGGAAAAATGCCGTCCATTCCATGATCAAGGAGTACCAGGAACGGTTCGGCTTCACGGCCGTTGTCGTGAGCCACGAGATCCCTGAAATATTTGAGATAGCCCAAAGGGTTGCCATGCTGGACAAGGGAAGGATCCTGTTCCAGGGCAACCCGGAAGAGATCCAGGGGTCCACCATTGACCAGGTGCGTTCCTTTATCAACGGAAGAGAGTAGACTAACAGGAATATTTGACCATGAAAAAAACAAACATTGAATTATATGTGGGGCTCTTTATGATAATAGGGCTCTTGTGTTCAGCCTATCTTGTGGTTCAGGTTGGCGGCTTGAAACTCACCAGGAAGGATCACTACTCCGTGTACGCCTACTTCAGCTCGGTGTCAGGGCTGAAACCCGGAGCAAACGTGGAAATGGCAGGCGTTGCAATCGGCAATGTTTCCAGGATCTCCCTTGACAAGGAGCAGCTTCTTGCCAAACTCGAGCTGAGCATTGACAACCATTATATGTTTTCCGAAGATGTGATCGCCTCTGTCAAGACCTCAGGCATCATCGGAGATAAGTACATTGATCTTGCACCGGGGGGGTCTGAGTTTGATCTTGAACCCGGGGCGACCATTTTTAACACGGAGTCGTCCCTTGATATTGAATCCCTGGTTAGTAAGTATATTTTTTCAGACAAAGAGTAGGCCCTGTGCCGGTCTGCTATAGATAAGAGAGGAACGTTATGTTTAAAAGGATCTTATTCGTTTTTTTTGTTTTGATTATCTGTGGGGGATCGATCCCTGCCTTGGCCAATGAGCCTCCGAGTGACGTGCTTAAGCGCTGTGTGAATGATGTCATCGTGATTCTGAATGAACCCGGGGATCCGGCCGGTGTCAAGGTGGAGGAGAGGAACCGGCGGCTGCTTGATAAGGCCGATCAAATTTTTGATTTCAGAAGCCTTGCCATGGGTGCCCTGGGCCGAAACTGGCGCAGGTTCAACAATGATCAGAAAACCGAATTTGCCGATTCCTTTTCCCACCTCATCGCCCAGAGTTATTTTTCACGGATGGAGGGCCAGGACTTTGAGAATGTCAGCATCAAGTATAAAACAACCGAATTCCTTGCCCCCACACGCTCGGGAATCCACCGGGCAGACGTTCCAACCGAGCTGATCCACAACGGTGTCAAAACCCCTGTAACATACAGGATGCTGGAAAAGAATGACAGCTGGAAGGTGTATGATGTGATCATCGAAGGGATCAGCATGGTGTCAAACTACAGGGAACAGTACAGAAACAGTTTCAAGGACTCTCCTGAAAAATTGATTAGTGAGCTCAAGGGGAAACTTAAATGATGAGATATGTTGTCCTGATTTTATTGCTCCTTGCCCTGGCGGTTCCTGCAGCAGCCCAGGAGGAGTTCGCTGACGACCTTTTTGAAGATTATGTTGAGACCGGAGGGTCGGACCTTGTGCCGGATCCCCTTTACAGGTTCAACTATGCCGTTTACACCTTCAATGATAAGCTCTATTTCTGGGTGATGAAGCCGGTTTCAAAGGGATACGCCCGTGTGCTCCCCGTTGGGGTAAGAACCGGTATTCATAATATGTTTGACAATTTTCTCTTTCCGGTAAGGTTTGTGAACTCGGTTTTTCAGGGAAAATTCAAGGGGGCCGGATCTGAGCTTGCGTGCTTTGTCATCAATACCACTTCCGGTGGTCTGGGGGCTACCCGGCCTGCCCAGAGGGAGTTTGGCCTGAAAAATTCAAGGGAGGACCTGGGGCAGACACTGGGTTCCTACTCCATCAAAGAAGGCTGCTATCTGGTACTTCCCCTGCTGGGGCCCTCCAGTTTGAGGGATCTTCTGGGAACCGTTGGCGACAGTTTTATTTCTCCGGGAAACTATCTGACCTACATAACTCCCAGGGAAGCCTCCATCGGCCTTATGGTTCTTGATGCCGTCAATACAACCTCCCTCTCGAGGCTCGGGGATTACGAGACCCTGAAGCAGGCGGCCGTTGATCCCTATGTGGCCATCAAGGACGGTTATATTCAGCTTCGCAGGAAGAGAGTCCAGAATTAATTCAACACGCGGCGACCTTTAACGATCTCATCAATGGGGGCGGGCTTTCCTCAAACAGGCCTGGCCCCGTTCGTTTGGTTGCCGTTCCATCGCCTCTCCCCTTTCTTACCTCTTATAACCAATTTTCAATCAGTAGAGATCGTTCCGCCTGTTGGGCAGAAAATAGCGCATTCTGTGGCTCCGGACCCGTTTCAGCAGGTCGCTGTCAAGGTCAATAATCAAGAGTCCTTCATGGTCGTCCAGGAGGGTGTCGATCACCTTGCCGTCCGGGCCGATCCCAACCGCGACTCCGGGGAAATCAAGGCCGCTGCTGTGGGTTCCCACCTGGTTGCAGGCCAGCACAAAGACGCCGTTGTCAAATGCCCTTGCCCGCAGGTGGCGCATCCAGGAGTTAAATTTCTCCTTTGGCGTTCCCCTGGGGGATGCGTGGGGGATAAACAGGATCTCTGCATCTTGAAGTGCCATTTGGGTGGAAAGTTCCGGAAAGTGGGCATCGTAGCACATCTGGATGCCAAAGTTGAAGCGGTTGGTTTGAAAGGTCTTGATGGCGGCGCCCTGGGTGAAGACGGCTTTTTCCTGGGGGGCAAGATGGAGTTTTCTGTAGAGGCCGAGGGAACCGTCATTCATGGCTGCCACATGGGTGGCAAAGATGGTGTCGGGATCCTTTTTTTCGACCAGGCCTGCAAGGATGGTGATATTATGCCGGGTTGCCGCATGCAGGAGGGAATCGGTAATGGGGCAGGGCAGGGGTTCCGCAAAGGAAGCGATGTTGGTGTTTGTGCAGTAACCGGTGATATTGAGTTCCGGAAACAGGACAAGGTCTGCACCCAGGTTGGCTGCCCTGGTCGCAAGCCTTATGCAGGTGTCAAGGTTGGCACGTGTCTCTCCAGGGGGCGAATGCTGGAGAACCAGGGCTGCCCTGGTCGGTTTCATACCTTGAATTTGGCGCTGATCTTAAACACGTCGGTGGCCGGAAGATTGAGGATTCCGGAGACACCGGTGGTTTTTGATATCTCTTCAAGATTATTCTTAATGATGTCGACGCTCTGGGCGATAAACGTGAACCAGATATTATAGGTGTGACTGCGCGTGTAGTTGTGGGTGACACCCGGGTAGCTGTTCACGGTTTTTGTAAAAAGGTCTATCTTGTCTTCGGGTACGCTTGCTGCGCACAGGGTTGAGTGAAATCCAAGCTTGTCAGGGCTGAAGTTGCCGCCGATTCGCCGTATGATTCCTTCTTCCTTGAGCTGTTTTACTCTGGCGATCACCTGGGCCTCGTCAAGGTCAAGGTCCCTTGCAATGGCCCTGAAGGGTCTTGGCTCAATTGGGAAATGGGCCTGGATCCCGTTGATTATCTTTTTGTCAATGTCGTCTATCTGGGGCATGGGAAGTTCCTTGGGGTTGGTACCACTAAAAAAGGCTCTGCAAATGAAACGCAGAGCCTTTTAAACGGTTATGAAAATATCAGTCTAACAGATATTATACACATCCTGTAGGTTTGGGAAGACCTGCCATCTTGCAGGCTCCTTTACCAGGTCCAGAGGGGAAGAGCTCATAGATGTGTTTGAGCTTAAACTTGGTAAGCTTGGAGAGAACACGTACCATGGGAGCAATACCATTTTTTTCGTAGTAGTCCTGGAGAACTTTAACTACCTTCCAGTGCTCGTCGTTCAGCTCGTCAATACCTTCCTGCTGACGAACATACTCGACCCAGTCATTTGTAAATGTCTTGTAGTCGAGCAGGAATCCGTCTTCATCTATCTCGAATGATTTTCCATTCATCTCTACTGTTGCCATTGAACTTCCTCCTGTAAAAAAATAAAAGTTTTCTATAAGCAAGACTTGCCGTCATCTTTAGAATTTACATTTTCGAACAATAGACTACGAATAGGCTGTTGTCAATATCAAAGATAGGCGGGGCCTGAAAAAAACGCCTAATACTCCTTGGGAGTCAAGTTGATCTCTTTGAGAGTAAAGACCGGGCCGTCCTTGCAAACCAGTTCTTTGCCGATGTTGCATCTTCCGCACATGCCGATGCCGCATTTCATGCGGTTCTCAAGGGACATGATGATCTGCTCCTCGCCATAGCCCAGTTTTTCAAGGGCCGGCTGGGTGAACTTGATCATGATGGGAGGTCCGCACACGATGGCATAGGTGTCGGGATCCGCCTTGGGCGCCTTCTGCTCCACAATGGTCGGAACAAACCCGACATTGTACTTCCAGTCGGGATCGTCGGTGCCGTCAACGGTGATATGCATGTTGATGTCGTCCCGCTGTTCCCACTCAAAAAGCTCGTCCCGGTAAAGGAGCATGCCAGGGGACCGTGCGCCGTAAACCACGTCTATGGTGCCGAATTTCGACCGGTTGGCCGGATCGAGCATGTAGATGATCGAGGATCGAAGGGTAGTAAACGCAAACCCGCCGCCGATGATCACCACGTTTTTTCCCTCAAGCTTGTCCCAGGGGTACCAGTTGCCCAGAGGACCCCTGATTCCCATGATATCCCCCACCTTCATGTTGTGAAGATGGGAGGTGACAACGCCGGTCTTGAACACTGTAAACTTGACAAATCCTTTTTCAACAGGAGAAGAAGCGATTCCGATGGGGATCTCTCCTACGCCTGGGATGGACAGTTCAGCAAACTGGCCTGCCTGGTAGGAGAACTTCTCTTCATCCTCCTTGTTCAGGAAGACAAATTTGAATGTCTTCAAAGATTTATCCTCGGTAGCGATCTCTATATCATCGATGCGTACCGGGTAAGGCATATATGGATTATCCATTTTTCCTCCAATAATCATGCTATTTCTGCGGCTCATATGAGTTCATGGTGTTACAGATGCTCCGAATGTCGATGTTGACCGGACATTTTTCAACACATCTGCCGCATCCCACGCACATGCTTCCCTGGTCATATTTGTCCAGAAAGTACTTGAGCTTGTGCATGAACCTCTGGCGGACCCGCTGGGTCTTTTCCCCCCTGGGGTTATGGCCGGAGCCGTGCTTTGTGAACAGGGGTGACATGCAGGAATCCCAGTTGCGGAACCGGCTGGTTGACTTGCCCTTTGTCTCGTCCTGGATGTCAAAGCACCAGCAGGTGGGGCAGACAAAGGTGCAGGTGCCGCAGTTGATGCAGGAGAAGGCAAGATCATCCCAGAAGGGTGCACTGTGAAGGTCGAGGATGGTCTTATCCTTGAGCTTGTCAGTGGGTACCTTGGTCGTGATGGCAGCCTCGGCAGCCTGCTTCATCCCCTCGATGGTTTTAAGGCTTGCATCGGTATCAGCAACCCCATTAAACCCTGCACCGTCAAGGAATGCCTCTCCCTTTGGGGTGAGCACCTTTGCAAGGTAGTGATCTTCAAGGTCCACCAGCAGAATATCCAGCCCCTCTTCAGCAAAGGGACCGCTGCCCATGGAGGTGCTGAAGTCCGTGGCCGACGGCTTGTTCACCGCAAGCCCCACAAAGGTGGTGGCCTCATAGGCGTCGCACCAGTAGGTGTCCCTGTATTCAGGGGTGTCAAAGTTGAGCTTTACCAGCTGTACGGCCTTGGCATCGTAGGGCCTGATGCCGATCGCCGCCCTGGGGGTGGTGTCTGTTTCAGGCATCTGCATGATGTGGTGGTTCTCTACAGACTCGTCAAGGGAGGCCGTGAGGATCTTTTCCGTCTGGGGAAAGAGCACGGACTTGGGGGACATGATGGTGTCCGTCCGGCCCATCTCAGGATAGGCCTCCTTGCCAAGCTGTTTGAAAACCGACTGGTTTTTATCTGTTACAGGACCGAAAAGCTGATACGTCTCCCTGGATTTATCAATGCCCCTGGTCCAGTCGTTTTTGTCAATCTTTATGACTTTCATATAGGTACCCTTTATATTACTTGATAAATTCGTCAGGATCTTCAGGCTTGAATGTATCCAGCGGCGGTCTCTGGTCAAGGGTCAGTCCTGCTTCCCATCCATAGATCTCAAAGCTGTCCTTCACAAGTTTCCTTGTGAAGTCTCTGACCTTGATGTCCATGGGACAGGCATCTTCACAGGCGCCGCAGTCGGTGCAGCGGCCTGCGCAGTGGTAAGCCCGGAGGAAGTGGAATGTCCGTATATCTGTGGGGTCCTGTCCCTTTCCAACCCACTGGGGATTGGATTCATCCACAAAGCAGGTGGGGCAGTAGCACAGGGGACAGGCATTCCTGCAGGCGTAACAGCGGATGCAGCCGGAAAGCAGGTTCTCGAAGTGGTTCCACTTCTCGTCCGCATCCATGGCCTCAATGGCCTTGACATCCTTGAAGGGATCCTCGAGCTCCTGCTCAACCACAGGTTCTGCAACCAGGTCGTCATGGATCACAGGATTGCGGTGCATGCAGGTCTGGCAGTTGCCCCTGAGATAGTCCTGTTTTTCGATGGTGAGCTCCTTGGCGGCGGTTTTGACCAGGATGGCGTCCCCTTCCTCCTTGAACTCCGTGATCTCATCTTCGAACAGGCCGCGGATCTTATTCTTGTCAACCATACCGGTACAGGGCACACCGATGATATGGAGCTGATCCCTTGAGATCTTGTTCTCGATGATATGGTTGACAATGCTTCTGGAATCACAGCCCTTGGCGATGATACCTATTTTTTCCTTCTTATTGGTGAGGTAGTTGGTCAGGTTGAGACTGCAGTTGACGTCCCAGACAAACCCTTCCGCCTCTTCAGGGGTTCTTGCAATACCGGGTGCGGTAGCCATGGGGACGGTTCCTTCTTTGAAACCGATGACCAGGTCGACCTTGCCCTCCCTTAACAGGTTTGAGGCCAGCTCCCTGATTTTTTCCGTATATGTGTTCATTGTAGCTATCCCCTTAACCCGCGTTTTTTACAAGTTTATGGTTGGGCCCAAGGGCGTTGACCGCCTCGCTGACCTTTGTGACAACATCCACAAATTTGGTTGCTTCTGCCGAGGAGATCCAGGAGAAGTGGAGCCTGTCCTTTTCAATTCCCATGTGCTCAAGTAGATTTCCCATGAGGGCGAACTTTCTGCGTGCGTAATAATTACCTTCCAGGTAATGGCATTCTCCGGGATGTCAACCGGAGACCCATACGCCGTCGGCGCCTTCCCTGAAAGCACTCAGGATGAATTTTGGGCTCATACGCCCGGAGCATGGTATCCGGATCACCCGGACGTCGGCCGGGTACTGCATTCTGCTCACGCCGGCAAGATCGGCAGCACCATAGCTGCACCAGTTGCACAGGAAAGCGACAATTTTTGTCTTTTTTTCCGTCATTATTATATTTCTCCTTTATACTGCTTCATCCAGAGCAAATATCTGGGCAAATATCTGGTTCGTGTCAAACCCTTTGAGGTGGAGGGCACCGGACCTGCAGGAGGCCACACAGAGGCCGCATCCCTTGCAGAGAACCGGGTTGATCTCGGCTGTTCCCGCAAATCTGCCTTCCAGGGCAAAGCTTGGGGCAGAGTAGGGGCAGATGGAGACACACACGCCGCAGGAACTGCACGCCATGGGATCAACATTTGCCACGTTGCCGCTCATCTTGACCGTTTCCCTTGCAAGCAGGGTTACGGCCCGGGAGGCAGCAGCCTGTCCGTGGGCAATGGCCTCATCAACGGGTTTGGGATAGTGGGCAAGTCCGCAGAGGAACACGCCGTCCGTTGCAAACTCAGAGGGTCCGAGTTTTGCGTGGCGCTCAACAAAGAAGCCGTCCTCGTTCAAGGGTACCTTGAAGAAGTTGGCAAGGGTTTCATCCTTGTTGGGAACGATGGCCGTGGCCAGGGTGAGGAGATCGGTCTCGATCTCAAGGGGGACACCCAGGACATGGTCGGTGACCGTTACCGAGAGGTGTTCCTCTCCAATGGAAACCACAGGTTTGTTGTCAAGGGAGTAGCGGATGAAGATGACGCCGGCCTCCCGGGCCTTCTGGTACTTGTACTCTCTCTCTCCATAGGTCCTGATATCCCGGTAGAGGATGTAGACATCCATTTCGGGATTGAGGGTCTTGAGCTCCAGGGCGTTGTCAATGGAGTGGGTACAGCAGACCCGTGAGCAGTAGGGACGGTCATTGTCCCTTGAGCCCACGCACTGGATGAATACAGCGGCGTTGGCTTCCTTGATGGAGGCATCCTTGTCGATGAACTTCCGGTCAAGCTCCAGGCTTGTTAGAATCCGGGGATCCTCGCCGTAGCAGTATTCTTTGGGTTTCAACCCGGTGGCACCCGTTGCAATGACGGCCACACCATGGTCGATGGTCTCGTTCTTGCCATTGGCGGTGAGGGTGGACTTGAAGTTACCCACAAATCCCTCAACATCATCCAGGGTGGTGTCCAGATGCAGGTGAACCCGCTCGTTGGTTTCAACCGATGTCACAAGCTCTGAAAGCCCTTCCTGGATATCCTCTTCCTGGTAGGTCTTGTAGAGGTTGTTGGCCTGGCCGCCCAGCTTTGAATCTTTTTCAATCAGGTGAACTTCATATCCCTGGTCGGCAAGATTTTTAGCGCTGGTGATGCCGGCGATGCCGCCGCCGATGACCATGGCTGTCTGGTTGACCGTAAGCTCAGCTTCCTTCAGGGGCTCCATGAGGCCTACCTTGGAGACGGCCATGCGGACCAGATCCTTGGACTTCTCGGTGGCAAGCTCAGGGCTGTCCTTGTGAACCCAGGAAGCGTGGTTCCTGATGTTGGTCATCTCAAACAGGTACTTGTTGAGCCCGGCATTGATCAGGGTCTCCTGGAAGAGCGGCTCATGGGTCTTTGGCGTACAGGCCGCCACCACGATCCGGTTCAGGTTGTGCTCCTTGATGAGCTGGCTCATTGAGTCCTGGGTGTCCTGGGAACAGGTGTAAAGGCTGTCCGTGCAGTACTCCACATAGGGAAGTGTTGCTGCATAGTCACGGACGCTCTCCACATCAACGGTTCCTGCGATGTTGGACCCGCATTTGCAGACAAATACGCCGATCCTGGGCCGCTCGCCAACGACATTGGTCTCAGGAATTACCTCTGCGGTTTTTGTCATGGTGTCACGGGCACTTGCCAGCATGGCGCCGGCCTCTGCTGCCGCAGCACTTGAGTCAACAACCGCCTGGGGAATGTCCTTGGGGCCCTGGAAGGCGCCGGAGACAAAGATGCCCTTTCGGCTGGTTTCAACAGGTGCAAAGCTTGTTGTCTTTGCAAAGTTGCCCTCGGTGAGCTCGATATCGAGCCTTCCTGCAAGGTCAACCACTTCCGGGGTGATCTCAAGGCCGACCGAGAGAACGATCATGTCGAACTCTTCGGATTCCATGCCGCCCATCTCATTGACGTAGCGGACGTTGAGGTCGTCGGAGTCCATTACAGGGTTGACCGTATGGACCCGGCTTCTGACAAAGCGGATGCCAAGCTCCTTGGCCCGGTTGTAGTACCGCTCAAAATCCTTGCCGTGGGTTCGCATGTCCATGTAGAAGATGGTGCACTCAAGATCGTCTCCTGCGTGCTCCTTGGCGATCACCGCCTCCTTCAGGGCGTACATGCAGCAGACCGATGAACAGTATTTATGGTCGCAACGGTTCATGTCCCTTGAGCCCACGCACTGGAACCAGGCGATCTTCTTGGGCTCCTTGTGGTCGGAAAATCTTGTCAGATGTCCCTGGGTAGGGCCGGAAGCTGAGAGAATCCGCTCAAACTCCATTGCCGTCATCACATTGGGATGGTTGGCATACTGGTAGTTATCAAGACCGGAAGGATCAAAGGCTGCAAAACCCGGGGAGAGAATCACTGATCCTGCGGTGAAGGTCTCGGTGGAGGGTTTTTCAAAGTGCGACTCCAGGGTGAGGGCGCCGGCACCGCAGGCCTTTACACACTCATAGCATTCGCAGCAAACCATGCAGTTGAGGCACTTGTTGGCCTCGGTCAGGGCCTGCTCTTCGGTAAATCCCAGCTCAACCTCGTCAAAGCCGGCAAGGCGCTGCTCCATGGGCAGTCTTGCCATGGACTCGCGTTTAATCTTTTCTGCCTTGTCCGGAATCTTGTTGAAATCCTTCTGGGCGTACTCCACGGGCTCACGTCCTGCTGCCAGGTCGTCACCGTCAAGGTACCTCAGGATGGAGACACCGGCCTCGTTACCTGCTGCCACTGCATTGATGGCAATGGATGCACCGGTTTCTGCGTCACCACCGGCAAAGACCCCTTTTCTGCTGGTCTCAAAGGTGACTGAGTCAACGGCCAGGTCTCCCCATTTGTTGAGCTCGACACCGGATTTTACATCGATGCAGGATGCGTCCGTCTTCTGGCCGATGGCAGGGATGATGTAATCGGTATCAATTACAAAATCACTGTTTTCGACCGGAACAGGACGTCTTCGGCCACTGGCGTCGGGCTCACCAAGTTCCATTCTGAAGCATTTGATGCCAACGGTCTTGCCGTCCTTGCTGATCACTTCCTTGGGAGCGGTCAGGAACTCCATCTCAACGCCTTCTTCCAGGGCGTCTTCGATCTCTTCGTCCCGGGCGGGCATCTCGGCTTCGGTACGCCTGTAGAGGATGCTGACCTTGTCAGCCCCGATTCTAAGGGCTGTACGGGCGGCATCAATGGCAACATCACCGCCACCGATGATGACCACGTGGCCGGAAAGTTCCTTGAAATCTCCCAGGGCAACATCTTTCAGGAGTTTTACGCCGGAAAGCACTCCTTCGGACTCTTCGCCGGCAAGGCCCAGGGCCATGCCCTTGTGGCAGCCGATGGCAAGGTAGACGGACTTGAAGCCGTCTTCCATGAGGGAGTCGATGGTAAAGTCTTTACCAAGGGCCTTGTTGTACTGTATCTCGACCCCGAGGGTGTCGGTGATGTAGCCAACCTCTTTTTCAAGGATGGCCGGGGGCAGCCGGTAATCCGGAATACCCACCTTGAGCATGCCGCCTGCTGCAGGAAGGGCCTCAAAGATGGTCGTCTTGACGCCAGCCCGTGCAAGATAAGCCGCAGCGGTCAGACCTGCGGGGCCTGCGCCCACGATGGCAACCCGCTCATCCCTTGGGATGATTACCGGGGCATCGAGTTCGCTTGGATCCACCTGGTCTGCAATGAAACGCTTCAGGGTGCAGATGGAGATAGCTGACTCAACCTGCTCACGCCTGCACGCATCCTCACAGGGATGGGGGCAGACCCTGCCGATGGTTCCGGGCAGGGGAAGGTTGCGGTAGATGACCTCCAGGGCTTCCTTGTATTTCTTTTCACCTGCCAGGCTCACATAGGCGTGGGCATTGACGCTGTTGGGGCAGGCGTTGGTGCAGGGGGAGCGATCCTTCTTGGAGATGGAAAAGGCTCCCGGTACTGCCTGGGCATAGGGCTTGTAAGTGGCCTGCCTGTCTCCAAGGCCCTGTTCAAAAAGGCTTGGAAGGGTGACAGGGCAAGCTTCGGCACACTCGCCGCAGCCTGTGCACTTTGCCGTATCAATGTATCTGGGGGTTTTATCCAGGGTGATCTCGAAATTTCCAGCGTCCCCGGAGATGGTTTTTGTTTCGCTTAGGGTGTGTAACTCAATATTTAAATGCCGGCCGACCTCGACCAGTGTTGGTGAAATAATTCACATGGCACAGTCATTAGTGGGGAATGTCTTGTCGAGCTGGGACATTACACCACCAATGGACGGGCTTTTTTCAACCAAATGGACATAGTATCCGGAATTGGCAAGGTCAAGGGCAGATAGCATACCGGAAATACCGCCTCCGATTACCGCTACCGAGCCTGTTACGTTGTTGGTCATATTTTTTTTCTCCCATATTTAGTTGATGAAAACTGTTCATCACTCAAATCCCATTTAAAAACTAAAAAACTTTTATTTTCATAGTCTTTATAATGTGTTACTTAGGTTCTTGAATAAACGATGTCAACACATTTGTGGCAGTAAATATCATCCTGGAAACGATAAAGCAAATTGTTTGCCGAATAGGCGGTTAGATTCCTGCGGCTTTTCTTTGCATAACGAATAGAGTTTTGGTTCATGCCCCCCCCCCTGGGGAGTGGCCGGAGATTTTGTGAAACATGAAAAATATGAAAAAAAAAATTATAGTTATATGCGGTCCCACGGGAATCGGAAAGACAGGTTTTGCCATACAACTTGCAAAGAAGTTTGACACCGAGATCGTGGGGGGCGATTCCATGCAGATTTACCGCCACTTGGATATCGGCACGGCCAAGCCCGACGCCCGGGAGCGTGCCATGGCCCGTCATCACATGGTAGATGTTGCGGACCCGGATGAGGATTTTGATGCGGCCAGGTTTGCCAGAATGGCCGACCAGATCATTGATGGTCTTGATGCGCAGGGTAAGACCGCCATTGTGGCCGGGGGGACGGGTTTCTACCTCAAGGCCCTTCTCCACGGGCTGTTCAGGGGCAGGGCCGCCAATCCCGAAGTGGTGGCAAATCTTGAGGCCGAGGCTGCAGACGGAACGGACCTCCATGCACGGCTCCAGGGGCTGGATCCTGCATCCGCCGCCCGGATTCATCCCAACGACCTGTTCCGGGTGGTTCGTGCCCTGGAGGTGGTTGAGACCACCGGCCGCCCCATTTCATCCTTACAGCAGGATCACGGATTCGGGGAGGAGCGATACCAAAGTTTGAAATTCGGCCTTTACATGGATCGCGAAAAGCTGTACCAGAGGATAGAAAAAAGGGTGGACATCATGCTGGAACAGGGCCTGGTTGACGAGGTGCGCGGGCTTATTGACAGGGGGTATTCCCCGGATCTTAAATCCATGCAGTCCATTGGGTACCGGCACATGTGCGATTACCTTTCCGGAAAGTTCACCTATGAAGATAGCGTCCGTCTTTTAAAAAGGGATACCCGGCGGTATGCAAAACGCCAGTTCACCTGGTTCAGACGGGAGAAGGAGATGGTGTGGCTCGAACCCGGTGAGACCGAACGGGCAGCAGACCTTGTGACTGAATTTTTAAAAAAGTAAGACCGGGGCCAGATAGACGGGGTCAGTTTTTTGAGGCCCGACAGCCGGGGGGCAGGCTTTTTAATATAGACGGGGTCAGGCTTTTCTTATTGCCACTGATGCGGATTTTACCGCAAAAAAAATGACAATAAGGAAAGCCTGACCCCAATATGATACGACAATAAGCTAATAAGCTAGGCCTGACCCCAATATAGATATGATCCCAATATAAATAGGATAAATATGAAAAACAGAGTTGTAGTATCAGTGGTGCTGGTTCTTGCATTTATGTTGACAGCCTGTGCCGGCAAAAAGAGCCTTCCCGGGCAGGACCGGACGGTGTTACCGCCGGTTGAGCAGTCGGAAGAAACGGTTGAACCGGTTCCGCCGGTTGAACCGGGGACGCCTGAAGTTGAAACGCTCCTGGATCTTGTCAAATCCCTTGAAGGGTCAGCCGATACTGTTGAGGTGCTTCGTCTTTACAATGCGGCCCTTAAGACAGCCTCCGCCGGGGAGATGCCAGGGGTGAAGGCCGATCTGAACCGGTTCCTCGTAAGTCTGGAGAGTGAGTCCCTTGCGGCAGTCCTTCAATTGGAAGGCGAGCAGATTCCAAGGGATGCCATGATGTACAGGCTCGGTCTCAATTACGCTACCCAAGGGGAAAAACAGCAAGCCGTTGACATGTTTTCCGCATTTGTCCAGGAATATCCCGACCATTCGGATGCCGACAACGCCCGGGAGATCATTCTGCTTCTCAGGGAGAATCTGTTCAAGAAAAGCACCGTGGGATGTCTGCTTCCCTTGTCCGGCAGGTTCAGCGTGTTCGGGGAGAGGGCTCTCAAGGGGATTGAGCTGGCTATCCGGGATCTTTCCGGGGAGTACAGTCAGAACATCAAGGTGATCATAAAGGATACCCGGTCTGAGGATGGGCGGGCCGCCCTGTGTGTGGACGACCTTGCGGCCGAAAGGGTGGCAGGCATTGCAGGACCGATCATCACTGCGGGTTCGGCTGGTGTCAGGGCCCAGGAGCAGGGGGTTCCCCTGATTGCCCTTACCCAGAAGAGTCAGATCGCCCGGACGGGGGAGTATGTGTTTTCCAATTTCCTTACGCCTGAGATCCAGGCCCAGGCCCTTGCCTCTTACGCCACCCGGGTTCTTGGCGTGAAACGGTTTGCCATGCTCTACCCGGAAGACCGGTACGGCAGAACCTACATGAATCTTTTCTGGGACAGGGTTCGTGAGATGGGGGGAGAGGTTGTCGGTGCTGAGTCCTACGGCAACGATCAGACCGACTTCTCCGATGCCATTAAAAAGCTCACCGGACTCTATTACCCGGTGCCTGAAGATCTGAAACCCAAGGATGCGGTGAATCCCAGTGACATTGAAGCAGATGCAAAGGCTGAGAAAGAAGAGGAGCCCATTGTCGATTTTACCGCAGTCTTTATCCCGGATGCTCCCTCCAAGGTGGGAATGATTCTTCCCCAGCTCGCCTACCACGATGTCAATGGGTGTTACCTTCTCGGGACAAACATCTGGCACGATCCCATGCTCATCGACAACGCCAGGCGCTATGCGAAGAAAACAGTGATCACCGATGGTTTTTTTGTGGGAAGCCGCAATCCCGAAGCAAGGCGGTTTGCCGAAAATTTCCGGTCGCTCCATGGAAATTACCCCGGGTTTATCGAGGCTGCTGCCTATGACACCCTATGCATGATGGTCCGTACGGTCATGGAGCCGGGGGTTGACTCCCGCAGTGCCCTGAGGGAGGCCCTGGCGGGCAGGCGGGTTTATGAGGGGGTGACGGGCAGGACCCTTTTTGACCCCGATGGAAACGCCCAGAAGGAGCTTGTGTTCCTCACGGTCAAAAAGGGGGAGTTTGTTGAGATCACCCGTTGACAAGGGAGCCCTGGCCGGTAGCCTCGAGGACCGACTGCCAGAGTTTACCCTTGGGATCGACGTTTTTCCGTTTTCCTGAGGACGCCTCCATGGGGATGTGTACGTAGTGGTTGTTCCAGTGGCTGATCAACAGCTTTGTCTTGCCGGCCATGCCGGCATGGACAGCATCCCTGCCCAAAAATCCGCAGAACACGCTGTCGTTGGCGTTGGCCGGAAGACTTCGTATCATATAGCTTGGATCGATGTATTTCAGGGTAACGGGAATATTGCGTTTTTCAAACCATTGGGCGATCTGCTCCTTTAAAAACACGCCGATATCCTTGAGCTTGATGTTGCCGGAGGGGTCGTACTCCATGTTCTGGTCGTCAAAGAAAGCTTGGCCTGCGCCCTCTGCAACCACGATGACCGCGTGGTTCCTCTCTGTAAGCCGTTTTTCAAGTGTTGGGAGGAAACCGGATTCACCGGTAAGCTTAATGTCTATCTCCGGGATGAGCACAAAGTTGGTGTCCTGCTGGGCAAGGGCTGCAGTTGCCGCAAGGAATCCCGAATGCCGGCCCATCAGCTTTATCAGGCCGATGCCATGGGGGTATCCCCTGGCCTCGTTGTGGGCCCCTTTTATGGCGATTGTGGCGACGTCCACGGCCGTGTCAAATCCAAAGGACCGGGACACCAGGTAGATGTCGTTGTCAATGGTCTTGGGGATGACGATGACGCTTACCTTGAGATTTCTTTCGGTCACGGTCTCCGCAATCTTTTCTGCTGCCACCAGGGTGCCGTCCCCCCCCACCATGAAGAGAATGCCGATGTTCATACGCTCCAGGCAGTCCACGATGGTTCCGATATCCTGGGTGCCCCTGGAACTGCCGAGGATGGTGCCGCCCATGTCCAGAATGTTGGATACCGATGCAGGTGTCAGTTCCATCACCTCGTGGCCGTACTCCGGCATAAATCCTTCAAGGCCGTGGCGGATGCCGTAGATGTTCTTGACGCCGTAGCAGTGGTGGAGCTCCAGAACCACGGACCGGATGATGTCGTTGAGCCCGGGGCAGAGCCCGCCGCAGGTAACGATGGCGCACTTCAGTTTGCTTGGGTCAAAGTATATTTTTTCCCTGGGGCCTGCCTGCTCAAAGCTTGGCGGCTCGACACCCCGCTCCAGGCAGGCTTTTATCTTGTTCGGGTTTACGTTCATGAGCACCCGGTCTTCCTCCCGGACAAACCGCTCTGTGTAGCCCCCTTCGGCCTTCCCCCCGAGGGGAGAGGGGATCTTTGCCGTTCCAAGGGTCTGGATTTCTGTCTTGATCGTATCTGTTTCCATCGCTCTCTCCTCAAGTGGGCTATAGCTCATCGCATATGAATTGAGTCCTGTTCTTTTTCTAACCGGTAACACTGGTATCAATTCGATTGCGAACGTCTGTAGGGTGGCGCAAAGATCCTAGGCGCCGTTGAACTTAAAAGCGCCTTTGCCAAGGATGTCGTGGAGGTGCAGGATGCCCTTCAGCCGTTTTTCCCGGTCGGTTACCGGCAGGGCTGTAATCTCATGTTTTTCCATGATGTTCAGTGCATCGAACAGGAGTGAGTTGGGTGCAATGGTAAACGGGTCACTGCTCATCACCTGTTCAACGGTCATGGTGTCGAAATTGAGCATGCCCTTGGCAATGCAGTGTCTTACGTCCCCGTCTGTGATGATGCCGGCAAGGGTGTTGCCATGATCGATGATCAGCACAGCTCCCAGTTTGAATCTCTCCATGACAGCGATTGCTTCGGTCATGGTGGCACCTGAGATGACGGTGGGCGGTGTCGAATCCTGGTCCATGATCTCCTTTGCCATGCATGACAGCCGCTGGCCCAGGGCACCGCCCGGATGGGAGCGCTTGAAATCACTCTCTTTGAAATTCTTCTTGTTAATGAGGACCACGGCCAGGGCGTCGCCCATGGCAAGCTGGGCCGTTGTGCTGCAGGTGGGGGCAAGCCCCAGGGGGCAGGCCTCTTTTTCAACCCCGGTGTCGATGACCATGTCACACAGTTCCGCCATGGTGGATCCGGGGTTGCCGGTAAAGGCGATCATGGGGCATCCAAGCTCCTTGATGGACGGCAGGAGGATGTTGAGCTCCTTTGTCTCTCCGCTGTTTGAAATGGCAATGAACACATCTTTTTTTGATACCATGCCAAGGTCGCCGTGCATGGCCTCCACCGGGTGGAGAAACATGGCATTGGTTCCGGTGCTTGTGAGCGTAGCAACGATCTTTCTGCCGATCAGTCCGGATTTTCCGATGCCGGCCAGGACCACACGGCCTGTGGATGTAAGGATAGTCTCCACCATCTGCTCAAATTCCGGGCCGATTTTTCCCGTCAGATTCAATATGCTTTCGGCCTCTTTTCTCAGTACTTCTTTTGCCTCTTCTATGACCATTCTACTCTCTTTTATTATTGGGGCACCTTTAATGGTGCCGAATTGGTTGAAAAAACACTCGTGTTTATCCCGCAGGATAGGGTATTCATCGCAGTTTTCCGTCGAAAAATCAAGGGTTAGATAAGGGGGAGAAAAAATAATGGTGTTGACAAAAGAGAGGGCGATGCTATATTAACTGTCTCGAAAAATTAGATTTTTAAAAAGGGCGGAAATCCGGTTGGGTTTTCATTATATTTTAGGAACATAGATAGGAATTTAGAAAATGATCTGTACAACAATCAGAAAAGATGAAGAGTGTGTATTTATGGCAGCCCGGGGTTGCACATATAACGGTGGTGCCTGCAAACCCGTTGTTGAGACCTGCGAAGGCTGCAATAGAATGTCTGAGTATGAGACAGGCAAGTTCTGCACAGCTGCACCCGAGCCTGAGCTCAAGTGGAAAAACGGTAACTGCAACCTTGCAACCCATGTAAAAACGGTTGTCGAGACCAAGAAGCAGAAGGTCAACCCGATCAAGGCTTCAAAACGAATGTAGCACCCGTTTTCTTGAGCCTGAAACCTGTTCATCAGGTTTCAGGTTCAAGAAAAATACCCCCTCCTAATCCCCCTCCCCGGCAGTCCTTGCAAAAAGAAGTTCTTGACCATCCCCTGGTTCATGCTATACATAAAATCTCTGATCACTACCAGGTTTTCATATTTTAATGCAAACGCAATGAAGGAATGAACTTAAGATGAATCCCCTTGCCCAAGAACTCAATTCAGTAATCCGAAACCTCAACCCTCATATCTTCGGGATGCTTTCTGATATGGGAAAAGACCTCTTTTTCCCAAAGGGTATCCTGAGCCAGAGTGCCGAGGCCAAGCAAAAGGCCCACAAGATCAATGCCACCATCGGCATTGCCAAGCAGGGGGGGGCTGTGATGAATCTTCCCTCGGTGTCCTGTCTGGTCAACGAAATTGATCCGGACCACTTCCTTCCCTATGCCCCGTCCTTCGGACTTCCTGAACTGCGGAAGCGCTGGCGGGATTCCCTGTACCCCAAGAACCCCTCCCTCGGAGATACGACCATCGGACTTCCGGTTGTCACATCCGGCATCACCCATGCCGTGTCCACCTTTGCCGATCTATGGGTCAACCCCGGGGACAAGCTGATTATTCCGGCCATGATGTGGGGCAACTACAACATGACCTTTTGCGTGAGAAACAGGGCCGTAATAAGCCACTACAACACCTTTAACGACACGCTCACAGGGCTGGATATCGACAGCTTTGAGCAGGCGGTAAGGGCTGAGGCCGCAACAAGCGACAAGATCATCACCGTGCTCAACTTTCCCCATAACCCCAGCGGTTACTCTCCTTCAACTGCCGAGGCCAGGCGGATCGCCGATATTCTCATCGATATTGCCAACAGCGGCACCAATGTGGTTGTGGCCTGTGATGATGCCTATTTCGGGCTCTTTTTCGAGGAAGAGACCATGAAAGAGTCCATGTTTGCCCTGCTTGCCGGTGCCCATGAGCGGATCGTGGCCGTCAAGCTCGACGGGGCCACAAAAGAGGATTATGTCTGGGGCCTCCGGGTGGGTTTTCTCACCTACGGAATCAAGTCGGAAACCGATGTTGAGGCGCTGTATGTCGCCCTGGAG
>JAQYWC010000070.1 GCA_030145245.1 Desulfobacterium sp.
ACTACCCCTCCCTTTGGGAGGAATTGGACAGCATGGTTAGTAAATGGCAACCTGTTTTTTGTATTTTTGAATCCACAATGGATTTTTGGGTGTCTTGGAGGCCTAAAACGAGATTTTTAATTTATTTTGGACAGTAGTGAAAAAATGTATATATGGATATGCAGTCATGCTGATTATCAGAAATGAGCAAATAGAGGTCATATCCCGAATCCCTTTGATGGAGTTTGAAAATTCTCTTGTTGAATTTGTACAAAAATTTTATCACAGGGAGTATGAGGATCTGGGGCGCCGGCGGGTATATCGGGTTGTTCGCGATTGCATTTTTCGCGCGAAAGAATACGGATACGGCTCAAAACGACAGGTAACCTACTATCTGGGTTTAATGATGCTTCTGGGAAGCCGGTTTGACAAGGATCTTCAGCTTGCCTGGGCCCGCGACATGCTCACGGATCGTGACATTGTTTCTCCGACGGAGCGAATTGCCCGATTATGGAAAGAAACCGTCCGGTATTTGGAAAAGACTGCGGGTGAGAACAATGAACATCTCATCAAGGCTTTAATCCGGGCGAAAAATTTAATCCGTGAGGATAAACACCATCTGTCCGGCATGATTAGTGAGGATGACTGGTATTCTTTACTAGGTCGAATATATCCTCAAAAATTCGATTACCAGGGCGAATCGGTTAACCGGCGACTGATCAGGGAAAGCATCAAAACCGCGTCTGATTTCGGACTGGCCGACGCCGACGGAATCATAACTGTTTTATTTCAGATGTTTTTTTTGGGAAGTTTTTTTCATCTGGATATTCTTCATCATTGGGCCGGAGAAATTTTACAGGACCCCGGCATATCGTCGCCTCGAGAACGGATCGGGAAGTTAAGACAAGCCATTTTCAATCGAATAGAGCAGGCTCTCAGGGATAAGTATTCAATGGGGATGGAGGATGAGTAAAAAAAAGAAAAAAGCTTTAGAAGCGCAAGAAAAAACAATTAAAACGGTCAAGGACGAACCTGTTCCCGGAGAAAAAACCGAGCCGGTCAAATGCGATGAATGGAAAAACAAAGTAACCCCACGGGTTCAAGTGGAATACAAGGTAGTACTTCTGGAACGAACCCTGGCCCAACATCAGACAAACGATAAATTATACGCCGACATGGTCCGGGTGGAACTGTCCTTTACTGAGTCCGATACGGCGATAAAACCGTTTACAAAAGGCGCCAAATTCAGCTGCACTCCCAGTAAAGTGGAAATATTTTGGGATACGGCTCGTACAAAACCTTTTGACGGTGATTTAAAGCATGACCAGTTAAGCTCCGGCAAATGGGTCCTATATCTTTATGGAAAAACCGAGGGCGATTTCAAAGCTGAATTAACTTTAAATGATCCCCAGGACGCAAAAATAGAACTGGAAAACAATCCGGCCGAACAGGCCATGACCGTAGTTAAGCTTGAAATGGAGCTTTACTCGGATAAAAAGGCACACAGCAAAGTGGCGTTTGACGCCTCGGAACCCACCAGAACCAAATTATCGGCGGGAGAAAAAATCAGCAGGGGAAGGCTGCTTCAAGTGCAGGACAACGCCAGGCATTGTCGGGCCAAACTGGTGCTTAAAAAGCCCGACGGGAATTTTTGGAGTGGGGGTGAAAATCATTATACGGTTACCCTGAATAAAAAAACCGGCTCCGGTGATGTGAACATTTTTAAAACGGAAACAGGCGGCGTGGCCGAGCCGTTTCCCTTGAAGCTGGATAAAAACAATTTCACCGAGGACAAGGTCTTCTGGGTGGAAGGCGCCGGGGCCGTTGACAAATTAAGGGACTTGAAACTCATCATGGGCATGGACCGTACCCCGGGAGGATTGTCTAAAACCGAAAAAATGAACGGTGATTTTGCATCCTTTACAATCATCCAATTCAAAAAAGTCACACCCGACACCGCTGATTATAAACAATGGTGCAATCTTCCCGAGGACTCAAACAAACCGGCCCAGAGTCAAAAGTTCAAGGCAAAGGCCGAGCTTACAAAACCGTTGGAAAACGTGAAAATAATGTTTTCCCTGGTTCCCGACGCCAATAATCCCACCGATATTCCAGATGCCGTCAAGTATACCGGGCCTGGGGATAATGAGGCGGCCGTCAATACCAACAATCAGGGGATTGCTGAATCGGCAAAGCTTACGTTTTCCAGGTACGGAGGCGACAAGTTTCAGGTGTTCGCCTATGCTCAGGAGGCGCCTCCCGCTGGAGAAAATAAACCGGCCAAAAACCTTTCCAGGCAGATTACCATCTGGAGAAAGCTGTTTTATCGGGTGAACTGCATGAAACGCTATGGCAGCGGCAGCTATTCCAATCGATTGGATGAAGCCGGAATGAAAACTAAAATGGGAGATATGTTCGTGGACTTGGAGCGCTCCGGCGATGTGTCCAACAGGGATTTCCAATCCGTTGTAAAGGATAGCAAAATAGCAGCTTTCAATACCGCCGTGTTCGGTGCTGATGTAAAAAGAACCATCAATATAGGCCTTGTGGAAGCCCAGACCGGCGACTCCGTTACAAATGTCGATCGGCTGTGGACCGCTACCAAAGGATATAACGCTACCGACAAAACCACCACGGAAACCCTTACGGGCTTTACCATGGAAATGGAAACAAAGAACGCATGGTTAGATAGCGCAAAATATAGCAATACGGACGTTACTCCGGAAAGCTGGATCGCTTTAAATTCCGATAAGGTTAGTCTGTCCCTGGACGGTCTTGAGCACAAAGTGAAGGTGGATCTTACCGGGGTCATCACCAATTTGCTGCCGGCAAATAAAGTTCGAGTACAAGTCACGTTAAAAAAACTGAGTGAATGGTCCGGAGATTCCACCGGAAACAATATCCTTATCGGTATGCGGTGGAGGGAAATCGGATATCCCGGAAAGGAGAAGAAGGCGGCTCGCCAAACCACGTTGCATGAGATGGGGCATTTTATAGGAATGACCGCCAAGAAAAAACCCGATGCGGCACAGAGCGCCAACCCCCTTCGTTATGATCAAAACGGTCCCCATTGTAAATTCGACACCAACAAGTGCGTCATGTATCACCAATTTCAGATGGTATTTGATTTTTGCGCTACTTGTAAAGAATCGCTTAAAGCCAGAAATATATCCGATCCCAAGATTTCTGCTGATGCCGATTATTAGAAAGGGTAAGAACAATGTTTAACTCGGTTCCAAACGGCGCATTTTTAAAAAGAGTGCTGTCGGTATTTTTACTCATATGCCTGGTTTTTCAAGTTGTGTTATATTGTAACGCAGGGGGCATTGCCGACTGCAATGAAAAAAAATATGAGAAGAGACGGGTCGGTGCCAATGGCTCGGTGCCATTTGATATCAATAGAAAGGAAGTCAAAATGATCACGCCCATGAAAGTTACCCATCGTATTTGGGGAGAGAAGTACCCGACCACGCCGGAATTAGGATACGAGCAGACCGGACTGGGATTTCAGGCGGTTCCAGGCGTCGGCATGGCGGGCGATACGGTTGTACTCACGGCAAATTATGTCGCCTGCAGCCCGATCCTCAACTATTATGAAGGCCAGCTCCCGGGCCCGATCCTGCTGGTTGCCTTCGACCCGAATTCAGGGGTGGTTCACAACCATCCTGTCCTGGATGCCAAGTCGCCTCCCGTAAGAGTGCTGACGCCCGAAGGCGTAAAACCGATTCAGGGCGATTCGATCCAGAAAGCCCCGTTTAATGTGGATATGCCCTCTTTACTGGCATTGCCTCCCGAAGCCGCGAGGTATCATGTGTTTTTATGGCTGGACAATGTTGTCAGCCCAGTGATCCTGGTGGATACGCCGGAGAATCAAAACCGAACCCTTTCCTTATTGTCGAACCGAAAATCTTCCCGGATCGTGAGTTTCAATCCGACGAAAAAACTGGAACCCGAATCCGGTTCGAACTCCATATTGCTGGAAACCGTTGACCGGGACGGCGTGAAAATAGTAACCGGTTCATGGACGCCGGGCATAAATAATGATGGAAAAAGTCCTTACTTTCTTTCGCTGATGGCGTTCAATCACAGGGATCGAACATGCGGTTGGACCTCCGTGGATATCAATAGCCTGCCCGAGCAAACCGATAAAAGGTATTTCCAATTGGATCCGTCTCAATTAACCGGATCCGCCCAGGAAAATCAAAGTGTGTTTGTCATGGCGTTTTCCATGGACCACCCTCCACAGGTTCTCGAAATTAAGCCGTGACGGGGATGATCAGGCTCTTTCCCATTTTTTGAGAAGGAAAAAAACAAGTTTATCCTGTAACAATTGTCTTAATTATTTCATTTTTTAAGTTGGTTTTGTCAAAAGAAAAAGCAACGATATCCTTCTTTTCATCTTCCATCAAATAATATTTCACGTTGCCGAAAACAAAATCAAATTCTTTGGCCACGCAGGTGGGAAGATAGACCCGCATCACCCTTGGATCATAATATCTGAAATAAAGGATATTTCCCTTTTCATCTTTTACCTTTATGAATTTTCGAAAATGGGTCACCGCATCAAACAAATCCTCCGGGGTTAATGCAAAACTTCCCCAGCTGTTACCCCACCCGTTTTTAATCAGCCACTTTGTGAAAACGGCATCCTTTTTCAGTTTCACAAGATATGGCGCAGTGTGTGCCAGTTCATCGGGTAACCGGTCCGTAAGAAGGCAGAGGTATTCACAACTATAATTGCCAAGCTTCCGGTAAATTCTGACGTCCCTGGCTGCATCGAGGATAGCGTAGACATTGAGATGCGATTCTTCTTCAGCATGCCGCCAGAGCTGTTTAATAATATTTACTGAATTATTTTTGTTCATTTTCATTTAATAATGCAAATGCCGTAAGCCCCATGGGGCTGAAAAAAAAAGTCATGCCAGGCATGGTAAATTATCCTGTACATCCTGTCTGATATTCTTCATTCCTCCACCGGAGGAAACAAATTATGTTCATTGTTCACAAAGGGGCGTGCCGGATTCAGCAGCTATTTTTAACGTTTCCGCCTGTGCAATCAGGCCCGGATCAACTGAAACGGTTGCAGGCTTGATCGGAGGCGGGGGCGTCGCTCTTCTTGGCGGTGCTGCAACCGGCGCCGTCCTGGCGACAGCCGGCAGTTGTATCGGCTTTTCTATTTTTAATGGTGCAACTATACTTATATATCCGTTTATAATCATATCAGCCAGAGACTGGATGATATGATTATCGTTGATCCGGTAAATTCCGGAAAATAACGGGTTTCCATATGTCGTTTCCCGCATGGCACGCATGCTGGTTATATCCTGCCGAAACTTGTTCAGGAAACTTATTGCGGAAAGCCTGCTGGCGAACCTGAGCGATTCCCTGCCGGTGGAAGCATCTTGCCATGTTATAATTTCATAGCGGTGATATCCCCAGCCGATATATTTTTTCACAGTATTATCCTTCCAGGCTAAAATGGAAGACGATTTAGCCTTCGGCAATCATATATAAAGATGGTCAGGTAAGTAAAGTGCATATGTTTAATTATAAATTCCAGATTGAAATCCATAACATTACTTATTCAACGTTTTCTATTGGAATTAATAAATAAAGTCAAGTCATTTGTATTGAATCGTGCACTTCCGGCAAACCGGTAAAGAACATGTGATCCTCCTTTAAAACTTTAAAAAAAGTATCGGACAGCCGTGTAAATGTTGGTATCATTCTCGAACTGGGCAAAAAACGTATGGGTGTCATTCCCGGTAAATATATTTGCCCCTGCTTCCACAACCAGTCGGTCACTTGCTTTGTAGCTGATATTGGGACGGAGGCAGGCATCTTCATCACTTGGTGAAAGGTCTGCTGCCAGTGCAACCAGTGCACGGATATGTGCCCCAGGAACCTTTTGGGACACTATCTCATCATCGTTGCCGGCGATACCGGTTCGGTAACCACCACCGTGGAAACTGGAAGAAACATAGACAAGAAGACGGTCATCGACTGGTTCACCATTCCCAGCATCCATCCCTCCGTCATTCCGGCCCTCAGCGAGGAACTGAAGCAGAAGCTGATGTAGTCCCCAAAAATACAGAAACAATTCATTTTAGAGATGTTTAAAAAAAGCATTTGAGAAGTTGATGATGAACCTTGGGTATTGAGGTAGTGCGGTATGCTTCGGGACATGGTTTGTTTTAAAGAGATGTGACATAAATTTTAGATTTGACCATCGGCTTGGAATAGAGTTGGACTTTATTTGACGGTAATCCTATTATAGATGCTCAGATTGATGTTTGGCATCCATTATCGGAGGTCACCATGCAGCTATTGTCTAAACTGGCTCCCAAAGCGGCAAACCTGTGGATTTTTTGGTTCCTCATGTTTTGGACGATTGTGCTTTTATCCAGCCTGATATGGAACATTATTGAAAATAATCATACATCTAAGGACATTGCACTGGTTCACGCAAGGGAGTCATTTCAAAAGGATCTTCTTGCACGCCGCTGGAATGCCTCCCATGGTGGCGTATATGTGTTTGTAACAGAAAAAACCCAGCCTAATCCCTATCTTTCCTCCATTCCGGAAAGAGACATCATTACTCCCTCCGGCAGGAATCTGACCATGATCAATCCTGCCTATATGACACGGCAACTGCACGAACTGGCACTTGTTACTGATGACACAGCCGGGCATATAACCTCCCTGAAACCGATCCGTCCGGAAAACAGGCCTGATGAATGGGAGGCCAAAGCATTAAGAAGTTTCGAGAACGGCGAAACAGAGGATCACACCCTGATTGAGCGTGAAGGGGAAAAGTATCTGAGGCTTATGCGGCCCTTGCTTACTGAAGAAAACTGTCTTCAATGCCATGCACAGCAAGACTATTCCGTGGGAATGGTCCGTGGCGGGATAAGTGTTATCGTTCCTGTGCCCCCATGGGATAAAGTCGCCCTTTTGAGCGGTCACTTGCTTTTGTGGGTCATGGGGCTTTTTGCGATTACTTTTTTAGGGTTAAGGGTCAACACTGCCATACGTAAGCGCCAACAGGCAGAAATGGACCTTGCCGAGGCGAATCGGGATCTGGAAATCAGGATTGCCGAACGTACCTTAGAATATAAGAAAGTCAATGAACAATTACAGGATGAAATTGTTGAGCATTCAATAGTTCAAGAGAAATTAGGATTTTCTATCAAGCAGTGGCGTGAGACATTCGATGTTATGAGTGATTTTGTGTCTGTTCATGATAATGAATTCAGGTTGGTAAAAGCGAATAAGTCTCTTGCAGATTTTTTCGAAAAAAAGCCGAAAGAACTGATCGGAAAACATTGCTATGAACTCATGCACAATACTCAAGGCCCCTGGCCGGACTGCCCACATTTAAAGGCTATTGAAAAGCAGGAAGTGATTACCGTAGAGATCGAAGAGCCACATTTAAAAAGATCTCTCCTTGTCACATGTTCACCATTGTTTGATAAAAATGGGATGCCAATAGGAAGTGTACATGTTGCAAGAGATATCACTGTGCTTAAGCAGAAAGAAGAAGAACGGGAGAAATTGATTATAGAGATTCAGGATGCGCTTGAGAAGGTTAAGATACTAAGTGGTTTAGTTCCAATTTGTGCGAATTGTAAAAAAATCAGAGACGACAAAGGATACTGGAATCAAATAGAGGGGTACATTCAAAAATATTCTGAGCTAAAATTCAGTCATGGCATGTGTCCAGACTGTTCAGACAAATTTTATGGCAAAGAAGAATGGTATATAAAAGCAAAAAAGAAAAAATTGGAAAACAAGCCATAGTCACCTCGCTATGATGACCACAAGCGTCTCGTCATCCTCCCGGGGGAGTCCTGCTCGGAAATCCTGCACCCCCTGGAGGCACGCTTCCAGAATCGACCCGGCGGGTTGGTGGGCACTGTTGCGGACGATTTCCATCAACCGCTTTCGGCCGAAGAGCCGGCCTCTCGTATCCCGGGTTTCTGTAATTCCGTCGGTGGTGAGAACAATGATTTCACCCGGCTGAAGGGGAGATGAAGTGTATTCATGGTATGTAATATCGTCCACAACTCCCAGGGCCATCCCCTCCCCCCGGAGCTCATGGAACTTGTTTGTATCCGGCGTGTAACACAGGGCAGGCTCATGCCCGGCCCGCACCCAGGTGACGGTTCTTTCATCCGGGTTGAGCCGGAGATATATCAGCGTCATAAACCGTCCGCTCTCTCCCACGTCAGAAGCCAGGAACCTGTTAAGATCGGTTACAAACTCCGCGGGTGTGCCCCCAATGCTGGCCCTCATGCGCAGCAAGGCGCGGGCGGTCGTCATGAGCAGGGCGGCGGCGATGCCGTGGCCCGATACGTCACCGACGACAACAGCCAGGCCGTCTTGGCCCGGCAGGTAATCAATATAGTCGCCGCCGGTTTCATCACAGTAGAGACTGCAGCCCGCAACTTCGAAGCCGTCCACCGCTGGAACTTCATTCGGAATGAGGTTCTGCTGGACTTCCTGGGCCAGGGTCAGAGACTCTTTAAGGATCTGAGTCTGCTCCTCGATCCTGTGCTTTGCCCGGGCCAGATCCTTGGTCATTCTCCTGAGTACATGGGTGAACGATTCCTTTTGCATCTCAAGACGGGTTTGGCTTTCCCGGGCCCTGGCCAGTTTTTTGGCGAGCAGTTCTACGTCCTCCCTGGTTTCGCCGGCTGAAACCCGATGCCGGGCCGCCGGTACACAGGCATCTAAATCGCTTTTGTCTTCGCCCAGAAGGACGGCAACCAAGGTGCAGTTGTGCAGCTTCGGCATCTTGGTTTCGGCAATGGGAGCGATTTCACCAAAGGTATAGAACCCGGCTATGGGAATGTTCGCCGGGAGAGCCGAGATCGACAGAGCCAGCTCTTCACGGGTCCGCAAGCCCATGATCCAGCGCCGGGATACGCATGAGAACAGGAGCGCCACCCGGGGACACCAATCCTCATCAACATCTTCCACCAGGCGGTGAAGGCGGTCCTTCAAGTTGGTTATAATGCTTTCAGGCGTGGCTTCGGTGAGCTGGATCTTCTGACCCTCGGGTATGGGTGTGGCACAGTCGAGGCTTTCATCATTCTCATCAAAGCGGATGGGACTGCGCAGATAAAAGCGCCCATTGTCCTCAAATATGGCCAGGGGCATCTCGTACAAGGGCACGGCGTAGGGACCGAATGCTTCCCGGAAAAACCGGAGCGCGGTACGGCCCCCGATGCGCTTGACGCGATTGCCGTCAACCGCGTCAACCACCGATCGGTACCCCACAGGTTCCCAGCTGTTGCAGATAACCGAAGAGACCTTTAAGGGGCCGGCAAACAGCAGAACCGATACCCCGTCGGAATAGACGCTTTTGCGGGAAAACTGCAAAATTTTGCTGACCGTGAACTGGTCGGCACCGGCCACGCCGCCGAACAACTTGCATCCAGGGCCAAGGGTTTCATAAATGGTCGAAAGAACCGTCTCAATCCCCCCGCTGAGAACACACGGGAATATGAAGCAAAGGGAGGGCTCACCATCCAGGCGGGAACGGGCATCTGCAACAGCATGGCGAACGGCATTGCCGGCGGCCTTTGAAAGACCAAGACCAATACCGCTGGCAATGGAAATTGTATCAGAGGCAAAGAGCACCAGGCACATGGAATCCTGGCTGAAGCCCATGAAGGAGGACATCTCGCCGCTTGAGGTGCATCCTGCAAGTTCAAGCCCCGGAAAAGCTGCGGCGATTCCCCCAACAGCGAGGGCATGATCAAAGTGGTCTGCTGCAAACAGGATTCCGGCAGTTGGACACAACCCCTTCAATTGTGCCCGGCACTGGCCGATGACCGTCCGAGTCACCCTGGGGGTGTTTGTCCCTTCGGTTTGTCCTACAACAGCTTTAAACATGTGAGCTCTCCTATCCAGGCACGATTATCAGTACCTGGCGCAAAGGAGTCTTTAATCAGCGGATGGTTTGCCGGCATTCCGGGTTGACAAATAGTCTTTTGCCCAACCGTTGAACTCTTTTAATATGGGGAGCAGTTTCTGGCCGATCTCCGTCAGGGAATATTCCACAACGGGGGGTACTTCCGGGTAAACTTTTCTACTTACGATGCCGCGTTTTTCAAGTGTCCGGAGCTGTTGAGTCAGCATTTTCTGGGTTACAGACGGCATTATTTTTCTAAGCTCGCCAAATCTTTTTGTGCCTTCCGTTGAAAGCGTCCAAACGATAAGTGGTATCCATTTTCCTGATAAAATTTCAAACGCAACCTCAACTTCATAAACATAGCTGCTGCAGCTGACTTTATGTGTCCTGTCCTCGGGCATTAAACTTCTCCTAACCGTTTTTGAACCATATTTTTTTTTATTATACCTGCAATAAATATCATACAATTATAAAAAAAACATGCTTTTTCCAGCATCGGCTCAACCCTCTGACAGCGAATAACCATGGGGCTTTACACGACATTGCCCTCCGATGGGAAAGGCGGTTACTTTTTGTATACTGTGAAACCAAAACCATACTGCGACACTATAAAGTGCCTACTTTACAGGCTTTTTTAAATCATGTTATCACCCCCCTCAAGTGAATTAACTTCTTCGGAATTTTATGATTTCAAATCCCAACCGGGAAGAACAACCCTTCATCCTTTTGTGATGATGATTAACAGGAGAAAAACAACCATGGCAAGATTTACACTACCCAGAGACGTATATTTCGGACAGGGAACAATCGAAGAGCTGAAAGGCCTGAAAGGCAACAGAGCAATTATTGTTATTGGCGGCGGTTCCATTAAAAGAAGCGGCACCCTTGACAAGATCGAGGGATATCTGAAGAAAGCCGGTATGGAGACAACCCTGATCGAGGGAGTTGAAGCGGATCCGTCCGTTGCAACGGTGATGAAAGGTGTTGAGGTCATGAAAGAATTCCAGCCGGACTGGATTGTCGGCGTGGGGGGTGGTTCTCCAATTGATGCGGCCAAAGCCATGTGGATCTTTTATGAACACCCGGAGTTTACCTTTGAAGAGGCGGCAAAGCCCTTTAACCTGCCGGAACTCAGGCAGAAAGCGTCTTTTGCTGCCATTCCGACCACCAGCGGAACAGGTACCGAGGTCACGTCTTTCTCTATCATTACGGACAATGATACCGGGATTAAATACCCCATCGCCGATTTCAACATTACTCCCGATGTTGCCATTGTTGATACCGATCTTGCCCAGACCATGCCGGGACACCTGGTTGCCCATACCGGCATGGATGCATTGACCCATGCACTGGAAGCGTATGTTTCCACCATGTCCAATGAGCTGACCGACTGTCTTGCGATGAAATCCATGGAAATGATACAGGATTATCTTGTTGAGTCCTGCAAAAGTGAAGGAGAGGCAAGGTCTAAAATGCATATTGCCCAGTGCCTTGCAGGAATGTCTTTCTCTAACGCTATCCTGGGCATCGTTCACAGCATGGCCCACAAGACAGGTAAGATTTTCAGCATTCCCCACGGATGTGCCAATGCCATCTACCTTCCGGTGGCAATCCGGTTCAATGCTGAGGCGGCCGGTGAGAAATACGCTGACGCGGCAAGGAGATTAGGGCTTAAGGGTAGCAATACCCGGGAACTCGTTGATTCACTGATCGATTTCATTATTGACCTGAACAACGCCCTTAACATCCCCACAACCCTTAAGGAATTCGGCGTGAACGAGGCGAATTTCCTTGCAAACCTGGACGGTATTTCTGAAAGCTCAGTATCGGATCCCTGTACAGGAACCAACCCCAGGGAGATCTCCGTGGATCAGATGAAGGAGCTGTTCAAAGAAGCATACTACGGCATGGCATAACAAGATGCTGGTCTGCCGAGCCTTGTTTCCATATATTAAGGAAACAAGGTTCGGCAGCCGGCCCAATCGCCGTTGAATTTACATCCGGATGAATCGGCCTGGTTATGCGCTGTTAAATGCGAGCACCCGGTTTTCATGCAACTCTCCCTCAAGTTCAAAGTCTTTGTGCCCTATATCAATAAACCCCATGTGCTTATAAAAATTAATAGCATTCCAATTGTGGGCCCAGGTTGACAGCCAGAACCGACCGCCATAGCGTGCTGCCATTTCAGAAATTAAACGGCGGCCTATGCCTTTTCCGTGAAAGTGCTCCTGAACATATAGTTTGTCAATCTCATAGCCGTTGGATTGATCCTGCCACAAAGATTTAAGGTTAGCCATAACATAACCTACAAGGTGTTTTTCCTCAATAAAGACTAGAATACGATAATCCGGGTTATTTATAAGCTCTTTGAAATATTGTTCTGTATAAGTCCCTATTGCAAATTCGGAAATCCCCCGGCGGATGCCATCTGTAGCATACGTATGCAGCCAGACCTGAATGGACAATGCAGCGATGTTAATCGAATCCTCTTTTCTTGCTTTTCTTATCATTTGATTTGTTTCTTCATATAAAGTTTGGAGTGATTGCCGCAAAAGTCTTCTAATGTCCCAAAAATTTCATATCCTGATTTTTCATAAAACCTGGGGCTTTGAAAACTATATGTATACAAATATGCACCACCACATTTTTTATCAATGCCCCTTTCCTCTGCTAAAGATAACAGCTTTTTCCCCAGCCCCTGTTCCCTATGGCATTCTTTGACCCAAAGGCTTGCTATATAAAGCCAGCCACCACCTGTTTGACCATGAATTCCAGCTGTTATTGAGTTAGAATCATCAATTGCCTTAACAATAAAATTTTCATAGGAATATTGATCGATTTTCGAACAGTTGAACTGGAGCAATTTCTGCTCTAAAAATTTAATTTCTTCTATTCCTGGATCAGATTCAAAAACAATTCTCATTTATTTAACTCGTTGGCAGAACCTTAAGTTCGGCTGTCATTTTTGTTTATCTACGGTTACTGATGATTGAACTTCCCCTTTTTCAAGCCTGGATCACCGCGCAGTTTTTTCCCTGCTGCTTGCCCCGGTACAGGGCCTTGTCCGCCTTGGCAACCGATGCGTCCAGCCCCTCCTTGTGGGAAAAGAGGGAAATACCATAGGTCATGGTCACGGAAAGACTCTCACCATTCCAGGAAAAATTCTGGCTTTCCAGGCATTCCTGAATCCGCTTTGCAATAAGGACAGCCCCTTCCGGGTCTGACTCGGGAAGCAGCAGGATGAACTCCTCTCCCCCCCAGCGCCCCAGGATGTCCTGGCCCCGGATCTCCCGGGGAAGCAGCCTGCCCATGGTTTCAAGGACATAATCCCCGCAGTCGTGGCCATGGGTGTCGTTCAGGGCCTTGAAGTCATCCACGTCGCAAAGGATGAAGCTCATGCATTGCTTACTTCTCCGATGGCGAATGATCTCCTGGTTCACCCGCTCCAGGAAGCCCCGCCTGTTGTTGAGCCCGGTCAGGGGATCTGTCCTGGAAAGGTGTTCCAGTTGCTGTTTCTGTTCAAGCAGTTCCCGGGTTCTTTCATTCACAAGCTCGGTCAACACCCTGTTCTTCCGGGTCTCCCTTGACAAGCGGAGATAGATGAGCCAGCAAACCAGAAAGAGGAGGGTTCCAAAGAGTCCCAACCGAAAGTACCATCGTTCCCAAAAGGGCGGAGTGATGGAGATGGCAAGGGACGCACCTGTATCATTTTTTTGTCCCATGCTGCTGGTTCCGGTCACCCTGAAGTTGTACTCCCCCGGGGCAAGGTTGGAGTAATGGGCGGTGGCCCCGCCGCCCTGGACCTTCCGCCATGCCTTGTCACAGCCCTCCAGCCTGTAGCTGTAGATGGTGTTAAGGGGTGAATTGAAATCCAGGAGTGCGAATGAGATGGACAGGGAGTTCTCATTATGGGAGAGGGTCACCTTGTCCGCTTCATGGGCGGGCCGGTTGAGTATGACCTTTTTTCCGTAAACCTCTCCGGGAACCACTGTCTTGTTGTGCAGGGAGAGCCTGGAGATCACCATGGGAGGAGGCGTTTTATCCATCACCACATCCCCGGGGTTAAAGGTGAGATATCCTGTCTCCCCGCCGAAAACGATCCGATCCCTGGAAAAGGAGATCATGGCTGCACCCTGGTTAAAGACCAGGGGAAAATCGAAATTACGGATGGCATGGGTCCCCGGATCAAGCCTTGAAATCCCCCTGTCCGTGGAGATCCAGACCGTTCCCGATCCGTCCACCACAATGGCTTTGATGAGCTCCCCTGCCAGTCCGTCCTTTATGGTGTACGGCCTGATGGTTCCCGTGGAGGTATCGAGCCGGGAGAGCCCCTGGTAGGTGCCCACCCAGATGCAGTCCCGGCTCCCAAGGGCCAGGGCGGTCACAACGTTGTTGGAGAGGCCTGCTGAATCTTCGGTCCCGCGGGTAAAGGGCAAAAGCGTGCTTCCGTCCGGATCCAGGCGAAAAAGCCCGGAATCGGTGCCAACCCACAGGTTTTGACCGGGGTCCACCAGGAGGGAAGAGACAGTCCGGGTGCCGTATATCTCCGGTATGTGCAGGGACTTTCCCGTAGCAGGCTCATGCCTGAACAGTCCGTTCTCCCGGGATCCTGCCCAGATCCGGCCCTGTTGATCCCGGGCCAGGGCTGTGATGGTCCGGGTGTCCGGGACAGACCCATCCCCTTGATTCAGCCGGGAGAACCGCCGGCTCGTCCTGTCATAAAAGAGCAGCCCCTTTTCCCAGGTGCCGATGAACAATTCCCCGGATTCATTTCCCAATAGGGCATTGATCTCCCGGGTTCCAGGCCCTTCAGGCAGAGCGCCACCATAGGATGTGCACCCCTCCCCTTTTTGAATCCGGTTCAAACCATTGTACCAGGTACCGCTCCATATCCCCCCCTTTCCGTCGTCGGCAAGGGCATGGATGGCGTTCAGTCCCTGGCAGGGATCATCATCCCCCATGCCTTCATGGAGGGTGAATCCGGTGTATATTTTACTCAGCTTGTTCACCCCACCGCCCCGGGTTCCGATCCAGAGCACCCCGGATCTGTCTTCATGTATCCACCGCACATCGTTGTTGGACAGGGTCCCCTTTTTTTGAAATTCCCGCCTGAACCTGTTCCATGTCCCTGCCCCAAGGTCTACCCGGTAAAGCCCATGGTTGGGGGTTCCCACCCATAGGATCTTCTGGTCGTCCTCATACAGGGCGCTTATGGGATCGGAAAAAAGGGCCGGGGGCAACCCGCTGATCGTATCTGGGGGAGAAAAGCGGCCGGTCTTGGGATCGAACCGTTTCAGCCCATTCTCCGTTCCCGCCCAGAGCCGGCCGTCCGCCCCGGGAAAAAGGGTCCGGATCCGATTGTTCACGTTTTCGCCCATGGAGCAATAGTAGGTGCTGATTTGCCCCTTTTCCACATCTAAACGATTCAACCCGTTGTCTGTCCCCACCCAGAGGCTTCCGTCTTTCATCTCGGTAATGGACCAGATCCTGTTGTTGCTGAGCCCCTGGCCACCGGGCTTACCGGCCATGTACCTGGAGAACCCGCCCGTGTCCGGGTGAAAGCGGTTCAGGCCTTTGCTGAAGGTTCCGGCCCAGAGTATCCCCCGGCTGTCCTCAAAAAAAGTCTGAACCCGATCCTCACTGAGACTTGCCGGATCCCCCTGACTGTGCCTGAAGACCCGGATTTTACCGGTAGTTTCGTCAATCCGGTTGAGTCCCCCTCCCCAGGTTCTAACCCAGATATACCCCTGACGATCCTCCAGCACACCCCCTGAATCATTATGGGAGATGGTGTTGGTATCGGTGGGATCATGCTGGAAAAGCCGCATACGGATGCCGTCGTATTTGACCACCCCGTTTCGGGTACCAAACCAGATGAAGCCGTGGCGGTCCTGCATGATCCGGAATACCGTTGAATGGGGCAGGCCATCTTTCTGGTCCAGATGTTCAAAAAAATAGATGGGTAGGGGTTGGGCCAGGGATACGGAAGCTGTCCCAGCCATAATGACCATGGAAAAAAGAAACAGGCCAAAGAGCCTGCCGTATGATGTTGAAAGCCTGTGAAAACAGCCTTTAAGTACGGAATCAAGTGGAAGTATAATCATGGCCCCACTATAGCACACAGCAACGGGGTGTCAATATGACGGGGACACCCTGAAATCCGCTGCCCATGCAGGAATTACCCAATGTCCCACGCTCCTTTGTTGATCTCAAATGGTCTGGCCCATGGTAGCCCTGTTTCGTCCATTCTGTTTTGACTGATAGAGTGCCCGGTCCGCAACCGCGATAAGATCATCCTCTGACAAAAGGTTCCCAATGGTTGTGGCAATGCCCAGACTTATGGTCACATGTCGGTTGACCGGACTTGCCCGGTGGAGAATAGGAAGGTTTTCCACATTGGCGCGTAATTTTTCGGCCACCACAAGGGCGCTTTCCAAAGGTGTTTCCGGCAGAACGATAACAAACTCTTCCCCTCCGTACCGGGCAACCAGGTCACCGGGACGGCAAATGGTATCCTTCAGGATATGGGCCACCCGTATCAGACACTCGTCCCCGGCCTGATGGCCATAGGTGTCGTTAAACAGCTTAAAGTGATCGATATCACAAAGGACAAGGGATAAGGGGGTCTTGAAACGACGGCTGCGCAGCCACTCCTTGTGCAGGGTCTTATCAAAATAGTGACGGTTATACGCCTGGGTCAGGCCATCGACCTGGGATTGCCTTTTCAGGATTTCCGTGGCCAGGGACAGCCGTCTTCCAAACCACTGAATGATCAGGACCCCGGCACATGCGATCAGCAGGTGGCTGACAAAAAGCGGCCGGTTGCTCTTGTTCCGGCTGGGAACCATGACACTGATCCCTCCCCGGACATCCCCTAGCATATAGCCCTGCTTCCGGTGGCATATCAAGCAGCTCTCTTCGGTGACAAGGGGTGCCAGGTACCTGAACCGGGTGGTGTTTCCATCTTTCCGGGATTCGAAATATTCATCCTGCCCCCCCTTCTGCAGGAGTTGCAAGGCCCTCTTTTCCCATGGGGCCGGTAGATTGTCCGGATTCAATGGATTGAGGCTTGTGATATGAATTTTTACTTTCCCATCTTTGTAGACAATCTCAGAAATCATACGAGTCATGTAGGCAGGATTTATTTTGGTCAGAGCCTGACCATCGGTGGTGGTGATATCCCGTTCCGGATCTTCCAGATACGGGTTGGGGCGCAGTCCGTCACGAACCAGCAGATATACCCCCCCATGGCGGGCATTCCACTCCCAGGTAATGACAGTCTGCCTGAAAAAGCTCCGTGCCGTCTCCAGAAGTTCATCGTGTTTGTTATTTTGAATCTGAAAAAGATTCCAGCCGAGGGAGGCCGAGACTACCAGAACCCAAGCAAACGTTGCATTGAGTAAATATTTTTTATAATCAATTTCCATCAATCCACATATCTTCGTTCCGTAATTGCAACAACAGGCATGCTGAAAAGCGGTAACAATTTTTGCAATCATACCATGGATGGGTCAGGGTGAGAACATGAAACCGAGCTTGCTGAAAAACAAAGCAATATCTCCCTGTTTCAGGAATACGGCCTGTTTCCGGGAGAGTTGTCTGAGTCCAAGGGATCAGGAACGGGAACCTGCAGGATACCGGGCCGGAGGCAAAAGGCCATAAAGCTCAAAGATAATGATCGCTAAGATAATTAACCGGCCAGGGAAGAGGAGTCCTGATCCGGTGACTCCGCTTTTCGAGTAATTTTTCAGAAAACAATTATTAAACCCTTGACGACTTGGATATAATTTGTAATGCGGTATCAGATCATGCCCTAAAGGATACAAAATTAAAATTTCAACCTGTAGCGATATGGAGACGGAAAGCCACGGGTCATAAATGATAGCTGGACGGCATGAGCCGTTTGTCCCATGTGCGTCATTTACAGGATCTTTCTGATTACGGCATAATAATTAAGGGAACCACCATGAAGGACGAAAAAAGCAGACAAGATGAGACCTCGAAACTGGAATTTATTGAGCAGGTCGAAAATACAATCATCGGACTGATCGCATTCGGAAAACGCTTTTTTGTTACCATTATAGCAGTGGCCTTCTCACCCTCTCAATTTGGTAAACACTTGCGCGAAAGACCCCATGGGAACAACTTCGTCAAACCGTATACCTTTCTTGTTATATCAACGTTTCCCTTTATAAAAATTGTCCGGTTTATAATGGTTTCCATTTTAGTATGGGTTAACGTCACTTTAAAAGGGTGTCACCCCAAGCAAGACACGCCTCAGACAAACTTACCGAATTTCAATGAGTATCTGGTGATTCCATCCATTGAAGAAATAACAATAATTGGATTATCTATGATTATTGTGGTTTCCATTATGACATGGGTACTGCGAATAATTCTGACAAAATCCGCACCTGAGCTTAAACCCATATTTATCAAGGGCGCCTGCTATGCAATAGGCATTCAATACCTCTTTTATCTTCTGTTGCTATGTGTATTTTATGGCACTATGAGAACTATTGAATTCCAACCAGTTAAATCGCTTCAATGCCTTAAGCCGGTTTTATCGGTTTTATCGGAAGCATTGAACTATATGCTCAATTTTGTAATCGAATTTGATTATGCTATCGAAATTATAGTCCCACTTTTGTTAATCTGGCCCGCAATAATTTTATCACGCCTTGTCATGCAACAGATTCCAGAGGAAAAATTCCGCATAAGCCGCATATTATACAGGAGACTCGTTTCAGGGTCCATGGCAATGATCTTTTGCGCATCAACGTTCATAGTAAGTTTTGGCGTCCCCTATTCTTTTGCAAAATTTGATGAGAAAGGAAAGTACAAATTTATCCCGGTGATCCAGGTCGTATTGCTGGAAAAAAAAGAGATCAGCGAGCATCCCACTGAAATCACTCTTTCAATCCTTAATAAAACAGGAGACCTTCTGCTATTCGATTCCAATGATATCACCTTTATTGCAGAAGATAATTGGGCGTATAAAGGAACCTTAACAGACTGGGAAAAGGCCCCTGCTCCGGTTATCTCAATTCCGGCCAGGGGAAGCACTTGGCTGACGGTTAAGCTAACCCGCCAGGATAAGAGGGATAAGCCACTTTTAGAAGAGTCAAAGGGTCGAGTTATCCTCAAGCAAATCGAATCATCGGAAGAGAGGACTAAAATTAAAGGAAATTTATGGAAAAAGGAATTTGACTATTCTGCCCACCCTTTAGTGGTCTTATATTTTTCAAACAAATCAGAGAATCTTGCAATATCCAAATCACTCATTTAGATTATCAGCAATTTTGAGATCCTGGTAGATATTCTCCATGATGCGGTTATTGTAATCCTGAACAATGACCTGTGACCTGAACAGGGCATAAAGCTCAAAGACTGAGATGGCGATGATAAGAGAGACCCCGAAACGCGGATAATCCATAAACGCCAGGATTATGCCCAACGCGAAAACAGAGATATTTATCAGCCCCCGGGCCCATTTTCCTAAATAAAAATGATGGAGCCCGGCAATAAGGAGATAGTTTAACGTTGCGTATGTATCCGGGTCCTTGAGCTTTTTCTCCGTCTCCCGGTAGAACGCAGCCCGGGTGGTTTCGGGCAGTTCACGAATCAGTTTACGAATGTTTTCTTCTTTTTCCTGAACGATTTCTTTAGATAACACTTTTGAGTTTCCTTAATCCCGGGAGAGCACAACCCCTCCCGGGATATTTATTCTATCGGCCCAGGGTAATAATTACGGCTTCACGTTTCCAGAAAAGCATGAAGCGCTTCTGCTCAACGATTTGAAAAACCACGTTCCAACCTTCAGCAGCTTCGAGGTTCAGGGCTGTTTCCATTTTTTTAGTTGGGATGCCGGAGGCGCCAAGCAATATCGTACCCAGACCGCCTTCTACAATGCTAATAACCTTATACTCTTTGAAAGCCATTATAATTTCACCTTTCTCTTTATCTTTTAATTAAATTCCACTTGCAATGGCAACCCCTGTTGCCATCATCACTCCACCAGCAGAACGATTCAATTTCTTTATCGCACTTCCACTGGAAAACATCTGCCGGGCATTGCTGGCCAGATATGCATACACCATTAGCACGCCGGTTAAAACAGTATTACTTTTGGATTGGACAATGTTATCAAAAAGCCGCTGAGGATGTTTCCCGAAGGTGATCACCCAAAACAATACCCAGGATCACGCCAAGAGCAGGTCTAAAACCTGAGGCAAGGGATCTTGCAACCGTCGCAAAAACGCCCGGCCCGGGACTTGCTGCCAGAATCAGCATGGCTGTGGATAAACTGATCAGCGAAACTAAACCCATTGAATCCTCCTCCCCAAAAGACGTTTATTCAAAAACAGGTTTCATGAAGCTGCGTTCATAGCTCACGATACACCGGGTCTCCTCTGAATATTTAAATGCCTCCCGGCACTCCGGATCCTGCGCCATCTTCACCCTGTACTCTTCATAAGCTGCCAGACTCGGAAAACTGAACAGAGCGACTGCAATATTGTTCGCTCCCTCATGGGGGAGAAAATATCCATGGTGGTTGCCGCCGAGTTTATTAACCAGCGGAATCCACAATTGTGCGTATTTTTCAAACTCTTTCAATTTATAAGGATCAATAACGTATCGCAAATAACAAGTAACCATGATCACTCCTTCTGTTGTTTTTACATTATTCCTTATATTCCTGATCCGGTATTTAAAACAGATCAATCATCAAGGATGCCTTTTATATCTTCACAGGGCTGCCAGCCCAGACAACGTGCGAGGGACAGGTACCAGTTGAAACGTTTTGAAGAGAGTCTTTTGCCACGGACGAATAAGCATGTCAAGGGGAAGTTGGGGACGCCCATAAAAAAAACACCATTTCTTCATGGGAACTGATAATTTTATGGGCATCCCCCCTATACTATCGCCTGATTTTGAGATATAGACACACCAGGAAAAAATTATGAGACAACAGACAATGAACAAAACAGGCGTTATACACGAGAGCATCCGGGGGATTGTGGACCGGGTCACCTACCATAATCCCGACAATGGGTGGTCCATTCTCAGGGTGCTTCCCTTTAACAATCCCAATGGGCAGGAGACCGTCATCGTCCACCAGACAAAGGTGTTTGCCGGTGCCACCATGGAGTTCCAGGGCACATGGACGGTTCATCCCAAGTATGGCCGCCAGTTCCAGGCAACAAAGGCCGAAGAGAAGAAACCCGCAACAACGGCCGCCCTTGAAAAATACCTTGGATCGGGCCTCATCAAGGGGGTCGGCCCCAAGACAGCCAAAAGAATCGTTAAGCATTTTAACGAACAGACCCTTGAGGTGTTTGAAAAATCCATCGACCGGCTCACCGAGGTGCCCGGGATTGCCCAGAAGAAACTCAAGAGCATCGAACAGGCATGGATCGAACACAAGGCCATCCGGGAAGTGATGATGTTTCTCCAGTCCCACGGCATCAGCACCCTGTTTGCCGTTCGGATTTACAAGGAGTACGGAGATGGGGCCATCCAAACCGTGACCGGGGATCCCTACCGCCTGGCCAACGACTTTTACGGCATTGGATTCTTTTCTGCGGACAAGGTGGCCCTGAGTATCGGGCTTGCCCAGGACAGTCCCCAGCGAATCATGGCCGGGATCAAGCACGTGCTTGCGGCAAGCCGGAACTTCGGCCACTGTTTTCTGACCCTCTCCCAGATCAATGACCAGGTCACAGAGCTCCTCCAGCTAAGCCTGACAGAGCGCCTGCCCATGCTCCTGCAGGAGATGGAGCAGGAAAAACTTGTCATGGTTCGTACCCTAGAGATTGAAAAAGGCAAAAGCGAACCCTGCTACTACTCAAAGTCCCTCTATTTTGACGAACTCTACGTTGCCAAACGGATTGCAGCCATGGGGAGTTCCCCACAGGTGGATATGGATAGGATCACCCGCTGGACAGCCCGCTATTGTGAAGCCAACTCGATCGATTTGAGCGATGAGCAGACGGCTGCGGTCCATGAGAGCGTGTGTGAAAAATTTTCCATCCTCACCGGAGGCCCGGGATGCGGAAAGACAACCACCACCCAGGTGATTGTGAAGCTGATCCAGGCAATGGGATCCACCGTGCTCCTTGCCGCCCCCACCGGACGCGCCGCCCAGAGGATGAGCGAGGTGATCGGCCAGGAGTCCAAGACCATCCACCGGTTGCTCGAATGGAAGGGCGGCAAGTTCAACAAGAACGAAGAAACGCCACTCCAGTGCAATTTTCTCATTGTTGATGAGTGCTCCATGCTCGACATCAACCTGACGGCGTCCCTTTTAAAGGCCGTGCCCAAACACAGCCAGGTGCTGTTCATCGGTGATTCAGACCAGCTGCCCTCGGTGGGGGCGGGCAATGTGCTGGGGGACATCATCGCATCCGACACCGTACCCTGCTTCCGGTTGACCAAGGTTTTCAGGCAGGCCCGGGAATCCCTCATCATCAGCTATGCCCACAAGATCAACACGGGTGAGATGCCATGGGTGGAATCCCCGTTCAAGCGCCCCGGGGTGTGGCAGGACAAAACCGACTGCCTGTTTATCGATTCAGATGAGGCCACCCAGGAGCAGCTCAATTTCATCCGCCGGGTCAAACGGCTGGCTGAAATCAAACCGAATGAACCGGAAAACGGATCAGACGCCGACACTGACACTGACACCGATACCGGCCCGTTTGAATTCCGCAGCAACGAACCCGTGGTTCCCTATGAAACCGAGATAACCATTCCCAAGAAATTCCAGCATGTCAATCTGCAACAGGTATGCGCGGCAGACACAGGGATTGAAGAACTCCAGGCGGTCCTGAAGCGGGTGCACCCATGGTCTTCTCTCCACTACGGCTATACGGCCCTGGACAGTGTCAGAATGCTCTACAAGGAGTGGATACCCAAATATTACGGGAACAACTGCGAGATCCAGATCCTCTCCCCCATGACCCGGGGAAGCCTTGGGACAGGAAACCTGAACCGGGTCATCCAGGAATCCACCAATCCATTCATGGAGGGAAAAAGCCAGCTCAAGGTCGGGGAGCGGACCTTCAGGGTCGGGGACCGGGTGATCCACCGGAAGAACAACTACGATCTTGGGGTGTTCAACGGTGACATCGGCACCATCCTGGATATCGACAACGTTGAACTCACCTGTGTTGTCGCGTTCTTTCCGGACGGCAGAGAGGTCTATTACCAGCGGGACGATATCATGGAGCTGGATCTGGCATATGCCATCACCATCCACAAGTCCCAGGGAAGTGAGTTTGAGATCGTCATCATTCCGGTCCTGACCCAGCACTTCAAGATGCTCTTCCGCAACCTTATATATACGGGATTGACCCGGGCCAAAAAACTCGCCATCTTTGTGGGAACCCGCAGGGCCCTGTCAATGGCCGTGGGGAACCAGGATACCAGCCAGCGCCAGACCACCTTGCAGGAGCTCCTGGGGGGCGCTTCCGGGGGATGATTCTGAGGGACAATTCCGGGTGCTTCATTTTTTTTATGATTTCCAAAACGGTGGAGATTGTTGTACCCTCGTTGCAATGGGTCATATTTTTTTACTCCTTAAGACTTTTACACGATTAATAATGCAAAGAAAACATACGATATCCTATGCTGTTTTAATTTTATTATCTGCAACCCTGGTGGGCCTGGCCAATGCGGCATCAACGGACAGGTTGCAGAGCGGTACGACAATTTATATCGGAGCAGAAGCCGGGAATGACTGGCCTCCCTTTAAATTTTTCAAACGTGAAAATGACAAGATTACCGGGGAAATTGTTGGGTATAATATCGATGTACTAAATGATATCTTTTCAAAGCATGGAATTAAACACCATTTCAGGCCATACCCCTTTGCGAGGTGTCTGGTATATTTGACATCGGGAGAAAAGATACAAATGCTTCTGCCTGTTTCTCTCAATAAAGAAAGAAAAAGTAAATACCTGATATCAGACCGGGTTTACACAACGACCCCCTGTTATTTCTATCTGAAAAGGAATTTTCCAAATGGTTTGAATCTAAAAAGTCCTGATGATGTTTTAGCGTATAGTGAGATTTGCGGGCGGCATGGCTACAATTACGTCAACTTTGGCTTGGAGAATAACAACGTTGAAAGATATTCAAAGGATTTTGAGGCCTTGGTAGGCATGCTGAAAAAGGACCGGTGCAATATCGTTCTGGCAAGGTTAGAAGTTATTGCAGGACACGCTCTGATCGGGAAGTCCTATTTAGATGATGAGATAGGGTATGTGCCTGTGCCGGGAGTTCCCCCGGAGAGTTTTCACTTCATGATTTCAAAGAATTACCCCCATGGTGATGAATTGTTAAAAATTATCAATGCCGGGATTTTACGACTTCGCAAACAAGGCCGATTAAAGGAAATCTTAAAAAAATACATTCCCTAGGACCTGTAATTTACCGGATTGCAATTTTGCTTTTTTTTGCCCCGCCACGGAAACAAAACCACAATCATAGTTAAAATCATCTACATGAAAAAAACTACCCACAAGTATGCAAAAAACAACCTACACATGGGAACATAATGTAACAGGAGATTGTTTAATATCAACAGCACCATTTCCTCAACAGGAAGAAAACAGAATTCACCAAATATTATTTTTCACTCTTTAATATCGCACAAGAAGTAGAATAACGCAGCCCATATCGTTTACAACGCTCTTTACTAAAATGAAGGAACATTCTTAAAGCGAACCAAGTTTCGATTCCAAGACAACATTGGCACATTAGTTGCTGAAGTTGAATAAGAATTCACTAAAAAGTGATATTTTCCTCAAAAGTCGTATTTTAACATCCATGATAAAGCCAAACCAGTGGCAACACTGGGACGGAAAGCCTAGGATCCCGTGGGGGGACAGCCGGTTGCCGTGGAAAAACATGGAGGTTGTTATGAACAAGTTTTTCAGCTTTTTAATGGGGTTGTTTTTAGTCTTTGCGGTTGCAGAGGGTGCTGGTGCCTACAGTTTTGACATGGGGCCGAATTCTAATGTCGACGTAAGCGGCACCCAAAATGCGTTAGAGTTGTATGCCACCGTCAACCCGAATTTAGATAGCATTCTGTTTAATCTTGAGGCAGGTCAATCACACGAGTTTTACTTCGCAACAATCGGAACAACTGAATCATGGATCAACGCCGATGACGAGGAAACAGGGAACGTAGCTGCTAACATCGATTTTGAAATTCCAGATATAATTCAGGGAGTCAACGGGGTATCTGTTGGCTTTTCAGGATGCCTTGAATTTACTCAAGGCTGGGATCTTACATGGAATGACCCTGTGTATGTTGATTTCGGTTATCAAAACAGTGGACGATTTTCAATTGAGTTATCAGATGTTAGTGGTTCAAACGGCTGGTGGCAAGGGCCAGGAAGCAGTGCAAAGGTCTTTGCTACAATAGCCCTGATGTCAGAGCCCAGTCTCGAGCCTGCGCCCGAGCCTATTCCAGAACCTGCAACCATGGTTCTTTTCGGCCTTGGCCTTGTCGGCCTTGCCGGAGTAACCAGGAAGAATTTCAGAAAGTAAAAAGCGCTTGCGCTTTACTTGACCCAGCACTTCAGGCAGACCACCGTGGAAGCGTTCCTGATTCCGGAGCCGTCCCGCTGCCAAAAAAAAACCTTCTAAAGAGCTGTCATCCCAACTCTTTAGAAGGTTTACTATTTCAAATCACTGTTCCAGGGGACGGTGAACTATCTTAGAAGGTCGGTGTACTTCTTGAACTTCTCGCTGTTCATCAATTCAACACACCTGTTGAAGCGGTTGAGGCCGTAGTCCCAGTAGAACTCCTTCTCCTTGCCGTTGAATATCTGGATCGGGGACCAGAGGTACCATAGCACGTCGTTGACAAACTTGTCGATCAGAATAAAGGCATACTCCTTGTCCGTCACACCCCGGCCAAAGTACTGATTGAGGAAAAGCTGCTCCTGCTCATCGGTCAGTCCAACCTCAAGGGAGAAGGCGGCAAGATCCATTAGGGGATCACCGATTCCACCGTACTCCCAGTCGATGAAGAAGATCTCCCCATCCTTGACAATCCAGTTCTCAGGAAGGGGGTCGTTATGGGTGGGAGACTGGGGCCTTGGATTCTTGGCAAGGACAGCCTCCATGTCGGCCAGCTTCTCCATCACCTTGTCATGACCGTCGTAATTTTCGATGTTGTTCTTCTCGATCAGTTTGATATAGCTGTGAACTTCCTCGAAAAAGTCGAATTTCCCCTTGAACTCGTCCTTGGTGTTGTGAACTTCATGAAGTTTCTTGGCGATCATGGAGATGTAGGTATCGGCCTCATCCGTGGAAAAATCAGGGACATGCAGGGTCTTTCCGTCGACGTAGGCGTCGATCTTGTCACCGGTGGTAGGATCATAGTAGAAGAGCGGCGGATTGATGCCGGCCTTGGCCATGATATGGGCGTTGTTATCCTCGGCAGGACGGTCGATCATATCGGCGGTTCCCTTTCCGGCAACCCTTACGGCATAGGCGTTACCGCCCACGGTAACCTTGAAATTCTCGTTGGTCAGGCCCCCCGGCAACTTTTCAATGCTCTCAATTCTGTTGCCATTATACTCAGGTACCTTGCTGACCATCGTATAGATTTGACCCACATGCACCTGATCGATCGAAGCCTCAATAGTAACCTTTTCCATTTCCCTCATACCCTTCTTTTATTAAGTTGTAATAAATTGTTTCCCAGTCCTGCCGGCCACGGGTGCCCGGCAAATGTATCTGAGCTCAACCACCGGGAGTCTTTCGACCCCCTTCAACTCCCAAGGATTAAAACAGCACTATAAAGTATAGAGTTCTATACAGAAGTAGATTGCCCGGACATTTTTGTCAACAAAAAAATAGGGTCCCACCTGAAAGAAACGGAGTTAACTTGAAATAACATGAAATTATAAGACTTTATCATCGCAGCAAACCGGACAAAAACCGGGCGGCGCCTGTATAGGCGTGGGGAAGAGGTACAAAGTTTTCTGTATAGACGGGGAGACGCTTTACCCTTGAATCAGGAGGCCGTCAATAAAGAGGCCACGGTTCCCTGGTCCAGGGCCTTGTCCCGGAGGAACCCGAACACGGCCTTGCCCTTGATCCATGCAGGCGGTTGCCCATCCCCCCCCTGCCTGAGGCTTGCTATCCACCCGGGATCCAGACTTGCCACGGGATCGGGCCAGAGCACAAGCCGGTTGCTCTCCGGATCGTAGATCACCATGGGGCCGAAAAACGTCCGGCCGGAGGCGTCGGTGGAAACACTGCCCCAGGTGCGATATCCCTTGATCTGGAACAGGGAAGGCGCCGGAACATAGCCCAGGATCTCGGCAAAGAGCACCACAGCCTGTACCACCTCCTCTTCCCTGCTGTTTTCAAGGGCTGCCACACCCTCCTCAACCATGACAGCAAGGTCCGCCCCATCAAAGGTAAGATCCAGGGAGCCGAGCAGATCCTGCTGAAGAAAGACAAGGGAACCGGTTCGCCGACTCTTCACAACATCCTTGTCGCTGAGGATCTTGATGGCATTACGCACGTTGAGCATCTCCTTGAGGGTGGGATTCCGCCGTAGCAGGACATCGGCAAGGGTGGTCTCAAACAGGGGCAGCTCGTTGTCAAGCACAAGAATCTGATAGGTACCGTCACTAAGGGGCCTGAGATAGAGATCCATCTCCCGCTCCCTGAGGAGCTCAAAGGTGGACATGTCAAGAAGCTGTTTCATGGCCTTTTTGTTAACCTTGAGACCGCTCGCAACCGAACCCAGGGTTCTGTCCACGGTGCTGACAAGATCGTTGATGGTGATCCGCTTTAAAAGATTTTCCTTGAAACCCATGACGCCTCCTCTCTACTCCCCCCCCCTCCCGGGAAGGGAGTGGGGTATCTTTGACACCCGGTCATACATGACCATGCTCCCTGCAACGGCAACGTTGAGGCTGAACTCTCCGGGCAGCTTCACAAGGGCATGGCAGCGGGAGACAACCCCCTGGGCAAGCCCGAGCTGCTCGTTACCCAAGAGATAGACCGCCCTCTGGGGATGGTCGAATTCGCTCAATTCAACGGCGCCCTCTTCCATTTCAACGCCTACGAGCCGGGTGTCATGGGGAAGATTGCTGTAGAACTCGTCAAAATCATTGTAATGGAACAGGGGAATTTTTGTCCAGGTACGGGTCACATCCCCTGCTTGATGACTATACCTGTTTCCAATGGTGAAAATAAACGAGGCCCCCATGATATAGGCCGACCTCCACAGGGTTCCGATGTTCAACTCTTTTACCGAGTGCATCAACCCGATTCCGTAAAAACCGTTCTGCTGATATTGCTGTTTCAATCGTGACATACCTATGTAATACCCCTGTGAAGGCAAACAGTCAACCGGCAGAGGCCGATCTTTAACCTATGCTAATCAGATTGTTTATGATAATTTTGTCCGTCAGTAAAAACAAGGAATAGATAATAATGGGACACCCATTACAACCACACAAAGGAGGGAGACGATGAAAGATACCGTAATAATTTTCGGCAAAAGCTCATGACCCTTTACCAGCGCTGCCCGGGGGGCATTTACAACGAAAAAGATCGCGTTCAGGTATATAGATGTGGTGATGGAGCCGAGCCAGTTAGAAACAATGCTTGAATATTCAGACGGCAACCGCATGGTGCCGGTGATCGTTGAAAACGGCAAGGTCACCATCGGATACCAGGGCAAAGGCTGAAAGATCTGATTTCCGGCTGTATGCCGGAACACGTTACAACATTACAACAGGAGCACTCAATTGAAGCAGACAAAAGCGACAAACGGGCAATTCCCCATAGACGACTTTAAAAGCGGTGAATCATGGCGTCTGTTCAAGATCATGGGAGAATTTGTCGAGGGCATCGATACCCTGCACAACATCGGCCCTGCCGTCTCCATCTTTGGATCGGCCCGGACAACCCCTGATAGCCCATGCTATAAAAAAGCAGAAACCATTGCAGCCCTGTTTGCAAAGGCAGGTTACGGTGTTATCACCGGCGGCGGCGGGGGCGTCATGGAGGCGGCCAACAAAGGGGCTGCATCGGTAGACGGCACCTCGGTGGGGCTCAACATCAACCTCCCCTTTGAACAACAGCCCAACCCTTACGCAAACATAGGTCTGGAGTTCAACTACTTCTTTATCCGCAAGGTGATGTTCATCAAATACGCCCAGGCCTACATCATCATTCCCGGCGGGTTCGGCACCCTGGACGAGCTGTTTGAGGCCGTCACCCTGATCCAGACCCACCGGCTCAAACCCCTGCCCATTATCCTTGTGGGAACCGAGTACTGGGGCGGTCTTGTGGATTGGATTAAGGCACGGATGATCAAGGACAAAATGATATCACCCAAAGACCTGGACATCTTCCAGGTCCTGGACGATCCCGAAGAGATCGTAAAAGCGGTTGTGGAGTTCAATAAATAATGACAAGCACCAGCCACATTGTGCATTTTAATGATTCTTCTGACATGGGGGCGATCAAGTCCGAATCGGTCAACCTGGTGGTGACATCGCCCCCCTACCCCATGGTGGAGATGTGGGATGACCTCTTCTGCGCCCAGGATCCAAAGATCAGGACAGCCCTGGACAAGGGGCAAGGCATGGAAGCCTTTGAGGGGATGCACCAAAAACTCGATAAGGTGTGGAAGGAAGTCTACCGTATACTTGCCCCGGGCTCCTTTGCCTGCATCAACATCGGTGATGCCACCCGGACCGTGGACGGCACCTTTCTGCTCTACCCCAACCACTCAAGGATTCTCAGCGCCCTTGTGGAGCTTGGATTCTCCCCCATGCCCTCGGTGATCTGGAGAAAACAGACCAATGCCCCCAACAAGTTCATGGGATCAGGCATGCTGCCGGCCGGCGCCTATGTGACCCTGGAGCATGAGTGGGTGCTCATCCTGAGAAAGGGAGAAAAGCGGGAGTTCAAGCGCCCCGACGATAAAGAAAACCGCCGGCAGAGCGCCCTGTTCTGGGAGGAGAGAAACCAGTGGTTCTCAGATGTCTGGTTCGACCTCAAGGGCACCGTACAGAAACTCACGAAAAAGGAGGTCAGGAACCGAAGCGGCGCCTACCCCTTTGCCCTGCCCTACCGGCTGATCAACATGTATTCCGCCAAGGGCGACACCGTGGTGGACCCCTTCCTGGGCCTTGGCACCACCACCCTTGCCGCCATGGCAGCAGCCAGGAACAGCATTGGGTTTGAACTGGACCCGGAATTCTGGGACACCATTGTCCAGAGAATAGAGAAATCAGAGCCCATGCTCAACCAGGAGATTCTCCAGCGGCTTGCCAATCACCGGGAGTTTGTGAAAACCCGGAAGGAGCAAGACAAACCGTTCAAGCATTTCAACGAGACCCACGGTTTTGATGTGATCACCAACCAGGAGCGGTTTCTCCACCTCAACGGGGTTGAAAACATCACCGTTGACGAAAAGAAAAAACGCTTCCAGGCGGCCCATTCCGAATTCCCGGAACCGGAGAGGGACCTGTTCACAGAGGTTTGAGAACTGGACGGAGTAGAAACGAACCATGAAGCACCTTAATTCAAAAGCCCTTGCCGCCATCCTCAGGCACTTGAGATCCAGCCCCACCTTTGAATCCATCGGGGTAGACCAATACAGAACCCTGCTTGAGAAAAGCGCAAAAGCCTTTAAGGTCGACCCTGGAACCCGGATCTCCCCGGTGTCCGTCGACCAGGTTCCCGGAGCATGGATCACACCGGACAAAACAAACGGCAACCACGTCATCCTCTACCTCCACGGAGGCGGATTCATGGGGGGCTCCATCAACACCCACAAGGATCTCGGCGCAAGGATCGCAGCTGCGGCCGGGGCAAGGCTTCTCATGCCCGGGTACAGGCTTGCCCCGGAGCATCCCTTTCCCGCCGGCCTCAGGGATGCGGTCACGGCCTACACCTGGCTTCTCGACCACCATGTCTCCCCGGAACACCTTGTGGTTGCAGGCGACTCCGCAGGGGGAGGCCTTGCCCTCTCCCTGCTCCTGAAGCTGAAGGAAAAGCAAATCCCCCTTCCAAGGGCGGCAGTGCTCATCTCCCCCTGGGCGGACCTGGCCTGCACCGGTGAGTCTCACCAACTGAACCTGGGAAAGGATCCCATGCTGAATAAAAAGCTGCTGGTCTCAACCGCCGCCCATTACGTGGACAAAACCCGGTTGACCCATCCCCTGGTGTCCCCCGTCCACGGAGATATCTCAGGCCTCTGCCCCCTCCTCATCCAGGTGGGAAACCGGGAGGTGCTGCTGGACGATTCCATCACCCTCGCAGCCAGGGCAAAAGAGGCCGGGGTGGAGGTCACCCTGGAGATCTGGGAGGAGATGTTCCATGTATGGCACTACTTTGCCCGCTATCTGGACACGGCCAGGGATGCCATCGACGGCATCGGCGGCTGGATCAGGGCCCGGCTCAAAGCTTGGCCCCAGCCTTAATTTTATTTCAGAGCAATCATGTATGGATTCTTATTTAATGCGGTGTTAACTATTTCGCTTGACACATACAACGTAGGTCGTTATGTTTTGACATCGAACAATTCAACACACTCTGGAGATATCATGACCAACGACAAAATAGGAACGGATCAGGTTGATAATTTTAATAAGGCTTTCCATAAGCTTTGGTTTAAGATCATGACCAGCAGACCGGAATCCAAATCTAAAAAGCTTAAAGGACTTACCTTTTCAGATATGCATGTCATCAGTATGGCATATGAAGAACCGGATATCATTCTCAAAGAGATCAGAGAAAGACTTAGACTCCCACAAACCACTTTAAGCAGCATTGTGGCCAAACTGGAAAAAGGAGGATTTCTTCAAAGGGTTATTAATCCCAGGGATTACAGATCGTTTTCCCTTAAACTGACAACGAAAGGAAAAGAGATGATGGAGGCCCACATGAAATTGGACTATGAGCAGAATTGTCACATTTTAGAAGCACTTGAAGCAAATGAAAGGGAGGAGTTTATCAGATTATTTACCAAGGTCGCTGATAAATTCGATTTCTAATTTAAATCAGATGCAGGGTGAAAGGCTGTTATTTTAATGGCAATGCGACCCGACTGATTTTTTTTACACATTTACAACGAACATAGTACAAACCAATCTTCGCACAATAAATACGATCGATTATATGAAAAGGATAAAATCAAATGACTAACATAATTACTTTTCCGCCTTTTTACTTTTTCACTGTCATCATACTGAATTTTGTTTGTTATTTTCTGTTTCCTGAATTCAACAGCATTCCTTTTCCTTGTAACCTTGTTGGCATAATCGCCATTATTTGCGGATTCCATATAGCTAATAGAAGTTCAAATATTTTCACTAAAAAAAAAGACAACTTTCCGTTTGGAAAGACCCTCTGCGTTTGTCCAAAATGATTTTTACAAAATCAGCAGAAACCCCATGTATTTAGGTGGCCTGATTCTGATTTCAGGACAGGCAGTTTTAATGACTAACTTAATCGCATTAACCACCCCCGTATTGTTTTTCCTTATTATAAATTTTTTATGTATTCCACCTGAAGAGACCATAATGAAAAAGACCTTTGGAAGCGAGTATATCGCGTATAAACAAAACGTAAGACGCTGGTTGTAAAGGGAGGAGGAAAATATGAACAAAACAGACAAAAGCAAACCGGGCACATCAAAAAGAATCCGAACTTACTGCGCCCAGTGCTGGAGCAATTGTCCGGCCGTGGCGCACATTGAAAATGGTAAATTCACCCGGGTGACACCCGATAAGGAACATCATTTTTACAGGCCGCTTTGCCCTAAAGGGCTGGCCGGACCGGAAATGGTTTATAGCAATACCAGACTTACGTATCCCCTTAAGCGTACGAATCCTAAAGGTGCGGCTGATCCCGGGTGGAAGCGCATAAGCTGGGAGGAAGCATTGGATACGGTTACTGCTGAAATGAAAAACATTAAAGCCCGATATGGCGCTGAGGCATTTGTTTTTTCACAGACCAATGTTTCCTCACCGTTGTGGGAGATCACATCGTTCATAAGGCGGTTATCCAACATCTACGGCACCCCCAACCACATGACAACCACCCACATCTGCAACTGGCATAGGGATAATGGATCGGCTTTCACCTTTGGCAAACCCGGAAATGCCTTTGCGGCGGGCTGGCCGGATTTCAAAAACAGTAAATGCATTCTCATTTGGGGACACAACCCCAAGGCCACACACAATGCTTTCAGACGGCAAATTAAAGCTGCACGAAAGAATGGAGCCAAGGTCATTGTTGTTGACCCGCGGCGAACAGAGATTGCAGCTAAAGCGGATCTTTGGTTGCCGGTTAAGCCGGCAACGGATGGTGCCCTGGCCTTGGGCATGATTCATCTTATGATAAAACATAAACTATTCGATGATCGTTTTGTACGGAACTGGACCAATGCACCGTTATTGGTGAGGAGCGACACAGGAGATCTGCTTCAGGTTTCTTCCGTTGATTCTTCCGGGAAAAACCAGGGTCTGTTTTATTTAATAGATCCTGGAAACAATCAGCCCGTCCCCTCCATACCCGGATCAAAGCTTGATTTCACCCCGTGCCTTGAAAAAAAAACCAATATCAAGCTTGCCGATGGTAAACGTGTCGAATGCAAAACCGTCTTTACACGGCTTAAAGAAGCTGTGGCAATGTATACGCCTGAAGTTGTCGAACAGCACACATCGATTCCCATGGAGCTTTTGGAAAAAACAGTTCGCACGGTTACCGGCAACAGCCCGGCATGCTGGTATTCATTCAATGGTGTGGAACAGAACCTGAATGCCACTCAAACGAATCGGGCCATATGCACCTTCTATGCTCTTACGGGAGATTATGACAAAAAGGGTGGCAATACCGTACATTCTCCTCTTCCCCCCCTGGACTATCCTTTCGGTTTTGAATTTATCACTCAGGAGATGCCTGGAAAGAATATAGCCATCTCAAAACATCCCCTCGGCCCGGCGGGTAGCCTTATGTCCGTTCCGCCCTACCAGATATGCAAAGCCATTGAAGAAGCAGACCCGTACCCGGTTAAAGGGCTCCTGGTCTTTGGCGCAAATACGGTTTCCGCCAATCCGGACAGCAAGATGACAGCAAATGCACTGAAGAAGCTGGATTTTCATGTTCATGTTGCCCTCGATATCAATCCGACGGCAGAATTTGCAGACATCATCCTGCCCTCAACAAGTTTCTGGGAGACAGGTCGTATCGGCTATCCTCTGGAATTTCAAGCAAACCAATGGATACTGCAATGGCGTGAACCGGCGGCAAAGCCACGCGGAGAAAGCAAAGACGAATTATGGATCATATTTGAACTTGCAAAACGACTGGGATTTGCCGACAAATTCTGGAATGGAAACATTGAGGCCGCTTTTGAAGCGATGCTTGGGCCCACTGAAATTAAGCTCAAAGACCTGAAAAAAGCGGATGGAGGAATATTCATACAGGAGCCGTTTGAGTATCAGAAACACAAAAAAATCGGCTTTGACAGCATCTCCGGACGTGTAGAACTCTTCTCTCAACATCTGAAGGAGATCGGGCAAGCGCCTGTACCGGAATGGAAAAACCCCTATGAGATTTTCAAAAAGGCCGGAATAGACAAGGACAGTTATCCTTTTATTCTCATCAATTCCAAATTGCGCGGGTATTGTCAATCCCAGCACCGGGCCATCCCCTCTTTAAGGAAACAACATCCCCATCCGTTTTTAGAAATCAACCTGAATACGGCAGAGGAGATCGGCATCACCGAAGGAGAGGCGATCATTCTGGAAACCGTCAATGGTAAAATAACGCTTCAGGCCAAGCTGATCGATGGTATTGCGCCGGAAGTCGTCTGCACCCAGCACGGATGGTGGCAAGCATGCACTGAACTGGGCTTGCCCGGTCATGATATTTACTCCCCCAAAGGCCCGAATGTTAACCTGTTATATAAAAATGATTTTACAGACCCGATAAGTGGATCCGTGCACATTCGGGGTTTTCCTTGCAACATTAGAAAAAAAGGACTTGACTAAAGCGTTTAGACTCTACACGCTCACCCCAGGAATACGGTACCGATTTTCTCCTCGCCCGATCCGAAATTCAGCTCCTGGCAACCATTGGGGGACACAGCGGTTCAAGTGTAACCGAACTTGCGGAGCTCCATGCCGTGACCAAGGAAGCGATCTCAAAGACCCTGAAACAACTGGATACCAAAGGGCTCGCTGCAAAAGAAACGGACCCGTCCAACACCTCGAGGCTCCTTGTGGAGCTTTACCCTTCCGGGGCGATAACCCTTTCCCCCTATCCCCGGTTTACCGATGAATGCATTTTTTGCTACAACTGCACGACGGTATGCCCCAAAGATGCAATTCTGGCGGATCTCTCGCAGATACCACCCATGCTCAGGAAAAGCGCCGGGGCGGCCTTGATGACCGCCCCGGAAACCCTATCCATGTTTTCTAATTGCTCATCTCTTCCATCTGACTCTCCCAGCTCCAACGGGTAATCCAGAACAAGCGTTAAACAATGGGAGGTAACGTTACAGGCGAAACGATCGGAACGATAAGGCCCATGAACCGTAAAGGCATCCCCCTCTGCGAAAATCAGAGGACGGATTTAGGACATTACAAAACACTTGCGCACCAATATATTGTATGCTATTTTGGTCATAACATTTCAAATTCACTAACAATAAATTTTATGCCCCCCCCATGCTTTTGCCGCCGAATTGACATCGGTACCAGATTTGAGATACATAATTGGCCCCACATGCGACCCAGCGGTTCCAACTCAATCAGGATCCACGTACTCCTTTCGCTCCTCCAGCAATAAAATTCGATCAAAGGTCTATAGGAGGATTCATGGAATTTATTAGGCTCATGTAATTTTGTTTGGATATGATTTCTCCTACAACTGCCATCTTTTTTTTATAAAAGGAAGCCATCATGATGGGAAATGGTAATGATGCGGTTGGGAAAAACACAGGATACAGACCCGTAACTATCATCTGCCTTGCCATGGTTTTGCTGCTGGCTTTGGGTGGCGTTGCGCCCGGGAACAACTCCGAACATATGACTATTTATGAATATCTTCAGGTTCATCCGGAACAAAACCAGATTGCGGCAAACTTCAAGGCCACGATTCGCAGGAATGCGATCCCGGTGGAGCCGGGGGTTCAAGACCGGCCTGTGAAGGTCGCCATTATTTATCCGGCTTTGCAGATTTCCGATTATTGGCGCAACAGTGTCCAATCTTTTAAAAAAAGAATGTTAGAAATCGATATCAAATTTCACACCTCGGAATATTATACCAAACCGACGGTGAACCACCGGATTCAGGAACGACAGATCAAAAAAGCGTTGGGAGACCGGCCGGATTACCTGATATTCACCCTGGACGCAAAAAAGCACCGCTGGCTCATTGAGCAGATTATCACACAAAAACACCCGAAAATCATTCTTCAGAACATCACCACCCCGCTTCGTATCTGGGAGGGAAAACAACCCTTTCTTTATGTCGGGTTCGACCATATTCAGGGTTCACTCATGCTTGCGAACTATCTGATAAAAAAGAATAACAACCGGGGGAAATATGCCCTTCTCTATTTTTCTGAAGGTTATGTCAGCAGGATGCGAGGAGATACATTTGTCAATTATCTTGATGAACATTCACAGATGGAACTGGTTGCAAAATATTATACCGGCGGCGACCCAGCCAAGGCGGAGGCAGCCGCCATGGAAATAGTCAAGTCAGATCCGGATATCAAATTCATTTACTCATGTTCCACGGACATTTCCCTGGGGGCTGCAAAGGCTCTGGAACAGACCGGATTATCGGAACGGATCATGATTAACGGATGGGGGGGTGGCGCTGCTGAATTGAACGCCATGGCCCAGGGACAACTGGAGGTGACCGTCATGAGAATGAACGACGATAACGGTGTCGCCATGGCAGAGGCCATACGTCTCGATCTGGCCGGCCGGAGGCAGGACGTACCTGTGGTTTTCTGTGGGGATATGGAACTTGTAAACACAACAACGCCTCGTAATCAGATAGAGCGTCTGAAAAAAAGAGCCTTTCGTTATTCCGGGAAGCCAGAGATCGAGAAATAAAAAACGTGCTGTGATATTGCCGGATCAAGTCAGTGGGAGCTTGTAATGAGCACAGTCCATCCAAAAAAACTATCCGTCGTCCTGGGCGGTTACCTCTGCTTTACCATCCTTGTATTTTCCGTTGTAATACTGATGTGGACCTACAATTCCGCAAGCGACCTGATCGATCGCGAAATGAAAAACAATTTCAGACAGGTAGAAAAGATATCCAAGCAGATCATCATGCGCGAATTCGACAAACTCGATCATTCCCTGACCACAATCCAGAGAAACGAGGCCTTACGCAGTTATCATCCCGGCGCCGGAGAGCTGAATGGCACAAAACACGATAACGCCATTGACCTGATGATCGCACTGACCGATTCAAATCCCCTGGACATCCTTTTCATTGCAAACCGGGACAATACCATTTGGATTGACGCAAGTTCTCCGTTCTATGCGCCTGAGATGGATCTGTCGGAAATAGTCCGCAGGAAGAAAACGCTTATCCATGTCGGCGTGATAGACTGTTTTGCCGCCCACACGGCCTGCTTATCCGCACTTGTGAAAGCGGTTCCCCTTCTCTCAAAGGACACAGGCAAGGTTGTCGGAACCATATTTGGCGGAATTGTGCTTGAACACAATTTAAGATTGATGCAGGACATCCATGAAGAAACAGACTCTTCTGTATTATCTTTTTTTATAAATGGCCGTTTAATCGGTGCAACGGATCATATGGACGCCGGAACAACCAAGGTTCTTGCTGTTGCCAGGCAAGGGGGCGAGGGAGAATTATTAGTTCAAGACCCCGATCCCGAGTCCGGGTCGCCGGGCCTTGTTTCCAGCTGGTTCACCATAGAAGTGCATGGGAAAAGAACCCCCCTTGAAATCGGTTCGGCCTTGCCCAGCACACCGTTTCTTAAGCTGAAGGAGGTGTATGTCCGGAAGGGCATCGTCCTGAGCTTTGTGTTCATGCTTCTGCCTTTTCTGACCATACTTATCATCAGGAAGATGACGTTCAGGCCCCTGGGGAATTTGCTGGAGTACGCAAAAGCGGTGTCATCCGGCAACTATGCAGCAGAATATCAGCAAGGAACCATTAAGGAGTTCAACCAATTGGGTACAGCCATGGAAAAAATGGTCATTGGACTTAAAACATCCAACACACAGCTCGTCATGGACATCAACAAGGTAAAAAAAGCGGAAAAAGCCCGGCTGCAAAGCGAAGAACGTTACCAGGACCTGTTTGACAATGTGCCGGTCGGTTTATTCCGGAGCACCCCCCAGGGCCGGATCATTTCGGTAAACTACTCCTATATGAAAATGTTCGGTTTTCAATCCAAAAAGGAGATCCTGGCCTCCTTGAGGGCTGACTCCTTATATGTGGATAGAAAAGACCGTGGCCAGTTCCTGACCCATCTGAAAAAGCACAAAAGCATTAAGCAGTTCGAAGTGCAGCTCAAGAGAAAGGACGACTCAATTTTCTGGGGTTCCCTCTCTGCCAGAAGCCACCTGAATTCAGAGGATAAAATACAATGGATTGACGGACAAGTGGAGAATATTACCCAGCGTAAAAAGTCAGAGTTGGAAAAAGCCAGGCTCCATGCCCGGTTGAACCAGACCCACAAGATGGAAGCCCTTGGCACCATGGCAGGCGGAATTTCCCATGATTTCAACAACATTCTTTCCGCAATCCTCGGTTTTTCAGAGTTCGCCCTGGAGAATACGTCACCCGGGGACCCCCGGTACGAGTGCCTGGAAGAGATTTTAAAGGCCGGAGTCCGGGCCCGGGACCTGGTGAAGCAGATTCTCGCTTTCAGCAGACAGGGGGAACAGGAGATGAAGCCGTTAGAGCTCGAGCCCCTTGTAAGGGAAGCATTGAAACTCCTGCGCGCCTCCATCCCCAGTACCATTGATATTCAAATGGATATCACGGATTGCCCGCCCGTAAACGCAGATGCCACCCAGATACACCAGGTCATCATGAACCTGGCCACAAATGCGGCCCAGGCCATGAACAAAAATACAGGTATAATAAACGTATCCTTGCGGGAAGTGGATCTGGATCAGACGTTCATGGCTAAATACGCAGGGCTGGCAACGGGCCTCTACACCATGCTGACAGTACAGGACACAGGATGCGGAATGACACCGGAAACGGAAATCCGGGCCTTTGACCCCTTCTTTACCACCAAAGATAAGGGATCCGGTACCGGTATGGGCCTGGCTGTAGTGCATGGCATTGTGCAGGATCATGGCGGGGTGATAACCGTCTACAGCGAACCCGGGACCGGGACGACCTTCAACGTTTATCTGCCGGTGTACAAAACCCGGGTCAAAGCCCCGCCGGAAATACAAATGGCCGCACAGCACGGCAGTGAAACCGTATTGTTCATAGATGATGAGGAACCGCTTTGCACCATCGGCAAGCGCATCCTTGAAACCCTGGGATATAGTGTACTTGCGACATGCTCAAGCCTGAAAGCCCTGGACATGTTCAAGGCTCAACCTGGGAAATACGACCTGGTTATTACGGACCTGACCATGCCAAAACTGACCGGAAAACAACTCGCAAAGGAGATCACTGCCATCCGCCCCGGTATCCCTGTCATCCTGTGTACAGGATTCAGTGGTAACTCTTCTAACAATAAGGAGATCCGGGATCACGGGATCACTGCAGTGGTCCATAAACCGTTGTTAATCAGTGAGTTGGCAGAAACCGTTCGTACCAGCCTGGACCGGAACAGGATCCACGCCACACCACCTTCAATTCAGTAATACTTCCCAGGCCGTATGTTCACAGTATGATCCAAGGAGGGAGCTATGAAAGCAGGCATCATTGGCGCCATGGATGAAGAGATCGAGATCTTGAAATCAAAGATTTCAAATCCCAGCTACTTGACACTGGGTGAATTTACCTTCATCTCCGGCAAAATTGAGGAGCTGGATGCCGTGGTGATGAAGTCGGGCATTGGAAAGGTGAACGCAGCCATCGGGACAACCCTGCTGATCACCTATTACAACCTGAACTGTGTCATCAACACGGGAACGGCGGGGGGCATTGATGATGCATTGGAGATCGGGGACGTCGTCATATCAAGTGAAATCCGTCACCACGATGTGGACGCCACCGCTTTCGGGTACGAATATGGCCAGGTTCCCCGGATGCCGCCTTCTTATCTTCCCAACAAGGACTTGATGGAGATGGCACACCGATGCGTTTGCGACGAGGTTGGCAACGAAAAAACCGTGGTGGGGCTCATCGCCACAGGAGATTCTTTTATAGCTGACAGGGCTGCCATCGAATCGGTCAGAAAAAAAATGCCCACGATTAAAGTAATTGAGATGGAAGCTGCGGCCATAGCGCAGACATGCCACCAGTTCGGCAAGAGCTTTCTGGCCATACGCTCGGTATCCGACCTGGCCGGGAAGAAATCCCCAAAGATCTTTAAATCGAATCTGAAAACAGCCTCCGGGAATTCCGCCTCCATCGTGCTGGAACTCCTTAAGGAATTGAAAAGATATGAGCAAAGGAATGAACGGCGATCTTCGGCTTCCCTCCGGAGCCGCAAGGCAGAGGAGTTAGAAAATGAAGGCAATCTCAAGTTTTACAATCGATCACAATCGCTTGTTGCCAGGCATCTGCGAGTATAGGAACGACAGGGGATGGAAGGTAACAGAAACGGAGGCACCAGGATCTCTCCTGTTTCCATTGACCATGTTCCCGGGGCATGGATAACACCGGACAAGGTAAACTTCGACCGGGTCATCCTCTACCTCCACGGAGGCGGATTCATGGGGGGCTCCATCAACACCCACAAGGATCTCGGGGCAAGAATCGCAACCGCCGCCGGAGCAAGGCTTCTCATGCCCGAGTACAGACTTGCCCCGGAGCATCCTTTTCCCTGCGGCCTTAAGGATGCGGTCACGGCCTGCAAATGGCTTCTGGATCGCCATGTCTCCCCGGAGCAGATCGTGGTTGCAGGGGACTCCGCAGGGGGAGGCCTTGCCACCTCCCTGCTCCTGAAGCTGAAAAAGAACAACGCCCCCCTTCCAAAGGCAGGGGTGCTCATCTCCCCCTGGGTGGATCTTGCCTGCACCGGAAACTCCCACCACCTCAACCTTGGGAAGGATGCCATGCTGAACAAAGAGATGCTGGTCTCAACGGCGGCCCAATATGTGGATAAAACCCGGTTGAACCATCCCCTGGTATCGCCGGTCCATGGGGATCTCTCAGGCCTCTGCCCCCTCCTGATCCATGTGGGGAGCCGGGAGGTGCTGCTGGACGATTCCATCACCCTTGCAGCCAGGGCAAAAGAGGCAGGGGTAGAGGTCACCCTGGAGGTCTGGGAGGAGATGTTCCATGTGTGGCACTACTTTGCCCCCCATCTGGGCCAGGCCAGGGATGCCATCGACAGTATAGGTCAATGGATAAGTGCCAGGTTCAAAGCTTAACCCGGTTCATTCATAAGGCCGCCTGTAACTCTAATCTGAACAAAGGAGGGAACCATGAAGAAGTTTAACTTCTGGTCAGTAATCACTGCAGGATTTATCATCCTGCTCAGTGGGATGCCGGCTGTATCCACTGAGCCCGCAGTTCCACTGGGCCTCCCCCATGTGGAGTACCCGGAGGAAAATCCTCAGACACCGGGGAAAATAGCCCTTGGGAATAAACTGTTCAATGACGAAAGGTTCAGCTCCACCGGGATGGTCAGTTGCGCAACTTGCCATGAGGCAGAAAAAACCTTCACAGACAGCCCTTTAAAAGTATCGGAAGGAATTAACAAGCTCACAGGCACCCGGAACGCCCCCACGGTCGTAAATTCCGCTTATTTCGAGAAACTCTTCTGGGACGGCCGGTCGCCGGATCTTGAAGATCAGGCCCTGCACCCCTTCTTAAATCCAGTTGAGATGGGGCTGAAAGACCATACGCCCATCCTGGATATCGTACGGACAGATGGGGAGTATAAAAAGCTGTTCAGGGACGTTTTCGGCAAAACCGGCACCTCCATTACAATGAAAGAGGTAACCCAGGCCATTGCAGCCTTTGAGCGCACAAAGATTTCCGGTGATTCCCCATTTGACCGCTGGTACTACGGCGGTGAAAAAGATGCCCTGACCCCAGAGGAAAAACAAGGGTTTGATATTTTTGTCAATAAGGGACGCTGCGTGTCCTGCCATGTGATCGAACAGACACAGGCAGTGTTCACGGATAACCGTTTTCACAATGTAGGCGTGGGAATAAACGATATACAGGCGGATATTCCCGGATTGGCAGGCGAATTCATCAAGGCAAAGCTGACAGCATCCGAGGTTGATATCAAAATTCTTACGGACAAGCGCACCTCCGAACTCGGACGGTTTGCCGTGACACAAAATTTCGACGACCTTGGCGCTTTCAAGACGTCCACATTGCGTAATATCGCTGTCACAGGGCCTTATATGCATGACGGCAGCCTCAAAACCCTGAAGGAGGTTGTTGAACACTATAACAATGGCGGGGTTGCAAAAAAGGGTGATCCGGTAAATGACTTCCTGGGCAGCGGCATTCGCCCCCTCAACCTGACAGATGATCAGGTAACAGACCTGGTCCTGTTCATGGAAACCCTTACCAGCCCGGAGTTCGCCCGGAAACAACCCCGTAAATAAAGGAAAAAATATGAACAGCAGACAAATAACCCGTCGTAGTTTTCTCAAAGGAATGGGAGCAATTGCCGCCGGAGGCACCCTGCCCGTGAGCCTGGTGGAACTTGCCTTTGCAGATTCTTCCCGGAATTTCACATTTGCGTATATTTCAGATTCACATATCCAGCACATTAAAGGGACCCAATTCGTACGTAACTGGGACCGGGGGCTGATCCGCTCCGTGGCCGAAACAAACATGCTCCTGCCCAAACCGGATTTTGTGGTATACGGCGGTGATCTGGCCCAGCTTGGCACACAGGCGGAGCTGGATCATGGCGCGGAAATGCTGGCGAAATTAAACTATAAATATCACTGCGTCATGGGCGAACATGATTATTACCTAGACCTTGGCAGGTACTGGGGCAAACTGTTCGGCCCCCATTACTACAGTTGGGATCATAAAGGCGTTCATTTTATCGTGCTGAACAGTATTCTCACCTACGATAAATGGACCCATGAGCGCTGGCCCACACCGGAACAGCGTATGCTTGAGATGGCCGGGCTTGACAATCCCAACGGATCACCGTTCATGGTCGGCAAAAAACAGCGCCAATGGCTCCAGGAAGATCTTAAAACGCTCAAAAAAGAGACCCCGGTTGTCCTGTTCTCCCATTCGCCGATCCAGAAAATTTACAAGGGATGGAATTTCTGGACAGAAGATGCTGAAGAGGTACAGGCATTGTTGCGTCCGTTTGCGGATGTTACGGTTGTATACGGCCATGTGCATCAGATTCAGTACAACCAGATCGGCAACATCAGTTTTCATGCCGTCATGGCCACGGCCTGGCCCTGGCCCTACCCCGAAAGTTATGCCCAGGCAAAGACCCATCTTCCGAAAATAACCGTCCCCATGAACCGGGCGGACCCGTTTTTTGAGCGTGACGCCACCGGCTGGCAGTTCATCAATCTCAAAACAGGGCGCATTGACATCTCCTACAATCTTTATGATAACACCAACCGCACTGTGGCCTATAACCGTAAAACCAGCCGGCCGGAGGATACAACATACCAGTCCCCGGAGAAACGGATTCCCCCACAAAGTCATTACTAAAGGAGAAAACCATGTCAATATCATTAAGATTGCTTGCTTTTACACTTGTACCGCTCATTCTTTTTACCGGGACAACCCTTGCAGACGACTTTACCCAGAAAGACCAGGATCGCTGGCAAAAAGAATATATGAGCGTTGTGGAAAAAGGCCGGGCCCTCTGGGTAAGCCCGAAACTTGGAACAAATGGTGTTTCCTGCGCCCAGTGTCACCCCAACGGGGCCAATACCCATCCGGAAACCTATCCGAAATTCCAGCAGCAGTTAGGCCGTGTTATCCCCCTTCGGGACATGATTAACTGGTGTATTTTAAACCCGCTGGAGGGCGAGGAGTTAAATCCCTATGATCCCCGCATGGTGGCCATGGAAGCGTATCTCGCCCATGAGCGGAAGGGCGTACCCATGGCGCCCGGTAAACACTAAGTTCCTACCTGTTTACCGATTTCTTAAACAGATCAAGATCCAGGATATGGTAAGTCCCTTTTTTCACACGGCGGAGATATCCGTCACGGGTGAGTTTATTTAACATCACCGAGATGGTTTGCCGCGATGTTCCGACAAGCTGGGAGATATCTTCAACATTCAGTCCAAGCTCGATGGTTACCCCCTCCCCGTCTTTAATACCCTTGTCCTCTGCCGCCGTTATTAAAAACTCGGTCAGCCTCATCCTTGAATCCATAAAAACAAGGCCTTCTATGATATTAAAGGAGTTTTGCAAAACTTCCCCAAGCACTTTCACCATGATCAAGGCAAACTCCGGATGTTCCCCCACATCCTTCTGAAATTTTTTCACACCGGTGGTCATAATCGAGGACGTTTCCATTGCCTGGACAAATGCGCGGGTGTGGGTGCTGAAGATATCACCCTGCTCCAGAAAAGCCAGGGTAAACTCCTTGTCATCAAATGAGAGAAAAACCCGCAGCCTCCCGGAGCTCACGATAAACACGCTATTTGTATCATCCAGGGGACTGCAGACCATTTCGTTTTTTACGACACTCTTTTTAGAAAAATGGGTTTGAATTGCTTCATAACCGGGAGTATCAAGAAGGTTTACGATATTTATATTGCTTAAACGCATTTTTGTTGTCATAGAACCTCCCCGTCGATGATTTACAGAAAGACCCAATACGCCTAACCACTCGTTTTATCAAAAAAAAAAAAAAACCACATGTCGGTTTTATATAACCCATACCTTGCAAAATGCAAACAGAAATGAAATAGCAGGGACTTCAAATCATTAAATTCCCAGCTTTTTCCTCTTGTCCCTGATGATATCCATCAGCTTGCCGGCCGCCGAAGCCGGGTCCGGTTCCACAATGAAATAACCGCCGAACAGATCCCTGGTTCCTTCAGTCAAAAGATCCGTCACAATGGATGACCCCGTGACCTGGGGAATGGTTCCCACATGGGTCGGGATGCCAATGGCGACACTCCATGTGGCAATGGCAACCGCTTTTTCGGACATGGCTTCAGGTGCGGATGCGATCAACGGCAGATCACTGAGGTCAACGCCCAGTTTGTTTGCCAGGGCAGTTGCCAGGTTTACCGCCCTGCTGTTATCCACACAGGATCCCATATGCAGCACCAGGGGAAGGGGCCCACCTAGTCCGCAGGCGTTTCCGATGGAGGTGAGTACCGCTTTCAACGATTCGCCTGCGTATTTTTCCGTGGCCTCCATGGTCATCAGGCCCTCCTTTGCGCAGGCTCCTGCGCCGCATCCCGATGCCAGAAGCAACACATTGTTTTCGGCCAGGTTTTTGGCGATGGTTTCAAAACTTCTGTCCTGGACACTCCGGGTGTTGTTGCACCCGGCCAGGAGCGCGATCCCCTGGATATTTCCGTTTACAATATTGTCGATCAGGGGTTTAAGGGGATCTTTTTCATCGAGTTTTGCAAGGGCCGCCACAATGGATTCAACACCAAAGCCAACCATTGCCGTCTGTTTAATATCGGGAATATTGACCCTTTTGGCGTCCCGCCGCCGGAACGCTTCAATGGCCAGCCCCAGAATTCTACGGGCGGTATCGCCTGCGCTCTCTTCGCTGAAGCTGACATGGGTTGCTCCCGTGATCTTGTTTTCATCCATGGTGGTGATCACTTCCGTGTGAAAACAGGCACCAATTTCACTTATGGAAGGCATGATACACTGAACGTCAACAACCATGGCATCCACAGCCCCCGTAATCAGGGCCATCTCCTGGGACAAGTAATTTGTAGCCAGGGGCACACCATGGCGTACCATCACTTCGTTTCCGGTGCAGCAGATACCGATGATATTGATTCCCGCCGGTGCACCCGCGTCAATGGCATCGCCGTTCATCTCCCCGGCAATGCTGCAGATCACTTCACTCAGCAGCGGGTTGTGACCATTGATTGCGATATTTACGGCATTCTCTTTGATCACACCGAGGTTTGCCGATGTCACAACTGGGGATGGTGTTCCAAACAAAATATCAGACAGTTCCGTTGCCAGCACCATTCCGTTCAGATCGGCAAGGGCTCCCTTGACTCCCCCCAATACAACATTGGCAGGTTCGGCATCGCACCCCACATGGGTTCGGCCCATGATCTGGCAGACCACGGCATCGATGTTGTGTGGAAGCACATGAAGATCTTTCAGTTTATTAAAATGGTTGTCCGTGACAACGGTTTTTATCCAGTGGCAGGCGGTCTGGTGGTCCTGGTTCTGAAAATCTTCCAGGGTTTTTAATGCGACCTCTTCTGCAATTTTTAAGGTATCTCTGTTTTCAGTTTCAATATCAAGTTTTTGGGCGACACTTAAGAGTTTTTTTTCATCACGGATTCCGTAGGCGGAAAACCTGCCCCTGGATACACCCCAAAGGGCCAGCACCACATGGCGTCCGTGCTCCGAATGAGCGGCAGCCCCTGCCGCCATCATTCGGATAAGATTTCGCGCCACGATAGTGTGGGCATCAGCGCCGCAGATTCCGCGGTCAGGTCCCCCACCAAAGGGATCAATCCTGCAGGGGCCCTTCCAGCAGATTCTGCAGCACAGGCCAAGTGAACCAAAACCGCACTGGGGCTGCATCACTTCGTAGCGATCCCATACCGTGCTGATTTTATTTTTTTTAGCGATGGGAAGAAGTTCCTTTACTGCGGGATCTATGGATATTTTATTTTTCATGATTTCACCATTTTGACTTTTAGACAATTATGTGCGCAGGCAAGTTCCCTGGCCCTTGGATCCAACAGGGCAGCCCGGTACTCTTCCAGATTGACAAGTTTGATCGCCCTGGTGGGACAGGCTTCGACACAGGCGGGCTGTTTTCTGTTACCTTCGGCATCTCTTAATCCGGCACAGAGATCACATTTTTTAGCGACACCTCGCTTTTTTCTTTCGCTGTTAGTGATTACGCCTTCGGTTGTCACGGTTATTGCGCCAAAGGGACACACCTTGATACATAGTTTACAACCGACACAGGTCTTCTCATAAATCACAACACGCCCGTTTTCCTGCTTGATGGCAGAGGTGGGACAGACAACTGCGCAGGGCGCATTTTCACACTGTCTGCATTGAACCGGAATGGTACCCCCCCCGGCCTTGACCACCCTGGTCCTGGAATGAAAGGCATTACCCGACGCCGCAGCGTCAAAAAGGTCTCCCTCCCCATGGGCAACAGCACAGGCCAGCTCACAACTGTGACAGCCCAGGCACTTCTCCCCATCAGAAAAAATGGTTTCGTTTCCCTTATCTGGTTTCATCATAAAGCTCCTTTATTCATAGGCTTTAAACTTCCCGCTCGATAATTCCGTAGCTTAGACACTAAAATATTTAAGGGGCTTTTTCTGTCAGATAGGCGACATTTCAGGAATTCTAAAGAAAATAATCATTTACAGTTTAAAAATATTGATTGTGATTGTGCCGCTTCGTATATGGGGGCAGAATATGGTAACATATCATTCAAAAAAGGAGAAATCGAATGAAGAGCCTGGGAACCAGGAAAAGACCCGGCTTCTTTTTCACGCTTCTTCTCTTGGTGACGGCAACCGCAAGCGCCATATGCGGCACGGAAGAGGCCCGCAGAAAACAGACAGGAGTCAAAAGAATGCCGACAATGCCTGAAATCAACACCCCAAACCGAATTACCCTGTTCATGTGCGGCGACGTGATGACAGGAAGAGGCGTCGATCAGGTCCTGCCCCATCCGAGCGATCCACGGATTTATGAAACCTATGCAAAGGATGCCCGGATCTACGTGGAGCTGGCCGAAAGGAGGAACGGCCCGGTCAGGAAACCCGTGCCATGGTCTTACATCTGGGGAGACGCACTTTCCGAGCTGAAGCTCAGGTCCCCTGACCTGAGAATCATCAACCTGGAAACCGCTGTCACAACAAGCAACGATTACTGTAAATACAAGGGAATCAATTACCGGATGCATCCGAAGAATATTCCCGTGCTCACGGCAGCTGGCATTGATGTGGCCGTTCTGGCCAACAACCACGTGATCGACTGGGGAAACCAGGGGCTGATCGAAACACTGGACACCCTCAGGTCGGCAAAAATTCGCCAGGCTGGCGCCGGCCGGGATCTTCAGGAAGCGGAATCACCGGCCGTAATGGAGATTGCGGGAAAGGGACGGGTGCTGATTTTCTCATTCGGCCTGAATTCCAGCGGCATTCCAAATGAATGGGCGGCTAGGTCCCACAAGCCGGGTATTGCCCTGGCGCCGGATCTGTCTGGCAAAACCGTCCACCGCCTCAGGAATAAAATCTCGGCAATCCGTCAACAGGGGGATATCGTGGTTGCCTCCGTTCACTGGGGCGGGAACTGGGGATACCGGGTCTCTACCGCTGAACAAAAATTTGCCCGCGCCATCATCGATGAAGCAGGTGTGGACATTGTCCACGGCCATTCCTCCCACCATGCCCGGGGAATCGAGGTATACCGGGACAAACCCATCATCTACGGCTGCGGCGACTTTATCAACGACTATGAAGGAATCGGGGGCCGGGAGGAATTCAGGGGAGACCTGGCCCTGAGCTATTTTATCACCATGGATCCGCAAAACAGAAAACTCATGGAACTGCACATCTCGCCCATGCAGATCAGAAATCTGAAACTAAACCGCGTATCACCGGCCGATGCTGCGTGGCTCAAAGAAACCCTGGGCCGGGAAGGCAAAAAACTGGGAACATGGGTAAAAATGCAAAAGGATCATACCCTGGGCATCCACTGGGAAACCAAATGATCTTTTGCCGGCCTCCCGGAGGGTTCTCCGGAAGGCCGTCGGCAATTGTCACCTGCGAACTGAGAGTTAATTCAACAGGGCTTCAAGGGTGGCGGGATTGTCGGTCATGATCCCGTCCACATTCAGGTCCTCGATCAGCCATTGCATCTCTTCGGGATCATTGACGGTCCAGACCTGAACTTTCAGGCCCAATTCCCGGGCTTTGTCCATGATCAAGTGAGGAATGAGAGGAATCTCCGTAAGCGGTATCTGAAGGATGGCTCCCTTGGGCCTGTGTTTGTTCAGATCAAGAACCGCATCAGGCATGGCGATAAACTCGATCACCTCCTCGGTGGCAAAGGAGGTGAGCAGATTCATGCCGCGAACTGCGGACCTTATTCTGGCGGCATCCAGGGACTGTTTATTGAATGCCCCCAGAACAATGCGGTTTTCCATGTTGAACTGCTGAATAAGTTCCAGCACCTTTTCCGTGATCTCCATATTGTTTTCCGGCTTTATTTCCAGAACAAAGGAAACATCCCGGCCCTGATACTCGCCGAACACCTCCGCAAGTGTCGGGATTTCAAGGGCCATGCCCTCCTCCCGGTAAGGAAAGGTGACCCCGTCCGGGGTAAAGTTGTAACCGGCATTCAGGCGTTTCAGATTCTCCAGGGAAAAAGCGCTGACCGGGCCGGTACCGTCGGTACAGCGGTCCACCGTGCCATCGTGGGACACGACCACACGGCCGTCTGCCGTGAGATGAACATCCATCTCAAGCACTTCCGCGCCTGCAGCCAAGGCGGTTTCGTAGGCTGTGAGCGTATTTTCAGGGTCCAGGTCACCGCCTCCCCTGTGGGCAATATTCAAGACCCTTTCATGGTCCTGCCTGAAGAAGTTGGCACCTGTGTCAATGCCGTTGATCCGGTTCAGCACATCCAGCCAGTCCCAGCTGATATCGCGAATCTCAATCTCACCGTACCCCTCGGTGTCGAGGAGTCCCGGGTCAAGGTAATAGTCGATCTGAAACGAAATATAGGTCACACCGTTTGCAAGGGCGCCGAACCCGTCCTCACGGGCCGTATCCCCCACCATGGCGACAAGTTTGTCCTCCCCGTACAGCACGGAAAGGATTCTGATTGCATCCGCCTTGAAATCATTTCCCTCTTCAAAATCAAGATCCTTCTTGACCACAATGGGAATTCTTCTCTGGCCGCTCCGCTCAAAATGGCTGATCATCTGCTGCCGGCACAGGTGGCGCAAATCACCGGGAAGCCCTGAGACAACGACGAGGTCTCTTCCGTTATCCATCAAACCGTTTACGGCATCCACCACAAAACCGTCGATCAGCGGCCAGTCAGCGCCCACCCAGTTGACGAACTCAACCCAGTCAAAGACCGAGTTTGCCCCGCCGGTCCTGTGTAGGGTGTTGTCATGGTCCGACACAACGGCATCCGGGTTTTTCCCGGCCTGTTCATCAAGCACCCGGATCATTCCCAGATCGTCCTCAACATACTCATCCTTGTAATACGCCCGGGCTCTCAGCTGCAAATCCACTGGTGCGGAAGCGATTACCGGTTTCGGCAGCCACCGTCTGATTTCCGGCAGCCTGACCTTGCCGCCCTGGTCTGTATAAAGGGCCGGGGCATCCTCCCCCAGCCGGAACCAGGCCCCATCCGAGCCATAGAGCCTTGCAAAGAACCTGACCTCCACCCCTTCCACTTTTTCAGCGGTCACAAACTTCAGCAGGGAGGCCTTGTCCTTGTCTTTCATATGATAGACCGTTGCATTGGGAAGGATTTCATCGTTACCCGCGCTAAAGCAAGTATTTGTAATTCCGTCCGAGACAACCACGGCATAGTCGTCCTTATCGCACCCGGATAAGAGAGCAGCAAAAGAGACGATCAGCAAAACAAAAACAAGATCCAGAGATTTTCTGACAGACATGGATACCTCCCGTTTGAATAGGTTCAAGAAATTGACCTTCGACAAAACAATGGGACAAACAGCGATTTTTTAAATACGCTTAAAACGATGTAACCGGAAAAAAAGGACAGATGGGCTTTTGTGACGCAGATAGAAAAATAGCGTGAAACAAAGGGGATGTCAAATAGAAGCTGAGGGAACCGGTGGATGGAGAAGAGCCGGGCTGAAAGCTTAGCCCGGCTCTTTAAACAGCAGGTCTTTTTAGATGTATTCCATGCCTTCGCCATCTTTGACGGTGCCGATTTTAAAGGCTTTTTCGCCCATGCTCTCAACGGTTTTGATGACGGCATCAGCCTGGGAAGGGTCAACGATGAGCACGAAACCGATGCCCATGTTAAAGGTTTTGTACATTTCAGCGGTTTCGATCTCTCCAAGGTTCTGGATAAGCGGGAAGAGCTTGTTCATTTCCCAGGAGTCCAGATCGATGGTGGCGCCCAGGCCTTCAGGAAGGACCCGTGGGATATTTTCGGTGAACCCGCCGCCGGTAACGTGGACCATGCCGTTGACAGGGTGGCTGGCCAGGATTTCAAGGACCTCTCTGACGTATATTTTTGTGGGGCAGAGAAGCGCTTCACCCAGGGTCATGCCCAGCTCTTCAATGGGCTGGTCTATTTTATAGTCCAGGATATCAAAGAACAATTTCCTTACCAAAGAATAACCGTTGGAGTGAATACCGGTTGACGGAAGACCGATGAGCAGATCATTGGGTTTTATCTTGCTGCCGTCGATTATTTTTTCTTTTTCAACGATGCCAACGGTGAAACCTGCGATATCGTACTCGTCCTCATCGTAGAAGCCTGGCATTTCTGCGGTTTCTCCACCGATGAGGGAAGCGCCGGCCTGTTTGCAGCCGTCGGCAATGCCTTTAACGATGTCGGCGGCTTTATCGGCAGTGAGCTTTCCTGTGGCGATGTAATCGAGAAAGAAAAGCGGTTTTGCTCCCTGTACAAGGATGTCGTTAACGCACATGGCAACGAGATCGATACCGGCGGAGTCATGCTTGTCCGTCATAAAGGCAATCTTGAGTTTTGTTCCGACACCGTCGGTTCCGGAGACAAGGACAGGTTTTTTGTATCCCTCAAGATCCAGTTCAAAGAGTCCGCCGAATCCGCCGAGGCCGCCCAGGACATTCTTGGTGAATGTCTCTTTGACGTACGCTTTCATTTTTTCTACGGCTGCGGCACCCTCTTCTATATCTACGCCGGCATCGGCGTATGTCAGTTTTTTACTTTCGCTCATTTTTTATTTATCCCTCCTGGTCAATCAGAATTAAACCATCTTCCTGGTTGGCATTTTTTATTATAGTTCCTCGCATATGAATAGATCTCATTTCATATCATATCGGGAAAGCAGGTATCAATTCAAATGGAAACATTTATAAGCTTGCCCCCGGCCGGGCCGCCAAAAACAGCAACCACCGGGGGCATCCGGCCTACTTGAAATAGTTCACGCCGGACTCGAAGATCTTCATGTCTGTGTTACCGGTGACGTTTTTGGCAACGTGGTTTCCAATTCTCTCGCTATGGCCCATTTTACCCAGGATCCGGCCATCGGCACTTGTGATGCCCTCGATGGCGTAGATGGAACCGTTGGGGTTGAAGGTACCGTCATAGGTGGCATCGCCCTGGGCATCCATGTACTGGGTAGCGACCTGCCCGTTTTCAATAAGGGTATTGAGCATCTCTTCACTGGCGTAGAAACGGCCTTCTCCATGGGAGAGTGCGGTTTCATGGATATCACCGAGGCTCGTACCGGCAAGCCAGGGCGAGAGGTTTGAAGATACCCGTGTTTTTGCGTACCGGGCGATGTGCCGCCCTATTTTGTTGTAGGTCAGTGTGGGGGATGTCTCATCCAGGGTTCTGATTTCACCGTAGGGCAGCAGGCCGAGCTTGACCAGGGCCTGGAAGCCGTTACAGATACCGAGCATCAGGCCGTCTTTTTCATTGAGCATTTCATGGACGGCATCCTTGATCTTCCCATTCTTGAAAATCGAAGAGATGAATTTACCGGAACCTTCGGGTTCGTCGCCTGCGCTGAAACCGCCGGGAAGTGCGATAATCTGGGCGTCTTTGATTTTTCCGGCCAGGGTGTCGATGGACTCTTCGACCCAGGCGGCCTCAAGGTTTCTGAAGACAACCACCTCCACATCGGCACCGGCGTTCATGAACGCCCGCTGGGTGTCGATCTCGCAGTTTGTTCCCGGGAAAGAGGGAATGATCACTTTGGGACGGGCAACCTTGTGTTTGGCAATATGGATATTTTTGGCGTTGTACTGAATGTTCTCAATGGGGCCTGCATGGTCCTGTTTAATCTCAAAGATGGAATTCAGGGGCGCTTCCCACACTTTGACAAGTTCATTGAGATCAAGGGACATATCACGGTACTCGATGGCCTCTTTGTCTGTTACCGTTCCAAGGTCAATGTAGTGTGCGGCAAAAAGAGCATCCAGGTCAGCGGCTGAATCCACTTCCAGAAGGATGGAACCGATGGCTTCCTCTTTCAGGAGATCCTCTTCTATATTCTTGTGGATGCAGATGCCCAGCTTGTTGCCGAAGGCCATTTTTGAGATGGCCGCAACAGAACCGCCCTTGCCAACGGTGTGGGCCGCTGTGACATGGCCGTCTGCAATGGATTTTGTCACAAGGTCGTATTTTGCTTTCAGATCATCAAAATCCACCACTTCATTGTCATTTCTCCGTGATTTCAGAAGCACCACCCGGGAGCCGGCCTTTTTAAATTCAGGTGAGATCACCTTGTCCAGGTTGACGGCTTCCACGGCAAAAGAGATCAGTGTGGGCGGAACATCCAGATCCTTGAAGGTTCCGGACATGGAGTCCTTGCCGCCGATGGCAGCGATCTTGAACTCTTTCTGGGCCCGGTATGCACCGAGGATTGCGGCAAAGGGTTTTCCCCAGCGCAACGCCTCCCCTCTCAGGCGCTCAAAGTACTCCTGGAACGACAGATAGATGTCCTGGTAGTTACCCCCCATGGCAACGATCCTGGCAACACTCTCCACAACCGCGTACAACCCGCCGTGGAAGGGGGACCAGATGGCCATGTCAGGGTTGTAGCCATGGGTCATGAGGGTTCCGGTGTTTGTGTCCTTGCCCTCCACAGGAATCTTTGCCGCCATGCCTTCGGTGGGTGTCTGGTAGGTCTTACCGCCAAAGGGCATCAGGGCCGAGCCGGCACCGACGGTGCTGTCAAATAGCTCAACAAGCCCCTTCTGGCTGGCACAGTTGAGGTCCTGGAGGGTTTCGATCCAGGTGGTTTTCAGGTCCCGGGTATCTTCCTTTTTAAACCAGCAGGCTTCAGGTGCAGGCGCCGCCACTTCGACCTTTGTTTTCTGGCTCACGCCGTTTGAATCGAGAAACTTTCTTGAGATGTCCAGGATCATCTTATCCCGCCACTGGATCCGCAACCGGCCACTGTCTGTGATGTTTGCAACCAGGGTGGCTTCGAGGTTTTCCGAATTGGCAAGCCGGATAAATTCCTCTGCGTTCTCTTTTCTGACAACAACGGCCATGCGCTCCTGGGACTCTGAAATGGCAAGCTCGGTGCCGTCCAGGCCGTCATATTTTTTCTTGACGTTGTCCAGGAAGATATCGATGCTGTCGGCAAGCTCACCCACAGCAACGGCCACCCCCCCCGCGCCAAAATCGTTGCAGCGGATAATCATGCGGGAGACGGTCTCGTTCCTGAACAATCTCTGGATTTTTCTCTCTTCCGGAGCGTTCCCCTTCTGCACCTCCGCACCGCAGGTGGCCAGGGAGTCCTCCGTATGCTCCTTACTGGAACCGGTGGCACCGCCGCAACCATCCCTGCCGGTTCTGCCCCCCACAAGGATCACCACATCACCGGGTTCGGGCACCTCCCGGATCACCTGGTCTTTCGGCGTTGCCGCAATCACCGCCCCCACTTCCATGCGCTTGGCAAAGAAACGGTCATTGTAATACTCTTTGACGTATCCGGTGCTCACGCCGATCTGGTTGCCGTAGGAGCTGTAACCATGGGCCGCCCGCTTACAAATAGTCCTCTGGGGCAGTTTGCCGGAAAGGGTCTCTTCATAGGGGGTGCGGGGATCTCCGGCACCCGTGATCCGCATGGCCTGATACACATAGGACCTTCCGGACAAGGGGTCCCTGATGGCGCCGCCCAGGCATGTGGCAGCCCCGCCAAAGGGCTCTATCTCCGTGGGATGGTTGTGGGTCTCGTTCTTGAACATCACAAGGTAGGGAACCTTTTTGCCGTCCACATCCACATCAACATTGATGCTGCACGCATTGATCTCTTCACTGACATCAATATCTTTCAGGAAGCCGTCTTTTTTCAGGGATTTGGAGGCAATGGTTCCAAGATCCATGAGGGTCTCTTTTTTATCCCTGCCCTGATAAAGGGCTTTCCTGTCTTCCCTGTAGAGATCATAGGCCTTCTGCATCTCACCGGCATAGGCCCCGTCATGGATCTTGACCTCTTCGATCTCGGTCATAAACGTGGTATGCCGGCAGTGATCCGACCAGTATGTATCAATGGCCATCATCTCCGTAATGGTCGGGTTCCGGTGCTCACTGTTTTTGAAATAGTCCTGGCAGGATAGAATATCCCCCATGCCCATGGCAAAGCCCTGGGACTCCTTGAACGCTTTAAGTTCGGCTTCAGAATAGTCTGTGAACCCTTCAAAAACCATCACATCTTCGGGAACAGCCGCATCCATGTCAATGGATTCGGGAAGGGCCAGACCAAGCTCACAGGACTCCACAATATTGATCAGGTGACCCTTGATCTTTTCCCTGTCACCTTGGGAGACCTCCCCGTTGATTGCGAAAACCTTCGATGCCTTTATAAACGGACGCTCTTTGGCTGTGAGCAGCTGGACACACTGCATGGCGGAATCGGCCCGCTGATCGAACTGGCCGGGAAGCAGCCCCATCCTGAACACAAAATCGGCATTGATGAACCGGCCCTCGTCTTCATAGACATCATCCGTATTGGGCTCACTGAACACATTGTCCTTTGCCAGCGCATAGGTTTCATCATCAAACCCCAGGCACTCATAGCAGTTGATGATCCTCACATCCGTGATACCCGGAATATTCAGATTATGGGTCAAATCAGACAGTAGATGGTCTGCCTCAACCTTAAACGTCTCTTTTTTCTCAACAAACACCCGCCTGATATTGTCTGGCATTTTTATCTCCCTGGTTCAATGTGATGCCTTATTATTTATAGTTGAACATTGACTTACCACAGGTTATTGTATAAACAAAATTAATAATTATAACTTCACTTGTAAGCAGAGCTAATGTATGAACATAAATTTCGAATTATACAAAGTATTCTATCATGCAGGGAAAAACCTGAGCTTTACCAAAACCGCTGAACAGCTGTTTGTCACCCAAAGTTCCATCTCCCAATCCATCAAGCAGCTTGAGAAGAATCTGGAGATCCTCCTGTTTATAAGGAACAAGCGGAACATGCAGCTGACCAAAGAGGGGGAGATGCTCCATTCCCATATCTCCCAGGCCTACAACCTCATCAAGACCGGGGAAAGAAACCTCGAACAGACAAAGGCCCTGAACTACGGTGAGATCAGGATCGGGGCAAGTGATACCATCTGCCGGTACTTCCTCCTGGACTACATCAAACGATTCCATGAAGATTACCCGAACATCAAGATACACATCACCAACCAGCCCTCCCTGAAATCCCTGGACGCTATTGCCCAGGGGAAAATGGATTTCGGGATCATCAACCTGCCGGACGGGGTGAAATTAAAGGGGGTAGATGTCACAGGGATAAAAGGGTTTGAAGAGGTGGCCATCACCACACAAAAATTTTCAGACCAACTCCCCAGGCACCCCTCCATAAAGGATTTAAAAAATTTCCCTTTGATCACCCTGACCCCGAACACCAACACAAGGCAATACCTGAACCGGTTTTTCAAGAGCCACAATGAATCCATCTCACCGGAGTTTGAGCTGGAAAGCATCGATCTCATCATCGATCTGGTACGGATTGGACTGGGGATCGGCTTTGTAATGAAAGATGCCATTCCCAAAGAGGCAGGTTCCGCCATTCAGATCATTCAACTGAAAGAGACCCTGCCTGCCAGGAGCATCGGCATTGTGACGAACAAGGAGTTACCCCTGAGCATTCCCACCCGGCATTTCAGGGATATCCTCATCAACAGAACAAGTGGTGAGTAAATCCAATCATTTTATTATGCATATTTCAGCGGATGGAATATTTTTTTATGTTTCTTACCAAAAATCAATTTCCTATCTATTTATCTGCCGGGTATGATGATAGTATAAAAAGATAATATCTGCAAATTGGCTGGCATATCGCTTTCCCGGAGCACAAAAAGCCGTACCGGGGAGCAATATGTTCTGCTGTGGATGAATCCTATAATATTTTGAATGGTGAAAAAATGAAAAAAGCGATGAATGGCCAAAAGACGTTAAAACTGGGTACTAAAAAGAAACCCGCCGTTGTTAAAGTACAAACAGAAGAAAGATCGAAAGAGATCACATCGATATTTGAAGAAAATGGCTGGGACTATATAATTGGTTTAGAACCGGATAAACCAGAGGATATTACCGACTTAGACCTGTTATTGAACAAACCAAAAACAACGGTGGTCGAAAAGACAGTTGGCCGTAATGAGCCCTGCCCATGTGGAAGCGGGAAAAAATATAAAAAATGCTGTGCAAAATAAGGGCATTTAAAATTCCAAAAGTTTTAGCTTCTTAGCTCTGATTTTCGCGTCAATTATCTTGTCCGGTCGGTCCCATGATTTAAAACTTCAAATCCAATATTTTTTTGGTATTGTGTAAAAGAGAGGTTTTCCCTTCTCCTTCTCCCATTTTTTTTAACTTCGTTGGTCGAAAAATCAAGATTCGAACAGGGTGAAGCAGATAGCGAATCTGCTTCATCCCCCTCGCAGAACCGTGGGTACGGGGTGAAATTAAAGGGCATAAATCAATCATTCTTGAAGCCAGGGCAAAGATGCTTGCAAAAATACGCTGTTGTATTAATATGGCTTGCATGAAATCACACCCCATTAAACATTTCGTCCTTTTGCCAATTTGCATGGCGGTGCTGCTGACAGCCCACGCCGGAGCCCAGGAAGAGACCCTGACCCTGGCATATGGGACCATGTGCGAATCCATTGAAAATTTTCATCCGGTATTTCCGGCCGTGGTTTTTCCCCTTTCCAAGGAGGAGATCATCTGCTTTACCACCTTTGACCCGGTTCCGGAAAGAACCCATATCTTCCACAACTGGTATAAAAGAGACCGGTTGGTCTCACGGGCAAAACTGACCCTGCAACCACCGAAATGGTCGTCCTTCAGCAGCATGCAGCTCAGAAATGCCGACAAGGGTCCCTGGCGGGTCGATATCACCGATATAAACGATAATATTCTGCAAACCCTGCGTTTCAGTATTTCAGACTGACCATTATGGATGCTTTCTTAAACATAATTTCAGGTCTGAGGTGGCAGGACACTCTTGATATTCTGTTCAACAGCTATGTGCTGTTCCGGCTGTATGTCCTGTTCCGGGGCACCAATGTCATCCGGGTGCTCCTGGTCATCTGTCTGCTCTGGGTGATCCAAAAGATAGCCCTGGGCATGGGGCTGATCATCACCAGCTGGGCAATGCAGGGAATTATTACCGTTGCCGCCCTGGTCATTATCATTGTGTTCAGAAATGAGATCTCCGGGGTCCTCCAGACCAAAAATTTAAAATCCTTTTTATGGGGTATTCCCCGGTACCAATTGCAAACCCCTGTATCCATCATTGTTGACGGCGCCTATGAGCTGACCCGAAAAAAACTCGGTGCCCTGATTGTCCTTCCCATGAAGCAGGGTCTCAAAAGCAGTGTTCAGGGGGGCATCCCCTGGCAGGGGACGCTGTCCCGGGAAATGCTGGTGAGTATTTTCTGGCACGATAACCCGGTGCATGACGGCGCTGCCATCATCCAGGGGGACCGGATTACGGACGTAAGTGTTCTTTTACCCCTGTCCAAACGTCAGGATCTGCCCTCCTATTTCGGTACCCGGCACAGGGCAGCCATGGGACTTGTCGAGCAGACCGATGCAATGGTGCTGGTGGTGTCCGAGGAGACGGGCAGGATCTCCCTGTTCATGGAAAACCGGGTCTATGATATCAACGACAGCCATGTCCTGACAGAGCTCCTGGACGACCAGCTGAGTGACAAATCCACTCCTAGGGGTATCAGACATCAGACTGTGGAACTTGCGGTTGCCGCCATGATATGCCTGTTCAGCGTCACCGGTCTGTGGCTCAGTTTTTCCAGGGGAGTGGAAACCCTGGCCACCCGGGAGGTTCCCATCGAGTTCATGAACCTTGAACAAAAAATGGAAATCATCAGATCATCATCCAACACCGTGAAGCTTGTGATCAGTGGTGCAAGCCCCCTGATTCAGGCCATTGGCCAGGACCAGGTCAAGGTGAAACTCGACATTTCCAAAGCAATCCCGGGTCCCAATGCCATGGGCATCCAAAGGGAAAACATCCTGCTCCCTCCCGGCATACAGTTAAAACAATTCGAGCCTTCAGAGGTAGAGGTGACCGTGGATGCAACCGTACTGAAGCAACTGACGGTTCAGCCCACCTGGACGGGCCACCTCAAGCAGGGCCTCACCATTGTGTCGGCAAAGGCCATTCCGGAAACCGTTATGGTCAAGGGGGGAAGCATGGACCTTGCGGAGATCACGACCCTGTTCACCGAGCCCATTTCCCTGGACCATATCACGCAGTCAGGAAGAATATCCACCGGTTTCGCCCTGGCCAAGTCCAACCTTAAACTCCAGAATCATGGTAAAAACAGCGTTACCATTCATTATGAAATCAAACAGCGCTCCACCCCCTGAAAAAATATAAATAAAAGCCAGGGTAAAATAGCATAAAAATGAGGAATTCCATGGATAAAGCAAAAAGAATACTGGTGACACGGAAAATACCGGAAGTTGGCCTGAAACAATTGGAAGCCCAGGGTTTTGAGCTAACCAAGTGGACCAGGGACAGACCCATGACCCCGTCTGAACTCGTTGAACATTCAATGGACCACCAGGTCCTGTTATGCACCGTGGGCGACAGGGTCGACCGGGCGTTTCTTGCAACATGCAGCCACCTGGAGATCATTTCCCAATATGCCGTGGGCCATGACAATATTGATTTAAATGCCGCCACAGACATGGGCATTCCCGTTGGATTCACCCCGGATGTCCTGAGCGAAGCAACAGCGGATATCGCCTTTGGGCTTATGCTTGCCACCTCAAGGAAGATGTTTTTTCTCCACAAAACCATCCTGAAGGGTGAGTGGGGGGATTTTAAGCCAACAAGCCATCTGGGCATGGAGCTGACGGGGAAAACCCTGGGCGTCTTCGGCCTGGGCCGGATCGGCATCATAATGGCCGAACGATGCAAAAACGCCTATGGCATGGAGGTGATCTACCATAACCGACGGGCAAACAATGCCGCCGAAAAAGCATTGAATGCCACCCGGGTCAGCTTTGACGAGCTTCTGGCCAAAAGTGACGTGCTGTCGGTCCATTGCGTGCTGAGCGATGAAACCCGGGGACGCTTTGACCAAGCCGCCTTTACGAAAATGAAACCCACGTCTATTTTCATCAACACGGCCCGGGGAGCGGTTCACCGTGAGTCCGACCTGATTAAAGCCCTTCAATCAAACGAAATCTGGGGCGCAGGACTGGACGTGACAGATCCGGAACCCATGGCAAAGGACAATCCCCTGCTGTCCATGGAGACCGTTGCGGTTCTTCCCCATGTGGGCTCCGGGACCATGGAGGCCAGGGACGGCATGTCCCGGCTGGCAGCGGAGAATATCATTGAATTCTACCGGACCGGCACCCTGCCCCATATGGTGAACCCTGGGGTACTGAAAAATTAAAAGTAAAGTCAGCGAACCTGCCCCCGGAATATTCATGATCCGCCAGAGAGGCCTTTTAAAGGCAATGCCACCGGTGAATATTTATGTAATCCCCGGTGAAAACGGCCTTATCTTTGATGCCGGTTACGGCAACCGGGCCGCCATTGATCAGCTTGCAGCCGGTCTGAGCCGGATAGAAGCCATATGCAGAAAACGATCGGTCCCGTTTAATATCACCCGAATCATCCCGAGCCACACCCATCCCGACCATTTTTCCGGTCTTGTTAAGATAAGGAAACGATTCGGCACAGCCATCGTCCTCACCGAGGAGATGGCCGGGATACTCCGTACAAAAGAAAGCTATGGTAAAACCTACCAGAACCAAGGATCGGGGAAGTACTATTTTCCGGCCTCCCCGTTGAAAAGAGTCCTTGCAGATTTTTCCGCACAATCCGTTGAGCAGATTTTTGACAGATTCTACTTTTCCGGGTTCATCCCCAGCCCCGACATGGTTATTAAATCCCGTACAACCATAAGGATTAACCAGCGTCAGTGGGAGATATTCCCGTCACCCGGCCACTGCGAAGACCATATCTCCCTGTATGATCCCGAAGCAGGAATACTTTTTTCGGGGGACAATGTTTTGCGGACCATCACCCCCTGGCTGGGGCCTCCGCGGTCGAGCCTCACACAATATGTAAATTCCCTTGAAAGGCTGTCTGAGCTTCCCGGTCTCAAGCTTATTCTTGCCGCCCACGGCAGTCCCGTGACTGACCCCAAAGAAAGAATCAGGGAACTTATAGAGTGGCGGCGACAGCGAATTGCCGGCACACTTGAAATCATAGACAAAAGCGGGCCAAAGGGTGTCACCCTGGCAAAGTTGCTGAAAACCCTTTACAGGGGAAAAGGACGGGATAAGTTTTTTCTGGCAGAGGGCTGGGTATGCCTCACCCTGGATCATCTTCTGGAAACAGGCGTCATAAGATCCTTTCAGCACAATAAAGGACTCAGGTTCTCAATCAATAAGTCGTTATGAACACCCAGCCTTTTGCAATGGTGGTGTTAAACCTTCCGGCTCATTTCCGGCAACCGGATCCGTGTTTTTATGAAAAACCACAAAACAGAAGCCGCACTTCCTGTGACAACGGCCAGGATTCCCAGAAACAACACCTTGTTCTCCCAGTCGAGGGAGACCGCAGCCATTGCCCCGGCCCCCAGCATAAAGTAAATAAAAACAAGCAGTGAGGATGCCGCCCCCGCATCCTCCCGGACCTGTTCCAAAGCCAGATTATTGGCCGAAGGACGGCTGATCCCGAGGCAAAATGAGATCAGGCCCATGGGAACAGCAAGCGCCCAGGGGCCTGTAAAGATGGACAGGGCCATGGCAACACCTCCGGCGGTCAGGCCTGCAAAGCCCAGGGACATCATGGCCACACTGCCGATGCGGGGGCCCAACCGGACGCAGAACATGGCCCCTGCCATAAAAGAGAGGGCATTGGCTCCGAAAAACAGCGCAAAGGCATTTTCACTGAGACGGTACTGGGAAATATAAATGCTGGACGAGGCGGCAATAAATCCAAAATAGGGAAGCCCCACCAAAGAGGTGCAGGCAACCACGGACATAAATCGACCGTTGGCAAGGATCCGGCCGTAGCTTTTCACAAGCTCTTTTACCGGAACCTCCTCGGGATCGGGGTGGGATTCGGGAGTAAAGATCACACCTATAAGAGCCACCACCCCCATCATTCCCTGGGCTACGAAAATCCACGGCCAGGTAAAACGGGTAATCATCAGGCTCCCTATCAAGGGGGCGACCATGGGCGCCAGGGCCATGATCACCGACACATACCCCATGACCGCCTCCCTTTCCCTGGCTTCCAGGCGATCCTTGATAATTGCCATGGATATGGCCGATGCCGATGCCGCTCCGCCAGCCTGGACGATACGTGCAGCAATCAGCATTTCGATTCCGGTTGAGGCAGCACAGAGAAAACTCCCCGCCATGAAAATGAGGATGCCTGTGATCAACGGCGGCCGGCGGCCAAACCGGTCGGAAAGAGGCCCGTAAATCAAAAGGCAGATACAGTAGACGGCAAAAAAGAGTACCAGGGTCAGGTTGATTATGGCCAGTGGCTGATTCCAGAGGTTTTGGAGTAACGGGATGGCCGGCAGATACATGTCGGTGGACAATGGTGGAAATGCCGCTAAAACGGCGAGTAACATAATAAATCGAATCATGGAAAAACGAATAGACTCCTTATACGGTCGGTGTTCTGTTTTCGTAAATGAATTAACTAATAATTCAAAAAAACAGGCCCATCAATTCCCGGTGTTGATGATGAGCTGCCTCAACACGGTTTTAAAAATTTGCAGATCATTGTCGGAAACACCCTGGGCGGCTTCGTGGAGGTTTTCCTTTGCAACACGAATCATGGCCTCCTTAATCTCTTTTCCCTGGGGGGTGAGAAATATCCGGTTGCTCCGCCCATCGTTGGGGTCTGGTGTACGCATGACAAGGCCTTTTTTTTCAAGTCCTCCGATCAACTTAAATACGGCAACCTTGCTGCGGCTGATCAGGTTGGCCAGGGCCTGTTGGGACAGCCCGTCTTCGTTCATCAGGGGAACCATAACAGCCCACTGCTCGGAAGTGACATCCAGCCCGGCATCGAAGAATTTTTTATTGAGCCTCTGCCTTAGCTGCTGGGCCGCAGTGGCCATAAGCCAGCCATAGGACTCATCTATATCGTAGGCCATGTTTTTCTTCATGGATCTTCCCCTGTTTCAGTTACAATTATAGTTAACGGGTTAACTACACGATCTCCTTATATCAAATACCTCCCCAAGTAGAAACACTTAAAGCAAAAAGGTTTTCTGATTCTCTTGCCCAAATAACGCGAAAATCAAAGCTAAGAAGCTAAAGAGGCTCCTGTTGTTTGACATGGGTGTGCGGGTATGGCAAAATAAAAACTCTGCAATCACTTACAAAATGGGACACCCCACTCCCCTTCCCATCTCTTCGTGTCCCCGTTACAATCGGCAGCCCCGGTGGGATCGCCCCCCCGGCGAACTGTTCAAATACCGATGACGAGCCCCTACTTATAAAAGGGATCAAACCATGAAAAACCATTCCGAGACGTCAAAGACCGTCTACTATTTCGGGACCTGTCTTGCAGACATGGTCTACCCCCAGGCCGGCATGTGCGGCATCAAACTGCTTCAGCGCGAAGGCATCCGCGTGATCTATCCGCAAAGTCAGACCTGCTGCGGCCAGCCTGCCTACAACTCCGGCTTTCCCAGTGAAGCCAAAGAGGTGGCCCTCACCCAGGTGAGGATCTTCTCCGGAAGCAGCGCCCCGGTGATCGTCCCCTCGGGCTCCTGTGCCGGTATGATGAAATACCATTACCCTGCCCTGTTCCGGGACGATCCCGAGTACTTCGAGGTGAAAAAATTTTCCGACCGGATCTATGAACTGACCCAGTACCTCAACAGCGTCCTCCATGCCCGGTATGAGGACAAAGGGCCCCCCATCCGGCTCACCTGGCACTCATCCTGCCATGCCATGCGCGAAATGGAGTGCACCGAAGATTCCAAGGCCCTGATCCGCCAGCTTGAAAACGTGGAGATGGTGGAGGTTGAAAATGAACATGAATGTTGCGGATTCGGCGGCACCTTCTCCGTTAAGCAGCCGGAAATATCCGCTGCCATGGTCCATGACAAGGCAGAGAACTTGAGGGCGACAGGGACTGAAAAATTCCTCACCGGGGACTGCGGGTGCATGATGAACATTAACGGGCATCTGGAAAAACAGAGATCCCCCATGAAAGGACAGCATATTGCTGAATTCATTCTGGAGAGAATCAATGGATAACCAAAGTAAGTTCAACTTTAAGCATAATGTTGAAAAAGGCCTGGCAGACAGCGAACTCCGCTCCAACCTGAAGTTCGCAACAAACACCCTCCGGGCCAAGAGAAAGGCACTGTTTGCAGACCCCGAAGAGACACATGCCTTGAGAGAAACGGGCAGAAATATCAAAGCCCGGGTTCTCTCCAGGCTTCCCAAGCTCCTTGGGAAGCTTGAAAAAAATTGCATCCGGAACGGCATCCGGGTCCACTGGGCGGAAACAACGGATGAAGCGAACCAGCTGGTACTCGAAATCATGGACAAACACGGGGCCGCCAAAATGGTCAAAGGAAAATCCATGGTGTCCGAGGAGATGCACCTGAACAGCTTTCTTGAAAAAAAAGGAAAAACGCCCCTTGAAACAGACCTCGGTGAATTTATCATCCAGCTGAATAACGAGCCCCCCTCCCATATCATTGTGCCTGCAGTCCACAAAAACCGCAGGCAGATCGCCCGGATCTTCGCCGACAAAATCCCAGGCGCCACCTATACCGAAGATGTGGACACCCTCTTGAAAACCGCCCGGAAAATTCTCCGGGAACATTACAGAACCGCCCATATCGGCCTCTCCGGCGTCAATTTCGCCGTGGCAGAGACCGGGACCCTCTGCCTGGTGGAAAATGAGGGCAACGGCCGCATGTGCACAACTGTGCCTCCGGTTCACGTGGCCCTGATGGGGCTTGAAAAAGTGGTGGAGAAATTGGAAGACGTCCCCCCCCTATACCGGCTTCTCTGCGGTTCGGCAACGGGCCAGAGAATCACCACCTATTTTAACATGATCACCGGACCCCGGAAAAAGGGGGAAAGGGACGGCCCCACCGAAGTACATCTCATTATCCTGGATAACGGCCGTTCGAAAATACTGGCCGATGGCCAGCTCCAGGAGACTCTCCGCTGCATCCGCTGCGGCACCTGCCTGAACCACTGCCCGGTCTACACCCGCATCGGAGGCCATGCCTACCAATCCACCTACCCGGGCCCCATCGGGACCATCCTCATGCCCCAGCTGGAGGGCCTGGACAAAAAAGGCGCACTGGTCACGGCCTCCTCCCTGTGCAATGCCTGCGAGGAGGTGTGCCCGGTGATGATTCCCATTCCCGAGCTGATACGGCGCTTGCGGAATGAACACTGGGATATGGATAAAAAAGGTGTGCTCAAAGGCCGGGGATCCAAGAAAAGCATACTGGAAGCCCTTGTCTGGAAAACATGGAAATTCACCTGCACCATCCCTTGGATCAACAGAATCCAGCTGAAACTCATGGGCCTGTCAGGCGGGTTCCTCCCGGAAATCGGTCCCCTGAAAGCCTGGACATCGGTTCGAACCAAACCCGTTTTCTCAAAAAAAAGCCTGAAGGATCTCGCCAAAAAGGAGGGCATTCGTCATGGGTAAACCAAACAGCCGTGAAAATATCTTCTCCCGCCTTAACAAGGCCGTCCGCACAGTCCCTGCATGGTACCCCGACCCCAGCCCCTGGGAACCCGCCCGGCTCACCCCAAAAGAACGAATCTCCCAGTTCAAAGAGCTGATGACCGCAGGGAGGTCCGAGGTCTATCCGGTCAAAGGTGACGAATGGGTGGCCCAGTTGAAGAAGATCCTCCACGAACGCCGGATAAACACCCTGACCTACGGGCCGGAGACTGAAATCGGAAAAGTCCTGGCCACAGAATGGGAAACAAACGACGGTTCAACCCGTCTGATCCCCTGGAACAACACGATTGAAACCTTTCGGGACGAACTCTTTAAAATCGATGCGGGCATCACATCCACCATGGGAGGGATCGCCGACGGGGCCGCCCTGATCCTCTGGCCCACCCCGGAAGAGCCCCGCCTGCTCTCCCTCGTCCCCCCTGTACATTTCGCCCTGGTCAGGGCCGATAAGATTTTCGCCTCATTCACCGAAGCGATTAAAAAACTGGACTGGGCGAAAAAGGCGCCCACCAACAGCCTCCTGATCTCCGGTCCATCCCGGACTGCAGACATCGAAATGATCCTCCAGTTCGGGGTTCACGGCCCCACGGACCTGATCGTCCTGGTTGTCGAATGAGCTGAAAACCACCGGGTGTCCCTGTTCTGACTGCCATGGGATTTCCGGCCACCAGGGAAGCCGAGGGGCGACGAATCCGGGGCCAGCACAAAAAAACAATTTTTAGCTTGATTTTATTCAACTTTTCATATAGTATGCTTTTCATTATGTAGCAAGTTTCTAATTTTGGGAACTTGCAAGTTTTGCACTTAAGGGAAGAACAATTGTCGAATAAGCACATCTGTGTGACAACTACCTCAAGTTTGAAACAATTAAACTTTATTTCTTAGGAGATTGTCACATGGCTAACGGAACAGTAAAATGGTTTAACGATTCAAAGGGTTTTGGTTTTATCGAGCAAGAGAACGGAGAGGATCTTTTCGTTCATCACTCAAGCATCAACGCCTCTGGTTTCAAATCCCTTAATGAAGGAGACAAGGTAACCTTTGATATAGAGCAAGGTCAGAAAGGCCCTGCTGCAGCTAACGTTACCGTAGTATAGTACACGCATGCTGCCTTAAAACGGTTTGACCCTTATGGATTAAGCTGATTTTAAGTGAATATATTAGAAAAAGCCCCTTTGATTAATTTCATTGGGGCTTTTTTGTTTTTGGAGTTTTACCCCCGACATACAGATTCCTGATGCAAGTCCCCCATCTACACCCCATCTACACCGTACTCGCCTCTCAAGGGCACATAGAGCACCTCGCAGATCACCTTACTTCTGATCTGCTTCCCCCTTTTTTCAAGCAGGACAAGATTCTGGGTTCCCTGTTCAACAACGGGTGCAATCAGCCTTCCCCCCGTACATAGCTGCTCGATCAGTGGACGCGGAATCCCGGAGCATGCCGCTGTTACACAAATTCTGTCATAGGGAGAAAACTCAGGGTAGCCGATCCCCCCGTCTCCCAGCACAAGGACAGTATCATCGTACCCTGCCACTTCGAGATTCTCCCTTGCAAACTCAAAGGTCACGGGATCGATATCAATGGATACCACCAGCCCCTCAGACCCGACAATCTCCCTGGCGATGGCGGTACCATAGCCCGACCCGAGCCCGACCTCGAGAAATCTGTGCCCCCTGTCAAGCCCCAGGGGTTCATAAAAAAGGGGATAACTGTGGGGGCATGAGATGGTTGCCATTTTTCCGGGAAGCGGCAGAGGCACCTCGGTGTAGGCATAATCCCTGAAAAGACTGGGGATAAAATTTTCCCTTGGGACCTTCTGCATGGCCTGCCTGATACGGTCAGAGACGAGATATCCCCAATCGGTAAGTTCTCTCAGCTTATCCGCCCTCTCTTTCTCGAATTCATCCCTGAGTTTAACCGGCGACCTGGGGAGTGGTATTGTCCAGCCTTGCATTTTTATGACCTCTCCAAAAGTTTTTTATTGAAAGGTAATGATCCGGGCTCTGCCAGAGAGCGGGGACCATCATTCTTCAATGATATCAACTTTCTCCCCGAGATACTACACTCTTTAGAAAAGAGTAACACCATGAATAAAAAAAGGACCACGACCTTGTTCGCAGAATGACAAAGGTCAATCCGAGACGAAAATGAAATCATCCCTTGATATTTTTGGTTTGATTGGATATGGACTAATTATCATTGTGCGACACCTCAAGCGAATTTCATAATCCGAACACGAAACCGTATCCTGTTAATAACTGCTCAAATTCATAATCGGTGTACCGTATTTCCGTTGTTGGCCAAAGGCCATGACGTTTATATGAAGTTCTTCTCCCAAATGCCAAAGGAGGTGATATTTTCAACCGATTAAATTCGTCCATTCACCGTTTCAGTCTTTTTCCACAACATCACATTACCTAAGGAGATTTACATGAAAAAATCAATCTTGTTTTCTTTTGTACTGTTTGTCGGACTATGTTGCGCAACATACAGCTTTGCAGCAAACAAAAAAGCGATCGAAAAAGCTGTCTCCTCCGTCACCATTGAAGGTGTCTACAATGCTAAAGCCTGTGAAGCCAAAGCACCGGAAGGTCTGTACATCTTTGTTATGGAAATGAACGGAAAACTGCTGATACATCCCAGTAAAGATGCCATAAAAGATTTGAGCACGCCAAAATATAAAGTCATTTATGATGAATTGATAAAAGCCACATCAGATGGCGTCTGGGTTCAATACCAGTGGAAGGGCAAAGAAAAAAATACCTTTGTAAAAAAGGCTGGAATAAAAATCGTCGGGTGCGGGTACTAACGTACATGCCCTGAAAAGTACAATAAATAATGAACGCTTATAAGATAAAAACGCAGATCGATGTGATCTCCTGAAGCCTGAAGACAAGGAGATCACATCGACCTGTCCACCAACGGTTTGCGAAAGGGAAAATATCCTATTTTTTTTAGCGGATTGACCGGAACCAAGAATCCGCCGAATTTCCGTGGCCATCTGTTTCACTGACCTTTCCGCAGCTCTGCTGTCAAATGAGGGATTTCACCCCACAGGCATTTGCCACCATCCCGGCTGGGGGGTTAACCCGGCTCGGTCATGAGGGCGGCCTTGACCTCTTTGGCTGCGGTTTCGGTCATGCCGGGAAGACTTGCCAGCTCTTCCACACTTGCCTGGCGCATGCGGGTGATGCCCTTGAAGGCGGTCATCAGCACCTGCTTTCTCTTTTTCCCGATGCCCGGCACCGCGTCCAGCACCGAGGTGCCGGCCCGCCTTGAGCGCCGTTTTCTCTGGAAGGTGATGGCAAACCTGTGGGCCTCGTCCCTGAGCCGCTGGAGGAGATAGAGGGCCTTGAGGGCCCCCCGGGTGTTCACCGGGTTGGCCCGGCCGGGGAGATATATCTTGTCGTGCTCCTCCCCCTTTTCCGCATCCCGCTTGGCAAGGCCTGCCACATAAAACCGGTCTTCAAGCCCGAGCTCTTTGAGCACGCCCATGGCCATGGAGAGCTGGCCTTTGCCGCCGTCCACCACCAGGAGATCCGGCAGGGGCGCGTCGGTGTTGGAGAGCCTCCGGGTGAGCACCTCGGTCATGTAGGCGTAATCGTCCTGCTCCGGCACATCCCGTATGATGAACTTCCGGTATTCGGACTTGTCCGGGACACCGTTGATAAAGACCACCATGGAAGAGACCGGATCCATGCCGGCGATGTTGGAGTTGTCATAACATTCGATCCGTTTGGGAGAGACCGGCATCCTCAGGATGGTCTGGAGCATCTCCAGGGTGTCCTTGGCCTCGGTTTCGCTGGAGAGCACCTTTTCAAGCTCTTTTTTTGCATTGACCAGGGCCATCTCCACGAGCCGGCGCTTCTCCCCCCGTTCCGGCACCAGCAGGGTCAGCTTCTTGCCCCGCTTTTCGGTCAAAAGATCCTGGACCAGGTCATGGGTTTCAAAGACGTGGGAGACGAGCACCTGGGCCGGAATGAACAGGCTTTTGTCATAGTACTGGCGGACAAAGGCATCCAGGATCTCCGGGACCGTGCTCAGGCCCGTGTCAAACCGGTAGTTCCTTGAGCCCACAAGGTTGCCGGATCTCACAAACAGGATGGTGACAACGGCCTTTTCCTGATCGGTTACGCAGCCTATCACATCCCGGTCCGTGCGGTCCGTTGATACCACCACCTGGCGCTCCAGGATCTTTTCAATGGCAAGGACAGTGTCCCGGATCTGGGCGGCCTTTTCAAACCGCTCAGCTTCCGCCTCCTGGAACATCTCCTGCTTCAGCTGCTGGATAAGCTCGGGCGCCCTGCCCTTGAGAAAGAGGATCACCTCCCTGACCACCTTGTCGTAGTCCTCTTCGGTAACCTCATTGCAGCAGGGGCCGAGGCAGGCGTTGATCTGAAAATTGAGGCAGGGTCTTGAGCGGTTGGCGAACTGGCCCTTCTTGCACTTTCTGAGCCTGAAGATCTTGTTCACCTGCTTCAGGGTGCTCCGCACGCTCTGGACAGACGAGTAGGGTCCAAAATAAACCGCACCATCGTCCCCGATCTTTCTCACCACCTCCAGGGCCGGAAAGGGTTGGGTGGTGTCTATCCTGAGGCAGGGATAGTTCTTGCCATCCTTGAGAAGTACGTTGTACCTGGGGTTATACTTCTTGATGAGGTTGGCTTCCAGTATCAGGGCCTCGTGCTCGGTTGCGGTGACAATGACGTCAAAATCAACCACCTTTTTCAGGAGCACCCCGGTCTTCATGTCATGGCCGGTCTCCCGGGCAAAATAGGAACCCAGGCGCTTCTTAAGGTTCCTTGCCTTGCCAACGTAGATGATGGTCCCTGTCTTATCCTTCATCAGGTAGACGCCGGGATCCTGGGTGGCCGTTCTGTAGCGTTCGAGTACGAGTTCGTTCATAACCTTCTTACATCTCTTTTATCTTGGATAATTCCCGGATCCTGTCCCTCAGGCCGGCTGCGGTTTCAAACTCCATCTTCCGGGCCGCCTGATTCATCTCCTTCTTGAGTCCCTCGATGATCTCATCAAGGTTTTCGGAGTCGGTTTCATAAACCGCCTGGGCCTCGGCCACACCACCGGGAATGTCCGTGATCTCCTTCTCCATGGTGTAGTCGAACATCTTGATCTCCTTGATGATGGTGGAGGGCACGATGTTATGATCCTTATTATACTGCTTCTGGATCAGCCGGCGCCGGTCGGTCTCCTCCATGGCCTTTGCCATGGACGGAGTGATGCGATCGGCGTACATGATCACCTTGCCCCCGGCATTACGAGCCGCACGGCCAAAGGTCTGCACCAGGGAGCGGTAGGAGCGCAGAAACCCCTCCTTGTCCGCATCCAGTATCGCCACCAGGGTGACCTCGGGAATATCCAGCCCCTCCCTCAACAGGTTGATCCCGATGAGCACGTCAAACACTCCCTTCCTCAGGTCCTGGATGATGTCGATGCGCTCCACCGTGCCGATGTCCGAATGGAGATACTTCACCTTGATGCCAAAGTCGGAAAAATAGTCTGTCAGGTCCTCGGACATGCGCTTGGTCAGGGTGGTCACAAGGACCCGCTCCCCGGCCTCGATGCGCATGATGATCTCCTCGTACAGATCATCCACCTGGTTGGCCGCCTTTCGAATCTCGATGGCGGGATCCAGGAGTCCTGTAGGCCTGACGATCTGCTCGGCCACCCTGCCGTCCGCCTTGCCCATTTCATAGTCGGCAGGGGTGGCGGACACATAGATCGCCCTTTGGATCTTATCCTTGAACTCGTCAAACTTCAACGGCCGGTTATCCAGGGCCGACGGCAGCCTGAACCCGTGGCCCACCAGGTTCTCTTTCCTGGACCGGTCCGCCTTGTACATGGCCCCGACCTGGGACACGGAGATGTGGCTCTCATCAAAAAAGCAGAGAAAATCATCCGGAAAATAGTCCAGCAGGGTCGGTGGCGGATCCCCCTGGTTCCTGCCGGTAAGATGACGGGAGTAGTTTTCAATGCCGTTGCAATAACCGATCTCGTTGAGCATCTCAAGGTCGTACTGGGTACGCTCCTCGATGCGCTGGGCCTCCACCAGGCGGTTCTCGTTCCTGAAAAAATCCACCCTGAGCTTGAGCTCCTCCTTGATGCCCTCAACCGCCCGCTTCCGGGTCTGGCTCCGGGTAACATAATGGGACGCCGGAAACACAGCCGTTCCCTTGAGGTGGTTGATCACCTCCCCCTTGAGGGGATCGGTTTCACACACGCTCTCAATGGTGTCCCCAAAGAAATCAACCCGGAGGGCCTTGTCCTCTTCATAGGCGGGAAAAATATCCACCCGGTCCCCCCTCACCCTGAAGGTGCCCCGGTGAAAATCCACATCGTTTCTCTGGTACTGGATATTTACAAGCTCGGCCAGGAGCGTGTCCCGGGACTTTTCCATATCCTCGGCAATCTCCACCCGCAAGGCCAGGTAGTCCTCGGGAGCGCCCAGGCCGTAGATGCAGGAGACGCTTGCCACCACAATGACATCCTCCCTGGCAAGCACCGACCGGGTGGCGGAATGGCGCATCTTGTCGATCATCTCGTTGATGGAGGAATCCTTCTGGATATAGGTGTCGCTGGTGGCAATGTAGGCCTCGGGCTGGTAGTAGTCGTAGTAGCTGACAAAATACTCCACGGCATTGTCCGGGAAAAGCGCCCTGAACTCGTTATAGAGCTGGGCCGCCAGGGTTTTGTTCGGTGCGATCACAAGGGCGGGCTTCCCGGTTCTGGCGATGATATTGGCCATGGTAAAGGTCTTGCCCGAGCCGGTAACCCCGAGCAGCACCTGGTGCGGGTCTCCGGCAAGCACGCCCTTTGAGAGAAAGTCGATGGCCGAGGGCTGGTCCCCGGTGGGCTGAAACGGTGATTTTATTGCAAAAACGCTCATTGGCAAGGTCCTGTACGGTTATTAAAATTCCTGTTCATTAGTGCATTAATACCAGACCCCCCCGGAGTTTGAAAGAATTATTGCTTTTGCCCGGCCGGAGAATGTGTTAGATACTGTGGGTTATACTGAATACAATTATGCCAATTATACAGAAAGAGGGTGGAATGGAACACGAAACCACAACCAGTCATTTTATAAAAACCATCATAGACAAAGACATTGAAACCAACAAGCACGACGGACGGGTCGGCACCCGTTTTCCGCCCGAACCAAACGGTTTCCTCCATCTTGGTCATGCAAAATCTATCTGCCTCAACTTCGGCATGGCCCGGGAGTTCAAGGGTACATGCAACCTGAGATTTGACGATACCAACCCGGCCAAGGAAGACCAGAAGTACATCGACGCCATCACCAAGGATGTCAGCTGGCTGGGGTTTGACTGGGGCGATACCATCCATTACGCCTCAGACTACTTTGACCGGCTCTACGGGCTTGCCGTGGACCTCATCAAGGCGGGCAAGGCCTTTGTCTGTGACCTGTCTGCAGAAGAGATGCGGGAGTACCGGGGAACGCTGACGGAACCGGGAAAAAACAGCCCCCACCGGGACCGGACCGTTGAGGAGAACCTGGACCTGTTCGAGGGCATGAAAGCCGGAGAGTTTGAGGAGGGATCCCGTTCCCTCAGGGCCAAGATCGACATGACCTCCCCCAATGTCAACCTCAGGGATCCCATCATCTACAGAATCAAGAAGATGAGCCACCCCAGGACCGGTAACGCATGGAGCATTTACCCCATGTACGATTTCACCCACTGCATCTCAGATGCTCTGGAGGAGATCACACACTCCCTGTGCACCCTGGAGTTCCAGGACCACAGACCCTTGTACGACTGGATCCTGGACCAGCTGGATGTGCCCTGCCATCCCCAGCAGATCGAGTTTGCCCGGATGAACCTCAACTACACCATCATGAGCAAGCGCAAGCTCCAGAAGCTTGTGGAGAACAACCTGGTCCGGGGCTGGGATGACCCCAGGCTCCCCACCATTGCCGGCATCAGACGGCGGGGCTATACCCCCGAGGCGATCCGGAACTTCTGCGCCACCATCGGCATCAGCAAGAAGGAGAGCCGCATCGACATGGGCCTTCTGGAAAACGTGCTCAGGGAGGATCTCAACGAACGGGCCAACCGGGTGATGGGCGTGATCAACCCCCTCAAGGTGGTGATCGAGAACTGGCCCGGTGACACCGTGGAGGAGCTGGATGCGGTGAACCACCCCCAGAAGCCCGAAATGGGCAAACGCACGGTGACCTTCTCAAAGGAGATCTACATCGAGCAGGAGGACTTCATGGAAGATCCCCCGAAAAAATTCTTCCGCCTGGGACCGGGCCGGGAAGTAAGGCTCAGGTACGCCTATTTCATCACCTGCAAAGAGGTGGTCAAGGACGAAGCAGGGAATATCTCCCATCTTGTCTGCACCTACGATCCTGCAACCCGGGGCGGGGACGCGCCGGACGGACGAAAGGTCAAGGGAACCCTGCACTGGGTCTCCGAAGAAGGATCGATTCCGGCGTCAGTCAACCTCTACGACCGGCTTTTTTCCAGTGAAGACCCGGAAGCCGGAGACGGAGAGTTCACCGACAATCTCAATCCCGACTCCCTGAAGGTGATGGAGAATGCCAGGGTGGAGAAAAGCCTTGCAACTGCAGCACCCGAAACCGTGTACCAGTTCGAGCGCATGGGCTACTTCTGCAAGGACGCCAAGGACTCGACCCCTGAACTGCCCGTGTTCAACAGGACCGTTACCCTGCGGGACGCCTGGGCAAAGATGAAGAAAAAGGGAAGATAAATCCCTGTCCCGCTGCCACGTCTGCTTTTGGCAGCGGGACACTCACCTCCCCCCCGGCATGGAGGCGGCAAAACCATGGATTCCCAAAAAGCCGAAGAGATCATCAAACAGACCCAGGCCTATGCAAGAACGATCCTCAACTCCCTGTCGGCCCACATTGCCATCATTGATGAAAACGGCAGGATACTGGAGACCAACCTGGCCTGGAACGAGTTTGCGCGATCAAACCAGATAAAGCTCCGGCCGAGCACACCGGACATCAACTACCTGGACATCTGCGAAAGCGCCCGGGGGAATTCGGCGGAGAATGCAGACACGGTGGCCCGGGGAATCCGCCAGGTGATCAACGGCGAGATCGGCGAATTCACCATTGACTACCCCTGCCACTCCCCTGGAAAAAAGCGGTGGTTCTACATGCGGGTCACAAGGGCCGCCGGTTCCGTTCCGGTGAAGGTGGTGATCAGCCACGAGGACATCACGGCCCTTAAACTTGCCCAGGAGAAGCTCACCCTCCGTGAAAGGGAACTTGAGCAGAAATCCGCACGCCTGGAGGAGGCCAATGCCGCCCTGGGCGCCATCCTTCGCCAGCGGGACCAGGACAGAAAGCAGCTGGAGCAGACGGTTTTCCAGAATCTCAAGCAAGTGGTGCTGCCTAATATCCAGCGGTTGAAAACCCTCACCCGGACAGCCGGGGCAGCCGGGCTGACGGACCTCATCGAAAAGGGACTCCAGGAGATCGCCTCCCCTTTCCTGCGCCACCTCACCAGCCTAGGATCCGTCCTCACCCCCCAGGAACTCCAGGTCGCCGCCCTGATTAAGGAGGGCAAAACCACCAAGGAGATCGCAGGAATCTTGAACCTCTCCCCTGCCACCATCAATTTCCATCGTCGTAATTTGAGAAAAAAGCTGAAACTGACAAACACTAAAACCAACCTGAGGACCTTTCTGCTCTCCCTGTCTGAATGACGGTTTTTACCCGTCATTACCCTGTCACTTTTCCCCCATTGCCCCATCACACCCCATGCCCTATCCTGAAGAATGCAAAGTCGTTCCACCCAAGGGAAAAACCCAAACATAAGGAGGAATCACCATGATCTGTTCTTTAAGCAACGTTGAAAATGTCGATCTCAACAAAATCAAGGCAATCGAAAAAGAGCTGGGCGTCACACTTCTGGCCTTTTCATGCCACGACACAGCCATGGCAACCGTGGATGCCGAGGTGCTGAAAAAGATCCAGGCCCTGGAAAAGGATCTCGGCGTCTCCCTCGTGGCCGTCAATGGGTAAAAACAGACAGGCCCTGCATGCCTGTTCCGGCATGCAGGGCCCTGAATTCTTGCTTAAATTTTAAACCAGCCTAACCAATCTTCCAGGTGGTTCCGTCCGGCCCGTCCTCCACCATGATGTTCATGGCATCGAGCTCAGCCCGGATCTCGTCTGCCCTGGCAAAGTTCTTTGATTTTCTTGCCTCGATCCGCTCGTTAACCAGCCGGTCAATGGCATCCGCATCCAAAGCCTTGTCAGCCAGCCCGCTATCCTTCTTGACCCTGAAGTACTCTTCCGGCTCCTGGGTCAGCAGACCGAGGATATCGCCCATCTTCTTCAGGTCCGAACAAAGGGTGGACACTTCTGCAAGCACTTCATCCGTTATTTTGCCCTCGTGCTTGTCAAGGAGACGGTTCCCGGCCTTTACAGTGTCAAACAGGGTGGCCATGCCCTTTGCCGAGTTGAAATCGTCGTCCATGGCCTGTACAAAGGTGGCCCACTCCTGCCCGGAAGCGGTTGCGTTTCTGTCGGCCCCTGCGGCATAACCCCGCTCCAGAAAGGCATAGAGCCTGTCAAGGCCGGAGATCACCTCATCCATGGAGCTGTCGTTATAATCGATGGGGCTTCTGTAATGCTTTGACAGGAGGAACATACGGATCACCTCGGCATGGTAATCCTTGAGCACATCCTTGATCATGGTGAAGTTGCCCAGGGATTTGGACATCTTCTCGTTGTTGATGTCCACAAACCCGTTATGGATCCAGTATTTGACATAGTCTTTACCAAACGCAGCTTCAGACTGGGCAATCTCGTTCTCATGGTGGGGAAAGATCAGGTCCTTTCCGCCGCCGTGGATGTCAAAGCTCTCACCCAGGTAGCGGCGGCTCATGGCCGAGCACTCGATGTGCCAGCCGGGCCTGCCGTCGCCCCAGGGGCTGGGCCAGGAGGGTTCACCGGGCTTGACCGGCTTCCAGAGGGTAAAGTCCCTGGGATCCCTCTTCTTCTGATCCACGGCGATCCTGGAGCCGGGCATCATGTCATCGGGGTTCCTGCCCGAAAGCTTGCCATATTCTTCAAAGGAGTTGATGGAGAAGAACACGTCGCTTCCCTCAACATGGTAGGCCTTACCCTTGTCAATAAGGAGCTGGATAAAGTCGATGATATCCTGGATATGTTCCGTGGCCTTGGGCTCGATGGTGGGCCGGAGCACGTTCAGGGCATCCATCTCGTTGTGGAACTCCTTGATGTACTTTTCACTGATATCCGTGGGCTCCGCACCAATCTCATTGGCCCGTTTGATGATCTTGTCGTCCACGTCCGTGAAGTTCCTCACATAGCAGACATCATAACCCGAATGCCGGAGCCAGCGGAAAATCACGTCAAAGATCACCACCGAACGGGCATGGCCGATGTGGCTTGTATCATAGACAGTGGGTCCGCACACATACATCTTCACCTTGTTCTCTTCCAGGGGAACAAACAGATCTTTATTTTTGGTCTGGGTATTATAAATTCGTAAACTCATCTTTTTTTTCCTGGTTACTCTGTGATTAAAACAACGGTGTGGGCGGCTATTCCCTCACCCCTTCCTGCAAATCCAAGCCCTTCGGTGGTCGTGGCCTTGACATTGACACGGTCCGGCAGGATATTGAGCGTTCCTGCCATGGTTTTCTCCATGGCCGCCTTATAAGACGCAAGCTTGGGACGTTCGGCAAACACGGTGCAGTCGATGTTTGAAATGGCGAATCCCTTCTCAAGCAGGAGTTCATTGCACCGCTCCAGCAAAAAAAGGCTGGATATATTTTTAAACTGCGGGTCTGAATCGGGAAAGTGCTCTCCGATATCCCCGAGCCCTGCGGCACCGAGCATGGCGTCACACACGGAGTGGACAAGCACATCGGCATCGGAATGCCCCAGAAGTCCCAGGTCAAAGTCGATGGTGACCCCTCCCAGGACAAGGTCTCTGTCTTTGACCAGTCTGTGTACATCATATCCTGAACCTATCCTCAATGCGCCTCCTTATTTAATGGGTTGCAACCTTTCCAATCCCCCTATATGGCTCATTTTTCCCCAAAAGTCAAAAAAACTGGGGGCAGGCCTAGCTTATTAGCTTATTGTCGCGACTCACCCCTGGAGTGAAACCTCCCCCGGAAACGTCCTGGCTATCCCAGGATGGGATAGTGGCTGCCGGGCAGGCGACGTTCAACAACCGCCTCTGCAGCATGGGCCAGCCGGAACAGCAGAGCCTCCTGCCAGGGAGCTGCCATGGCATGGATGCCCAGGGGAAGACCGCTTGCGTCATACCCGCCGGGAAAGGTGATAGCCGGAAATCCCGTGAGGTTGCCCGGGAACACATAGCGCATGGACTCAAGCTCGGTGGAAAGGGACGACCATCCGGCCCGTTCAAACCCTTTGGGAAGAGGGGGAACCGTGGTGGCCGAACCGGGAGACACAATGAGATCCACTGTATTAAAAAGGTGGCTGAACACATTCATTGCCCGGGTTCTCATGCGCTGGGCATTGACATAGTCCGATGCCGTGACAAGCTTGGCCAGGGCAAGGTTGATCCGCACGGCGGCCCCCATGCTCCCGCGCTTGTCCTTGTGATCCGCCATGGAAGCGGCCATCTCCGAAAGGATGAGAATGCAGTGGGCCACCCGCATGGCGTCAAGCTCCGGTATCTCAATGGCCCTGACTTCGGCACCTGCCTGTTCAAATTTTTCAATCATGGCAGTGCAACAACTGCCGCACTGGGGATCACTATGGGTGTTCCACTCCTTGAACACACCGATACGAACGCCCTTAAGATCGGGGTTGTTCCACCCGGCCACCGTTACCGGCGGCTGGTGCAGGGAGTTGGGATCCCGGGAATCTTTTCCGGCCACAACCCCATAGGCAAGCACCAGGTCTTCCACGGAGGCGGCAATGGGGCCGACATGGGCAACACTCCAGCAGAGGGGGGCTGCCCCGTATTCGCTGACCCGGCCGTAGGTGGGCTTGATGCCCACGACCCCGCAATAGGCCGAGGGCACCCGGATGCTGCCCCCGCCGTCGGCGCCCATGGCAACCGGCGCAAGGCCTGCGGCCACGGCTGCGGCAGGCCCGCTGGAGCTTCCGCCGGTGTCGTGGTCAAGGTTGTAGGGATTTCTGACCGCTCCAAAATGAACGTTGAGGCCGTTGGGGTTGATGCCGATCTCGTGCATGTTGGCCTTACCGATGAGCAGCGCCCCCTGGGCGCGAAGCCGCTCCACCACAAAGGCGTCATAGGGGGCGGGCCGGTTTCCCCAAAAGGCCGTGCCAACGGTTGTCGGATAAGGAACCTGGTGGAATTCATCCTTGATGGCAACGGGCACCCCGTCAAAGATTCCAAGGGGTTTCCCCTGCTCTATCCTGTCCCTGGAGGCCCGGGCCTGGGTCATGAGGTCATCCTCGTCCATGGCAATGAAGATGTTCATGCCCCTGGGACCGGAACAGCTCTTGTGGGCAGCGTCCATGATCCGGGTGGCCACCTCCACCGGATCAATCTCGTTACTGCGATATGCCCCGGCATACTCCCTCACCCCGGCATAGGGGAAAATCGTTTTTTTTTCCGGGGCCGCCTGGATTTCTGACAGCAGCGCACCGGGATCAGTTTCATCGGCAACATTGTTGACACCAAATCCCTGGATGGGTGTGTAACAGGGATCTTCATCAAAGACCAGATTTCTGAACGCCGGAATACCGGCATCCCGCAACAACTTTGGGGCAAGAATTGCCTGGAGCAGGGAGTTTTCCATCACCGAGGCTGAAAGTTTCAATCCTGGGCCTGTGAGCTGGGGAAGAGACTGGGTCTTGAGGTCATAAACAGACATGGTTAGCGTTCTCCGGGCCTAAAGAGTTGTTTAAGCAGGGCAAATATCCTCTTGATCCCTTTCCAGATCTTGGGCAGCAGCCAGATCATAATCAGGATAAAGAGGGCAAGGCAGGCAAGAAACACCCATGGATGATGCAAAGCGGTCCAGATGCCCGCGATAACGGCGATATCCTCGACAAGGGATGCGGTCCAGTTGGTAAAGGGCTCCGGGGATGTATTGATGATCACCCGGCTGCCTGCCTTTGTGGCATGGGAACCGGCGGCCATGCCACCGCCGACAATGGCTGCGGCAAGGGCCACGGCAGGACTGAGTTCCCCCACGGCACCGGCGGCCAGCACCACCCCGGCGGGAATGCGGATAAAGGTGTGAAGGGTGTCCCACCCCGTGTCCACCCCCGGAACCTTGTCGGCAAAGAACTCCACGCAGTACATCAGCCCTGCCGACCACATCACCAGGGGATCCATGAGGATATGGAGGGTCTGGGGCAGAACAATATTTCCGGTGATTCCCATCAAGCCCAGGGCAAGGATGGTGGCATAGAGATTAATTCCGCATCCCCATGCAGCACCCATGGCCAAAGATAGCGTACTGACGATCTGATCGAGGGTTTCCATGGTCTCCTGAACGATTTAGTTGAAAGAATAATAGAATTATTACCTACCGTTCACTGTCAGCACTGTCAAGAACAAACCGGGGTCAGGCCTAGCTTATTGTCGTTTTTATTTAACTGGGAGCAGACCTGGCGCATTGTTGTTTTTCACCCCTGGGAGAAGCGCCCCCTTTGACAAAAGAGGGGGTCAGGCTTAGTTTGTTGTCGTTATTTTAAACAAACCATGGTTAATGACAGGGAGAAAACAATTGAAAAACAACAAAGATATCTTTTCAACGGAGTTCTGGCTGGACCAGTGGAGCAGGATAGACGGCCAGGATTCGTCCAACGTTCACAAGGGATTTTCAACCCCCGAATTCTGGGACAGGGCATCCGCCTCCTATGACAGGGGCAGTGACGAAGTCGCATGCCGAAGGATCGACAAGGTGATCGACCTGTTTCAACGAAACGAACTGAATCTTGAGGAGATGGAGATCCTGGACATTGGGTGCGGAACCGGTCTTCTGGCAACAGCGCTTGCACGCAGGGGAGCCAGGGTCACGGCTGTTGATTTTTCCCAGGGGATGCTCGACCGGTGCCGCGAGAACATCCCGGAGGAGTTGAAAAACCGGGTAACACTTCACTGCATGGACTGGGAAAAAGCGGACATCGACACCCTTGGGTGGCGGCAGCGCTTCGACCTTACCATCGCCTTTATGTCGCCTGCGGTCTCAACCCCCCATGCCCTGGATAAAATGATGGCCACATCTAAAACAGCCTGCTCCATGCGGGGATGGGGCGGCAAGCGGCACCACCCCATCCTGGATGACCTGTGGGCGCGGATCATGGGAAAGCCCCTGGATGACAAGCCCCAGAGTCTCCTGGTAAAGTTCAACCTTCTTGTTGCCATGGGATTTTTCCCTGAACTTTCCTGGGATACCATCTCCTGGGACCAGACCATCACCGTTGAGGAGGAGCTCAAAAGCAGGCTGGCCTTTTTCAAGAAGGTCTCAGACCGGCCGGAATCCGAGCTCAGACAGACCATTCTGGACTATCTCGACTCCATTGCCAAAAACGGGTCGATTTTCAAACACCAGGCCGGAACCACAGGCACCCTGTTATGGAAGTTATAGGAGCTGTTTGATCCTGTCCCATCCCTGGTCCGGAATATGGGCACCAACCACCTGGCACACCTCATACCCACAGGCGGATCCGATCTCTCCGCTTCGCTCCAGGGAGTAACCATGGGCAATGCCGTAGAGAAATCCTGCGGCCCAGAGGTCCCCTGCCCCGGTGGTGTCCACGGCATCGCCGCCAAGCTTTGGGTCGATCCGGATCACCCGGCCGTCGGTTGCCACGTAGGACCCCCGTTTGCCGACCTTGAGAACGGCAGTGTCCACATTGCCGGACAGGGCCTCAATGGCGGCAGACTCATCTTCAAAACCGGTATAGGCCCTTGCCTCATCCTCATTGGCGATGAGGATATCAACATATTCGCGGATGATATCGGCAAGGATGGGTTTTGAGGCCTCAACCACCTCAAAACTTGCCAGGTCCAGGGCGATCTTTGCTCCGGCCGCCCTTGCGCTCTTGAGGGAAGCCATCATCAGATCGGGATTAAAGAGCAGGTACCCCTCGATCATGGCAATGGCAGTATCACTGAACAGCTCCGGCACAACCCCGGCCGGCTCCATCTCCACCGACGCCCCCAGGTAGGTAAGCATGGAGCGCTGGGCATCCGGGGTGATCACCGAGAGCACCCGGCCCGTGGGGGTCTCTGAATTCTCAAACATGGGCTCCACGTTGAACCGCTTCAACGCCTCCCCATACTCCTCGCCGCTGGTGTCCGTGCCCCGCTTTCCGATGAAGCGGGCCTTCCCGCCAAGCCTTGCCACACCAACGATGGTGTTGCAGGCAGCCCCCCCGGGAACCACGACCGGTTTTTGGGCTGTTTTTCCGAGGATCTCCTCCTGGTCATGGTGCTCAACAAGGGTCATCCCCCCTTTTTCCTTGCCAATTGCCTCAAGAAATCCATCGGTCTCGTTTATCAAAAGATCTACCAGGGCAGATCCTATTCCCGTGATTCGCGTATTTTTCTCTGACATTCTCTCTCCTGATTTATTCAACCCTAATCTAAGGAATTAATAATTTCCTTTTTATTTATTATTAGATGCAACTGTGGTATAGAAACTAACTTAATTTGGAACGATTATCAACACAATAAGGAGTGGAAACCATGACAGAACCCATATCCAGCTTGTTTACATCTGAATCTGTAACAGAGGGGCATCCGGACAAGGTTGCGGACGCCATTTCAGACAGCATTCTTGACGCAATAATGGCTGAAGACAAAGAGTGCAGGGTTGCCTGTGAAACCCTGGTTACAACTGGCCTTGCAATGATTGCAGGAGAGATAAGCACCACCTGCTATGTAGATATCCCGGAGATCGTAAGACAAACCATACGGGACATCGGATATAACTCATCCACCATGGGATTTGACTGGCAGACCTGTTCGGTCGTGACCAGCATCGACCACCAGTCTGCGGACATTGCCCAGGGCGTGGATGAAGGAGCGGGTCTCCACAAGGAGCAGGGAGCCGGCGACCAGGGCCTCATGTTCGGATTTGCAACGGATGAGACCCCGGAACTGATGCCCATGCCCGTGAGCTACGCCCACAAGCTTACCCAGCGCCTCACCCAGGTGAGAAAAAACGGCGCCCTTGATTTTCTAAGGCCCGACGGCAAATCCCAGGTAACCATCGAGTATGTGGACGGAAAGCCAAAACGGGTCGACACCATCGTAATTTCAGCCCAGCACAAACCCGATGTCACCCATGAACAACTCAAGGAAGCCATCATCACCGAGGTGATCAAAAAAGTAATCCCGGCCGAGATGATGAACGGGGACACAAAAATATTCATCAATCCCACGGGAAAATTTGTCATCGGCGGCCCCATGGGAGATTGCGGCCTCACCGGCAGAAAGATCATCGTTGACACCTATGGCGGCCAGGGAAGCCACGGCGGCGGATGTTTCTCCGGCAAGGATCCCTCCAAGGTGGACAGAAGCGCCTCCTACATGGGACGGTACATTGCCAAGAACCTTGTTGCCGCAGGCCTTGCCCACAAGTGTGAAGTCCAGGTGGCCTACGCCATCGGCGTTGCCCAGCCGGTCTCCCTGCTGGTGGACTTCATGGGAACCGGCAAGATCCCGGAGAGCGTAGCCGTGGGGATCATCAAAGAGGTCTTTGACCTGACACCCGCCGGTATCATCAAGACCCTTGACCTGAAACGACCCATCTACCGAAAGACCTCAGCCTACGGCCACTTTGGAAGAAACGATCCCGACTTCACCTGGGAGAGAACTGACAAGGTCGATGAGATCAGGGAAAAGACCGGTCTGAAAAACATAGTTAAATTCTAAGGAGTATACTCAATGACAGACAACCGAACAGAGTTCATGGAGCTTGATCTTAGCCTGAAAAACAAGGTTAAGGATATCAGCCTTGCCATGGACGGGCACAAGGACATGCAGCTCTCGGAAAAAGAGATGCCAGGCCTCATGGCCCTTCGGAAAAAATACGGCACGGACAAACCCCTCAAGGGGCTCAAGATCATGGGCAGCCTGCACATGACCACCCAGACGGCCATGCTCATCGACACCCTGTACGAACTGGGTGCAGACCTGAGATGGGCCACCTGTAACATCTTCTCCACCCAGGACCATGCTGCGGCCGCCATTGCCGAAAAAGGCTCGTCCGCCGTGTTTGCCTGGAAGGGCGAGACCCTGGAGGAGTTCTGGTGGTGTACGGAAATGGCCCTGACCTGGCCCGACGGAAGCGGTCCTGACCTGATCGTGGATGACGGGGGCGATGCAACCCTCTATATCCACCAGGGCGTCAAGATTGAAAAAGACCCCTCCCTGCTTGAAAACATCTCCGGCAGTGCCGATGAGATCTTTCTCATGGAGAGACTAAAACACGGATACGCGCAGAACCCGACCAAGTGGACCGAGATCGCAAAAAAGATCAAGGGCGTCTCCGAGGAGACCACCACCGGCGTTCACCGGCTCTACCACCTGGCATCGAGCAAAGAACTCCTCTTTCCGGCCATCAACGTCAACGACTCTGTCACCAAGTCAAAGTTTGACAACCTCTACGGCTGCCGGGAGTCCCTGGCAGACGGCATCAAGCGGGCCACCGACGTGATGCTGGCCGGCAAGGTTGTTGTTGTGGCAGGTTACGGAGATGTTGGAAAGGGATGTGCCGCATCCATGAAGGGCTACGGTGCCCGGGTGATCATCACCGAGATCGACCCCATCTGCGCGCTCCAGGCTGCCATGGAAGGCTTCCAGGTCATGACCATGGAAGAAGCTGCCCCCCAGGGTGACCTCTTTGTCACAGCCACGGGCAACTACCAGGTCATCAGGGGCGAGCACCTGGCAGAGATGCGGGATGAAGCCATCATCTGCAACATCGGTCACTTTGACAACGAGATCGAGATGAGCTTCTTTGAGAACAACCCGGCCAACACCAAGACCGAGATCAAACCCCAGGTGGACAAATGGACCCTGGAGTCCGGACGCTCGATCATCGTTCTTGCCGAAGGACGGCTTGTGAACCTTGGATGCGCCACCGGTCACCCGAGCTTTGTCATGAGCAACAGCTTCACCAACCAGACCCTGGCCCAGATCAAGCTTGCCACCGAAGAGCTGGAGAAAAAGGTCTACATCCTTCCCAAGGAGCTTGACGAGGAGGTTGCACGCCTCCACCTGGAGACCCTGGGAGTGAAGATGACCACGCTTACCCAGGAGCAGGCCGATTACATTGGCGTGCCCGTAAGCGGACCTTTCAAGCCGGACCACTACAGGTATTAGCTTCTTAGCTCTGAATTCCGTGTTAGTTTAGCAAGAGAATCATAAAGCTTTTTTGGTTCTGGCTTGTCCAGGCTAAACGTCACCGCTTGAAAAGAATCATTTGACCAGGGGCTGAACTTTCAGCCCCTGGTTATTTTCCTGTTTGAACCACCTGGCATAGAGCTTATCGATCTCGCCCTTTTCCATGAGTTCCTTTATTATCCTGTCGATCTTCTGCAAAAGCTGAGAATTTCCTTTTTTAACAGCCATGGCCACGGGAGATCCCGGATCAAACCCATCCAGGATTTTCACCCTTAACCCCATCTTTTCAGCCAGGTAAAGGCCAACGGCCCTGGGCATTATTGCAGCCTGGGTTTCCCCCTGAAACAGCAACTCCATTGCCCGCTCTTTGCTCTCCATCTGCCGAATGCGAATCCTGCCCTTGATTCGAAGCTTCTCCCAGTGGGACTCTATAAACGAGTGCCTGTCCCCTGTAATGACCTTTTTGTAAAGATCCTCCACGGATCGTATGTCTGAATTGTCGGCCCTGACAAAAATAACAGTATACCTATGATAGTAAACCGTTGAGAACTCAAAGACTTTTTTTCTCACCCCGCTGATTTCCATACCCGCGATAAAATCGATGTTGCCATAGCGCAGTTTGCCAACCACATCGTCCCAGCTGTCCTGGTAAAAAGCCCCCTCCTCCTCCAGTTGATTGAGAACCAGGCGGACCACATCGGCATCAAACCCGGTCACCTCACCTCCTTCCCGGAACTGATAAGGTGGAAATCCCGTGGCAATGCCGCAGACGAGTTCATCCGCGCATGAAGTGCTTCCCGCCACCGTCGAGATGACCAGAATAACCCAAAAGAAAATAACAGAGGTAAAATCACGTCCCATGGCCTGCCTTCCTTTATGAAAGCCTTTATCGAGAACCCTCTGGAAACATAAAGAATCTCGACCAGCAGATAAATCCTGTAGAATAATAGCAGACAGCCCCGGGCAAGGCAAGACAAGGCATGCTGCAATATGAGATTTCACTCTATTTCTCATAAAAAATTTGCTTTCTTAAGTTTTTTATATTACTACTTTTTTGTTCTTTGACAAAACATTGTTTAGTGGAAAAAACGTTGGAGGTTCTTCCTTTGGCTGTTTAGCCACGGTGGAACCCGCCGTGGCTTATCACACCCGGGCCAAGGGAAAAACAGTACTATAACCAGGAGGAGAAATGAAAAAAATAGCTATTTGTTTCATTATTGTCATGGCGCTCTTCGTCGGTATAGCATCTGCTGATACCGTCATCATCTGCAACCCGGGTGTCCAGGAGACCGAGATTCCCCCAAAAGAACTGCAGAAAATTTTCCTTGGAAAAATGACTAAATGGAGTGACAACTCCAGGATCAACATTGTCGTTCTCAAGGATCCTGACCAGCACAAACTGTTTTTAAAAAGCTACATCCACAGGACTTACTCCCAGTGGAAAAGCCACTGGAAAAAAATGGTATTTACGGGAAAAGGGGTCAAACCCAAGCAGTTTGACGACACCGGGGCCTACCTTGCGTACATCGCCTCCACCCCGGGTACTGTAGGGTATATCGATGCCGGCCTTGCAAAGGATACTGTCAAAATTCTTAACGTAAAATAGACATCAGGAGTTTCACCTATGAAAAAGTTCATACTTGCAACCATCTTTATCTGTTTTGCCACAACCGCAGCAGCCTTTGACATGGAGTCAATTCAGATCCATGGCTTCCTCTCCCAGGGATACCTTAAAAGCGACACCAACGACGCCCTCTTTGCCGACACCTCATCCAACGGCACCTTTGAATTCAATGAATTCGGCCTCAACATAGTTTCCCAGGTCAACGACGACCTCAGGGTGGGCATCCAACTGCTCTCCCGGGACATGGGCGACATCGGAAACAATGAAGTTGAGATCGACTGGGCCTATGGTGACTACAACTATCGCAACTGGCTCGGCCTTCGGGCGGGAAAAATGAAAACCCCCTACGGCCTCTACAACCAGAGCCGGGATATCGACGCAGCCCGTACCTGCATCCTGCTTCCCTCCAGCATCTACTCCGAAGGCTTCAGGGAATCCATCTCCACCACCATCGGCATCGGTGCCTATGGTGAGCTACCCGGTGGCGTTGAATATCAGGCGGTCTATGGAACAACCCAGTTGAAAGAAGACGAGGGGATTGCCAATATAATGGGCGGTCTGATGGGAGTTTCCGGGTTCTCCGACTCCTCCGTGGACTGGGCCTATGCAGGGGACCTCAAATGGTCCACCCCCCTCGACGGTCTTACCCTCGGCACCAGCACCCTGGGATACAAAGCAAGCCTCTCCTCCGACACCCCCGTTCATTTTGATTTAGATTTTGAAGCCGAATCCTATATCGCCTCCGTGGAATTTGTCTACGGAGATCTCACCCTGGCATCCGAATACCAGATATTGACGGTGGACTACACCATTTCCGCCTTCAATGTCGACGACAAGCTTGATTTTGAAGGATACTATTTCCTTGCAAGCTACCGGATCAACGACTGGTTAGAGGTGGGCACCTACTACAACATTGAATACACAGATAAGGACGACAGGGACGGAGACCGATACAAGGAAAAGGGAGAACCGGCAGCCAAAGCATGGAAAAAGGATTTCGCCCTGACCACCCGGTTTGATATAAACGACAACATGGTGTTTAAGCTCGAAGGCCATTTGATGGACGGCCTCGCCACCGTAGAGTACGATGCTGAAGATCCCGATGACGACTGGTACATGCTTGCTGCAAAGGTGACCTTTTCATTTTAACGGTAACCTGGAATCAAATCCAACAATCGTAATAGATCCCCCCTCCCCTTACAACCATGGAAGAGGGGATAAAACAACGGTTAAGGCAACAAGAAAGGGTTGATATGTGGAGATCAATTACCATTTCAAAAAAAATCTGGCTCTGTGTCAGCATTGCACTTCTGGGCTATTTCGCCTCAATGGCCTTTGGCTTTTTCATCGCCAGCCAGACCGAATCAAGACTGGTTACCGTTTCAAGCTATCTATTCCCCGCTTCCCGGTTCAGCCAGGCGGCGATGACGGCATTTGACAACCAGATCAAGTTCTATACCGACGCCATCGTCACCGGGGATGACGCCCTGCTGGAGGAGGCCCAACAAAAATCCGACCTGACCAGGAGCTCCCTGACCGAAATTTCCCGGCTGCCGGGCATCGATCAACAACGGTCAGCAAGTATCAACACAGCAATCAAACAGCTGAACAAGTTTACCACGGAAGCCCGTCCCATCTATCTGGCCATGGCAACGGAGGAGGAGATCAAAGGCATTAATCTCCAGGCAGAGGCCCTGCGCCTCTCCAAAGAGACAACCGCCATCAAGGAGATCCTTGGGACAATGACCCAACATTTTGGGGATACCCTCACCGCCGAACTTGCCGCGACAAACAGCGCCATCTCAAACCAGCAATACCTGAACCTGATCCTCTTCTGCCTCATCGCACTAAGTGCCACACTGGTCACGGCCCTGATCGTTTCAAAGTTTATCGTAGGGCCCATCCGCCAGGCCGTGGAGATGCTGAAAAACATTGCAACCGGAGAAGGCGACCTGACCAAGCGCCTGGAGATCAACTCCACGGATGAGATCGGAGAGATGGGAAAATGGTTCAACCAGTTCATCGAAAACGTCCAGGAAATCATCGCCGATATTGCAACCAAGGCCGAAGACCTGAACAGTTCGGCGTCTGATCTCAATGGGTTGTCCACACAGCTCTCCAGCGGCTCCAACACCCTCACCGAGAAATCAGCCTCCGTCAACACCGCCGCAGAAGAGATGAGCATGCACATGACAACGGTGGCTTCTGCCAGCGAAGAGGCCTCAACCAACGTCACTTCCGTGGCCGGAGCCACCGAGGAGATGAGCGCCTCCCTGGCGGGCATATCCAAGAATTCCGGAACAGCCAGAACCATCACGGCCCAGGCCGTGGACAAGACAAAGAGCACCGCCGTAAAGGTCAAGGAGCTGGGTTCGGCAGCAGACGAGATCGGCAAGGTCACCGAGGTGATCACCACCATCTCCGAGCAGACCAACCTCCTCGCCCTGAACGCAACCATTGAAGCAGCCCGGGCCGGCGAGGCCGGCAAAGGCTTTGCCGTGGTGGCCAACGAGATCAAGGAGCTGGCCATGCAGACAGCTGCCGCCACCCAGGAGATCAAGTCCAACATCGAAAACATCCAGTCCTCCACCCGGAGCACAGTGCTGGAGATCGATGAGGTCACAACGGTA